>CAWCVB010000006.1:0-500306 GCA_963798915.1 uncultured Gemmatimonadales bacterium | reverse complement strand
GCTTCAATCGCGAACGGGCTGGTGTCGAGCGGAATCATGCACGCCCTCGTCACGATCGGGATTCCCTACGTGCTCAGCGGTTCGATTCGTGATGACGGACCGCTTCCGGGCGTGATTACGGACGCGCTGGGCGGCGCAGGATGCCGATGCGGGAACATACGGTGCGTGCGACGGGTGCGATCTTCATTGCGACGGCGCTGCATGCGATCGCGGTCGGGAACATGCTTCCGGCCTTCCACACGGCGCGTGGCGCGCCGGCCCCGCTCACGACGATCTGCGTAGACCAGACCGAGTTCGTGGTCAACAAGCTCAAGGATCGTGGCACCCATCAGGCCTACGGCGTGGTCACCAACGCCCAGGACTTCATGACCGTGCTTCGGTTCTACGTGGAGCGTGCGCCGGGGCCCGCGGCATGAATGCCGCTACGCCACCGTCGGGTTGGGAACGCCTGGCGCAGGTGGTTGCTGCCAATGTGCCCGCAAGCGAAATCGATCGAATCTGGTGCTTTCCGGTGACCCGGCAAGGACACCGCGAGTTTGGCACGGCGGTCATTGCCCGTGCGGAGGGACTGGGCGCGGAGCGGCGGACGATCTACACCGCGCGCGACATGCTGCTGGTGAAGGGCAAGGAACGGGGACGGTTCGAAGCCGACGTGCGGCAGGTGGGCAGCGGGCCCGTCGAGCAGCTCCCCAAGCTGCTGGAGGAAGCCCACCGGCGCTCCGACGACGACGAACCGCCCAGCGAGGTTGATCCGGCCCAATGGTTTGCGGTGGCAGATGAGCCAGCTGTCGGAGAATGAGCGCCAGCGGCTGCTGCAGGCATTTCGCGTCTGGCTGGGCGAACATCGGCTGCCGGTGACGCGACAGCGGGAGCTGATCGCCGAGTTGTCTGGCTTCGACGGAACACCTGAGCGTCGAGCATCTGCGGGAGCAGTTGGTGGAACAGGGAGGCGAGGCGGGAACAGCCACCATCTACCGGACGTTGCACCTGCTCGAGCGCTCAGGTTTCGTGCGGTCGCACCGCTTTGGCGAGGCATCCCGCCGCTTCGAGCCGGCGGCCGCAGCGGACCAGCATGGCCACCTGATCTGCGACCGGTGCGGCCAGGTCATCGAATTCACCAACGATCAGCTCACGCGGCTGTTGGGTATTGTTGCCGACGAACACGGTTTCCAGCACCAGCGGCACAGGGTGGAAATCGTGGAAACCTGCCGAGAGTGCCTTCGGCGCGACCTGTGAGGTTGGGCGTAACGACGGATAGCGTTGGATTGGGCATCCTGGTGGCTTTCACGGGGGGCTACTCAGCTTCCTCTCGCCGGGCGTGCTGCCGCTGGTTCCTTCGTATATCGGATTCCTCACCGGCATCCCGGTGCCGGAGGCCGCCAACCGGCGCTGGATTGCCGTCACCCACGCGTTGCTCTTTGTGCTTGGGTTCACCCTGATATATTTCGCACTCCGCGCGAGTGCATCAGCGTTCGGGCTGGCGCTGCGCAATCAGAAGGACTTGATTGCCCGGGTAGGTGGAATCGATCATCGCATTCGGGCTCCTGACCATGGGGGTCATCAAGATTCCGTTCCTGGAGCGGGAGCAGCGGGTCTACCTGGCGGAGAAGCCGGTTGGCTACATCGGGTCAGTGCTGGTCGGGATGGCCTTCGCGGCCGGCTGGGTGCCGTGCATCGGGTTGATCCTGGGCGGCATTCTGACCCTTTCAGCTTCCCAGGCCGATTTCGGGCGGGGAATGACCCTGCTGGCAGCCTACTCTCTCGGTCTCGCCTTGCCGTTCTTGCTGGCCGCGTTTGCGCTGGACTGGTTCCTTGGATGGTTCAAGGGATTTCGCCGGCATCTGGGCACCGTCAAGCTCATCAGCGGCATCCTTTTGATCGTTGTGGGCGTGCTCATGGTCTCGGGCGAATTCACCCGGCTGGCGGGGTGGCTGCAGGGACTGACGCCTGGCTTCCTGCGGGAGCGGCTGTAGGCGAGCTGGACGCCTCGCGACGCTGCTGCCCTGCACAAGGCAGCGGCGTGGAAACCCCGAGGCCGCTCCGGCCGACGGACACCTGGTCTGCTACCTCACACCGCCTCCTCGAGCTCTTCCTCAAGCTCCTGGCGGCGAAGCAGTTCCCAGTAGCGGCCTCCCAGTTCCATGAGGACGGTGTGCCGACCCTGCTCGACCACACGCCCCGCATCCAGCACCAGAATGTGATCGGCATCCCGAACGGCCGCCAGCCGGTGCGAGATCACGATGCTGGTGCGGCGCTCGAGCGCGCCTCGCAGGCCAGCCAGAATTCGTGCCTCCGTATGGGCGTCGACGGCACTCAAGGCATCATCGAGGACGAAGACCGGCGGCTGCTGCGCCAGCGCCCGAGCGATTGCCGCCCGCTGCTTTTGCCCGCCCGAGAGATTCACCCCTCGTTCTCCCAGCATGGTGTCATAGCCATCCGGCAGCTGGGGCAGCGCCTCGGCCAGCTGAGATGTTTCGGCGGCGATCTCCAGGCGTCCATCATCGGGAGCGCCCAGCAGGACGTTTTCCCTGATCGTGGTGCTGAACAACAAGGTTTCCTGGGGCACGAACCCGACGTTGCGTCGCAGTTCGCCGAGGGATAGCGCCCTGATATCCATGCCGTCCAGTGTGATGCGGCCGCGCTCCGGGTCGTAGATCCGGACCAGGAGCTCCGCCAGGGTGGACTTCCCGGCGCCGGTGGCGCCGACGATCGCCAGCGAGCCGCCGGCCGCGATCTCGAATGAGACATCCTCGAGGACCCACCCGCGTGCCGCTGCGGAGGGATACCGGAACCACACGCCTTCGAATGCGACGCGTCGCCCGCCCGTGGCCGGGGGCAGGGCGAGCGGGGAGCGCGGAGATGTGACCGCGACCGGCTCGCTGAAGATGGCGTTGATGCGGCCCATCGAGGCGGCTCCACGCTGCACCAGGTTGACCACCCATCCCAAGGCGATCATCGGCCAGATGAGCATCGCGAGGTAGACACCGAACGCGACGAATTGCCCGACCGAAACGCTGCCCGCGATGACCAGCTGGCCCCCGGCATAAAGGACCGCCACCATGCCGAGCCCACCCAGCATGGCCAGCAGGGGATGGAACATGCCCTGAATGCGCGCCAGCGAGAGATTTCGGTCCGTGTATTCCTCATTCAGCCGGCGAAACTGCCGCTCCTCGGCCGCTTCCTGCCGGTAGGCGCGAACGATCCGCACACCCGAGAGGTGCTCGTGCGTGAAGCTGGTCAAGGTGGAGAACTGTGCCTGGATCGCCTCGCTTCGGCGGTGGATTGCGCGCCCGAACCGGGTCATGACGAGGGGCAGCGCCGCGAGGGGAATGAGGGCGAGCAGGCTGAGGAGTGCACTGATGTGCACCATGACCGGAATGACGATCAGGCTTCGGATGACCGTATCGACCAGGTACATCAGGGCCGGACCGGCCACCATGCGCACTGCCAGCAGGTCGTTCGTTGTGCGCGCCATCACATCGCCGGTCGGGTACCGGTCATAGAATTCCGCTGATTGACCCTGTAAATAGCCATAGAGGCGATTCCGCAGGTCGAACTCGACGCGGCGGCTGCTGCTATTAAGGAGCTGGCGCATGCCGAACCGCGCAACGCCGCCCAGGACGGCGACGGCCAGCAGCAGGAGGGCGGCTGATTGTACATTACGGAAGGCGCCGCCCTGGCCCAGTACGTCAATGCCGCGCTGGAGGAAGTGGGTACCCAGGGTGCTGAAACCATTGGACAGCACCACCAGCAGCAGGCCCCAGGCGTACATCGCTCGATAGGGGCGGAGATAGGGAATCAGGGTTTGGAGGGCGCGCATGGTGCCCGCAATGTCAAAGAAATGATCCAGTCAGGCAAGCCAACTACGTCAGGAGGAATGAATGACACGAACACTGCTGGCATTGATCGGGGCGGCCACCATCGCGGCGTGCTCCGGTGGAGACCGCGATGACTCGGCCGTTGCCGACAGCCTGAACCGGGACTTGCAGATGGCACCCGTGGATACCACGGCGGCCCTCAACGACCAGTCGGCAGATACTGCCGTCGCACCGGCCAATCCGAGCACGAGTGCGACCCAGCCGGCGACTCCGAAGCCCAGGCCCAGCCGACCGCGTCGGCACCGGCGGCCGTGAAACCCGCCACCACTCGTACGCTCGCGGCGGGTGAGTCGTTCGGCGCAAGCACAACCTCCGAGATCACTTCGCGGACCCAGAAGGTCGGTGAGACTGTGACCGCCAAGGTGGCCAATGACGTCAAGGACGGGTCAGGCCGGGTGGTCATCCCGGCGGGCTCGGTGGTGACGTTGCGGATCAGTGCCATCAAGCCTTCCGACAGCAAGAGCGACAATACCGGCACCCTGAGCCTTGCGGCCACCAGCGTGTCGATCAATGGCACCGATTATGACCTGACCGGCGGGGTCTCGGGGCTCGAGACTCATCTGCAAAGCCGCTCCGTTGACGCCAACGACGCAGCCAAGGTGGGTGCCGGTGCCGCTGCAGGTGCGGTCGTGGGTCGGGTGCTCGGTGGCAGTGGCAAGGGTGCGGTGATTGGTGGAGTGATCGGCGGCGCGGTCGGCACCCAGCGTGCCGTAGAAACAAAGGACCGAGACGTCGTGCTGCCCGCCGGCAGCTCGGTGACGATCACCCTCAACGATACCTTCCGGCGCAGCTGAGCCTCGCGGCCCGGCGGCCGAGGGCGGGTCTCATACCCGCCCCCGGCTGTGGCCGGCACCGGATCTTCTCTTCAATACGCCGCGCCACCACCTCCGTACCGGGGATCGCTCACACCCTCCCAGCCCTCGCCGGTCCGGATGATTGCCTCTACGTCACCGGAGTAGCCACCCTCCTGCACTTCGTGGCCACGTGCGCGCAGGTCCGCCAATGTCGCGGCCGTGAACCCGTTGCGCTCCACGCGGATGACATCGGGAAGGGCCTGATGATGCGTCCGTGGCGCCGCAACCGCGTCGGCCAGCGACATGTGGTGATCAATGACGTTGGAGATGACGTGATAGACCATGGTGATGATGCGCGGCCCACCGGGTGTCCCGACGATCATGTAGAGGTCATCAGTGGAGTCCAGGACAATGCTCGGCGTCATGGCGGACAGCATGCGCTTGCCGGGCTGTACATTGTTGGCTTCGCCCTGCACCAGGCCGAACATGTTGGGCTTGCCCGGCGCCGTGGCAAAGTCGTCCATTTCGTCGTTCAGCAGAAAGCCGGCCCCGCTGACGGTGACACCGCTGCCATAGCTGTTATTGAGCGTCGTGGTGGTGCTGACCGCATTGCCGTCCGCATCGACAACACTGTAATGGGTGGTGGATGATCCGGTGGGCAGGCTGGCATCGAACTTGGGCGTCTTGGACGCGCGCTCGCCAATCTGGTGTCGCAGCGAATCGGCATAGGACTTGGAGAGCAGCCGGCCCAGCGGCAGGTCCACGAAGGCGGGATCGCCAAGAAATACGTTCCTGTCGGTGAAGGCGCGTCGCATCGCCTCGGTCTCACGATGAATGAGCTCGCCGGTGCCGAAGGCCGGGAGCGAGGGCCAGCCCTCCATGATGTTGAGGATCTCCCCCATCGTTACCCCGCCGGACGACGCCGGCGGCATGGAATAGACGGTATATCCTCGGTAACTCACCCGTACCGGGTCGCGCCAGATTGCCTTGTAGTCCTCCAGGTCGGCGTGCGAGATGATGCCGCCGCCCAGCTCCATTTCCTTGACGATGAGGTCGGCGACTGGCCCGGTATAGAACCCATCGCGCCCGTGGTCGCGAATCGCCGCGAGCGTGCGGCCCAGGTCCGGCTGGCGCCAGGTCGTTCCGGGCTGCGGGGCATGCCCGCCATCGGTCAGGAATTTCCTGCGCGAGGCCGGGAAGAGGTACAGCAATTCGCGCGAGCCCTCGATCGAGCGGAAGCGGAACGAATCCACCGTGAACCCATCTGTCGCCAGCCGCACGGCCGGCTCGACGACCTCGCGCCACGGCAGCTTGCCGAACCGTCGATGCGCCTCGGCCATGCCGGCGACCGCCCCGGGAACGCCGGCCGACAGGTGACCCACGATGCTCAGTTCGGTCGGGTTGCCGCGCAAGTCCACGTACATGTCCGGCGTCGCCCGCTTTGGCGCGACCTCCCGGTAGTCCAGGGTGAAGACGCCGCCATCCTTCAGGCGGATGACCATGAACCCGCCGCCGCCAATGTTGCCGGCTTCAGGATGCACCACGGTCAGCGCAAAGCCCACGGCGACGGCCGCGTCCACCGCGTTGCCGCCCTGCTGGAGGATGTCCCGCCCGATCTGGCTGGCGATTTCGTTACCGGAGACGACGACAGCGTGGGACCCGTGGACCACGCGCGACCGGCCACGGAGGGGCCAATCCGCCCGCATGCCTTCCGCGCCGCCGGCCGGGGTCAAAACGCCACTGGCTGGCTGACTGGGGGTGTGCGCGCAGGCAGGCAGAAGGGAGATGCAGAGGGTGACCAACAGTCGACGAATCACGGGCGCCTCGCCACTGGAAGGAGATGGGGCGCAACGCTGCCCGGTTGCTCTGGCAGCGGCGCGGCCCCTAATTTAGCGGCGCCCGCGCCCCGGCACACCCTCACACCCAGGTCGATGACGAACCCAGTCCACGACGGCCGCTTGACCGAGCAGCGGAATCCGCGCACCCAGCAGATCGATGTCGCGTCCCCGCGCGACATCGTGGCGCTGATCAACGCGGAAGATGCCCGCGTGCCGGGAGCGGTGGCGGCAGCCGCAACCGAGGTGACGCTGGCGCTGGAACTGGCCGAGGCAGCCTTCCGGGCCGGTGGCAGGCTCATCTATGTTGGCGCTGGCACGAGTGGGCGATTGGGCGTCCTCGATGCCACTGAATGTCCGCCCACGTTTGGCTCGCCGCCAGACCTGGTGCAGGGACTGATCGCCGGCGGCGATGCCGCGCTTCGGCGCTCGGTGGAGGGGGCTGAGGACAATCCTGACGCAGCGAGGCAGGCGGTGAACGGCCTCAGGGTGGGCCGGAACGACTTCATGCTGGGCATCGCCGCCAGTGGGACCACTCCCTACGTGCATGCCGCATTGGAAGAGGCAAGCACGTTGGGCGCACGTACCGGCTTTCTCACCTGCTCCGAGCCACCGCCGGAGCTGCGCGAATTGTGTGACGTGTGCATCGTGGCAGAGGTCGGCCCCGAGGTTGTCACCGGGTCCACCCGCATGAAAGCCGGCACCGCAACGAAACTGATTCTCAACATCATCACCACTGGCGCGATGATCCGGCTCGGGAAGGTTTACGGCAATCTCATGGTGGACCTTCGCGCCTGGAACGAGAAGCTGCGCGATCGCAGCGAGCGGATCGTGATGGAGACAACCAGCCTGCCACGGCCGGCGGCACGGGCCGCCATCGATGCCGCCGGCGGCGAGGTCAAGCTGGCCATCGTCATGGCGCGAATGCAGGTGGATGCCGGGGAAGCCGCGCGGCTGCTGGAGCAGCACGGCGGCCGCTTGCGCGAGATCGTCGGTGACCCCCCTCCCATGAGTGCTCGATGAGCGAACGGCCGTGTCTTGGTGTGGGAATCATGTCGGGCACCTCGCTGGACGGCATGGATGCGGCCGTCGTGCGGCTTCACGATCCCACCCACCTCGAACTGCTGGGCTTCGCCACCCGGCCCTACGCGCCGCATGAGCGCGCCTCGATCGCCGCAGGAATCGCCGGTGCGCGGGCACCGGAGCTGGCACGGCTGCACGTGCAGCTTGGTCATTGGGCCGGCGACGCGGTCCAGCTTGCGCTCGAGGCCAGTCGGGTTCGGGCGCCGGACCTGTCATTCATCGCTTTCCATGGGCAGACCATCTGGCACGAGCCGCCGCTGGTGAGCTGGCAACTGGGGGAGCCAGCTGTGCTGGCCGAACGCTTTGGCGTCCGCGTGGTTCACAATTTCCGCTCGCGCGACATCGCGGCAGGCGGCCAGGGTGCCCCGCTCGTGCCCATGGCTGACGTGTTGCTCTTCGGCGGAGAGTGCGCCCGGGTGCTGCTCAACATCGGCGGCATGGCAAACCTGACGTTCGTGCCGCGCCGCGCCGAGGAAGCCGGCGCGTTCGCATTCGACACCGGCCCAGGTATGGCTGTCATCGACACGATGGCCCGTCGGCTCCGTCCCGACCTGCCCTATGACCGTGACGGCGAGGTGAGTGGTGCCGGTCAGGTGGATCGTGAGCTGTTGGCGGAATTGCTGGCCGACCCCTTTTTGGCGGAGCCCCCGCCCAAGAGCACGGGCCGGGAACGCTACGGGGATGCATTCGCGCGGGAGCTGGCACGTCGCTGCCCCGGCGCCGATGGTGTGGCGACGGCAGTGGAGTTGACGGCGGTGTCGATCGCCGCGGCAGTAGAGCGCTGGACACCCCCGGCCGAGGTAGTGGTCGCCGGCGGCGGTGCGCACCACCCTGGAGTCATGGCTGCGCTGGCGCGTGAGCTCTCGACCCGGCGCGGACAGGCAGTGAGCCTTCGCAGGTTTGACGAACTGTTCTTTGATGGCGATGCCAAGGAAGCGGCGGCGTTCGCGCTGCTGGGCTATCTGACCATCCATGGCCAGCCGGCCAACCTCCCAGCGGCGACCGGGGCTCAAGGTTCGCGCGTGCTCGGCGCCGTGACGCCGCCGTGAACGTGTCGCACGGGCGGCTCCTCATGCCGGCGCTCCGCTGGAGTGAGGAAACCGGATTCCATCACGAATCCGCCCGCATCGAGCAGGCGCTTGAGCTGGGCGTCGGCGGATTCATCATCTTCGGCGGCCCCGCGGATCAGGTAGGTGAGCTGGTTGCCTCGCTGACGACACGGAGCGCGGTTCCGCTGCTGTTCGGTGCGGATCTGGAGCGGGGAGCAGGACAGCAGTTTGCCGGGCTGCATGAACTGCCGCCGCCACGTGCATTGGGTTCGCTCAGCGATCTGGCCACCGTGCGAGCGGCCGCTGCGGCAACGGCGCGCGAAGCACTGGGCGTCGGCATCCGCTGGATCTTTGCCCCGGTTGCGGATCTCGATGCCGAACCGGACAACCCGATCGTGCAGACCCGGGCCTTCGGCGATGACCCGGCATGGGTCGGGGCCTGTGTCGCGGCATGGGTGGAAGGATGCCAGGGCGCGGGCGCGCTCGCGTGTGTCAAGCATTTTCCTGGTCACGGGCGCACGGTGTCGGATTCGCACGCTGGCCTGCCATCCGTGGCGGCGGACCGGGAGCAGCTTCAGGATGATCTCCAGCCGTTCCGCGCCGGCATTGCCGCCGGCGTGGCGTCCTGCATGACGGCACATGTTTCCTACCCGGCGCTGGATCCTTCCGGGAAGCCGGCCACATTGTCGCTGCCGATCCTGGCGATTCTTCGTGAAGCGCTGGGCTTTGCCGGAGCGGTGGTCAGCGATGCGCTGATCATGGATGGTGCGTTCGAGAGCCATGATGAAGCATCGGCCTATGTCGCGGCCGTGGCGGCCGGCGTGGATGTCCTTCTCTATCCCAGGAACCTGTCGCTCGCGCATGCGTCGCTGACCGATGCGCTGCGGTCGGGGACGCTCTCACCAGCGCGAATCGCGGCGGCCCTGGAGCAGGTGGACCGGCTCCTGAGCCGGCCGGCGCCGGTCGCATCGGCCGACGATCCCGATCCCGCGACGGTGAGTAACGAGTTGGCGGACCGACTGCTCGACGCACCGCTCCTGCGCGGCGCCCTTCGCCCGATGGTGCAAGCGCTGGAGATCACGGTGGTGGACGATGACCTCGGAGGTCCCTATCCGGCCAGCCCGTCGAACTGGATCATTCGTGCGCTGCAGGATGAGGGGATCGCGTTCGGAAGCGGAGGAAGCCGCGTGGTGCTGGCGTACGCGGAACCGCGGGCGTGGAAGGGACGAGCGGGATTCAGTCCGGAAAACCTCGCGCGGCTTCGCGAATCAGCGCCCGGAGCCGATCTGGTAGTTCTCTTCGGGCATCCGCGTCTTGCCGAAAGCATACCCGGCGAGGCGCCCATTCTGGTGGCGTGGCACCG
Source organism: uncultured Gemmatimonadales bacterium (assembly GCA_963798915.1). Classification (GTDB taxonomy): domain Bacteria; phylum Gemmatimonadota; class Gemmatimonadetes; order Gemmatimonadales; family GWC2-71-9; genus CAMLHP01. The sequence continues at coordinate 490,304 of CAWCVB010000006.1, read as the reverse complement.
GCAGCGCCTCATGCAGGAGGCGGTCGCCCGATGGATGATCAACCGGGTGCGGCGCTGAGGTCATCCGGTCGCCGGGCGCGCTGCAGGAACGGAATGAGCAGGAACGCCGGCAACCCAAGCAGGAAGGCCACCAGAAAGTACGGGCCATAGCCCAGTCGCTCCGCCATCGAACCCGCTACTGTACCCGCTCCACCGCGCGTCACCGCCATCAAGGCCGACAACAGGGCGTACTGGGTGGCGGCAAAGCGCCGCTCCGCCACGCTCATCAGAAACGCGACGAACGCCGCCGTGCCGAGTCCTGCCGCAAAATTCTCGAAGAGTGCCGCGCCATAGACCGGGACGCGTCCAGGGACGAGCGTGGCGACGAAGTAGCCCAGCGCGGACAGTGCCTGCACGGCGCCGAGGGACCAGAGCGCGGTGCGAATGCCCCACTTCGAGGTGAGAACGCCACCCAGCGTCGCGCCCGCGATGGTCGCGATAATCCGGCCGGTCGTCAGCGCCGCGCCGATCTCCTCGAGGGACAGGCCGCGATCGACCCAGAACGGGCGCATCATGGGTTCGAGAAAGGCGACATCCAGCTTGAAGATCAGCGCGAACACGATCACATACCCAATGCCGTGCCGCGCCAGGAGCATCCGGATCGGCTGCCAGATGGACGCATGGTCGGACCGACTCTCCCGCACGGTCGGCAGGAGGAAACTCGCAAGTGCCAGCGCGGCGAGGAGTGCCGCCCCTACCGTGAAGGCGACGGCCCAGTTGATCCGGCCGCCAATGTAGATGAGCAGCCCGCCGGCGACAAACATGGCCAGCCGATACAGGGCAATCCGCACCGAGTTGGCGACACCGAGTTCGCGATCCGTCGTTGTTTCGATGGTGTAGGCGTCGATGGCAATGTCCTGCGTGGCCGACAGAGTGACCATGACAGTCAGCAGCACCCAGAAGCCTGGCGCCAGCGTGTGAACGTTCGCGTGCGCCACCAGCAGCGTCAGGGCGGAGAGCAGGCCGAGGCAGACTGTGATCCAGATCCGCCGGGTTCCTACTCGATCCACCAGCGGTGCCCAGAGGAACTTGATGGTCCAGGGCAGCGTCACCGTCGCAACCAGGCCGACCTGGACCAGGCCGGCGCCCTCGCTACGCAGATACACCGGCATCGTCTCATTGATCAGGCCGAAGGGAAAGCCCGACGCAAAGGCAATGGCGCCGATCCACGCGAGGCGCGTGCGGAGCGGCGAATCCTGGAACTGGAGATGAGCGGTCACTGGGCGTGTGGCCGCGGCTGCAAGCTGAAGCCGCGGCTCAGAACAGGAAGACCAGCATCAGGGCGATCAGGATGGTGAGTACCAGGGCGCCAACCAGGATGGTCCGGGGCGAGCCGGTCCGGGCCTCTGGGGCCACGACCGGGGGCAGGGCCGGATACTCCACCGTGGTCGTGTCTTCAATATCCAGGTTGCGGTAGCCCACTTGGTCAGCCGCTTCGGGAAGTCCGAGACCGTCACCGCCGAATCGAGCGGCTACCACGGTGATGTTGTCGGGGCCGCCGCGCGAGTTTGCCAGGTCAATCAATTCGCTGCAGAGGGCGGAGAGCGAGTCGGTCCGGCCGGCCACTTCGCCGATCTCATCGCGCTTGACGAGGCCTGAAAGGCCGTCGGAGCACATGATGAGGAGGTCATCACGCCGGATCGACTGGTGGCTCAGGTCCACCCGGATGTGTACATCGGGCCCCAGGGCCTGGAGGATGATGTTACGGCGCTCGCTGCGTTCGGCCTCTTCCTCGCTCAACTCGCCGGCGTCCACCAGCCGCTGGGTCAGCGACTGGTCGCGCGTAAGCTGTGAAGCGCGGCCGCCTCGGATCAGGTAGGCCCGGCTGTCGCCGATCTGCGCCAGGTAGAGGTCAGCCCCGTACACCCCGGCCATCGTCAGCGTGGTACCCATTCCATGTACTTCAGGATGCTCTTCCGCATACTGGAAGATTTCGGCATTGGCCCGCTCGACGGACTCCCGGATTCGCAGCGCAAAGCGCTCGGCCGTCAGGTCCGTGTCCGTCGCCCAGGTGGTCAGCAGGTGCTGCCAGATGACCTCGGTGGCCATCGAGCTGGCCAGTTCGCCCGCCGCGGCGCCGCCCATGCCGTCAGCCACCACAAACAGCGAGCCGCGGGGCCCGACATCGTGTTCCCGCACGTCGGGCATCAGGCTGGCGTTGCCGGTCGACAGGTCGGCGACGAGGAACGAGTCCTCATTATGCTCTCTGGTACGACCGAGGTCGGTCTTGGCAAAGACGGATACGTGAATGGCGCTCGTCATCGCGGGGATCCGCTCGCCGAGTCGGCGGGCTGACGGGGGACTCGCACCCCCGGTCGGGGAAGTGCGCCCGGGTCGCCGATTGGCGAGCGGCGGCCCCGGCCGCTGTCGGCCAGCGAGTCAGCCTCGGCCGGCACGGAGTCCACCCGGGCCGAGTCGTCGGCAACGGCCTCGTCGCCGCGCTCGGCGCCCCCGCACGCGACGGCGAGAGCCGCGAAGGCCAAAGCTGCCATCATGCCGGGCCTGCCGCTGAAGCTGGACATCCTCAATGGCGCCTTCCAGTGTTGTGGGCCACCGCCACCAGCGCGGCTCGCGGAATCTAGGAATCGCTGGAAGGAGCGTCAACGTATCACTTTGGCGTAACTTCTGGCGGATGTATAGTTTGGACCAATGCTCCGACATGTCCCGCTGACATTCCTGCTCCTGGGCATCTCCTGCGCCCCTCCGCCCGCGCTTTCAACCGGACCGTCCCTGCGCAATGGATCGAGCCTTCCCGGCATGGATTCGGTAACGGGTCCGCTGGCCCTGACGGTCCGTTATCCGGACGAGGGCGCCACCGTCGATGCGCGCGATTCCACCTTCCTCTTTGGATCCACTGGCGACGGTCGGGCCACCGTCACAGTGAATGGGACCCCTGTTCGGGTCTGGCCAAATGGGTCCTGGTTGGCATGGGTCGCATTGCCATCGGACAGCACGATCCCTTTCACGGTCACGGCCGTCTTCGGCAGCGATACCGCGAGCGTTCTCCGTACGGTTCGCCGGCCGGCACGTTTCGTCCCCCCTCCGGCAGGCCCGTGGGTGGACACTGCGTCCTTGATGCCATCGGGCACCGTGCAATGGCCCGGAGCGGACGACCTGGCGTTCTCGGTGCGGGCGGCGCCCGGCTCGGAACTGTCGCTCTGGGCGGGGGACAGCCTGATCACCCGCTTTTCGCCGGACACCCGGCTCGAGACGGTCGCCGAGGGCATCCGCGCGTTCGACCGCGACCGCCGCAAGCTGGTCCGCGAACCGCGGCCGGACCGCTATGTGGCCCGCGTGCCAGCCCGGCGGCTGGCAGGAATCGACAGTGCGCTTGCACTCTCAATCGTGCAAGGTCCGGATTCAGCGAGGGTGCGCTGGCCGTTGAGGGTCGAGCTGGCCGAATCCACCCTGGGCACTGTACTGCTCGATGACGATCGAGCCGGGACTGGCACGACCGATGGGATCGTGATCGGTCGCGCCGTGCGGCGAGGGACGTACACCTGGTTCTGGCCCAACGGGACGCGAGCGTTGGCAGACGCGCGGATGGGGAGCGACCTGCGGCTGGTGCTTGGGCCCGACATCCACGCTTGGGTGCCAGCCAGCGAAGCGGCTCTCATGCCGGGCGCGCCGGCCCCACAGGCCATTGTCGGCTCGCTCACGCTCACGCCGGATAGTGATCGTGTGACGTTGCGGATTCCGCTGACTGAACCGGTGCCGTTCCAGGTGGTCGAGAGTGAGCGCCGGCTTCAGCTGGTCCTGTACGACGCGGTCAGTGATGCCAACTGGGTGCGCTACGGTCCCAGCACCGATTCACTGGTGCAGACCATCGCATGGACCCAGGATGACCCGCGGGGGGTGCGACTGACGGTCGAACTCGGATCTCCGGTTTGGGGCTACCGCATCCGGTATGATGGAGGCGACCTGCTGTTGGAGATTCACCGGCCACCAGCGCTCGACACCAGACATCCATTTCGCGATCTGTTGATCGTTGTGGATCCAGGCCACCCGCCGGCTGGAGCGACGGGCCCGACCGGTCTGTACGAGGCGGTCCCCAACCTGGGCATCGCGCTCAAGCTCCGAGATCTGCTCGCACGCGCCGGCGCTCGGGTGGTAATGAGCCGGACCAGTGACGCACCGATCGACCTCTATCCTCGGACCCACCTGGCGGATTCCATCGGAGCGGATCTGCTGGTTTCAATCCACAACAACGCGCTGCCCGATGGCATCAATCCATTTACCAACAACGGCACCAGCGTCTTCTACAATCACCCGCGCAGCATCCCGTTGGCTCGTGCTGTGGATCGGGCCCTGGTGCGCAGGTTGGGTGTTCGGGACCTGGGCTTCGGTCGTGGCGACCTGGCGCTGGTTCGTCCTACCTGGATGCCGGCCATCCTGACCGAGGGACTGTTCATCATGCTGCCGGAGCAGGAGGCGGCGCTCCGGTCAGCAGAGGGTCAGGCTGCCTATGCGGCTGGCGTGTTCGAGGGGCTGCGAGAGTTCCTCGTGGCCCGCGCCGCCAGCCGGCGAGAAGATCGGTGACGCGCGTGTGGACCAGCCGCCGCCGGGCGTCTCCAACAGGTCTGCAGACGGATCTTGTCATGTCACTTCGTATCGGATGCCAGCTCGCCATCGCCGTATCCCTCTCGTTTGCGCCGTTCGTCCCAGCGCGCGCGCAGTCGGCGGAGCAGCGTGCCGCGCTGGAACGATTTCGCGACTCCCTGAGCGCCACGCGCGACACGCTTCCATTGCTGCGGCTCGAGCGCAGTTTGATCGAGGTGGCCAAGGTGGCGCGCGACAGCACGCCCCTGCACCTGCGCCTCGGCTTTCTTGCGCTCCGACTGGGTGAACTCGGGGGACGGTCACATTTCGACGATGCGGCATCCGAGTTCCAGTGGAGCATCGACCTGCAACCGGAATGGCCCTACCCGTGGTACGGGATGGGACTGGCCGAATATGGCATCGGAGATTCCCAGATCTCGGTGGTCGCCGGCCTGCAGCAGATGTTCGGCAAGGACGCCCTTTCCCGATCGGCCATCGCCTTCGCCAAGTCGGCCCAGGTGGACCCTGGTTTCGCCAAGGGCTTGATCGAGCTTGCCAGCACCGCGCTGCAGCAACGGGTCAACATCAAGCTGAACGTGGCGCTGGACGCGCTTCGGCGAGCCGCCGGCACCAGGGCAACGCTCCAACCCGAGGTGCTGCTCGCGCGCGGCCGGGTGGAGCGGGAAGTCGGCGATGCCGACAGCGCAATCAGTGCCTTTCGGCAATACGCGGCCACGGGCGTCGACCGCGGGCTGGGGCTGCTCGAGGTCGCGCGCACCAGGCTGATGCTGGGCGATCTGGCGGGACAGCTGGCGTACTATGAGGGTGCTCGCTCCAATGACTCGCTCGCGGTGGCGGGATACCGCACCGATTTGGCGCTCATCGCACCGGACAGCGTGCTGGACCGGTTCGACGCCACCAGCGGCGCGGGACGTGAGGCGCTGCTTCGGCAGTTCTGGACCCGGCGGGACGAGCGGTCCCTGCGGACGCCGGGCGCGCGGCTGGCGGAGCATTACCGGCGCTACTTCTACGCGCGGCGGAATTTCTTCCTTGCCTCCACCAAGCGCCACTACGACATTGTCGAGCGCTATCGCTCGGGCAGCAGGGATTTCGACGATCGCGGAGTGATCTACATCCGGCATGGAGCGCCCACGGCGCGGGCGTTCTACAACGCTCCCGGACTCGAGCCCAACGAATCCTGGCGCTACAGCCGGCCTGAAGGGGACCTCGTCTTCCACTTCCTCGCACGCGAGGATGTGCAGGATTACAAGCTGGTCGAGAGTCTGTTCGACGTGCTTGGGTTCAACAATGCGGTCCTGCTGGGCGCCTCGACCCTGCCGCAGGTGGGCAGCCAGGCTGAGGAGCTGCTCAGTTCTCGTCAGAAGCTTTCGCCGCTCTACGCGCGGCTCCAGGGCGTCGGCGATGCGAGCGCAGAGCGGTACCGGGCTGAGGAACGACGACTTGGCCGGGAGAGCATCCGGATCGGCACGACGACCGACAGCTACGTCCTGAATTTCGCAAAGCAGCTCGATGCCGAGGTGGAGGTGCTGGCCGTCGGCCATGACGAGCGCGGGCCGCTGGTGCACATCACCTACGGAATTCGCGGCGATGGCCTGCAGCCGATGCGCATTTCGCGCGGGTACCTGTACTCAGTCCGCCTCCGCTTTGCCGCCATGGACAGCGCCGGCACCGTGGTGGCGGCGCTCGATACCACCCGCCAGTTCATCTCGGAAGCGCCGGTGCCGCCGCGCGAGCATCTCGTTGGCCGGGTGGACGTCAACACGCCGCCGGGCAACCTCACCTACCGTGTTGCTATCGAGCAGGGTGCGGATGCGGGGATCGTCGAGCCGCTCGACACCATCCGGGTCGCGGCTCCGTCGGCGGCGCGCCCCCGCCTCAGCGACCTGGCGCTCGGGTCGGGCGTGGCTCGACTGGTCTGGACTCCCCCCTCGGGCGCCGACTCCGTGCTGTTCAATCCGCTGGGCCTGTATGCGCGCTCGGATACCATGCAGGTGTATTACGAAGTGTACGGCCTGGCGCCTGGCGCCGCGTACACGACCCAGATCGAGGTGAAGAAGGGCAAGGGTGGTGGGGGATTCCTCCGGAAGATCTTCGGCGGCGGCGGCACGGCCATCAAGCTGAAATTCGAGGATCGGGCGGGTCCCGCCGGTGTCGGGCTGCATCGTGACGTATCGCTGGAGCGACTGTCACCCGGTTCCTATACGCTCCACGTCACCATCACTGATGCCGCGGGCAACAAGGACGACCGAGCGGCGCAGTTCAGCGTGGTCGGACGGTAGCGGCGACTCGCGGCCCCACCGAAGGCCCCGCAGCGCCGGCCCCGACAGGGCCAGTCAGCGGGGCCACGACGGCGGCCGTGAGGTGGTCAGCACAACCAGTGGCTGGACCAGGGCGTCAGCGATGACCCGTGCCTCGACTTCGACCACCCGCTGGGCTCCCGGCGCATACCGATCCAGCCCTTCGACATGCATCAGGATTGATGCAAGCGGAACGTCCCCATCGTTCATGTTCCTTGCCGGGTGGCCGGTCAGCGCGTCGCCCGCCTCCAGCGCGACTGCCGCTGTCCCGTAGAGCCAGAGCGGCCGGCGCGCAAGCCCTGCCAGCAGCCGCGGCGTCAGGGCAAGGCTCTCTCCTCCCGGTGTGATCACGCCCAGCGCCATGCGCCGGCCACGCTTCCGTGCGTGCAGGACGAAACCGTAGCCAAGCGGATGCTCGTGACGCTCTGAGCCGCGCAGCGCATTCTGCAATTTCTGCTGGCCGAATACGACAGTGTGCATCGGAACCACATGAGTCTCCGGGTGGTGATTGCATGGCCATTGCGCATCCGGTGTGCCAAGGTGGTGACCTCGCTGACACCTCACATTGCCACGGTGCAACCACGACTCGTTCCTGTATTTAGGCATCGCAACCCGGCATCCGTTGCGGGTTGCGGGAGGGTGCTGGGCCCAGCTGCGTATCGCGTTCCGCCAGAGCGGGCCGACGTTCCGCAGTGGCGCTTGACGCCCGTTCTTGGGGCCCGGTAGCTTCGAGTCCATGCATTGCACCCATTGCGGCACTGCCCTTCCGGACGGCTCCCGCTTCTGCTCCGCCTGCGGGCTCGATCTGTTTGCGACCACACCGATGCGACGACTTGCCACGGGTCAGGCCAGCGAGGCCGATCTCGCGAGCGAGGCGCTCGCCGAGGAATACGACCAGTTCCAGGAGCTGGGGCGTGGAGGCATGGCACTGGTATACCGGGCTCGCGAGCGGGCGCTGGAGCGCGATGTCGCCATCAAGGTGCTGCCGGCCGCGTTCACGTTTGACCAGGAGTTCGTCAAGCGATTTCAGCGCGAGGCGAGGACCGCGGCGCGGCTCGAGCATCCGAACATCATCCCCATCTACCGCGTCGGCCGTGCGGGCCAGGTGATCTACTTCGTCATGAAGTTCCTGCGAGGAGGCACGCTCTCCGATCTGCTCAAGGAACATGGGCGCCTTCGCCCGGCTGAAATCCGCCGGCTTCTCCTGGAGGCGGGTTCGGCCCTTGGCTACGCCGCCGAGCATGGCGTGGTCCATCGCGACATCAAGCCGGACAACATCATGCTCGATGAGTTCGGGCGTTCAGTCCTGACGGACTTCGGCATTGCCAAGGCGGCGACCCGGCAGCGGCTCACCGGCACCGGCCTCTCCATCGGCACTCCCCGCTACATGTCGCCGGAACAGGCTCGGGCGCAGGACACCGACTTCCGCAGCGACATTTACAGCCTCGGGATCGTCGCGTTCCAGTGCCTCACCGGCGCGGTGCCGTTCGATGGAGACGATGGCTTCCAGATTGGCTTCAAGCATGTCAGTGAGCCACTGCCGCGCCCGCGACTGGCCAATGATGATGAGCGGGCCCTGTACGCGGTCATCGAGAAGTTGCTGGCGAAGTCGCCCGAGGAACGGGTGCAGTCGGCGGCTGAGCTGGAAGCGGCACTGGCGGGACAGGAAGTCGCGCCGAGCGTGGTGCGCATGAAGCCCCGGTCGGGGCCCCCGATTGTGCTGATTCCTGGCGAGGATGCCCCAGCATCCGTTCCTGTCGCACCTCCCGCGCTCGCACCGACCGTGGCTTCCCCGGTCATGCCGCCACCCTTGCGACCTCCTGGGGAGGCGCGTGCGTTGCCGCGGGACCGGACAGCCGAGACCCGGCCGGGAGCGCGTCGGGTGGCCAACCGGTCGGCCGCCATGAAGGGAGGAAGGGGCGCAGGCTGGCCGGTGCTCGTCATTTTGCTTCTGGCTGCGGCGGCGGCCGGATACTGGATGTGGCAACGCCAGGGGGCCGCTGCGCCGCCGGCGCCGGCCGCTGATTCAGCCCTCGCCCGGAAACCGATCCCCGCCGACTCCCTGCGCGCAGGATCCCCGGATACAGGAAGCGCCGGTGTCACGGGTGGCGATACGGCCAGGCCAATGGCGGCCGCACCCGCGAGCGCCCCGGACACCGCCTCTCGCGGCGCTCCGGCCACCGCCTCAGCGTCACCGGTCAATACCGATTCCGGGGCTGTCCGAATCCGGAATCTTCCGGCCGGGTCGGAAGTGCTCATCGACGAGCAGCGCGCAACCACGGCGGTCACGCCGCTGGCCGAAGGCAGTCACGTGATTGCCGTCTCGGCGCCGCGCTTCCGCTTCTTTGCCGAAACAGTCTCCGTGCACCGCAACGACACGCTCGTCCTCGCACCGGTGCTCACCCCGCTCGGAGCGGCGGCCGCCGCACCAACCGTGGCCTCGGCCGAGAGCGCCGACCCGTGCGAGCCCGGCCCGGACTGGGATGGCACCGCCTGCTTTGATGTTCGCCCGCGGCCGCTCTCGACTCCCTTTGTGGCCCTTCCGCGCGGTGTTCGGCGGGTGGCAAGGCCGGCCGAATTCTGGATCTACGTAGGCCTGTCCGGCGCCTCGGAGGATATCCGCCTGTTGCGCTCCTCCGGCAATCGGACCTTCGACCGTGCCGCGCGCACCATTGCCCTGAGCCTGGAATGGACCCCGGCACAGCAGAATGGTGCGGCCGTCGGGGCGTGGACCCAGATGGCCTTTCCGGCATCGCGATGAGTGCTGGCAGCTCCAGGGCACCCTCGATTGCCCCGTCAGCGTTTGTCGCCCCTGGTGCCGTGGTGCTGGGAGACGTTACGCTGGGCGAGCAGGCCAGCGTCTGGTATGGTTCGGTGCTGCGCGGAGACATGGCCCCCATCACCATCGGTGATCAGTCCAACATCCAGGATGGTACCATCGTCCACGTTGATGAGGGCGTGCCGTGTGCGGTCGGGCGACGGGTGGGGGTAGGGCACCGCGTCATCCTGCACGGGTGTATGGTGGAAGACGAATGTCTCATCGGCATGGGCAGCGTGCTGCTGAACGGCGTCCACGTCGGCACGGGCAGCGTCATCGCGGCCGGCGCGGTGGTGCCCGAGGGCATGCGCGTGCCTGCCGGCTCGCTGGTCATGGGCGTCCCCGGCCGGATCGTCCGGGCGGTCGATGCGGCGCTGACGCAACGGATCGAGGCGACGTGGCGGCACTACGTGATGCAGGCGGAACGTCACGCGCGAGGGGAATGGCAGGGGATGGGAGGCTGAACGCCAGGCGCGGAACACCGAAAGTGGAATGCCGAATCTTTACCGCTTCTTCAGTCTCGCACATTTGTGATGTGCAAACCGAAACTGCCCGTCCCGTCGCCACTTTTGAACGTCTTGTGCCCGCCGCCCATTTGTCCTAGCTTGCGCCTTGGTTCCTCTGTGCTGGCCGGACGGTCAAACCGCAGCGACTTCGGGGCAGGGAATCCTTCGATCGACAAACGGTTCGTGAGCGTCGCGGTGCGTCAACCGGCGCACTGATTCATTCCATAATTTCCGCAGGTGGAGACTCCGCATGCATTCCCAGACTCCTCGGGAACCGGTTTCGCTGTCGCCCAATGCTGTCACCGTGCTGGAGAAGCGCTATCTCATCAAGGATGAGACAGGCAAGCCGGTGGAGCGGGCGGAAGACCTGTTCGCGCGAGTCGCCCGCACCATCGCCGAGCCGGATCGACGCTACGGCGCATCGGACGGGGCGGTGGAAGCCCTGGCGGATGCCTTCTACGGATTGATGGCCAACCGGCTGTTCATGCCCAACTCACCGACGCTCATGAATGCCGGTCGGCCGCTCGGCCAGTTGTCGGCCTGTTTTGTCCTCCCGGTTGATGACGCGCTGTCCAACGGCCGGAGTGGCATCTACGATACCCTCCGTGCCATGGCCCTGGTGCACCAGTCCGGTGGGGGCACCGGCTTCAGCTTTTCGCGGCTGCGACCCAAGAACGCCATCGTTCGTTCGACCATGGGAGTCGCTTCGGGACCGGTCTCCTTCATGTCCCTGTTCGATGCCTCGACCGACGTGGTCAAGCAGGGCGGAACCCGTCGCGGCGCCAACATGGGCATCCTCCGGGTGGACCATCCCGACATCATGGAGTTCATCAACTGCAAGGATGACATCACCAAGATCACCAATTTCAACATCTCGGTGGCCGTGACGGACGCGTTCATGGCGGCCGTCGAGGCCGACACGCCCTACGACCTGATTCACCCTCGCAGTGGCGAGGTGACCGGGCAGCTCGACGCCCGGGAGGTCTGGAACAAGGTGATTCATGGGGCCTGGCGGACTGGTGAGCCGGGCATCTTCTTCATCGATCGCGCCAATCACTTCAATCCGGTGCCAGCGCTGGGAGCCTACGAGGCTACCAATCCGTGTGGCGAGCAGCCCCTGCTGCCGTACGATGTCTGCAATCTCGGCTCCATCAATCTCGGTGCCTTCGTGAGCGGCGGCGCCATCGACTGGACCCGGCTTCGCCAGGTGGTGCACCTTACGACTCACTTCCTGGAAAATGTCATCGACGCCAATCAATACCCGCTGCCAGAGATCACCGAGCTCGCCCACCGAATCCGGCGCATCGGCCTGGGGGTCATGGGCCTGGCGGACGTCTTCATCCGGCTCGGGATCGCGTACGACTCCGACGAGGCGGTCGACCTTGGCCGCAAGATCCAGAAGTTCGTGGATGACGAGGCCAAGGTCGAATCCGAGCGGCTGGCGGACGTCCGTGGCCCGTTCCCCGAGTGGGAACGGAGCATCTGGGGTCCGGATGCATCCTGCGCTCGCGACGCCCAGGGGCGCCGGATCCGCCCCATGCGGAAGCTCCGCAACTGCAACGTGACGACAGTCGCGCCTACCGGCACGATTTCCATCATCGCCGGCTGCAGCTCGGGCATCGAGCCGCTCTTCGCCGTGGCGTTCATGCGTAACCAGGCGGGCGTCCTCATGCCCGATGTGAACGAGGACTTCGTGGCCATCGCCCGCCAGGAGGGCTGGTACAGCGAAGAGCTGATGCAGCAGATCGCCGAGTCTGGACATATCAGCTTCGATGAAGTGCCGGCCAGGTGGCAGCGTGTCTTCGTGACCGCCAACCACATCAAGCCCGAGTGGCATATCCGCATGCAGGCGGCCTTCCAGGAATACAACGATTCGGCCATCTCCAAGACCTGCAATTTTGCGCACGATGCCACCGAGGAAGTACGTCGAGGAGATTTATCGGCTGGCCTTCCACCTCGGCTGCAAGGGCGTGACGGTGTACCGGGACGGGAGCCGGGACATGCAGGTGCTCTCGACCGGGAGCACGGCGCGCAAGGTTCACGAACAGGCAACCTCCACTGGCCGCGCCGAAGCCAGGGCGGACCTCGGCCGCGCCAGCGCTCATGAGGCCCGCGGGGCGACCGCGGACGTGCACGGCGAGCTCGCGGAAGTGCAGGCCGAAAATGACCGCCTCAAGCGGCTGGTGCACGATCTTGAGGCGGAGAACCTGAACCGTCGGCAGAAGCGCTCGCGGCCGGAAATGCTCCGTGGCACCACCCGTCGCGTCGAGACGCCGCTCGGCACCCTGTACGTCACGATCACCGAAGACGACAAGGGCCAGCCGTTCGAGGTCTTCATGTCGCTGGGCAAGGCGGGTGGGGCCCTCATGGCGGACGTGGAGGCCATCGGCCGCCTGATCTCGCTGTCGCTGCGTTCGGGAATCCCGATGAAGGAAATCCACCGCCAGCTGCGGGGCATCAGTTCCGATCGTGTCATCGGGCTTGGCCCCAACAAGGTCATGTCCGTCCCGGATGCGGTCGGCATTGCGATCGAACGGTGGATGAACGAAAAGCAGGGCATCCAGCAGGAGCTGCTCTCGAACGGTGGGACGGCTGTGCCTCAGGAAGTCATGGTGGCACACGGCGCGGAGCAGCTGGTCATGGGAGGATTGCAGCAGACCCTCTCAGGCGCGTGCCCCGACTGCGGCTCGCAGCTGGAATACGCCGAAGGATGCGTCAAGTGCCATGTCTGCGGGTTCTCGGAGTGCGGCTGAACATGCCGTAGCGGGACGTCGTGGCGCCCGCTCACCGCAGACTGGCAACGCCCACCTCGCGAGGGGTGGGCGTCGTCTTTTCCAGGGCGGCCAACGCGGCCAGGGCAGCCTGTGCGGCGAGCCACATTGCCAAAGCAGACCTGAGGAGACAGCTTCGGGCTGGTGTGCCGGCCGGGGTCACGGCCCTGAGACGTGTCGCCAGGCCGGTACGGAGCGTCATACTTCTCCGATTTCGCTTGTTGTCGCAGCTGCGTCCTTCGACTCCAGGTTCCCGACTCTCCACCCCAACCCCCGACTCTCGACTCATGCCTCACCACCGATTCACCGCGCTCGCCATGCTCCTTGCCGTCACTGCCTGCGCGCAGTCCAACGCCCGCCGCCAATTTCCCGGCCCCGTCCAGCCGGTTGGTGCGGTTGCCGTCGGCGCCGACTCAGTGCCAGCCATCCCCGGCTTCAGCTCGGCGGTCAAACGCGGGCTGGTGCTGTACGTCTCCGGTCAGGTGCCGCTTGATAGCGCCACCCGCCTCATCGGCCCGGACGATCTGGAGCTGCAGACCCGGCAAAGCGTGGGCAACCTGCTGCGGGTCGTCCGTGCCGGTCGCGGTCTCCCCGGCGACGTGGTGAAGCTCACCTTTTACGTCGCAGATATGGACTCCACCGCCGCACGCACGGTCCAGCAAACCGCGGCCGCCCTCTTCACCGAGTCGCCTCCGCCGGCCATCACGATCGTCGGTGTAGCATCGCTACCCGGCAGCGGGATTCGGGTGGCAGTCGATGGCATTGCCATACTGCGAAGCGAGTTTCTCGACCGCGAACGGATCGCAGGACCGATCCGGCAACCGGAATAGACAGGACGGGCAGGCCAGGCGGGAAAGGCAGGATGCCGCTGGCTGTGCGCCACCCAGTCGGCTACTCTCTCACCCCCATTGCCTCGATTTCGAACGTCACTTCATCTGCAACTTTGACGGTTCCCATCGGTCCACCGCTGAACGGCGTGATGCCGAAATCCGATTGCTTGACTGTGAAGCGGCACGTGGCCAGGAGCGAGTACGGAGTAATGTGGACCGTGGCCATGACAGGAATGGTCCGGCTGACGCCCTCGAGCGTCAGCGTGGCCAATACGCTTGCCTCGTCGCGATGAAGCGAGGTGAGTTGGCCGGAGAAGCTGACCCGTGGGTGCTGCTCGGGGTGGAGCACGTCGGTGAGCATCGTGTGCCGTACCTTGCGCACTTCGGCCGTGTCCCGTGGAGTCAGAACTTCCAGGGAGGTGACGGGAACAGAAACCTCCACGTGGGACAGGCCGAGTGAGTCGGCGTAGTAGACAGCCTCCCCGTTCACCTCACCGGCCCGAATCCGATGTCGGTGGCCGGCAAAGCCAAAAAGTCCGCCCTTCCCGGTCACCACATCAAAGTGACTGGCAGGAACGATTCGGTACACCACGGAATCAGGTGCCGGAGCGCCCGGCAGCCCCGCACCGCGGCGCGATGCCGCCGAGACCGTCGCCAGTCCACCAACAAGAAGCAGGAGTTGAAATCGCACGATAGCGGCTCCCTCGCGAGGCATGGCAGGTGGCGGAACTCACGCACCATGCGCACGTCCGCCGGACCGTTGAACCGCCCAGCTCGCCAGCCGGTTCCCGCGCCTGGCCGGCTCGCCGACCGTTTCTGCTTCGGGTCTGTCCTGTCCGGCCCGTCCGTCCTTTATTCCAGAATGTCCCCGCACTTCCGCAGGCCCGTCCTCACGTGAGCGTCGAGTCCGGAGTCAACAAGTGGGTCGTCGCGGTCACGGTGATGACCGGCACTATGATGGCGGTGCTGGATTCGAGCATCGTCAACGTTGCCCTCCCGGACATGGCGGGAACCCTCGGCGCTTCCATCGAGGAGATCGCCTGGGTCGTCACTGGCTACATCCTCTCCAACGTCATCATCATGCCGATCCTCGGCACGCTCGCCGAGCAGATTGGCCGCAAGCGGATGTACCAGATGTCGGTGGTCCTGTTCACCGTCGCCTCGATGCTCTGTGGCCTCGCCCGGAGCCTCGAGGTGATCGTCGTGTTTCGGGTGCTGCAGGGCATGGGCGGCGGCGTGCTGATGACCGTCTCGCAGGCCATCCTTCGCGAGAGCTTCCCAACCGAAGAGCAGGGGATGGCGATGGGTGTTTACGGCATGGGGGTCGTCATCGCGCCGGCGCTGGGGCCGACGCTCGGTGGCTGGCTGACCGACACCTACAGCTGGCCCTGGGTGTTCTACATCAACTTGCCCATCGGGGTGCTCAACTTCTTCCTGGTGCAGCGATTCATTCACGACCCGCCCTTTCTCGAGCGCAAACGTGGCGGCATGGACTGGACCGGCATCGCGCTGCTCGCGCTTGGGCTGGGCGCGCTGCAGCTCATGCTGGAGAAGGGGGAAGGCAAGGATTGGTTCGAGTCTCGATTCATCGTGATGCTCGGGTTGGCCGCCGCCGTGGGACTGCTCCTGTTCGTCTGGCACGAGCTCCGCACTCGCAGACCAGCTGTGGACCTCAGCCTCCTGCGCAACGGCCCCTTTACCGCTGCGACCGCCGTGGGCGGAATTCTCGGCCTCGGCTTGTATTCCAGTCTCTTCATTCTGCCGCTCTTCCTCCAGACAATCCTGGGCTACAGCGCCTTCGAGTCGGGCCTGGCCCTGATGCCGCGCAGCCTTGCGATGGCGGTGGCCATGCCGATTTCCGGCCGCCTGTACAACCGGCTGGGACCCCGGGCGATGGTCTTCGTCGGTCTGATTGTCAGCACATACTCCTTCTGGGACCTCTCCCGGATGACGTCCGTGAGCGGGTTCTGGGACATCTTCTGGCCCCAGGTGTGGCAGGGATTCGGCTTCAGCCTGTTGTTCGTGCCCCTCAGTACCGCCGCCCTGGCCACCATAGAGAAGCCGAGGCTGACGGCGGCCACCGGGTTGTACAACGTGGTCCGGCAGGTGGCGGGCAGCGTCGGCATTGCCATCGCGGCCACCGAGGTTTCCCGGGGGAGCGCCCGGTACTTCGCCCTCCTCACCGCTCATGTCACCGCCTTCGATCCCGTGACCCGACAGTGGCTTAGGGGCGCCACGGGTGCGATGCAACGGTTCGGGGCGTCGGCGGACGACGCCCGGCTGCGCGCGCTGGCACTCCTCGCTCGGAGCATCCGCCAGCAGGCCGCCGTGCTCTCCTACGATCACGTT
Organism: uncultured Gemmatimonadales bacterium; assembly: GCA_963798915.1. Taxonomy (GTDB): domain Bacteria; phylum Gemmatimonadota; class Gemmatimonadetes; order Gemmatimonadales; family GWC2-71-9; genus CAMLHP01. The sequence goes on along the minus strand of CAWCVB010000006.1, from coordinate 474,134 downwards.
CTGTACCTCATAGCGATCCTCTTTGCCGTGGCGCTCCCCTTGGCATTACTCCTGCGGCGCGGGCAAGGCGGGGGCAAAGTGGTGATCAGCGAGTGAAGGCCCCTTTACCGGACGGCCGGGCTCCCGTATAGTGAGTGGTCCAGCCGTCCAGCGTTTCGTCGTGATCGCCACATCCTCTGGCCGAGGGGTCTCAATGGACTCCACGATCCGCGAAGCACGTCTCAGAGCCGAGTATGCGCATCTGTATCCCCCAGTACAGCCGGGCGTGTGGACGCCGGCTGCCGAGGTGGGGGCGCGGATGCTGTTCTGGCACCTGCAACTCACCGGCACTGTCGTGCTCGGCGATCGTCTCCTCGACACCCGCCACTTCGAGTTTCGGGGCGGCTGGTCGCGCGGCGACACTTCCGACCTGCGCACCCGCGCGGACGATCCGGATGCCGCCGAGCCCCGCCGTCAGCGCACCGCCTGATCCCAGTCCCAGCAGAGTTGACGCCCGGGCCCGTGTCCGGGCAGCTTTGTGCACGTCCGTCGGTCATGTCACCGGTCAAGGAGCAGCAGATGTCAGATGAGCAGGGAGCCCTCAAGCCGATTTCTCCCGCCCGGGTGGCGGAGGAACTCGAGCGCCTTTCGACCAAGCGCGCGAACGGCGAAATCAAGCCGAACGAGTATGAACATCGATTTGCCCGCATGGTCTCGGAGCTCCGCGATCGGCGGATTGATGGCTCGCGGGCCGATATCATGGCGGCCATCGATCCGCTTCACCAGAAGGGCCTTGTTTCCGACGTCGATTACCGGCGCCTGCTCTCGCAGCTTGGGATCGTCTGAGATGGAGCCCGCCCTCGCCCCCATCAGCATGTCGGTGCGGGCGGAAGATGATCTGGTGCTGGCCGGCGAACTCCGCTATCCGGCGCGTTCGCCGGGCCGATCCTGGCCGCTCGCGGTGCTGGCCCATCAGTATCCCTCCGACCGGCATAGTTTCGAGCCCCTCGTCCAGGATCTGCATGAGCTGGGACTGGCGACGCTGGCATTCGATGAGCGCGGGCATGGGGCCTCCATCCATGGCCTGGCTCGGCCGCTGGTGGTGGACACCCCGAAGGATTTCACCGCTGGCGCGTTCGGCACGGCGTTCATGGCGAGCGCCGAACGGGTGCGCTTTCCCCTCATCGCCGATGACATTGTCCGGGTGGCGGCCTGGGGCGCGGCGCAAAACTTCATCGCGCCCTCACTGCTGCTGGTGGGTGGCAGCGTGGGCGGCACCGGCGTGCTGCTGGCGGCGCCCCGCGTGGACGGTCTCCTGGGAGTCGTGACGTTGGGCGCGGCCGGCGCCCTGGCGCACGGAGCCGACGCGGTTGAGCGCATCCAGGCCTCTGTTGCGAGTGGAGGCTGGCCGGCGCTGCTTGCCTCCTCTGAAGCGGATCCATTCGACGGGGCAGAGAATGCGCGCCGCTGGAGCGAGGGGCATGCCCATGTCGAGGTGCAGATCTCGCCCGGTGCCGGGCATGCCATGGCCATCTATTACGACGTGCGAGAGCCGATCCGCGCGTTCGTGGAGAAATGCCTGCGCTGATCGCTCGCCGGGCCATCCCCTTATATTTCCGTCATGCCATCTCAGTTGAGGCGCGAGACGCCAAGCGTCGCCGTTGGCGGCGTGCAGATTGGCTCCAGCCACCCGGTTGTGGTCCAGTCCATGACCAACACCGATACGGCCGACGCCGAGGCGACGGTTCAGCAGGTGCTCGCGCTGGCGCGTGCCGGGAGCGAACTGGTGCGGGTGACCGTGAACAACGACGCCGCCGCGAGGGCGGTGCCGCGCATCGTCGAGCACCTCGATGGTCTTGGACTCGCCGTGCCCATCGTCGGCGATTTCCACTACAACGGCCACCTGCTGTTGACCCGCCATCCGGAATGCGCCCGCGCCCTGGCGAAGTATCGCATCAATCCTGGCAACGTCGGTGGCAAGCGGCAGGACCAGCATTTCGGGGCCATCCTCGACGTCGCCCTCCGCTTCGAGAAGCCGGTCCGCATCGGCGTGAACTGGGGATCGCTGGACCAGTCCCTGCTGACCGAGATGATGGACGCGAACGCGGCCTCGCCGCGTCCGCGCGACGCGCGTGCCGTGACGATGGAAGCAATGGTCGAGAGCGCGCTCCAGAGCGCCGCATTTGCGCAGCAGGCCGGCATGCCACGCAATCGTATCATTCTCAGCGCGAAGGTCAGCGGTGTGCAGGACCTGGTGGATGTGTACCGCATGCTGGCGGGCCGGTGCGACTTCCCGCTGCATCTCGGCCTGACGGAGGCCGGGCTCGGCATGAAGGGCATCGTGGCCAGCACCGCTGGTCTCGCCATCCTGCTGCAGGAGGGTATCGGCGACACCATTCGCGTCTCACTCACGCCGGCGCCAGGTGGCGACCGCACTGAGGAGGTCCAGGTCGCGCAGCAGATCCTGCAGAGCATGGGCCTCCGCAGCTTCGCCCCCCAGGTGACCAGTTGCCCTGGCTGCGGGCGCACTACCAGCACCTTCTTTCAGCAGATGGCGATGGACATCCAGTCCTACCTGCGGGCCCAGATGCCGGTGTGGCGCTCGGAGCGGCCGGGGGTCGAGGAACTCAAGGTGGCCGTCATGGGTTGTGTGGTGAACGGCCCGGGCGAGTCCAAGCATGCCAACATCGGTATCTCGCTACCCGGAACGTTCGAAGAACCCAAGGCACCTGTGTTCATCGATGGGCGACTCGCCGTCACATTACGTGGTGACAATATCGTACCGGAGTTTCTGGTGATTCTCGAAGATTACGTCGCGCACCGCTACCGTCCCGCTGGGGACCCGGACGCGGTGCCTGGCGCGGTGTCGGCATGAGGGGCGGGCGGGTGAGCGGCCTGTTGCTGGCGATGGTCGTTGCCGCGGCATCGCCTGCTTTGGGGCAGGACCAAGCCGGCATTGCCGTGGGCGATCAGCTTGCCGGGCTGGTGGTACACGATCTGGACGGCGCGGACCGGGATCTCGGCGCGGTCTTCGGCCGCCGGCCAGTCCTGATCGAGTTCTGGGCCACGTGGTGCACCTCATGCGCCGCCATGCTGCCCAAGCTGAAGGCGGCCCACGAGACTTTCGGCGACGCTGTCGATTTCATCGGTATCAACGTCACGGTCGGCGACTCGAAGCAACGAGTGCGCGACTATATCCGGCGGGAACATCCGCCCTTTGAAGTGCTCTACGACGACGCGGGCACCGCGGCCAGTGCCTGGGATCCTCCGGCGACTTCCTTCATCGTGATAGCCGACCGGAGTGGGCGGGTCATCTACACCGGGTTGGGCGGAAATCAGAATGTCACTGCGGCGCTGCAGCAGGCCAGCGGGCGCCAACACCAGCAGGAGGGGACTGAATGATGTGGAGACGGCTGATCACAACCGTGGCGCTTGCAGGCTTGGTCGCCGCGCCGGCCGCGGCGCAGGATAAGGGCCCGCCGACGGCGATGCTCGTGGGCGGACCAGACGTCGGGCAGATGGCTCCGGATTTCCGCCTGGCTTGGGCCACGCGCGATTCGATTGGGAGTGTGGATGCCGACTTTGCCCTGGCGAGTCAGCGCGGCAAGACCGTGGTCGTTGCGTTCTATCCCAAGGACTTCACCAGCGGCTGCACCGCGGAAATGCAGCAGTTTACCGACCGGTACAGCGAGTTGTTTGGCGACAATGTTGTCGTGGTCGGCATCAGCGTTGATTCGGTGGAGTCGCACCAGCGCTTTGCCCAGAGCATCGGGATGCCCTTCGCGTTGCTGAGCGACCCGCGCCAGCAGGTGTCCAGGCGATATGGGAGCGCCGGCTCCAGCGGATACAACCGGCGGACAGTGTTCGTCATCGATCCCTCCGGACGGGTCGCCTATCGAAACATGCAGTTCGGCGCGCTCGATCCCAAGGCGTACGATGCGCTGAAGAAGGCCGTGGCGCAGGCGGGTCGGGGGTGAGCGAAGACCGCCCATCTTCTGGGCGCGCAGGGGGCAGGATCGGGGCGCTGCTGGTGCTCCTGGTCCTGCCCTTTGTCGTCCAGGCCCAGGGCGCCACCAGCTGGGTGCTGTACGGCCTCCGTACCGGCCTCTGTGTCGACTTTCTCATTGCACCCGACCTGCTCCAGCGCACACCGTTTCAGGCCTACCATCCCGTGCCGGCCTCCGCCGCGGGTAGCCTGGGTCCGGTTCTGGGGAGGGCCGTAGAGGCCGCGGACTCGCTCCGAGACTGGTATCCCTCGTCCATCTGCCTCTGGCAGGCCGACTCGAGCCGGACGGGCCATAAGAGGCAGCGACACAAGGACAGGCCGGTCAGCGTGCTGGTCTGGCAGGTGCGCACAGCGGCCGGGGGGCTGCCAGCCGTCATTTTCACCACCGAGGGAGACCTTCGAGCGGCTGGCGATCTGGCGCGCTCGGCGGAGGTGCTGCAGTTCGAGGCCGAGCTCGATGTCGACGACTTGACCGGTCAGCGCCTGGTGCGGGCCCAGATCGATGAATCGCGATTGGTCTGGGAAGGGAACCTCGCCGCCGAGATGCCAGCGGGCACAGCCGACGAGCTCTGGGAGCTGGTTGGCCAGCCGCCTCACTGGCGGGTTCAGGTTCACAGTGAGCCCCTCAGCCGTCGCCACGTGGTTGGAAGCCTGCGGGTCTCTGGCACGGGCATCATGGCGACGGCGCTGCTGCGCTCTCCCATACGATGGGTGGCGGAATACTGGCTCGGCGGTTCGGCCCGGTTCAGCTTCTCCCGAGACTTTGAACAATCGATTGTGGATGGCCCTGCGGGTGTTCCGCCGCGTGTGGAGGGCGTGGAAAAAGCCAACCACTGACACCACAAGGCAACACTGGCGACACTGTCGAAATCCAAGAATTGAGGATAGAGGACGCCGGCTATAACATTGGGAGTAGTGGACTTCCTCTGCGCATGATAATGTTATACTTGAGGCCGATTGCATGAGTCGGTGAAGTTGCGGATGTGCTTAGCCTCGCCGTGCCAGCAATTTTCCACACAGCCTCCATCAGTGAAACCTGGAATGAGGTGAAGGGCCAATGGAATGTGGAAAAGCTACTGGAAAGTGCGCCCGACCCCCTGCCCATCGATCGGCTGGCCAGCGTCGACGGGAACGTTCTCCATGAGCCGCTGACTGGCGCCGCGATCTCAGGGAGCGCCACTGACCGTTACCTGGCGCACCCGGCTTGGTGTCATGCCCGACACGCGCCGCGCAGCTTCACGTGCAGCCAATCGAACCCGGAGGCCCAGCAGCGAACCACAAAGCCCGAGATGGCCGGCAATCGTTCCTGCCAGCTTCAGCTTCGGCTGGGCGACTACTGGTACCTCGAGCGCCGCGGGCACCTCGACAACGTTCCCGCCGGCGAGCAACATCCGTCCCAGCAGCTCTGTGATCCCGAGATCACCACCCCGATCCGCCCGGCAGGCCGCCACCTGGCTTCGCCGGTACACCCTGAAGCAACTGGTGTAGCTGGTGATGCGGCTGCCGAGGAGGAGGCCGTACAGGCGCGACAGGGCGCGCGAGAGCCCCAGACGCCAGGCTGGCATGTTTCGCACGGCGCCGTCCACGTAGTACGGAGATGCGGTTACCATGTCCACGCCGTCACGCAGGCAGGGAAGCATTGTGCCCAGGACGATGGGATCGTGGCTGCAGCGAACGTCAATCGAGCAGACGATTTCGGTGCGAGCGCGCAGCACGCCAGTCCTGATCGCCGCTGCGATGCCCTGGTTACGCGGCAGGCGCACCCGGTTCACGTCGGTCCTGCTGCCGAAGAGCCGTTCAAGGACTGACCACGTCTGGTCGGTGCTTCCGTCGTCCACGAAGACATACGACAAGGCGTACTGATGGCCGAGCGTTCGCTGCAGCGCATCGAGCCTGCTGGCCAGTGAGCCCAGCGAGTGTGCTTCGTTGAAGCACGGCACCACGACGGTGACGGGCGTCAGGGTCGGCCCGGCAGGGGCGGGAAGAGTGACGTGTGGCACCCCCTGGGACGCCGGGCTCGAGCGCAGCCGCGGCTGTTCAATATCCAGCAGTGCAGCCGCGGTGCCAAAAGGCTGGCAACTGATCCAGCGGGAGAGAAAGTCCCGCATCCGGTCCAGGTTCCGATACTGCCGCACGCGCTGGAGCAGCGGAGCCGCGACACGTGGTTGCTCGGGATCCAGTTCCCAGACGTGGAAATACATCACAAAAGGGGCCGGCTCTTCGCGCATCCAGCGGTCGATCCGGCGGTCGATAAACTTCGAGGGGAGCTGCCGCACATAGTTGCCGCCTGCGATCGGCACGGCCTGGCCAAGGACCCTGGTGGTGCTGACCGGCAGCTCCCAGATGGGGCCATGTGCAGTCTGGACCGGATGACAGTGCCGCCTCCACGGGTCGTGCGCAAACCGGCGAAGGAACGGCGCCAGGCTCGAGTCGTAGGCGTATCCCTCGGCGGCGAGAACGTCGAGAGCCCAGAGGTTGACCGGATGGTACCAGAGTCGGGCGGCGCGGTGCCCCAGCACCCGGACACCGGCCGCCCGCTCAATCGCCTCTCGTGAGCGAGTCAGGTCTTCCCGGAACGATGCCGGGTCGAGCGTGCTCACACTGCGATGATCGTAGCCCCGGCTGGCGATCTCGTGGCCGCGATCGGCAATGGCCCGCACCAGCTCGGGCACGAAATCGGCAATCCAGCCCAGGACAAAGAACGTGGCCCGGGTACCCGATGCATCCAGCAGTTCAAGGGTGCGCGCGGTGCTCCGCTCCAGCCGCCGTTCGAACCGGGACCACTGGCGCGGTTCGATCAGACGGTCGAAGGCGTCCACCTGGAAGAAGTCCTCCAGGCCCACGGTCAGCACGTGGCGCTGCATTCGTTGCGACGTCATCATTGATCCGGGAAGCGGGGGATTGACCGCGTGGGGCCGGATTTTGCAAGTCCGGGGCCAGAGTGAAACATGCTTTTACCTCAGGCGCTGTGGTCACGGTCCAGTACTTCCGGACCCCAAGCCATCGGCTGTGGCACTGGCCGGGGCCGCAGGCGTTGCGGCCGCGCCACGATTATTCATGGCCGTGCAACGCAACTCCGATCCGACTAAACTGCGGGCGCCGCCACCCGTCAGACTAACCGGAGCGCTCGTGAGCCGTACCACCTACCGCCGCACCAAGATTGTCGCCACGCTCGGCCCAAGCTGGGAAACGCCCGACGCGATGCGGAGCCTGCTGGATGCAGGCGTTGACGTGGTCCGGGTCAATACATCCCATGGCACGCCCGAGATCCGTGATCGCTGGATCAGGGACCTGAAAGCGGTGCTCAAGGACCGAGCGGCCGCAGGCGCCTCGGCCGCCATCCTGGTAGACCTGCAAGGTCCGCGGATCCGGGTCGGCCGTCTGGCTGCGCCACGGCTGCTCACCACCGACGAACTGGTCACCTTCGCTCCGGAGGAGACTGCGTCGCCAGCCGAGATTCCGACCACCTACGATGCGCTCGCCCGGGACGTCTCTGTAGGATCGCGAGTCCTGCTCGACGATGGTTTGCTGGTCGTGGAAGTGACACAGGTGCATGGCGATCGGGTTCGCGGCAAGGTGCTGTATGGCGGCGAGCTTCGAAGCAGCAAGGGCATCAATCTGCCTGGTGCCGAGGTCAGCGCTCCGGCCATCAACGATCGGGATCGCGAGGAGGCCCAGCGGGCTGCCGAGCTCGGCGTCGACTACATCGCGATGTCATTTGTGCGTCGGGCAGAGGATCTCGAGGCGATGCGCCGCCTGATCCCCAAGCGCATCAAGCTCATCGCCAAGATCGAGAAGGACACGGCGCTCAAGAATCTGCGACCCATCATCGCGGCAGCGGATGCCATCATGGTGGCGCGCGGTGACCTTGGGGTCGAACTTCCCTTCGAGGAGGTGCCGCTGGCGCAGAAGCGGCTTATTCGCGAGGCGAATCTTGCGCACAAGCCGGTCATCACCGCGACCCAGATGCTCGAAAGCATGGTGCATGCGCCCCGGCCAACTCGGGCGGAGGTCTCCGACGTGGCCAACGCCATCCTGGACGGTACCGATGCCGTGATGCTTTCCGCCGAGACCGCCGTCGGCGCCTTCGCGAAGGAGTCGGTTGAAGCCATGGTCCGGATCGCGCATGAGCTCGAGCGTGAGCGCCCCGCGCGAAGCAGCGCACTCGATATCGTGGCCGGACGGAGCGTCGATCCGGCGGGCGCGTTCGGGCGACGCGGCACCGATCACGCGGCCACCCGCACCGAGACGGCGATTGCCGTCGCCACCTGCGCCGCGGCCGAGCTGCTGCGGACACCATGCATCGTCTGCTTCACGTCGTCCGGCTTCACCGCGCGCATGGTCGCTGCCTGCCGGCCACCGGTACCGATCTTTGCCGTCACGCCCGAGCCGGAAACGTTTCGCCAGCTGGCGCTGGTCTGGGGAGTCATTCCTGCGCTGGCCGATCACTATCCCACCTACGAACACATGCTGCCCGAGGCCCGTCAGCGGCTGTTGGACCGCGGCCTTGCCGAGGTGGGTGATCGCGTTGTAGTGACGGCGGGCGTGCCGTGGGATCAGCCGGGCACCACGAACCTCCTCAAGGTGGAGATCGTCTGAGCCGTGCGACTCCGCTTCCTCGGGACGGGCACGTCATTTGGCATTCCCCAGGTGGGATGCGGGTGCGACGTCTGCCGATCGGCTGATCCGCGTGATCACCGGACTCGGTCGGCGGCGCTGGTCGAGACCGACGAGTGCGCCATCCTGATCGATACGCCACCCGAGCTTCGGCTGCAGCTCATTCGTGACGGGATCACCCGGATCGACGCCGTGCTGTTTACTCACGAGCACGCCGACCACATCGCCGGCTTGGACGACCTGCGCGCGTTCTCGGCACGATCGGGCAACCCGCTGCCGATTTATGGACCTGCAGAAACCATGGACCGGTTGCGACGTTCATTTGCTTACGTGTTCGATGACGACATTCGACCGCTGCCGGGAACATCGAAGCCGCGACTGGAGGCGCACCCGCTCGAGCCAGGTGAGCCCGTGGAGATCGCAGGCCTCAGCGTACTGCCCGTGGCGTTTCAACATGGCCCGATGCGAGTCTTTGGTTACCGATTTGGCCGGCTGGCATACATTACAGATGCGAAGGCGGTGCCGCCTGCCGCGTGTTTGGCGCTGCAGGGGGTGACGACGCTTGCCCTCAATGCGCTCTGGCGGCGTCCGCATCCCACCCACTTGAGCATCGACGAAGCGATCGCCGTAGCGGGCGAGGTGGGTGCGGCCCGCACGTACCTGACCCACCTGACTCATGAGACCGGGCATGCGGACCTCGCTTTATCGCTACCCCCTGGAATCGCGCCCGCGTACGATGGACTTGTTGTGGAGGTAACGTGATCAAGCTGCATTACGCTCGGATGCTCGAGGATGCGCTCGATGGCGGCATCGACGGGCAGCGTGGCCTGTCCCGCAACCGTCTCGCTGACCTGGCCCGGCGTTTTGCCAAGGTCCAGTCGGAACTCCGCGCCCGCCGCAAGGAGGGCGAGTACGGCTTCTATGGGCTGGTTCACCAGGAAGAGACGGTGCGCGAGATCCTCAACTTTGCCGAAGGCATGGGGCAGGCGCATGATCACGTGCTGGTGCTTGGAATCGGCGGCTCCGCGCTGGGAACGAAGGCGCTCCTGAACGGGCTGAAGCTGCCGGCCTGGAACGAACTGGATGATGATGCGCGGGAATTCTTTCCGCGCCTTACGGTGCTCGAGAACGTCGACCCGGTGACCGTTCGTGCAACATTGGACCGGATCGATCCCAGGCGCGTGCTGGTGAACGTGGTGAGCAAGTCCGGCGGGACTGGCGAGACGATGGCGCAGTATCTCGTCGTGCGGCAGTGGCTCGAGGAGGCACTGGGAGCGGCCGCGACCCGGCATCTCGTCTTCACGACCGACCCGGAGCAGGGGGCGCTGCGGCAGATCGCCCGCGATGAGGGAATACCGGCGCTGCCAGTGCCGGCCGACGTCGGTGGCCGTTACAGCGTGCTCTCACCCGTGGGATTGCTGCCGGCCGCCCTGGTCGGCATCGATATCGAGGCCTTGCTCCGGGGTGCGGCCCGGACGATAGACCGCGCTGAGACGGATGACCTGCTGGCCAACGCGCCGGCGCTCTATGCGGCGATGTTGTGGGCGGCGGACACCTGGCATGGAGCGCGCATTCATGTCGTCATGCCGTATGCGGACCAGCTGCGCGAGTTTGCCGAATGGTACCGGCAGCTCTGGGCCGAGAGTCTCGGCAAGCGCCTGGATCGCCGGGGCGAACTTATCAATGCCGGCCCGACACCGATTGGCGCGGTCGGAGCCACGGACCAGCACAGTCAGGTCCAGCTCTTCATGGAAGGACCATACGACAAGGCGATCACGTTCATCGATGTGGAGCACCATGCGGTGGACGTGACCATCCCGGTGCCCCAGGGCGCGCCCGAGGCACAGGAATACCTTCGGGGGCACACGCTGCAGGAGCTGCTCCGGGCCGAATTGGAGGCCACCTCTTCGGCCCTGGCGCGCATGGGTCGACTCAACATGACCCTGACGCTGCCCGTGCTCGACGCCGAGACGTTTGGGGAGCTGCTCATGTTCTTCCAGGTGGCGTGCGGCTATGCGGGCATCTGGTACAACATCGACCCGTTCGACCAGCCGGGCGTGGAGCTCGGGAAGCGGCTGACCTACACCGCCATGGGGCGCGCGGGCTACGACGAGCCCATTTCGGCACGGTCGGCAGGCGACGAGGCCTAGGCGCTTGGCCGCGCCGTGCGGGCTGCCTACCTTTGGCGAGCATGCCCGCGGGGATCTTCAGCAAAGAGGTTGGAGCGGTATGGCGACTGAAACGGCAGCATTGGCAAAGGCACTCTTCGGGAACGGCGTCGGTGTTGTGCCCGGTGGGGTGGTGGTGGAAGATCCGGCGGTACTTCGGTCCGACGCCATGGATCGTCTGGTCTGGCGCGCGGTCTTCGGCGGGGACGACGACCGGGAGGCGGCGCGGTGGCTGCTGTGGGAAATCGGCCAGGTGCAGGGCGTGCGGCCCGCGTCGATTCACGAGCTCTACATGGCGCGCGGCCGGGGTGAGGGCGCCGGCTTTACCGTGCCTGCGATCAACATTCGGACCATGGCATACGACTCCGGGCGTGCGGTCTTTCGTGCGGCCAGGGCGGGCAAGGTTGGCGCCCTGATTGTCGAGATTGCGCGTTCGGAAATTGCCTATACCGACCAGCGTCCGGCGGAGTACGTGGCAGTGATGATCGGCGCCGCGCTGCGGGAGGGCTTTCGCCAGCCACTCTTCATTCAGGGAGACCATTGTCAGGTCAGCGCCGCCAAGTACGCCGCCGATCCCGAGAAGGAAGTCGGCGAAGTCAAGAAGCTGATCGCCGAGGAGGTTGCGGCCGGCTTCTACAACATCGATGTCGATACGTCCACGCTCGTCGACCTGGAGCGCCCAAGCCTGGCCGAGCAGCAGCAGGACAATTACGAGCGCGCGGCTGAGATCACCCGGTTCATTCGTGAGCGGGAGCCCGAGGGCGTCACGGTGTCGGTCGGTGCGGAAATCGGCGAAGTCGGCCACAAGAACAGCACGGTCGCGGAGTTGCGCGCGTTCATGGACGGGTATACCCGGGCGTGCGAGCGGCTCGGCGTCGAGGCCGGCATCAGCAAGATCTCGGTGCAGACCGGCACGTCACATGGCGGTGTCGTCCTGGCGGACGGATCCATCGCGGAGGTGAAGCTGGACCTCGACGCGCTGCGTGACCTTTCGCGCGTGGCGCGCGAGGACTACGCGCTGGCCGGGGCGGTCCAGCATGGTGCGAGCACCTTGCCCAGCAATGCCTTCGGCAATTTCCCCAGGGTGGAGGCCGCCGAGATCCACCTGGCCACCAATTTTCAGAACATCGTGTTTGACCATCCCAGCCTCCCTGCCGAGCTTCGGCGGCGGATGTACGTCTGGCTGGATGAGCACGCGGCCGGCGAGCGGAAGGCAAGTGACACGGACGAACAGTTCTACTACAAGACCCGCAAGAAGGCCATTGGGCCCTTCAAGCAGGAACTCTGGGCACTACCTGCCGAGGTCCGCACGGCCATTGCACGTGATCTCGAACGGACGTTCGCTTTTCTTTTCGAACAACTCAACGTGAATGGCACCACCGATCTTGTGGATCGCACCGTCACGGCGCCCCTGCAGCATCATGCGGCGCTGGAGAAGGTGCTGGTGCGCGCGACGGACGATGCCGACGCCGGCGAATAGGAGGCGACATGCACCGCGGCAAGCCAACCGAAGTAGTCTTCGTCGAGCGCAGCGACTCGTCGGCCAAGTGGCTGTTCTGGGGGGCGCTCCTGGGCGCCGGCATGGCGCTGCTCTACGCGCCACGTAGCGGGGAGGAGACTCGACGGACGCTGCAGCGCCGCCTCCGCCGACTGCGAGCGGCCACTGAGGAACGCGTCGACGAGCTGGTGGAGCGCTTTGGGTCGGGGCGGCGTGTCGCCAGCGCCGCCGAGTCGGCCATCGATGAGTTTGAGGACGAGCTGGACGAGGCGACCCCTGCGCCGCCGATGCCCGTCCCGGAGCCGTCACCCCGGGAGGAAATCGAGCGTCGGCTGGCCGAGGCGCGCTCCCGGCGCCGCCGGGAGGCGGCGCCGGCCATGCCTGAGGAACCGAAGGGCTGAGCGCCGGAAGAAAGGGCGACTGGTACCGCTCGCCACTCGGCTTCATCTGGCGGGTGCTGCAGGCAGCCGATGAGAGCAGCGTGCCCTTCCTGGCCAGCGGGGTCACGTTCGATGCGCTGCTCGCGGCGGTTCCGTTTGTCCTGCTGTTGTTGATCGGGCTCACCCAGGTCTTGCAGGCGGTGGCCGGCAGCGGTCCCAATCCCCGCGAGATCTTCCATGCCTTCATGCCGCCCCACTTCGGGGCCGCGGGTGATCCCTTCCAGCTGGTTGAGGACTTGCTGACCGGAGTGGCCAAGAACAGCAAGACGATATCCCTCTACGCCATTCCGACGTTCATCTGGTTCAGCACCCGGCTGTTCGCCGGCGTGCGGACGTCGCTCAACCACATCTTCGATGTTGGCCTGCGACCCCAGCCCCGGCGCAACTTCCTGGTTGCCTGGGCCCGCGGGAAGCTGCGCGATGTGAGCATGGTCGTCTTCACCCTGACCCTCTTCCTGCTCAACGCGGCGCTCACCGCCGGGATCGCGCTGCTGGATTCGCGCGGCTTCACCACGTCGCCGGTCCTGCAATTCTTCCTGACGGCCGGGGGCAGGATCCTGAGCGAGATCGTGACGGTCGCATTCTCGATCTCGCTCTTCTTTGTGCTCTATCGGTTTGCCTCGGCCCGGAAGCTGCCGTGGCTGTCGGCGATGCTCGCTGCCTGCTTCACGGCGATCATGTTCGAGCTCGCCAAGCGGCTCTATGCGCTCTACCTGGCCAATTTTGCCACGGCGCGGGCGGCCGCCGGCAATGCCGACATCGGCGCCGCCGTCCTGTTCGTGCTCTGGGTCTACTACACCGCACTGGTCTTTCTGCTCGGAGGCGTGGTGGCTGAAACATGGGAGTTGCGCCGGATGCAGCAGCATCAGCGGGCGGTTCTGGAGTGAGGCGCCATGCGGAGCGCGCAGCCCGCAAAGTGCCCAGCGTGCAGCCTTCCGCCGTCCCCCTGGCCCGGCTATATTTCCTGTGCCCCAGGTCCGAAGGGCGCTGGCGCGCGAACCGCGTCAGGACCTCGCCGGTAGCAGCGCTAAGCGATGTCCGGTGTCGCTTCGGGGAGCCTGGGGCACTTTCTTTCCCATGACCATCAGCCTCGCCCGTCGCTACCGTCCCAAGCGTTTCGCTGACCTGCTGGTGCAGGATCACGTCGCTGCTGTCCTGCGTGGTGCTGTCGCGCAGGATCGCATTGGCCATGGATACCTGCTGACGGGCCCCCGTGGGGTCGGGAAGACCACGGCCGCGCGGATCCTGGCCATGGCCCTCAACTGTCCTGATCGGGACGCCGCTGGCGACCCGTGCGGTGTCTGCGAGAGCTGCATCCGAATCTGGAGTGGCGGCGCCAGTCTCGATGTCGTCGAAATCGACGCCGCCAGCAACCGCGGCGTGGACGACGCGCGGGACCTCCGCGAGCGGGCCATGTATGCCGCCTCGCAGGAGGGCCATTACAAGATCTACATCGTGGATGAGGCCCATATGCTCACCCGCGAGGCATGGAACGCGCTGCTCAAGATTCTCGAGGAGCCGCCGCCGCGCGTGGTGTTTGTCTTTGCCACGACCGAACCGCAGAAGATCGAATCGACCGCTGCGCCGATCATGTCGCGGCTCCAGCGGCTGGACTTTCGCCGGATCGGGCCTGGGGCCATTCGCGACCGGCTCCGTGCCGTGCTCGACGCGGAGGGCATCGGGGCTGAAGATGACGCGCTTACCCTGATCGCGCGTCACGCGGACGGCGGCATGCGGGACGCGCTGTCGGTGCTCGATCAGTGCCTCAGCCTCGGCGAGGGACAGATCACGGCTGCGCGCGTCCGCGAGACGCTGGGTCTGGCATCGGACGAACTGCTGGCGCGCCTGCTTCGGGCCCTCACGGAGCACGAGGCCGCGGCCGTCTTTCAGTTGGTGGATGAAGTGGTCGAGTCCGGCGCCGACCTCGGCGAGTTCATGGCAGCAGCGGGGGAGTGGCTGCGCGCCCTGCTGATGCTCCAGGTCGGGGCCCAGCCGCAGGGCCTCACCGAAGCTGCCCGGGCGGCGCTGGATAGCGTTGGCAAGGCGCTGGCGCCTGGCGACCTGCTGCGAATGTTGAAGCTGCTGGCTGATCAGGAGTCAGCGCTCCGGCGCAGCGCCCAGCCCCGACTGGTGGCCGAGACCTTGCTGCTTCGCTGGGCGCTGATGGACCGGATGGTAGACCTGGAGGAAGTGCTGGGGCGACACGAGGCAAAGGCAAGCGTCGAGAGGTCGGGCGTCGAGAGGTCGAGCGTCGAGAAGCTGAGCGTCAGGAGGTCGAGTCGTGGAGGAGCCGAGCGTCAGGCGCCGACCATGCGGGCTGCGGAGCCGACATCCGAACACTCGACGATCCGTGCCCCGCAGTCGGCGGCCCCAGCCGCCCTGAGCGCCGAGTTCTCGCTGGCTGGCCTCAGCGCCGTCTGGTCATCAGTGGCCGAGGTCATGCGGGAGCAGTCGCGCTTCCTCGGCGAGGCCCTCGCGAGCACTCAGGTCGTTGCGGTGAGCCCGCCAGATGTCACGGTCTCGCTGCGTGAGGCGAGCCCGCTCTTCCAGGAGCCGCTCGAGCAGAAGGCAGGGGAAATCGAGGCTCTCCTGGCCAGTGTGCTGGGAGCCGCCGTGCGGTTCCACCTCCGGAGCACCGGAGGCGAGACCGGGGGCACCGCCCCGCTCAGGATGACGGAGGAATCGATGCGGTCCGAACGCCTGAAGGGGCTCCGGCGCCGCGATGCGGCCCTCGATACGGCCGCCGATGAATTAGATTTGGAGATCGTGGAATAACGACCCGAGGGACGCAGGAACCCATGGCCGACTTTCAGCAATTGATGCAGATCAGCCAGCAGATGCACCGCCGGCTCCAGACCATTGACACCGAGCTCGCCAGTCAGTCGCGTGATTTTAGCGCCGGAGGCGGGCTGGTTCGCATCTCCGTGGACGGACGTGGGACCGTCCGTGCGGTGCAGATCGACCCGGAGGCATTCGCCACCAGGGACGCTGAATTCGTCTCGGACCTTGTCCTGGCCGCTGTCGCCGAAGGCCAGCGTTGGGCCGCCGATCTGGCGCAATCCGAATACGCCAAGTTGCCGGACGGCGCGCCGCTCCGCCCGTCGTAAACAGTGAGTTCCATCGAGGCCCTGATTTCCGAGCTGTCGCGCCTGCCTGGGATCGGCCGCAAGACGGCGCAGCGCCTGACCTTCCATCTCCTTGGACAGGGGACAGGTCAGGTCGGGGCGCTGGCCCGGGCACTCGACGCCGTGGCCGAGCGAGTCCAGCCCTGCCAGGTCTGTGGCAACCTGACAGAAGAACAGCCCTGTGACATCTGCCGGGATCCACGCCGGGACAGCTCGCTGATCTGCGTGGTGGAGGAGCCATCCGCCGTGCCGGTGGTGGAACGGGCCGAATTCCGGGGTCGCTATCATGTGCTCGGCGGCCGGCTCTCGCCCCTCGAGGGCATCGGTCCTGAATCGCTCCGCCTGGACAGCCTGGTGGAGCGGGTCCGCGCCGGGGGCGTGCGGGAAGTGATCCTGGCCACCAATCCGTCGATGGAGGGCGAGGTGACGGCAACCTATATCCAGCAGATGCTGGGCTCGCTTCCGGTTCGGGTGACGCGGCTGGCACGCGGGCTGCCCATGGGTGGCGACCTCGAGTTCGTCGATGGCGTCACGCTGGCGCATGCGCTCACGGCCAGGCAGGAGGTCGGGTGATGCGTTCCCGGGGCGCGGTCTTTGCGGCGGCTGCCGGCCTGGGCATTATCGCCGGCTGGGCCCTGGCGCAGGAGCGCTATGTGCATCACCGCCAGGACCTTTTTCACCAGGGGCCGGTGCGGCGACTCGCGGCGCTGGGCTATCTCGCCGGCCAGGAGAGTGTCGAGACGGTACGCCTGCTGCGCGACTACGTTGCATGGGAGCCGCTGCCGCTGCTGCGCCGGCGCGGGGAAGGAATCCTCCGCAAACTCGAAGCTTCACTCGCGTAAGGGCGGGCGTGCATGCCTGGTGCTTCAAGCTGGTCATTCAGTGAAGACGATTCACGCCGTATTGACGAGATCCTGAACGGCTTCCTTGGCGACGCCAGCGCGCGCACGGCGCTGATCGTCGACCGGACCGGGCAGCTGGTCGCCACGGTTGGCGAGCCGGTGCAGTTCGATCCGACGGCGTTTGCCTCGCTCACGGCCGCGGACTTCAGCGCCAACGATCAGTTGGCGCGCATGCTGGGCGAGCCGGAATTTGGCGCCCTGTTCCATCAGGGCGAGCGCGAGTCCATGTACCTCGCGGACATTGCACGGCGTGTCATCCTGGTCGTGCTCTTCGATAACAGCACCACCCTTGGCCTGGTCAAGTTGCGGGTGCGCCACGCGGTCACCCAGCTCAATACGGTGTTCACCGAGATGTTCAGCCGTGCGGAAGACAGTGCGGCCTCGCCCCGCGTGGAGAGCGGTTTCCTGGGCGATGCGGAAGACGAAATTGACCGGCTTTTCGGGGCCTGAGGGGACACGCGACGCATGTCCATGATCAACTACGCCTCCCGTGAGATCAACTGCAAGCTGGTCTACTACGGACCGGGCCTGGGTGGCAAGACGACCAATCTCGAATTCGTCTACAACAAGGTGGCGCCGGGCGCGCGCGGGAAGATGATTTCCCTGGCCACCGAGACCGAGCGGACGCTCTTCTTCGACTTCCTGCCGGTGGACCTGGGCACCATTCGCGGCTTCAAGGTGAAGTTCCACCTGTACACCGTCCCGGGTCAGGTGTATTACAACGCCTCACGCAAGCTGATCCTGAAGGGCGTGGACGGCGTCGTCTTTGTGGCCGACAGCCAGCTCGAGCGGATGGAGGCCAACATCGAAGCGATGCAGAACCTCTATGACAATATGACCCAGCATGGGTACGACCTCACCAGACTTCCCTTCGTGGTGCAGTACAACAAGCGGGACCTGCCCAATGCTGCCCCGGTCGAAGAACTGCAGGCGGCGCTCAATCCGGGCTGGCCAGTCGAGGACCCGGCCCGGCAGCGGCTCCTGGCCGATTCGGAGCACCCCGGCGAATACCTGGTCTGGCAGCAGGACGGCCAGTGGATCGAGCGGGCGCCGTTCTTCGAGGCCGTCGCCGCCAGCGGCGAGGGTGTCTTTGACACGCTCAAGGCCATCAGCAAGAGCGTCGTCAAGACGCTGGGGTAGGCTGCGTCATGTGGACGCTACCGAACATCATCACGATCGTCCGCATCTGCTTCACGCCGGTGATCGCGCTGCTGCCGTTCATCGAGGGCTACTGGCCCAAGGTGACCTGCTTCATCATCTTCATCCTTGCGGCCATCAGCGACCTCTTCGACGGCTACCTGGCCAGGCGGTGGAACCAGGTGACCGACCTGGGCAAGCTGCTCGATCCCATTGCCGACAAGCTGCTCCTCTTTGCGACCCTGATCCCCATCTACTTCATCTCGCGCCAGCGGCACGATCTCTACGACATCCCCATCTGGGGCAGCATTCCCCTGTGGGTGTGCGTCCTGCTCATCGGCCGGGAACTCGCCATGACCGGGTTTCGCTGGTGGGCCAAGCGCCGCGGTGTGGTCATTCCGGCGGGAAACGCGGGCAAGCTGAAGACGGTATTCCAGAACATCTTCGTCGGCGCCATCATTCTCTGGTTTGCCTTTCGCGATGCCCGTCGGCCGCTCGGCTGGGACCACAGTCGGCTGGCTGACTTCTGGAACACCTTCCATGGCACTTTTGTCACGATCGTCCTGGCCATCGCCACCGCGCTCACCATCTACTCCTTTCTCGTCTACATCTATCGCTATCGGCGCCTGTTGTCGCAGCGCTGAGCGGCTCCCGGAAGCTCCGTGCGTATCGAACTGCTGACCATCGGCAATGAACTCCTGCTGGGCCAGGTGCCGGACACCAACGCGGTCGAGGTGTCCCGCGCCCTGGCTGCGGCCGGCGTTCGCGTGGTGCATCGCTCCACGGTCGGGGATGACGCCGACGCTATCGCGGAGGAAGTGGTGGACGCGCTCAGGCGAACCGGGGCTGTCCTTACGACCGGCGGACTGGGGCCGACCCGCGACGACATGACCAAGACCGCCGTCGCCGCTCGCCTCGGCCTGCCGCTCCGGTTCGACGAGGAAGCGTGGGAGCAGGTGCAGGCGCGCTACCGCCATTTCGGGCGGGTGCCGGCCGAATCGAACCGCTCGCAGGCGGAGGTGCCCGCCGGCGCCACGGTGCTGCCCAATCGCTGGGGCACCGCGCCGGGCCTGTGGCTCGAGGTGCCGCCGCTGGCCGGCGGTGGACTGGTCATCATGCTTCCGGGTGTCCCGCTCGAGATGCGGATGCTGCTCGAGCACGAGGTCCTGCCCAGGCTGCGCCGGCTGGCGGGGGATGTCGTAGTGCGGAGCCGCACGCTTCGCACCACCGGGGTACCCGAGAGTACCCTCGCCGAAGCGGTCGGGCCCATCGAGGAATCGATTGCGCCCCTCACCCTGGCGTACCTGCCCGGTGCCGATGGCGTGGACTTGCGGGTGACCGCATGGAACCTCCCGGCGCATGACGCGACGGCCAGGTTGGCCGCCGCAATGGCGGACCTGCGCAAGCGAGTTGCCAGCGCCGTCTATGGCGAGGACGAGGCTGACCTGGCCGCTTCGGTCCTCGAGATGGCTCGCGAGAAGGGCATCCGCCTCGCGGTCGCCGAATCCTGCACCGGCGGGTTGCTGGGCGCCCGACTCACGGCCGTCCCGGGCGCATCTGACGTCTTCGTCGGCGGAGTGGTGGCCTACGCGAACCAGGTCAAGGAAACCGCGCTGGGCGTGCCGCCGGCGCTGCTCGAGACTGAAGGTGCCGTGAGCGAAGCGGTGGCGCGTGCCATGGCAGAGGGAGCACGGCGAAACTTTGGCGCCGGCTTGGCCGTCTCCATAACCGGCATCGCCGGCCCTGCCGGAGGGACGGCCGACAAGCCAGTCGGGACGGTCTGGTTTGCCACCAGCGCGGCGGGTGGGACCGAGACGAGCAGGATGATGTTCGGCGGGTCGCGCGTCGAGATCCGCGCGCGTGCGGCGCAGGCGGGGCTGCGGCTGCTGCGCCAGCGCCTGGAGAACCGTGAGGCCGCGGGTGGCAGCCGGGGCGCTGTTATCTTGCAGTGACAGCATAACCACGAGGAGCATCGTGCAGGACGATCCCAGAACCGACCAGGCCCGGGCCGCCACCGCCGACGAGCGCGAGGCAGAAGGCAGCAATCTGCCTGTCGAGCCGCCGGAACAGGCCGTGCAGCGCATGGAGCGCGAGCTCGGCGCCGCCCGCGATCGTCATCTCCGCCTGGCGGCAGAATTCGACAATTACAAGAAGCGGATTGCGCGCGAGCGGACCGAATTGTTCGATCGGGCCCAGGCGACGTTCATCGGCCGCCTGCTCGACGTGCTTGATGATCTCGACCGGCTGGTGGCAACCGACAATCAAGCCTCGGCGGAGAGCTTTCGCGATGCGGCGACCCTGATCGACCGCAAGCTCCGCAAGGAGCTCGAGGCGGCTGGCGTCGAGCGGGTCGATCCCGCGGGGCAGGCCTTCAATCCCGCCGTGCATGAAGCCGTCTCGACCACGCCAGCGCCGGCGCCCGACCAGGCCCACCTGGTCAGCGCCACCTTCCAGCCCGGCTATCTCTTCAAGGGAACGCTGGTCCGGCCCGCGCGAGTACAGGTTTATTCGGAGCAGGAGCCGGACTGACGTGGCTGCAAAGGACTTCTACCAGGTGCTCGGCGTGCCCGACTCGGCGAGCGCTGCTGACATCAAGAAGGCCTATCGCCGACTGGCCAAGCAGTACCATCCGGATGCCAATCCCGATAATCCGCAGGCCTCGGAACGCTTCAAGGAAATATCCGAGGCACATGCGACACTGTCGGACGCCGACAAGCGGAAGCAGTACGACCAGATGCGGCGCCTCGGCGCCTTCGAGCAGGGGCCACGGCGTGGTGGCACCGCCGGCACCGCCGGCCAGCCGGGCCCGGAGTTCGACTTCAACGACATCAGCGGCTTCGGACTCGGCGACATCTTCAGTTCGATCTTTGGCCGTGGCCGCCAGCAGCAGGCGCGGGGCGACAGCCTCGAGGCGGTCGTGGAAATTCCGTTTCGGGTGGCTGCGATGGGCGGCAAGGTCCCGGTCACCCTGCCGGTCACGGAATCGTGCCCCACCTGCCATGGGAGTGGCGCGGCACCCGGTGCCACGGTCTCGACCTGTCCTGAGTGCCACGGCCGCGGCACCATCGCCTTTGGGCAGGGCAGCTTCACCGTAAACAGGCCCTGTCCGCGCTGCCGGGGCCGGGGCAAGATCCCCTCCACCCCATGCCCCACATGTCACGGCGCAGGCGAAGTCCGCACCGAGCGTCGCATCATGATCACCGTTCCATCGGCGACCGAGTCGGGCTCCAAGGTGCGGCTCAAGGGGCAGGGCGAGGCGGGACCCGGCGGAGCGCCGGCCGGTGACCTGGTCATCACGTTCCAGGTGCAGCCCGATCGATTCTTCCATCGCGATGGACTGGATATTCTCTGCGAAGTTCCCATCAACATGGTACAGGCCACCTTGGGCACCCGACTCAAGGTGCGCACCCTGGACGGCAAGAAGGTGATCCTCCGCGTTCCGGCCGGCACACAGCCGGGACGGAAATTCCGCATGAAGGGTCAGGGCATCGAGAAAAATGGCCGCAAGGGTGACCAGCTCGTGGAGATCGCCGTCTCCTTGCCGGAGAAGCTTTCCCCCGAAGCTGAAGACGCGCTGAAGGTGTTTGCGGAGAAAGCTGGGATGGGGAATTAAGCGCTGAATGCGGAAGCCCGAACGGTAAACGCATCATCAGTATGCGGCTCTCAGTTTTCTGCCCTCAGCTTTCAGCCCTTCAGCCACCGATCAAACCAGTCCAGCGTTACTCCCCACCAGAGCCGGCGGTTGCGCGGCTTCGTCACCCAGTGCCCTTCATCGGGGAAGTAGAGAAACTTTGCCGGCACGCCACGGAGCCGGAGCGCGGTGAACGCCTGTAACCCCTCAGAGAGGTCCAGCCGGTAATCCAGCTGACTGTGGACGATGAGCATGGGTGTTGACCACCGAGTCACGTAGTTGGCCGGGGACCATTTTTCCATGGTGCTCCTGCCGGTTCCGGAGAGCAGGCTCCCGCCAAACTCCCAGTCGGGAAACCAGAGTTCGTCGGTCGATCCCGCCATGGCCAGGGGGTTGAAAACGCCATCATGCGCCAGCAGCGCCTTGAACCGGCTGGTATGTCCCGCCATCCAGTAGATCATGTAGCCACCGTATGACGCGCCGGCGGCACCCATGCGCAGGGAATCGACATAGGGCTGACGCGCCATGTAATCCAGCCCTGCCATCAGGTCCTCGTACGGCAGTCCGCCCCAGTTGCGCGAGATGCTGTTGGTGAAGCTCTGCCCGTAGCCGGTCGAGCCATGAAAGTTCACGGCCGCGACGACGTAGCCTCGGGCAGCAAACATCTGGTAGTTCCAGCGCGGATTCCATTCGTCGAGCCACGCGCCCTGGGGCCCGCCATGCACCAGGTAGAGCAGCGGATACCGCTTGGAGGGGTCGAAGCCGGGCGGCTTGATGATCCATCCAGCCACCTGGTCACCCTGGGCACCCTGGAACCGGAACGACTCCGCAGGCTGGAGCGAAAACTCGGCAATCGCGCGGTCGTTGAGGTGCGAGAGTTGCCGTAGTCCGCGGCCGCTCATGTCAGCCCGCCAGATCTCCGGGGGCGTGGCGCTTGTCTGGCGCACAAACACGAAGAAGGTGCCGTCCGGTGAGACATCCACTTGACTGTTCACTCCGCCTGATACCAGGAGGGAAGGGCGCCCGCTCTCGGTGTTGACACCGAAGATCCTGCCTTCGCCGGCCTCCTGCGTCTCGGCGACGATGGTGCGACTGTCGGGCGTCCAGTGAATGGCCCCGACGCTGCGGTCCCAGTTGTCAGTCAGCGCCTGGTGCCGGCCGTTGGCGCGCTCGTACAGCATGATGCGGGTGCGGTCCGACTCGAAGCCCGGAATGCTCTGCGCCAGATAGGCGAGCCACCGCCCATCGGGGGAGTAGGCCGGACTGTGATCATTGGCCGGATTGGTTGTCACCGCCTGTCGCGAACTGCCGTCCGGTCCCATGACCCATACATCGTTGTTGGTGGATGTCGCTACCATCGAGTCCGGATTGTAGACGATGGCGACCTCGGTTCCCAGGGCCGAGAGCGCGATGTCATGGCCCCCGAGCGCGATCGGTGGGACATCCCGATCGATCGGGGTCACATCGAGAACGCGGCCATTGCCGAGAGCGAGCCGGAACAGGTGGGACCGCGTGCCAGTGCGCCATTCGTCCCAATGGCGGTAGAGCAGCTGATCCCAGATGCGTGCGTCGGTCGGATAGGCGCCGTTGCGCCGATCGACTTCCTGAACGCCAGGCCACTTGATATCGCTGGTCAGGTAGATCGAGCGGCCGTCGGGCGACCACTGAAAATCGGATACCCCGCTGGCGATGGTAGTGAGCTTCCTGGGGTCCTCGCCCATGGGACCGGCACGCCAGATCTGGGCACCGCCTTGGCGCGTCGAGACAAACGCGAGCGCCGTCCCGTCGGGCGACCAGCGGGGCGACCATTCTATCCCGGCACCATCGGTCACTTGTCGGGCGTCACCACCCGATGTGCCCACGACCCAGATGCGAGTGACGTTGCCATTGCGATCGAGTGCGGGCTGCGAGACCGTAAAGGCCACCCAGCGTCCGTCGGGGGAGATGTGCGGGTCGCTGGCACTGCGAAGCGACAGGAAGTCGTCGATGCTCATCGCCTTGCGCTGTGCCGCAGCTGTTGTTGGCCAAGCCAGGGCCACAAGCAAGAGGAGCTGGACCGATCGCCAGCTCATTGATCCCCCACCAATGCGAGCATTGTCCTTGCCCAGTACTTCATGCGATGACCCCGCCGCCGAGCACCCGGTCGTCGGTGTCGTAGAGCACGCCCGACTGACCGGGCGCTATGGCACGAACCGGCTCCAGCAACGAAAGCGCCACCTGGCCGTGGTCGGTGGACTCCACGCGCGCCGGCACAGCTCGGGCGCGATAACGAACCTGCACGAGGCAGGTGTCCCCGTTGCGCAGCGGTCCGGCCAGCCAGTTCACCTCGTCCAGGGTCACCGTCCAGCCCGCCAGCTCGTCCAGCCCGCCCACCACCACCTCCCGCGTTGCCGGACGGATCGCCACGACATAACGCGGGTCTGCCGCACCGCCTGGCAGGCCGCGACGCTGCCCGATGGTGAACCGGGCGAATCCCCGGTGCTCACCAATGACGTCGCCGGACGTCGTGACCAGCGGTCCGGGTGCGAGCGCCGGCGCATTCGCCGGCAGATGATCCTCGAGCACGGCAATGTAGTTGTCGTCGGGCACGAAGCAGATTTCCACTGATTCCGGCTTATCGGCGGTTCCGAGGCCAAGTCGCCGGGCAAGCGCCCGGGTCTCGGCTTTGTCCAGGCCACCCACCGGCGTCAGCATCCGCGCCACTACCGCCCGATCAATGCCCCAGAGGAAATAGCTCTGGTCCTTCCCGCGATCCGCTCCGCGGTAGAGCGCACCCTCGCGGGCAATCGCGTAATGGCCCGTGGCGATCGCGTCGCATCCGAGTGCATCAGCGTGGGCCAGCAGGTCACGAAACTTGGTGAAGGAGTTGCAGCGGACGCAGGGAATCGGGGTTCGGCCACGGCTGTACTCGGCCACGAAATTGCCGATGACGTCCTGGCCAAACCGATCCTCGAGGTTGAGCACGTAGTGCGGAATGCCCAGTCGATGCGCCACGTCGCGCGCATCGTTGATGGAATCGAGCGAGCAGCAGGGGCGATCCGGCACCGAGTCACCGTAGCAGAACAGCTTCATGGTGGCGCCGATGACGTCATGACCCTCGTCCACCAGGCGCGCTGCCGCGACCGAGCTGTCAACGCCGCCGCTCATGGCGACCAGCACCTTGCTACGCACGTCCCAGCACTCCCGCCAGCTTTCGGACCTTGGCAACCACGCTCGGGAACACGGCGGCGGCCTGGTCAACATCAGCGTCCGTCGTATCATGACCAAAACTGAAGCGGATGGCGCCGAGGGCAAGCTCGCGGGGAACGCCAAGCGCCACGAGCACATGCGACGGCTCGATGGCACCGGTGGAGCAGGCACTTCCGCCGGAGACCGCCACACCGGCCAGGTCCAGGTGCATCAGCAGCGCCTCGCTGTCAGCGCCGGGCACGCAGACCGAGAGGATGTGGGCGGCACGCGGACCATGCTCGGCGGGGACCATCAGGTCCGGCACGGCGGCTCGCAGCCGCGCGAGCAGGCCGTCCCGCAGCCTGGTGAGGCGACGACGTTCCTCGTCCATCTCGGCCACCGCCAGGCGGGCCGCGGTGGCGAGCGCAACCGCGCCGGCCACGTTCTCCGTGCCCGGGCGGATGCCGAACTGCTGGCCGCCCCCGTGAATGATTGCCTCCACCGTCCTTCGCTCGCGAACCACAAAGGCGCCGATGCCCTTGGGTGCGCCAATCTTGTGCCCGGAGATGGTCAGGAAGGCGCAATCGGCATCCTTCAGCGACACCGGGATCTTGCCGAACGCCTGCACGGCGTCGGTGTGGAGCCGGGCGCCGGCGGCACAGCATCGCGCTGCAATGTCCGGGATGGGCTGGATGACGCCGGTCTCGTTGTTGACCCACATGACAGAGACGACAGCAGGCCGTTCGTCCAGTGCCCGCGCCAGTGGCTCCGGCTCGAGTATGCCGTCCGAGCCCACCGGCAGAATGATTTCTGTCCCGCCCAGGTGAGCGACATGATGTGCGGCGGCGAGGATGGCCTTATGCTCGATGGCCGATACGCACACCGTCATCGGGTCGCCACGGTCCCGGGCTGCCAGCGCCGAGCCGATCACGGCGAGGTTGTCCGCTTCCGTGCCACCCGAGGTGAAGATGACCTGGCTTGGCTCGGCCTCAACCGCCGCGGCCACTTCACGGCGGGCCTGCTCCAGGCCCGCCCGGGCAGCGCGACCGAAGCGGTGGCCGCTGGACGGATTACCGAAGGTCTCACGACCGAGATACGGCAGCATCGCCTCCAATACCTCCGGACGCACCGGAGTCGTGGCGGCGTAGTCGAGATAGATGCTCTTGGCCATAGCGTAGAAGATAACTCGTGACGGGCCATCGAGATAGGTCGTCGGCCATCAATGTTCGGCCGTCTGATGACTGATGGCCGATGACCCTCCTACATGCTTCTCACGCCCAATGCCACCACATCATCGACCAGCATCGTCTCATGCGTGAAGAACGGTTCGCCATGAGGCCGCCGGATCAGTGACCCGTAGTGGCGGCACTGAGTGTCCACCAGAGAGTAGAGGTCTTGACCGGTGGGGAAGATCTCGCCGGCGGCCAGCGCTCCATCGAACTGGCTCGCGTAGCACCGGATGGCCTGCAGTTTTCGGTCGAATTGCTCACTGATATCGACGACGAACGTTGGCTTGACCGGGTCTTCCCGATAGGCGAGCGCATAGAGAATCTTGTCCGGCCGGTGGGGCTCCCCGTCGGCATCGTACTTCCCGAGTCCGGCGAGGAAGCACGCGTCGCGCGCCAGGTCGGAGGCCACCCGGTGGTCAGGGTGCCGGCCGACGGGGAAGGGGAGGATCACGGTGCGAGGCTGAAAATGGCGGATCGCCTCGACCACCACGCGCCTCATGGCATCGGTGTTCGCGAGATGCGCATCGGGCAGCCCAGCATTCCGCCGCTCTGCGACACCCATCACGCGCGCCGCTTCGTCGGCCTCCCGGGCCCGGAGGTCCGCACTGCCGCGCGTGCCGGTTTCGCCGGCAGTCAGGTCGAGAATACCGGCGGTATACCCCTGGTCGATAGCACGAATGAGCGTGCCGCCGCAGGTGAGTTCGACGTCATCTCGGTGGGCGGCGATGGCAAGGAGGTCGGTAGGCACGATAGGTGGCTGGGCGGCTGGACGGTTAGATGGCCTGTGGTTCGATCAAGGAAGTTCTGCTCGTGCAAACTAGCCGTCTAGCCGTCTAGCCGTCTAGCCGTCTACTCATACCTCAACGCCTCCACCGGATCCATCCTGGCGGCACGGTTGGCCGGGAAGAGACCGAAGACCAGCCCGATGCCAACGCTCACTCCCGTGGCCACGAAGGCGCTCCAGAGCGGCACCGACGACTCCAGGCCCAACACGCGCTTGAGAATTTCTCCCGTCGCCATCCCGAGCAGAATGCCAAGCAGCCCGCCCGTGAGGGTGAGCGTGGCGGCCTCGACCAGGAATTGCCAGAGAATCTCCCGGCGCGTGGCGCCCAGGGCCTTGCGAAGTCCGATTTCCCGGGTGCGGCTGGTCACCGATACCATCATGATGGCCATGACGCCGATGCCGCCCACCAGTAGCCCAACACTGGAAAGGGCCACCATCACCAGAAAGAACACGGACGTGAGGCTGTTGACCGTCTCGAGGATCTTGTCCTGGCCGATCAGGTCAAACGTATTGGGCATTCCCGGCCGAAGACCGCGGGCGCGTCGGATGCCGGCAGTCACCACGTCCATCGCTACGTCGGCCGCAACGCCGTCCCTCGGCTTGACGATGATGAAGAGGGCATTGGTCTCATCGTAGCGGTAATTATGCCGGGCCATCTGGTAGGGGATGATGGCGCCAATCTCCTGTGTCGGAGGCTCGAAGATATTGTCCGGCTTGGCGTAGATGCCGATCACCCGCAGGGCCTTCCCACCGATTCGGACGATCTTCCCCAGGGGGTCGATCCGTCCGAACAGCCTGGTCGCCACCTCCTGCTCCAGCACCGTCACGGGATCGCCCGAAAGCTCTCCCCGGGTGAAAAATCGCCCGCGAAGCAGGGTGCCGCCTTGGACGTCCATGTAGTGGTCGTCGCCGGCAAAGATGGTCATCACCTGGGTCCGGCTGCCCTGGTATTCAATGCGCTCGAAGATCTGGACCCAGAGCCCGGCGTAGCGGATCTCGGTGAGGGGACGGATGGCGGCGACGTCACTGGAGCGCAGCACCGGACGGATGCGCACTTCGTATGGCAGGTTGTTCGGGTCGACCGGTGTCTGCGACCAGTAGCGCATGACGTAGAACGTGGTCGGGCCGGCCACTTCGACGCTGTTGAGAATCTGCGAGCGCACGCCCTGCACGATGCTGGCCATGGCCATCACCGTCGTCACGCCGATGACCACCCCAAGAATGGTGAGGGCGCTGCGAAGCTTGTTGGACCGGAGAGCATCGAGCGCGATGGACACGCCCTCGCCAATGGCCCGGAACAGGCGATGCGGGACGCCGATGCTCATTCGGCGCGAAGTGCCGCGATCGGATCAAGCCGCGCGGCTCGCGCGGCCGGATAGACGCCAAAGAGGATCCCCGTGCCCGCTCCCAGTGCCAGTGCGACGGCCACGCTCCAGGCGGTGACTCGAGCCGGCAGCGGTGAGACGGTGCCAATGACCAGCGCCAGGCCCCAGCCGGCAGCGATTCCGATCAAGCCTCCCAGGGCCGAAAGTACGATCGCCTCGATCAGGAACTGACGGCGGATGTCGCGCTGGCGCGCGCCCAGGGCTTTCCGGATACCGATCTCGTGGGTCCGCTCCGTCACGGCCATGAGCATGATGTTCATGATGACAATGCCCCCGACCACGATCCCGATGCAGACGATGGCGGGGATGATGGCAAAGAGGAGGCCGGTCAGGCTCGCCCAGAAGGCCATCAGCGCATCGGCCTTGTCGACGGTGAAGTCGTCGGGCTCGTTGGGCCGGAGGCGATGGGCCACGCGCATGGCCTCCTCGGCCCGGTCCATGCCGTTCCCGACCTGGTCGGCGTCGCGCATCTTGACCGAGACCACGGTCGTGAGTCTCCGGCCGAAGATGCTCTCGAAGGTGGGGAGCGGCAGCAGCACAAAGGAATCGAAGCTCTGTCCCAGCACCCGCCCCTTCCGGGCAATGACCCCCTTGACGGTCAGCTGTGTCCCGGCCACCCGGATCTGCTTGCCCACCGCCGACTCCGGCACGCCGAAAAGCTTCTCCGCCACGTCATAACCGATGACCGCCACCAGCCGTCGCTGGTCCACATCCGGTTCGGTGAGCGGCTCCCCGACGAGAAATTGATAGTCCTGGACAATCTGATACGCCGGAGTGACGCCGAAGGTGAGGATGCTCCGCAGTTGCTGGGAGCGCCAGGACACATCGGCGGAAGGAGTCGGCCAGCCGGATTGAAGCGCCACGGCGCGGGCATCGGGCAGCGCTCTCGCAATGGCCGCCGCGTCTGTCTGGGTGATACGGGGACGCTTGGCGATGGCCCGCACAGTACTGTCACTCAGAAGTCCGACCTGAATCGGGTCGCGTCGCACCTGGAAGGCATTGGTGCCGATGATGGCGCCCGTCAGGTTCTCGCGGACATAAGCGTTCATGCCCTGGATGATGGCCACCACCGTGACCAGGAATCCGACGCTGACAATGATGCCGAGAAGGGTGAAGAATGATCGGAGCTTGCTGGAGGCGATGGTCTGCAGGGCCAGCCGCAGGGCTTCGGTCAGGGGCATGGCTGGAAACTAGACGGCGAGTTGGCAGGTTGGCTAGGCGGCTGCTTCCTCGCCGTCTTGCCGTCTTGCCGTCTTGCCGTCTCGCCGTCTATTCGTACCGCAACGCCTCCACTGGATCGAGCCGGCTCGCCTTGCTGGCGGGATAGAGCCCGAAGAAGATGCCGGTCACCATGGAAGCGGCCACCGCAACGACGACGGACCAGAGTGGAATGGCCGCCGGGACCGGCGTCCAGGCCCGGATGCCAAAGGAAATCATCGCACCGAGCGCCAGTCCGCAGGCGCCGCCCACCAGGGTGAGCGTCGCCGCCTCGACCAGGAACTGGAACATGATCTCGCGCCGCGTCGCACCAAGCGCCTTCCGGACGCCGATCTCGCGGGTCCGCTCGGTCACCGAGATCATCATGATGGCCACCACCCCGACGCCGCCGACCATGAGTCCCACGCTCGACAGGGCCAGCATGACCAGGAAGAATCCCTGGGTGACACTGTTGAACGACTGGAGAAGCCGGTCCTGACTCACGACCGCAAAGTTGTTCTCCTGGTCGGGCCGAAGCCCCCGGCGCACTCGCATGGCGGCAGTCACCTGGTCCTGGGCATCGGCGACCGAGTATGCGTCCTTCGGTGTCACGGCGATATCCATCCAGCCCTTCCAGTAGTCCGCCACCTTGGTGAACGTGGAGTGCGGCATGGAAAGCACCGGCGAGGGCGTGCCGCTGAAGAGGCCGGCCGCATCCACGTAGACGCCAAGCACGGTGAAGGGAATGCCGTACACCTTGATCTGGCGTTCAAGCGGATCCCGGTCCCCGAAGAGCATGTCCGCCATCTTGTCATTGATGACCACGACATGGGCGTTGGATGCAGCCTCCACCTCCGTGTAGTTCCGCCCTTCGGTGATCGTGGCCCCGGAGGTATAGATCCAGTTGGGGCTGTTACCCCGGATATTGGAACTCTTGAGATGCGTATCCTCATACGACACTGGGCCACTGGCGTTCTCGTTCCACACCACGTACTTCACCGCCGGAAGCCGGGCGACCATCTTCGCCTCGTCCACCGTGATCCATGGCATCTTCCGCCAGGGCGAGAGCTCATCGGAGCCGTCGCTGATGTTGAGCCCGCCCTGGAAATACCGCTGGACGAAGAACGTCTTGGGGCCGAGGCTCTCCAGCTCCTTCTGCACACCGCGGTTGATCCCGGTGATGGCGGAGGCCATCGCGATCACCACCATGACGCCGATGGCGACGCCCAGGATGGTCAGGAAGGCGCGTACCTTGTTGGCGCGAATCGAGTCGAGCGCAATGCCGACGCCTTCGAACGCCCGGGAGATGTGCATCGGCCTCTCCTATTCTGACCGCAGGGCCTGGATCGGATCCAGGCGGGCCGCGCGCGTGGCAGGGTAGACCCCGGCCACGAGGCCGACCGAAACGCCGAGCGCCACGCCCACGCCAACCGACCAGGGCGCAATGGCCGCTGGCAGGAAGGTGAGGGCCCGGACGATGATCGCGAGCGTGATCCCCAGGCCGATGCCCAGCGCCGCGCCTACCAGGGAAATCGTGGCGCTCTCGACCACGAACTGGGCCAGGATGTCGCTGCGCTTGGCTCCGAGCGCCTTACGGATGCCGATTTCGCGGGTCCGCTCGCTGACCGCCATCAGCATGATGTTCATGATGACGATGCCGCCCACCACCAGGGAAATGGCCACCAGGCCCGGCAGCGCCATCATCAGGATCCTGGAGATTTTCTTCCACCCTGCGAGGGCGCCCTCGGCAGTCTGGAGTGCAAAATTGTTTTCTTCCCGTGGCTTCAGGTGCCGCCGGGCCCGCATCAGCCCCTCGACCTGGCCCATGGCCGCCTGCATGGCAGCGGGATTGTCCGCCTTGATCTCCACCTCGTCCAGCACGTTGTGAGGGCAGATCCAGCGGCGAGCCGGCGCCGAATACGGCATGATGGCAAACTTGTCGAGGGAGATGCCGAACAGCGTCCCCTGTTCCTTGACGACGCCGATGACCCGGTAGGGCAATCCCGCGATCGCCACGCTCTTGTCCACTGGATCTGCCCCGGCAAACAGCTTTTCCCCGACCAGGGAGCCGATCACCACCACCGGTGTTCCCGCGCGGACTTCCTGTGCACTGAACGCGCGGCCTGCCCCGATTTCGTAGTTCTTGATGCGGAAGTAGGTATCCTCCACGCCAACCAACTGGATGCCCTTGGCCTGCTTGCCGTTGTAACTGATGTCGACATTGTCGGCGCAGTACATGGAGGTTTGGATCGAGGCCGGCAGCCGGTCACGGATGTATCGCGCATCGGCGTAGGTAATCCGCGGCCGGCGCTGCCAGGCGCGCCAGACTTCCTCGTCCAGGTTTTCCATCACGATGCCGGGACGCTGGCGCAGCTGGAAGGTGTTGATGCCGACCAGCTTGTCGGCGAACTGCTCCTCCATGTACACGTTCATGCCCTGGACGATGGAGACGACCGCGATCAGGAAGGTGACGCCGATCAGGACACCGATCAGCGAAAAGAAGCTCTTGAGCTTCTGCGCCCAGATGGCGCGGAGCGCCATGCGGACCGCTTCAAGCAGCGGCATCTCAGGCCGCGCTTTCCCGGGGCCGGCGGTCCGATTCGACGATGCCGTCACGCAGGGTGATGACGCGCTCCGCGTGCGCCGCGATGTCAGGTTCGTGGGTCACCATGACAACGGTCTGGCCTTCGGCGTGCAATTCCTCGAAGACCGCCATGATCTCTTCACTGGTGGTGCTGTCCAGGTTCCCGGTGGGCTCATCAGCCAGCAGGATGCTGGGACGGTTGACCAGGGCACGCGCAATCGCCACCCGCTGGCGCTGGCCACCCGACAGCTCGTTGGGCCGGTGGTGCATCCGGTCCGCCAGTCCCACCCGGCTGAGCGCCGCTTCGGCGCGGCTGCGCCGGTCGGCCGACGAGAGTCCAGCGTAAATCAGCGGCAGTTCCACGTTGTGCAGCGCCGAGGCGCGCGGCAGCAGGTTGAAGGTCTGGAACACGAACCCGATCTCCCGGTTGCGCACCCGGGCCAGCGCGTCATCGTCGAGGCGAGAGACCTCCTGGTCATTCAGCCAGTACTCGCCGGCATCGGGCGTGTCGAGGCAACCGAGGATGTTCATCATGGTGGACTTGCCCGAGCCGGAGGGACCCATGATCGCCACGTACTCGTTGCGGCGGATGGTGACCGTGACGCCGCGCAGAGCATGCACCACTTCTCCCCCCATGTCATAGCGGCGCTCGAGGCCCACCACCCGCAGCACATCCGGATTCATCAGCTCTTCGCTCCCTTCATCTCCGGCGCCTGGGTGGCCTTGACCTTGTCACCGTCCTTGAGGTCGCGGATCGCCTGGTAGGTGCCGGCGACGATGGTTTCGCCGTCTCGGAGCCCGTTCGTGATCTCGAAGTATTCGTCCCCGGTGATGCCGACCTTGACCGGCCGGAAGTGCGCAACGCCCTCCTGGACGACAAAGACGCCTTCGGTGTCCTTCTTCTTCGCAGCACCAGCGGTATCCGGCCGGGGCGGCGCGGCGGCCTTCTGCTTGCCCGCTTCCTCGTTGGGTACCGGCTCGTTATCCCGGACTGTGAGGGCAATGATCGGCACGCTGACCACATTGGTGCGGGTCGCGGTGACGATGCGGGCAGTGCAACTGAGATCGGGGCGCACGTCCTGCGGCGGATCATCCAGCGTCACCTCGACTTCGAAGTCCACCGCCCGGTCCTGCGAGCCGGAAGAAGTCTGGGTGGCGCTCAGCACCGCGCTGTTGCTGACCTTGGTGACCCTGCCGACGAAGGTCGTGTCGGGGAAGGCGTCGATGGTGATCTGTACCGAATCGCCCAGCGCCAGCCGCACCACATCGGTTTCGTCCACTTGTACCGTCGCCAGGATCACGCTGAGATCGGCCACGGTCACCAGCAGGCCTTCCGCGCTGGAGAAGGTGCTGGGTACTGCGACTTCGCCCACTTCCTTGGCCACCCGGACAACCCGACCGTCCATGGGGGCCACCAGCCGCGTCTTGGAGAGCTGGTCTTCGGCTTCGCGGAGCGACGCCCGGGACTGATCCAGCTGGGCCCTGCTGGCGTTGAAATTGGCGACCGCGACGTCGAATGCTGTCTGCGCCTGCTCCACCGCCTCCGGCGCGATGAGGTTCGAGCCCGACTTGGACAGCTGGGTGGCCCGGCTCAGCGCCCGCTCGGCCTGATCACGGGTTGCTTTCGCCTGGATGGTGGCGGCCTGGGATGAGGCCACCAGCCCCTGCGACCGGGCCACGGCGGCCTGATACTGCGTCGGATCGATCTGCAGGAGGAATTGGCCCTGCTTGACCAGGTCGCCCTCCTTGACGCCGATCTTGGTGATGCGCCCGGTAATATCGGCGCTGATGTCCACCGAGGTCTTGGCGTCGATCTTGCCACTCGCCGTGACAGCCGACACGAGACTGCGGCGGCTCGCCTTCTCCAAGCGCACCTCCGTGCCGGCGTTCTTCTTCCGGGCCCGGCCCATCATGACCAGCGCGACGATGAGCACAACGGCGGCGGCTGCGAAGATCCCGACCTTCTTCCCACGCGACATGAGTCGTCCTTGTTAGCGAAGGGGACGGCCGACCGCCGCTTCCAGCGCGGCGACGGCAATATGGTATCCGTAAATGGCATTCACGTACGCGCCCTCGGCCGTCTGCACGGCGTTCTGCGCGTCTGAGAGTTCCAGCGCGGTGCCACTGCCCAGGCGATAGCGGTCCTGCGCCAGACGCAGCTGGTCGCGCGCCGCGTTGCGGGCGGCCTCCTGCACGGCGATGGACTTGAAGGCGGTTTGCACGGCGAGATAGTCGCTCTGTACCGTCTTCCTCACCAGGAGGCGGCTGGCGCGCACCTGCTCCTGAGCATCCTCTCGCTGGCTCTGTGCCTGGGCGACATCCAGCTCGCGCGCAAACCCATTGAAAATGGGAAGTGAGAGACTCAGCCGGGCAGTGAAGGGCTGCCGCGAGAAGTTGAAAGGGAACACGTTGTTACGCTCGTGGAACGCCGAAACCACGGCCGGATCGAGCGTGCTCTGATCCTGCAAGCCATTGACCGCCAGACAGTCATTGGGCATCAGGCCGGCGTTCGTCCGGATCTGATTGTTCTCCAGGCAGGAGGAGTAGCCCGCCTGAGCTCCGGAGAGCTGCTGACTGAGGAGCAGACTTTCATTGGAGAATTCCTGGGTGAAGCCATTCCAGTCGGCGCTGACGTTCAGCGTGGGCAGATACTGCGACTTGGCGGCGGTCACGCTTGAGCCCGCGGCATCCTCCTGCGCACGCAGGGCACGCAAGGAGGGATTCTGCTGCTCCGCTGCCTGCAAGAGGGCTGGGAGCTCAAATTGTGGCTCCATCACCGGAAAACTGTCTGGTAGCGCGACCTGATCGACTGGAACGGGTGGCTCGATACCGATCAACCTGAAAAGCTCGAGCTTGGCATCGTTGGACGTCTGCTCGGCACGAAGCAGCGCCACCTCGGACGTGCCCTTGGTGACCTCCGCCTGCCTGACGTCCAGAAGCGTGGTCTGCCCCACCTGGTACCGCGCCTGAGCCAGCTTCAGGAAGTCGTCGTTGCGTCTGACCTGTTGTTGCGCAACCTCTACTTGCGCCACCGCCTGCAATGCACTCAGGTACTGCGTCGTGACATCAGCCTTGAGCCGCACTGCGCCGGCCGCGATCTGCTCGGATGTGGCGCGCTGGTTTGCCTTGGCCCTTCCAGGCGCCGTCAGCGTCTGGCCGTCAAGCCGCCAGCCGAGGTCAATGCCGTAATTGGAGTTGTAGCTGGGCGAGGTCTGGACAAACTCGCGGCCGCCAAACGGTGAACTGCCCGCGCCGGTGTAGCCCAGACCGAGGCTCG
The DNA here is from genome assembly GCA_963798915.1 of uncultured Gemmatimonadales bacterium. GTDB lineage: Bacteria > Gemmatimonadota > Gemmatimonadetes > Gemmatimonadales > GWC2-71-9 > CAMLHP01. Next base: position 439,007 of record CAWCVB010000006.1, on the reverse strand, counting down.
CACTGGCACTGGGGAGGAACAGGCTGGAATAGGCATTGCGAACCGCCCAGCGCGCCGGCCCGGCGTCGTTGAGCACCTGACGATACTCGGGGCTGTTGGCTCGGGCCTGCGACAAGGCCTCACTCAGAGTGAGAGTCGCCCGGATGGGTGCCGCCTGGGTGCTGTCCTGCGCGCGAAGCGCTGCCGGGAGAGCCAGGGCGATGACCAGGAGGGCGTTGAATCGCTGCATGTACGAGTCCTCGTTCAGGTGTCGGTACAGACGCTCTTACGGAGCCAGGGTTTCGCAAGTTTCAGCTTGCGACGATGCCGGCCCTTCTCATGTTCCCACAAGCGGTTGGGTGGCGATGGTCAGCGGACGGAGGCGACCAGTCCGGACGGAAATTCGGCCCGGGTCATCCGTCCCTCGGTGTCGACGAGCAGGGTTCCGGTCAGTTGGCCCGACAGGGTGATGCGCCGGCCGTGGTCCGCGTCGCCAAGCCGCGCCTGAAACTGCACCCTCCGGCCGGTTCTCGGATAGATCCCGATGATGCGAGGCGCCGGCCGACGTCGCCAGGTCGGCAACCGCCTGGTACAGCCCCAGGACATGATCATCGAGCAGCACCACATTCTCGCCAGCCGGAACTTCTCGAACGGCCCGACTTCCAGGCGTGTCAGTGCGGAGCAGCACTCTGGCACCGGATCCGGCGGCAAGGATGGTGGTGCCGCCCGTCTCCTCATGCAGGTCCAGCTGAAAGAGAATCAGCTGATGATCGCGGTCGCGCTGCAGCATGGCCTCGATCGCTGAGTCGCGGGGCGAACCCGGGTAGTGCGCCCGGATCACGAGGGTGCTGCCGCCCGGATTCCGGGCATCGCCAGCAGTCAGGGAGGTGACTTCTTCCCCGATAGTGGCACCATCCCGGGAAATGGCATAGGTCAGCGACGCATTCTGCTGGGCCTGCATCGATACCGGAACGGCGATGGTCAACATGACGACTGCAAGAGTTCGCATCCGGACCTCTCCGCGAAAGCTCGGGCGCCTTAGCAGGCGTTCAGACAGCGTTGTACCTGCTCAAGAATGAATGTATACAGCCGTTCGCCTTTCTGGGCCGTCGCGAGACTGGGAAATCCAACTGAGCCGGGAAACCCTGCCGGGGCCCGCCTGGTCGTGCCGGGCCGGTAGTCGCCATTGGTGGGCAGCACATAGTCCTGCGCCACGTCCATCCTGACCAGGTCGGGTGCGATGAAGAGCAGGAGCGAGGTGTCCAATTCGCCACCTTGGACGGGATCCTCAGGCCGTTCGAGGCGGTCACCGAAATCCAGGTCGAAGATGTCCACCGCCAGCACCCGCGCCGAGTCGGTGCGAATCGTGCTGAGCGCCTCCTGATGGGCATCATTGGCCTGTGCCGTGAGGATGAGAAACTCCTTGACGCCTGCCCCCAGCTCCCAGGACGCGATAAGTTCGTTCATGACCCGGTGCAGAGTCTTCCGGGAGAGCGAGGCTCCCCCAGGAAACGTTGGGATCGGCGCATGCACGCCGTATTCCACCGTGGGCGTGCGCGGCACCCCCGCAAGCGCGGAGAGATCATCTGCCAGGCGTTCGACAATCAGGGAATCGCAGCCCAGCGGAAGGTGTGGTCCGTGCTGCTCGGTGGTGCCCACGGGCACGATGAGCGCGGGCCGCTCGGCCAGTCGTTCGTGGAGCGTGCCGGGCGTCATTTCCTTCAGGCGCCATGGATGTCGGTCGTGAGGCATCGGGCTCAATGGTGGCTGGTGATGGTCGTCGCCACAGTGATCGCGACGGCCGAGTGGCTGCATGCACCCTCCACGCCGTGGGCAGCCTGCGCGGCTGGGGCCGCACTGGTTGCGGCGGGGCTTTGCGTCGCCCAGCGGCGGGTGCTGCCGGTGGTGCTCGGCGGGCTCGTCCTGCTCCTGAGCGCCGAGCTGGCGTACAGCGCCTGGCATCTCAAGCAGATCGCCGACGACTGGCCGGCGCAGCGCGAGGAGCGCATCACCGCCTATGGCGCTCGCGTCGGCGGCGAGCTTCGATCGTCGCTCCGGTCCGCCACCCGCCTGGCCGATCGCGGTGTCGCGGCGGCCCAGCTGAGCCAGGAGCATGCCTTCGAGGCCCTCGCCCGCGCAGTTCCCGCCAGCGGTGCCGAGGTGGGCGTCGCCATCCTCGACTCAACCGGGGCGCCTGGGCCTGGGCCGGGCGGCACCGGCTGGCTCCGGCAGCGGCGGGCGACTCGATCGATGCCCGCACCAGTGGATATTACGTCCTTCTGGAGACGCGCCGCCACTCGGCCGGCCGGGTGGTCGTCGCGAGCGTGCTGATCTGGGCCGACTCCGCGGTGCCTGATCGATCGCGAAGTGTGGCCGAGCGATTCCGGCGCGAGACTGAAGTAGGGCTGCATGTCTATCCGCCCAACGAAGCACCGGAGCACAATCCCGACATCTTCGACTACGCCGAGCCGACCACTGCCGGTCCGCGGCTGCTGTTCAGCGTGCAACCGATTCCCCCCACGCAGGACGAGGCGCGCTCGCGCGTGTTCACCCGGAACGGGCGATCGATGCTCCTGCTCGTCGCGCTCGTCATGGTGCTGGCGCTTGCGGTGACCCGGACGGCGGTGAGCCGCTACCTGCTGCTGATCGGTCCGCTCTGGGTTGCGGCGCGCGCGCCGGCCGACGCGCTGCTCGGACTCGGCGCGCTCTTCTCTCCGGCCACACTCTATGATTCCGCCCTGGGCCCCCTGTCGGCATCGCCGGTGGCCCTGGCGCTCACCGGCTGCTGGTGACCATGCTCGCGTTGCAAAGCTGGCGTCGGACACGCAGCAACGGCTGGCTCCCTCGGATGCTGGCAGCGCTCCTCGCCATCGGCGCGGTACTCGTGGTCTGGCGCTTTGGGCAGCGAGTCACGCCGCCGTCAACTGGTCCCGGCATCGCCCTCTGGCTGGTGTGGCAGGGCGCCCTGGTGGTTGCCGCAGCAGCGCTCGCCGTGCTGGCCCGGTCGCTGCTTGGTCGCACCGACGCCCGCTGGGCGGCGGTCGCGGGTGTCCTCATCAGCGGGTTGATCGCGGTCGCTGCCCTGTGGAGCTGGGCGCCCGCAGCGGACTGGTCGATCGCATTGCCGCTCCTGTTTGTGCTCCCGCTGCTCATTGGCATGACTCCGCGCTCACGCATGGTCGCGCTCGCTTCGACTGGCGCCGTCCTGGGCCTGCTGGCGTCGCTCCTCATCTGGCGCGCTGATGTTCGGAGTCGGATGGCCCTGGCACAGCGCGACATCGACAGCCTGGGCGCCGAGGCCGATCCCTTCGTTCCTCCACTGCTGATGCGCTTCTCGCGGCGGATCATGTCGGAGTCCCCACCAGCCAGCGCCGCGCAGCTGTACACCCGGTGGCAGGCGTCGGCATTGCACGCCGACGGCTACCCGGCACAGCTTGCCCTCTGGGACTCCGCCGGCAGGCCGTCGCAGAACTGCCGCTCGACTCCCTGGCAGTGCCGCAGGCCCTGGTCAGTGCCATGGCGCGCGGTCTTGCCGATACCCTGGGTGCGATGGAGCTCCGCGCGGTTCCAGCTGTCCCGGGGATGCATCAGGTGCTCGCGATCCGCAACGCACCGGGCATGGCGCTCACGGTGGCGATCGGGCCCAGGTCGGCCCTCATCGCCCAGGACCGACTCGGCCGCCTGCTGGCGCCATCGCCCGAACGATCGGCGCCATATCGCCTGGTGCTCGGGTCGCCTGCAGAGCACGTGTCGTCCGGTCCACTCACGTGGTCACGGCGCGGCTGGACTATTCGCTCCAGCCGGGTGGTGGCTTTGCCGGGCGGGCCGCGGGCGGTGCAGGCCAGTGTGCAATTGCTGGGGCTGGCGCCTGTACTGGTCCGAGGAGCGCTTCTCGCCGTATTTGATATTCTGCTGCTGTTCCTGATCTGGAGTGCCAGTGAGGGCCTCAACGACGGCTGGGGAGTCACCCTCGGCTGGCGGCGCATCGGGCACTCGTTCCGTCTGCGTGTCGTGCTGGCGCTGGCCCTCTTCTTCGTGCTGCCAACGCTCGCGTTCTCCCTGTGGGCATTTTCCCACTTTTCGAGCGAAGCCGAGCGCGGGCGAGACCTGCTGATCCGCCAGACATTGCGAGATGCGGCGCAGGGCGCCGGTTCGATCCTCCGGACGCCGGGCGCGCCGCTCGATGCCTCGTTGCGTGGGCTCAGTGAACGGGTGGATGCGGACCTGGCACTCTATCGTGGCGGCTTGCTGGTGGCCACCAGTGCGCCGATCCTGCGCGACGTCGGACTTGTGGGTCCGCTCATGGATCCCGACGCATTCAGGGCCATGGCTCTTCGAGGCGATCTCGAGGTCGCACAGGCAGGCCTGATACCATCGCTCGCCGAACGGGTCGGCTATCGGGTGATTGAATTCGGTCCTCCCAGCGGTCTGGGCGTCCTGGTCACTCCCCAGGCCGGGGGCGATGTCGATCCTGGTCGTCAGCAACGCGAACTGGCGCTCGTGCTCCTGCTTGGCATGTCAGTCGGGATCGCTGCCGCGATCGCCGGCGCCGGCCTGGTTGCCCGGACGCTGACCCGTCCCGTGGCTGATCTGCGCCGCTCGGCGCTGGCACTTGGCCAGGGCCAGTCCGTGCCATTGCCCTCGATCACTCCACCGGTGGAATTTGAACCGGTTTTCGGGGCCTTCCAGCGCATGGCCGCCGATGTCCACGCGAGCCAGGCCGCGCTGGAGCAGGCTCGGCGTCGCACCGCGGCGGTGCTCGCGACCGTCACGACCGGTGTGGTCGCCATTGGCGTTGACGAGCGCATCATGATGGCGAATGCGCGTGCCCGCTCCCTCACGGAGTCGGACCTGACGGAGGGGACGTCGCTCGCCGAAAGCCTGACCGAGGAGTGGGCTGAGGTGCGCGCCGAAATCGAACGCTACGTCATGGTTCCACTGCCGGAGGGCGATGCTCGTGAGTTCACGATTGGCGAGAGGCGGATTGCTCTCGAAATGGCTCCGCTGGGCAACGAGCTCAATGGTGTGGTGGTCGCGCTCAACGACGTGACTGAGCTGTCTCGCGCCGAGCGGGTGCTGGCGTGGGGCGAGATGGCGCGGCAGGTCGCCCATGAGATCAAGAACCCGCTCACCCCGATGCGCCTCGGCATGCAGCACCTTCGGAGGGTGCACGCCGATCACCGCCCCGATTTTGACCGGACCCTCGAGGAGACTGCCGAGCGCATTCTCTCCGAAATTGACCGACTCGACACGATTGCCCGCGCCTTCAGTCGATTCGCGGCGCCTGCGGGCAGCGAAATTCCGGTGGAGCGCGTGGACCTCGAGTCGGTGGCTCGTGACGTCGTCCAGCTCTACCAGCTCACCGCTGACGGCACTGAAGTGCGGCTGCAGGTGACACCGCCCGCCTGGGGCGGCGCCCGGCGCGACGAGGCTCGCGAGGTCCTGGTCAATCTGCTGGAAAATGCCCGCGAAGCCGATGCCCGCCATGTCACCGTGCATGTCGAGGGGCTTCAAATCGCCGTCGAGGATGATGGCACGGGCATGTCGCCGGAGGTCGCCGCCCGGATTTTCGAGCCGCGATTCTCGACCAACACCAGCGGCTCAGGCCTGGGCCTGGCAATTGTGAAACGGCTGGTGGAGGGATGGGGTGGTTCGATCGACGTTGCGAGCGAGGAGGGGCGGGGGACCACGGTGACCGTAACGACGGCCCTCCCGCCGGCCTAGGTCAGCTGGCCTGCGTGGCCACGCCATGGGCCTCGAAAATGGCCAGTGCCTCGCGCGCATCGAGTGTCTCATGCTCAAGCAGCGCCTCGCCCAGCGCCTCCAGCGCCGACCGGTGCCGGCGAACCACGGCCAGCGCCTCGGCATACAGGCGATCGAGCAGCCCGCGGACCTCGCGGTCCATCAATGCGCGGACCTCTTCGCTGGGTGGCGCGTCGCTGTCGTAGACCATCAAGCCGGCGGTCTCTCCCATCCCCAGATGGTACACCATTTCGCGTGCGACCCGGGTGACGTGCTGCAGGTCGCTTCGGGCGCCGCTGGTGACGCGGTCGGGGCCAAAGATCACTTCCTCAGCCGCGCGGCCACCGAGGCCCTTGAGGATCTGGCCTTCGAGATAACGCCGGGAGTGGAGGTGCCGATCAGCATCCGGCGCAAAGAAGGCCACACCCATCGCCTCGCCGCGCGGCTGAATGGTGACCTTGTGGAGCGGGTCATCCGGACAGCCGACCACGCCCAGCAGGGCGTGTCCTGACTCGTGCATGGCGACCAGACGCCATTCGGCATCGCTGGCGGTCAGGCCCTGGCGTTCCTTCCCGAGCAGCACCCGGTCGCGCGCTGCCTCGAAATGCGGCCAGGTGACGCTCTCGGCGTCCTCGCGCGCGGCCACGATGGCCGCCTCATTCAAGAGGTTGGCCAGGTCAGCGCCGCTGGTCTGCGGCATGAGCCGCGCCAGGCGAGAAAGATCGACGCCGCCCGACACAGGAACCTTGCGCTCGCGCACGTGCAGCGAGAGAATCGCCTCGCGCTCAGGCGCCGTCGGCAGGGGCACATTGATGGAGCGATCAAACCGGCCGGGCCGCAGCAGCGCCTTGTCGAGGTCGCTCGGCCGGTTGGTCGCCGCGATGACGACCACGTTATGCTGGACGGTGAATCCATCCATTTCCACCAGCAGCTGGTTCAGCGTCCGATCGTCTTCGTTATGCGCGCGATTGCTGCCACGCTGCCCACCCAGCGCATCGATCTCATCAATGAAGATCACGCCACCACGCTTCCGTGCCTTGCGGAAAAGTGACTTGATGCGCATCGCGCCAAGCCCCACGATGAAACCCGTTACCTCGGAGCCCGAAAGGGTCCAGAAGGGAACGCCCGCTTCGCCGGCGACCGCGCGGGCCATCAATGTCTTGCCGGTGCCCGGAGGTCCGTAGAGAAGCACGCCTCGAGGCGTGCGTGCGCCGACCCTGCTGAACCGGTCCGGGTCGCGGAGCGACTGCACTACCTCCTGAAGCTCGCTCTTGGCGCCACCATTGCCCGCTACCTGATCGAAGGTGGTCTGAGAGTCCGCACGCTCACCCAGGTCACGGCCGCCGATTCCAAGCCCCGCGTTGCGGCGCAACAGCACGCTGCCGGCAATCAGGAGCCCGAGCGCAAGGGTCACGGCGAGATAGGGGGTGGCGCCCTGGCCTGACGGGCGGAAGCTGACCGAAGTGCCGGTCTGCATGGCACGGGCTGTCAGGTCGTCGGTACTGGCTGCCGTGTAGACGGCCCGCGTTCGAATGCCCGCTTGCCAGGCGGTCACCGAGTGGCCGGGGGTGACAACCAGGGAGTCGACCCTGCCGGCGTTCAGGCGCTCGAGGAGCGTGGAGTATGGCACGGTCGTCGAAGTGCCGAGCTGACGGGCGGCTCGGGTCGTGATCCAGGCAATGGTTCCAATCGCGACCAGCGCGAGTGTCCCAAGGGAGACGTAACGGACCAGACGGACGCGACGCTTCACTCTCTGACATCCTGCATGGGAAGGTTTCCGGCTTCAATCAACGTGAGATAGGCCAGCCGTGTGCCGGGCATGACAGTTTCATAGGCATCAAGCAGCCGTCCCCGGCTCCGCGAGTCGGGGCCGCGGTGCGACGCGCGCCAGAACTGAACAGCGTGCGCCAGTGCTTCGGCGGCATGCTCCTCCGGATCGCCGTAGCCGTATCGTGTCGAGTCCGTCAGCGGGGGCAGTTCGCCGAGCAAGCGACGGCCGAGGTCTTCGTGACGCGCCATCCAGTGGTGGCTGAGCTCGTGCAGGTAGGCGTGCTGGAGCTGGGCCTCGCTGAAGATGGCCGACGGCGCCAGCGCGACAGAATCCCGCGAACGGATATACTCGCCGATGTGCCTCGCTTCGCGGCCGGTTGATCCGACCAGCCCGATCGCGGTGCCGGGCCTTCCAAGAATAGCGCGCGCCGAGTCGGCGAACGCGCTGGCCTCCAGCTGCCGCACCACCGCCATGCCCTCCCGGACCTCGAGCGCGAGCGGGCGGCTCGGCGCCGCCCGCCACGCCAGCGCGGGCCGAGTGCTCAGCGGTTGGGCCGACGGCCCGAACCAGCTGACCCGGACAAGCTGCGTGGTGAGCGCCGTAATCAGGAACGCAAACGAGGCCACAATGGTGCGGGTCCAGCCGTCCAGGGCGGAGAGTTCGCGGCCTTCGGATTCCGGTGTCGTCACAGGCATGGCGTTCGGCGTATGGGAAACGGGGACTGTACAGCAACTGTGCAGGAAGCGGGCCGCTCCGCTCGCTGCGCCTAAGTGATTGGAAAGTGTCGGGATGGAACTGATTCCGAGTGCATCGGTCACCCGCTGGACTCGCATCCCGCGACTGTGTCCGCGCATCGCCGATGAGTCATCTTGCACCGCCATGAACGAATCAGGTGCCGATCCAGCGTCTGGTGTCGTGCATCTTTGCGCTGTCTCGATTCTGGACGGTGCATGCTCGCACGAATCCGCTCCGCCGCCGTTCTGGGTGTTGATGCCTACCTGATGGAGGTGGAGGTCGACATCGCCAGCGGCATGCCGTCCTTTGCCACCGTCGGGTTGCCGCAAGGCGCGGTCAAGGAGGGGCGGGAACGGGTGAATGCCGCGCTTCAGAACGCCGGCTACGCCTTTCCCCTCCGGCGAATCACCGTCAATCTCGCCCCGGCCGACATCCGCAAGGACGGCTCGGCGCTCGATCTCCCCATTGCTCTTGGGATCCTCGTGGCCAGCGGGCAGGTGGACGGTCATGAGCTGGAGGGCATGGTCGTGCTGGGCGAAGTTGGCCTGGAGGGGGACCTCCGCCCGGTTCGAGGCGCACTCTCGATGGCACTCCGGGCCCGGGCTGCCGGCTGCCGAGGCGTGGTGCTGCCCGCAGCGAACCTGGCCGAGGCGTCCGTTGCAGAGGGCATAGCGGTCCTCGGTGCGGACACTCTTTCCGAGATTTGCGCATGGCTGGACGGCAGGAGCGGCACGCTCCAACGCATGCACGTGGATCTCGCTGCGCTCATGAAGCAGCGGGCGCAGGATGTGGTGGACTTCGCCGACGTGCGTGGCCAGGCCGCGGCAAAGCGGGCACTGGAGATTGCGGCTGCTGGCTCGCACAACGTGATCCTGGTCGGACCGCCCGGCGCCGGGAAGACGATGCTGGCCCGACGCCTGCCGACCATCCTGCCGTGCATGCCGCTCGAGGAGGCGCTCGAGACCACCCGCATCCACAGTGTGGCCGGGAACCTGCCGGCCGGCCAGTCGCTGTGTGCCGTACGCCCATTTCGTTCACCGCACCACACTATCAGTGATGCCGGCCTGATTGGCGGCGGCTCGAATCCCCGGCCCGGTGAGGTGAGTCTGGCGCATGGCGGGGTACTGTTCCTGGATGAGCTGCCGGAATTCCGGAAGAACGTTCTGGAGGTCCTGCGCCAGCCGATGGAAGATGGGGTCGTGACCTTGTCACGGGCCGCGATCAGCCTGACCTATCCCGCGCGCTTCATGCTGGCGGCCGCCATGAATCCGTGTCCTTGCGGACATCACGGAGACCCGGTCCACTCCTGCCGCTGCGACGCCCAGGCCATCGAACGCTATCTTGCGCGGGTATCGGGCCCACTGCTGGATCGCATCGACATTCATCTTCACGTTCCGGCCGTTGCCTATCGGGAACTCTCCGGCAGTCATTCGGAGGAGCCCAGCAGCGCGGTCCGCGAGCGGGTGGAACTCGCACGCCAGCGGCAGCGGGCGCGATTTCGCGAGCGCCCGGGCATCTACGCCAATGCCCACATGGTGCCGCGGGATGTGCGGCGGTGCTGCCCCCTGACGGCCCCGAGCGAGCAACTGCTGAAACTGGCCATGCAGCGCCTGGGGCTCTCGGCCCGCGCCTATCACCGCATCATCAAGATTGCGCGGACCATCTCCGATCTGGCCGGCGAAGCGGACATTCAGCCTGCTCACGTGGCCGAGGCCATCCAGTATCGGACGTTGGACCGCCGACGCGAGGCGGCGTAGCGCAAACGTGGCCCGCTCAGGAGCAGGTCGTGTTGCTAGCGGCCCCGGACAGTTCCGGGAACCTGGTGCGTTGCTCTGGTGCTGGCAGGAGGCATTCGGGGTTCCGATGGAGCCCATGCCGATGGCGCGCCACCAGATCATAGGCGGTGTCGCGTAGTGGCCAGGGCACCAGGCGAAAGGCGGCAGCCAGCGCTCCCCAGGCGCCACCGACATAGCGCAACGCCGCCAACACCGCATCGGATCGAACCTGGGGCCGCCCAGGTCGGCCAGCGCTGTCGGCCTCGAGCCAGATCAGCGAGTCCACCGTTTCCAGCCACGGATGGCGTTGCTTGAGCGCCCGCGCTGTTGGGCCTTGGAGGCTGATGAAGCTCAGGTCTCGTCGGCGGCCCTCATGCGAAAGCACCCAGCGCACCGAATGGGCACACAGGCCGCATTCGCCGTCGTAGAACAGCATCGGGGTGGCTACAGGGATCGGGGCGGCGGAATCGTTGGGCATCCTCCCAATATGCCGAATCAGCTGCGCGCCTGGCGGTCCCAGGGCCCGAGACCGGCCGCCCACCTATCCGTGCGCCCCATTCTGGCATAGCTTGGACGTGCAGCTTCGGCCCAAGGGAGCGTCGGCGATGGCGACCAGCGAACACAGCGTCACTCCAGCCGCCGGCCGCAAACCGCGCGACAGCGAGATCGACGTCTTCGGCCTGACCCATCAGGGCAAGGTGCGAAGCTCCAACCAGGATCATTTCCTCATCTGCTCGCTGGAACGGCAGGTGCGGGTAAAACTGTCAAGCCTGCCTGACTCCCATCTGCTGACCGACCCTGCTGAGCGATTGGCCTTCCTGGCCATGGTGGCGGACGGTGTGGGCGGCAATGCCAAGGGCGAGGAAGCCAGCCGTCAGGCGCTCGAGCGCGTGACCCGCTATCTCACCGAGAGCATCCAGTGCTACTACACGGCTGATCCGTCCAACGACGCCGGCTTCACCGAGACGCTCTCGGAGGCGGCCATGCAGGTGCACGCCGACATGGTGCAGGCGAGCGAGCAAGATCCGGAGCGAAAGGGCATGGCAACGACGCTCTCGCTGTGGCTCGGGGTCTGGCCGAGGGTGTACTTGCTGCAGGTCGGTGACAGCCGTTGCTACCTGCTGCGCGACGGCGCGCTGACCCAGATTTCCCGCGACCAGACCATGGCGGCCGAGCTGATCGAACTGGGCGTGCTCAAGCCGGCGGACGCCCCCCACACTCGCTGGGCCAGCATGCTTTCCAGCTCGATTGGGGGCAGCCAGACGGCGCCACAGGTGACCCGGTACGAGAACCGATGGGGCGACGTCCATCTCCTGTGCAGCGATGGGCTCACCCGCCATGTGCCGGATGCGCGGATTGCCGAGCAGTTGCTGGCCATGTCCTCGAGCCGGCAGGTTTGTGAGGCCCTGCTGCAGGACGCGCTCGACGGCGGCGGGACCGACAATGTCACGATCGTGGTGGGACGCGCCCTGCACAACGGGGAAGCCTGAGGCGGGGCTCCACGGTGCTTGCCATGGAACCCGGCATGGTCCACGTTCCGGGCATGACATTTCCTAAACTCGCTGGCCGCTTCCTCGCGCTGGCCCCTTCCGCCCTGCTGGGTGTGCCACTCGCGCTCCTGGCGCAAGCCACGCCGCCGTCCGCCGATCTCATCGTCACCAGCCGACACATTTACACCGTCGATTCCACCCGACCCCGTGCCGAGGCGTTCGCTGTCCGGAACGGCAGGTTTGTCTTCGTCGGCTCGAGAGCGGACGCAGAACGATGGAGAGGCCCGGCCACTCGGCAGGTCGACCTGGGTGCTGCAACGGTACTGCCCGGACTCGCCGATGCGCACGCGCATCTCGTGGAGCTTGGCTTTTCGCTGCAATCGGTGGATCTGCGCGGGGTGGGCAGCTACACGGAAGTCATCCAGCGGGTGGCGGCGCGGGCACGCTCAGCGCCGCTCGGACACTGGATTATCGGGCGTGGCTGGGACCAGAACCGCTGGGCACAGAAACGATTCCCCACCGCTGCGGCGCTCGACAGCGCGGTGCCTGACCATCCGGTGCTGCTGGAGCGGATCGATGGTCATGCCGTACTGGTTAACACCGCTGCGATGAAAGCGGCCCACATCACGTCCGCCACCAAAGATCCTGTGGGTGGGCGCATCGAGCGGCTCGCAGACGGCACCCCGTCAGGCGTATTCATTGACAATGCGATGAGCCTGGTGCGGAGCGCGGTGCCTCCAGAGACCGAGGCCGATGTGCGTGCAGCCCTGCTCGCCGCAGCTGCCGAGTGCAACCGATGGGGGCTCGTGTCGGTCCAGGACATGGGCATTTCCCGGCAAACTATCGAGCAGGTCGAGGCGCTGGCGAGCGCAGGGAAGCTCACTCTGCGCGAATACGTGATGGTGAGCGACGACTCCGCCGATCTGGCGTATTACTTCAACCGCGGCCCCCAGACTGCCCTCTACGGCGGTCGCGTCTGGATTCGCGGCATCAAGCTCTATGCTGATGGTGCGCTCGGCTCGCGCGGGGCAGCCCTCCTCGCCCCGTACGCAGACGACCGGAGTAACACCGGCCTGCTGGTCTCCAGCAGGGATCATCTGGAGGAGCGGACCGAGGCGGCACTCCGGCACGGGTTTCAGGTCAGCACTCACGCCATCGGCGACCGGGGGAACCGCAATGCGCTGGATGCCTACGAAACCGCCCTCTCCCGTGTCCCGACCACTGATGCCCGGCTCCGGGTCGAACATGCCCAGGTGCTCGCGCCGGAGGATATCCCGCGCTTCGCAAAGCTGGGCGTGATTCCCTCGATGCAGGCCAGCCACCAGACCAGCGACATGCGGTGGGCGGAAGACCGACTGGGACCGGTGCGCGTGAAGGGCGCCTACGCCTGGCGCTCGCTGCTCAGGACCGGCGTCATCGTGCCGAATGGCACCGATTTCCCGGTAGAAGAAGTGAACCCACTCATCACCTTCCATTCGGCTGTCACGCGGCAGGATTCCACGGGCTGGCCGCCAGGCGGCTGGTACCCGGAACAGCGAATGACTCGGCAGGAAGCACTCGAGTCCATGACGATCTGGCCGGCCCATGCGGCGTTCCAGGATTCGCTGATGGGTTCGATCACGGCGGGCAAGTACGCGGACTTCACCGTGTTGGATCAGGACATCATGACAGCGCCGGATGACAAGATCCTGCAGGCACGGGTCCTGTCGACGTGGCTCGACGGCAAGCCGGTCTATCAGCGAGACCGGAACGGTGACGACTGACCTGGTCGCTTCAGTGACGCCCGCGGTGCCGTCGCTTCAGCGACGAGCGTCATCCATCACGCACTCGCTCAGGGAGCATTCATGACGGTCAGGTTGATCGGTTTCGCCTTGTGCGGGCTGCTCCTGACCGTCGCTTGCGGTGGCGAGGGCCGCTCGAACGCTGGCTGGCGGGCCGAGCGCGATACCGTGGGAGACACGGTGATTGTTCGAACTCTTTCCGGCAATGTCTGGGGCGGGCCGAGAAGGCTCGTGGAACGCGCCACGGTGGGGAAGGCCGATGGTGAGGACTACGACCTGCTCGGGGATTTCCAAGCCATAGCGGTGGCGCCCGACGGCTCCGTCTTCATCTCGGACAACGGACCCATTCTCCGGAAATACGCGCCTGACGGGCATTTTGTCGCGGCCATCGGCCGCAAGGGCGGTGGACCCGGGGAGTACGCCAGACCCGATGGCGGTCTCATCGTGCTGTCCGACGGCCGGGTTCTCATCCGGGATCCCGGCAATGGCCGAATCACGGTCTTCGATTCGGCTGGCAGCTATCTCGCCAGCTGGCGCATCAACTCCAGTTCATGGTATAGTCGCCAGTCCACCGTCGATACTGCTGACGGCGTGTACTTCCCTGTCACGGCGGACCCCGATTCTGCTTTTGAGAAGCGGCGGGCCGGTTTGCAGCGCTTCGCACCGGATGGGACGCCAGGCGATACCATCATTGCGCCGCAATGGGAGGTCAAGGAAGCCGTCGTCTCGGGAGAGAAGGACGGCAACTCGAGCATCCGGTCCGTGCCCTTCACTCCACAGGTAGAGTGGGACATGAGCCCGCTCGGCTACTTTGTCGGAGGCATCACGAGCGACTATCGCATCACGCTGTTTCGCCACCGATCGCCCTTGGTCATAGCACGGGAGGTCGCGCCCGTGCCGGTCAATCCTGACGAAGCCGCCGACATGAAGCAGGGTATTACGGATCAGATGCGTCGCAATTTCGGTGACTGGAGCTGGAACGGACCCGCCATCCCGGGCACGAAGCCGCCCTTCAGGGGCGTGGCCGTGGGCGATGATGGGCGGATCTGGGTCCTGCTCTCCGCGGAAGGCCATCGTGAGGCGAGCAGCGACCCTGCAAAACCGGCCTCCTGGTCCGAGCCGGCGCTGTTCGACGTGTTCGAGCCCGACGGCCGTTATCTCGGCCAGGTCCAAACGCCCCTTGGATTCAGGCAATATCCGGAACCGGTCTTCCGAGGGGACACCGTCTGGGCAGCGTTCGAAGACACCGATGGTGTGCTCTACGTGAAGCGCTATCTGGTGGCGGCCGCGTCCGATTCGGGTGACGCGGCAGAGTAGGCGGTGCGTCGCGAGCGGCTTCACGTCGTCTCATCCGCGCCCCGACTTACTCCAGCAGAATACGAATCGCCAGCGGGGCTCCGTGCAGGCCAGCGGAATCCGCCGCAGGACCGCCCTGGGTCGCGGGGCTCGCCGCCGTGCTGGCGTCGACCTTCAGACGCGAGCGGCTCACCCCCATCGCCACCAGTTGATTGACCACGCTCTCGGCCCGCCGACGCGCCAGCCCGGAGGCGCCCGCTGTCGCGCTGTCTCCACCGCCGCTGATCACCGCGGTCACGTTCGGATATGAGGCGAGGATCGCAGCCACGTTGCGCAGCTGCGGCTCTGCCTCGGGTACGAACGTGGCGGAAGCAGGTTCGAAAGCCACCCGGTCAAATTCAAACCATGCCCCCGGAGCTGCGGTCACTGCCGAATCCTGGATCGTGGAAAGCAGTTGACGCTCGAGGGTGCCGCCCGAGGCCGGTAGTGTTGTCCCGTCGGGCAGGACAATGGGCGCCGCTCTGGGCGAGTAGGCCAGGACGTCTCCGCTGTCAGCGGGCGGCCGAGCCGCCTGATGCAGAGCCGTGGCGCCCTCGCCATGACTCCCTGCCCGCGACGCGAACCACACCATCCCCAGAATGACCGCCGCCGCAACGGCGAGCCATAGCCAGCCTGATCCGGGGTACTCGTGATCTCCGCTGGTCACTGTGGTCCGCCGTGCGCCAGGCGCCGGTGCAGTTCCCGGCATGGCCAGCGATCCGGGCAAGTCCGCTGGTGCGGCACGTTGAATGGAATCGGATTCGCCAAGCAGTAATGGGCCCAGATCATCCGCGTGCAGATGGTCCATGTGCGCGCGCCGGGCCACCAGACCCAGCATGACCGGGCCGACCAGCGTCAGCACGGCCAAGGCGCTGCCCGCCTTGATTCCACTGCTTCGTCCAACCGCGTCGGCTGTCGCCGGCAGCTTGTCACCGAGGGCCAGTGACAAGAATGGGTTCGCGGCCGCCGTCAACGCGGATGTTCTTCCGATCAGGAGCCGACCAAGCGATTCGTCACTCGACCAGGCCTCCTCCGGCGTCTCGGATGTCAGGCGGCGAAGTTCGCGCATGGCGACGCGATTCTCGGCCCTGCTCAGCATTCCAAGGAGGATCGAGCCTGCCGCGGCCGTCAAGCTGCGCGAAAGATCAGACTCCGGCTCATTCAGGCGGCCAGCCAGGGAGCCAAGTCGCTCAGGTGTCAGGAGACGATGAAAGGAATCGAGCAGAGTGGTCGGCATCGCTGCCTCCGTACGTAGCGGCGGCCCTGCGTGCCTGGCGTCGGGGCCGGCCAGTTCGGAACGGCGAGAACGCTGCATGGGCACTCCCGCACTCTTCAACTTAGACGGGTGGGAATCGGTTGCCAGTCGGATGGTCTGGCGCCGCCTGGAGGCTTCAGATCGGTGCCCAGATTGGTACGTGCTCAGGCGGTCTCCGGCGGGGCCGAAGCCCGCTGCAGCCGGTCGTGCACGCCCAGCCAGGGCGCAGTATCAGGCGGACGCTCCACCAGAATGAGGTGACATCCAAGGTCGTCGAGGGCATGGAGCGCGGCGTAGAGCCGGCTGGCATACGAGACCGGATCGCGCGGCATCCGCATGGGATGCTGAACTGGCCAGAGCAGGTCGCCCAGGACTAGCGCGCCCACCGCCATCCCGCCGGCGCGAGCGGCCTCGCGCTCCACGTCAGCAGGCGTCACCAGCACGAGCGGCGCGCGCGGGGCGTAGTGCCGTTCATGCATGCCGGGTGACAGGTGCGGTGCCGAGCTGGTGACCACGGGCGGTGGCGCTACCACGCCTACGGCCTGCTCCAATTCGGCCACCGTGACCATGCCAGGGCGGAGCAGCCGTGGGACGGGGCCGGTCAGGTCGAGGACCGTGCTCTCGATGCCGACGGTGGTGGGACCGCCGTCAAGGATCATGTCCACCCGGTTTCCCATGGAGCGGACGACATGCTCGGCGGTGGTGGGCGAGAGCTCGGTGAAGCGGTTGGCGCTGGGGGCCGCAATGGGCAGTGCGGCGGCGCGGAGCAGAGCCAGCGCCACGGGGTGTGATGGCACCCGGACGGCGATGGCCGGAAGACCTGCCGTCACGAGGTCGGGCACCGTGGGCTGCTTGGGAAGGACCAGAGTCAGGGGCCCGGGCCAGAATCGTTCCGCGAGGATCTCGGCTTGCCGGGGCCACACGGCGACCAGTTCCCGTGCCACGAGCGCGTCGGGCACGTGCACAATCAGGGGGTTGTTGTCGGGCCGGCCTTTCGCCGTAAAGATCCTCCGCACCGCTTCGGGATCGAGTGCATTTGCCCCGAGGCCATAGACTGTCTCGGTGGGGAAGGCAACCAGGCCGCCACCCCGAATGATCGCGGCGGCCATCTCGATGGCTTCCGCGTCAGGTGACGCTGGGGAGACAGTCCGGAACTCCACGACGCTATTCGTCCGTGCCGACCGGGCGGCGCGATGACTTGAGCGCAGCTCGTCTCCGCTTCGCTTCGAGGCGCGCCTCCCGGACGGCGCGCGGAACGCGGGTCTGCTTGCGCGCCTTCCGGACCTGCAGCGCCGATTTGAGGAGCTTGACGAAACGTGCGAGCGCTTCCTGCCGGTTCTGCAGTTGGCTGCGCCGAGCCGCGGCCACGATCCGAAGCCGGCCGCCGTCGACCAGCCGCGATGCCAGGCGGTCCCGCAGCACACTTCGCTGTTCGTCGGTCAGGCTCGACGACGTCGCCATATCCCACCAGAGTTCGATCCGGGTGGAGGAACGGTTCACGTGCTGTCCCCCGGGACCGCCTGCGGGAGTCGCACGAAATTCCAGTTCCGAGATCGGGATGGAGAGCAGCTCCGTCACATCGATTGAACGCGGGATCATCCTGTAGGCTAGGGTGGATCGGGTCACTTTGGCAATCTCCGCCCCGGGTGTGCCCAGGCCGATGGCGTGATACCTTTCGGCATGCCTGACCTTGCGTCACTGTACCAGTGGCTGACAGCACTGGACAATGCGATTCTGGGGTATTCCGGTGGCGTGGACAGCGCCTTGCTTGCGGTTGCTGGGCGCCGTGCGCTGGACCGTGCCCGCTTCCTGGCGGTGATCGGCCGAAGTGCGTCCTATCCTGCGGTGCAGTATGCTCAGGCCGTGCGGCTCGCCCGGCAATTCGACATACCGCTGCTCGAGCTCGACACCCGCGAGTTGGAGGACGCGCGGTATCGCGCCAATGCTCCTGACCGCTGTTATTACTGCAAGCACGAGCTGTGGTCCGCATTGACCGCGCTGGCCGCAGAGCGCGGGTTCACCTCCATTCTGGATGGCACGAATGCTGACGACACTCGGGAACACCGGCCCGGACTCCGCGCGGCGCAGGAGTGGACTGTGCATTCCCCGCTCGCGGAGCTGGGTTGGACCAAGGCGCAGGTGCGCGAGGCCGGCCGGCAGCTGGGGATCCCCAGCTGGAATGCGCCAGCGGCCCCCTGCCTCGCCAGCCGGGTCGGCTACGGAATTGAAGTGACCACCGAGCGATTGCATCAGGTGGAGCAAGCCGAGGCCGCGGTCCGCGCGGCAGGACTGGAGGGGAACATCCGGGTTCGACATCTCGAATCGGTCGCCCGGGTTGAAGTCGACACCGACCAGCTGCCACGGTTGCGCGCCGCCTGGCCTGCTGTGCGCGCGGCAATTCTCAATGCCGGCTTTGCGTCGGTCGAACTTGACGAGCAAGGGTATCGCCGGGGAGCGCTGCTAGCCATCGTGGATGCAGGCTGACGATGCGACTCTTCGCTGCCTTGCCGTTGCCGCCCCCGGCCCAGGCCGAGTTCGCCACGGTGCTGCGGGCATTGCGCGCCAACGGCTGGCCGGTGCGCTGGGTCCAGGAAGGGTGGGCGCACCTCACCCTCAAGTTCTATGGTGAGGTCCTTCCCGAACGCCTCGACGTCATCGCGGAAGCGGTGCAACGGGCGCTGCGCGATTCCAGTTCGATGGCCATGCACTTTACGCAGGTCGGCGTCTTTCCCGACGCTCGCCGGCCCAAGGTTCTCTGGCTGGGGCTGGACGCACCGCCGGCGCTCGAGTTGCTGAAGGACCGTGTGGAGCGCGCCTCGGAATCCATCGGATTCGCGCCGGAAGGCGTGCCTTTCCGGCCGCATGTAACACTCGGCCGAATGCGCGACGGTCAGCGCCTGCCGGCCGGCGCCCTCGAGCGCGGCCTGCCGTTGCCTGCTGGCGAATCATTCCTGGTGAACCAGGCCAAGCTCTACGAAAGTGAGCTCACCCCGGCGGGTCCTCGCTACATCGCCCGCCTCACGGAAGAGCTCGGCGCATGAAGGGTTGCCTGCTCGCGCCATTCCGCCTGTTCGGTTGCCTCACGCTCATCATCCTCCTTCTTGGCGCCTGGCTGTATCGCGATCGTCTGGATGACTGGAGCAGGCAGGTGTGGCGTCGCGCGCGCCATGGTGCTGCGCCAGTCGCGCAGGTGGGACATCCAACCGGGTCCGCGCTCGCTGCCGGGCACCGCAAGCTGGCTGCGCTGGCGTCCGGACGCGACTCGGTCATCTTGTCCGCCGATGAGGCGGCTTCGCTGCTCGGGGAGGCCCTGGGCCCGTACATGCGAGGAACCTTCGACTCCATCAGCGTGCGCCTGGCCGAGGGCACCATCCGGGTACGGGCGCTGGCCAACACCGCGCGCCTGCCGGCGGGTCTGCTGGGTCCGCTCGGACTGGCCGCGCGCGACTACGAACCCATGACTGCCGACGGCCCGCTATCCGTTGATGCACCGGGCCGGGGACACTGGCGCATCACGGCGTTGAGCCTGCGCGACTTTCCATTGCCGTCCGAACTCATCCCGCGAATGATGGAAAAGGTCAGCGGCGACACCTCCCGCGCCGTGCCGGTTCCATTGCCTCGCCAGGTGCGAGCGGTCGCAGTGCATGGGGACGGCGTGACATTCTATTCGGGGGCTCCATGAGCCATCGCGTCTTGATTGTGGATGACGAGCCGGGCATTCGCCAAGCCGTGAAACAGGTGCTCGAGTATGAGGGCATGGAAGTGCGGCCGGCGGCGTCCGGCGGCGAGGGGATCACGTTGTATCCGGATTTCCGGCCCCACGTGGTGTTTCTCGATGTCAAGATGGCGGGCCTGGACGGGCTCGAGACGCTGAATCGCCTGCGTGACCTTGATCCGTCGGCCGTCGTTGTCATGATATCGGGGCACGGTACCGTGGCCACGGCCGTCGAGGCCACCCGGCGCGGCGCATTCGACTTCCTGGAGAAGCCACTGGACTCCGACCGCCTGCTGGTGACGGTGCGGAAAGCCATCGAGCACGCGGAACTGGTTGGAGAAAACCTCCGCCTGCGGGAGGCCGTCGGACGGCGCTACGCCATGATCGGATCGAGCTCGGCCCTCGAGACCACCCGTGACATGATCCAGCGCGTCGGACCCACCAACGCGCGGGTGCTCATCACAGGTGACAACGGCACGGGCAAGGAGCTGGTCGCGCGGGCGCTCCATGAGGGGTCGCCAAGGCGGTCTCGCCCCTTCGTGGAGGTCAACTGCGCCGCCATTCCGTCCGAACTCATCGAGAGCGAGCTCTTCGGCCACATGAAGGGGTCCTTCACCGGCGCCTTTGCCGATCGTGCCGGCAAGTTCGAGCAGGCCGACGGCGGCACGCTCTTCCTCGACGAAGTTGGCGACATGTCGCTGGCGGCCCAGGCAAAGCTGCTGCGCGTGCTGCAGGAGGGCGTGGTCACCCGCATTGGCGGCTCCAAGGCCATCCAGGTCGACGTGCGTGTCCTGGCGGCGACCAACAAGGATCTTTCGGACGAAATCAGCGAAGGGCGTTTTCGGGAGGACCTGCTCTATCGGCTCAATGTGGTGGAGATTCACGTACCTCCGCTTGACGAGCGGCGGAGCGACATTCCCGACCTCGTCGCGCATTTCATCAGTCAGATCGCCGCCGGCACCGGCGCCACGGCCCGCGACTTCGAAGCAGAAGCGGTCCAACGGCTCCAGCGCCGCTCGTGGCCTGGCAACGTGCGCGAACTGCGCAACGCGGTCGAGCGGTTGCTGATTCTTTCTCCGGGTCGCGAGGTCACGGCCGCAGACGTCGACCGGATCCTGCCTGGGGACGAGCTGGCCGGGGCCGGGGCTGCCGACGCTGGCGGCGCGCAGACGTTCGAGCGCTTCAAGCAGGAAGCGGAACGGAATTTCCTGGTGCAGCAACTGCGCGACCATGACTGGAACGTGAGTGAAACGGCCCGGGAACTGAAGATGCCGCGCTCCAACCTGTACAAGAAGATCGAGCGCTACGGGCTCCGACGGGAGAATCCATGACAGACCAGCCGAGGAACTGGGACCGGGAACTCGCCGAGATCGATCGGGCCATCGCGAAAATGCCGGCGCAGCCGGCGCAACCGACGGCGGGATCGCGCACCTCCGCCGCGGCCGGCGCGCCTGTCGCGCCCGCGCCTGTCACGCGCCGGCGGGATCGGGCCGCAACCTGGCTTTGGATCCTGCTGGGGCTCGCCTTGTCGGTGGTACTCCCGCTCTGGCCCTATGCGTCAAGTTGCGGCGCGGGCCTGTTCGGCTATCTCGCCGTGGTGGCAGTCCTGCTCATCTGCACCCTGCTCGGGGCACGGTCCAGCTGGCGAACTCGACTGGGACGCGCCCATGCGCTTGCGATCGCCATGATGATCTGGGGTCTGGTGCTGGCGGCGGACGCGGTGCTGCCGCGCATCGGCTACGCCCGGAACAGCGCAACCTGGATGTGCCCTGCGTCGCCGCCTCCGACGCAAACGCCGACGCAGTCGCCGGCACAACCGCCAGCACAACCGCCAGCACAAACGCCGGCACAAGCGCCGGCACGGCGCGCGACGCCGGCACAAACGCCGCCCGAGCCCGCCGCGACCGCACCCGGTGGTTGAGAGTTGGGTGAATGAGGTTTAGAGTAACTGGTCGCCAGCCTCTCCTGCCGCTGCACGACTGGACCGGAACCACCATCCGGAACTCCAACCCGAAACTCTCAGCGCAATGGCCAAGACCTTCAGGAATTTCATCAACGGTGAATGGGTGGAACCGCGCGGCGGCGACTGGTTCCAGAATCGGAATCCGGCCAATTCGGCCGATCTGATCGGTCGCTTTCCTGACTCGACGGCGGCGGACGTCGAAGCGGCCGTGCGTTCGGCGCGACGCGGCTTCGAGGTCTGGCGGCGAACTCCGGCGCCGGCGCGGGGCGACGTCCTGCGTCGCGTCGGTGACCTGCTGGTGGCGCGCAAGGAGAAGATCGCCGACGCCATGACCCGCGAAATGGGGAAGGTGCTCGCCGAGACCCGGGGAGACGTGCAGGAAGGCATTGACACGGCGTATTATGCTGCCACGGAGGGCCGGCGACTGTTCGGCCACGTGGTGCCGAGTGAGCTCCGGCAGAAGTGGGCCATGACGTACCGCCGGCCGATCGGCGTCGTTGGGCTGATCACGCCGTTCAATTTTCCACTGGCCATTCCGACCTGGAAGATGTTTCCGGCGCTGCTGTGCGGGAATGCGGTGGTCATCAAGCCGTCGGAAGACGTCCCGCACACGACCCATCTGCTGGTGGAGATTCTCCTCGAGGCGGGCCTGCCGCCAGAGGTGATTCAATTGGTGCATGGGCGGGGGGAAACCGCCGGCCGTGCCCTGGTCGATCATCCCCAGGTCCCCGTCATCTCCTTTACCGGATCCACGGCGACCGGTGCGCTCATCGGGGAAACCTGCGGCCGGATGCACAAGCGGCTCTCGCTCGAAATGGGCGGCAAGAACGCCATGATCGTGATGGAGGACGCCGATCTCGACCTCGCGCTCGACGGCGTGCTCTGGGGCGCGTTCGGTACCACCGGGCAGCGCTGCACGGCGACCAGCCGGCTGATCGTGCACCGGAAGGTGCATGACCGGTTCGTGCGGATGGTGGCCGAGGCCGCCGAGGCCTTGCGGCTGGGCGATGGGCGCGAGGCCAGGACCGAGGTCGGCCCGCTGATCCACGAGGACGCGCGTAGCAAGGTGGAGCGCTATATCGACATTGCCCGTGAAGAGGGCCTGGACATTGTGACCGGCGGCAAGCGTCCGGGCGGCGCCCGCCTTGGCAACGGCTACTTCTTCCGCCCGACGGTGGTGGTGGGCGTGCGGCCCGGGACGCGGCTTGAGCAGGAAGAGATCTTTGGACCGGTCCTGAGCGTGATCCGCGTCAACTCGTATGAGGACGCGGTCAAGGTGAACAACGGCGTGGCCTATGGCCTGTCCAGCTCCATCTACACGTCGGACGTGAATCGGGCATTTCGCGCCATGGAAGACCTCGACAATGGCATTACCTACGTCAATGCGCCGACCATCGGCGCGGAGGCGCACCTGCCGTTCGGCGGCGTCAAGGCGACCGGGAATGGCCACCGGGAAGGCGGCTGGGAGGTCTACGACTTCTATTCCGAGACCAAAGTCTGCTACGTGGACTTCTCGGGCACCCTCCAGCGCGCACAGATTGACAATTACGATTGACGATAGCTAAGGTTCCGGCAGTATCCGCTTCAGCGTAACGAGGTACCATCGCATGCGTCCCTTGCAGGTCGGCGGCGGTAAGCACGGGCCTTCCTTCGACGACAGTTCACTGGATCAATACCTGCGCGAGATCAGCCGGTATCCGCTGATCAACCAGGCAGAGGAGGTGCGTCTCGCCCAGTGCATCCGGACGGGTGACGAGGACGCCCTCGACAAGCTGGTGCGCAGCAACCTGCGATTTGTGGTGTCGGTGGCGAAGAAGTACCAGAATCAGGGCGTCTCACTCTCCGACCTGATCAACGAGGGCAACCTCGGCCTGATCCGGGCCGCGCACAAGTTTGATGAGACGAAGGGCATCAAGTTCATCTCCTACGCCGTGTGGTGGATCCGCCAGGCCATCCTGCAGGCCCTGGCTGAGCAGAGCCGGATCGTCCGGGTGCCGCTCAACCGGGCGGGGACGCTGCACCGGATCGGCCGGCGCTCTTCGGCGCTGCTCCAGGAGCTGGGGCGGGAACCGACTGCCTCCGAAATCGCCGAGGGCATGGACATCTCCATGGCCGAGGTCGAAAAGACGCTTTCCATTTCGCAGAACCACCTGTCCCTGGATGCGCCGCTCACGCCCGGCGAAGACAACAAGCTGCTCGATTACCTGCCGGATACCCAGAACCCCGGGCCCGATTCCGAGACGTTTGAGCACGCGCTCACGGAGTCCATCGAGGAAGTGCTGTCCACCCTGAAGGAGCGCGAGGCCAAGGTGCTCCGGCTCTACTTCGGGCTCGACAGCCCGGAGCCGATGACGCTCGAAGAAATCGGCAGCATGCTTGGCATCACCCGCGAGCGGGTCCGACAGATCAAGGAGAAAGCACTCTCGCGGCTGCGGCATGTGAGCCGCGCCCGGGCGCTCGAAAGCTTCCTCGCCTGAGACCCGGCGGTTTCGGCTGCCCTGACCCCACCACGAGCCCGCCTCATGCCTTCGACTGCATCGTTTGACATTTCGACTGGCGCCGACCTGCAGGAAGTGGATAATGCGGTCAACCAGGCAGTGAAGGAGCTGGCCCAGCGCTACGACTTCAAGGGCACGCACTGCACCATCGAACTGGACCGGGGCGAAGCGCTCATCCGGCTGGCGGCGGACGACGACTACCGCATGAACGCGGTGATCGATGTGCTCCGGGGCAAGCTGGTGAAGCGCGGCGTTCCGCTCAAGAACGTGGACTTCGGCGAACCGGAAGCCGCCACCGGACAGTCGGTGCGCCGGATCGCCCGGCTCACGCAGGGCATTCCGACCGAAACGGCAAAGAAGATCCAGCAGGCGATCAAACAGGGCGGCTTCAAGAAGGTCCAGGCAACGATTCAAGGCGATGAACTCCGCGTGTCCAGTCCCTCGCGCGACGAACTGCAGGCAGTGATGGCCGCGCTCCGGGCCCAGGACTTCGGCATCGAGATCAAGTTTGGCAATTACCGGGGCTGACGGCCGGCGTTGGGCGGTTGCCGTCGTGGCGCTCGCGGTGGGGCTGAGCTGCATTCGTGCCGACACAGTTCCTCCAGAGCCCGAGCCACTGGCAGCGCCGTCCGCCCTTCCGGCACCGTCCGGCGGGTCGCCCCAGGTTCGGGTCGGCATCATCACGGCAGCCCAGTCGCTGCGTGTGGGCGGCGATGAATCCCTCGAGGTCCTGACCAGCAGCGGTGCCCTGCTGGGCAGGCTGGCTTCCGGCGAAGAGTGGATGGTCCGCCAGCGCGGCCCCGACCTGGTCCTGGACCTTGCCGGCCGGCGGATCGGGCCGGCGGCCGTTGTCCTGCTGCGGCCAGTGGCGCCGGATGGCGCCGTTCGCGTCAACGGTCGGAGCTATCACGGGCAGCTCGAGCTGGTCAGCGGTAACGCTGGCCTCACCGCGATCAATCAACTGGGCCTGGAGCAATACCTGCCGGGCGTGGTGGGCGCGGAAATGGGCGCCCGGCCGGCGGATGACCACGAGGCGCTCGAGGCGCAGGCCATCGTGTCCCGCACCTACGCGCTGAGGAATCGAGGGCGCTGGGCAGCACTCGGCTTCGACTTTCGCGCCGGCGTGTCTGACCAGGTCTATGCCGGAATGGCCGCCGAGAACCCGGGAGCACTGGCGGCCGTGCGTGAGACGGCGGGCCTGATCGTGACATGGAATGGCCACCCCATTGACGCGTTCTTCTTCTCCACGTGCGGGGGACGGACCGAGCTTGGCAGCGAGGTCTTTCGTGGTGCCAACACGGCCTACCTCCAATCCGTACCTGATCTGGCGCCAGATGGCAGGGCCTACTGCAGTATCTCGCCTCGCTTTCACTGGCGTGCCGAATTCACCGGCAGCGCACTCCGCGCAGCGCTCAGGCAATACCTGCCCGCGGCGACCAGTGTACCTGCCGGAGCCGTGACAGGCGTGCGCGATATCCGGATCACCGGGCGCACCGTCTCAGGGAGGGCGCGCACGATCGTGGTGGACTTGCCGGATCGCGATGTTGCGCTGACCGGGCCGGTGGCGCGCCGGGTGCTGCGGGACCCGTCGGGTGATATACTCCGGAGCACGCTGGTGACCCTTGAGGCGACACGCGCCGGGCGCGAGGTGACTCACCTCACGATCGACGGCCATGGCGCGGGACACGGCGTGGGCTTCTGCCAGTGGGGAGCCGTGGGTCGCGCCCGGGCCGGGCAGCGTCATGCGGAGATCATCGCCGCCTATTTTCCGGGCACGCGACTCGAACGCGCCTACTAGCGGGGTTGACGATGGACAACACATTGAGGGTGGGAATCATTGGCGGCGGCGCGATCGTTCAGGTGGCCCACCTGCCAGTGCTTCGGAAGATGAAGGGGATCGAGGTAGTGGCCCTCTGCGACACCGACCTGCCCAAGGCCCGCGCCATCGCCAGCCGCTTCGGCGTGCCCAACGCCTTTGACGATATCGAGGATGTCCTGCGCGTCGACGGGCTCGATGCGGTTGTCGTGTGCACCCCCAACCACCTGCACGAAGCGCACATCATGGCCGCACTCGAGGCCAATCTTCACGTGCTGGTTGAAAAGCCGCTGGCGACCTCGGCGGCGAGCGCCCAGAAGGTGGCGCGCGCCGTGGAGAAGCGGGGAACGGTCGTGATGGCGGGCATGAACCATCGCTATCGCCCGGACGTTCAGATCGTGCGGAGCTTTGTCCAGAGTGGCGAGCTTGGCGCGGTGGACAGTGTTCGCGGCAGCTGGCACGTCTTCCGTCCCAGCCGGGCGCAGCTCGGGTGGCGCCAGCGTCGGGAGCTGTCGGGCGGCGGTGTGATGCTGGATCTCGGGTTGTCCATTCTTGACCTGGCGCTCTGGCTTGCCGGCACACCCGTTCCGGTGCGCGTGAGCGCGGCTTTCGATGGCGGTGGCGAGGCAACCGGCGTGGAGCAGTCGGGAAGCGCCTTTGTGGTGTGCGAGAACGCGGCATCGGTATTCGTGGATGTGACCTGGCACCACGTCGGGGAAGGTGAGCGGTTCGGGGTCGGGCTCAGGGGCAGCAAGGGCACGGCCGCCATCAATCCGCTCAAGGTCTGGAAGGAACTCAATGGTGTTCCGGTGGACGTGGCGCCGACCGGTTCGGTCAGCCGGGAGAATCCCTTCATGGCGTCCTACCGCGCGGAGTGGGCCCACTTTCAGGCCATGCTCAATGGTCAGGCCCCGCGGCCGGATCTCCAGGAATATGTCGTGCTCCACAAGGTGCTGGATGCCATTTATGAGTCCGCCTCACGCGGCCGGGACGTGACCATCCGCCAGTGACGGCGTCGGCGGCCGCCCGGGATGGGACTCGAAGACGCGCGCCTCGATGAAGAGTCGTACCAGATCCGCGTCGAGCTTGCCCTGGCGGGCCTCCTCGGAGAGGATCTCCAGCGCCCGGCCGGGCGGCACTGCCCGCTTGTAGGGACGGTCAGCGGCCGAGAGTGCGTCATAAATGTCCGCGACTGTCATCATCCGGGTCGCGAGCGCAATGGCGTCGCCCGTCAGGCCTTGGGGATAGCCGCTGCCGTCAAGTTTCTCGTGATGACCCCTGGCAATTGAAGGCACCGCAGACAAGTCGGCTGTCCACGGAATGCGGTTCAGAAATTCCCAGGTCAGGACCGCGTGGCCGCGAACTTCCTCCCACTCATCCTCCCGCAACGATCCCTGCTTCACCTGCAGCGCCGCCAGTTCGTCCGCGCTGAGAAAGGCCGCCGGGCGCCCGTCCGGCCCCTGGAAGTGTGGCTGGCCAAGCGCGCTGAGTTCCGTAGCGACCGACGCCGGCATGAGATGCGGTTCATCGGCCTCCCGCACCAGGGCCATGCTCCGGTCCAGCTGCGACAGTGACTTGTCACGTTGCGCCCGCAGGGCGCGCTCGGCCGCATCGAAGCCGTCGCGGCCGCGCTCATAGAGAAATCGGTTGAGCTCACGCTGGTAGCGCGACTCGGCCACCTGGCGAAGCAGGGCATGCCGGAGCTCGATGACGGCGAGCTGGCCGGGATACAACTTTCTCGCCTTGACCAGGACCTGCTCGCGTACGCCCAGCTTGCCGACGTCATGCAGGAGCGCGGCGTATCGCAGCACTTGCAGGTCGAGCGGGCTGAATGCCACACCGGCGAAGCGTGGCCCCTGGTCCCGGCTCACGGCCTCGGCAAGCGCACAGGTCAACGTCGCCACGCGTTCGCTGTGCCCGGACGTGGCGGGGTCGCGCTGTTCGATGGCGCTCACCGTCGCCAGCACGAATTCCTCAAACAGCTGCTCGATGCTGCCATGCAGCCGGGCGTTCTCGATGGAGACCGCGGCCTGGCCCGCCAGCGCCCGCGCCAGGTCAACCGTGCGTGTGTCAAACGGCAGTGCCATGGCCTCGATGTCGGTCGCATCCCGGAACACCCGGCAGCCCGGCGGCTTTCGATTCATCAATTGGAGCACGCCGATGACCTCACCCGTCTGGTTCGGCATGGGGATGACCAGCATGGACTTGGTCCGGTAGCCTGATGCGGCGTCGATCGAGCGATTGAAGCCGCAGGGCGCTTCGGCAGGAAGGCCGTATGCGTCGTCGACGATCAACGGCTCGCCCGAGCACGCGGCGTGCCCCGCCAGCGACGTGCTGTCGAGCGGGAGAGAAAATGATTCAAGGCGTATGTCCGGCCGGCTCTCGTTCTGGCTTAACTTGAACACCAGGCGAGGCCGCGTGCCGCCGTTGCGCTCGAGCAGGTAGAGCGAGGCGGCGTCAGCCGCCGTCAGCCGCCGTGACTGGGAGACGATGAGTTCAAGCAGGGCGTCATGCTTCCGCTCGGTGAGCAGGCGGATTCCCGTTTCGGTGAGGTCGCGCACCTCACGGGCATAGGCCGCCCGCTCCGCCAGTGCGTTGCTGATGTGACGGCGCTCGCCGGCCTCGCGAAGCGCTGTGCGCAGGGCCAGGATGAGCTGCCGGGAGAATCGCGGGGAGGTGACGAACGCCGTGACGAGATGCAGCGGGAGATCGCACGGGAAGTCGTCGTCATTCCCGTCGCCCAGGAGCACCAGCGAGACGCCGCGGTCCGCTGTCTCAGCGAGTGTCGGCAGGCCCCAGGCCGCGAGTGACGCCATCGACACCAGCAGCGCCGACGGGGCGTCCAGTGAGGTCGGCATGCCGCGGGGTTCAATGCACCGGCACAGCACATGGTCGGCGGCCAACGCCGCCGCAACCGCCTGGTCGGGCGCCCACTCGGAGGTGTGGAACAGTTCTGGACGGGCACGCGTCATCGGTCAGTGCTGACCGGTCGAGCTCAAAGACTCCCTGGCCGCAGCAAACTCGGAATCTGCCTGCAGCGCTCGGCGGTACAATACCCTGGCACTGTCCGGCAGGTTTCGGTCTGCCAGGCGAAGACCGCGTCCGTAGAGCGTGATCGCATCACTCGGTACCACGTGCCTGGGCGAATCCGGGGCAGGGACCCCAAGCTGTTGCCCCAGACCGCTGGCGACGCTCCCGATCATCTCGAACAGCTGCCGCCGATCCTGCAGCGCGGGAGCGTTGGATACCACGCCCACGATCGCGCGACGCTCCGCATCAACCACCCGTGCGTCGATCCGGAACCGGCCATAGTGGTCTATGAATGCGCCGGTGATGACGTAGCGCACCCTGAGCTGGCGTCCCAGCTCAGCGGTCTCGGCGATGTCCAGCCGCCGCTCACTCGCAGGCATGGCGTCGATGACGGTTTCGCGCGGAACCAGCTGGATGGAACTCGAGGCGAGGGCTCGCGCCATCAGGGCCGGAATGGCCACCGCGAGCGCCTCGAAGCTCTCGCGATCCTGACCGTACGAGCCGCCGTCGGTGAACGGAAGAATGGCGATGGCGACCGGCGGCGCCTGCGCCGCGGCAATCCGAACGGAGCCTGCCAGTGCCAGCGCCAGCAACGCAATCCGGCCCATCGGCTTCTCCTTGCTAGAGCACGAACGAAGTCCCTTCGACGGCGGCGTCTACTTCGAGGCCGTCGCCGGCCGACTGGCGCGCGCGCGCCAAGAGCGTGTCCACAGCGTCATCGTCGTTCTCGGGTTCGTGGTGAAACAGGATGACGCGCCGAACTCCCGCATTTCGCGCCAGTTCGACCGACTGCTCGGGTGTTGAGTGGCCCCACCCCGA
Organism: uncultured Gemmatimonadales bacterium; assembly: GCA_963798915.1. Taxonomy (GTDB): domain Bacteria; phylum Gemmatimonadota; class Gemmatimonadetes; order Gemmatimonadales; family GWC2-71-9; genus CAMLHP01. The sequence continues at coordinate 409,303 of CAWCVB010000006.1, read as the reverse complement.
GCGGGCGTCAACGAAATCGTCGGCGTACATCGCGTCGTGAATCAGGGTGTCTACGCCGCGCAAACGCTCGACAAGTTCATGCCGCCAGCTGTCGGGCAGTGGATAGCTCGCCCGCTGGTCCAATTCATTGTCGGTGAGGTAAGCAAATCTGCGGCCACCCGAGGCCGGTTCCAGAATGAAGCCCAGGGTGGTGCCGGGATGCCGCAGTCGAACAGCTTCCGCCCGGAAACCGGACAATTCAAAAGGGCCCGGGCCGATTTCGAGCACCTCGATGCGGGCGGCGAGCGCCGTCAGCGGCACCGGAAAGACCGAGGGGTCCATCTGCCGTTCGAGGATGGCGCCAAGTGGGCTGTCGTCCTGCCGCGCACCATGAATCCGCACCACCGTGCGGACGTCGCTGAGCGGCTTGAAAAAGGGGAATCCCTGGATGTGGTCCCAGTGGGTGTGGCTCAGCAGAAGGTCGACTTCGAGCGGTGCGTTCTGGGCGCGATGCATCAGCCGATCGCCCAGGTTCCGGAGCCCGCTTCCCGCGTCCAGGATTACGACGCGACCCTCGCCATTCGTCACGGAGACGCAGGGCGTGTTGCCGCCGTAACGGGCGGTCGCCGGGCCGGGGGTCGGAATGGAGCCGCGGACGCCCCAGAAGGTTACTTCTGGCGCGGCCATCGGGCCCTCCAGGGAGATGGCGAAGGCATGGTTCCAAGGAACAACACTGACGCCCGAGGGGCTACGGTGCCGCTCACGACCGCCGGGTGAGGGCGGTCACGAGCGGCGCGCGGCCAGCAGCAGATGTCGCCGGTCCTTGAGGATGATCTGGCGGCGCGAGACATCGAGCACCCCGCGATCCACCAGTGCTCGCATGGTGCGGGACACCGTCTCGCGGCTGGATCCGATCATCTGCGCGATGGTGTGGTGCGTCAGCCGGCGGGTAATACGATCGCCGCCTTCTTCTTCCGCCATCCGAAGCAGCAGGCTCGCGACCCGGCCGTTCACGTCCAGGAGGACCAGGTTGGCAATCTTTTCGTCGGCGCGTCGAAGCCGGCGTGAGAGTTCCTTGAGCAGCGCAATCGAGACATCCGGCGACTGGCGGAGCCGGTTCTGGAAGTCCTCCCGGCGCAGCACCACGAGGACCGAGTCCTCCATGGCGATGACGTGGGCTGATCGCGGCTCCTCGTCGATGACCGCCATTTCCCCGAACACGGCTCCTTCGCCCAGCACCGAGAGGATGACTTCCCGCCCGTCCTCGGCGATCAGCACGACCTTCACCTGGCCAGAGGCAACCAGATACATCGCGTCCCCGGGATCGTCCTCAAAGACAATGACACTGCCCCGCGGATAGCTGCGCTCCCGACACAGGTCGGCAAATGCCTGAAGGTCCACCGCCGAGAGGCTGGCGAACAACGGCACCTTCCGGAGAACCTCAACCGTCGCGAGGGTCATCATCGCCTCGAATGGATGAAAGCGTCAACCTGCAAGTGATTGCCATGAAACTACTTGCGGCATGCGATCGTGTCAAATCCTACGCTCGCTTGAGGCCAGGAGCGGTCCCCGTTAAATTGAAGGGCTATAGTTTCGATTTCGTTGCCCCGAACCGGGCGTTTTCCAGGAGCATTCCGTGAAGGCCGACCTGCATCCCAAGTACGAAACACTCACCGTCGTGTGCGCCTGCGGCAATTCGTTCGAAACCCGCTCGACGGCTTCCAACATCCATGTGGAAGTCTGCGCCAAGTGCCATCCATATTACACCGGCAAGCAGCGCATGATCGATACTGCGGGCCGGGTGGACCGCTTCCGGCGCAAGTACGAGGGCACAAAGGCGTAGGTCATGGAGGGCCGGCTCCGCCAGGTATTGCAGCGGGCGGAGGAAGTGGCCGATGCCCTCGCCGATCCCGCAGTTGCGCGGGACTCCGCCAAACTGCGCGCCCTCGGCCGGGAACATACCCGACTGATGCCGGTCGTCCGGACAGCGGAGCGCCTGGCCCGATTGCAGAATGAACTGGAACAAGCTCGGGAATTGGCCGCGGAGGCCGACCCCGAGCTTGTTGCGTTGGCCTCGGCGGACCTCGATCGGCTGCGGCCGGAAATAGCGATGCTCGAGGAGCAACTCCACGCGCTCCTGCTGCCACGTGACCCGCACGACGACCGGGACGCCATCCTGGAACTCCGGGCAGGAACAGGGGGCGATGAGGCCTCGCTCTTCTGCGGTGACCTCTACCGGATGTACGAGCGGTTTGCGACCCGCCATCATCTCGGGTGGGAGCCGATCAGCGTAAGCGAAGGCAATATGGGTGGCCTGAAGGAAGCCATCGTCGCCGTGCGGGGCCCGGACGCCTTCGGGTTGCTTCGGCGCGAAAGCGGTGTGCACCGGGTGCAGCGCGTGCCAGCCACCGAGACGCAGGGGCGGATCCATACGTCTGCCGCCACGGTTGCCGTCCTGCCCGAGGCCGAGGAAGTGGATGTGACGATCGACCCGGGCGACTTGCGGATCGATGTCTTCCGCTCGTCGGGTCCGGGCGGGCAGAGCGTCAACACCACGGACAGTGCCGTACGGATTACCCATGTGCCCACCGGCGTCGTCGTGCAGCAGCAGGACCAGAAGTCGCAGCTGCAGAACAAGCTCAAGGCCATGGAGGTCCTGCGTGCCCGGCTGCTGGACCGGATGATCGCCCAGCAGGAATCGGCCCGCTCGCAGGAGCGTCGCGCCATGGTAGGCACTGGGGACCGCTCGGGAAAGATTCGCACCTACAACTATCCCCAGAGCCGGGTCACTGATCACCGCATCAATTTCTCGGTGCACAATCTGGCGGACGTCATGAACGGCGACCTGGATGCTCTCATCGGGGCCGTGCGCCTGGCAAGCCGAGAGGAGCAGTTCGGTGGCGATTGACATGGCCGGCGCGACCGTCCGGCAGCTGCTTGTCGGTGCTGCGGCCCGCCTCGCGGGGGCAGGCATCGCCGAGGCGAGGCGTGAGGCCGCTCGGATCTGGGACGATCTGAGTGCCGCAGGAGCATCTGGCGGCTGGCCCGAACGCGACTTGGCCACGGAGCCGCTGCAGGCAGCACGCTTCGAGCGCGCCATCGAGCTGCGGGCCCAGGGAATGCCCTTGGCCTACGTCATTGGCCGCTGGGGATTCCGGCGTCTCACGCTCGAGATTACGCCAGCCGTACTGATTCCGCGCCCTGAAACGGAGCTTCTGGTCGAGCTGGCATTGGAGCGTATCAACAGCGGTCGTGTGGCTGACATCGGCACTGGTTCCGGCTGTCTGGCGCTGGCCCTGGCGACAGAGGGCTGGTTTCGAACCGTGGTGGCGGTGGACCGGAGTGCGGCTGCACTCGCAGTTGCCCGACGCAATGCGGCTGCGGCCCGCGCATCCATCGAGTTGGTCCGCGGCGACTTTGGTAGCGGCCTGGCGAGCGGCGCCTTCGACCTCATTGTGTCCAATCCCCCGTATCTTTCCACAGCGGAGTTCCGCAGTCTGGACCGGTCGGTGCGCGAATTCGAACCACGGCTCGCGCTGGAGAGTGGACTGGATGGCCTGGCCGCCACGCGCGCCGTGCTGGCGGATGCTGCGCGGGGGCTCTCTTCTGGAGGATGGGTCGTGATGGAGATCGACTCCAGCCGGGCAGTGGAATCCAGGCGGATCGCCCTGGGCGCCGGATTCGGCGTCGTGACTATTCATCAGGATCTGTTCGGGCGCGAGCGTTTCCTGCTGGCTCAAAGGAGTAACGCATGATCTGGGACAAGGCGCAGGAACTCGGACGCCTCATCGGCCAGTCCACGGAATATCAGGCCATGCGGCGAGCGGAAGCCACACTTCGGGAGGACAAGGAGACGGTGGCCCGCCTGGACCGCATCCAGCAGCTTGCTCGACAGGTGGACCAGGCAATCGCGCAGGGGCAAATGCCCGATCCGGCTGTGGCCGAGAGCTATGAGACCGCCGTTCGCGAGCTGGAGACGAGCCCGAGTGGGCAGGCGTACGTGGTGGCCCGTGCCAACTTCGACAAGCTGATGGCCAAGGTGAACGAGCAGATCAGCCAGGGGATCGAGAAGGGCGCGACCAGCAGTATCATCACGCTCTCGTGACGCGCGGCCTGTTCATCGTAGTTGAGGGTCCTGAGGGCGCCGGCAAGAGCACCCTCGCGGCGGCGCTGGCCGCCCGCCTGCGTGACGCCGGGATGCACGTCGTCCCGGTTCGTGAGCCCGGGGGAACCCCTCCCGCCGAATATGCGCGCCTGGCGCTGCTCGACCCCGAATCCGACCTCGATCCCCAGACCGAACTTCTGTTCGTGGCGGCGGCGCGGGCACATCTCGTGCAGGCAGTAATTCGCCCGGCGCTCGCAGCCGGCCGCACGGTCGTCTCGGATCGTTACGACCTCTCCACCATGGCCTATCAGGCGGCCGGACGCGGGCTCTCTGAGGAGCTGGTTCGCCTGATCAATGATGCGGCGACGCGTGGACTGCGGCCCGACCTGACGCTGGTGCTGGATGTTGCGCCGGAAGCGGGGCGAGCGCGCCAGGTGGCGGTCGGCAAGGGAGATGACCGCTTCGAGCGGGAAGATGCGGCGTTTCATGACCGGGTGCGAAAGGCCTACCTGGCGGCGGGCGGGCCCGGAGTCCGGCACCTGGACGGCAGTGCGCCAGCCGCTGCGGTCCTTGAGACCGCCTGGGAGGCGGTGGAGGGGGCCATCAGGACAGCATCCGAGGCCACTCCCGGTTAGTCTTCGAGCAGGAGGAGCGGCGCCGACGCCGCGCCAGGATGATTTGTGGAGGCAGGAACATGAAGCATCGTTGGGGCCTTATCAGCGCAGTGGTGGTCCTCTCGTTCGCGAGCGGCGGCTTTCTCCTGCAACGTTCGGTTGAGCGCGCTATTGCTCTCTCAGGCGACGGGCTGTTTGACAACGTGATGGCCCACGTGACGCGCTTCTACGTGGATTCGATCCCGCAGGACAGCCTGTATCTCAAGGCCACCGACGGCATGCTGGAGGAACTGCAGGATCCCTACTCGGTGCTCCTGACCGGTGAAGACTACAAGCAGCTGACCGAGCAGACGACCGGCAACTACGCCGGACTCGGCATCCAGATTGACGTCCGCGATGGATGGATCACGGTTGTGGTGCCGCTTCCGGATACGCCCGCGGAGCGGGCTGGCATCGTCACCGGAGACCAGATCATCGAGGTAAACGGACGGAGCACACAGGGCTGGAGCAGCGATCAGGCGGTCGCGGCGTTGCGTGGCGCCCCGGGCAGCTCGATCTCCATCAAGGTCCGGCGTGCCGGGCTCGATCAAGTAGTCCCGATGACGCTCAAGCGCGCGGCGATTCACCAGCGCTCGGTGCCGGCGGGAACGATGTTCGACCATGGCATCGGGTTCATTTCGCTGAACCCGGTGGCCGAGACTTCGGCCGACGAGCTGCGCGAGGAAATCAGCGCCATGCAGGGCAAGGGCATGAAGGAGCTGATCCTCGACCTCCGCAACAATCCCGGCGGGCTGCTCGATCAGGGTGTTCAGGTTGCCGACCTGTTTCTCAACCCCCAGCAGGAGATCGTCGCGACCAAGGGCAGGGCGCCCGGCTCGTCGCGGGAGTTTACCGACCAGCACACGCAGGAGTGGCCCGGGCTTCCCATCGTGGTGCTCGCCAACGACTACACGGCGAGCGCCGCGGAGATCATCGCTGGCGCGCTGCAGGACCACGATCGCGCAGTCGTGATCGGCACACCGACCTTCGGCAAGGGATTGGTCCAGACCCTGTACCCCTTGGCCGACGGGGTGGCGCTGAAGCTCACGACGGCCCGGTGGTACACACCCAGCGGCCGGACCATCCAGCGAACCGCCAAGGACCAGGCGGATCAACTGGCACAAGCAGAGCGAGACGCCGCGACGCTCGCAGGAGCTGTGGACTCGGCCGCGTCCAGTGATTCCGCGATTCGCGCTCGCCCAGTCTACCACACTGATGCCGGCCGAACGGTGCGGGGTGGTGGCGGAATCGTGCCTGACATCGTGGTGCGTCCCGACACGCTCGATATGCCCGAGCGCGAGTTGGCTCGAGCGTTGGGCCAGAGCATGACGGAGTATCGGGATGTGCTGACCAGTTATGCACTCGACCTGAAGCGCCAGGGCACCTTGAGCTCGCCGGACTTCGAGGTCACGCCAGCGATGCTTGCTGAGTTTCGGAAACGGCTCAAGCAGAAGGGCGTCACGGTGCCGGATGCGACCTTTGCCGGCGGATCGGGGCTTCTGGCCCAGCAGGTTGGCTATGAGGTGGCCAGATATGTCTTCGGCCGCCCTGCGGAACTGCAGCGGCGGGCGGGCGACGATCCCCAGGTGCAGCGCGCCATCCAGCTGCTGCGTCGGGCCTCGACACCGGCCGAGCTGCTGACGCTGGCAAGCGCCGACCGGCGTCCAGCGACCGTTCAGTAGCCGTCGCGGTCTCGCGCCGGACCCGGCCCCCTCCCTGGGGGCCGGGTCCGGTGCATTTTACAGGATGCCTGAAGCAATCAAGCGAATCGCAATTGTTGGCCGCGGGCGGGTCGGCGCCGGTCTTGGGCTCAGCTGGTCGAAAGCGGGTGCCACTGTCACGCTCCTCGCCCGGAGTCCCGGAGCGAAGTCCGGGCTGCAGGAGGCTGTCGGCCCTGGCGCGTGGGCAGCAACCCTTCACGCTTCACCATGGGTAGTGGTCGCGGTGCCGGACGCGGCGATCAACCCGGCGGCCCAGGCAATCGCGGATCTCGAAGTCGTGAGCAACGCCCACGTGGTGCTGCACACATCTGGCCTGCTGGATCAGCGTGCCCTTGATCCGCTCGCCGCCTCAGGCGCCTCCCTTGGTTCGCTGCATCCACTGATGGCCATCGCCAACGCCAGGGAAGCCCCAGTCCGATTGCGAGGCGCTGCTGCTGGTATCGACGGTGAGGGAGCGGCGCTTGCTGTCGCGGCGCGTCTGGCGTCACTGAGCGGTATGGAGCCCGTGAGAATACCTGCCCAGGCCAGGCCAGCCTATCACGCCGCCGCCGCCATGGTCTCCAATTACACCGTCGCCTTGTATGGGGCGGCGCAGCAGGCCGCCATCCAGGGCGGCCTCCCGCCGGACCTGGCCGCCCGGATCTACCTGCCGCTGCTGCGAGGCACCGTCGACAACCTGGCGCGGGCTGGACCCGTCGAGGCGCTCACCGGCGCCATTCGGCGCGGTGATGCGCACACGGTCGCCTGCCACCTCGATGCGCTCGGCGACGAGGCGCTCCGGCGCCTGTATGTGGACTTGGGATGGGTAACCTCTGGACATCGCGAAGACCGCCGGCCTCGAGCCGGCGCTTGCATCGGAAATCGCGGCGGTGCTGGGGCGGATCTAGCGCTGATCGACGATGCGGACGCCGCGCGGCACCACGAAGGCGAACGCGTCGGCGGGAAGGCTTGTGTTGGCTCGCACATGCGACAGTGTGATCGTGCGCATTCCGCCGCGGCGTTCTGCGATTTCGAGCCGTCGGGGCAGGGCGTCATCCCGGTCGAGCCAGACAATCGCCTGACTGAATGGCAATTCTGAGGAGAGCGGGATGAGTTCCACCACGTCGACCGTGCGGCCATGCACTGTGTCGGGCCGCAGGTAGCGCATCCGGTAGCGTTCGGCCGGCCGGTCCAGGATCCACGACAACACGTTGAGCCCATACATCGCGCCCGTCGGGATCGGCATCCGGATGACTTGTCCCGGGGCGGTGCTGGGCGTATACACCCACACCTGGCGGCCATCCACCACCACGGCGTCGCCTTCGGGGTCACTGAAGCGCATGCTGAGCTTGTTCTCGCCCTTCTGCATGAGGGCGCCCCGACTGTCATAGGTGCCGATCAGCGAATCCTCGATGCGCTGCACAAACTCGGCCCGCAGGCTTGAAATCGAGGCGTATCGGCGCGCCGAGCGGCCCACGATGGCCGCTGCATCCTGGCCGTGGGCTGACGCCGCGATTGCCGCGGCGAGGAAGGCAAGGCTCAATCCAGTCTGCGTGACCTTCACGTGCGTGCTCCAGTGGGTTCGGTAATGCGTCGCCCGATGGCTTCGGCGATGGGCCGCGCTTCACGCATCAGCTGACGGAATGCGGCCGGCTCCAGGCTCTGGGCTCCGTCCGATAATGCCCGTTCCGGATGTGGGTGCACTTCCACCAGCAGCCCGTCGGCACCCGCCGCGACGGCGGCTCGGGCCATCGGCAGGACCATGTCCCGCCGGCCGGTGCCGTGACTGGGGTCGGCGATGATGGGCAGGTGCGAGAGTGCATGCACCACCGGAATCGCGCTGAGATCGAACAGGTTCCGTGTCGCTCCGTCAAAGCCGCGGACGCCGCGCTCGCAAAGCATGACATCCTGGTTGCCTTCCGCGAGCAGGTACTCGGCAGCGAGCAGCAACTCCTGGATCGTGGCCGAGAGCCCTCGCTTGAGCAGCACCGGCTTGGCCGCGCGACCCGCCTTCTTGAGCAGCGAATAGTTCTGCATGTTGCGGGCCCCGATCTGGATGATGTCGGCCACCTCGGCCACCAGGTCGACTCCCTCCGGGTCCATGGCTTCCGTGACAATCAGCAAGCCACTTTCCTCGCGCGCCCGGCGCAGGAGCGCGAGACCGGCAGTACCCAGACCCTGAAATGCGTAGGGCGACGAACGCGGCTTGAACGCCCCCGCACGGAGGACCGTGGCTCCGGCGTCGCGCACCGCCATCGCCGCCGCGATGATCTGCTCCTCGCTCTCCACTGAGCACGGTCCGGCCATCACCACGATCTCATCGCCTCCCACCGTGATGCCGCCCGGCAGTCGAATCACGGTCGATTCCGGCCGCCATTCCCGCGAGACCTGCTTGTAGGGCTTGGTGACGTGGATGATCTCAACGACCCCCGGGAGGGCCGCGAGACGCGAACCGTCCACCCGCCCATCGTTGCCCACCACGCCCACGCTGGTGCGTTGCCGCCCAGGCATAGGCCGCGCCTGGTAGCCCATTTCTTCGATGACCTGAACCACGCCGCGCACTTCCTGCTCCGGCGCGCCATGGCGCATTACGACCAGCATGAGCTCTCCTGGAGGAGCAAGCGATGTGCCCAGTGCCGGATTGGCACATCCGGCCCGGCAATAAGGCGCGGACCGAGACATCTCGTGACGGAGGTCACGCCACCCGCTCGTGGTCTCCCAGCCGGACGCCCACAATGGTGGACACGCCGGGCTCCTGCATGGTGACACCGTACACGGCGTCCGCCGACTGCATGGTGCGCGGGTTGTGCGTGATCACCAGGAACTGCGTCTGATCCTTGAATTCCTCGAGGAGCCGCGTGAACCGGCCCACGTTGGAATCATCGAGCGGCGCATCGACCTCGTCCATGAGGCAGAAGGGACTGGGCTTGGTCAGGTAGATGCTGAACAGCAGCGACACGGCAACGAGGGTCCGTTCGCCGGAGGAGAGCAGGTGGATCCGCTGGGTGCGCTTCCCACGCGGAGCGGCGTGGATCTCGATCTCGCTCTCCAGCGGCTGGTCCGGATCGGCCAGGCGAAGCTCGCACTCGCCGCCGCCGAACAATGTCGTGAAGACGGTTCGGAAATGCCCTTGCACGGCGGAGAAGGTCTGCTGAAACAGTTCCCGGGCGGTGCCGTCAATTTCACGAATGGCCTGGAGGAGTGAGTGACGCGCGCTCACCAGGTCGTCGCGCTGGGAGGTGAGGAATTCCAGTCGCCTGGTTTCCTCCGCATGCTCCTCGACGGCCAGCGGGTTCACCGGACCGATGCTCTCGAGCGCCTGGACGACCCGGGCTGTTTCATTCTCCAGGGTTTCGAGATCCAGGTCAAGCAGCGCGCAGCCGGCCAGCAGGTCGGCCAGCGGGCGGCGCCACTCGGTTTCGACCCGCTCCACGATGCTGCGCCGATGCGCAGCCGCTTCGGTCAACCGAATCTGGAGCCCGTGGTGTTCCTCGCTTGCCGCTTCGACCGTGACTCGAGCGTGCTCCAGCGCAGTCTCCGATGCCTGCAGCCGTGCGGACGCCGCTGCCAGCTCCCGTTCGGCCACTGTCGCCGCTTCCTCCAGTTCGCGAAGCGCCACGAGCTGCTGTGCTCGCTCATCGTCCCAGCGGCTCCGCTGCGCCGTCAACGACTCCGCGTCGGCGGCGAGGGCCGTCGCTTCATCGCCCAGTCGGGCGATGGCCTGCTCCGAACTCTCGCGGGCCTGCTGCGCGCGTGCGCGCCGCTCCTCGGAGGCCCGGAGGCGGGCGCCGACATGCGCCTCCTGCACCTGCCATTGGACCCGGTCGTCACGCGCCGACTCCTGCTCCGCCTCGAGTTCGGCCAGACGCGCCCGCGCGGTACCGATCTGCTCTTCCAGCTGCGCGCTGTGACGCTCCGCCTCAAGCAGCCCGCTGTCGATCTCCGCTAGCCGCTGCTCGGCGGCCTGGAGCCGCCCGGTCAGCCGCACCAACTGCTGCTCAGCCTCACTGGCCTCGCGGCCCAGATTACCGAGCAGCCGCAGCGCATCGTCCCGCTGAGCGTTCGCGACCCGTTCCCGCTCACGCGCGGCCTCGGCGTTGGCGGAGGTACGAGCAAGCTCCTGCTCCGCCTCGGCCAATCGGGCCGCGGCATCGTCCAGCGACGACTTCGCAGCGTCGAGCCGGGACCCGGCCGAGGCGACATCCGCCACCAGTTGCTTGAGTTCTGCGCGCCGGCGCAACGGCCCGGTGGGCGCTGCAGCCGCCGAAAGGAAGATCGCGCCGCTCGCCCTGCGGAGCACTGTCCCCGCCTCATCAAGCACTTCCGAGCCGGCCAGCGCGGCACGGACCCACTCACGGGCGGGGCCTTCAACGTGCAGCCGCTCGTCCAGCGTCGCCATTGCAGACACAGTGGAGGGGCCGGGTGAAACTGGCAACAGGACGAGCGCCCCCGGCTGCACTTCTGCATGCCACGCGCGGATGGCCTCAACAGCGTCGGAGTCCCGAACCAGGACGGCGTGCATCCACTCGCCCAGCAGGCGTTCGGTAAGCTCCGCGTGCCGGCGCTCAGCGGATACGAAGTCACTCAACGGCCCGAGGACCGCATCGCCGAACCGGGAACGTTCGGCCAGGAGCGCCGCTGCTGCTGGTGCCAGGCCCACGCGGTCGCGTTCCAGTTCCTCGAGGGCATGCCGCCGGGCGCTGAGCTGGGCAAGTGCCTCCTCGGACTGGCGGCGCTCGGCGCGCGCTCCGGCTTCGTGCTCCCGGCGCTCCGCCACGACGTGGCGCATCTGGTCGGCCCCTTCGGCGGCGCGTCGCGCCTCGTACGCCTCCATGCCGGCCCGCTCGACCAGGTGGTCGCGCTTGCGCTCAGCCACGACCAGTTCTGAACGGCGCGACCCCAGCAGGGCATCGGCCTGGCGTCGACGTTCGCGCAGCGAGGCCAGTTCCCCCTCCAGCGCCGAGCGCTCGCCCTCGAGTGCGCGCAGCTGCTGAGCGTGCGCCTGCGCAGCCTGTTCCAACGTCCGCACCGCCTCGCGTGCCTCGACAAGACGCGAGCGACTGGCGGCCTCTTCGTCAGTGCGGGCCGAGAGTTCTGCCCGGATTCGCGCGTGCTCGGCGGCAGCATCCGCGTACTCGGCGCTTGCCGCCTCCTCCTCCTGCCGGGCCTGCTCGCTGCGGCCGCGGTGATTGTCGCGCTCTTCCGATGCCCGGCTCTGGCGCTCCTCGAAATGCTGCAGGCGCTCACGAGCCACATTCAGTTCACCATCCAGCCGGCCAAGGTCCAGCCGAACGCCGGCCAGGCGCTGGACGATTTCCGTCCGCCCTGCCTCGCGTGACGCGCGTCCTTCCGCTGCCCGTGAGCGCTCCGTCTCGTGTTCGTGGAGCGCCGTCCGGACCCGTGGCAGCTCGTCCTGCAGTTCCGCATGCCGCGCCTCGAGGCCAGCTACCTCGCTGGACAGCCGGTCCAGATGCCGCTGCGCAAGGGTGACCTGCAGCGAGAACTTCTCCTCCATCAGGCGGACATGACGTTCGGCCTTTCCCTTTTGCCGGGCGAGGCTTCGGATCTGTGACTGGACCTCTGCAATCAGGTCTTCAACCCGTTGCAGGTCGCCGGCAGTCTCCTCCAGGCGCCGCTCGGTGCTCTGTTTGCGGTCGCGATACAGACCGATGCCGGCGGCCTCTTCGAAAAGCGAGCGGCGCTCCTCCGCGCGGTCGGAGAGCAGGAGGTCGATCATCTTGGCTTCGATGACGACGCCGGCGTCGCTCCCGAGCCCGGTGCCTCGCAGGAGGTCCTGCACGTCGCGCAGCCGGACGACGGTCCCATTCAGCATGTAATCGCTCTGCCCCGAGCGGGAGAGCCGGCGCGTGATGACAACCTCCTGATAGGCGATGGGGAGGTCGCCGTCACTGTTGTCGAGGTACAGCGATACCTCGGTCACGTTGACGGGCCGACGGCCACTCGATCCCTGGAAGATCACATCTTCCATCTTGCCGCCCCTGAGGAGGCGGGCGGACTGTTCGCCGAGCACCCAGCGTACGGCATCCGACACATTGGACTTGCCGCAGCCATTGGGCCCCACGATCGACGTGACGCCCGCTTCAAACGTGAGCGCCACGGTGTCCGCGAACGACTTGAAGCCGGAAAGTTCCAGCTTGGTCAACTTCATGGGCAGGCCTTCTTCCGGGTCCGGCGCCGGGTCAGTTGGGTTGGGCAGGCAAGGTGACGACGAAGTACGGCATGCCGAGCGTCTTGCCGCTCTCCTCTGCCGCGTCACGTGAGGAATATGGTCCCAGGACCACGCGATAGGGATCGCCATCGGCCGCCGGCGGGATCACGGTGGCGTGGAGTCCGGCCCCGGCCAGTTTCTTCACCAGTTCGGTTGCCCAGTCCGGATTGCGCGAGCTGCTGACCTGGAGGTAGGTCCGCTCGGCCGATGTGGAATCGGTGGCGACCACCTCCGCCGAGTCAGCAATGGCACCGGTCAGCACGAGATCTTCGCGCAAGGGGCTCCACGGCACGGCGACCCAGAGCGCTGACCCGGCGCCCTCGAGCCGGCCGCTCTCCGGCAGTCCGGGCTCGGTCAGCCTGTGCGCCACCACATCCTTGCCCTGACGCACCACCAGCGTGTTTGGCGAAGCCACCGTCGGAAGGTCCTGGTCCCACCCGCCGGCGACCGCTCCCGCCACGGCGTTGCGGTCGAGGTCAACCACCCAGACCGAATCACCGGTGACGGGCCGAATGAGCAGCCAGCGACCCAGCGGGTCGGTGCGCAGCGCTTTCACCGGTCCTGCAACGGCGATTCGCGTGCGCACGCGCGCTGCAAACCGGTCAATGACATTGATCCGCTGGTCATCCGCCACGTAGAGCTGATGGCCGGACGGCGAGAAGGCGAGCGCCGTCGGTGCCTGACTCGCCGCCACCTGACGCGGCTTCCTGGCAGATTCGGGTTGGTACAGCCAGATCACGGAATCCGTTGCGACCGCCACCAGGTCGGCCCACGGAGCCGCCGCCACGGGGCCCTGCGCGATCGGTCGCACCGCCAGCGTATCGCTCGCGCCTGCAACGGCTAGCGCAGATGCGCTCGAATCATACCCGACCAGTGTCCCCCCAGCGCCCGCCCACAGGGCATCCGGCACCTGATCGAATGCCGCCCGGTAGCGCTCGGGCGTTCGTCGGCCCACGGCCCAGGCTGCGCCGCTGCTGTCCACGGTGAAGAGTCCGCCATCCGCACTGATGGTTGCGATGGCGGCATTGCGAACCACCGTGCGCGTGCGGCCAGCCTCAAGCCGCATGGCGGTGAGAACGCCGGCGCGATCCAGGACAAAAAGCTGGGCCGGATCTGCGATCGCCCCGACAACCTGCCTGATCTTGCCGAGACGATCCTCGGCGTGCCAGTCCAGGGGAGCGAGATCCGGCACGTGAAAGAGTTCCGGCCGGCCGCCGTCGGGCTCGATGCGCATGAGGCTCGAAACCGGCAGGCCGGTCAGTGCCACCGGCGGGCTGGGCGGCTCGTCCGAGGATCCGCCGCAGGCGGCCAGCAGGAGCAGGAGAATCGTGGGGACAGTGAGGCGTGCGGTCACGCGGTGGAAGATAGAGCAGGGGCGGGGGTGGTTCCAGACCGGGAACCCAGGCCACACGGGACGCCGGCCGATCGGACGTCCCGTGCGTGTCGTCAGGAAAGCGTCAGAACGTGGGTCCGAGACTCAGGGTCCACAGGCTCCCGACGCCGGGGCGATGCAGCGGGTGTGACCAATCCAGCCGGGCGACGAGGAGGCCGAGCAGGTTCATGCGGGCCGACAGCCCCCAGGTCTGCAGCGGCACCCGGACCGCCGGATTGCCGGCATCGCCGGCGTCTTCCTTCCATTTCACCGTGCTGTTCTCGTCCCACGCCAGGCCAACATCGTAGAAGACGGCGCCTTCGATCGGCGGAACGCCCAGCGGCAGTTTCTTGAACAGCTGCTGAGTCAGGATCGGAAAGCGAAGTTCCACGCTGCCGACCGCGAGCTGGCTGCCCACCAGTCGGTCGAGCGCAGCACAACCCGTGTAGGTGTTTGAGTCATTCGCATTACGGCATTCGTTCCGGCTGTAGGAGCCCGAGGTCTGGCCACGAAGCAGGTCGGTAGAGCCGACGAAGAGCCGGAACTGGTCGGCATCCCGGCCCATCCGTCCGAAGTAGAATGCTCGCGTTGCCAGGACGACCGGGCCCACGACCTGGTCATAGCGACGATAGTCGCCGAGCAACTGGGTGAAGTGCCAGGTGCCGATATTCTCAGCCGCCTCGAAGCGCCAGCGGCGGCCATAGAACGGTCCGGTGTACCCGAACAGCGTGTTGTCATGCACCAGTGCGATGGCGGGCTGGATGTAGTTCGCGCTGGGGTTGCCGACAGTGAAGAGGGCAGGGTCCCGGGTTCGCAGCCCGGTGACCGGATCATACGGCTCAAGGATCTGCAGATCGTCGTCCTTGATGTTATTGCCTCGAAGCGACAGCTCCACCCGCTTGAACCGGTTGAACGGATAGGAGGCCGTGACAAAGGCCTGGCGTACGATGATCCGGCGGATGTGCGTGATGAAGGTGTTCTCGTCAGTGGTCGGCTGCCCCTGGGCGATTTCGCTCTGCTGAAAGAAGAAGTAGGGGTCCTGCGACAAACCCACGGCCCAGTTCAGCCGGTGCGTCAGGTTCGCATACACCCCGAGCAGTTGTGATTCCACGAAGCTGCCATTCACGTAGCCGGCAAAGATCATCTGGTGGTTGCCCAGCATGTCGCTGAGCTGCACCGCACTGCCACCGAAGAAGCCCCGGCCAAAGGTATCCCGGGTGTAGCCGATCGAAGGCCGCGCCACGTAGTCGGGCGTGAAGTGCACCCGGTATGGCTTGACCGAGAACTCGTTCGTGTCCGGCAGGTTGAGCGATGTCGAGTCGAGCAGGGCGACGATCGAGATCGGGCCTGGCGCCGGTGCGCTCGAGTCGACCGCACCAAGCTTGTTGGCGGCCCGGAAGCCGCGCTGCGAGCGGTAGAGCGAGCCCCCGACGCCCACACCGGCCTGTGGTAGCTGCTGACCTGCAGCGGCCGAGTCGCTGACCATTGAGTCGGGCGGAGCAGCGGCCGCCCCGTTGGCGCCGATGCTCGCCAGGGCATGCGCGCTATCCGCCTGAGCCGGCGTCCAGGGGGCCCGCTTCAAGCTCCTGGGGTTGTCGATCGCGTAGACGTCGTACTTCTCCTTCTCGTAGTAGACAAACGCCATCCGGTCGGCGCCGCGAGCCCAACTGAGCACCGGGCTGAGCGGTGTGATGCCCTGGGCCCCGGTGTAGAGGTCGGTGAGCTGATACACCTGCTGGTCGCCGAGATCATACAGGAATACGTTGCTCACGCCGGTCCGGTCGGAGATGAATCCGATGGAGCGGCCGTCGGGCGCCCATTGGGGACTGCTGTTCTTGCCGGTGTCCATCTGATCGAGCACGCGAATGTCACCCGCGGCCAGGTCATACAGCGCAATCCGGAAGTTGCCGAAGCTCAGCTGGTCAAAATCGGTCTCTGGCCCTCGATCGGTTGTGAAGGCGATCGAGGCGCCGTCGGGCGACCAGACCGGATCGAATTCGGCGAACTTGTCGTTGGTCAGCCGTCGCAGGTTCCGGCCGTCCCTGTCCACGACGTACAGATCCGCGATGCCGCCATCGTAGCCGGTGAAGACCAGACGACGGCCATCCGGGCTGAAGCTGGGCGTGGTGACGCCGTCGAGCTCCAGCTTGACCCGGTCCACGACGCGGTTGCGATCCACGTCAATGACCAGGATCTCGTCCTTGGGACCGCGCTTGGCCGCGACGACGATGAACTTCCCGTCCGGCGAGAAGCTCGCCGACGAGTTGATGAATCGGAACGTCTCGTAGTTGCTGTCAAACGTGGACTTGAAGAGTCGCTTCTGCCGCTCCCCGGTTCGTCCATCGGCCAGGTACAGGTCCACGAAGTAGAAATTGGCTTCACTGAAGTACGCGACACGCGAGCCGTCAGGGGAAAACGCCGGAGCAAGGTGCAGCGTGCCGTCTGACTTGGCCTCGGTCAGCAGTGGCTGCGCCACCGCCGCGGCGGTGGTTCGCGACCCGATTTCCGGCAGGTATTTCCGAAGGACGGCGTCCCGCCACTGGGTGGAAAGCTGGTCGAGCGAGAGCCCGATGGTACGGCGGAAAGCGCCATCGAGGCCGGAGACGCGCGAATTACTCAGGATGGCGCCAATGGCTTCGTCGCCCCAACGCTGCCCGATGTAAGCCAGGAGCGCCTCGCCAAAGCGGTAGGGAAAGATGCGCGGGTCGGTCTCCATCTGACGGATCGACGGGAGCTTGTTCTCCAGCGACGCATCGCGAAGCCACATGGCCGTGTTGGGATCCACCGGCCCGATGGCGAGATATTCCGCCATGCCCTCCATGAACCAGAGCGGTGGATTCACGGCGATCAGGGTGCCCAGGCCGGCCCCCGCCTTGCCGCCCGAGTAAATGTCGTACTGGAACTGGTGCACCATTTCGTGCGTGAGCACGTGCTCGTTCTCGGCGTACGAGCCGGTCAGCGGAAAGATGTTCCGGTGCTTGAGAAAGTCGGTGAAGCCGCCGGTGCCCTCTCCTACCTCACCGGGCGTGGCGTTGGTCTGGATGAAGTCCGAGTGCGAGGCGTAGACAATGATCGGCTTGCGCTCGCGGAACTGGTGGTTGAGCACGCGGGAGAGGCGTCCGTACGAGCGCTCAGCCATGCGGGCGATGTCAAAGGCCGCCTCGCGTTCGCGTTCGTAGAAAAAGACGTCAAAGTGCTCCGTCTTGATGACCTTGAAACCGAAGGCTTCGTATTGGACCTTATTCTGCCCGAAGTACTGCGCCGACAGCCGATGTGGCAGCAGAACAAGCAGCAGGGGCAACAGCGCCAGCAGGCGGCGACGGAACATGGCGACCTCTTCAGGGAGTACCGACCGGCAGCTCCAGGGCATCGCTCCAGAGCCGCTCCAACTGGTAAAACGCGCGCGTCTCCGGATGGAACAGGTGAACCACGAAATCAACATAGTCGAGCAGCACCCATCGTCCGGAATTGAGACCTTCTGCATGATGGGTAGGCACGCCCGCCTTGTCCATCTTGCCCATCACCGATTCGGCAATGCCGCGCACATGCGCTTCCGATGTTCCGGACGCCAGCACGAAGAAATCGGTGGCGTCGTTCACTCCACGGAGGTCGAGCACCACAAGTGCCTGGCCCTTCAGGTCCTCAATTGCGTCGACCGCCCGGCGCACGTCTCTCGGCAGCTCCGCCGCCATCAGCCGTCCACCTCGCCGTCCTCCACCTGGTAGAAGACTGCCCAGGCGCCGACGCCGACATGGGCACCCAGCACGCCCGTGGCGAGCGTGACCAGGCAGTCGAGCGGCCGGAACGCGGCCACGATTGCGGTGCGCAGCCGCTCGGCGGCATCCGGCGCATCCGCGTGGGCGATGCCAAACCGGACGCGTGACGGTCTCGGGGCGAGGAGCCGCTCCAGGTGGGCAAGCACCCGCGGCACCAGGTTGGTGGCTCCCCGTACTCGATCGAGAGGAACCACGCGACCGTCGTCGTCAAACGTGAGGATCGGCTTGACGTCCAGCATGCCGCCCAGCCATGCTTTGCCCCGGCTCACCCGTCCGGAGCGGAGCAGGTTGTCATACCGGTCCACCGTCAGCAGCATGCCTGATCGACGCTTGATCCGCTCCAGCTCACGCACAATCCGGTCGCCGGTCCACCCCGCCTCGGCCAGTTCGGCCGCGCGCAGGGCAAGCAGCCCGACGCCCAGGGAGGCGCTGCGACTGTCGACCAGGTGGATGCCGTCACGACCCGATGCCCGGGCGGCAGCGACCGCCGACTGGTACGTGCCCGACAGCCCGGCGGAGAGCAGCACGGCGACCACCTCGTGCGCCTCCTGCCGCACGTCGCCGAAGACGCGGACGAAGTCGCCGGGTGCGGGCTGCGACGTGGTCGGCAGCGTGCTGCCGGCGCGAAGACGCCGATAGAACTCGTCGGGCCGCAGCTCCACCCTGTCCCGGAAGGTCTCCGCACCGAACACCACCTGCAATGGGACCAGGGTGATGCCGTGGCGATCAAGCACGGCATCGGGCAGGTCCGCCGAGCTGTCGGTCACCACCCCGACGGACCGCCGCTCGGCATGCGCCAGGCGGGCATGTTGCGCCCGCATGTCCTCGGCCTTGGTGCTCTGCAGTTCACCCCATCGCGTTGCAAAGGTAAAGACGGCATCGGGTGTGTCCGTATGCACATGGATCCTGAGGACGTCGGCCGTGGTGGCAACCACCACCGATCCGCCGAAGCCGTGCATCGCCGAGCGCACCTCATTGGCCGCAGGGAGGGCGGCGCCGCGGATCAGCACCTCGGTGCAGTACCGGAAGTCGCGCTCGTGCGCCACCTGGCTCAGGGCTGCCGGCGTTGGCTGGTCGGCCGCCGGCGGGGAGAACGTGCTGGCCGGACGGATCGGGTCTCCCTCGATGCACCGGACCACACCCTCGAGCATCCGGACAAACCCCATTCCCCCGGCGTCCACCACGCCCGCTTCACGCAGCACGGCCATCAGCCTTGGCGTGTCCGCCAGCGCCCTCTCTCCCTCGGCCAGCATCAATTGCATGAACTCGGCAAGGTCGGATGTCTCGAGTGCCGCACGTTCGGCGGCGCCAGCGGCGTCGCGCGCGACGGTCAGGATGGTTCCTTCGCGGGGATCGTCGAGCGCATCTGCGAGGTGGTTGGAGCCGAGGCGGATGGCGCGTGCAATGGTGTGAACGTCAGCTCTTGGCAGGTGTTGGAGGCCATCGGAGAAGCCGAGCAGAAAGTGGGCGACCATCATGCCGGAATTGCCACGTGCGCCCAGCACGGCGGCCGTTGCGGCTGTCCGGGCGGTTTCACCGAGCGGCGCGTCGCCGAGCGCCTGCAGGGCGTCGGCGACAGCGCGGAGGGTCAGGCTGAAGTTGGTGCCGGTATCGCCGTCGGGAACCGGAAAGACATTGATGCGATTGATCTCCTCGCGTCCCGCCGCCACCCAGTCGGACGCGGCGTGGAACGACCGCGCCAGTCGCGGCCCGTCGACATAGGAGATCCCCACCGTCGCGCGCTATTCCGCGGCGGTGACCATGACGCGCACTTTCGCTTCGACCTCAGGATGAACCCGGACCGGGACCATGTGCTCACCCAGCTGCTTGATGGGCTGGTCGAGCTCGATCCGGCGCCGATCTACCTCCAGACCCTGAGCCTTGAGGGCCTGCGCAATGTCCGCGCTGGTGATGGAGCCGAACAGTTTGCCTTCCTCGCCGGCGTTTCCGGTCAGCGCCAGCGTCACCGCATTGAGCCGTGCGGCGAACGCCTCGGCGCCGTCTTTTTCCGCCGCCAGCCGGACCGACCGCGCGCGTGTCTCCGCGGCGATGCGCTTCTTGTTGCCCTCGGTCGCCTCGTAGGCCAGGCCCTGCGGCAGCAGGTAATTCCGGGCGTACCCAGGGCGCACCCGGACAAGCTGCCCGGCCTTGCCGAGCGAACTCACGTCATCCCGCAGAATCACTTCGATCATTGTTTTTCATCCTCCGGTTGCGTCACGCCGAAGCGCCGCCTGAAATCTATCCAGCCATCCGACAATCCCAGCAGGGCCAGCCCCGTGCCCGCGGCAGGCCAGAGCAACGCCGACAGGATGGCCAGCGCCACATTCACGAGTCGCGGTACTCGCAAGGCCGCAGCCTGATAGATCGCCAGACCGCGGAGCGTGTAGCTGGCCGCCATGATGAGCGCCACGTTCGCCGCCCAGGTCCGTACTGGAACTCCCAGCCACACGGCCTGGCGAGGAGCAAGCAGGGTGACCGCGATTGAAAGGGCCAGCAGCCAGATGGCCTGGTCCGAGAAACTGAAGGTCCGGAACGGCGCCGGCGGGCGGCCCAGGCTGCGGTCGGAGATTCGCTCCGCCCACCTCGTGGCCAGTGTCAACCCGGCCACGGCACCCAGCACGAGGAAGGCGGCGAGATACGGCCCCAGGCGTGCGCCGCTGTCCGCCATTGCCCGGATCTGTTCCACAAATGACGGCTCCACGCCGCGGACCGCGAGGGCCTCCGCCTGACTGGCGAACATCAGGCGAAGGCCGCTGGCAAAGCTCGCCTGGACTTGCGCCCACGACTGTCCCAGCGCATCCGCCCACGCCCCCACGACGCCGATCGCCGTTGCCGCTGCGATCATGGCCCGACGGAACACCGGCCACGCGGTGCCCAGGGTGAGGCCGCAGAAGAGGCCGGATGCCACGATGCCCGCCGCGGCGGCGGCGCCGGTTGCGAGCGTCGCCAGCCCCGAGAGCGCCCAAAGCAGCGCCAGCAGCGCGCTCACCCCAAACCACAGCCACTCGCGCGCCGTGTGCAGCCCTGCGACCAGCAGCAGCAGCGCCAGTGGGGCGAAAAAGAATATCGGCGGGGCGAGCAGCACGTACACCGCCAGGAGACCGACCAGGCCCCACGGGAACGTGCGGCGGGGCGCCGCCGGGGCCAGCGTCAGCCGGCGTGGCCCTTGATGTACGGCAGCAGGGCCAGTTCGCGCGCCCGCTTGATGGCCGTGGCCAGCTGCCGCTGGTGGCGGCCACACGTGCCCGAAAGCCGACTGGGAAGGATCTTGCCCCGCTCGGTCAGAAACCGCTGCAGCGTCCGTTCGTCCTTGTAGTCCACGACCCGCACGCCAGACTCGCAGATCGCACAGGTCTTGTGAGAGCGCTTCATTCGTCGTCCTCCTCGTCTGACTTCGTGGCAGACGGCGGGACCGGCTGCGGTCCGTCGTTCAGCACGATGAGGTGCCGCAGGAGCCCGTCGTCGAGCTTGAGCGCCCGCTCGAATTCGGGCAATGCCGCGGCCTCCGCCTGGAAACGGGCCACGACGTAGTAGCCGGTGTCCCGGTTGGCCACTGGATACGCAAGTGTCCGCTTGCCCCAGTGATCCACTGAGGGCGTGCCGGAATCAGGCACCTGAACGAGAGAATGGAAACGATCGAGTTTTTCGTTGATGGCCGCTTCTTCGAGCACACTGTCGAAGATGTAGACCACCTCATACGGGTTGGCCATGACACCGTCCTTTGGACTGGTCGCCCCGGCCCTGGTGTGGGGCCGAAGAGGATGCGAGTGAGCTGGCAAAGATACCCGACACACCGCGTCAGGAAAAGGGGTCGGGCAGCGGATCGCGCACTACGGCCGGGGGCGCTAGCTTCGCCAGATCACCCACGGGAGGCCCCAGTGAAGGCAGTCACTCTCGCCACGTTGCTTCTGCTTGCAATCGCCGGCTCGCTCGCAGCCCAGGCGCCGCCCGGACCGAAGGGTTGGAAGGTGTTGCTGGACTCGGCCGGCCGGCCGGTGGACGCCTACCGTTTCGAGGCCATGCCGCCTGGGTTTCATATCACCATGGGACCTGGCGCGCTGCTCTTCGCGCCGACGGCCCGCGCCGCCGGGCCGTTTACGATGGCCGCTAAATTCTTTGTTTTTCCGGGCTCCAGCGAGGAGGGGTTCGGGCTGTTCGTGGGCGGGACTGGCCTGGAGTATGGCGAGCCGAGTTACACTGCATTTCTGGTCCGTCGGGATGGCATGGCCGGGGTATTCCGGCATGATGGCGGCGATTCGACGATCTACCTGCCCTGGGTTCGCCCGGACTCCGTCAACGTGCTGGCCGGGGACCAACCGGCTCCGAACACGCTTGCCATCGTGGCCCGGGCTGACTCGGTCTCGTTCCTGGTCAACGGGACAGCAATTGGCGCGGTCGCGCGGCCGATGATTCCCGTGGATGGCCAGTTCGGATATCGGGTTGGGAAAGGCGTCAACGTTCATGCGGCGACGCTCGACTACACCTGGCGCCTGGCCCCCGAGCGATACTGACTCGCCGGCTCAGGGCTTCTCGACGTAGATCAGGGTCGTGCGGCTGGTCTTCTGCCGGCCATCTTCCGAATGAATGGTGACCTCGACACGGTAGCGTCCTGGCTGCAGGCGATCGGTGGCCATGCTCCGTCGGACCCGCTGGACCTGTCCCGGCGCCTGCTCAGTGAAGCTCAAGGACACGCGATTATCACCGTCCTCCGAACTGAACGTGACGTCCGTGGTCAGTGTTTCTCCCCCGTGTGACCCGGCAATTTCATAGTACATGAGCACTGGTTCACCCTGGCGGTACGTGCCGGTAGGGCTGAGCATGAACGGACCATCGGGCGCCTGCCACATCTCCCCGCCAGTTTCGGTGCCGAGCACCAGGTCGCTGGACTGCAGGTCCCTTGTCGCGTCATCAGGAACGACGAGCGACGCGGTGCGAATGACCTGGCCCGCGGAGTCGGCGGGCTGGCGCAGCACGGAGCCGAAATTCCAGGTGCCGGACGGCAGGGAGAGATCAGTGGTAAAGGTGAGCATCTGCCCGGGCACAGGCGCCTGCCGCACCCGGAATCGTCGCGTGGTGTCGATTTCCACGACAGTGTCGGCGGCCTGCGCGACCAGGCGCATCCGGAATCCGTAACCCGGCGGATTTTCGATGATGGGCGTCAGGGCGTCCGCGGGCACCGACGAAAGGATGAGGACCCGGCCGCGCCCCGGTGCCGCACCGAGCAGTGCATACGCGTGCCAGGCTACCCCGAGCTGGGCAGGGAAGCGCAGTGGATCAGAATCAGTTGTGGTGCCGAGTTCGCGACTTCGCGTCGTGATGGCGAGTTCGCGTTCCCAGTTCTGATGGGTCGGGCTGACGGCGAGCTTGGCGTACAGCGGATCGAGCCCAGCGCGTGACTCCAGCAAGTCGGGGATTACGGCACAGCTGCGCGTGGGGCTGGCCCGGCGGACCCGCGTGGTAGCGCCCGCCTCACCCCCGGCGTTGGCCAACGTCTCGATCAAGCGCCAATCATTCGGATTTTCCCGCGCCACGAAGTGAAAGATCATGTTGCCATCCGGCCGCCGATACAGCCAGGAAACATTCGGGCAGGCGCCGGCCCGGACGGCAGCGGCAGTGTCGTCCGGTTCGCCATGCCGGATGTACATCAGCCCGCGATCGTCGAAGGGCGCCAGCCGATTGACCCACAATTCGTTGAGCTCATACTTCCGGTCCATGACCAGCAGACGGAAGTTCACCTTGGCAAAGGCAATCCGGCGGTAGTGCTCCGCCAGCCGCGCACCACGCTCGCGGAGCGCATCAAGGTCGCGCTGTTCCCAGAAGTTCCGAAGCCATGCCGCGCGCGATGCAGGCGTGGTGGTGTCGAAGTCCGCCAGCTCCGCCGAGTCCGCGATCCAGGCCAGGTCGTGCCGAAGCTCGCGCGTGACTGCTGTATCCGACGACGCTGCGGCCTGGTAATACAGCGAATCGGCACCAGCACGAGACTGGGCCAGGCGTACACGCGCCAGTTCCATTGCCGCGCGGTCAGCGCCGCCGCCGGCATCGCCATACGCGGAGAAAGCCGAATCGGCCACCGCCGGCACCCAGAGCCAAGCCGCAAGCCGGCCGCGCTGAAACTGCCGGACCGTATCGGATATGGCCGATGGCACCGCGAACGCGTCCAGCAGCGCGGGACCGACTTCGCGGATGGCGTACGGCATCGACGGAATGTCGGTCAGCAGCAGTTCAGTTGCGATGGTTGCCGCCACCGAGCCGGCTGATCCGCCGGCCTTTCCCGCGAGCGCCAGGTCATAAATGGCGTCGAGGTTCCACGGAATTCCCGGACGCTGACCCGGCGCATCCTTGGGGACCCATTCTGTCGTCGCGAGATACCACTTGAGCAGCGCGCGGACGCCATAGTCGGCCGGACAACGGGGTGAGCTGAGGGCCGCATACGTGAGCGTCCTCAATGCGTTGTCTGCCTCGGAGCGGGTGGAGGGATGCAGGAAGCCGACAGATGGAGGCTGGCCTGTTGCCTGCACCACCAGCATGCGATAGGCGTCATCACACGACAGCTTCGACACTGGCGCGTCGACTGCCGGCACCTGTGCTGACCCTGGGCGCATTGTTCCTAAGGTCAGGGTGAACGCCCCCGCCAGCACGGCCAACAGCCGGGCAGGGCGCAGGCGTTCGAGGCGCAGTTTCGTCATCAGAATCTCCCGCAGCCGGGGACCAGGCAGGCCGTCAGGTGTTGTGGGCCATCCTCGTGGAGACGACTGGTGGAGAGAAGGCTACACGTTGAACCGGAAGAGCATGACGTCGCCATCCTGAACGATGTACTCCTTGCCTTCCGCCCGCGCGAGCCCCTGGTCCCGCGCGCCCTTCCAGCCGCCGAGGCGGACGAAGTCGTCGAACGCCACCGTTTCGGCCCGGATGAAGCCCTTCTCGAAGTCAGTGTGAATCACGCCGGCGGCCGCCGGCGCCGTATCACCGCGATGGATCGTCCAGGCGCGCACTTCCTTTTCGCCAGCGGTGAAGTAGCTCTGCAGGCCCAGCAGGTGATAGGCCGCTCTGGCAAGCCGGTCAAGTCCGCTCTCGGACAGACCCAAGTCGGCCAGGAACTCGGCCCGCTCGTCCGGCTCGAGCTCGGCCAGTTCCATTTCCACTCGCGCCGAAAAAGTGACAACCTCTGCCTGCTCTCCGTCCGCCGCTGCCGCCGCTCCGAGGGCAGCGACATGCGCGTTGCCCGGCGCAATCTCGTCCTCACGCACGTTCGCA
The DNA here is from genome assembly GCA_963798915.1 of uncultured Gemmatimonadales bacterium. Taxonomy (GTDB): domain Bacteria; phylum Gemmatimonadota; class Gemmatimonadetes; order Gemmatimonadales; family GWC2-71-9; genus CAMLHP01. The sequence goes on along the minus strand of CAWCVB010000006.1, from coordinate 384,235 downwards.
GCGTACAGCACCGGTTTCGTGGTCATGAGGTTGAAGGAACGGGCGATGGCGACGTCATCTGGCTCGAGGCGAACCGTGCGCGCGGCCCGACCATCACTCAACGCACGCTGCAGCTGTTCGAGCACCCGAAGTTCGGCGCGGGCCGCGGGGTCGCCGGTGCGGGCAGCCCGGGCGGCACGATCGAGTCGCTTTTCGACGCTTGCAAGGTCGGCGAGTGCAAGTTCGATGTTGACGATTTCGCGATCGCGGACCGGATCGACCGATCCCATCACATGCTGGATATCATCATCCTCGAAACATCGGACCACATGGACGATGGCGTCGACTTCGCGGATGTTGGCGAGGAACTGATTCCCGAGTCCTTCCCCGGCACTGGCGCCTTTCACCAACCCGGCGATATCGACAAACTCGACCGTTGCAGGCACGACACGCTGAGGGGAGACCAGGCGGGCGAGGTCCCTCAGCCGGCTGTCCGGAACCTGCACGACCCCGGTGTTGGGTTCGATGGTCGCGAACGGATAGTTCGCCACCAACGCTCCCGCCGACGTGAGCGCATTGAAGAGGGTGCTCTTGCCGACGTTTGGGAGGCCGACGATGCCGAGCCGGAGCATACGGGCGGCCCTATCCCGCCATTCTTGCGAACCAGGGCGCCAGCACCAGCGAAACCACGCTCATGAGCTTGATGAGGATATTCATGGCGGGGCCGCTGGTGTCCTTGAAGGGGTCGCCCACCGTGTCGCCGACTACGGCCGCCTTGTGTGGCTCGCCGCCCTTGCCGCCGAACGCGCCACCCTCGATGTACTTCTTGGCGTTGTCCCAGGCACCGCCCGCGTTGGCCATGAAGAGGGCGAGCAGGACGCCGGCGAGAGTGGCGCCGCCGAGCAGGCCTCCAAGCGCCTTGATGCCAAGGAGGGAGCCCACCAGCACTGGAGCGAGAACAGCCGTGACTCCTGGGAGAATCATCTCCCGGAGCGCGGCCCGAGTGGAAATGTCGACGCATCGCGCGCTGTCCGGCTTGGCGGTACCCTCCATCAATCCCTTGATTTCGTGAAACTGGCGGCGGACTTCGTCTACCATCCCCTGCGCGGCGCGACCCACCGCCGTCATGGTGAGGGCGCCGATCACGAAGGGCAGCGTCCCGCCAATGAACAACCCGATGACCACCATCGGGTCAACCAGATCGAGCGAAAGCACCTCTCCGGGGGCGTCACTGCAGTGGCGTAGGCGCTGAAGAGGGCCAGCGCCGTCAGGGCGGCCGAACCGATGGCAAAACCCTTGCCGATGGCGGCCGTGGTGTTGCCAAGCGCGTCCAGGCTGTCGGTGATCTTGCGGACGTCGGGGCCCAGACCGCTCATCTCGCTGATGCCGCCCGCGTTGTCGGCGATCGGACCGTAGGCGTCCACCGTCATGGTGACCCCTACGGTGGCGAGCATGCCCACGGCCGAAATGGCGATGCCGTACAGTCCGGCCTGGCTAAAGGCGGTGAAGATGGCGCCGCAGATGAGCAGCAGTGGGAGGAGGGTGCTCATCATGCCAACCGACAGGCCGGCAATGATGTTGGTCGCCGGCCCGGTGGTGGACGCCTGCGCGATTCGGCGAATGGGAGGGCCGGCGGTGAAATACTCGGTGACGAGCCCGATCAGCACGCCGGAAATGGTCCCGGCGACGACGGCCCAGAACGGGCCCATGACCGGGCGTCCGGCCATGCCGATCGGCAGCATGCGCGTGATGAACCAGGCCGCCGCGATGAACAGCCCGGCCCCGATGAAGGTGGTGAGCCGAAGCGCGCTCGAAGGGGAACCCCGTTCGAGCACTTTCATCGCGCCGATGCCGATGAGCGAGGCGGCCAGGCCCGCGATGGTCATGACGATCGGGAGCGCAACGGCATTCATGCGGAAACCCGACATGATGGCCGGGCTGGTCGAGGCCAGCGCGATGGTGGCGATGATGGCGCCGACGTAGCTCTCGAAGATGTCGGCGCCCATGCCGGCCACGTCGCCCACATTGTCTCCCACATTGTCAGCGATGGTTGCCGGATTCCTGGGGTCATCCTCGGGAATGCCGGCCTCGACCTTGCCGACCAGGTCGGCGCCGACGTCGGCGGCCTTGGTGTAGATCCCGCCGCCCACCCGGGCGAAGAGCGCTATGGACGATGCACCCATGGCAAAGCCGCTGATCACTTCGCTGAACGACTTGAATTCGGCGTCGCCGATGGTGCCGGGAGCAGCCCAGTTGAGGAGGTAGCTGGCGACGAGACCGATGCCCAGAAGGCCGAGGGAGGCCACCGCAAGGCCCATGACGGCGCCGCCGCTGAAGGCGACACCGAGCGCGCGGGCCTGCCCGCTTTCCCGGGCGGCCTCGGACGTCCGGACGTTGGCCTTGGTGGCGGCCTTCATCCCGAACAGGCCCGCCGCGACCGAGCAGCTCCCGCCGAGGATGTAGGCGATGCCGGTTTCCACGTTGATGATCCAGCTTAACAGCACTGCCACCACCGCAATAAAGGGCAGCAGTACGGTGTACTCCCGGCGCAGGAACGCCATCGCGCCCGATTCAATGAGCCCGGCCAGCTCCTGCATGGCGGAACTTCCGGGCGAATGGCGCTTCAGGGCAATGTAGACCAGCACCGCGATCACCAGGCCAACCGCTCCAGCCAGGACCGCGTACGGGGCGAACTGAGTCACTGCTCCTCCGGTCAACGGTTGAATCTGCTCATGGCTCCCTCGATGCCCATCTCCAGCCAGCAGGCCACCGCGTCCGCCATGGGGTCGAGTAGGTCATTCAGCACCGCGTTCTCATCCTGGCTGAACTCGCCAAGAACAAAATCGGCCAGGTCCTCGACGCCGGGAGGCCGTGGCCCGACCCCGATCCGGAGACGGGCGTAATCCTGGCGTCGCAGCGTTGCCTCGACGCTGCGCAGCCCATTATGGCCACCGTCGGAGCCGGCTCCCCGGAGGCGAAACCGGCCCACGGCGATGGCGACATCGTCCACCAGGATGAGCAGATCGCGACTGGGATCGAACGAGTCGTCGGCGAGGAGCGGCGCGAGTGCTGCGCCGCTCCGATTCATGTAGGTCTGCGGCTTGAGCAGCCGGATGTCCCGGTCGTCTACCCGGACAATCGCCTCGCGCCCGCGCTCCGCCCGCCGGAAGGCTGGAGCGTGCCACCGCGTGGCGAGGTGGTCCACCAGCCGGAATCCAGCATTGTGGCGAGTGCCAGCGTACTCCGGGCCCGGATTGCCCAGGCCGACGATCGTGCGCAGGACTTACTCTTCCTCGGCTTCGCCCTCGTCCTCATCGGCCTTAGCCTTGCGGATGAGTTCCGGCTCAAGGGAGGGAGCTTCCTCCACCGCGACGGCCGCGGCCTCCTCCGTCCGGGGCGCGACCACCGTGGCGATGGGCTGGTCCGGATCGTCCAGGATTTCAGCGCGCTCCAGGTGAATGTCGCGCACGAAGATTGAGCGGCCGATCGTCAGACCGGTCACATCGACGTCAATGCTGTCTGGAATGTCGCCGGGGAAGACCTCGATCTCGAGTTCACGGCGCACATGATCGAGCACGCCACCAAAGTTCCGCACGCCATCAGGCACACCCGTGAGGTGGACCGGCACGCTGACGGTGAGTTTCTCGTCCGCGTGGACCTCATAGAAGTCGACATGCAGGATATTGGCGGTGCGGAGCGGATCGCGCTGCACCTCACGAATCAGGGCGCGAATGGGCGCCCGGTCGTCCACCGTCACCTCGAGCATGGTGGCGGCCGTCGCGCCCTGCAGCGCGCGGCCGAGGGCGGCGCCGTCCAGCAGCAGGGGTTCGGGCGTGCGGCCGTGGCCATATACCACGGCGGGGACTTTGCCCTCGCGGCGGACGGAGCGCGCGGCGCCCTTGCCGGTCATCGTGCGGCTGCCAGCCGCAAGCTTCACCTGGTTTGCCATGTCTGATTCCTTCGTGTCATCGGCGCAGGGGCGCGCCCGTCATTCGAACAGCGAGCTGACCGACTGGTCGCTGTGGGTATATCCCACAGCCTTGGACAGCAATCCGGCGATCGAAAGCACCCGCAACCGGTCAAAGCGCCGCCCGGCCGGAATGTCGATCGTGTTCGTCACTACGACTTCTTTCACCGGCGACGCCACCAGGCGATCCACCGCCGGGCCCGACAGGAGGCCATGCGTGGCGCAGCAGTACACGTCCTCGGCCCCGAGCCGCTTCAGCGCGTTTACCGCTTCGGACATGGTCCCGGCCGTGTCGATCATGTCGTCCGGAATGATGCAATCCCGGCCACCGACTTCACCGACCACGTTGAGGACCTCGGCCACGTTGGCCGACGGCCGACGCTTGTCGATAATGGCCAGCGAGGCGTTCAGTCGCTTGGCAAAGCCGCGCGCCATCTTGGCGCTGCCTACATCGGGCGCCACAATGACCAGGTCGCGCAGCTGCTTCTGGCGAAAATGGTTCACCAGTACCGGCGCCGCATAGAGGTGATCCACCGGCAGGTCGAAGAAGCCCTGCAACTGGTGCTGGTGGAAATCCATGGCCAGCACCCGGTCTGCCCCCGCCATGGAGACCATGTTGGCCATGAGTTTGGCGCTGATGGCCACCCGCGGCTGGTCTTTACGATCCTGCCGGGCATACCCGAAGTAGGGTATGACGGCCGTGATCCGTGCCGCGCTGGCCCGCCGGGCGGCATCCATCAGGAGCAGCAGCTCCATCATGTTCTCGGCCGGCGGGTTGGTGGACTGGATGATGTAGACATCCCGTCCCCGCACGTTCTCGTCGATCTTGACGAAGATCTCGCCATCGGCGAAGCGCCGGATGGTGATGGCGCAGAGCGGCTGGCCAAGGTGTGCCGCCACCTCCTCAGCCAGGGGCCGATTGGCCGTCCCGCTCATCAGGAGCATCTGGCTCCGCGACATTGAGAGGTCCGTCATGGTTATAGCCCTCCAAAATAACAGCACCCGACCAGCGCGGTCAACTCGTGCAGGTGCCATGAGTTGCAGGCATGCGGTGGGGCGGTGGGGTGGGTCACGGACACCCTGCCACGGACTGGCAAGATTGGCGGGCAGCGGCGAAAATAGGGATATTGATGCGGAGTGGCCCATCGCTCCACGGCGCCGGGAAGGGGAGTCGTGGAGCGCCTTTCTCGATTTCAACGAGGACACATCCAATGCGGCAAGCCCATGGTATTGTGGCAGCGGCAGCCTTGGCCTTGGCTGTCGCGTGCAGCAATGACGGTCCGAAGAACCCGGTGGAGACGGGCCTGTGCAACCAGGCCGGTTCGACGGCGGAGTGCCCGACGCTCGCCGAGACTTCCTACTTCACCATCACATTGACGGGCACCAGTTGCACGGCCAAGGGCACCACCATCACGGTGACATCGCCCGTCAACCGGGAACTGACCTCCGACGGCTGCTACGAGAGCGCCGGCAAGGTCTGGACGATTGGATCGGCGTCCAATGGCTATCCGGCCGGGACCGAGCTGAATTTTTCGATCATTTCCGACCAGACCAAGGCGCCGCCGGCGTTCCAGCTCAGCGGCGCTTCGCCGGACTGGATCATCGACTTCGAAGATGGCGGCGACGTGGACTTCAATGACGTGGTGCTGGCCGTCCACGCCACGCCGATACCGTAAGCTCCGGCATTTCTCCAGGCACCACACGAAGGGCCGCCCGGCGAGGCGGCCCTTCGTGTGATTGGCCCTGGTGGATTCGAACCACCATTCTCGGATCCAAAGTCCGATGTCCTGCCATTAGACGAAGGGCCAGCGTCAAGCAGGTCAAAGCTAATCCGGGACCAGCGCTCAGCCCACGTCTACCGGCTCCAGCCGCCCCAGCTTCGGGCTGAGCATCAGGCGGGCGTCGTCGCGTTCGCGTGGCGTGCGGTAGAGCGCCACCACCGCCGACCCGGAGCCGGACATCCGGCAGAGCATCGGTCCGGTGGCAACAAGCCGTTCAAAGGCTGCCCGCACCTCCGGCGTCCGTTCGAAGACCGCTGACTCGAAATCATTCCCAGCCATTCGCGCAATGTCTCCCCATGTTTCAAGCGCCGGCAGGTCAAGCGCCAGTGCCCCACGGGGCGATGCCTCCCGACGCGACGCATCCAGCCAGCGATAGGCGTCGGCCGTAGCCACGCCGATGGGCGGGACAAGGATGATGCCGGCCGCGGGCGGCAACGGCGGGAGTCTCAGGATGCGCTCGCCCCGATGCCAGGCCAGCGCAAGACGAGCCCCCGAGAGCAGGAAGGGCACGTCACTTCCCAGCCGGGCCGCCAGCTGCAACAGCTCGTGCTGGGGCACTGCGCTGCCGGCGAGCCTGTTCACGAGGAGCAGCGCCTGGGCTGCGTCACTTGAGCCGCCGCCCAGCCCTGTCCCCGGCGGGATGCGCTTCAGCAACTGCAGGTGGACGCCGAATCGATGCCCAGTCGCGTCGAGGACCAGGTGCGCAGCGCGAACGGCGAGGTTCGCGGCCGGGGGGCCGGTGTCATGTCCGGAGACCTCGAGCGTGACCCCCGGATCGTCCCGTCGCTCCGCATGCAGTTCGTCCGCCAGCGACGTCAGCGCGAACAGCGTCTCGATCCCGTGAAAGCCAGCGACAGTCGGGCCGAAGACCCTCAGGAAGAGGTTGATCTTGGCGCATGCCCTTCCGCTCACGCGGTCAGTCACGGCCGGGGGCCTGCTGGAGCGCGCTGAATGTCATTGACGTATGCAGAAGGGACCAGGCGCCCAGAAGCACGATGGGCAGAAACGTGGTGATGTGATAGGTGACGGCGTAGGCTACCGCCCGGTCCGCACCGACGCCAAAGAGAAGCAGCACCGCCTTGATGATTGCTTCGAAAACACCGATGAAGCCCGGCGTCGTGGGCGCCGCAATTCCCAGCACCAGGACGCCCTGCAGGAGGCAAGCACCGGGCAAACCCACCGGTAACCCAAAAGCCCGGAACATCACCCAGAACGACGCGGCGTTTACGAGCCAGATCACCACTGACCACGCGATCACCGCTGCCACCCTTCCGGGAGAGCGCAGCACTCCGAGGCCGTGGCGGATTCCCTCGACCAGATTGATCAGTCGGGCCGCGAACGCCTCCGATGGAACCAGCTGGCGAATGAGCCGTTCTGCCGCGAGGGGGAAGCTCACGACGGCAAGGGCCAGCAGCAGCAGCACGCTCACCGCGACCCCCGAGAGGGTCGCGACCCGGGCCACAGGCGTGCCGAAGATCTCGACGTTGCCAGGCAGTCCCGCCAGCACCAGGCCGAGCGCCAGCATCCCGATAACCGTCAAGGCATCGAACACCCGTTCGACGGCAATGCTGGAGAGTGCCGCGGAAAAACGTGCGCCCGCAAGCCTGCTCGCGGCGAAGGTGCGCATGACCTCACCCATCCGGAATGGCAGGATGTTGTTGGCCATGAACCCGATTGCCGTGGCGTGCCAGAGCGCGAGTGACTCCAGGGGCGCATCGTCATCGCGCCGGAGCAGGAGACGCCACCGGACTACCCGAAGCGGGAAGGTTGCCGTGGCCAGGCACACTGCGAGGACGATGAGCGCCGGATGTGCCAGGGCCAGCTGGGTCCGCAGGTCGTCCCAGTGGACGTCGCGCAGCACCCACCAGAGCAGGACGCCGGCGAGGAGAACGCCGGCGCCGAGGGCCAACCAGGAGCGGCGGCTTGTACCGATCACACCGGCTGCATGGCGAGGGGTACGAGATCCAGCAGTTCACGGAGCAGCGGCTCGACTGCTGCCAGCGCGGGCTCGCGCGACAGCCGCGAGGCAATCTCGGATCGCAGTTGATCCGCACGCTCCAGCGCTGCCCGCCCGGCATAGCAGAGGCTCATGATGTCGACCAGGGGCATCTCCCGGCCGGAAGAGGTCGCCGGCACCGTGGCGATCAGCTGATGATAGCGCGTGAACGCTGCCTCAAGCGGCAGGTGATTTGTGGGAGCCAGCGCCAGGACCGAGACCACCTCGGCTTCAGCTGGCGGAGCAGACACGAGGTCGGGAACCGGCTCCGGCACGGCGAGCGGCTGGATGACCGACTGCCCGTCATAGGCGAGCGACTCGATCGCGACGACGCCTGAATCCTCGGCGCGCGCGCGCGAGACCTCCTTCCCCGACGTCTCGACGATCTCTATGGCTGAGGCACCGGTCAGGGCCGCCGTGATCACGTCCAGCCTGGCGGCGAGACTCGCACTCGGTCCCTCGCCTGCGACGCCCCGCAGCACACTCCCGGCCGAACGCAGCTGCTCGGCAAACTGACTGAGGTTGGCCGCTGCGCTGCCGTCGGCGATGGCGCCGCAGGCCGCAGTTGCCAGTCGCGCGAGGGCACGGGTGAGGGGATCGCGGCCCGGCGCTGACGCGGCGCGGAAAGCGGGGACGAGCGCATACAGCCTGAGGTCGCGGGCTGTGCTCGACGGGGCATTCATGAGCTGCTCGGCGGACTGCGCGAGGTGCTCGCCGTGACTGACGAGCTCAACCGCGCCAAGCGGGGACGGTGCGGCGAACTGAGGTTGGGCAGCCGAACGGACGATCGCGTCGCCCAGGCTGGTATCGAGCAGTTCGGTCACCGGGATCACGTCCGCCTCGCTCGCAAAGGCGCGGAGCAATCTGTCGGTGAAAAGCTGCGGCTCGCTCGCCGCTGGATCCGGCGTGCCGCGCTCTGCCACATCCCGGGCAATCCGCGTGAGGGCGGCCGCGGCAGCATCGAGAAGCTCTGGAACGCCCGGCGGCGGTGCGAACAGCCGGGTCAGGTCCCCGACGGCCAATTCGATGCCGTCGAGCACTTCGGGCAGAGGCGTCAGCTCGCCCAGTTCGGCCAGGCCGCGAAGCGACTGCATCCTGCGGAGGACAGCATAGAGCGGCTCTCGGGCTTCCGGCGTGCTCTCCAGCGACCGGGCGGCGCGATCGAGAGCGCTTGCCACCAGCGCGCCTTCCCTGGCGACAAAGGCTCGAACGCCGGTCTGCGCCTGCGGCGGTCCGGCCGGTGCCGGCGCCTGGCGGGGATCTCGCACCTCCCCACCGGCCAGCGCCGCCAGTTCACTCGCAATCCGGTTGGAGCGCGCCTCGTCGTTCGGGGTCCATTCCTTGACGCGCCGAACAAGATGTCGAACGTCATCCACCGCTTGACTCGCCCGCTCCCGCGCGACCGCATCGAGCGAACGCTTGCCGTCTCGCACAGCCCGGGCGAGGGCCTCGAAGCCGGCCGCCGCCCGCGCCAGCGAAGTCTGATTGGCCATGAGCGCCGACCCGCGCAGGGCGCGCGCGTAACGCAGCATCTGCGACGCGTCGCCCGTCTCGGGCTGGGCGATGAGCATCTCGAGCTGATCCAGGCACTCACCAGCTTCCAGGGCGAAGAAATCAGCTGAGCCGAGCGGGGCACTCATGTGACCTCGGAAGTGAAGTGGGTCGTTACGGTCCGTAGAGTATGACTGCGCTCCGGCAGAATCAACGCACCAGCCTGGCCATCTCGGCGACGGCCTCGCCCATGCCCACCATCAGGGCGCGGCTCACCACGCTGTGACCGATATTGAGCTCTTCGATCGCGTCGATCTGGGCGACGGGCCGCACGTTGGCATACGTCAACCCGTGGCCCGCGTGGACAGCGAGTCCTTTATCACGCGCCAGATCAGCTGCCTGCCGGAGTTCATTCAGCGCGGCCGGCGAGGTACGCCAGCTGTTGGCGTAGCGGCCGGTGTGCAACTCGACGGCCGGCACGCCGAGCCCGGCCGCCGCCTCAATAGCGGGACCGGTCGGATCGATGAACAGCGAGACCCGGATGCCGCTCCCGGCAAGACGCTCGATAGCCTGCCGCAGCACGTCCGATGGCGTGGCGAGGTCCAGCCCCCCCTCCGTTGTCACTTCTTCACGACGTTCGGGTACAAGCGTCGCCTGAAAAGGACGGAGCTGACAGGCGAATTCCACCATCGGTGCTGCACTGGCCAGCTCCAGGTTCAGCACAGTGCGCACGGCCTTTGCAAGCCGGTTCACGTCCTCATCCTGGATGTGACGGCGGTCTTCCCGCAAATGTGCGGTGATCCCGTCGGCACCCGCCGCCTCGGCCAGGCGGGCGGCGTCCACCGGGTCGGGTTCGTCGGTGCGCCGTGCCTGACGCACGGTGGCCACATGGTCGACATTGATATAGAGGCGCATCGCCCGGTTGTTAGCAGGTTTCACGTTCGATTATCTTCGCCACTAGCTTTCTGCCCGGAGACTCACGTGTCCCACCGCATCCTGAGCATTGCCACCACTCTGCTGGTCGTTGCCTGCGGAGGCGCCGCGACATCGTCCGCCCAGGACTTGAGCCCCCAGGCCGGGTCGGAAGCGGCAGTTCAGGGTCTTTTGCGAGCGGTTGCGGACAGCAACCTCGACAAGATGGCGCAGTTCTGGGGCACCTCCAAGGGGCCGGCGGCCGCCACGCACCAGCCCAGCGACTACGAACGCCGCATCGTGGTGATGCAGGCCTATCTCCGCGGTTCCGATTTCCGGATCATTTCCAATACGGTGGACAGCGAGCATCGCGATCGCCGGGTGCTCCGGGTCGAGCTGACCAGGGGGAGCTGTGACGAGGTCGTGCCCTTCACGGCGATCCGTACCGGCAAGGGCTGGGTCGTCTCGTCGGTCGATCTGGACGCATTGGGCAGCCCGGCCCGCCGGTGCGGAGTCGCTGACTCGACCGCCAGCCAGTAGCCGGGAACCCATCGGCGTTATTCATTCAGTGAGTTCGATCAGGATGCCGGCGGTCGAGCGCGGATGCAGGAAGGCGATCCGGCAGCCGCCGGCGCCGCTCCGGGGCGCTTCGTCGACGAGTCGGTAGCCGAGCGCCCGGCATGCGTCCAGGGCAGCATCCAGATCGGGAACGCGGTAGCAGACGTGATGAATGCCCGAGCCTCGCCGGGCCAGGAACCGCCCGATCGGACTGTCCGGATCCCTCGGCGCCAAGAGCTCAATCGCCGACTCGCCCAGCGAGAAGCTCATGATGTCGGCGCCATCAGCCTGTTCCGGCGGATGGGCCTTGAGTCCGAGCACGTCGCGATAGAATCCGGCGGCCGCCTCGAGATCCGGGACGGCAATGCCGACGTGCGCGATGCGAGGCGCGGAGGTCACCGGCGTCTCCTTGCAGGAGTTTCGGAGCCCGGGCGGTCACCGTGGCTCCGTTCATTTTCAGAACCGGCCGCACTGCGGCCAGTACCAGACTGGAGAATAACAGGATGAGCGCAACCAACACCCAGATCGCGCACGTCACCGATGACACGTTCGCCGCCGAGGTGGAACAGGCCGCCGGGCTTGTGCTGGTCGATTTCTGGGCGACATGGTGTGGACCGTGCCAAGCCATCGCGCCGGTCCTCGAACAGCTGGCCGCTGAGCATGCGGGCAAGCTGCGCGTGGCCAAGGTCGACGTGGACGCCAATCAGAGCATCACCCAGCGGTTCAACGTCCGGTCCATTCCAAGCATTCTCTTCTTCCGTGATGGCCGGCACGTCGATACGGTGGTCGGTGCCGTTCCCAAGGCCACACTGCTGGAGCGAATCACAAAGCACCTGGGGTGAGTGCAACGCTTTACGTCGTTGCCACCCCGCTCGGCAACCTTGAGGACCTGTCCGCGCGCGCCGCGGCGGTCCTCCGCCAGGTTCCCGTTGTGGCTGCGGAGGACACCCGGCGCACCCGCCATCTCCTGACCCATTTGGGCGCCAGTCCCCGTCTCCTCTCCTTCCACGCCCATTCACCCGCGTCGCGGGTCGCCGGGCTGCTGGCTCTGCTCGAGCAGGGTCACGACCTGGCAATCGTTTCAGATGCCGGCACGCCGCTGATCAGCGACCCAGGGGCTGACCTGGTCCAGTCGGTGCGCGCCGCGGGTCACACAGTCGTCCCCATTCCAGGGCCGTCCGCCGTTGCAACTGCGCTCTCGGGGTGCGGACTGGGCGGCGATCGGTATCTCTTTCTTGGTTTTCTGCCTCGCAAGGGGCCGGAGCGCCAGCGACTCCTCGAGCGAGCCGTCTCGGAACCGTGGCCTGTGGTGTTCTTCGAGGCCCCGGGGCGGCTGGTCGGGCTTCTGGAGGACCTCGTCCGCGTTGCGGGACCGAACCGGCCGGCGGCGGTGGCACGTGAGCTGACGAAAATCCACGAGGAAATCCGTACGGAGGGCCTGGAGGCGCTGCTGCAGCACTACACCAGCGTCCCTCCGCGTGGAGAGGTCACGCTGGTGCTGGGTGCAGCCGACGCGGCGCCCGAGGGGCCGCGGGATCGGGCGGCTGCGGAGGAGCATGCGCGGATGCTGCTGGCGCGCGGCGCCAGCCGAAAGGATGTGGCGGCGACAGTCGCAGCAGCGCTCGGGTGGCCGCGTAACGAAGCGTACCGCCTCGTGAATGACCTGGAGACTGATCGGGGTACGTGATGGCTCGAATTGCCTGGATTTCCGTCGTGGCCTGTCTCGCGGTTGCACCCGGGGTTGCCATGGCGCAGGAGAGCGGCACCGACCTGACGGTAGGCCGGTTGCACTACGACGGTGGCGGCGACTGGTACGCGAATCCCTCGAGCTTGCCCAACCTGCTGGCGGCGGTCCGGACCCGCACCGCGCTGCGGACGGCTCCCGCCGAACAGGTCGTCACGCTTGACGCCGATGATCTCTGGAACGTCCCATATATCTACATGACAGGGCACGGCAACGTGCACTTCAGCGACCCGCAGCTGGCCACATTGCGCCAGTACCTGCGCCGTGGCGGCTTCCTCCACGCTGACGATAACTACGGCATGGACGTTTCCATCCGACGCGAGCTCAATCGTCTCTTTCCCGAGCACCAACTGGAAGAAGTCCCGCTGAATCACCCGATTTACCACCTGATCTATGAGATGCCGGACGGAATACCCAAGATCCACGAGCACGACGGCAAGCCAGCGCAGGGCTTTGGCATTTTTCTCGATGGCCGACTGGTCGTGTACTACTCCTACGAAAGTGATCTCGGCGACGGCTGGGAAGACCCCGACGTCCACCATGACCCGCCCGAGAAGCGCGAGGCCGCCCTGCGCATGGGGGTGAATCTGTTCGCCTACGCCGTGGGCTACGGCGGATGAGTGGCAGGACGGTCGAGCAGCTTTCGCGGCTGGCCCGCCCGCTCCGGCGACGGAGTGCGGCTGGCTGGACCGGCACCGGCGCGGGCATGGCCCTTCTGGCACTGGGCCTGACCGCCTGGCTTGCCAGATCTGGTGCAATCAGAGCGCCCCTGTGGATTCCGGCCGCCTGGGGAGTGGCTGCCATGGCCCTCGCCTTCGCGCTGTTCCAGGGCAGACGGGCTGCGCGCGGGCTGACGACCGAAGCGACGGCAGACTGGCTCGAGCATTTCGCCGGCTGGAGGCGGGGGCGCCTCAGCGGACTGCTGCAACCGGCACTCGCCGGCACCAGCAACGCGCTTCGGGAACTCGCCGACAGTCAGTCGTCCCAGGCGATCTCGACGCGCGGCATGCCCGCGCTCGCGCCGCTGGCTGCACCGGTTCGTCGGCGCCTGCTGGCGGGCTCGATCCTGCTGGCCGCCGGCAGCGCCTTGCTGATCAGTGCTCGTCCGTGGAGGGCGCCCGCGGCTCGTGTCTGGCATCCCGCACGGGCGCTGCTCGATGCGGCCAAGCCGGTCCGCCTGACAGCTAACGCCGCCGCAGTTGATCGCGGCGATTCCGTCACGTTCTCGATCCAGGCGCCGGGCCGTGCGTCGGCGGCACTCTTCACTCGCGCCCCGGGCGATACCTGGGTCACCACCGAGCTCACACTGTCTCCCGAGGGGCGGGCGAGCTGGCGGGTGGGTCCGCTCGAATCCGATCTGTATGCCCATGCAACCAGCGGTGGGCGCGGATCCGACACGGTGCATGTCACCGTCCGGCTCCCCGCCTTTCTCGGGGCGCTCAGCGTTACGGCGCACTATCCGAGCTACCTGCATCTTGCCGATGAGCCACTGCCAGTGTCTGGTGACACGATCCTGCTTCCGGTCGGTACGCATCTCTTGACACGGGGCGAGGCCACTGCCGCGTTGAGCGAGGCGGAGTGGCGCATCGGGACCGTGCGCGTGCCGCTGGTCGTCGAGCGCGAGCGCTTTCGTGGTGAGTTCATGCCGCGCGCAGCGGGGCTTTACACCCTCGGACTGCGCAGTGCTGATGGCGGCGCGCTGGGCGGCGACACGGCGCGCCTGGCGCTTCGTCTGGTTGCGGACAGCGTACCTGTCGTGACCATCCCCGTGCCCGGCGCCGACACTTTGGCGCCGCTCTCCATGCGACTGCCGCTCGTCATCGACGCGCATGACGACCACGCCGTCATGTCGGCCAGGTTGCGTCTGCGTCGCGGCAGCATCGTCCGCATGGACACCGTCGCTGTACCGGGCCAGCCCGAGCACGCCATTCTGGCCCACGAGCTGGACCTGCGTTCCGCCGGTGCGATGCCGGGTGACACGATCTTCTACCAGATGATCGTCGCCGACAATGCTCCCGGCCATCAGGTTGGCCGATCCCGCGAGTATCAGATCCGGATCCCGACCATGGGTGAGCTGCGCGAGGCGCAGCGTGCCACCGCCCGTGCGATGGCTACGTCACTCGATTCCCTGGTTCAGCGGAGCGCCGACGTTGCTCGTCGCACGGAAGACCTCTCGCGCGAACGGACCCGTGCCGAGACCAGTGCCAGCGGGCCTGACCCTGCCTTGTCATTCGAGCAGGCAAAACAGGCGCAGGCATTGGCAGAGGCGACCGAGTCGCTGGTGCAGCAGTCCGAGCAGTTGAAGGAGGCGCTGGACGCACTTCGGCAGGCGGCTGAGCAGGCGGGCACGACTGATCCGGAATTTCAGAAGCGGCTGGCGGAAGTGCGCGAGCAGCTCGCCAAGGCGCTGACGCCGGAGATGCGGGCCAAGCTGGCCGAATTGAAGCTGGCCCTCAAGAACCTCGATGCCGAGCAGGCGCGGCGCGCGTTGCAGGACCTGACCGACGCCCAGGGCAAGCTGAAAGACGCACTCGAGCGGAGTCGAGAACTCTTCAAGCGGGCGGCGCTGGAAGGCGAACTCGCCTCGTTGTCCGAGGAGGCGCGTGACCTGGCCAAGGCACAGGACCGATGGAATGCCGGGGCGCCGACGGCAGATTCTGCGCAGGCCGCTGGCCAGGAACAACAGCTTGCCGGGCGCACCGACTCGCTCGGGAGCCGGCTGGCCGACGCTGCGGGGCAGCTCGACTCATCCGCGGCCCGGGCTGCGCTGGAAGAGGCTGCAAAGCAGGCAGCACAGGCAGCCGCGGAAATGCAGCGAGCCGGCCAGCAAATGCAGCAGGGCAACCGCGCAAGTGCTCAGCAGCATGGCAAGCGCGCCTCAGGCATGCTTGGCCCGCTCAGCGGCCAGATGGACCAGGCGCGGAATGCCGCGCAGCAACGCTGGCGTGAGGAGGTCAAGAAGGCGCTGGACCAGGCGCTCGCGGAGACCAGCCGGATCAGTGGCCAGGAACTGGCGCTATCCGCCGCGCTCGACGGTGGCGGCGATCCGGCCATGCTCCGCGCCACCCAGGTGGCACTTGAGGACGCATTGGAGCGTGTTGCGGTGAGGATTCGCGAGGTCTCAGGCAAGAACGCGCTGGTGTCCCCGCAGATCGGCGTGGCCCTGGCGATGGCGGGGACCCAGATGGCCAGCGCCAGGGAGGCCATTTCGACCGCCAATGCGAACCTCCCAGCCGGGGCAGACCGTGCGGGTTCCGCAGTCGACGCCCTCAATGCCGCGGCGTACATGATGGTGCGCTCGCGCGACGAAGTCGCCGGATCCGCCTCCGGCTCCGGCATGGGCGAAGCGATGGAACGGATGAGTCAGCTGGCAGGGCAGCAAGGCCAGGTGGGCCAGCAGACCGCGTCACTTCTGCCAATGCCGGGTCAGGGTGCGGGCCAGCCGCTGATGCAGCAGCTGGCGGCGCAGCAGCGTGCCATCGCCCAGGAACTGGAACGGATGCGAGCGCAGGGCAACATGCCGGGGGCGGGTTCGTTTGCTCAGGAGGCGCAGGAGCTGGCCAGGCGGCTGGCTGCGGGGCGCGTTGACCGGCAGACAGTCGAGCGGCAGCAGCAACTCTTCCGGCGCATGCTCGACGCCGGCCGCACGCTCCAGGGCGAGGAGCGCGATGAGCAGAAGGAGCGCCAGAGCACAACCGCCAGGGAAGGGAACGTGCAGTTGCCGCCGGCGCTGCGCGAGCGCCTCGAGGGAAGCGGCGCACCGCGTTTCCCGTCATGGGAGGAGCTGCAGCGATTGTCGCCGGAGGATCGTCGCCTGGTGATCGACTATTTTCGCCGCCTGGCCGAGGGCCGGCTACCGTGAAGCTCCGTTGCTTCTTTTTCCTGGCAGGCTGCGTCCTGCCATCGCTCCTGCAGGGCCAGCAGCCAGGCAACGCCACCATGGCCCGTGCGCTCGAGCTCGAGCGGCAAAATCAGTACGCGGCAGCAGCCGACGCATTCAAGTCCGTTCTGGCCGAACAGCCAGGCGACCCGGCAGCGCTGCTTGGGGTCGAGCGCGTCCTGGAGCCGCTCGACCGTGAAGCGGACGTCATTCCACTGGCGCAACGCGCCCTGGTGGCAAACCCGAGCCCCGCCGCCTTCGGCGTCCTGGTGCGCGGTTGGGTGGGACAAGGCGAGCAGGACAGCGCCCAGGCCGTGGTCGAGCGGTGGGCGTTGGCGATGCCTGGGGAGCTGCAGCCCTGGCGCGACTGGGTCCAGGCGTCGCTCCGCAAGCGGGATCGCGTCACTGCCCGGCGCGCCGTGGAGTTGGCGCGCAGGAAGCTCAAGAATCCGGCAGCGCTGGCCTATGAAGCGGCACAGTTGTATGCGGTCGAAGGCGACTGGGCGTCCTCGGCCCGCGAGTGGACCAACGCCATCCGGGACATCCCCGGCTACCGTCTTGCCGCCTCGGCCGCACTGGCGCCGGCGCCCGTCGCGGCTCGGCCCGGAATCCGCGCGGTGCTGCGGCAGGACTCGCTGTTGGACGCGCAGGTGCTCGCAGCACTGCTCGGCGCCCGGTGGGGCGATCCGCAGGGCGCGGTCAAGGAATTGATCGGGCGCCTTCCACCGCGGGATCCACGGGCCGTGGATGCATTGAACGCCGTCGCCGAGCAATTGCGAGTGGCGAATGGCCGCAGCGCGCTGCTGGCTCGCGGAGCGGCGCTCGAGGCCGCGGCGGACAGGAGCGTGGGGGTGGCAGCCACGCGCGCGCTCGTGGCCGCAGCCCGCAGCTATCAGGAAGCCGGTGATGCGGCGTCGGCGCAACGAATTCTGGCCCTGGTCACGAGCGACCGGTCAGCTGGGAGCAGCGCCAGCGAAACGCTGATCGATGTACTGGTCGGTGCGGGTCGCCTGGAGGAGGCCGAACGCCGTTTTGCCGCCGCAGCGAGGGAGATGAATCCGGAGGACCGCGACCGATTGCGTCGCCGGCTGGCATGGGGCTGGGCCACCAAGGGTGACTTTGCCAGGGCCGCCGGGCGGCTGGAGGGCGACAGCACCGTCGATGGCCTCGCATTGCGTGGGCGGATCGCCATCTTTCAGGGCGACTTGAAGAACGGCGCGGACATGCTCCGAAAGGCGGGTCCCTATGCCGGTTCCCGAACCGATGCCACCGAACGAACCGCGTTGCTGGCGCTCCTGCAGCCCATCGAAGAAGACAGCCTGCCGGCTCTCGGGGCAGCGCTCCTCGCGCTCGCGCGAGGGGACACGCTCCCTGCGGCGGCGTCGCTCGAGCAGGTTGCAAACGGCCTGCCCGCTGCTGCCGGCGGTGCAGAACTCCGGCTGCTGGCAGGGCGGTTGCTTCACGCCGGTGGTGAATCGCAGCGCGCCGAAGCACTGCTGCGCGCGGCCGATACCACCGCGGCGCCGGCCGTCGCCCCGGTGGCTGAACTGGAGCTGGCGCACATCATGATTGCGGTCGATCGGTCGGACGAGGCGCGGACCATGCTTGAACACCTGATCCTGACGTATCCCGCGAGCGCGGTCGTGCCGGAAGCCCGCCGTGCGCTCGATACGCTCAAGGGAACGGTGCCCCCGTCATGAGGCGAAGGAGTTTCGTCCAGCTGACCGCAGCGGGGCTGCTGGTCCCACGGCTTCGCCTGGGCCTGATCGGTCGCTGGCCGACGGCGGCTTACCTGCTCGCGCCAATGGATGAGCGCCAGTCCCAGCATCTGAAAGCCTATGGAGTGGCGTTCCGCGCGCTGGAACGAGGCGAACGGGTCGAATGGCTCCTCAACTATCGGGGCGGTTCTTTCCTCCTGCCTGGCAGCGCTGCCACGGTGCGGGATGCGGCGCTCGCAGGCGTCGATGTTGAACCGCTCGAGGAGAGCAGCGTCACCTCGATCAAGGCGCAGATCGCCGGGGCCAACATGGATGCGGTCCCACTGGAGAAGGCGCCTCGGGTCGCGGTCTATGCGCCGCCCAATGCGGCGCCTTGGGACGACGCGGTGACGATGGCCCTGAATTTCGCGGGAATCAAATTTGACAAGCTCTGGGATGCGGAGCTGCACGCCGGCCGGCTCGACGACTTCGACTGGCTGCACCTGCATCACGAAGACTTCACCGGCCAATACTCCAAGTTCGTGCTGAACTACGCCGGAGCTCCCTGGCTGGCCGACATGATCAATCGCAACCAGGCGATGGCCCGGGCGCTCGGCTACCGCGATGTGCCGGCGGACAAGCGTGCCATGGCGCAGCGCATCGCTGCCTTTGTCGAGCGCGGGGGATTCCTCTTTGCGATGTGCACGGCGACAGAGACGCTCGACCTGGCGCTCGCCAGTGACGGCGTGGACATCGCCGCAAGCTACGCGGACGGCACGCCGATGGATCCGGACGCGGCCCAGAAACTCGACTGGGACCGGGCGCTCGCCTTTCAGGGAGCCCATCTCGAGTTGAGCCCGACCACGGCGGTGTTTTCCGACATTGATGGTCACCAGGTGAATTCGCCCGAGCGTCGCCAGCCGCTGGGCTCGTTCACCCTGTTCAACTTCAGCGCCAAGATCGACCCGGTGCCCAGCATGCTGGTCCAGAATCACCGCCAGGTGATCCCCGACTTTTACGGGCTGACCACCTCCTTCACCCGCCGTACGCTGAAGCCGGCTGTCACGGTGCTGGCCGACGAGCCGGGAGCCCCGTGGGTCAAGTACATTCATGGGGAACGAGGGCAGGGCACCTGGACATTCTACGGCGGACATGATCCAGAGGACCCGCAGCACCAGATCGGCGATGCGCCGACCGATCTTTCGGTATTTCCGCATTCACCCGGGTACCGGCTCATCCTGAACAACGTGCTCTTTCCGGCAGCGAAAAAGAAGGAACTCAAGACCTGACTGAACGCATTGATCCGGGAGTTCGCGCCTTCCTGGCCGGGGAAATCCTGGCTGCCGGCGGACGCGAGGTGTCCTTCGTGGCGGAGCTCAACCGTGACGGCACGGTCACGGCTGCCCGCACGGTGGCGCGCGGAACGGTCGGTGAAGTGCTGGCGTTGCCGGGTGTGGCCCGCCGTGGCGAGATGCTGCTGCACAATCACCCGAGCGGCAATCTGGAACCTTCGGGCGCCGACCTGCATGTGGCCGCCCGACTGCACGACGCCGGCGTCGGGTTCGGCATCCTCTGTAACGACGCAAGCGAGCTGTACGTCGTGGTCGAGGTTCCGCGCGCCCGGGAAAATGTGCGGGTGGATCCGTTTGCGGTCGTCAAGGCCCTTGGTGCGGATGGCGAGGTTGCCCATGTGCTGGGCCAGTTCGAAGACCGGCCCAGTCAGCGGGATATGGCTGCCTACGTGGCCGATGCCTACAACGATGGCGGGATTCAATTGCTCGAGGCCGGGACGGGGGTGGGCAAGTCGTTTGCCTACCTGGTGCCGGCGCTCGCATGGGCGCGCGCCAATGGCGAGCGAACAGTGGTGAGCACGAACACCATCAACCTGCAGGAGCAGCTGGTCGGCAAGGACCTGCCGTTGCTGCGTCGTGCCTTTGGCGACGAAGAGCACGAGCCCACCTTTGCGCTGCTCAAGGGCTGGCGCAATTACCTGTGCCTGGCACGCCTCGCCAGCGCGGAAGCGGCCCAGCGCACCCTGCTCGAGCAGGAGCATCTGGCCGAGTTGTACGATGTGTCGGCGTGGGCAGCGCACACGGCGGACGGCACGCTCAGCGACCTGGCGGTGCAGCCCTCCATGGAGGTGTGGGATGAGGTGAGCGCCGAAGCCGATCTCTGCACCCGGATGAAGTGCCCCCACTATGATCGGTGCTTCCTCTTCAAGGCGCGCCGGCGGGCGGCAGATGCGGACGTCGTGGTAGTCAACCACCATCTGCTGGCAGCGGACCTCGCCGTTCGCCAGGCCTCCGACAATTGGCAGGAGGCCGCCGTCCTTCCCCCCTATCAGCGACTGATTCTTGACGAGGCGCATCATCTGGAGGACGTCGCCGCCAAGCACCTGGGGGCGCAGGTCTCCAGTCGCCACGTGCGGCGGCTGCTGGCGCGGTTCGAGCGGAACGGGCGCGGCCTCCTGCCGACGCTCCTCCGCGAGCTCTCCGGGCGGGACGACCTGCTGAGCCGGGCCAGCCATGACCTTGTGATGCAGCGGCTGATGCCCGCCGTGGGCGATGCCCGCCGAGCCGCCGAACAAATGTTTGATCGACTGCAGGCCAGGGTGGCGGCTGCGCCGGCCGGCCAGCTGCGCCTGACCGACGAATTTGCCGAGGACGAAATCTGGGCGGCAGGACTCACGCGGGAGCTGGACGCCGTGACGGGCGTATTCCAGCTGCTCAAGGAACTCATCGAGACGGTCGCGGACCGGCTGGAGCAGGGGGAGGAGAGCGAGCGTCGGGGGCAGCTGCTGCGCGAGTTGCGAGCGGTGCTCCGTCGTCTCGACGGTGTCACGGACGGGCTCAATCGCGCCCTGCGTCCAGTGACGGGTGGGCCGGCGGCGGTACGATGGATGGAACGCAGCGGTCGCCGCCAGCAGGACGTCTCGCTTTCGTCCGTACCGCTCGAGCTCGCGCCCATCCTCCGCGAGTTGATCTTCGACCGGGTCGAGACCGTGGCGCTTACCAGCGCGACGCTGGCGGCATCCGGCGAGTTCGAATTCCTGGAATCGCGCCTGGGCCTCGATGGAGCGACGAGCCGGGTCACGGTGCGGGCCACCTTTGCGTCACCGTTCGACTTTGGCGCGCAGTGCCTGTTCGGCGTGCCGACGGACATTCCGGATCCGCGGGAGCATGAAGAGGCCCATGATGCAGCGGTGGCGCAGGTGGTCCGCGACCTGGCGTACGCCTGCGACGGAGGCATGTTCGTGCTCTTCACCAGCCACGCGGCACTCCGCCGGGCCGCCGTGCGGCTCCGGCAGGGGCTGGACCCCCGCTGGCCGCTGCTGGTCCAAGGTGAGGGGCAGCGCGACCAGCTGCTGCGCCGCTTCCGGGAGTCCGGCCAGGCCATCCTGCTCGGCACCGACTCGTTCTGGGAAGGCGTAGATGTCCCCGGGAGGGCGCTCCGCGCCCTGGTCCTGACGAAGCTACCTTTCAAGGTGCCCAGTGAACCGATCACGGCTGCTCGGGTCGAGCGTCTCGAGGAGCAGGGACGCAACGGTTTCATGGATTACCTGCTTCCGCACGCAGCACTCAAGCTGAAGCAGGGATTCGGGCGGCTTATCCGAAGCCGGCAGGACGCTGGCGTCGTTGTGCTGCTCGACAGCCGCGTCGTCACCAAGCGCTACGGGCCGCTGGTGCTTAATGGGCTTCCGCCAGCCGACCGGATCATCGGCACCTGGGCGGAGGTCCGGACACGATGCGAGGACTTCTTCGCCCGGTTCGGCATCGGGGCGAGCGTGTGACCGGATTGCATCCGTCCAAGATTGTGTGCGTCGGCCGGAATTACGCGGCGCACGCCGCTGAGCTTGGCAACCCAATGCCCGAGCGGCCGATGCTGTTCCTGAAGCCGCCCAGCGCACTGCTCGAAGATGGCCAGCCGATCGTGCTTCCCGCCGCGTCGCACCAGGTGGAATTTGAGGGCGAAATCGGGATCGTAATCGGCCGTCGCTTCCGGGGCGGTTCAGCGGGCGACGCCGCCACTGCCATCGAGGGCTTCACCTGCGTCAATGACGTGACCGCGCGCGATCTGCAGCGCTCCGATGGGCAATGGGGACGAGCCAAGGGCTTCGACACGTTCTGTCCGGTGGGACCGCGGGTCGCCCGAGGGCTCGACTGGCAGTCGCTTGAGCTGGTGACCAGGGTCAACGGCGAGACCCGGCAGCGCGCCACCAGCCAGGAGATGCATTTCAGCATTCCCGCACTGGTCGAGTATATCGGCAGCATCATGACCCTCGAACCGGGCGACCTGATTGCAACTGGAACGCCCGCCGGTGTGGGCCCCCTCACACCCGGTGACGTCGTGGAAGTCGAGATCGGCGGCGTCGGCATCCTGTCCAATCCTGTCGCCGGAGGAGCGCGACCATGATCGAGAAGAGCGCGCGGACTGAGCGCCTTCCGGGCTACCCGCTGGCGGAGATCCCCGGCATCAAGCGCCGCCTGCTCGAGGAAGGAGTCGACGTGATCGACCTGGGCGCGGGGGACTCGGACTACCCTCCGGCACAGGCCATCATCGATGCGCTGACAGAGGCGCTCGGTGAGCTCCGCTACCACAAGTACGGGTTCCAGCTGGGCCTTCCCGAGTTCCGTCGCTCCTGCAGCGCCTTTGTGGAGCGGCGATTCGGCCAGACCTTCGACCCGATGACGGAGATCCTGCCGTTGATCGGCTCGAAGGAAGGCCTGACCCACATGGCGTTCGGGGTGTGCAACCCTGGCGATGTGGTCCTGGTGCCCGAACCCGGCTACCAGGCGTACATCGGAGGTGCGCTGCTCTCGGCCTGTGAACCACACATCTGCGGGCTGCGGCCCGAATCCGACTTCCTGCTGGACTGGGATGCGATTCCGCCGTCGGTCCTGCAGCGAACCGGGCTGGTGTACCTCAATTATCCCAATAATCCGACCGCCGCCATCGCACCAATGGCATACCTGGAGAAGTCGGTGGCGATGTGCCGGAAGTATGACATTCTCCTCGCCTACGACAACGCCTATGCCGACATCACGTTCGATGGCTATCGCGCGCCCAGCATCTTCGAGATTCCCGGTGCTCGTGACGTGGCCGTCGAATTCCTCTCCCTCTCGAAGAGTTACGCCATGACGGGCTGGCGAGTCGGGTATGCCGTCGGGGCCAAGCCGCTGATCTATGCATTAACCCGCGTGAAGAGCTACGTCGATACCGGCCCATTCCTGGCCATCCAGAAGGCGGGCTGCGTGGCGCTGGACCGGAGCGAGGAATTCGTCGCGCCGATTCGCTCGGAACTGCAACGCCGACGTGATGCCGGAGTGCAGGCGCTCGCCGAGGCGGGGTTTCAGGTCCAGAGCCCGAAGGCGGCGATGTATCTCTGGGTCCCCTTGCCACCCGGCGTAGCCTCGCAGCCCTTTGCGAAGAAGGCGATGCTCGAGACCGGCACGATCGTGCTGCCGGGGGCCGGCTTCGGGCCGGCAGGCGAGGGTTTCTTCCGGGTCGCCCTGACCGCGCCGCCGGAGCGATTGAAGCAAGGCATCGAGCGGCTTGGCCAGGTGCTGGCGGCGACGCCACGGGAGCAACTTGGCGCGCCTGCCTGACCTGCAGTTTCCGCAGCAACGGCGGCAGCCATGGCTGGTGCTCGCCGCCAGCATTGCGCTGCATCTTGGCCTGCTGGCGCTGCTGCTGTTCGGCACGCACGTGCCTCAGATGGCAGTCACGTCCGCCCGGGTGCGGCTCAGTCCGTTGCCGGTGGTGGACACGCGCAGCCATGCCTCACGCCGGGCGCCGACGGAAGACCGGACGGCAACGCCGATGGTGGTGCCGCGGCACCTGCCCCCGGCCTCCGCTGGCGCGGTCGACACCGGATCCTCACCTGCCACGCCGGCGACGCACGACGCCGACGCGCGCCGGTCTACTCCATTTGCTCGCCTGGGGCCGGCCCGGGCGTCCGGTACGGTATGGGTGCGGCCCCTGCCGCTCGCCCCCAGGGAACTGGCGGCGCGGCTCTCGCGATCGCACTCCGAACTGGCCGACAGCGCGGTCACGGCCATCATCCAGGGTTTTCTCGACTCGATCGCCATGGATCCCGCCTCGAAGGCCGTTCACCCGCCGGACTGGACCACCACGCTTGGCGGGGCCAAGTTCGGGCTGGATTCGCGATGGATTTATGTTGCGGGGCTCAAGATTCCTACCGCGCTGCTGGCGCTGCTGCCAATGCCGGCCGGTGGAAATGACCAGATGGCGTTCGATCGCTCGGACGTGCTCTATCGAGACCTCCGGCAGGCAGCACAGCGATCGGCAAACGTGGCAGATTTCAAGAAGGCCATCAAGGACATCAGAGAGCGGAAGGAAGCGGAACGGCAGTTCCAGAAGAATCAGAGAACTGCACCGCCGCCCAACCTGACCCCGGAGGACGTACCGCAGTGAAATTGCTGGATCTCCAAGAAAGCGTCGTACTGGTCACCGGTTCGACCCATGCCGCACTGGAGCGGGACCGGCCCCTGGCCATCTGGCTCCGCGACGAAATTGGCCGGCGGGCCGACGGGCAGCCGTATCGTCGCGCCGTGGTCACGGACGATGAGAGCTACTTCCGGAGCGACGTGTTGCAGCGGCAGACGACGATCGCAATCGGCGGACCGGGGGTCAATGCAGTCACCCAGCACTTCTTCAGCGGGCTCGCGACTCTCTATGCTGAAGAGGAGCGGGTCTGGGTGCAGGGCAATTTCGACGGGGAGCAGAAGCGTGCCGGACTGTGGGGTGTGGATGCCGCCGCCACCTCCGCCGCCGTGGACGCCTTCGTGGTGCATGGGCATCTGGACGAACTGCTCCGGCGAATCTGGCAGTTCAGGACGGGCGCGCTGCTCTGAACTGAGTCAGAGATCCTTGAACAGGTCGGCAAGCGCCCGATCGACCAACTCGGCCGTTTCGCCCTGGATGACCTTGCGCAGCACGTCGGCCGCCTCATGAGAGAGACTGTCAGGGTGGGTTCGGTCATGGGAATACCGCACGATATTGCCCAGCGGCAGCGTGGCCACGTTGGCCTCCTCCTCATCTCCAGCACTGTCTTCGATGGCCGCCTCGTAGCCTGAGCTGGGCACGCTCGCGGCCCAGGGCTCTTCCGGCTCATCCTGCTCGTCTTCGTGCATGGCGTCCGGAACGTCAATCACGGCAAAGAGCTGGCACTGGAGTCCCGGCGGAGCCTCCCGCGCGAGCAGCACCACCTGCACCGGTTCATCCAGAAGCCCAAATTCTTCAATCTGGTGCCATGCCTCGGGCGGCAGCACGCAGCGTGAGACCAGGCGATCTCCCCGGAAGGTTCCCATGCACACCATGCCGGCCGGCGTACGGTCGTCCTCCACGAGCTGGACCCGCAATTCGACCGGGCCCTGCGTGGCGGCAATGGCGACTGGGGTGGGGCCTTGGCTGGGAATATCAGTCATGTTGAAGGTTAGCGAGATGCCACGTCTGGCGCGAGGATGGTCCCGTCGTCCTGGATCACTGCGGCATTCGGACCGAAGTCGCTCTCAGAGAGTGAACGCACGAGCGCGATCGCTCGTCGTCTCGGATCGGGCGCTGGTCCCTCGCCGCGCGACTGGTACATCGGAATGAGGCGCCCCCGCACAAATTCGCCGGTCCCTGCGAACTCCAGCTGGAGCACGGCTGTGATACCGAGCGGGCCAGCAAGACTGAAGCCGCGGTATGTCGCAAAGTTGCCCAGCGAATATGCGATGGGACGCCCGCGATAGAACTCGATGCCCCGAAGGACGTGCGGGCCGTGGCCGACCACCGCCGAGGCGCCGGCATCGACTACCGCGTGGGCCCATTCGCGCAGCGCGCCGCGCGGCTCCTGTCCAAGGAACTCAGGCGCCGTGTCGACATGCTGGGCCTCGACACCCTCCGCACCCCCATGGAACGTGACCAGGACGACGTCAGCGAGCCCGCTTACGGAGTCTACTACTGCAGCACTTCGGCCAAGTTCAAGCAGGTTATACGAAAACGGATAAGTGCTGAACCCGAGCAGGGCGACTGTGCTGGTGCTGTCCCCCCGACGCAGCGTGTCGACGACGATCGAACCGAGCGGACCGTAATGGGCCAGTCCCAGGGAATCGAGCACCGTAATCGTTGATTCGCGCCCAGCTTCGCCCAGGTCGCCGCTGTGGTTGTTCGCGAGGTTGAGATGAGTGAAGCCGGCGTCCCGGAGCCGCGCTGCGAGGTACGTCGGCGTCCGGAACGCATAACACAGGTCCTTCACCTCGACTCGCTTGCCGACGCGTCGGAGGCACTTCTCCGAGGTCCCGGTGTCGGCCAGGACGCCTTCGAGATTCCCAACGACCAGGTCCCCGCGAAGCGCCGGCGTCGCGGCTCGCAGCTCCGCCCGCCCGCTGTCCGGCGGGAGTCCGCCCGGCAGTGTGGTTGTGCCAAGGTTGATATCGCCGGCAAATGCCGCAGAAATGGTGCGCAGGCGGGCGGGAGGCACGGAATCGGGCTTCGAGACGGTATCGGGAGCCGCTGGCCTCGCCGGCGGGTTGGCCGGGCGCGGCTCGGGGATTCCCGGTGCGGGAACGGGAGTTGGCGCCGGTGAAGGCGGCACTCGGACAGTCCGGGTACACGCCGCGGCAAGCAAAAGTGCAAGAAGGTAACGAGGACGCATGTCTGGACCTCCCGTCGCGGGACTTCCGGCGCCGGCGATCTACGCCTCGCGACTCAGCTCGGCTTGCAGACGCGTGAGCGCCGCCTCCCTCCCGATGACCGCAAGCAGTTCGTTGACCGGTTCGGAGACGGTGCCACCCGTCAGCGCGATGCGGATCGGCTGCATGGCGTCACCCAGCTTTGCCCCCGCGGCCGTTGCGCTCTCCTTCAGAGCCTCGAGAATCCGGTCAGCAGTCCATGCCTCGGGATCGAGTCTGGAAAGCGTCGAGACGGCCCGCGCGAGACTTTCCCTGAATGCCGGACCCATCTTCTGCCGGAAGGCGGCCGCCTTCGGCTCGAGTTCCCCAGCCCGCCCCTCCAGCCGCACGGCGACCTGCTCGGCCAGCTGCACCAGCGTGCGCGAGCGAGCCTTCACTGCATCAATAAACGGAAGCAGGTCCCGGGCGCCAGTGTCGATGCCCAGCCGTTGCAGCTGGCGCTCGACCGGAGCCAGCAGGCGCTCGGCCGGCGTGGCCGACAGATACTGACCGTTCATCCACTCCAGCTTGGCGGTGTCGAAAACCGCGGGCCGGCTCTGGATCGCCTCGAGACTGAAGAGCGCAATCAAGTCTTCCTCGGGCAGGATTTCGCGATCGGCACCAGGAGACCAGCCGAGCAGCGCAAGGAAGTTGCGCATGGCAGCGGGAAAAATGCCCTGATCCTGGTAGTCGCCGACTGCGGTGGCGCCGTGACGCTTGGAGAGCTTCTTGCCGTCCGGTCCCAGGATCATCGGCACGTGGGCAAACACCGGCTCGGCCGCACCGAACGCGCGGTAGAGCGCAATCTGCTTGGGCGTGTTGGACACATGGTCATCGCCGCGGATGACGTGCGTGATGCGCATGGCAATGTCATCCGAGACGACGGCCAGGTTGTAGATCGGGGTCGCGTCCGTCCGGAGGATCACGAAATCATCCAGGTCGCGACCCTGGAAGCTGATCCGGCCGTGGACCGCATCGTCCCAGGCCAGTTCATCGTCGGGCATGCGGAGGCGGACAGTAAACGGCGCTCCCGATTGGGCGCGCCGAAGTGACTCATCGGGCGCCACGGTGCGGCAATGGCGGTTATAACGAAACCCCAGCTTCTGCGCTGCAGCCGCCGCGCGTTGGGCCTCGAGTTCCTCCCGGGTGCAGAAGCACCGATACGCCTTGCCCTCCGAGAGCAGGCGGTTGGCGTCGTCCTGATGACGGGACAGCGCCGCGCCCTGGAATACGGGGCCCTCATCCCAGGTGATCCCGAGCCACTGCAGGCCGTCGAGAATGACCTGTGTATGCGCGTCGGTGGAGCGCTCGCGATCGGTGTCTTCGATCCGCAGCACCAGGGTGCCGCCGGTATTCCTCGCATAGAGCCAGTTGAACAGCGCGGTGCGTGCGCCGCCGACGTGCAGGTAGCCGGTGGGTGAGGGAGCGAATCGGACGCGGGGTGTGGACATGGTGTCGCCGATGAAGGTCCAGGAAAGTCGAGAGTCGAGAGTCCAGAGTCGAGCGCGTGACTCTCGACCCTCGACCCTCGACTCAATGACGGAGTCGGAGGGATTCGAACCCTCGATAGGGCTTTTAGGCCCTATAACGGTTTAGCAAACCGCCGCCTTCAGCCTCTCGGCCACGACTCCTCGGGGCGGGAAGATGGGGCACGGGGGACGGGCGAGTCAAGGGAGTGGGATAGGGAATCGGGAATCGGGAATGGGGAATGGGGAGTAGCTGCGCTGAGCGCTCAGCCCCTCGCTGCTGATCCCTTGCCCCTACTCCCTAACCCCTGATCCCTAATCCCTACTCCCTCGCCACGGCGTGGGTGAGATTCGAACTCACGGAACGGTTGCCCGTTCGGCGGTTTTCAAGACCGCTGCCTTAAACCACTCGGCCACCACGCCCAGAGGGCCAAAACGTCGCCCGGGTCAGTTCGCGCGGGCGAATTCTAATACACGACCGGTCGGGATGACTATCGTTGTCTCCGAACCGGCTACTCGCGGAGTTCGACCGCCCGAGTGATGGTCAGCCGATGCGCTGCTCCCGGGCGTGGGCACCGGCTCATGCGTGCCCAGCCTGCATTCGACGCTTCGGTCGCCCACACGGCCGATCACGTGGCGGCGGTCGGCAATATCGATGACCTGATCCACCTCGAAGATGACCGTCGGACCCTCACCCGCACTGAGTGAGAGGCCGTCAGGCGGCACCGCCAGGCGCCGATCGCCCACCATGAGCGCCGTGTAGCCAAGCAGCTCGGCCACCACCGCGCTTCCGGGCGACTGGTAGACGCGTTCAAGCGTGTCATGGCGAATTACCTGGCCGTCAACCATGACCGCCAGCCGGTCCGCGAGCCGGAACGCTTCCTCGCGATCATGCGAGACGACGATCGCCGTGGCGCCGGACGACCTGAGGAGGCGAGGAAGGTCATGCAGCAAGCCCCGCCGAGCCCGCTGGTCCAGCCCGGCCAGCGGCTCGTCCAGCAGCATCACGGGCGCTCGGAGCGCCATGGCCCGGGCGAGCGCGGCACGTTGGGCTTCGCCCGCGGATAACTCGCGCGCCCTCCGCTCCAGCAATGCATCGATGCCGCATTCTTCTGCCGCGAAACGTACCCGCTCGGCGCGCTCATGGGCGGTGAGCTCGCGCAGCTTCAGGCCAAGCTCCAGGTTGTCGCGAACCGATCCTCGCAGGAACACCGGATCCTGGAAGGTCATGGCGCAGAGGCGGGAGCGCTCGAGTCGGGAGGTGGCGCTGCCGATGCTGATCGTGCCCTGCTGGAGAGCCTCAACCCCGCCGACCAACCGCAGCAGGGTGGACTTGCCGGCTCCGTTAGCGCCGAAGAGAGCGGTAACCGAACCCGCCTCGACGCTGAACGCCGGCACGTCCAGCACCTGCCGGCCCTCGCGCGAGAACTGGAGCTCCTGCACTTCGACTCGCATCAACGGCGCTGCTGCACGACCGTAAGGAGCAGGTTCACCGAGAAGGCGAGCAGCAGCAGGATCAGCCCCAGCGCCAGCGCTTCGGGGATTGCCCCTCGACCGGTGACCGTGACGATGGCCGTGGTCAGAACCCGGGTTGAGCCACGGAGGTTGCCACCCACCGTCATGGCGGCGCCCACCTCCGAAATGATTGCGCCGAAGGCCGCCATCATCGCGGCCAGGAGTCCGAGTCTGGCCTCGCGGCAGAGCAGCCACATCCGCCTGCCAGGCCCGGCGCCAAGGGACACAAGCAGGTCCGGCATGGCTCCGGGAAGAGACTGGATACTGGCTGCGGTGAAGCCGATGACCAACGGGAGCGCAATGAGAAACTGAGCTGTGATCATCGCCGACGGGGTGTAGAGCAGATCGAGCGACCCGAAGACGCCGCCTCGTGCGAGCACCAGCCAGACGACCAGGCCGACCACGACCGGCGGCAGTCCCATACCGGTGTTAACGAGTCCCATCAGGATGGTGCGCCCGCGGAACCGTCCCCGCGCGATACCATAGCCAATGGGGACGCCCAGGAGCATGGCCGCTGCCGTGGCGGCGCCGGAAATGGCAAGGGTCCGGAGCACGATGGCGCGAATCTCGGGGTCGGCAACGAGCAGCCGCCATGCCGAGGTCAGGGCCTCGGCCAGGTCATTCATGCAGCAGGTCGGGCACGAACAACTGACCGCCCAGGCGCTCCCTGCCAAACCGCCCGATCAGCCGCTGCGCGGCATCAGAAGCGAGGAAGGCGATGAAGGCACGCGCGAGCGCCGGGTGGACATGCTGATGCACGGCGGGATTCACCACGTACGCCGTATAAATGTTCAGAAGCGCAGGGTCGCCCTGGATTTGAGGCACAAGGTGCACCCGGTGGCGGAGCGTAAGCCAGGTACCGCGGTCGGTCAGGGTGTAGGCCCCTCGTTCGCTCGTGACATAGAGAGTGGCGGCCTGTCCCTGGCCTGTCTCGGTGCGGGAAGAGAGCGTGTCGGGGTCGAGGTGAGTCAGCGCCCAGAGCGCGCGCTCGCGCGACTCGGTACCCGATCCATCGCCGCGCGAGACAAAGGTTCCCCGCGCCGCGATGGCCGTCATCGCATCCGCGATGGAGCGGCCCGCTGCGTGCGCAGGGTCGCTCGGCGGCCCGACCAGCAGGAAATCGTTGTGCATGATCCGGCGGCCTTCGATAAGGTCGCCGCGATGCACGGCCTGTTTCTCGGCGACGGGATCATGGACCAGTACGGCATCGGCCTCGCCGCGCCGGGCCATCTCGAGGGCGGCGCCGGAGCCCACGGCGATCGGCTTGACCGTGATTCCCGATTGGGCGGTGAAAACGGCAAGGAGCGAATCCAGCAAGCCGGTATCGTAGACACTGGTGGTCGTCGCCAGGACCATGCTGCGGTCCTGAGCCAGGACGGGCCGGGCGAGCAAGGCGAACAGGAGGACGGGGAGGATTTTTCGCTTCATGGTTTGGCCTGCCGTTCAAGGTCAACGGTCAACAGTCAACGGTCGACCGTAGACCGTAGACCGTTGACAGTCTCTCACGGGCTTCGATTGAGATTCGCCTGCACGGCAGTCGCGACGGAATCGGCGCGCGCCGACAGCACCGAGTCGCCTTTCTGATCCAGAATCGGTGCCATGCCACCGTAGACAATGGAATACAGCTGCAGGATGCTCCCGGAGGGAGGATCCACCCAGCCAAAGGGCCGTTCCCGTGTGGCGCTCCTCCAGTGGTAGGACTTCCACATGAGCTCAGCGGTACGGTTGACGTTGACAAAGCCGAGGTATGGCGACGCCACAACCGAATCGGACGGCTGCACTGGCGCGGGCATCAGCCGGCGCACGAACCCCTCGGTCTGCAGGTACGCGCTCAGGCCCAGCGTCTGGTCGGGATAGCCGCCATCACTCCAGGCAAAATAGATGGGTCGCTTCCCGAGATTGTCCTTGATCAGGATGGCACTCATGACGTCCTGAAGCAGCAGATACTGGCTGCCAAAGCGCATGTCCACCTTGCCCACCCGGACCACGCCCTTCGGCGCCTGCGTCACGTCCGGCAGGCGGACCGTGTCACTCAGCTCGTCGGGCGTGAGCGAGAGCACGTCATTGCTGGGCTTTGGCCAGTTCACACCACGGAGCGGAGAGCGGCCCGAGTCGGCGAGCGTGATGCCGGGCTGCTCAATCGAACGCCAGAGCGGGATGGACCGGGACGGGTCGAAGGTCGGGGTCGCGCGCCGGGCGATCTGCCGCAGGTGCCAGCGCGTGTTCATCAGCGAGAGATTGGCCAGCGTCACGTCCCGGCGTACACCCTCGACCTCCTGGGCGAACCAGAGCGGAAAGGTGTCGTTATCGCCCGCCGTAATGAGGATGCCATAGGGCGCGACCGACTGGAGCAGGTCCACTGCAAAATCATTGGCCATCGTTTCATGGGCACGCGATGCGGTGGACCAGTTCGCCAGGAGTGGTACCAGCGCGAGGGCGAGCACCGGGGAGGCCATCATCCATCCCTTCTGGCCCGGCGCGCGATCGCCCAGCCAGGCCACCACCTCGCGCATGAGGGTGCCGAGGCCTACCGCCACGAGGACCCCGAAGAACGAGAACGACGCGATGAAGAAATAGTCCCGCTCACGCACTTCGCGGGAAAGGTTTTCCTGCGGGTGATAGGAGAAGCCGTATTTGAAATTCAGGTAGGCAATCAGCGCGAGCGTCAGGGTGAACAACAGAGCCGCCGCCGCCAGTCCGGCGACTCGCTCGCGGCGCAGCAGGGTCCAGAGGCCGGCCAGTCCGGTCAGGCCAAACAAGACCGCGGCGACGCGGGCGAGTGACTGCCAGCCCCGGGCGAACTGCCAGCCAAAATACTGGAAATAGTTGCCGAGCTGCGAGAGGAAGTCTGCCTGACGGTCGGTCACGGGTGGCTTGCCGTATTGGACCCGATTGAGCACGTCTTTCAGCGCCTGACTGAAGAATCCTTCGGGCTCGCCCTCGTTGATGGGCGGGTGCTGCGCCGCGCGCATCGGAAGGTAGAGGTAGTTCAGCGAGACACCCACGAGCACCGCGATGACGATGCCGCCCACGATTCGCGGTCTGGTCAGGCTGCGCCAGTCGGCGAGGAGCAGATATACCCCCACGAGGGGAACGACCAGAATGCCCATCATGTGGTTGGTGGTGGTGAGGGCAAGCAGATATGCCATAAAGATGAGCTGACGATCCCGCCGCGGTCCCGGTTCCAGATCGGCCCAGCGGACCGTCAGCCATGCGACGGCAGCGATGAACAGCAGCGACACCGTGTAGACCTTCTCGTTCACCACCGACTGGTTCCAGACGGTCCAGCTGGTGGCACCCACCATCGTGCCGGCGAACGCCGCGGCTCGGCGGAACCATGGCGACGGCACCAGGCGATCCAGCCATCGATCAGCAACCAGAAACCAGAAGGCCGCCGCGGAGGCGCTGGTCACGGCGGCGAAGATATTGATCCGGACCGCATAGGCAGCCGCCAGCGGCAGCAGCCCCCACACATGGGCCAGCAGCGTAAAGAGCGGATTTCCGGGCGGATGTGGAATGCCGAGGACCTTCGCGGCCGCGATATACTCGGATGTGTCCCAGAAGGCGGTCGTGGGGGACAACGTGGCGATGTAGAACGCCAGCACGATGGCACCGGTCAGCGCGGCCCAGACGTATGGCGGTCTGCGTTGCTCAATCGTCACACAGGCTCCAATCGATTGCGTCGACGTAACGCGGCGAAGGCCGGGCGCCGGACCCGCGGCGCATGCCCCGACGCTAATGCCTGAACTGCCGTGCCCCCGTCATGACCATGGCGATGCCATGCCGGTCGGCAGCAGCGATGACCTCGGGATCGCGTATGGACCCGCCCGGTTGGATCACCGCAGTGATTCCCGCCCCGGCGGCCTGCTCGATACCATCCGCAAACGGAAAGTAGGCGTCGCTCGCGAGCACTGCCCCGCGAGTCTCGTGGCCCTGGTCACGGGCCTTGTGCACCGCGAGGAAGGCGGCGTCAACCCGGCTCATCTGGCCAGCGCCGATGCCGATCGCCATCTCGTCGCGAGCAAGCAGGATGGCATTGGACTTGACGTTCGCGACGGCCGCCCAGGCAAACCGCAGGTCGTTCCATTCCTGTTCGCTCGGCGCCCGGGTTGTCGCCACCTGCCACGACCGCTCGGCGGGATTGTACGCGAACGCATCCTGGACGAGGAATCCCCCGCGAACTCGCTTGAAATCAAGGGCACCTGCGGGGCGTGCCACGGGCAGCTCAACGACCCGCAGGTTCTTCTTGGCCGCAAAACGCTGCAGCGCCTCCTCATGAAAGGAGGGCGCGACGACCACTTCGATGAACAGGTCACTCATGGCCGTCGCGGTAGCCGCATCCACAACGGTATTGAATGCAACGACCGAACCGTAGGCTGACACCGGATCGGTCGATCGAGCGCGTTCGAAGGCGTCGGCCGCAGACACGCCGAGGGCGATGCCGCACGGTGTGGTGTGCTTGATCACGGCGCACGCGGGTCGGTTGGTCCAGCAGGCTGCCGCCGTCATGGCGGCGTCCAGGTCAAGCAGGTTGTTGAACGACAATTCCTTGCCCTGGCGCTGCGTCAGGTCGCGCATCCCGCGCGGTTCCTCGGTGACGTACAAGGCTGCGCGCTGCGAAGGGTTCTCACCATAGCGCAGGACCTGGACGCGCTCCATGGCAAGCCCAATCCGCGCCGGCAGTCCGTCCTCCGGTGACGTAAGAAAGCGAGCGATGGCGGCGTCGTAGTCCGAGGTATGGGCAAAGACCTTGGCGGCGAGTTCCTGGCGCAGACCGTCTGGCAGCGCCCCTTGCGAGAGGTGTTCGAGAATCACGCCGTAGTCGGTCGGGTCCACCACGGGGATGGTCCATTCGTAGTTCTTGGCCGCCGACCGGAGCATTGAGGGACCGCCAATGTCGATATTCTCGATGGCGTCTTCCATCGCGACATCGGTCCGGGCGATGGTGGCCTGAAACGGATACAGGTTGACCGCCAGCAGGTCGATGGGGACGATGCCGTGCTGCGTGAGCGCAGCTCCATGTGCCGGCGCATCGCGCCGTGCCAGCAGCCCTCCGTGAATCTTCGGATGCAGCGTCTTGACGCGGCCATCGAGGATTTCGGGGAATCCGGTCACTTCCTCCACGCCGAGAACCGGAACTCCCGCCTGGCGGAGGGCGGTCGCGGTGCCGCCGGTGGAAATGAGCTCCCATCCGAGCCGGACCAGGCCCTCGCCAAATGGGACAATTCCGCGCTTGTCGCTTACCGACAGGAGAGCCCTGGGCATGACGGTCGAGGTACCTTCGTTTCCAGGCGTTCAGGCAGTTTCAACGGAGCGGCACCGGACGCCCTCGGCGCGCCGCCTCCCGCACGACTGCGGGCAGAAGTTGGTGCTCGGCGGCGAGTACCCGGGCCGCGAGCGTGTCGGGCGTATCGTCGGGCTCCACCGCGACCCGCGCCTGGGCCAGAATCGGCCCGCGGTCGTACTCCTCATCTACGAGGTGGACGGTGCAGCCCGACTCCGATGCCCCGCTCGCGAGAACGGCGGCGTGGACCCGGCGTCCGTACATGCCCCGCCCCCCAAAAGCAGGCAGCAGAGCAGGGTGGATATTGATCATACGCCCGCGAAACCGCTCAACGACCGCCACTGGAACCTGCTTGAGATAACCCGCCAGTACGATCAGGTCGATCTCCAAGTCTTCCAGCTGGCGCAACCATTCATCGCCATCGGAGGGGTCCTTCAGGACGGAGGCCGGAATGTTGCGCATCCGCGCCCGCTCGAGTCCGCCGGCGGCTGGGCGGTCACTGAGCACCAGCGCGATTTCCGCGACATCACCTGGCGAGCTGAAGGCCTCGAGAAGGGCGCCAAGGTTGCTCCCGCCACCCGACACACAGACGGCTACCCGCATCGGCATGGGCGCAAAAGTAACGGAGGACCGGAATTTCGCATAGCACGTGGCATCGTGCCCTACGGCATTGCGGAATGACAAGCGGGCGGATCCGCTGTCGCCCGCAAGGGGCCGCTGCAGGGCGCCAGGCCGACAGGACGGACTGGTACGGTCATTGCCTTTCGCGCGAGTGCACCGTTCACTCTTCCGCCTCATGATACAGAGGATGCACGTGATGATCCGGCCGACGCTCCTGCGATCCATTCTGGCCATCACTGCCTCGCTGGCCATGATCGGCTGCGAGGCGCCATCGGCGCTGGGCCCGCAGGGCGACCTTGGCGACCTGGTCACGCGGGTCGCCACCAGCGACGGAACGACCGTCGCCACGTATCACACCGGAGCGCCGCCTGCGGCCGACGGCGGTGCCGCACCCTCAACGGCGGGGACGGGCTCCGTCGTCAATGGCGGAACGGCGCTCCTGACCGTCTCGGCGGCATCAGAGTTCACCACGGTGCTGGTGAGTGGGAATGGACTCGACGGATACTACCAGCTGACATTGCCCTCGTCCGCCGCTCAGGGACTGGTGCTCGGAATTGCGCAGGGTGCCGACGCCGCCGAGCTCTCGCTCCGGGTGTCCGTGGGATCGGGATCGGACATCAGTCCGTCGGCGTCGCAGGACCTGACGATTCATCACGTGGGCACCGGCGATGTGCAGGTCAGCGTCAGCTGGACCGGAGCGAGCGACGTGGACATCCGGGTGACCGATCCGAATGGCGAGCTGGTCTACTTCGGCAATCCGACTTCCGCCAGCGGCGGCGCGCTCGATCTGGATTCGAATGCAGGCTGCACCATCGACGGGGCCAACAGCGAGAACGTGGTCTGGCCGGCCGGCAAGGCACCCCATGGCGACTATAAGGTGGTGCTGGCCTATCACGACGACTGCGGGGTCGCGAGGTCCGATTACGTTGTAACCGTCTCGATCGCCGGCCACCAGCCCCAGGTCATCACGGGAGCGTTCGTCGGGGCGTTTGACGCGAATCCGGACAAGCAGGTGGGAACCTTCACCTACTGAGGCGCCTATTCAGCGAGCGCCGCTGCCAGCATTTCGACGACAACGGGCACGACCTCATCGCTGAAAGTCCTGGGGTCGAGCAGGATGGCACCGTCCCTGACGCGAGCAATCACCGGGACGGCGCCGAGGCGCAGTCGAAGGGCGATGGCCTCGGCGCCAAGCAGCCCGGGCGACACCGAGACGACCGTGGTGGCCAGCCGCGCGCCCGGAAAGGCGCCGCCACCAACCGCAGACCATGCATCCTTCAGGGTCACAGTCGCGAATGCGCCACATGCCTCAGCCAGCCGCGTGGCGCGTTGCGCCAACTCCTCCGGCGCCGCAGTGAGCATGGCCAGCACCGGTATCTCGCGGAGCGCGCGCACCTCGTCATCATAGAGCTCGAGCGTCGCTCCCAGTGCGGCCAGGCTCAACTTATCGGCGCGCACTGCCCGTGCCAGCGGATTGCGGCGCATTCGCTCCACCAGCGCGACGCTGCCTAGCACGAGCCCAGCCTGCGGCCCGCCCAGGAGCTTGTCGCCACTGGCGACGACCACGCTCGCGCCGGACGCGACGGCCTCCTGCAGCGTCGGTTCACCGGAAAGCCCCCAGCGCTCAAGGTTGATGCCGAGGCCGCCGCCTATATCGTAGATGACCGGAACATTGGCTGCCGCCGCGAGTTGGGCGATCTCTCGTGGCTGGGGCGTCGACACGAAGCCGCGCTGCTCAAAATTCGATCGGTGGACGATCAGCACCGCTTCGGCGCCCGCACGCAACGCGGACTCATAGTCCGCCAGGTGGGTCCGGTTGGTTGTGCCGGTTTCGAGCAGCTGGGCCGAACTGCGCTCCGCGATCTCGGGTACCCTGAACGAGCCGCCGATTTCAATCAATTCGCCGCGCGAAATGGCAACCTGCTTCCCAGGGGCCAGGGTATTGAGCGCGAGGAGCAGGCCCGCCGCCGCATTGTTCACGACCAGTGAAGCCTCGGCACCTCCCAACCGAGCCAGGGCCGCCTGACAGGCGAGGCCGCGCGTGCCACGGACCCCGCTCCCGAGATCGTACTCCAAGGTGGAATATCCCGATGCGATCCGGCTGAGCGCCTCCATGGCGGTCGCTGCCAGAGGAGCCCTGCCCAGGTTGGTGTGCAGGACGACACCGGTGGCGTTGATCACTGGCCGGAGGTCCCCCGCGGCGTCGCCACGTAGCTGGGTCGCTATCTCCTCGCTCCAATCGCGCGCAGCGATGTCCCGGCTTCGCCGTCCCGACTCGACGGCCGCTCGCGCGGCACGAACCAGTCGGGCCCTATCGATCCCGGCGAAGCGCGACTGTATGGCAGGTTCCGCCAGCAGGCGTTCGACGGAGGGTGGCCGCCGAGCACTGTCGCTCACCGGCGTGGGGGCTGCACCGGCCTGGTGCCGGCGCTGTCAGGCTGCACGCGTGCTGAATCAGCCGGAAGCGAATCTTCCTTGAGCGGCTCGGCGAGCCTGGCTGGCAGTGGTTTCGGCGCGGAGAATACGCCGTGCACCGTCGCAGCCACGCCGGTCACGTTCCGGACGCTGTCGATGGTGAGCAGGTATTGTCCGGCAGTGTCCATGGGCGCGGCGAGCACCAGCACGAGTCGATTGCTGAGAGTCGGCCTGCGCTTGAGTGTGTCGCCGACGCGAGGAGCCACGGCGGGAGCGACGGCCGGGGCAATGCCAGGGGCGGCGC
Source organism: uncultured Gemmatimonadales bacterium (assembly GCA_963798915.1). Taxonomy (GTDB): domain Bacteria; phylum Gemmatimonadota; class Gemmatimonadetes; order Gemmatimonadales; family GWC2-71-9; genus CAMLHP01. The sequence continues at coordinate 345,950 of CAWCVB010000006.1, read as the reverse complement.
TATCCGTGCGCGCGGCCTGCCTGATGCTGTCGTAGGCAGCCGATGTCGTGAGCAGGCTCACCCCGACTCGTGCCGAGTCGGGGAGGTGCCGCACGACCGCTCGGCTGGTATCGAGCCGCTGGTCGGGGTCGAGCGGTTGGCTGAATTGGAGGTCGACCGCCTGACTGTCGCGTGGGGTTGCTTGCTGGATCCTGGGGGGATTTGTGTCGTGCGGGAAGGTCCAAAGAGTGATGACCGGACCGTTGGATGCGGCTGACGCTGAGTCGTAGGCCTCCCGCAGGTCCCGACGGCTATTGTTGTTCTGGTCAATGGCACCGTAGATGACGTAGCGGCCCGATGGCAGCGGAGTCACCACAAACGTCCCGGCCGAATCCGAGCGAAAGCGGTAGGGCAGGCTGTCAGGGAGGAGTATCGCCTCGATCAGGCCGCGAGGCACTGGCTGGCCGGTCGTCCAGTCGACGATCCGACCACGGAGCGTGTCCACCGGGAGTGGCCCGCCGGTGGTGAAGGCGACGACGGCTCGCGCCGACGTCGAGCGGTTGTTGCGCAGATCGACCACGCCGGGCAGCAGCTCTACCCGGTAGAAGCGACCGGGCTGCCATCCCTCCGCGGGTCGCACCGTTATGCGCGAGCGTTTCCAGCTCACATCGGGCACCCGATTGCTGGGCGACAGGATGACAAGTCGCTCCAGATCGCCGGTGCCGCTGCCGGTGCTCGGCGTCGAACCTTCCGAGACAACCTCATCAAAGCGAAACTCGACATTGCCATCGAAGCCGGGGAGCGAGGCCAGCGATTCGGGGTACTCGCCGATCAGGCGTGGCGGGGCGGTGTCAGGCGGACCACCCGGCGGCGGCTCGATCCTGGCGCATGATGCCAGGACGAGCGCCAGCACGAGGCCTAACCTGCTCAACGGCATCCGAGCAGCCTTCGCTTGTCCTGCAGCGACTCCACCTGCTCCTGCCACGACGTGAGCTTCCGGCGCTCATTCTCCACCACAGGCGCGGGCGCACGGCTCACGAACTGCTCGTTCCCGAGTTTGCGTTCCTGTTGCACCAGCAACGTCTCCAGGCGCGCGACCTCGGTCCCGAGGCGGGCGCATTCCCGCTCCAGATCGATCGCCCGGCCGAGCGGAATAAACACCGACGTCCCGTCGTCGAGCACGGCGTGGCCGCCGGCTTCGTCGCTCGCCGCGCCAAAGCTGAGCTCGTTCACCTTGGCCAATCGCATGATGGTGGTGCGCTCCGATTCCAAGGCACGCTGCACCGAGGCAGTCGCGGCCAGCACCCGGACGGCGATGCCGGTTCCGGGCGCCACCCCGTATTCGGCGCGGATCTGCCGAATGGCGGTGACAACTTGCTGGACCAGGCCGAAGGCGTGCTCCGCCGAAGGGTCCATTGCACGAGAGTCGGGCTGCGGCCAGCGTGCAAGTAGAATGGTGTCGTCCGCACGACGCTCCGGGAGCTGGCTCCACAGCGCTTCCGTGATGAACGGCATGATCGGGTGCAGCAATCGCAGCGCAACGTCGAAGGTGCGGACGGCGACCGCACGCGCCACGTCGCCACCGGGCTGGTCCCCGTACAGGCGCGGCTTGATCTGTTCGATGTACCAGTCTGCGAGATCGGACCAGATGAAGTGATAAATCGCGCCCGCCGCCTCATTCAACCGAAACTTCTCGTACGCCGCCGTGGCCTCGCGCACGGTCGCATCGCAGCGGGCGATGATCCAGCGATCGGCAAGCGTGAACTCGTGCCGCCGGATCGTCTCCGGATGTTCTCCCGCGATGGGCCGGGTCGGGCCGTCGAGGTTGGCCAGGATGAACCGCCCGGCATTCCATAGCTTGTTCGCAAAATTGCGGCCCGGCGCGAACGATGTCTCGAGATCGGACGGATCCAGGATCACGTCCGTCCCGACCGCCATGCCCGACAGGAGGACGTAGCGCAGTGCGTCGGCGCCAAAGCGTTCGATCACGTCAAGCGGATCGATGCCATTGCCGAGCGACTTGGACATCTTCCGGTGCTGGGTGTCGCGTACCGTGCCGTGGAGGTAGATCGTGCTGAAGGGCACATCTCCCATGAACTCGCAGCCGGCCATGATCATCCGCGAGACCCAGAAGAAGATGATCTCCGGCGCAGTGGCCAGGGTGTTGCCGGGGTAGTAGGTGGCGAGGTCGGCCGTTGCATCGGGCCAGCCGAGGGAGGAGAACGGCACCAGCCAGGAGGAAAACCAGGTGTCCAGCACATCGTCGTCCTGGCGCACGTCCGCGCCGCAGGCTGGACAGCACCGCAGGTCGGTCCGGCTCGCGGCCACCTGACCGCAGGTCTCGTCCATGCAGTACCAGACGGGGATGCGGTGGCCCCACCAGAGCTGGCGGGAGATGCACCAGTCCCGGATGTTCTCCATCCACTGCGCGTAGTCCTCGCCTCGTCGTTCGGGAATGAACCGCAGGCGCCCGTCGCGGTAGGCAGTGAGCGCGGGACGCGCCAGTGGCGCCATCCGCACGAACCATTGGTCCGAGAGCCGGGGCTCCACGATGGTCTCGCAGCGATAGCAGCGGGCGACGGCGTGCACGTGATCCTCCACGCCGTCGAGCAGGCCGAGCCGTTCAAATTCCGCCACCACCTCGCGGCGTGCCTCATACCGGTCCATCCCGCGAAACCGCTCGGGCACCTGGTCGTTCATCCGAGCATCGGGGGTCATCAGGTCGATCGTGTCCAGCCCGGCACGTCGGCCGATCTCGAAATCCGTCGCGTCGTGAGCCGGTGTGACCTTGACCGCACCCGTGCCGAATGCGGGATCCACCGCGTCGTCAGCGATCACCGGAATGCGGCGTCCGGTGATCGGCAGGAGCACTTCGGCGCCGATCAGGCCGGCGTAACGAGCGTCCCCGGGATGTACAGCGATGCCGGTATCACCGAGCATCGTCTCCGGGCGGGTCGTCGCCACCACCACATGACCGCCGCTCGCGAGGGGATAGCGCAGGTGCCATAGCTTGCCAGGACCTTCGTGCTTTTCCGCCTCCTCATTGGACAGCGCCGTCAGGCAGCGCGGGCACCAGTTGATGATGTAGTGGCCCCGGTAGATGAGCCCCTTCTCAAACAGCCGGACGAAGGCCTCGCGCACCGCGCGCGACAATCCCTCGTCCAGCGTGAAGTACGTACGCGACCAGTCGCAGCTTGCGCCGAGCGCCCGGAGTTGATCCAGGATGGTCGACCCGGTATCCCGGACATACTCCCAGACGCGCTGGACGAAGGTCTCGCGACCGAGGTCGAAACGGCTGAATCCCTCCGCGGCGACCAGGCGTTCCACGACGTTCTGGGTAGCGATCCCGGCGTGATCCGTACCAGGGAGCCAGAGGGTGCGGCGGCCGCGCATTCGCTCAAATCGGATAATCGCGTCCTGCACCGCATTGTTGAGGCCGTGCCCCATGTGAAGCTGCGCCGTCACATTGGGCGGCGGCATCATGACCACGTATGGTACTCCGTCCGGCCGGACTTCCGGCGCAAAGAGCCCGCGGGCCGACCAGCGTTGGTAGGTCCGGGCTTCGATATCCTTGGGATCGTACTGCGGAGCGAGCGGCGCGCTCATGCCGTCTGGTTGGCGGGCAGGATTGGGCCCTGGGCGGGACGATCGTCCTCGCCCCGCACCAGGATGCTGTTGATGACGGTCTCGATGCCCGGCAGCTGCCGGATGGTCCGGGCGGCGAGCGCGCGCTGAGTCCGATCTGGCACCCACCCGCGAAGCTCCACGGAATGGACGCCGATGGGACGCGCCTCCAGCTGAAGCCCGGCCAGTGACGCCACCCTGCCGAGCGCCTCCGAGGCGGCCGCTGCTGTGGCCGCCAGGGATTGGGGCGCTAGGGCAACGGGTTGCCGCAGGCGACGGGCGACCCGGCCGAGCCGCTCTCGAGTCACCCCGCCCGCCCAGGCGCCGAGCGCGGTTCCCAGGAGAAAGCCGGAGACGAGCCCGAGAGCCCCCCAGCCGGCGATCTCTCCCACAGACATCGAGTCATTTCGGCGCACCGCGGTCCCTCGTGCAAATTGGTTTCGGTCAGCGTTAAGTTTAACACGCTTTGCTTGGAGCTGAGACACCCTCCGCCACCCTATTTCCGCATCCGGGACGAGCTGATGGCTGAAGAGCGGCTGGAAGTACCCCTGTCCGATCTGCTGCGGTGGCTGGTTGTCGCCGGTCTGATCATTGTCGGCGTGGTCATGTACCTGGTGCTGGCCCCGTCGACACCGGCGGTCGTGACGCCTGCCTCACAGGAGCAATTGCCATGAGCAGCATTCGCGTCACCCTTCCTGACGGAAGCGAGCGGGAACTGCCGACGGGCGCCACGGGACGCGATCTGGCTGCGAGCATTGGTCCGGGCCTGGCCAAGGCGGCGTTGGCGGCGCGGGTCGATGGCACGATCCGTGACCTCGACAGCGAACTGCCCAACGGCGCCGCCGTCGCGATTGTCACGGACAAGGATCCCGATGCCCTGGGGCTGCTGCGCCACTCCGCCGCCCACGTGCTGGCCACGGCCGTACGCGAGATCTTCCCCGGCGCCGGCATCGGCTTTGGTCCCGCCATCGAGGACGGATTCTACTACGACTTCGACGTGCCGCGTCCCTTCACCCCCGAGGACCTCGAGCGGATCGAAACCCGCATGGCCGAGGTGGTCAAAGCCGACTATCCCTTTACCCGGGCAGTGGTTGACCGACCCGAGGCGGAAGCGCGCTTCGCGGACGATCCGCTCAAGCTGGAGCGAATCCGTGAGCTTGGGGATGGGGAGACCATCAGCGTCTACACCGATGGTCCGTTCACCGACCTGTGTCGCGGCCCGCATGTGCCATCGACCGGCCGCCTTCGCCATTTCAAGCTGCTCCACGGGGCCGGCGCCTACTGGCGCGGCGACGAGCGGCGCCAGATGCTGCAGCGCATTTACGGCACCGCATGGTTCCGCCAGGAGGATCTGGACGCCTACCTCCACCGGCTGGACGAGGCACGCAAGCGCGATCATCGCGTCATCGGCAAGCAGCTCGACCTCTTCTCCATCAGCGAGATCGTGGGCCCGGGCCTGGTGCTCTGGCATCCGAAGGGTGCCATGGTGAAGTGGCTGCTGTCCCGCGCGGTGGAAGACGACAACGTCGCGTCGGGCTACGACCTCGTCTATACCCCCAATGTGACTCGAGAGGAGCTCTTTCATATCTCGGGCCATCTGCCCCTGTACGCCGAGAACCAGTTTCCGCCGATGGCCAGCGGCGCGGGCGAGTCGGAAGACGTGCGCTATCGCGTGAAGCCGATGAACTGCCCCATGCACTGTCTGATCTACAAGAGCCAGCAGCGCAGTTATCGCGATCTGCCGGTGCGGCTCAGCGAAGTGGCGAACGTGTACCGGAACGAGCGCAGTGGCACACTGCATGGCCTGCTCCGGGTCCGTGGGCTGTCGATGGATGATGCGCACATCTTTTGCCGGCTGGACCAGGCCGAGGATGAAATCTTTCTCTGCCTCGATCAGGTCGACCGCATCGTGCGCCAGACCTTCGGCTTCGAACTTGACTTCGAGATTTCCACCCGACCGCTGGAACGGCTCGGCGGCGACGACATCTGGGATCAGGCGGAGGACATCCTGCACCGGGCTCTCGAACGGAAGTCCATCCCGTTTCGAGTGGATGCGGGGGGCGGCGCGTTCTATGGACCCAAGATCGACATCAAGTTCAAGGATGCGATCGGCCGGCTCTGGCAAGGCCCGACCATCCAGCTCGATTTCAACCTGCCTGAGCGGTTCGAACTCGAATACACCGGCGCGGACAACCGTCCGCACCGGCCGGTCATGATCCACCGCGCCATCTTCGGGACGCTGGAGCGCTTCACCGGGAACCTGATAGAGCACTTCGCCGGGGCGTTTCCGGTATGGCTCGCGCCCGAGCAGGTGAGGCTGATTCCAATTGGCGCAAGCGAGACCGAGCGGGCGCACGAAGTGCTGCGCCGGCTCAAGGCCGACGGTATCCGGGCGCACGTGGACGACCGCCACGAGACGCTGAATTATCGCATTCGCGAGGGCGAGGTGCAGAAGGTCCCGTACATGGCGGTCATCGGCCAGCGGGAAGCGGAGGCGGGGACGGTGGCACTTCGCGTTCGCGGGAGCGGGCGCAAGCAGGAGATCATTCCGGTGGACGATCTCATCGCTCGCGTGCTGGATCGGACGCGGAGCCGTGCGCTCGCACCCTGAGCGCGATCCGGCTATTTTCCCGCCCATGTCAGATGAGACCACGGCAGTAATCGTTTCGGCTGTCCGGACGCCCATCGGCCGGTTTCTCGGCGGACTATCTGGCCTGACTGCGCCGCAGTTGGGCGCCATCGTCATTCGCGAGGCAATCGCTCGCGCGGCGATCGATCCCGCAACCATCGATGAAGTCATCATGGGCCAGGTGGTGCAGGGTGGCAGCGGGCAGGCCCCGGCCCGGCAGTCCATGATTCACGGCGGCGTTCCCGGCACGGTACCGGCGCTGACCATCAACAAGGTCTGCGGATCGGGCCTGAAGGCGGTCATGCTGGCGGCCCAGGCGGTCAAGGCGGGAGACGCGTCATGCCTGCTTGCCGGGGGCCAGGAGTCCATGTCCTCGGCGCCGCATTACCTGTATGGCTACCGCACCGGCGTCAAGGCAGGGAACCAGACTGTCGTGGACGGCATGATCCACGATGGCCTGTGGGATTCCTTCGGCGACAACCACATGGGCGAGTACGCGGAGTACACGGCCGAAAAGGCCGGCATCTCGCGGCACGATCAGGACGCGTTTGCCCTGGCGAGCCATCAGAAAGCGGTGGCAGCGCAGGAAGCCGGCAGGTTCAAGGCGGAGATCGTGCCCGTTGCCGTCCCGGGGCGGAAGGGAGAGACCATTGTCGATGTGGACGAGGGCCCCCGAAAGGACACGTCGCTCGAGGCGCTCGGCAGGCTGAAGCCCGCCTTCCGACGGGAAGGCTCGGTAACCGCCGGTAATGCTCCCGGACTCAATGACGGCGCCAGCGCGCTGGTGGTGACGTCCCTCGCCTACGCCAAGGCCAACGGGTTGAAGCCCCGAGCACGCATCACGGCCTATGCCGCCGGCGGTGGCGAGCCGAAGGACCTCTTCTTTGCGCCGATCGTAGCCGTGCGCAACCTCATGAAGCGGGCGGGAACCAGCATCAAGGATTACGACCTGATCGAGGCGAACGAGGCCTTTGCGGTCCAGGCCCTGGCTGACGGCCGAGAACTCGGTTGGGACTGGGATCGGGTCAACGTCAACGGTGGCGCCGTCGCATTGGGTCATCCGATCGGTGCAAGCGGCGCACGTATCCTGACGACGTTGCTGGCGGCGCTGGATCAGCAGGACAAGGCCACCGGCCTGGCGACACTTTGCCTCGGCGGAGGTAATGCCGTGGCCCTCTCCGTGGAGAAGCTGTGATGCAGCCAGCCAACGATGCTCGCGTTTCTCCTTATCCAGACGTCCTGACCCGTGCCCTGAGAGTGGGTCTTGGCGCGCTCGTCGTGGCGCTCAGCGCCCAGCTGTCGATTCCGCTCGCCTTCACGCCCGTTCCCTTTACGCTGCAGGGGCTGGCCGTGCTGCTGGTGGGAGCCTGGCTCGGTCCGGCCGAGGGTGCGGCCGCGCTCGGAACCTACTTGCTGGCTGGGGCAGCAGGGGCTCCGGTCTTCGCATTTGCCCACGGCGGGCTGCTGCACCTTCTGGGACCAACGGGCGGGTATCTCCTGGCCTTCCCAGCCGCTGCGGCGGTCGCGGGGTTGGCGCGAAGCAGACGCCTGCACGGTGCCGCGCGCATCGCCTGGACAGCACTGGTGCTGACCGTGGCGATGGCCGTTATTCATCTTGGCGGGGTGTCGCAGTTGGCGCTGCTCGGTGGAGATCCGGGACTGGCGTTCCGGGCGGGCCTCATGCCGTTTCTCGCCGGTGACCTGACCAAGGTCGCAATTGCCACTGTGGTGCTGGCCTTCAGCCGCTCTCGACTTACCACGCGTCATTAGGCTTGTGGCGACCGGGCGGAGGGGTGCGGCAGCAGCGATCGGTTGGTCAATCGCGTTTCTCGCCCTCGCCACGGTTATCACCGGCCTGTTTTCCATCGGTGCGGCCGGCCTTGCTGCGGGTTCGCCTCGCGGCGCGGTGGCCTGGCTCAGGAACGCCTCGCCCGCTTCCATACTGCTTCAGGGTTGTGCTGCACTGCTGGGTGCGGTGGCTGCCACCTGGCTGGTCGGATTCAAGGCCGCCGGGCTGGACTTGCCTTCCGTACGCTGGACTCATGCCGGATCGCGCCTGCACGGCTTGGGCTGGGGCTTCGGCATCGGTGCATTGGCGGCAGCCGCGGCCCTGACCCTCGCGGCGCTCACCACATCCGCCGGATGGGCGTCAGATGCCGGCGGGATCGGACCGTACGTGGCGTCCGTGGGACTCACCGGGATCGTGCTCGCTCCCGCGGCCCTAGCGGAGGAAGTGCTGTTTCGTGGCGTGCCGCTGGTCCTGTTGGCGCGGGCGTTCGGGCGAGGAGCCGCTCTTGTGGCGGTTTCGATCGTATTTGCGCTCGCGCACCTCGGCAATCCGCATGTCAGCGGGCTCGGCCTCGGGAACATCGCCCTGGCCGGAGTCTTCCTTGGCCTGGCGTTCTTTGCTCCGGGTGGATTGTGGACGGCGTTCGGCGCCCACGTTGGCTGGAACGTGACGCTGGCCGGGCTTGACGCTCCGGTCAGCGGATTTCCATTCGACATCCCGATGCTGGACTATCGCCCTGGTGGTCCGTCCTGGATGACCGGCGGCGCGTTCGGCCCGGAGGGCGGCCTTGCCGCAACGTTCGCGCTCGGGCTGGCCTGCCTGATTGTCCTGCGACAGCTACGAAAGGATCAAGCATGAAGCATGCGGCGGTCATTGGCGCCGGCACCATGGGGAATGGTATCGCCCACGTACTGGCTCAGCATGGCTGGACCGTGGCGATGATCGATACGGCGACGCCGGCGCTGGAGAAGGCCACGGAAACCATCCGTTCCAACATCGAGCGGCAGGTCCGGAAGGGTGCGTTGCCGGAGGGTTCGGCCGACGAGATACTTGGCCGGGTCAAGCCCGCCACCACGCTGGAGGCCGCACACAACGCCGAACTTGTGATCGAGGCGGCCAGCGAAAAACCTTCAGTCAAGTACGCCATTTTCCAGGCGCTGGACGGCCTCTGCCGTCCCGAAACCATACTCGCAACCAACACAAGCTCGATTTCCATCACCGAAATCGCTGGCCGCACCGGGCGCCCAGACCGGATCATCGGCATGCATTTCATGAACCCGGTGCCGGTCATGAAACTGGTGGAAGTCATCCGGGGCCAGGACACGTCCGACGATACGGCGACGCAGGTGACGGCCATCGCCGAATCGCTGGGCAAGACGCCGGTGCTGGTCAACGACTATCCCGGCTTCGTAGCCAACCGGGTGCTCCTGCCAATGATCAACGAGGCCATATTCTGTGTGATGGAAAGCGTGGCGGAGCCCGAGGCGATCGACACGGTCATGAAGCTCGGGATGGCGCACCCAATGGGTCCCTTGGCGCTCGCCGACTTCATCGGCCTGGATGTCTGCCTCGCCATCCTGGAGGTGATGCATGAGGGGCTGGGTGATCCCAAGTACCGGCCCTGCCCGCTGCTGCGGCGCATGGTCGCGGCCGGTCACCTCGGCCGGAAGAGCGGCCAGGGATTCTTCAGCTACGGGCAGTAGCTGCGCGCAGCGAACCTGATTCCGCGCCCGGCCCGATGCCGAAGCGCGGCCTCCATACTCTTCTCGGAGCCGCACGTCCATGGACATCTTTCGCGAAATCCATGAGCATGGCCATGAACAGCTGGTCCTGTGCCATGACCCTTCCTGCGAGTACTTCGGCTTGATCGCGGTGCACGACACCACCCTCGGGCCGGCGCTCGGGGGCACGCGATTCTGGCAGTATGAGAGCACGGACGCCGCGATTGTCGATGCCCTTCGTCTGGCTCGTGGGATGACGTACAAGGCGGCCGTGGCGGGGCTGAATCTGGGCGGCGGCAAGTCGGTGATCATCGGCAACAACAAGCGAACTGACCGGGAGACACTCTTCCGCGCCCATGGCCGGTTTGTTGAATCGCTCAATGGCCGGTACATCACCGCCGAAGATGTGGGCACCAGTCCAATGGACATGGAGTTTGTCCGTCTCGAGACCAATCACGTAGCCGGACTCATGGGACTCTCGGGCGATCCCTCACCGGTGACGGCGTACGGGGTCTACATGGGCATGAAGGCGACAGCGCACGCGCATTGGGGCACCGATGACCTGGCCGGCAGGACCGTCCTGGTCCAGGGTGCCGGCAAGGTCGCCTACTACCTGTGCCGGCATCTGCATGCCGAGGGAGCCAAGCTTGTCGTCACGGATATTGACCGCGAGAAGATGCAGCGAGCGGTGGATGAATTCGGGGCCCGGCCCGTCGATCCTTCCACGATCTACGACGAGAAGGGAGACATATACGCTCCCTGCGCACTGGGCGCGACCATCAACGACGAGACCTTGAAGCGCCTCAAGGTCGAGGTGATCGCTGGCGGCGCGAATAATCAGCTCGCGGAGGAGCGGCACGGCGACATTCTCGACGACCGCGGCATCAGCTATGCTCCGGACTACGTCATCAACGGCGGCGGGCTGATCAACGTGTACGGCGAGCTCCACCACTGGCCGGAGGAGCGTTCGCACAAGAAGGCCGGCGAAATCTACGACACGATCCAGCGTATCTTTGCCATCGCGAAGCGGGATGGCATCGCGACGTATCGCGCTGCCGACCGGCTGGCGGAGGAGCGGATCGCCGCCGTCAACGGGCTCGACAAGCTCTGGCTGAGCGGTCGGCGCTGAACGAGAGGCAGGGCATCCATGGCTGAAGTCATACCAATCGCGGCGGACCACGCCGGCTTCGAAATGAAGCAGCACTTGATCGGCGAGCTGCAGCGCCTGGGGTTCGAGCCCGACGACCTGGGCACTCATAGTGCCGCCTCGACCGACTATCCCCCCTACGCGCATCAGGTGGCACAGGCCGTTGGGCAGGGCAAGGCCGCGCGCGGTGTGCTCCTCTGCGGGTCGGGGCTCGGCATGTCATACGCTGCCAACCGCCATCATGGCGTCCGGGCGGCGGTGGTCTGGAATGACGAAGTGGCCCGGCTGTCACGCGAGCATAACAACGCCAACGTCCTGGTGCTGCCCTCGCGCTTCCTCTCCGACGACGAGGCGGTCCAGATCCTCCACACGTTCCTCGATACGCCCTTTGCCGGCGGACGCCACGCCCGTCGCGTCGCCGAAATCGACGCGGAGGCGCCGTGACGCTGGACCTGAACGCCACGCTCAGACAAGCTGATCCCGTCGTCGCCGGATTGGTCGACCGGGAACTCGCGCGCCAGCGGGATGGGCTGGAGCTCATCGCCAGCGAGAATTTTGCGAGTCGCGCCGTACTCGACGCGGCCGGGACCCCGCTGACCAACAAGTACGCCGAGGGCTATCCCGGACGCCGCTACTATGGCGGCTGTGAGGTGGTGGACCAGATCGAGCAGCTCGCGATCGACCGCGCGCGCCAGATTTTCGGCGCTGATCACGCGAATGTGCAGCCGCATTCGGGGGCCCAGGCCAACTTTGCCGCGTTCATGGCCGTACTGCCGCCGGGCGGGACGCTGCTCGGCATGGCGTTGCCGCACGGGGGGCACTTGACCCACGGCGCCAAGGTGAGCCATAGCGGCACCATCTGGCGTGCCGTTCATTATGGTGTCGATGCGAGGTCGGGCAGGATCGATTACGACGCGGTCCGTGAGCTTGCGCGCGCCGAACGGCCGGGCCTCATCGTGGCCGGTGGGAGCGCCTACGCCAGGATTATCGATTTTGCGGCTTTCCGCAGCATCGCGGACGAGGTGGGCGCCACCCTGCTGGTGGACATGGCTCATTTTGCCGGGCTGGTGGCTGGCGGAGTGCACCCGTCTCCCGTGCCTCACGCGCAGGTTGTCACGACCACGACGCACAAGACGCTGCGCGGTCCGCGCGGGGGCATGATCCTCTGCAACGGCGAGCTCGCCAAGGCGGTGGACAAGTCGGTCTTTCCCGGGACACAGGGTGGACCGCTGGAACACATCATCGCCGCCAAGGCAGTCGCGTTCGGGGAGGCACTGACGGGCGAATTCAAGCGGTATGCCCGACACGTCGTGGAGAACGCCCGCGCGCTGGCGGAGGGACTGATGGCGGAGGGGTTCGACCTGGTCTCGGGTGGGACCGACACTCACCTGATGCTGGTGGACCTGCGCCGACGCGGACTGACCGGGAAGCTGGCGGAAAGCCTGCTCGGCCAGGCCGGCATGACGGTCAACAAGAACACCGTGCCCGATGATCCGGCGTCTCCCTTTGTCACCAGCGGTATCCGTATTGGCACGCCCGCCCTGACGACGCGCGGCATGGGCACCGAGGAGATGGCGCGGATCGCCAGCTTCATCGCACTGGTGCTGAGCCGGCAGGACGAAACAACGCTGGCGCAGGTGCGGCGAGAGGTGCACGAGCTGGCCGAACTGTATCCCCTGTATGCCGCGAGGCACCACGCCGCCGTATGAATGGACTGCAGTTCTCCGACAGCATGCTGGCACGGATCCGCCGACACGGGGGCCGCTACGATGAGCGCGCCTATCTGTTCGTGCTCGCATCGGTCGAGTACCTTCAGACAGGGCTTGAGGCCCGGCGTCACGTGAACGGCGCGGAGTTGGCGTGGGCGTGTCATGGGTTTGCGCTCGAACAGTTCGGGCTGATGGCGGCGAGCGTGCTCCAGCATTGGGGCATCAGCAGGACGGAAGATTTCGGGCGCATCGTCTATACCCTGGTGGAGGTTGGGCTGTTGGTCACTCAGCCGGGGGATCGCGAATCCGACTTTGCCTCCGTCTACGAATTCGATGACGTGTTCGGCGGGCGGTATGCCTGGCAGGGAGTTCCCAGAACGGCGACGGGATGACGGAGGGACGTATGGAACAACGGGAGTGGCCGGCCTGTCGGAAGTGCAATGCTGGAATGCTGATTCCTTTGTCCGATTACGGCCGGGATGGCGCGCCCATCACCTACAAGGCATGGGTCTGCACCAATCCGGACTGCGGCTTCAATATCCGGATCGACAACGGGGAGATTTCCATAGGCCGGACCATCGGGCACAGCGTCAAGTAGCCGGGTCAAGATGCGTCCCTCCCCATGACGCGCCCCATGCTGCCGGTCCTCGCCCCGGAGGATGCCGCTGCCTGGGATGAACGCGCGCGGAACGCCGGCATCGCATTGCCGACGCTCATGGACGCTGCCGGTCGGGGCGCCGCATGGATTGTGGCTTCCCGCTTTGGTCATCTGCTGTCCAGTGGCACCATCCTGGCTGCCGGGGCAGGCAATAACGGCGGGGACGGATGGGTCACGGCGCGAGCGTTGGCCGCCGCCGGCGCCCCGGTATGGGTCGCATCGGTCGAGGGCACCCGCTCAGATGCCTGTCGCTCGGCCGCCGAACTCGCACTGGCTGCTGGTGTGCGGCAGCTGCCCCCAGACGGACCATGGCCCGGCGCCGCACTCGCCATCGACGCGATTCTCGGCACCGGCGCTCGTGGCGCCCCGCGCGGACCCGCTCAGGCGCTTCTCGATCGACTGCATGACCTGCGGGTGCCGGTTGTTGCCCTGGATGGGCCCACCGGCCTCGATCTCGCCACCGGCGTCGTGCATGGCAATGCGGGCGCCCAGCTCTCCATCACGTTCGGCGGTCCTCGGCGCGGTCACCTCCTGGCGCGCGATCAAGTCGGTACCCTGATCGTCATCGACATCGGACTGCCCACCGCGGATCCTGCGTGGCCCCGGCTCGTCACCGACGCCTGGGCAGCGACTCAACTCCCGGTGTTTCGCGCCAGCGATCACAAGGGCACCCGTGGCCGAGTTGTCATTGCCGGTGGCGCGCCCGGCACTTCGGGCGCCGTCCGGCTGGCGGCGCATGCCGCCTTTGCCTCCGGCGCAGGTTATGTGCATGTCGTCGCGCCGGAGGAAACGGTGCACGAGTTGCGTCTTGCCGAGCCGGAAGTGCTTACCCAGACATGTGCACTCACGGGACGCCCTGGCCCGGAAGCTCTCGAGCTGGTGGCGCGCGCTGATGCCGTGGTGATCGGACCGGGGCTGGGTCGCAGCGACGAGCGAGTGGATTTCGTCAAGATCATCGCGGGTGCAGCCCGGCGAATAGTGATCGACGCCGACGCCCTTACGGTCTTCCAGGGCAGGGCACCCGAACTTGCCGACGCGGTGCGCGGCAAGGCAGCCCTCCTGACGCCGCATCCGGGAGAATTTCGGTCGCTGGTGCCCGACCTCGATGCCACTCGCGAGGTGAACCCGTGGGGCGCAGCGCAGGATGCAGCGGTTCGCCTCGGTGTCGTCGTGCTGCTCAAGGGAGTTCCCACGGTGATCGCGGCGCCAGACCGGTCGGCTTGGACCGTGGCGTCGGGAAATCCCGGGCTGGGTACCGGCGGCAGCGGTGATATCCTGAGCGGGATCTGCGGAACCTTTCTGGCGCAGCACCGGGAGCCGGCCGCGGCCGGCGCAGCCGCGGCACAGGCACTTGGTCGTGCAGCCGATATGGCCGCGCGGCGCCATACCGCACACGCGATGCGGCCGGCCGATGTGGTGACAGCCCTGCCAGATGTCTGGCGGGATTGGGACCTGCAGCGCGCCGGCGCCGGGCCATTCGCCCCGCCACTTCTGTGGGAACTCCCGCCCCCGGCGGAAATATGACGCGAGAAATCACCTGATGTGTGAGAAGCTATAATGTTGCTGTATATGATATTATGAAGACTGTGAGTGGCCTGGTCGCATTGCTCGCGCTCGTGTCGCTGGCAGCGTCCGCTCAAAGCCCAACCCGGGACTGGCGACCCGCCGACCGGGTGATTGTGGGTGATTTTTCGACCATCACGTCGGTGGCGGCGGCCTCGGATCGGGTGTTTGCCACTTCACCGGATCAGCTGCTGATTCGGCAAGCCCAGTTTCGGGAATGGGAGGGCACTCAGAGCCCTCCGACCAGTGATCTGCTTCGTGGCGTCTTCACGTCCATGGTTGACCCACTCGACAATTCGCTCTGGCTGGCGCGTCCGGATGCCTGGATCCACTACCAGCCCGAGCTCCAAACATGGTCCAGCGGCGCCGCGCCCGGCCGGATCAGTGAGATCGGCTTTGACCTGGCCAATCCCTTGGGTGGTCTGCTCATGCGGGTCGGGACGCGGTGGTACGAACTGGCGCGCGGCGGCACGAGCACATCCCCGGCCGATTCCCCTGTGCAGCCGCTTCGCCCCGTGACCGCCGATCAGTTCCTTCAGGAGCACCCATCGGTGCTCGCCATGTCGTCTTCATTTCTGCTTGATGGACGCATGCGGCCGGCACAGTTCACGGCCGCCGCACGCACGTTCGACCGGCTGGGCTGGTATCTCGGCACGTCAGGCGCGGGACTCCTCTATTTGCAGGAGGGTGCCGCCGTTCCACAGCCGCTGCCGTTCGGGGTGCTGGGCTCGTCCGTCACCGCGCTCTTCAGCGCTCCGGGCGGGATCTGGACCGTGAGCGAACGAACGCCGACCGCCTTCGCGGCCCTCACCTACGGCTCCGCCGACCTGCGCGACTTCAGATACCTGCAAGGTCCGTCGGCGACGGGGCTGCCCTTCAGCACGGCGCGGCGCATCGTTGGGATGGGCCGTGGCCTCTGGCTCGCGACCGACCGAGGTGTGGCTCGAGTGGACCCGGCCTCAGGGCAGGTCACCATGGTGGACCGAGGTCGCGGCCTGCCGGACGACAGGGTCTATGACGTGATGTCGCGCCAGGGTTGGATTGGGGTGGCGACAGCACACGGTGCGGCACGCGTGTCCGACAGTCTGGAGGTCTTTCGGGTGGCGCCGGAGTTCCACGACGCAGCCTACGCCGTCTCGATCTCAGCCGATACCACGTGGATCGGGACGCAGCTCGGGATCTTCTACACCGTGGGCCGTACCGGCGACCTGTTGCGGCCTGCCGGCACGGAGCCGGCGGAATTCCGTGATCCGGTGCTTCAGATTGGCTGGCTCGGAGACACACTCGTCGCGCTGACCCGCGATCGCCTGCTGTGGCGCGAGCACGGCGGACGATGGCATGTCGATCCGGTTCTGTCAGGAATGCTGGGCAACCTCCGCGCCTTCCGTGTGGATGGGCCAGGCGTGTGGTTCGCGGCTGAAAAGGGGTTCGGATTCGCGCGGCTCGGGTTTTCGGTGTCGCGCCTCTTCGGGATCGGTGATATCCCGGCCGATGCGCGCGATGTGGCCGTCGATGCCGACTACGTCTGGGTGGCCACGGGCAGTGGACTTGTCCGTTTTGCGCGGGAGGCCATACGGCCCTGAGTTCCGCGCTCGGCGCCGGCGCCGAATTCGACCGTATTCGCTCCATCGCGGCCGCTCTCGGCGCCAGCGGATCGGACCTGGGAGACGATTGCGCGGTGGTTCCCAATGGCGCCGGTCGGACTGTGATCAGTGTCGACATGAGTGTGGAGCATGTGCACTTCGAGCGCGACTGGCTGACCGACCGGGAAATCGGGTATCGGAGCACGGCTGCGGCGCTCTCGGACCTGGCCGCCGCCGGCGCTGTACCCGCGGCAGTGCTGGTCGCACTCGCGGCGCCTGGTGATTCGAGTTTGCCTCAGGTCTCAGAGCTCATTCAGGGTGCGGGTGAGGCGGCGCACGCGAGCGCCGCTCGTGTGGTCGGAGGGGACCTGTCGCGGAGTGCCGTCTGGACGGTCGCCGTTACGGTGCTGGGTCATGCCGAGCGACCCATGACTCGGCGCGGGGCCAGAGCCGGCGACGGACTCTGGGTCACGGGGACGCTGGGCGCTGCGCGGGCTGCCCTGGAGGCGTTTCGTGCTGGTCGGGCACCTGACGCCGCCGCCAGGCGGCGGTTCGCCATGCCGGAGCCGCGGATCCGCGCGGGCCGATGGTTGGCGGAACAGGGCGCCAGGGCCATGCTCGACGTGAGTGACGGCCTGGTGGCTGATGCCGGACACCTGGCGGCGGCATCCGGCATCGAAGTCGAAATCGTGCTGGAGCAGCTGCCGGTGGATGCCGCCGCTGTGTCTGCCGCGCTGGCTGCCCGCGCTGAACCCATGATCTTCTCGGCCAAGGGCGGCGAAGACTATGAACTGCTGGTTGCCTTGCCTCCCGATTTTGCCGACGCCGCCGTGCGCCGCTTTGAGGTGGAGGTGGGGCTCACGCTGACGCGGGTGGGTTCCTGCCACCGCGGCAGCGGTGTCCGGCCCATGTTTCGCGGCAGCCGGCTCACACTCACGGGGTTTGATCACTTCCGATGAAGATCCTGAAGATCCTCTGGTACGTGCTCACCCTGGTGGCGCTCGTCGCGTGGTACGGCTCCCAGTCCATTGTCGCAGCGCTATTCGGAGTCAAGTATCGGCCCGGCGGTGTCTATGACCGGGTGGGCCGCGATTGGGGACGCGCCGAGCTCAAGGTGAACGGGTTGCGGGTTGATGTGCAGGGCATGGACGGGCTCCTTCCATTCCAGTCCTACGTGTTCGCGAGCAACCACACCTCGTTTGCCGACATCTGGGTGCTCTTCGCCTTTCTGCCGGGCTCGGTCCGGTTCGTGGCCAAGAAGGAACTGCTCTCGGTTCCGCTGTTTGGCCAGGCGATCCGCGCCAGCGGCCACATCCCCATCAACCGCGCCAAGCTGCGGGATGCCTTTGCCGCCTATGACGAGGCGGCCGAGCGGATCCGCGGTGGGCTCTCGGCGATCGTGTTCGCCGAGGGCACCCGCAGCCGGGACGGGCAGCTGCACAACCTCAAGAAGGGTCCGTTCGTGCTGGCAATCAGGGCAGGGGTCCCGGTGGTTCCAGTCTTCATCGGTGGAACCTTTCAGGCGTTGCCCTCGGGCGGCTGGTATGTGCGCCGCCACCGGATTACGCTCCGGATCGGCACGCCGATCCCGACGGCTGGCTGCAGCTTCGAGGATCGCGATCATCTCCTGCGGCAGGCGCAGTCCCAGCTCGAGGCGCTGCGCGACGCGCCCGACGCCTCTCGCTGAACCACGGTCAATTGCGCTCCATGGTGCCATGGTTACGTTCCTGCCATCCCCAACCCTGAGCCTGATGTCGACAATCATCGAAGTACACGCACGTGAAATTCTGGACAGCCGCGGCAATCCGACGGTCGAGGCCGAAGTCATCCTGGCGGATGGAGTCAGCGGCCGAGCAGCGGTGCCAAGCGGCGCGTCCACTGGCGAGCGCGAGGCGGTCGAACTCCGCGACGGCGATGCCGACCGCTATGGCGGCAAGGGCGTGCAGGAAGCCGTCCGCAACGTCAACGAGATCATCGGGCCGCGGCTCGAGGGCATGGATGCGCGCGATCAGATGACCGTTGACGCCGAGATGATGGACACCGACGACACGCCCAACAAGAGCAAGCTGGGCGCCAACGCCATTCTGGCTGTGTCGTTGGCGACGGCCCGCGCCGCGGCGCAACAGTGCGGCCTCCCCTTGTACCGGTACCTTGGCGGCCCCATGGCGCATATCCTGCCGGTGCCGCTCATGAACATCCTGAACGGCGGCGCCCACGCATCGAACAACGTCGATGCGCAGGAATTCATGGTGGTGCCGGTTGGCGCAGACAACTTTGCCGATGGGCTGCGCATGGGCGTGGAAGTATTTCATGCGCTCAAGAAGGTCCTGAACGGCATGGGCCTGTCGACGGCGGTGGGCGATGAAGGCGGATTCGCGCCCATGCTGCCCTCCAACGAGGCGGCGCTCGACGTGGTAATCCAGGCCATTGAGGCGGCGCACTACGTTCCCGGCGAGGATGTCGCCATCGCGCTGGATGTCGCGGCCAGCGAGCTCCTCGACGATGGCGCCTATGTGTTCAAGAAGGGCGATGGCAGCCGGCATTCCGCCGAGGAAATGATTCAGCTCTACGAGAAATGGGTGGAGAAATATCCCATCGTCTCGATCGAGGACGGCCTCGCCGAGAGCGACTGGGATGGTTGGCGCGCGCTGACCGAGCAGATGGGCGAGCGGGTGCAGCTGGTCGGCGACGATATCTTCTGCACCAATGTCGAGCTGCTCGGCAAGGGCATCGAGCAGGGATGCGCCAACGCCATCCTGATCAAGCTCAACCAGATCGGCACGGTCACGGAGACCTTGCAGTGCATCGAGCTGGCGCGGAGCAGCGGGTACGGAATGATTATTTCGCATCGATCAGGCGAAACCGAGGACACCTTCATCGCCGATCTCGCGGTGGCCTCCGGGGCCGGCCAGATCAAGACCGGAAGCGCCAGCCGGACCGACCGCACGGCCAAGTACAACCAACTGCTTCGCATCCAGGAAGAGCTGGGAATCATGGCGACGTATCCCGGTCGAGACCTGTTTTTCGCGTGACGCCCCGATGAGCGTTCGCGGATGGCTGATCCTGGCGCTCCTCCTGGTCATGGCGGCGTTTGCGGTCCAGGGTGGTGAGTACAGCACCTGGGATTACCGGGCGCTACAGCGCGACCTTACGGCTGAGCAGGCACGGGAGACCGAGCTGACGCGGTTGGTGGACTCGCTCCAGAAGGTGCGGACGGCTGTCGAGACCGACCCGGCGGTTCAGGAACGCATCGCCCGGGAGCAGTATGGAATGATTCGGCCCGGCGAACGACTCTACAAGCTGGTGCCGGCGGGTTCGGGCGCGCCTTGACGGCCGGCCGGCCGCGCGGCTAGGATTGCCGCTCCTTGGCAGGGTAGCTCAGCTGGTTAGAGCACGGCACTCATAATGCCGGGGTCGCGGGTTCGAGTCCCGCCCCTGCTATGCATTTCGGTTCGCTGCAATACCAGGATCAGGGCCTCGGCCTTCGGCTCGAGTCCCGCCCCTGCTATCGGTCGCGGGTCGCGGGACACGAGTCTCGTAACCCGCGGCTTTTTCTGGGGTCTCGGCCCTCGGCTCGAGTCCCGCCCCTGCCATACCCGCGAGTCGCGCGGGCCTCCTCATTCCGCTCCGTGTGTTCAAGCCGCTGCCGACATCCTTTCCGTGATTAGCTTGCCACTGTCACGCACTGGCTGGAGCTCATGAAGTCACGACTTATTGGCAGTCTGAAGGTTTCCGAAGTCGGCCTTGGATGCAACAACTTCGGGAACAAACTCGATGCGGTTGCCACGGCGGACGTTGTGCACGCTGCGCTCGACGCCGGCATCACCTTCCTTGACACCTCCGACAGTTACGGCAACAGGCGAAGTGAAGTCTTTATTGGCAAGGCACTGGCGGGCCGCCGAAACCAGGTCGTCCTGGCGACCAAGTTTGGCAGCAAACTGGACGATACCCATGGAGGCGCCCGGCCGGACTACGTTCGCCGGGCTGTCGAGGACAGCCTGCAGCGGCTTGGGACCGACCGTATTGACCTCTACCAGCTGCACTTCCCCGATCCGGCTGTGCCGATCGCCGAAACCCTTTCGGCGCTGAATGATCTGGTGGTGGCCGGCAAGGTGCGCGAGATCGGCTGCTCCAATTTTTCGCCAGCCCAACTGCGCGAAGCCAATGAGGCGGCCGCCACCGGTGCCGCCAGGTTCGTGAGCGTGCAGAATGAATACAGCCTTCTGCACCGCAAGCCGGAACCCGAATTGCTCCCGCTCTGCCGTGCATTCAACCTGGCTTTCATCCCGTATTTTCCGCTGGCAAGCGGGATGCTGACGGGGAAGTACCGGCTGGGCCATGCCCCGCCGCCGGGGAGCCGCATCGCGTCCGGGCGCCATGCCGATCTGTTCAATGATCACAACCTTGCCATTGTCGAGCAGCTGATGGCGTTCAGCGCGTCCCGAGATCATACGATTCTCGCACTGGCCTTCTCCTGGCTGCTGCGCCAACCCGCCGTTGCCTCGGTCATTGCCGGCGCGACCACGCCGGACCAGGTGCGTGCCAATGCGCGGGCGGCCGACTGGCAGCTGGGCGAGCGAGAGCTGGCCGAGCTTGACCGGATCCTGGCGTCGGCATGACGGCCGGGTAGGGGACGGGGCTACCTTTCCGATGCGCACCAGGCTGCTGGTGCAGGTTGCAGGCGCTGCCCGTCACTCACCGGAGGAGTCGCATGTCTTCAGTTGACCGCCCGCTCACCGGCGATGTGCTCACCTTTGCTCTTGATGAGGAAATCCGACGCCTGCGCGAGAGCCTGGCGGTCGCACCGGCCCGCTCGGCTCGCACTTTAGTGAAGGAAGGCCCTCAGGGTCCACTCAGCGTGACGCTTGTCGGATTGAAGCCGGGTGGGTCCATGCGCGAGCATCAGGCCCGTGGGCCAGTCACCCTGCAGGTGCTTGAGGGCAACGTGGTTGTGGAGACTGGTGGCCGGGACCTGCCGCTGATGGCCGGCTCCGTCGCTGCGCTCGGGCCGGGCGTTCGACATGCCGTACATTCGGCCGACGGCGCAATCTTTCTGCTGACTGTGACAGCGACCAGTCACAGCGGCGCCGCCTACAGTTGACCCGTATGCCTTTGCGATGATCTCCGGCACCCTGGCGGTTTTGCTGGCGGCCTCGGTTGCCACGGCGCGTGTTCCCGACAAGGCGCCGTGTCCGGTGGTCGTCGCCGATACGGGCTATCACTCAATCCATTGGTACGAGGCAGCAAGCGTTACGGCGGGATCGCTGCTCCTGTTCACGGTCGATGCGCCAGTCGAGCGATGGGTGCAGCGGAGACGCACTTCCACCACCGACGACGTTGCCTCCGTCTTTCGCCAGGCCGGCGATCCGCGGGTCATGGTGGCGTCAACCGCGGGCATCGCGCTGCTGGGTGTGGTCACCGGGGCACCGTCCATTCGTGACGCGGGGCTTCGAGCGGTCGCGAGCATTGGCGCCGGCGGAATCGTGGGCAGCGTCATCAAGCTGGGGCTGGGGCGAGGACGCCCGGCGGGATTCCGCAGCGCCACGGACTTCGATCCCTTCTCCACCGCGAGCGACTCCGCTGGCAACGAACTCCGGGGCTCGTTGCCGTCGGGTCACACGATTGTGGCCTTCGCGGTGGCGACGTCACTGTCCGACGATCTCCACAGCCGGGCTGGCTCGGTGATGCTCTTCACGCTGGCGACCGGCACGGCGCTGTCCCGGCTCAATGATGATCGCCACTGGCTCAGCGACGTGGCGAGCGGCGCGGCCATCGGCGTGACCAGCGCGCGACTCATCAGTGGCCGGTGGCGCATCTTCGGTCTTCGTCCTCCGAGAGTTCTCCTGGCGCCGGAA
The DNA here is from genome assembly GCA_963798915.1 of uncultured Gemmatimonadales bacterium. GTDB lineage: Bacteria > Gemmatimonadota > Gemmatimonadetes > Gemmatimonadales > GWC2-71-9 > CAMLHP01. Next base: position 323,693 of record CAWCVB010000006.1, on the reverse strand, counting down.
TTCGTCGCGATCAGCTGGCATCTGGATCTTACGCCCTAACCTGCTCGTCCCCCTCGTCCCGCCCGCGCTGCCCGTTCTGTCGGTGGCCTGCTCCTTGCTGGTTCCAGCCCTGACCTCTGTTAATAGTGGACCGATTTCCTGAAAGCTCGCCATGGCGCCTGAGCTGGTAATTGCCAGTCCGTTGCATCGGTCCGCTCATGAGACGTTCGCGTCGGCATGGCTGTCGTCGCCCTCGGAGCTGCGCGGGCGGCTCGTGGCTTCAGGGGCGGACTGGGCGCAGGATGCGCAGCAAGGGTTGAACACATCTCGCGACTGGCGACGGGCGCTACGGCTGTGGCCTCGCGTCGACACCTGTCCCGTCGCGGCCGCGCCACAGGAGGCCGTCATGGGCAAGCCGCCTCAATGAGCGCCTTCCGGATTCGCCCTCCCGAGGCCTCGGACATGCCGGCCGTGTTTGGCGTGCTCGCTGAATACCGGGTGCACCTGCTCGGGCCGATGCCGCTCGCTGACCCTGATTGCCCAGCTGAGTCGCTGCTGTCGATGCGCAATGCAATCGTGGATGTGGACCTCGGTGAGCGCGCGCTCCTGGCCCTCGAGAATGACGTCGTGGTGGGGTTCTGTTGCTGGGACTGGCTTGATTGGGACACCCGCGCCGCCAAGACCGTGCTGATCAGCGTGCTGCACTCACATCGGAGCTCCGGCGTCGGCGGCGCGCTCCAGCGGAGCCGGATGGCGGCAATGTGGGACGCCGGCGCGCGGCGCATTCATACCTGGAGCGACGACCCGGCGGCAATCGCCTGGTATCAACGCCACTTTGGCTACGCGCCTGTGGGTGAAGAGCCGATTCGGCATGCGCTCCATCGTTTTCACCTGCGCGCCCAGACATGGTGGGCGCTGCATCGCGGCTTTCCGGGGCGCGAGTCACTCACCCATCTGGTGGCGGAGCAGCGCGCGGGAGTGCGAGCATGACGGGGCCCGAGCATCGTCCAGCGATCATCAACTTCTGTCCCACCGGCATGGTGCCGACGAAAGCCCTGACGCCATACGTTCCCCTGACGCCCGCCGAGATTGTGACCGACGTGGTGGAATGCGTCCAGGCGGGCGCGAACCTGGTGCACCTGCATGCCCGCGATGCGAATGGGGCGCCGCACTATGGTCGGGAGATCTACGCGCGCCAGATTGCTGCGATCCGCGAGCAGCACCCTGACCTGACGATTTGCGTGTCGCTCAGCGGGCGCAACTTCGGCGCATTGGAGCAGCGTGCCGATCCCCTGGAACTTCGGGGCGATCTTCGCCCCGACATGGGAAGCCTGACGCTGGCGTCGCTGAATTTTCCGCAACAGGCAAGCATCAACGCGCCGAAGATGGTGCGTCAGTTGGCCGAGAGGATGCAGGAACGCGGCATCAGGCCGGAACTGGAAGTCTTCGACGTCGGCATGGTGAATTACGCTCACTACCTGATCGAAAAAGGCGCCCTTACGCCGCCATACTACTTCAACATCTTGCTCGGCAACATTGCGAGTGCGCAGGCCACGCCGGCCCAGCTCGCTGCGATCCTGAGCGCCCTGCCGGCGGAATCCATCTGGTGCCTTGCAGGCATCGGCCGCCAGCAGCTCAGGGCGAATACCCTCGGCCTGCTCTGGGGCGATGGCGTGCGGGTGGGCCTCGAAGACAATATCTGGCTGGACGATCGCCGCACCACGCTGGCTCGCAATCGCCAGCTGGTGGAGCGGGTAGTTGCGCTTGCCCACACCCTGGAACGTGGCATCGCGACGCCGGCACAAGTGCGCGCACGCCTGGCAATCCTCCCGCTGCAACGGCCTCACAACCCGGTCCGCCGGCCATCCCTGCTCGCGACAGAGACGATTCATGGGAGATGAGCTTCGCATTGGCACGCCCCGATTGGAGCGGAGCACCGGAGGCTGGCGCGTCTCGGCCGAGGTGGGCGAGACGGAGGTGTGGTTCGAGTGCGAGGATGCTGCGCTCCTGCCTTCCACTGAAGGTTTCGGCTCTGCGTTCTTGATTCCCGCACTCGCCGCGAAGCGGCGTCTGGTGCTGGAGGGGCCAGTTGCGGCCGCATGGGTCAGCCATCTGGGTGCGATCATGCATTTCTGTCGGGCCTGGTGGCGCTACCCGCAGCTGCAGCCGGCCGTCATGATCCGGGAGCCGACCGATGCGCCGGCGCGGAGCCCAATGACGGGCCTCGGGTTCACCGGTGGCGTCGATTCATTTTTCTCCCTGCTGGCCGCCGGCCGTCAAGTGGATTGGCTGGTCTTCGTGCACGGTTTCGACATTCCGCTCGCTGACACGGAACGGGCACGGGCCGTTCGTGAGCAGGCAGAGGCCGTGGCGCGCATCTGCGGTGCGCGTGTGGTAGTGGTACGCACCAATCTCCGACAGCATCCCGACTATCGCAGCGTGCACTGGGGACGCACCCATGGTGGCGCACTGGCAGCCGTCGGTCACATGCTGTCGGATCGGCTGGGCCGCCTGTTGATCTCCTCGTCGTTTCCCAGGATGATGCATCGCCCCTGGGGATCCCATCCAGATCTGGATCCGCTCTGGAGTGACGACCATCTCGCCATAGAGCATGTAGGCGAAGATTATGCGCGCTTCGAGAAGCTGCGGCTCCTGGCGAATGAGCCACTGGCTCGGCAGTACCTGCGGGTCTGCTGGGAGAACCGGGATGCCCGTCTCAATTGCTCGCGCTGTGGCAAGTGTGTTCGCACTCGCTTGATGCTTGCGTCGCTGGGGGTCCTCGACGCCTTTCCCACGCTGGAAGGAACGTCCACGCTCGCAGCCTCGGTTGAGGGCCTTCCAGCATCCGGACATCTCGTCTCCCGGCATAACTACGATCAGGTCCTGCAGCATGGCCTGCCATCGGACCTGGATCAGGCGGTGCGCCGGCTGCTGCGCAGAAGCACGGTCGAGCATTACGTGGCCCCGCTCCGTTGGCTGCTGCGGTTGCCGTTGCGCGGTTGGCGTTTCGGACGCCGCCGCCTGCGGCGTCTCTTCCCGGCTCCAGCCAGGCAGCTACCGGTTCCAGACTGATCCGGAGCAGGCGCGGCCAGTCCTTTCCGGTCGTGCGCGGTGGTGTTTCATTCCGCTATTGCCATGACCACGTCTCCCAGCAATCTCCAGCAGCAATTCGAGCGCGCCTTACGGTCGCTCGGTGTCCGACGCACGCGGTTGCTGGTGGCGGTCTCGGGCGGCGCCGATTCGTTGGCCCTGCTCGAGCTGCTGGCCAGGTGCGCGGCGGAATTCGAGTTGATGCTGACAGTGGCGCACGTGGATCATGGCATCGCGGCAGCCAGCCCGGCGGTTGCCGATGACGTGGCAGCGGAGGCGGCGCGTCGCAATCTCGCATTTGTCCTGGAGCGGCTGGAACTCGGGGCAGACGCCACTGAAACCCTGGCCCGGGCAGGGCGCTGGTCCGCACTCGAACGGATGCGGATGGCCACCGAGGCCAATTTCATCGTGACGGCGCACCATCTCGATGACCAGGCGGAAACCGTCCTGATGCGAGTGATCCGGGGGAGCGGACCTGCCGGCCTGGCGGCGATGGCTGCCGATGATGGCCGGATCCTGCGTCCCCTTCTGCCCTTCAGGCGTGACGAACTGGCGCAGTACCTGCACCTTCGCGGCCTCGGGCACTGGAGTGATCCCGCCAATCGTGACCTGCGGCATGACCGTGCATGGATTCGCCATCGGATGATGCCGCTGCTCGAAGGTCGCTGGCCGCGCGTCACCGAGACGCTGGACCGGGTTGCGACGCGATCAGCCGAGCGGCGGGATGCGTGGGATGCAGTGCTGGACCTGCTGCCGAACCTCGATGTGGTCGGTGAGAGCGACGGTATTTCCGTTGCTGGGGGGACGCTGGGGGGGTATTCTTCCCAAGTGTCGTTGGCCGTGCTGGAGGCACTTGCCCGACGCGTCGGACTGGTACTCAGCAGGGTCGGTGCGGAACGTGCATTGGGGCTCGCTAGGAGCGGTGGAAGTGGGCGTTGGGTGCCGCTGGGTCAGGGGTGGAGCGCGGCCAGCGCCTTCGGGCGCCTGCGCCTGGAGCGTCCGGAGCCGGTACCAGAGCGCCTTCAGCTCACGGCCGGAGAAAGTGAGTTCCGGTGGGGCGGCTGGAGGCTGCATGTCACTCCTGACGAGGCGCCTGCGCGCCAGGAACGCCGGGGCGCGGTCGCCTGGTTTGGCGTTGCCGGGATGGCGGTGCGTCCGCCCCGCACGGGCGAGCGAATGCAACCGCTGGGGAGCCTTGGGCATCGGCCATTGGTGCGCCTTCTCCAGGAGGCGCGGATCCCGTCAAGTCAGCGGCGCCGGTGGCCGGTGATCGAGCTGGAGGGCAGCGCACTCTGGCTGCCCGGAGTGTGCCGAAGCCAGGCAGATCTGCCGGAACCCGGAACGGAGGCCCTGAGGATTGACGCTATCCAGCCCTGATGTCCTGCGCCGCACCGGCGGCCGGCGGATGCGCTCAATCGTCTTTGACGAGGCAACGATCGCGCGCCGGGTTGCGGAACTTGGGGCTGAAATCACGGCCGCCTATCCGGATGGCGAGTTGCTCGTGCTCGGCCTGCTGAAGGGCAGTTTCATCTTCCTCAGCGACCTGGTGCGGCGTATCGAGCGGCCCATTCACGTGGACTTCCTCGTTGCCAGCTCGTATGGGCGCGGAACAGTCTCCAGCGGGACGGTCCGGCTGCTCTATGATCCGGAAACCGAGCTGGCCGGCAAGCACATTCTGCTGGTCGAGGACATAATCGATTCGGGGCGCACCCTGGTGCGCCTCATGGAAATCCTCTGCAACCGCAATCCGCAGAGCATTTCTATTTGCGCCCTGCTGGACAAGCATGTGGCGCCTCGCACGCCGCCGGGGCTGCGCTTCGTCGGCTTTGATGCACCTCCCGCGTTCCTGGTCGGTTACGGCCTGGACCACGCGGAGAACTTTAGACATCTCCCGTTTATCGGGGATCTGGAGTCGGACGACTAGATGGCGGAACGACTGCCGCCCCGCCCTCCCAAGGGCAGCTGGGGCAATTTGAGCAAGAATCTCGCGTTGTGGGTGCTCTTCGGCCTCGTGGCGCTCGCTGCGTTTCAGTACATCAACAGCCAGCGGGCCGCATCGCAGGAGCTCTCCTACACGCAATTCAGTCAGCAGCTGGAGGCCCACAATGTCTCGAGCGTCGAGATCTTCGATGGCAAGTACATCGAGGGAGACTTCCGGGCGCCGGTGACCGTGAGCGGGCACGCGGTGAAGAGCTTCAAGGTGCTCCTCCCCGTGGCCGATAGCGAGGCCTTCGTCAAGCGGCTGGAGGACGCGGGTGTCATCATCAAGGCCAAGGAGCAGCGAGGAGCCCTGGCGGCCATTCTCATTGCGGCGCTTCCGTGGGTCGTGATCATCGCGCTCTGGATCTTCCTGATGCGGCAACTGCAGGCGGGCGGCAGCCGCGCGTTCGCGTTCGGGAAATCGAAGGCCAAGCTGCTGGCCGGTGACACGCCCAAGGTGACCTTCGCGGACGTCGCCGGTGCGGATGAGGCCAAGGTTGAACTGCAGGAAATCATCGAGTTCCTCAAGGACCCGCAGAAGTTCACGCGCCTTGGAGGGCGATTGCCCAAGGGGGCCTTGCTGGTGGGCCCGCCCGGTACGGGCAAGACCCTGCTCGCCCGCGCGGTGGCCGGCGAGGCCGGACGTCCGTTCTTTTCCATGTCCGGATCCGACTTTGTCGAAATGTTTGTTGGTGTTGGCGCCTCGCGCGTTCGTGACCTCTTCGAGCAGGGGAAGGCCCACGCGCCCTGCATCATTTTCATCGATGAGATTGACGCGGTGGGCCGGCATCGGGGAGCCGGGCTGGGTGGCGGTCATGACGAGCGGGAGCAGACGCTCAACCAGCTGCTGGTGGAAATGGATGGTTTCGAATCGAATGACGGAGTCATCCTGCTGGCGGCGACCAACCGGCCCGATGTGCTCGATCCGGCGCTGCTGCGGCCAGGACGCTTTGACCGGCAGATCGTGGTCGACGCGCCCGACGTGAAGGGCAGGGAGGGCATCCTGCGCGTTCACACCCGGAAGATTCCCCTCGCCAGTGACGTGAAGCTCGACGTGGTTGCCAAGGGTACCCCCGGCATGGCTGGCGCGGACCTGGCCAATCTGGTGAACGAAGCGGCTGTCCTGGCGGCCCGGCGCAACAAGTCCCTCGTGGGCATGGCCGACTTCGAGGATGCCAAGGACAAGGTCACCCTTGGCCTGGAGCGGCGGAGCCTCGTGCTCTCGGAGGAGGATCGTCGCCTCACCGCCTTCCACGAGGCCGGCCACACGGTGGTCTCGCTGTACACGCCTGGCGCGGACCCGGTGCACAAGGTCACCATTGTTCCACGCGGGCGGGCGCTTGGCGTCATGCATTCGCTCCCCGAGCGCGACCGTTATGGCCACACGCGGGAATTTCTGGTGGGCCGACTCGCCATCAGTTTTGGCGGACGGGTGGCCGAGGAACTGGTCTTCGGGCCTTCCAAGGTTACCACTGGTGCGGGGAGTGACATCCAGATCGCCACCAATATTGCCAGGCAGATGGTCACCACATTCGGCATGAGCAATCGCGTCGGCCTGATGGCGGTGGGCGAGCGTGAGCAGGAAGTCTTCCTGGGCCGCGATTTTGCCCAGCGGCGTGAAATCTCAGAGCACACGGCCCGGATCGTCGACGAGGAAGTAAAGGCGCTGCTGGATGCTGCCTACCAGTGCGCCCACACCATCCTGACCGATCGGCGGGATCTCCTGAACCGGGTGGCTGATGCGCTTCTGGAACGCGAGACCATCGATCACGAAGCCGTGATGACGCTCTTCCGGGGCGGGACGCTGCCACCGCGACCACCGGAGACACCCGAGCCAGCCCGGCTCGCTCCCACGCCTCGGCCCGATGGTGCGCCTGGTCGGGCGCCCATTCTCGGCATTCCACCCGCCGAGCCTGCCGGCGCGTGATCGCCACCCCGCTCGACGCGCGGTCCGGCCGCGCGGTGCGGGACGTCCTTGTACGACACGGATGGGACCCGGCCCTGGCGGCGGACGCCGCCGCCGGTCTGTCGCCGGTGGCAGTACATATCGAGGGTCTCGACGCTCAGGCGATCGAGGCCCTCGTGCCGTTCGCGGGACCGATGGGCCTGGAAGTGGTCACAGGATCGGACTGGGTCGTCGTGGCCGGGGGCACATCGCGACTCGGCGCCCTCGCACGTCCCTGGACGGTACCGCCGCAGCTGGCGGACCTGGCGACCGCAGTGGCGGCGGCACTCCCGGCCGCGCCAGCCCGCGTATGGCGGGTTCGCGGGCACACCGTTTCCCTGGATGCGCCCGTCGTGGTCGGCATCCTGAACGTCACGCCCGACAGTTTCTCGGATGGCGGCCTGCACCGGACGCCGGCGGCGGCCCTGGCGCATGCCGAGCGCCTTGTGAGCGAGGGCGCCGAGGTGCTGGACCTTGGTGGCGAGAGCACCCGTCCAGGTCGGGAGACGACGGTAGGGGCGGCTGAAGAACTCGCGCGCCTCCTGCCGATCCTCCGCGGCATCGTCCGGCGCCTTCCCGACGTGACGATCTCGGTGGATACGATGAAGGCTGATGTGGCGTACGCCGTGCTCGCCGAAGGGGCGCACGCAATCAATGATGTTACCGCGCTCCGACACGAGCCCGCCCTGGCCAGGATCGTGGCCGACGCTGGCGCCGGGCTGGTGCTGATGCACTCGCGCGGCACTCCGCTCGAGCTCGCTTCCTACGTACATGCGTCGTACGGGGACCTGATCGGCGAGGTACGCCGCGAGTTGCTCGCGTCCGCGGCGTCGGCGCTGGAGGCGGGTGTGAGCTTCGATCGACTGGTGCTCGATCCAGGTCTTGGCTTCTCCAAGCGGCCGGAGCAGAATATCTTGATCGCCGATCAGCTGAGGACCCTCGTAGCGCCAGGCTATCCCGTGCTGGTCGGTCCGTCACGAAAGCGATTTCTCGGGGTGGCGCCGGACGCTCCGCTCGTCCTGCGGGATGCGGTGACCGCCGTCTGCTGCGCGCTCTGCTACGAGCGCGGCGCGCGGCTCTTCCGGGTGCATGACGTCGCCACTACCTGCCACGCCCTGCGGTTTGCCCGGGACTTCGGGGGTCAGGACTTCAACGGATGACAACACCGGACGAGAGCCCTCCGCCGTACCGCGCCGCCATTGCGGTTACTGCCGCCATATTCGCCGTGTACCTGTTGACGCTGGCGCCGACCGTGACCTTCTGGGACGCGGGCGAGTTCATCGCGGCCGCGAGGATTCTCGGCATCCCGCACCCGCCGGGCACTCCCCTGTTCGTGCTGATCGCCCATGTCTGGGGTCTGCTGGTGCCGATCGGTGAGTTTGCCTTCCGGACCAACATGTTGAGTGCACTGCTCAGTGCGGCCGGAGCGGGGTTCTTTTTCCTGGTTGTCCACGAGTCGCTGCGGGGCGTTCTGCACGGGATGCCGGCGGGCGAACGCCGCATGCTGGCGCTGGCGGGGGCTGCGGCAGCAGCGTGTGCTGGCGCGTTCACGTTCACCAACTGGCAGAACTCCAACGAAACCGAAGTCTATGCCGTGGCCACGATGACGATTGGGGCCATCGCATGGCTCTGCCACGTCTGGCGGCATCGGCGAGGGACCGGTACCGCGCGGCGCGTTCTGCTGCTGATCGTCTACCTTGGCGGCGTCTCGATCAGCAATCACCTCCTCGCGCTGCTGGCCGGTCCGGCGGTCATGGTGTTCATGTGGGCGACCTTGCGGGCCGAGCCTGCGGCCGATCCCCAGCAACAGAAGCGTGAGTGGGCTGAACTGGCCATCGTCACCGGCATCTGGGCGCTGCTGGTGGGGTCCGGGCTGGGCAACGTCACCCTCACCGTTCTTGGGCTCATCTGCTTCGTGGCGGCGCTCGCGTTTGCGGCCGGCGCCGGTGCGCTGTCCTTCGGCCTGGTGGCGCTGTTCGTCGCCGCCATTGGCGTCACGCCCTATCTCTATCTCTACATCCGATCGGCCCAGCACCCCATGCTGAACGAGGCCGCGCCGGAGACCTGGAACGCGCTGCTCGCGGTCATTCGCCGCGCGCAGTATCCGGTGCGAACCCCGTTCGACGATCCCACGGTGTTCCACGGTCCCGACAATCCGGGTCGGTCACTGCAGATCGTCGGCCTGCAGCTCCTCAACTATGTGCAGTATTTCGATTGGCAGTTTGCCCGAAGCCTTGGGGCGCGTCTGCTCAGCATCCCGCTACGCTCGTTCGTGACGATCGCATTTCTCTGGTTCGGGTGGACGGGTTGGGTGCACCAGCGACGGGCCAACCGTCCAGCCTGGTGGCTCCTGTTCACCCTCTTCCTCGTGACCGGCCTCGGCCTCGTGGCATACATGAATTTCAAGCCTGGCTTCAGCCTGGGCTACGGAGCATTTCCTGGCTCCGAGAATCATGAGGTGCGGGAGCGCGACTATTTCTTCGTGGTGAGTTTCGTGGTCTGGGCCCTCTGGGCCGGCGTCGGCCTCACGGTCCTCGCGCGACAGGTCTGGGAACGAGGCGCCGGCTGGTCGCGCACGGCCGGCGGCGCGGTGCTTGCCATCGCCCTGGTCCCGCTGGCGCTCAACTGGACATCAGCTTCGCGCCGGCATGGCCCGGACGCCCGGCTGGCCGCGGACTTTGCCTATGACCTGCTCAACACGGCGCCGCCATACGGGATCCTGGTGACCTACGGCGACAACGATACGTTCCCGCTCTGGTGGGCGCAGGAAGTGGAGGGAATTCGCCAGGATGTCACCGTGGTCTGCCTGGCGCTCAGCCAGACCAATTGGTACATGCGGCAACTTCGCGACAATCCGATCCGCAATCTCAACCGGCAAGCATTGCCGCTCATCTGGCGTGATACGCCTGCCGTGCGCCCCACCTGGCCGTTGCACACGATGACGGACGCGCAAATCGAGCAAGCCGGTGCGCCGGTCCAGTTGTCCGAAGCGCTGTCGGTCAATTTCGGGAGCTTCACCCATGTGTATCCGCCGGGCACGATCTTCTATCCCAACGACGTGCTTGTCATTCGCATGCTGCAGCAGAACCTGGGACGCCGTCCGATTGTCTGGTCCATCACGGCGGGGCGCTCGTTCGGCGGGTTGGGCGACCGCGTGCTGCAGCGCGGGCTCGGCTACCGCATCCTTCCGGTCCCGCCGGATACCAGCGCGCCAGGTATCCTGACCGGCGTGCTGGGGCAATGGCCGGTGGATCTGGCAATGACGGACTCGCTCGCCTGGCATACCTATCGCTATGCCCGCCTGCTCGAGGGCGAACCGACTGAGCTGGATCCATCCGTCCAGGTGCAGGCGCGAGCGCTCTCCTATCCGCTCACGGCGCTGGGCTTCGCCTATGCAGAGCGAGGCGATGTTGAGCGGGCACTGGCCAACCTGCAACGGGCCGTCCAGCTCGCGAATGATCCGGCCGTGCAGGCGGCGTATGACGAGCTGCGTGCTCGGCGTTTCGAGGGCGCTCCGGACGCTCGCGACTCCACCTCGCCCTGACGCGCAACCTTCTCTCCAGACCTCAGTTCCGCTAAATTTGAAGGCTATGTATTTCGAGCCTCTCGGCGAGCGCCTCCGGCTGGTGCGGGAGGAGATTGCCGTCCGGCAGGGGCAGGGCGGGTGGTCCCATCCGGTGCGCATCGTCGCGATCACCAAGACCTTCGGACCCGAGGCGGTCGCCGCCGCGGTGCGCGAAGGGCTCGATGCGGTGGGGGAAAACCGCGTGCAGGAGGCGCTCGCCAAGCAGGAAGTGCTCGCGGGCCTCGCAGTCGAGTGGCACCTGGTCGGCACCCTCCAGCGGAACAAGGTCCGAAGCGCCACCGGGGCGTTCGCCCTGATTCACTCGGTGGACCGTATCGAGCTGGCGGCGCAGATCAGCCAGCGCGCGGGTTCGTCGCCGCAGGCGGTGCTGATCCAGGTGAATTGCTCGGACGAGCCGCAGAAGGGCGGCGTTGCGCCTGACGCACTGGAGACGCTGCTGGATCAGGCGCGAGGCCTCCCGGGAATCGAGATGCGTGGCTTGATGACCATGGCAGCTGCCGATGCCGGCGAGGCCGTCCAGCGACAGACCTTTGCCCGGTTGCGCGCGCTGCGCGACCGCGCTCGGGCGGCGGGGCACTACCTGCCGGAACTGTCGATGGGCATGTCAGGCGATTATCCGGCGGCCGTGGCCGAGGGCGCGACCATGCTGCGTCTCGGCACCGTGCTCTTCGGCGCTCGCCCGTAAGGCCGCCGGGCGCTGTTCGAACCGCAAGACCGGAGTTGGTGCGACGATGGCATTTCGGCCCTGGCCTGAAGGACCAGCCACCCAGCTCGAGCAGGACCTGCTCGAACGCTGGCGGGCCGAAGGCCTGTTCCGAAAGACGCTCGAGGCCACGCGAGCTGGTGAACCATTTGTCTTCTTCGAAGGTCCACCGACTGCCAATGGTCGTCCTGGCATTCACCACGTCTTCTCGCGCAGCATCAAGGACCTGATCTGCCGGTTCCAGACCATGCAGGGGCGCTCGGTTACGCGCATCGCGGGTTGGGACACGCACGGTCTGCCGGTGGAGATCGAGGTTGAGAAGGAACTGCAGCTGTCGGGCAAGAAGGACATTGAATCGTATGGGGTCGCCCAATTCAATCAGCGTGCCCGAGCTTCCGTCTTCCGCTACAAGGAGGACTGGGAGTCGCTGAGCGACCGGATCGGCTACTGGCTCGACTACGAGCATCCCTACGTTACGTATTCGCGTGACTACGTGGAGACGGTCTGGTGGCTCCTCCACCGGCTGCACCAGCGCAAGCTCCTGTATCGGGGTCATCGCGTCCTGCCGTATTGCCCGCGCTGCGGGACGGTGCTCTCGAGTCACGAGCTCGCGCAGGGGTACGAGGACGTCACGACCAACTCCATCTACGTCACCTTCCCGCTGGCGGATGGGACTGGCCGTGAGTTGCTGGTCTGGACCACGACTCCGTGGACATTGCTGTCCAATGTTGCCGTGGCAGTGAACCCGGCGCTGGAGTATGGCGAGTATCGGGTGGGTGATCGCGTGCTGATCCTTGCGGTGGCGCGCGATGCCCTGCCCAGCAGTGCCGCCAAGGGGGCGCCGGCGTTCCAGGATCTGGGACCCGAGCGGACCTTTCCGGGCCGGAAACTGGTGGGACTTCGCTACGCCAGGCCGATCGACGAGGTGGCGCTGCCAGACGACCGCGAATCGTGTGTGGTCGTGCCGGCCGACTTCGTGAGTGGCGACGATGGGTCCGGGCTGGTGCATATGGCGCCGGCGTTCGGGGCGGATGATCACGCGGCCGGCCGGGAGCACGGCCTGGCGCTGGTGCGGCCGGTGGCGGCCGACGGCACCTTCGAAGGCACGCGGTGGCCCGAGATCGAGGGGCGGCTTGTCACGGCCCGTGAGACCAACGAGCTCATTGTCCAGCGGCTCAAGCAGGCGGGTCGCTGGCACCTGAGCGTGCCGTACCAGCATAGCTATCCCCATTGCTGGCGTTGCCGCAGTCCGCTGATTTACTACGCGAGGGACAGCTGGTTCGTGCGAACTTCGACCGTCAAGGCGCGGATGCTGGAATTCAACCGTCAGGTTGATTGGCATCCGCCCGAATTGGGCGCCGGCCGCTTCGGCGAGTGGCTCGAGAACAACGTGGACTGGGCCCTGTCCCGTGACCGCTACTGGGGCACGCCGTTGCCGGTCTGGGTCTGCGACCTGGATGATGCGCATGTCGAGGTGATCGGCTCCTTTGCCTCACTCGCGGAGCGGCACGGCTCGGTGTTGCCGGAGGACTTCGATCCGCACAAGCCCGCGGTGGATGACTACACGTGGCCATGTGCCTGCGGCGGTACCATGCGCCGGACGCCCGAAGTCGTGGATACCTGGTTCGACTCCGGATCGATGCCCTATGCCCAGTGGCATTACCCATTCGAGCACCAGGCCGAATTTGAGCGTCACTTTCCGGCCGACTTCATCTGCGAAGGCGTGGATCAGACCCGTGGCTGGTTCTATTCGCTGCTTGCCATTGCCACTGCCGCCTTCGATGCGCCGGCCTATCGCCATGTGATCGTCAACGAACTTGTGCTGGACCCGGATGGGCAGAAGATGTCCAAGACCCGGGGCAATATTGTCGAGCCGTGGGCAGTCATCGACGCCTACGGCGCCGACGCCGTTCGGCTCTATCTGCTGGCCGCCAGCCAAGTGTGGCTGCCCAAGCGGTTCGACGCCCGGGGCATTCCCGAACTGGTCGGCGGCTTTCAGAATACCCTGCGCAACACCTATGAGTTCTTCCGGCGGTACGCCGGCGAGGCACTGCCGGCCGAGCCGGGCGAGCCGACTCGGGCCGATCGCTGGTTGCGCAGCCGGCTGGCGGCAACGGTGGCGAGTGTAACGGCGGCGTGGAGCGCTTACGATGTCACCACGGGCACACGCGCGGTGATGGATTTCGTCGTTGACGATCTGAGCAACTGGTACGTGCGCACCAACCGCGCCCGCTTCTGGGCGCCCGACCGCGCGGCCGATCCGGCAGCCGTCTGGGCTCTGCACGAGGCGCTGGTGACGGTCGCCCGGTTGCTGGCGCCGGTCGCCCCGTTTGCCCCCGATTGGATGCACCGGTCGCTCACGGACACCTCGGTACATCTCGCGGCATTTCCCGAGGCCGGAGATCGCGACGAACCGCTGGAGCGAGCCATGGATGCCGTCCGTCGCCTGGCCACGCTGGCTCGCTCGGGCCGTGAGGACGCCGGCCTCCGGGTGCGGCAGCCTCTCGCCCGACTGCAGGTCGCCGTTCCGGCCCAGGTGCGCGGTCCGGATTTCGACGCCTTGCTTGGTCTCCTCGCGTCGGAGGTGAACGTCAAGTCGGTCACCGTGGCCGAATCCGATGCGGAACTCGTGGAACTCCGGGCTCGACCCAACTTCCGATCGCTGGGCAAGCGGTTCGGCAAGCGCACGCCGGAGGTGGCGCGGGTCGCCGCGGCGCTGTCGGCTGACGACTTGCGAACCCTGGAAGCGGGCGGGACGGTCGAAGTGGCGACCGACGGCGAGCGGCTGATGCTGCAGCCCGAGGACGTCACCGTGGAGCGTGCAGTGGCGAGTGACTGGCTGGTACGGAGTGCCGGGCCCTACGTGGCGGCCCTTGATCCGGCGCTGGATGCCGAGCTCCGGGCCGAAGGGCTCGCACGTGAGATGGTGAACCGGGTCCAGCGTCTTCGCAAGGATGCCGGCCTGGAGTACACGTCACGGATCGCGCTGTACGTGGACGGCGACCCCGCCGTCCTGGATGCGCTGCGCCCGCACGCCGGCACCATCGGCGAGGAAACGCTGGCGCGGCGGCTGGACTTCGGGGCTCGCGCGCCGAAGCCCGAGTGGGAGCAACGCGTGGAGCTCGACGGTGCGACGCTCCTGGTAGGACTCACGCGGCATGAGCAGCCGGATGATCGCTCAGACCCTCAACCAGTGGATGCAGCATGAACAAGAAGCAGCTGGCACACCTCGAGAAGCGACTCCTCGAGGAGCGCGCCCGGGTCATGAAGGAACTGGGCTACTACGACGAGTCATTCAACGCCTCGCTGCAGGGCGGTGACGGCGACCTGTCCTCCTATTCGTTTCACATGGCCGACCAGGGCACCGATGCCATGGAGCGCGAGAAGCAATTTCTTTTCGCCTCCCAGGAAGGGCGCTACCTCTGGCACGTGAATGAGGCGCTCCGCCGCATGTACTCCAGTCCCGAGAAGTTTGGGCGCTGCCACACCTGCGGACAGGAAATCAATTTCGAGCGGCTTGACGCGCTGCCCCACGCGCGGCTCTGCATCTCGTGCAAGGAGAAGGAAGAGGATGCGAAACGGAAGTGACCGGCAGGTCTTCGCGGCCGCGGCGGCGCTGGTTCTGGCGCTCGACGCTGTCACGAAGTATCTGGCCGAGTCGTTCCTGGGGGACGGTCGCACGGTCTCCCTTCTCGGGGACTGGGTGCGCCTGCACCTGGTCTTCAACCAGGGGGCCGCCTTCGGGCTGCACCTCGGCGCCTACTCCCGGTGGATCTTCATGGCCATTGCCATTCTGGCCGTGGTGCTCCTGTTCCGGTTCTCCCGCAACACGCCGCCCGGGGACTGGGTGCGGCAACTGGCGCTGGGACTGGTGGCTGGCGGTGCGGCGGGCAACCTGGTGGACCGGATCCGCACTGCGCACGGGGTGACCGACTTCCTGGATGTCGGCATCGGGATGCACCGATGGCCCACGTTCAATGTGGCGGACTCTGGTGTGACGTGCGGCGCAATCGCGCTGGCGCTTTCGCTCTGGCGTGAGGACGCGCGTCGCGCCGCGTCGGCTCCCGCGCCCGCTCCGCCGACCTCCTGAACCGTCACCTGTGCCGGCCATCGGTCTCTGCGTTCTGGTCGAGGTGACGGAGCGCATCGACCGCTTCCTGGCCGACCAGCTGCAGCTTTCCCGAACCCAGGTCGCCCGGCTGCTCGCCGGGCAGCGGGTTCGGGTCAACGGAGCCACCGTGCGCGCGTCGCGCGTGCTCGAGCGGCGCGATCTCGTCGAACTCGATCTTCCTGATGCTGAGCCGCCGCGCCGGCTCACGCCGGCCGACATTCCACTCGATATCGTATACGAGGATGAGGCACTCGCGGTGGTCAATAAGCCCGCCGGCCTCGTGGTGCATCCGGCCCCAGGGCATTGGGATGACACGCTGGTCAACGCTCTGGTGGCCCGAGGCCTGACCCTGGCGGGCGGCGCGGCCGGACGGCCGGGCATCGTCCATCGGCTCGACCGCGATACATCCGGGCTCATGATCGTCGCAAAAACTGACGAGTCACACCGCCGACTCAGTCGCGCCATTGCTGCGCGACAGGTGCATCGCACCTACGCTGCGCTCGCGTGGGGCCACCTGCCCCAGTCGCCCGTGCGCATCGAGCAGCCGATCGCCCGGGCACTGGCTGACCGGAAGCGAATGGCGGTCTCGCCCCACGGCCGCGCAGCAGCATCGGAAATTCAGGTGATCGGTCGCTTCGAGGTCTGCGAACTGCTCCGGATCGACCTCGAGACGGGCCGGACTCACCAGATTCGTGTGCATCTGGAACACATTGGGCATCCGGTCGTCGGCGATGCCACCTACGGGGCAGGGGGGAGCCGGAGGATCAGCGGGGCGGCGCGGCCGCTCGCAGAACGGATCGAACGGGCCACGCCACGTCAGGCGCTGCATGCGGCCGCTCTGGCATTTCGCCATCCGGCCAGCGGTAAACCGCTCGTACTACAGGCGGATTGGCCCGCGGACCTGATGCCGGCCCTGAGGCTCGCAGCTGACACAGAACTTGTTGCTCAGGATGCGCCGCTTCGGTATCTTCGGTTCTTCAATAGAGATGCCTGACTCTCCGGTATTGCACGCCGTCGTGTTTCGAGTCGGGACCCTGATTTGCGGGGCCTCGGCAGGGATTGTGCGGGAGATCCTCCCGAGCCTTCAGGCAACGAGGATCCCGGGGGTGGCATCAGCGGTTTCGGGCCTCGTCAATGTACGGGGAGGCCTGCTGACCGTGCTGGACGCGCACCGGTTGCTGCAGCAGCCCCGTGGCGAGGGCGACGAGGGCGCCATCCTGGTCGTGCAGGTCGTGGGGCGACTGATCGGGCTCGAGGTTGGTGAGGTGCGAGACTTCTTTTCCCTCCCGGAGTCGTCAGTCGCCGCACGAGAACAGTTGCCAGGCGTCGATCCAGTGATGGTCCGGGCCGTCGCGCGGCATGAAGGCGAGCACTTCGTCATTCTTGATCTGGACGCGCTGTGCGGTCCGGTCCTGTCATCCGAGCGCGTGGCGTCGAGCTGACGCAGATATCTGACCGTTACGGAGGTGGTGCGTGGGTCATACTGTGCTGGTCTGCGATGATGCCATCTTCATGCGTACCATGATCAGCGACATCCTGACCCAGGCGGGCTTCGAGGTTGTCGGCGAAGCCGAGAGCGGCGTGCAGGCGGTGGACAAGTACCATCAGCTCAAGCCGGACCTGGTCACGATGGATATCGTCATGCCGGACATGGGTGGAATTGACGCGGTGCGGGCCATCTGCAAGGTTGACCCCGACGCCAAGATCCTGATGTGCAGCGCCATGGGGCAGCAGGCGCTCGTGGTGGAGGCGATCCAGGCCGGCGCCAAGGATTTTGTGGTCAAGCCATTTCAACCGTCCCGCGTCCTCGAGGCCGTACAGCGCGTCCTCGGCTGACGCCATGGACCTGTCCAAGTACGCGGCACTCTTCCTTGCCGAGAGTCGCGAGCATCTCACCTCCTGCAATCAGTACCTGCTTGAATGGGAGCGCGATCCGGCAGCCGTGGAACCCGTGGCTGGCCTTTTTCGCGCCATCCACACGATCAAGGGCATGGCGGCGACCATGGGGTACGAGGGTGTGTCAGGACTGGCCCATCGCACCGAGAACCTGTTGGACGCCGTCCGCGGTGGCCGAGTGGCGGTTACACCGGCCCTCATTCAGCTTCTGTTCGGGGCCGTTGATGGCATTACCGCGGCGGTCGGCCGCGCTGGCGCCGGTGGCGAGAGCAGCGGCGCCGATGACGCCGAGCTCGCCGCCGCCCTGGATCGAGCGGCGCAGGCGGCGTGGCGCGAGGTCGCCCCTGCCGAGCGCGCCTCGACGGAGCCTGTTTCGCAACGCGTATTCGTTGCCGTCCGACCTGATGCACCGCTGCGCGGTGGGCGGGCGATGCTGGCGCTGCGGCGGGCCGAGGCACTGGGTGCGGTGTCGGACATCCGGCCCGGTATTGCCGCCTTTGAGCGGGACGACTTCGACGGCCACTTCTCGTTCCGGATTGGGGGCGGAGCCGATCTGAGCGTGGTCGAGGCCGCTATCCGGAGTGCGGGTGATATCAGTGAGGTGCGGGTCGGCAACGGTTTGGCCGACGGCTCGGCTGGAGCGGCGGCGGTGCCTCGCCAGATCCGGATCGACCTCGGCCGCCTCGATGCGCTCATGAAGCAGGTCGGCGAGCTTGTCGTGGCCCGCAATCGCCTGGCCGATCTGGCTGCCGGGCGCGACGACATGCCACTGGCGGCAGTCGCCGACCGGGTCTCGCGGCTCGTGGGTGAGCTGCAGGCCGAGGTGTTGCAGGCGCGCATGAGCCCGGTCTCCGAGGTCTTCGATCGATTTCCCCGGGTGGTCCGGGACCTGGCGCGCGATCTCGGCAAGCAGGCGCGCTTCGAGAGCGAGGGCGGCGGCATAGAGCTGGATCGTGCGGTGCTCGACGAAATCGGCGATCCGCTGCTGCACCTGATCCGGAATGCGGTGGACCATGGTCTCGAGTCGCCGGCCGAACGAGTGGCACGGGGCAAGCCGGCCGAGGGCCGGGTGGTGGTGAGCGCCGCCCGGGAGCGGAATACGGTGGTGATCCGGGTGATGGACGATGGCCGGGGCATCGAGCGGGATGCCATGTTGCAGCGCGGCAAGCGTGACGGCGTGATCGACTCCGCGGTCCAGGAACTCAGTGACGACCTGCTGCTGCGCGTGCTTGCCCGGCCTGGGTTCAGCACGGCCGGCGCCGTGAGCGGAGTCTCAGGTCGCGGCGTCGGCGTGGATGTGGCCGCAACGCGGGCGCGTTCCTTGGGTGGTACTCTCTCGGTGAGCGCCCGCGAGGGGGCGGGTGTCACTTTCGCGCTCCGCGTTCCGCTGACGCTCGCCATTGTCCGTGCGCTGCTCGCCGGTGTCGGCGACGAGCGCTATGCGGTGCCGATCGCCTATGTGGCCGAGACGGTTGATTTCGACCTGAAGAGCGTCACCGCAGTGCGCGATCGCCAGGCACTGGTGGTGCGCGACCGCGCCATCCCGACCGTGCATCTCCGCGAGCTGGTGCGCGTCGGCGGTGAGGCGCCCGGACGGCGGCCGGGCATCATCCTCGAAGTCGGGGACCGGCGGGCCGCCTTGATCGTGGACCGCCTGCTGGGCCAGCAGGACATCGTTGTCGAACCCTTCGAGGCACCCCGCGGGATGCCGACGTTCTTCGGAGGGGCCACCATTCTGGCAGATGGGTCGCCGGCGCTGATTCTCGACGCCGCTGCGATCGTCTGACTCGAGGACCGCATGGAAGACGCCCGCGGGCTCAAGGATCTGCAGCTGGATGCGCTGCGCGAGGTTGCCAACATCGGGGCGGGTCACGCCGCGACGGCGCTCTCGCAGATGACCAACCGCACGATCATGATCAGCGTACCGGAGGTCAACGTTCGGCCCCTCGAGGAGGTGGCCGACCTGCTCGGCGCTCCCGATGCCGTGGTGGCCGCCGTGCTGATGCAGATGATGGGTGACCTCACGGGCCGGACGCTCATCCTGTTTCCGGACGACGCCGCGCGCCGCTTGTGTGACATCCTGTTCAACCGTGCGGAAGGCGCCACCACCAAATTCCATGAAATGGAGCAGAGCGGCCTCAAGGAGGTTGGCAACATCCTGGTCAGCGCCTACCTGAATGCGCTGAGTGACTTCATGGGCATGATGCTGGTCCCGTCGGTGCCGGGCCTGGTGGTGGACCAGAGCGCCGCGGTCATCACCAGCACCTATCTGAATTTTGGCCAGGAACGCGAGTTCGTCTTCTGCGTCGAAACCTCCTTCCAGGTCGGGAAGGAGCGCGAGCGCCTCAACGGGCACTTCCTCCTCCTGCCGGACATGCCTTCGCTCCGCGCCATTTTCGACGCTATCCGCCTGCCGTAGGACGTCGAGATGCCTGCGCCCGTACTGTCCGAACACGACCTGTCGGCACTGCGGTCGTTCGCGCGGCGCATCGATCCCGCCGATGCCGGGGCGCACAACAACCTCGGCGTGCTCTACTACCACAAAGGACTGATTCCCGAAGCGGTGGCGGCCTTCCAGCGGGCGCTCGAGCTGGACTCGCGCATGACCATCGCGCAGACCAATCTCGAAATTGCCTATCGCGACAGTGGCCATTACGACCATCGGGTCGCCGAACTGCAGGGTCGCCTCCGGAACAATCCAGACGAGCGAGACGCGCGCTGGGAGCTCGGCCGCGCCTACGCCTCGCTGGGCCAGCATGATGCTGCTGCCGACGAGTTTCAGGCGCTGCTCGCGCGGCACCCGCACGATGTGGCCGTGCTGGTGCAACTGGGGCTCAGCGAGCGGGCGCGGGGTCGGGTCGAGGAGGCCACCGAATGGTTCGCCGAGGCGTGTCGCCGCGATCCCGACAGTTCGGTGGCCCTGTTCTATTACGGCGAGACGCTTTACAACCGCGGATTGAACGAGCCGGCCCTGGCTGCCCTCCAGGGCGCCGTGGCCCGGAATCCGGAGTATGCTGACGCGCACTACCTGCTCGCCTTCGTCCACGGCGACATGGGCCAGCATGGCCTGGCGCGGCAGGCGGCCAAGCGGGCCATTGAATTGAATCCGGCGCTGGCGCGCGCGCAGACCAACCTCATGTTGCAGCGCAACGGGGCGAGCGGAAACGGCGCGGGCGGCCAGGCGCGCGCGGTGCCGCAACCGGTGACCGACGCCGCGCTGGCGCACTTCAATCTCGGCCTGGCCTTTCGCCAGAAGGGCTATTTCAGCGAGGCCCTGCGCGAGTACCGGCTGGCGCTGGATGCCGGCGAGGATCGGCGCCTCGCCTTGCAGGCCATGGCCGAGGTGGAGCTGCTTCGGCGAGAACTCGCAGCGGCGCTGCAGCTCTACGACCAGCTCGTGAACGAGTTTCCCGAGTCACCCAAGCTGTGGTCCGAGCGTGGCGTCTGCCTGCAGCAGCTGGGCCACCGCGACGTCGCTGAGGCTTCGTATCTTCGTGCCGTCGACCTCGATCCCGACTATGTGATCGCGTGGAACAATCTCGGCGTGCTGCGTGCTCAGGATCCGGCCGCGGAGGCGACGCTCGCAACCTTCCGGCGCGCCGCACGGGGCCCGCACGTTCCCATTACGGTGCGGCTCAATCTGGCATTGCTCCACTTCCAGCGGCATGAGTTGCAGCCCGCCTTGGAAGGTTATCGCTCGGCCCTGGCCGAGGAGCCGCGCAACGCCATCGCATGGAATGGCGTCGGACTGGTCCTGATGGAACTGAAGCGGTATGGCGAAGCCCGCACGGCGTTTCAACGTGCGGTGGAAGCTGAGGATTCGCTGGCGTCAGCGCACTACAACCTGAGCTTTACGATGAGCCAGCTTGGGGATTTCGACGGTGCGCTGCGCGAGACCAAGCGCGCGCTCGAGCTGGAGCCGTTCTATGTCCCCCAGAAGTACACGCTGGCGCTCGACCTCCAGTACGAAGACCCGACGATTGCCATTGCGCCCCCACTCACCAGCGATGTGGGTGGGGAATTGCTCGCGGGCGAGTTCGATTTCGAGTCGGGCACCCTGGATAACCTGTTCGCCGAATTGACGACCACCGTCCCGTACGAACCCGAGCTGGCGGCCGAGGAGGATCCACTTGCCTTGGCGCGGGACTACGCGACCAAGGGATTGCTCGAGTTGGCCAATGCCGAGGTGGGCCGCGCCCGCGCTCGAGGCGCCGACGCCGGCGCCGTGGCCGCCTTGCTGGGTGAAATCCATGCGCGCCGGGGCCTCCACGGCGAAGCACTGGAGCAGTTTCGCCAGGCACGCTCGGTCCGGCTGGACGATTGGCGCGCAACGCTGGGTGAGGTCCGTGCGCTGGTGGCGCTCGGACGCGGCGCAGAGGCGATTCCGGTTGCGGAGTCGCTCGCGCGTGCCCGAGCCGACGACGGGGAAGTGCTCACGGCCCTCGGCAAGGCCCGGCTCGCGGGCGACGACCTCGAGGGCGCGTTGCAGGCCGTTCGCAGTGCGCTGGCGGTCTCGCCTGGTCAACCGGAACTCTACCAGCTGCAGGCTGTCATCTGCTCTCAGCTGGGTGACGTGGATGCTGCGCTCGACGCATGCCGGTTAGCCCTCCGTGTCGATGCGGGACTGGTGCAGGTATGGCTGGAGCTGGCCCGTTTGGAAGAGCAGCGCGAGAACTGGACGGCAGCGAACGCCGCCTATGGCCGCGCATTGGATCTGCTGCCAACGTTCACCGTTGCGGCCCTGGGGCGGGCCGACCTCGCGCGGCGCACCGAATCGCCCAGGGCCGCCGTGGCCCTGCTGGTCGACATGCTCTCGGCGGACCCCTACGAATTTGACGCATTGCTGCTGCTGGGGCGGGCCCTCCTCGATGATGGCCGGACGGCTCAAGGGCTGGAGGCGTTTGCCCGCATCCTTCGTTTCCTGCCCGAGCAAACGGAGGCGCTCTTCTATCGCGGCGTCGCGTTGGCGCGGGAACGACAGTTCACGGCTGCGGTGGATGCGTGGGAGCGCGTGGTGCAGCTCGGGCCCTCCACCGAGCTGGCCACGATTGCGCGGAGCCGGGCGCGATCCGCCCGTGACCTCCAGCATATCCTGACCGCGGGAGGCGCTGACCATGCCAATTGAAGGCCCGCTGCGCGAGCTCGGGATCCACGATGTGTTCCAGCTGCTTGACCTGGCCCGCAAGACCGGCATGCTGCGCGTCACATCCGAGCTTCGCCAGAATGGCGGGACGGTCTACTTCGACAAGGGTGCTGTCGTTGCGGCGGAGATTCAGAGCAATCCCCACCCCTTGGGACGGGTGCTGGTCCGGATGGGGAAGCTGGCCGAAGCCGACCTGCATCGCGCACGTGACATGCAGCAGGCAGGGGATGAACGGCGCCTCGGAGACGTGCTGGTCGAGATCGGTGCCATCACGCGTCGCGAGTTGGAGCGGCAGATGCGGGTGCAGGTCGAAGAAGTCATTTTTGAGCTGATGGGCTGGTCCGAGGGGTATTTCTCATTCTCAGAAGCACCGCTTGAGGCGGTGCCGGCGCAGGCGACGGTGCGCATCCCGACGGAAGCGCTGCTCATGGAAGCCGCACGCCGCATCGACGAGTGGAGCCGGATCGAATCCAGGATCCCGCATCTCGACGTGGTGCCCTCTCTCGTCGTGCCTGAGGGAGGCGATGCTGGACCGATGGATCTCCATCCGGCGGAATGGGAAGTACTCGCGGCGGTGGATGGAACCCGGAACGTGCGCGACCTCGCAGCTGCCGTTCGCCGGTCCGACTTCGACGTGGCCCGGACGTTGTTTGGCCTTGCCACGGCAGGAGTCATCCTGCTTCAGGATCCGCAACAGGGAAAGGTGCCGGACGCGGTCGGCGGCGAGATCGCCGAACTGCTGGCGCGAGCCGACGCCTATCTGATCGCCGGCAATGCCCGAGCCGCGCTCGCGGCGGTGGAAGAGGCCAGGCAGGCTTCCCCTGGCGTGCAGGTGGCAACGTTGGTGATGCACGGGCGGGCCCTGCTGGCACTCGGGCGGCCCATGGATGCGGTGGACATTTTTCGCCAGGCGGCCGACCTGGATCCGGCCGACGCCGCCGCGAGACGGCTGCTGGGTGTGGCCTTGGCGGGAGATGGCCGTTTCGAGGAGGCGATTGAGACGTGGGACGCATGGAGCAGGCTGCCGGCGCGTCCACCCGATGAAGATGCGCAAGGGGGCTGGGTGAACAGGATGCGCGAGGCTGCCAGGCTGCTGAGCCAGGCGACGAGGATGGTACATGGCTGACGAAGTGCGGGCCATGACTGCCGAACTGGCGTCCGATCCCGGCAGCCTGATCTTCCTCGAATTGGGCGAGGCTCTCCGGCGTCGCGGCCAGGCGGCTGCAGCGCTCAAGGTGGCCGTGGCGGGTGTCCAGCGCTATCCAGCACTGGCCGATGCGCACGACCTGCTTGCGCGCATCCACAGCGATCTGGGCAATGGCGAAGCGGCGTTCGACGCATGGATGGATGCCTTGCAGAGCGATCCCGGGCATCTCGGCGCCCACAAGGGACTCGGCTTCCTGTATTTCCGGGCCGATGATCTGCCGAGGGCGCTGCGGCACCTGGAGCTGGCGCATGAGCAGCATGGGTCGGCCGGACTCGACCGCGCCATCGAGCGGGTGCGCGATGCCATGGCGCAGAAAGAGGCGGGTGCCAGCACGCCGACGGTGGCCACCCAACAGGCGTCGGTGCCCTTCTCACTGGAGGAGGACGATTCCCCGACGGCCGGCCACGTCGCGGAGGACGAGCTCTTCAAGGGCTTCGACGGTGCACAGGACGGACTGCTCCTGCTGGACCAGAGCGGTCTGCGGCTGGGCGGCGGGCTTCGGGACGTCGCCAATCATGACGTGAGCGATGCGGTGGCCGCGCATCTGGCAGGGGTGCAGCGTGAGGCGGCGCGCACCGCCCGGCTGCTGGGCCTCGGGGCGTGGCAGAGCGTCGTGGCCGAATGCGGGAGCGGCAATCTTCATCTCAGCGCCCCATCGGACTCGACTGTCCTGCTGCTGAAGCGCGATGCCAGCGTGCCCGCCGGACGGCTCGCGGTCATCGCCGAACGGGCAGCCGCAGCCGCGCGTCGATGGCTGGAGCGATTGCCGTGAACGACCTCACCGCGACCCTCGATCGAGTGAGCGGGATCCGCGGCGTGCGAGGCGCGATGCTCGTCTCCGCGCCCGACGGGCTGGTCGTCGCCGACTCCCTCATGGACGGCATAGACGGCCAGGCCATCGCCGCACTGGCGTCGAGCCTCGTCGGGCGGCTGGGCCGAGCCACGCGGGCCGCCGGCATGCCGGCTCCGGAGCTGGTGCACCTTCGCGCCGAATTCGGCTCCGTGCTGGCGGTGCCGGCTGGCGCCGAGATCCTGGTGGTGGCGGTGACGTCACGCGATGCCAACCTGGGCCTCGCGCGGTTGGAGATGCTCGAGGTAGCGCGAGGCCTCGGCTGATGCGCACGCTCGAACCCTGGGTTGCAGAGCCGCTCGACGCATTTCTGTCCGAGTCCTCGGCCCGACTGGTGCTGCTCATGACCTCCGCGGGCCAGGTGGTGGCACAACACGGTTTTTCGCGCTCGCTCGATGTCATGGCGGCGTCGGCCCTCGGAGCCGGCATTGTCGCCTCCACGTCTGAAGTGGCGCGGCTCATGGGCGAGCCGGGTTTTGGCGCACTGGTGCACCAGGGCACCGAGCATGGACTGTTCATCTCCGCTTTCGACACTCCGCGCGGACGCTGGATCGGGCTCGTCGTATTCGGTGATGACACCAGTGTCGGGCTGGTGCAGCTCTTCTTCGGCCGCCTTTGTCGGGAACTCGCCGCCGCCGCGCCCCGTGAGACGCCCCAGGGACCGGTGCTGGCGGAAAATTTTGAACATGACCTCAACGCCAGCCTGCACGCGCTGTTCGGACGCTGATCATGTCGCTCGTCAATTTTACGACCCGCGAAATCACCTGCAAGATTGTCTATTACGGACCGGGACGGTCCGGCAAGACGACCAACCTGCAGTACGTCTTCGGTCGGGTGCCTGAGGGGCGGCGGGGGCGCATGGTGTCGCTTGCCACCCACGGCGATCGCACCCTCTTCTTCGACTTTCTCCCGATCGATCTTGGCTCGATCAGCGGTTTTACCACCCGGTTCCAGCTCTACACGGTGCCGGGCCAGACCTATTACAACTCCACCAGAAAGCTGGTGCTGCAGGGCTCGGACGGTGTGGTCTTCGTCGCGGACAGCCAGGCTGCGCGCTTCGACGAGAACCTCGAGAGCCTGCAGAACCTTCAGGAGAATCTCCTGGAGCAGGGCGTGGACATCCGGGCGCTGCCGGTCGTGCTGCAATACAACAAGCAGGATCTGCCGGCCGACCTCGTGCTGTCTCGCGAGGCGCTGGACGAAGCCCTGAATTTTCGCGACGTGCTCAGCTATCCGGCGGACGCACTTCACGGCAGCGGGGTGTTCGAGACGCTCAAGGGAATATCCGAGCAGGTCTTGCGGCGGCTGGCAGCCGGAAGCGCCGTGGGATGACAGCCGAGCTTCCCCCGCAGTTCCGGTTCGAGGAGCTGGTCGTCGGCAGCGCGAACCGGCTCGCCGTCACAGCGGCACGCGCCGTGGCCGAGTCGCCCGGCGCGGTCTACAACCCCCTGTTCGTCTACGCGCGCCCCGGCCTCGGCAAGACGCATCTCCTTGGCGCCATCGGCCACGCCGCGCGCGCCATCAATGCCCAGCTGGTGGTGGAGTACCTGACCCTCGACGAGTTCCTGGAGGCGTTCCATGCGGCCATCGCGTCCGGTGGTGGGGATGCCTACCGCCGGCGATTGCTTGAAGTGAACCTGCTCCTGCTCGACGACGTGCAGTTCCTCGCCGGGCGGAGGGAAATGCAGGCCGAACTCCTGCGGGTGACCGATGCCATGGCCGCCGCCGGCCGCCAGCTGGTCCTGGCCAGCGACCGACCGCCCGGCGACATCCCCTCGCTGGATGAACGCCTGGCGCGGCGGCTGGGGGGCGGACTGGTCGTGGACATCGGGATACCCGACTACGAGACGCGCGTCGCGATCCTCCATCGTCGCGCCGGTCAGCGCCAGTTGGAGCTGGCCGCCGCGGTGCTGGAGGGCATCGCCGAGCCAGAGCCGGAGAGCGTTCGCGAGCTGCTCGGCGCGCTGAACCGCGTCGCGGCGATGCAGGCCGTGAGCGATGCTCCCATCACCGCGGAGGAAGCCCGCGAGGCGTCGGCGCAGCTGAGCAGCGCAGGTCGGCGCCCTGTGCGCGCGCCGGTACCCGCGGTCGCCGGAGAGATGTTCGGCGCCGGTCCGGTAGACGAGTTCACCGACTTCCTTCAGGACGTCATGGCCACGGTCACCGAGCAGGTTGAGTCATGGCGCCGCCGGATAGGCGAGGCGATGCTGCGTTGGGAAGGAGAGGGCTATCGAGTTGACCGGCTGGCGGCGCTGCTCGACCAGGAACTGGCCGAGGACCCGGCGTCCGAACTGGCTGCGTTCGAACGTGACGTCGCACGGCTCAGGGTGCTCCACGCCGACGTTGCGGATCTCGCACCGGACCTGGCCAGCGACGCCGTGCTCCGCAATCCGGACCAGCTGGCGGCAGCGGAAGCGCTGCGGGAGCGCGCCGCGGCTGCGGCTGAGCCGCCACCCGGGCCCTCCCCGCACTGGAACCTGGACACCTTCCTCGAGGGCCAGGGCAATCGCATGGCGGTACAGGCAGCTCGCGCCATCATCGAGGAACCGGGCACCCGCTACAATCCGCTGGTTATCGCCGGCCCGAGCGGGAATGGCAAGACCCACTTCTTGCATGCTGTTGGCAACGCGATCGCGGCGGGTGGCCGGCGGGTTGCGTGCGCCAGCACACAGGTGTTCGTGGACGAATTGATCGCGGCCATCGAGCAGGAATCGGTTCCGCGCTGGCGCGCCCGGTGGCGGCGGGCCGATGCCCTGCTGCTGGATGACATCCAGTTCCTTGCAGGGAAGGAGCGGTCCCAGGAAGAGCTCTTCCTGTTGTTCAACGAATTCCAGGAGCAGGGCCGTCAGATGGTCTTTTCAGCCGGGGTGCAGCCGGCCCACCTGTCCGGGATCGAACCACGCCTGCTGACGCGCTTCGAGGGAGGGCTGGTGGCTGACCTGCCTTCACCCGACCGGGAGCTCAGGCAGCGCGCTGTCGAACGTCTGCTGGCTGCCAAGCTCGACGCGGTGGATCCGGAACTGGCGGCCTATGTGGCGGCTCGCCCCGCCGACTCGATGCGCAGCACGCTGGGGCTGGTGCAGCGGGTGCTGCACGCAGCTGAGAGTCGCGGTGTGCCTCCGACGGCGCTGCTTGCGCGCGAAGCGCTGGAGGGAGGGAGCACACGCGGATCCAGCCGCCGCTCGACCATGGTGCGATCCAGCGGCGTGGTCCATGGCGGGGCCGGGATTGCCCAGAATCGCGAGAAGATGATCGGGGACTGGCCTGATCCCGCGTCACGGTTGATCGAGGACTGGCGCTGATGGCCATCAAGGGAAGCCTGTCCGAGGCGAGTCTTCCGGATGTCATCCAGCTGCTCGCGCTGGGTCGACGCTCCGGCTGCCTGGCCGTGGCTGACCGGCAGAACTTCGGCTACATCTACTTCGAGGACGGCCGCATCGTCTTCGCCTCGATCGTCAATCGGCGTGACCGGCTTGGGGACCTGCTGGTCCGCAACGGCAGGCTCTCAGCGGACGTGCTGCAGCAAGCCATCGACCAGCAGGCGGCCAGCCCGGAACGTCGCATTGGCCAGATACTGCTCGAACTCGGCGCCATCACGCCGGACGCGCTTCGGGAGTTCGTGGCGCTGCAAATCGAGGAAGCGGTGTATTTCCTGTTCACCTGGAGCAGCGGCACCTTCAACTTCGAGGCCGGTGAGCGTCCGGAGGAACAGGATGTCCTGGTCTCCATCAATCCCGAGAGCCTCCTGCTCGAGGGGGCACGACGGGTGGATGAGTGGAGTCTCATCGCGAAGAAGATTCCCACCTTCGATCTCATCTTCAGTGCTGACCCATCGCGAGTGGCCGACAGCGATGTGACGCTCAGCGCCGAGCAGGAACGGATCGTGCCGCTTCTCGACGGCACCCGTGATGTGCAGCAGGTCATGGAGGAATCCGGCCTGGTGGAATTCCAGGTCGGCAAGGCCATTTATGGCCTGCTCGCTGCCGGCTTCGCCCATCGCACCGGTTCGTCGCGTGCCGCCGCAGCGCCTCGCGCGAGTGACTCGCGGGTGGAAGAGCACCGCAACCTGGGCGTCGCGTTCTTTCGGACCGGAATGCTCGATGAAGCGGAGCGTGAGTTTCGGCGCGTCGCCGACCTGCGACCGGCCGAGGCGGCGGCACCCTTTCACCTGGGACTCATCGCGTCGCGGCAGGCGCGCTGGAGCGAGGCCGCCCAGGCGTTCCGCGACTGCCTGGAGAAGGGCGGCCCCCGGCCGGTGGTGCTCCATGATCTGGCCATCGCACTCGAGCAGCTCGGACAGCTCGATGAGGCCGAGCGCGTGTTCGCGGACGCGGCGGGGCGGGCCCGCGAAGATGCACGGATCCAGCTGGGCTGGGGCGTATTGGCATTGCGGCGCGGCGACACCGAAGCCGCCCAGAGCCGGCTGGCGCGCGCCCGTGAGTTGCTGAAGGACGGCATCGTGCCGGCGATCTGGTACTGGGCGCAGTCGCTTGCTGCAGCCGCGGCCGATCGTGCCGACGCAGCCCTCAGTGTGGCCCAGGAAGGGGTTCGGACCCATCCCGCGAGCGCCATCCTGCGCAACAACCTCGCCGTCATGCTGGAGCACGATGGCGATGTAGCCGGCGCGGAACTGCTGCTCCGGGCAGCGTTATCCGATGAGCCTGGCGTGCCGCAGATTTCCAAGAACCTGGGTGACTTGTGCTACCGCTCAGGCCGCTACGACGAGGCCGCGAGCATGTATGAGCGTGCGGCCAAGCTCGATCCCCAGCTCGGCGATGACCTCTATTTCAAGCTGGGGAACATCGCCTTCAAGCGGCGCGAAACCGACCAGGCTCGCAGCTGCTGGCAACGTGCGGCGGAACTCAATCCGGGGCATCAGCTCGCCCGGGCCAACCTCGACATGCTGGATGCTGCCTCGTGATGACCGACGACGCGGCCTTCGCCCGGCTGCTTGGGTCCGTTTCATCAGCCGTGGGGATGACCCTCGATGCCTATAAGGACAAGTGCATCCGTCGCCGGGTGGCGGTGCGGATGCGCGCGTGTGGCAGCCGCGACTACGACGAATATCGGGCGCTGGTCGAGCGTGAGCCGGAGGAGTTGGATCGCCTCAAGGACGCGCTCACCATCAATGTGACGCGCTTCTACCGGAATCCCGAGACCTGGAGTGCACTCGCGGGCCGGTTTCTGCCGGCGCTGTGGGAGGCGAATGCCGGGCGACTGCTGGCGTGGAGTGCCGGCTGCGCCTCCGGCGATGAACCGTATACGATGGCAATGCTGTTCGCCGAACAGTGCCGTCTCGCTGGCCGGCCGGAGTGGAGCAGTCGCGCAGCCATTCATGCGACCGATGTCGATCGCGCATCCATGGAGCGCGCGCGGGCGGGCGTCTACCGTGTGGAGGCGTTCCAGGATCTGCCGGCGGATTTGCAGGATCGGTATACGGTGCCTGACGCGGCAGGTCGCGCGGTGGTTCCTGCCATTCGCGAACGCGTTACGGTAGCAGAGCTGGACCTGAGCCGGGCCACCCCATTGGCCACCGCCTATCAGCTGATTGTTTGCCGGAACGTGGTGATCTACTTCGATCGTCCCCTGCAGGAACAGGTCTTCTCGCTGTTCGTGGAGCGCCTTGCACCACATGGCATCCTGGTGCTCGGCAAGGTGGAGACGCTGCTGGGCCCGGCCCGTGAGCTGGTCGACCTGGTGGACATCCGTGAACGCATCTACCGGCGGCGGGAATGAGCGACATCGTGGTGCGGGTCGCCGACCTGCGCGTGGGCCGACTCGATGACGAGCTCGTCACCATCGGACTGGGCAGCTGTGTCGCCATCATCCTGTACGATCCGGTGGCCCACGTGGCCGGGCTCGCGCACGTGCTCCTGCCGTCGCCGGCGCTCGTGCGACCAAGCGATGACCGCCCTGGCAAGGTGCCCCAGAAGGCGGTGCCGGCGCTGCTCAGCGGGATGGCATCGCTCGGGGCCCGGTCCGGGCGTGTTGGAGGTCGCCTGGTGGGCGGTGCGAGCATGTTCGCGTCATTGACGGCGCCCGGCACCATCCAGATGGGGGAACGGAACGTGGTGGCGTCGCGCCAGGTCCTGGCCCAGCATGGTATCCCGCTGATCGGTGAAGCGGTCGGGGGCGACTACGGCCGGACGGTGCGTGTCTGGGCGGCTGATGGCCGGGTGGAAATCACCTCGGTGTCACATGGCACCACGCAACTCTGAACCGGCCAGCGTCCTCATTGCGGACGATAGCCCGTTTTTTCGGCGGCTGCTGACCGATGTGGTCAATGGATCAGAAGCGTTCCGGGTCTGCGGAACGGCGCGGAACGGGTTGGATGCGCTTGAGAAGGTCCATGCCCTCGAACCCGACTGCGTGCTGATGGACCTGGAGATGCCGGAACTCGATGGATTGGGCGCCATCGGCTACATCATGTCCGAGTCGCCCCGGCCCATCGTTGTCGTCAGCGCGTACGCCGGCGCCGGCACCGCGGCGGCCATTCGAGCGCTCGAACTCGGTGCAGTGGATCTTGTCGCGAAGGACGAGGACCGAGGCCAGGAGGCCATCGGCCGATTCGGCCGGCGGGTGCTTGCGGCCCTCTATGCGGCCCGCGAAGCTGAGATCCTCCGCCTGCCGATGCTGGCTCGCCCGATACGACCGGCGATGCCTCCGTCGACGATGACCACCCTGCCCGGTCGGGCCCGATGTGCCGTGGGCATCGCCGCCTCCACCGGCGGGCCACGAGCATTGGCGGAGATCGTCCCGCGCCTGACTCGAGGCCGTCACGCGGCCATCCTGATCGTGCAGCACATGCCGCCCAAGTTCACGCGCAGTCTGGCCGAGCGCCTCGCCACACAGAGCCGCTACACCGTGGTCGAAGCCGAGCAGGGAAGCCCGGTGCTGGAGGATACGGCGTATGTGGCGCCGGGCGACTACCATATGCTGGTGCGCAGTGGAGACGGTGGTCCGGTCATTGCCCTCGATCAGTCGCCCACCGTCTGGGGCGTGCGACCGGCGGCCGATCCGCTCTTCACCACGCTGGCGGAGTATTTCGGCCCCGCTGCGATTGGCGTCGTGCTGACCGGGCTGGGGCGGGACGGCGCTGCAGGCTTGCGGGCCATTCATGACGCGGGCGGTATCGGGATTGCGCAGGACAGGGCCAGCGCTGTCATTGATGGCATGCCCAATGCGGCGCGGTTGAGCGGTGGCGCGGATTACGTGCTTGCGGTGGAGCGGATTGCGGCCGTCCTCGACGCCAGTCTCACCCGCCTGGCTTCATGATGACGCAGTTCCTGGTGGTGCACGCTGGCGGTCGCGCCATCGGGCTTCCGGTGGAGCATCTGGAAGCGGTGACCGTGCCGGGTGCGGTTGCTGCGGTCCCCAGCCTCGAGCCGGCGGTGCGCGGAGTCGCGACCATGCGGGGCGCGGTCCTGCCCGTGGTTCATCTGGCGGCATTGCTGGCGGGGCAGCGGTGTCCTGCCGACGTGGCCTCCACCGCCATTGTGGTGACTGTCGAGGGCAGGCGCCTGTGCCTCGAAGTCGATGATGCCGAAGTCGTACAGCGTGGCGAGTCGCTACCCGTGCCCCCTGATCGAGCCGTACCGTGGGCGGCGGCGTTGGTTCGCCATGGCAAGGAATTGCTCCCCCTGCTCGATCTTGCGGCGTTGAGCGCGCGCCTCTTTGAAATGGGTCGGCTATGATCTCCGGCGATGACGTGCAACTGGTGACTTTCCGTGTCGGTGAGCAGGACTTCGGGTTTGACATCCTGCAGGTCGAGCGGATCCTTCGATACGAGCGGCCCTCGACCGTGCCAAAGGCCCCTCCCTTTCTCGAGGGTGTCCTCCCCTTCGAAGACGGGGTCATTCCGGTGGTGGACCTGCGCAAGCGCCTCGACGTACCGGCGGAGCTGGGCGAGGACACCCGCGTCATCGTGATCACAGTCGAGCGCGATCGAATTGGCGTGGTGGTCGATCAGGTGCGGGAGGTCGTGCGGGTGGACGCATCAGTGATTGCGGCGCCGCCGCCGCTGGTGCGCGGCCTCGCCGCCGAGTACATCAGCGGGGTTGCGCATATCGGAGAGCAGACCGTCGTGCTGCTCAACGCCCGTCGGCTCTTCAGCGGCGACGAACGCGTCACCTTGCAGCGGGCCGGAACGTGACCGATCGACCTGGCCCGGCCGCGATGTATCGTGACCGCTATCGCGAGGTGGAGGCGCGGCTTGGCGAGGCTGGCGGGGTGGACACTCGCGAGCGCCTCAAGCGCGACATTATTTCGCTGTACCGAGAGGTTGACGCGGCCCTGGGCGAGCTCAGCCGGCTGAAGGACGACCTCCGCGCGCTGGTTGAGCGCTACAAACAGGTCGCCTCAGGCGCGACGGAGGATGGGGCACAACCACCGCAGTTCTCGGGAGCCAGGCCCGCGGTGCACTCGGATCATATCGGTGCGTCGACGTTTATTGAAAAGGGCTGGAGCCTGATTTCGCTGGGGGACCATGCCGGCGCCGTGCAGGCGCTCGAGCGTGCCCTGGAACTCGCACCGGGTGACACGCAGGCGCAGTCCCTCCTGGGCTGGGCCGAGATGCTCGACGAGCGCTATGACGAGGCGCTGGCGACATTCTCGCGGGTGCTGATGGCAGAACCTGCCAATGCGCTGGCCCGGATCAATGTCGGGTACATCTGCCTCAAGAAGCGGATCTTCGGCGAAGCCATCGAACATCTTTCCAAGGCCATTCGGCTGAACAACGACCGGAAGGCCACGCTCTACGCCCACTACTACCTGGGCCTGGTCTATCTCGAGCGCGAGATGTTCGAGGACGCCCAGGCCTTCTTCCGCAAGACCCTCCAGTTGGGACCCAACCTGATCGAGGCGTGGTACGAGCTGGGACGCGCGCAGTGGCTTTCCGGCGATCGCGAGGGCGCCACCGAGTCGTGGACCGAGGGCCATCGCGCCAACCGATTCAATCAGTGGGGCAAGCGGTGCAAGGACATGCTGGACACCGCCGCTGCCGGAGGGACCATCCCGCGTTCCGCGCGTTCCTGAGCGCACTCGCGCTCATCGCTCTTCGCCCGTTCGTTCAGGCGCCGCCTCAGCCCCAGGCAGCACAGGTCGGTCAGGTCACGGTGGTCGCGACGGCGCGCGAGATGCCGCTGGCCCTCCAGCTTGGCGACGAGGCGGATCATGTCCACACCTGGCCCGGCCTGGGCAGGCGCGACCCGGGACCGATCCGCCTGATCGTGGTGCCGGACCAGTCGACCATGCAGCGCTATACCAGCGGGCGTGCACCGTCGTGGGGCGCGGGTGTCGCGCTGCCATCCAGCCGCACCATTCTGATCCGCGCCGACGCGGGCCAGACGGAAGCCACGCTGAGACACGAGCTGGCGCACCTGGCGCTGCGCCGCGCCATCCATTCGAGCGTTCCCCGCTGGTTCGACGAAGGCTACGCCGCCTACGCGGCTGGTGAGTGGAGCCGAATGGATGCGGTTGGCATCAACCTCGCCGTCCTGCGCGGGCGCATCCCGGACCTCGACAACCTGAACCGCGGCCTGCAGGGAACCGAGGCCGACGCATCGCTTGCCTATGGACTGGCCATGACCGCTGTGATGGACCTGGCCCGGCGTCACCCGGAGCACTCGCTGGAGCCATTGTTGACCTTGCTGGCCTCCGGGGAGCCGTTCGATACGGCGCTCCGGCGGACGACCGGACTCACGCCGGGCCAGTTCGGAGTGGCTTGGCAGCGGGACGTGCGCCGTCGCTACGGCGTGCTGGGATGGCTGACGCTGGGCGGCCTCTGGTTGCTGGTTGCCGTGGCGGTTGTCATCGCCTCGTGGATCCGCCGGGTCCTGGATGGGCCTCGGCGCGCCGCCCTTGATATCGGCTGGCCAGCGCCTCCAGACGACGATGAACTTGACCAGCCGGGCCACAGTGTTTAGCGTCAACCGCTTATGACCAAACCGCAGGCTGGTGCAATGGCCCCGCAGCGCTTGCTGGCCCGCAGGAATATCTTCTTCCTCGCGGCTGCCGTTCTGACACTCATCGCCGGGTACGCCGTGCTGTCCGCCGGCCATCCAACTGCCGCCGCTGTGTTGCTCGTGGCCGGTTACTGCGTCTTGTTTCCACTTGGAATAGCACTGTGACGCGGTGACGCACGCCACGGCACGGTCCCTGCATCTGGGGCATGATGGAGCGGGCCGGCCGATCTGTTCGGGCGAATAGCTCAGCTGGTCCAGAGCGCCTGCCTTACACGCAGGATGTCGGGGGTTCGAATCCCTCTTCGCCCACTGCGCGGCTTTTGGCGGCTTCACTCCCGCCATGTGTCGATTCAAGATCCCACTTTCGGAGATACGAATGCACCTGAGGCGAGTTCTGATCTTCGTGGGCGCGGCGATGACGGCCATGGTCCAGGCTCCGCTGGCGGCTCAGGGTATTCCGCGCGGAGCCCATATATCGCGTGGTGCAGCGGTTGCGGCCACCAGGATCATGGTCGCCAATCCGTACGTCTTTACCAGCGCCGACTCGGCCACGGCGGTGGCCGTGGGTCAGGCCATGCGGGATCGCCTGGTGCGCGTCGCGTCCCGATCCGACTACAGCGTCATTCCCGATTCCATGATGAATCGAGCTCTGCTCTCGTTCGGCTATGCGCCAGACGCGATCCTGAGCCAGGACCCGGCCCGCAAATTGGCCCAGGCTTTGTCGGGCCGGGTGTTGATCACGTCGCAGATGGCCAAGGGTCCGGCTGGCCGCTGGTCGATGGTTTCGCGCCTTGCCGGCGTCAATGACGACGCCGGTGTCACGGTTCACGTCAACCAGAGCGGGCAGGTTCCGTCAATGGGTGTCGCTGCCGTGGATTCGCTGAAGCAGGGACTCGAGGTCCTGAGTGATGCTCGCGAATGCATGAACCAGCGGGTTTCCAAGCCAGCCGACGCACGCAAGAAGGCCGAAGACGTCCTCAAGGGCATGCCCGAGAACGGCCTCGCGCACTATTGTCTGGCGCAGCTCTCCAGCGACCCTGCGACCAAAATCAAGGAACTTTCCGCGGCGGTGAAGGGCGATTCCCTCAGTATCAAGGCGATGACCGAACTGGCGGCCCTGTATGAAGCCAAGGCGGACACCGCGCAGACGGTGGCCATGCTGCAGCAGATGCTGCGCGCCGCACCCACGGATCAGGAACTCCGGCAGCGGGCCTTCCGCTACTTCTTGCAGGTGGGCCGGGCCCAGGCTGCCATCGAGGTCGCGGACGAAGGCCTCAAGCTCGATCCGACTAACTGGGACCTCTGGGACCTGAAGAGCAATGCATGCCTCTTCGCCTCCGATTTCCGGTGCGCAGTGCAGGCGCTTGAGCAGGCCTACGCGACCGACTCCACCCGGGCCGACACGCTGTTCTTCGCCAAGGTCCAGGTGGCGGCCGAGCAGCAACTGTCGGACACGACTCCACCGGAGCTGGCCACCGCGGCTGATACAGCGGTCTTCGTGAAGTGGGCCCGGATCGGCGCCAGCCGCTTCCCCCAGAACCTGACGCTCCTGAAGAACGTCAATAAGGCGTACTCGATCCAGGGCCAGGTCGACAGCAGTCTGATCGTGACGCGCAAGATCCTTGCGGCCGACAGCAGCGACGTCACCCCAGCCCTGGCGGCGGCGCAGGCGCTGATGAAAGCAAACCGCTATCCCGACGCGGCCGAGTTCTTCAGCTTTGTGGAGCAGCACGGAGACGACAACTCCAAGGCGCAGGCCGCGGGGCTCCTGGTCAATGGGGCGGTCCCGCTGTTGCAGGCTACCCCGGCGCGATATGACACGGCGGCCATCATGCTCCGCCAGGCGGTCGTCCTTGCGCCCAACGCTTCATTCGTGGGCACCATGAATTACCTGCTGGGCCTGTCCGACCTCCAGCTCACGAGCGCCATGGACAAGGCAACTGAGTCAGCCAAGTCGTGCCAAGGCGCGCAGAAGATGGATAGCCTGCTCGTGGAGGCAGCGCCCGCGCTCGAGAAAGGAAAGTCGTTCCGCCCCGAGGAGGCTTCGAAGCTGCTTGACAACGTTAGTCAGTATCGTGACCGCACCCGGGGCATGATCAAGGCGTACTGCAAGTAAGCAGCGGGCCTACCGCCGCCCCGGCTGGCCGGTTACAT
Organism: uncultured Gemmatimonadales bacterium; assembly: GCA_963798915.1. Lineage (GTDB taxonomy): Bacteria > Gemmatimonadota > Gemmatimonadetes > Gemmatimonadales > GWC2-71-9 > CAMLHP01. The sequence continues at coordinate 287,087 of CAWCVB010000006.1, read as the reverse complement.
TGCGGCGCTCTGCACCGGGGGCTGTAGCTCAGCTTGGTTAGAGTGCCGCACTGTCACTGCGGAGGTCGCGGGTTCGAGCCCCGTCAGCCCCGCTCGCGCTGGTGAGCGCAACACCCCGTTCCCATCAGAGAGAACGGGGTGTTGTTTTTGGATCCCAGACCCATGTCCTTCGCCTATCATACACCCGTGCTGCTGGACGCCGTCCTTGCCGCTGCCGGCGAGGCCCACCGAATCGTCGATGGCACCCTCGGCGACGGCGGCCACGCGGCGGCATTCCTCGGCCGGGGAGCTGAGGTGCTGGGCATCGACCGGGACCCCGCTGCCATCGCGCGGGCCCGCGAGCGGCTCGGCGCCACGGGAATGTCGTACCTCACCGCTGCATACGCTGCTGCCGAAGCGCTGGAGGCGGTCCGCCGGTTTCGCCCCGACTTCATCCTGCTCGATCTGGGCGTCTCGTCCCGGCAACTTGATGAGGATGCCCGCGGCTTCAGCTTTCGGCCTGGCGCCAGGCTGGACATGCGAATGGGCCCGGGCGGTCCTTCGGCCGGCGAACTCCTGCAGCGTGCTGAGCCAGTGGAGCTCGAGCACTGGTTCCGGGAGTTCGGGGACGAGCGCCGCGCCCGCGCCCTCGCGCGCGAGATCGTGCGCCGGCGTGAACGACAGATCTTCAGCACCAGCGATGATCTGGTGAACGCCATTCGCGCGGTGCTCGGGGCGCGCGCAGGTCCGGGCGATTTTGCCCGGCTTTTCCAGGCAGTTCGCATTGCCACCAACGACGAGCTTGCGGGATTGGGCGCGGCGCTGCCCCGTTTCCTGGAATCGCTCGTGCCGGGAGGCGGGCTCGCGGTGATCAGCTATCATTCCGGCGAGGACCGACTGGTCAAGCGCGCGTTCCGGGAGTGGGAGCGCGGCTGCATCTGTCCTCCCCGGCAGCCGGTCTGCACCTGCGGACGCCGGCCGTCCGGCCACACCGAACCGCACAAAGCCATCATGGCCGACGACGCTGAAATCGCGGAAAATCCGCGGGCGCGAAGCGCCCGCCTCCGCGTATTCCGGAAAGCTCATGAAGCTTAGGGGGAGGCACTGGCTCATCCTCTGGCTCATCGCCTTCCTGGGCGTGGCCACCATGGTCATCGCCCGCCAGACGCGAGCGCACCTGGTGGCAGGCCAGCTGCGGGAGGTCCGCGAGCGGCGCCGGGTGCTGGAGGCTGAAATGGCGGAGCTCACTCGCGCCATCCAGCATGAGTCCAGCCGTGAGGTGATCGGGCGGAAGGCCACAGCCATGGGCATGCGCGTGGCCAGCGGCGGTGAAATCGTCATTTTCCCCATACCCGCCGAGGAGCACTGAGTGTCCAAGGCGGCGGCGCGCCTCGGCTTCATCCGCTTCTGCCTGTCAGCGGGGATCCTGGCCGTGGTGGCCCGGGCAGCGCAGCTTCAGCTGGTGCGGGGCGGCGAGTATGCCGAGCGCGCCGAGCGCGGGCGCACCGTGACCGAGCCGCTGCCCGCACGGCGGGGCGCGCTGTACGACCGTGGCATGCTACCGCTGGCCGAGACGCAGGAGGTGTATCACGTCTCCCTGGCGCCGGAGCAAGTGACGGACCGTGCCGCCCTGGCGCGGATCGTCGGGCGGGCGCTGCATGAGGACAGCCGCGAGATTGGCAGCCGTCTCGGCTCCGGCGCCCGTTCGGTGTACTTCTTCGGTCCCTATACCGCACTGGACGTCCAGTCGATTCGTTCGTTGGACGGCGTACACCTCGAGTCGTTCCTGCGTCGCGTTCATCCCATGGGGGACCTGGCGGATCGGACCCTCGGAACGCTGGAGCCCGATACCGCGGTTGGCGCCAGCGGCCTGGAGGGCGCCCTGGATTCGCTCCTGACCGGAATCCCTGGCGAAACCGTGCAGCTCCGGGATCATCTTGGCAGGCGCTTTGACTCCCCGTCACGCCTGGTGCGAGCTCCCGTGGCGGGCAACAGCGTGGTGCTCACGCTCGACGCCAGGCTGCAGGAAATTGCCGAGCGCGGGCTGGACGCGGCGCTCGACTCCCTTGAGGCCAGCAGTGGCGATGTGGTGTTCCTCGACCCGTCCACCGGCGAACTGCTGGCGGTGGCATCGCGGGTGAGCGGGGAGCAATCGAGCGCCTCCGCCTTTGCCACGCCCTACGAGCCGGGATCCACCGCCAAGCTGTTTACCGCGGCCGCGCTCCTGCTGCATCACGCGGTGGACAGCAGCGATACCGTGAGTGGAGAAGATGGTGACTGGCTGGTGCCGACTACCTACGGCCGGCCGTACCACATTCGTGACGACCATAAGACGCACGGCGGACTGACGCTGGCCCAGGCGATTGAAGTCTCAAGCAACATTGCGATGGCGAAGTTTGCCCGACGGCTGACCAATGAGCAGCTCTACGAAACCCTTCGGGCGTTCGGCTTTGGCTCCTACACCGGCGTAGGTTTCCCGGGCGAGTCGCGTGGTCAACTGCCGCGCCCAGAGCCGCCGGAATGGACAAGGGACTACACGCTGGAGAGCTTGTCTCGAGGCTACAACCTGTCGGTAACCGCCATCCAGCTTGCCGCCGCATATGCTGTGATCGCCAACGGCGGCGTACTGTACGCTCCAACCCTCGTCAAGGAAGTGCGCGCGCCTGACGGCGCTGTCCTGTACCGCCACGCACCGGAACCAGTGCGGCGGGTGCTTCCGGAGGAGATTGCTGCCGTGCTGCGAAGATATCTCAAGGGCGCAGTCGGCGCCGGTGGCACCGGAGAACGCGGCCAGATCCAGAACTACGAACTGGTCGGCAAGACCGGGACGGCCAAGATCGCGGTCGACGGGAGCTACGGGGCAGGGCAGTACGTGGCTTCGTTTGCGGCGATCTGGCCGGCGGACCATCCGCAGATCGTCGCCGTGGTGAAGATCGATCGTCCCAGGGTCGCGTATTACGCGGCGCAGACTGCCGCTCCGCTGACGCGCGCGATGCTCGAGGAGGCGCTGGCCTCCCAGAATCGCGCGCTGCGGACCACTGAACTGGCGTCGCCCTCGACACCATCGTCGCCGTCGCCGTTCGAACAAGCTTCGGCGCAAGCACCGGAGGCGCCAATGGTGCGAGCCCGGTGGCCGGCCCAGGCACAGCCAACCAGCGCACCGGACACGGCCCGCGTTCCGGACGTGGTAGGCCGCGACACACGCGCCGCTGCTGTGCTCATGTTCAAGGCGGGCCTGCGCGTTCGGCTGGCCGACGGGCCGGGACGTGTGACCAGCACCGAGCCGGCGGACGGAAGCAGCCTCCTGCGCGGAGCCACCGTCACTCTTCACACGTCAGGCCAGGTGACACGCACTCCATGAAGGAATTTTCCCTGCTCGTGGACGCTCTCGCGCGCGACGGCCTGCTGCTGCAGATGCCCGCGGCTCTGCCCGCCATCAGCGGCCTGTCGGCAGATTCGCGAACTGTACATCCCGGCTACGCCTACCTCGCCGTGCAGGGGAGCCAGGCGGATGGCCATGATTTTATCACGGACGCTGTGACACGGGGCGCTGTCTTGGTGGTAGCGGAGCGTCCCAGCGGGAGCGGCGTACCCGAGATCATTGTCACCAGCGGTCGGCTGGCGGCACAGGCGCTGGCGCGCACCTGGTACGGCAATCCAGGCGATGCGTTGACGTTGATCGGCGTCACCGGGACCAACGGCAAGACCACGACGGTCAGCCTGCTGCGTCACTTGCTGGACCAGGCCGGCGCAGCCGGCAGCATCGGGACGCTGGGAGCGTTTGACGGCGAGGGCAACTCCGTGGAATCCACCGCTGGCTCTCTCACTACCCCCGGGCCTGTCGACATACAGGCAACGCTGGCTGTGCTGCGCGACCGCGGATGCCGCAGCGTTGCCATGGAGGCCTCGAGCCATGCGCTTCAGCAGGGGCGCCTCGACGGGCTGGCCTTTCGTGCCGGTGTCTTCACCAACCTTACTCGCGACCATCTCGACTACCATGGGACGATGGAAGCGTACCTCGCGTCCAAGTTGCGGCTGGCGACCCTCCTGACCAATGACGGCGTCGCAGTGATCAACGCCGAGGATACGGCGTGGCGCTCCATGCGGCGTGACGTACGCCGGATCACGTTCGGGCGCCACGCAGCGGGGGATGTGCATGCCACAGGCATTTCTCTTGATGCCGGCGGATGCCGTTTTCGCCTCGAGGGGGTCTTTGGCAGCGCGGATGTCAACCTGCCCCTGCTGGGGGACTTCAATCTGTCCAATGCTCTCGGCGCCGCGGCCTGCGCATTGGCGCTCGGCCTCCCCCTCCGCGCGGTCGCCGCGCGGCTGGATACGGCGCCACAGGTTCCCGGCCGGATGGAGCGGATCAGTGACGCACCCGCCGTGGTACTGCGCGACTATTCACACACGCCTGACTCCCTCGAGCGTGCGCTGGACACGCTGCGCCCCCTCACGACCGGCCGCCTGATCGTGGTATTCGGCTGCGGTGGCGACCGGGACCCGGGCAAGCGACCGATGATGGGCCGGATTGCGGCTGAGCGTTCCGACCTGGCGATCGTCACGAGTGACAACCCGCGCACGGAAGATCCGGAACAGATTCTCAACGAGATCGTGGCCGGCATGGGTAACGTGCCGAGGCGGCAGATGGTCGATCGGCGCGAGGCGATTCGCGAGGCGCTCGCCGTCGCCCGCCCCGGGGATACGGTGCTGCTGGCCGGCAAGGGTCACGAGACGTATCAAGTGATTGGCACCGACAAGCTACCGTTCGACGAGCGCGAGATCGTGCGGGAGTTCACCGGGGCATGACGTTCTGGACTGGCGCACGGGTGGCGGAGGCCCTCGGATCCGACCGCGTGGTGAACGCAACCGGGTTTACGTCGATCTCGACCGATACCCGGACGTTGACGGCCGGCGCGCTTTTCGTGGCACTCGCCGGCGAGAAGCACGACGGCCACCGACATCTTGCCGATGCACGTGCCCGCGATGCAAAGGCGGCGATCGTGCGTCAGGGCACGCCACCGGTCGATGGGCTGGAGCTCATCGAGGTTCCCGACACTCTGCACGCCTACGGGGACCTGGCGCACGCACGCCGGGCGAGCGTGGCCGGCCCGGTGGTGGCTATCACCGGCACCAACGGGAAGACGAGCACCAAGGAGATGGTCGCGGCGGTACTCAGAACCCGATTCCGTACCCACGCCACCCGGCTCAACTACAACAACCTGGTGGGTGTGCCGCTGACCATCCTGGAAGCGCCCGGGGACACCGAAGCGCTGGTGGTCGAGGCAGGTGCGAATCTCCCGGGCGAAATCGAGCGCTACCGGGAGATCATTGCACCCACCATTGGTATCATCACCAACGCGGCTGAGGGTCATCTGGAGGGGTTTGGTTCGCTCGAGGGCGTGCTGGCTGAGAAACTCTCGTTGCTGCGGGATGTACCACTGGCGATTGTCGGGACGGAGCCTCCTTCTCTGGCGGAGCGCGCCCGGCACCTGGCTCGGCGGGTGGTGACCGCAGGTGCCCAGGCCGCCGAGCGAAAGGCGCGCGAGGTGGAGCTGGATGCACTCGGGCGGGCATCGTTTCTGGCCGGCGAACACCGCATACGCCTGCCGCTGCCCGGACGGCACCTGGCAAACAATGCCATGCTGGCGTGGGCCGTGGCTGAGGAACTGGCCCTGGATCTGCCGGCCGCGGCCGCCGCCCTGGAGCAGCTGCGGTTGCCCGGTGGCAGGAGTGAGGTCATCCAGCAGGGGGGACTGACGATCCTGAATGACTGCTACAATGCCAATCCCCAGTCATTCCTTTCAGCCATCGCCACCGCCAAGGCCATGCGGCGCGAGCGCCGGCTGGTGTTTGTTGCCGGCACCATGCGCGAGTTGGGAGCCGACTCGGAATGGCTGCATGCGCAGGTGGCCGAACAACTGGTGCTGCTGAAGCCCGATCTGCTGGCGGTTGTCGGCAGCTTCGTGCCGTCGGTCGAGCCCTACCGGGCGGCCCTTGGCGAACGGCTGCTCACCGCAGCGGATCCGGTGGCCCTTGCCCCGCTCCTGGTCGAACGGCTCACCGGCAATGAACTGGTGGTCCTCAAGGCGTCCCGTGGTGTTGCCCTTGAGCGTATACTTCCGCTGCTGCCTTTTTCCAACGTTCGATCGACCGAGGCCTGATGCTCTACTATCTGCTGGCCCCGCTCGGCAAGACGCACATTCTCTTCAATCTTTTCAACTACATCAGCTTTCGAGCGGCCGGTGCGGTGGTCACGGCACTGCTCATTGCCTTTTTCATTGGTCCGGCGGTCATTCGCCGGCTGCGAGAGCGGCGGGTGGGGCAGGTCATCCGTGCCGAGGGGCCCGCGAGCCATCAGAGCAAGCGTGGCACGCCCACCATGGGTGGCGTCATCATCCTGCTTGCCACGGTGGTGCCGACGCTGCTCTGGGCGCAGCTGGACAATCGGTTCGTGCTGGTGGCCCTGCTGTCGCTGCTCTGGATGGGTTCGATCGGCTTTCTCGACGATTACCTGAAGATCATCCAGGGCAAATCGCGAGGGTTGGTGGCCCGGTGGAAGCTCGCCGGCCAGATTGGTTTCGGCGTGCTCCTGGGCCTGCTGCTGCTGGTCCGGCCCGTCGTCCTCCCCTCGGTCCTGCCGGAAACGGCCACGACGCTGCCCTTCTTCAAGTACGCCGTTGTCAATTTTGCGCCGCTGGTCTATGTCCTCTTTGTCACCCTGGTGATCACCGGCAGCAGCAACGCGGTGAACCTGACGGACGGACTCGACGGATTGGCGACCGGTCTTGCTGCGGTGGCGGCGCTCGCCTTCGCCGTCTTTGCCTACATTCTCGCCCGGACTGACCTGACCAGCTATCTCTTTCTCTATCACCTCAACGGCGCGGGTGAGCTGGCCATCTTCTGCGCCGCGCTGATGGGCGCCTGTCTGGGCTTTCTCTGGTTCAATGCGCATCCGGCGCAGGTATTCATGGGTGACACCGGCAGCCTGGCTATCGGTGGCGCGCTTGGGACGGTCGCGATCCTGCTCAAGGCGGAATTCCTGCTGTTGATCATTGGCGGCGTGTTCGCGGCAGAAGCCGTATCGGTCCTGTTGCAGACCTCGGTATACAAGTGGAACAAGCGCACCCGGGGGAAGGAATATGCTGACTCGCACCGCGTCTTTCGCATGGCACCGCTGCATCACCATTTCGAGAAACTTGGCTGGGCCGAGACGACGGTCGTCACCCGGTTCTACATTCTCGGCATTTTATGTGCCCTCGTGGCATTCGCGACATTGAAGGTGCGTTGATGCTTGGCGCGTGGAGAGGCGAAGGTCGAGAGGTCGCCGTGATCGGGCTGGGCAAGAGCGGCCTCGCGGCCGGCTTGCTGCTCGCGGAGCACGGCGTGCGCGTCTACGCCAGCGACGCCGGGATATCGGAGCGCCAGCAGGCGTGGGCCGCCATGCTGCGCGCGGCGGGAGCGGCCGTGGAGCTCGGCGGCCATGACCTCGACCGAATCCAGCGGGCCGTCGCGGCCGTCGTGGCGCCCGGTGTCCCTCCGGATGCGCCCCCGATTGAAGCAGCGCGGCAGGCGGCGGTGCCGGTCCATGCCGAGGCCGACCTCGGACTCACCGAGCTTCGCGACACTCGCTACGTCGCCATCACGGGCACCAATGGCAAGACCACCACGACCTCGCTTCTGGGCGAAGTGCTGCGGACCGCGGGCTGGAGCGCTGAAACCGCCGGCAACATCGGCACGGCAGTCTGCGAAATTGCCCGTCAGGCCGACCCGCCTGAATGGCTCGCCCTCGAGCTGTCCAGTTTTCAGCTCCATGACATGCCGCACGTGGATCCCGTGGTTGGGGTACTTACCAACCTCGCGCCCAATCACCTCGATCGATACAGCTCGCTCGAAGCCTATTATCAGGACAAGGCGCAACTGTTCCGGAATGCCTCGAGCCACTCCATCTGGATCGGCAACGGCGATGATCCGGCCGTGGCTGCGATGCTGGCCGGCCGGCCGGGACGGATCGAGCACTTTTCCATTGCGGGCAGGGCGGAGGGTTGGTACGACCGGTCGGCTGGGATGCTGATGCTGGGTGCCGACCCGTTGATGACCCGCGATCGCCTCACCCTCCTGGGCGACCACAACGTCGCCAATGCCTTGGCTGCGGCTCTCGCGGCGCGCGCAATCGGCGTACCGAGGACGGACCTCGTGGAGGGTCTTGCGCGGTTCCGAGCCATTGCCCATCGGGTGGAGCCAGTCCGGGAAGTAGGTGGTGTCCTCTGGATCAACGACTCAAAATCCACCAATGTCACCTCGACCGAGGTTGCCATCCGGGCTCAGGACCGACCGTTTGTGCTGCTGCTCGGCGGGCGACACAAGGGCGAGCCGTATACCCGGCTGGGCACGCTGTTGCGGGATCGATGCCGGCTCGTCATCGCCTACGGTGAGGCGGGTGAGCAGATTCACACCGACCTGGGGCACCTGGTAAGAGTGGAGCGGGGGACCACGTTTGACGAGGTCCTGACGCGTGCCCGCGCGGCGGCGGAGCCGGGCGACGCCGTGCTCCTTTCTCCAGCCTGCTCCAGCTACGACATGTTCGAGAACTACGAGGCGCGGGGGGAAGCCTTTCGCGCCTGGGTAAACGCCCAGTGATTCCGCTCGCCATCCGGCATCCTGGCGAGCTGCGCTGGGAGACGCGGCTGCTCGCGGTGGTGGTCCTGACGCTGGTCGTCTTCGGCATCGTCGCCGTGTACGGCGCGTCGAGCCTCGTCCCCCTCCATGGTGGTCGGGTCGTCGAGTATCACTACGCCCTGGTGCAGGTTTCCGGTGCCGCGCTTGGCGGCGTCCTCCTGATCCTTTTTTCCCGCCTTGACTATGACATCTGGCGACGGATGGCATGGCCACTGCTGCTCCTGACGCTCTGCCTGCTGCTCGTGCCGATCCTTCCCGGCACGGGCCGCGTCGCACCGACGATCAATGGCGCCAACCGCTGGCTGCGCGTCGGACCGCTGAGCTTTCAGCCGTCGGAAATCGCGAGGCTGGTGGTCGTGATCTGGTGCGCGATGCTCGTCACCAAGAAAGGCGAGCAGCTGCGCCAGTTCCGCAAGGGCATCCTTCCGTTCGTGGTCATTCTGGGGCTCATCTTCGTGCTGGTGCTGCTGGAGCCCAACTTGTCGATGGCTACGTTGGTCGCACTCCTGGGCGGCATCGTGCTCTTCGCGGCCGGAGCACGGGTTGGCCATTTTGTGCTGCTGCTGGTTTGCGGTGTGCTGCTCGCCTATGACCGGATCCAGTCAACACCGTATCGCCTGGCGCGCTTGCAGACCTACCTTCACGGCGGCGGCGCCAGCAATGCGGGCTTTCAGATTCAGCAGTCGATCATCGGCTTCGGCTCGGGCCAGCTGTTCGGAGTCGGGCTGGGACACGGCTCCCAGAAGATGGGCTACCTGCCTTACGCCTATTCCGATTTTCTATTCAGTCATATTGGCGAGGAATGGGGTTTCATCGGCGTCGCCTTGGTCATCGGCCTGTACGCCACCTTCTGCTGGCTTGGATTCCGAATTGCCCGTACGGCCTCTGATGCGTTCGGCCAGTTCCTGGCCGTGGGCCTGACCGCCACCGTTGGCGTGACGGCGTTCATGCACATGGCCGTGACGCTCGGGATGATGCCGACGACTGGCCTCACCCTGCCCTTCATGTCCTATGGCCGCACCAGCCAGGTCATCGCGCTCGCGAGCGTGGGTATCCTCATCAATATCGGCCGCCAGCGCGGCCGGCCGCGGACCCGCCGACCGGCGGTCGAGCGCCGTCCCGCCGAGGGATGAGCTCGCGTCCGGTGGTTTTCGTGGCCGGCGGTGGAACTGGTGGCCACCTGATGCCGGCGCTTGCCATCGCCACCCAGCTGCGGGAGCAGCATCCGGAAATCGAGCCCTATCTGGTGGGCGCCCAGCGCGGTGTCGAGTCGAGGATCCTGCCTTCGCGGGACTTCCGGTTCACGCTCCTGCCAAGCCAGCCGCTGCATCGCCGGGCCTGGTGGCGGAACGCCCGATGGCCGTTTGTCATGGGAAGGCTCGCAAGCGGCCTGGCGCAGTTGTTCCGGACTGAAGCCCCGGTGGCAGTGCTCGGCACGGGCGGCTACGCATCCTTGCCGGTGGTCTGGTGGGCCGCGCGGCACGGGATTCCCACGGCCATCCAGGAGCAGAACGCCTACCCGGGCCTCGCCAGCCGTTTGCTGGCACGCCAGGTCCGGCATGTCTACCTCGGCGTGAGCGAGGCGGAGCATCTGCTTCAGCATTCACGCACCACGAGATTCTTCGATACTGGCAATCCGATTACGCCGCCCGATCCGACCCGGCGCCCGGCCGCCATGGAACGGCTGGGCTTCGCGGCAGAGCGGCCCGTGCTGCTGATTACCGGTGGAAGTCAGGGCTCACGCGCCATCAACCAGGCAGTGGCCAGCTGGCTGACGCAGCGCGGACCTGGGGATGGGTGGCAGGTCCTCTGGATCACCGGCCGGGTTTCCTACGCCGAATTCGCCAAGTGGGAGGCCCCGCCGGCGGTGCGGGTTCTCGATTTTCTCGATCCGATGGCGGACGCGTATGCTGTCGCGGATCTGGTCATCTCGCGGGCCGGCATGATGACAGTGGCGGAGCTCTGCGCCTGGGGCCTGCCTTCGGTCCTGATCCCGCTACCCTCGGCGGCGGCCGACCACCAGACGCATAATGCCCGCGCACTGGAGTCGGCCGGCGGGACGTGCATGTTCTTGCAGTCACGGCTTGCGGAGGAGGGTCTTGCGGCCGTGGCGGAGCCCCTGATGGCGGATGGCGAGGGGAGGCGAGGGATGGCGGCGAGGGCCCTGGCCCGGGGTCGGCCGCACGCCGCTCGCGACATAGTGTCATTATTCACGACACTGTTCGCATCCTGATAGTCTTTCGCAAATGCTGGCAGGATTTTACATTAGCGCAACCACGATGGACCTTTTCAACCCCGCCGACCGGCGTCCGGTGCATTTCATGGGGGTCGGTGGCGCCGGGATGAGCGCCTTGGCCTTGCTGGCGTGTCGGCGTGGCATCGAGGTCACAGGGTGTGATACCGACCTGGCCGGCGCGAGCGACGTCATCGCCAATGGTGCCCGGGTGGTGCAGGGGCATGATCCTTCGCATGTAACCGGTGCGCGTGCCGTGGTGGTGACGGCCGCGATTCCCGATAGCCATCCCGAGTTGGCGCAGGCCCGCGAGGCGGGGATACCCGTGGTGCCGCGGAAGGAAGCGCTGGGTCGCCTGGTCAACGGTGCCACCGTGGTGGCAGCGGCCGGCACCCACGGGAAGACCACCACAACCGTGATGGCCACCACCGCTCTCGAGGCTGCGGGGCTTGCGCCCACCGGGCTCGCTGGTGGCCGGGTAGGCCAGTGGAACGGCAACACCCGGTTGGGTGGCACTGACCTGTACGTCGTTGAAGCCGACGAGTACGACCAGGCATTCCTGGCGTTGCGCCCCACGGTGGCCATCATCAACAATGTGGAGCCGGATCACCTCGAGTGCTACGGTTCGGTGGCGCAGTTGGAATCGGCGTTTGGCGAGTTTGCCAACCGGGCAGACACGGTGATCATTGGTGCCGAAGACGCCGGCGCCCGGCGGGTCGCGGCTGGCCTCCGCAATCGTGTGTGGCGATTCGGCACCGCGCCGGACTCCGATCTGAGAATCGGACCGGTCAGCCAGGACGCAACCGGATCAGGTGCCGAGCTCCGCATGCCCGATGGCCGGCGGGTCAGGCTGAGGCTGAAAGTGCCTGGAATGCATAACGTCCGGAATGCCGCCGGGGCCTTGGGAGCCGTGGCAGCGCTGGGCGGCTCGGTGGAACGAGCGCTGGAAGCACTCGCCGACTTTGGCGGCGTTGGCCGGCGTTTTGAGCAGCTAGGCGAAGCGGGTGGAATAGTCTTCGTGGATGACTATGCCCACCATCCCTCCGAACTCGTCGCGACGCTCGCGGCGGCGCGGCAGGCGTACCCGGAACGTCGGCTGGTGGCAGTATTTCAGCCGCATCTGTATTCACGAACACAGCAACACGGCGAAGCGATGGGGCAGGCCCTCGCGGCGGCCGATGTCGTCATTGTCGCGGATGTATACGGCGCGCGTGAGTCACCGCTGCCTGGCGTCACCGGCGAGCTGGTGGCCTCGGCCGCCTCCCAGGCCGGCGCCGACGTGACGTACGAGGCTGACCGGGCCGCGCTGGCTGCGGCGGTGCGGGCCGCCGCGCGGCCAGGCGACCTGGTCCTGACGCTTGGCGCGGGCGATATCACCCGGGTCGGGCCCCAGCTGATGTCGGTGCTATCGGCCGGATGAAGCGTCGGTGGCTGGTGCTCGGAGCGGCGGTCATCGCCACGGTCGCCTGGCTGGGCGTGCCGTCTCTGGCTCGGCGAATGCGCTTCTTCCGGGTACGCCAGGTGGAGTTTGTCGGGCTTCGGTTCCAGTCGGCTGAGGCTGCCCTGGCCGCGCTCGCGCTGCCGAAGACGCTGAGCGTGTTCGACGACCTCGATGCGGTCCGGGCCAGGGCAGGGCGGATCCCTGGCGTGCAGGCGGTCGAGGTGGGACGGCGATTGCCAGGGACGCTGATCGTTCGGGTCCGCGAGGCCAGGCCGGTGGCGCTGGTGCCGCGTCAGGGGCTGCTCCGGCTGATGGACGCCATGGGGGCGATCCTGCCATTTGATCCGCTGCGTTCGGCGCCGGACCTGCCGATCGCTGCTCAGCCTTCCCGATCGATCGGTCGGCTGCTCGAGGCCGTGCAAGCGGCAGATCCCGCCCTGTATGCGAAGGTGACGGCCGCCCGCATGCGGGGTACGGACGTGGTCCTTACAGTGGACGGCCGGCAATTCGTGTTCCGGCCAGATGCATCGGCAGAGGAGATGCGTGCAGTGATGCTTGTGGCGGCGGACCTGACCCGGAAGGGCAACGCGTTCGGCGAACTGGATGGCCGGTTTGCCGGCTATGTCGTCGTCCGGGGTGGTTCGTGAGCGTCCAGGCCGACCGCCTGGTCGCCGCCCTCGATATTGGGTCCACCAAGGTGATCGGCCTGGTCGCTGAAGTGACGGGCGACGCCCGTGCCCCTGGCGCCAAGATTCTCGGAGTCGGTGTCGAGCGGAGCGCCGGCGTCCGGCGCGGGGTGGTGCGCGACATCGAGGAGACGACCCGGGCCATTGGCCGCGCCATGCGCGATGCGCAGCGGATGGCGGGCCTCGAGGTCGGGACGGTCTATTGCGGCATCGCCGGTGAACATGTCGCGGGGCGCAGCAGCCACGGCATGGTCAGCGTCACGGGCGACGAGATTCGCACGGGCGATGTTGCGCGAGTCAATGACATGGCGAGCAACATCTCGTTTGGCCGGGACCACGAACTGCTGCACGCCATTCCGCAGGATTACCTGATCGACCAGCAGGCCGGCATTACCGATCCGATCGGGATGACCGGCTCCCGGCTCGAGGCCGAGGTCTATCTTGTCACGGTGCTGTCGAGTGCCATGCAGAACCTGCGCAAATGCGTGGAACGGGCAGGGCACCAGGTGGCTGAGTTCGTCCTGGAGCCACTCGCGGCTTCGCTGGCGGTGCTCACACCAGACGAACGGGAACTGGGCTGTGCCATCGTGGAACTGGGCGGCGGGTCGACAAACGTCGCGATTTTCCAGGGTGGGAAGATTCGTCACACCGCCTCGCTGCTCTGCGCTGGCGGACATGTGACCGGGGACATTGTTCACGGCCTGCAGGTGACCCAGCTTGACGCGGAGCGCTTGAAGGAGCGGTACGGTGCGGCGTACGAGCCACTGGTGCCGGAGCAGGACCTGTTCGACCTGCCGAGCACGCCAGGACAGGGCGCGCGCAATGCGCATCGGCGAGTGCTCGCGCATATCATGCACATGCGCATGCAGGAAGTCCTCGAATACGCGAGTGACGAAATCACCCGCGCAGGGTTCAGCCAGCACTTGCCCGCTGGCGTGGTCCTCACCGGGGGCGGCGCGCAGGCACCCGGCATCGTCGAGCTTGCGCGCGAGGTCTTCGCCATGCCGGCGCGCACCGGCGTGCCGGGCCAACACCTCCGCGGACTCGCCGACAGCGTCGAATCGCCGGCCTTTGCCGTGCCGGCAGGGCTCGTGCTCTATGGCGCGCGTCAGTCCCTGATGAGTGGATTTGGAACCGGCGGCCGACGGTCGCTCGGTGTTGACCGATATTTCGCGCCCGTCAAGCGCTGGTTGCAGGATTTCTTCTGAGTCGTGCCGGAAGGGGATGCCATGATTTTTGAGCTGGAAGAAAGCGGCGCGCAAAGCGCGCGGATGAAAGTGGTCGGCGTGGGCGGGGGCGGTGGAAATGCGGTCAACCGAATGATCGAAGAGGGACTGCAGGGCGTCGAGTTCATTTCGGTGAATACCGATGCCCAGGCGCTCGAGAATTCGCGCTCCGACGTGAAACTGCAGATCGGGCGCAAGCTCACCCGGGGACTCGGCGCCGGCGCCCGGCCCGAAATCGGCCGCCAGGCCATGGAAGAGAACCGGGACGAGATCATGCCCCATGTGCAGGGGGCGGACATGGTCTTCATCACCTGCGGCATGGGCGGCGGGACGGGCACCGGCGCCGCTCCCATCATCTCCCAACTGGCGCGCGAAGCGGGCGCGCTCACCGTCGGCATCGTCACGAAGCCTTTCCTTTTCGAAGGGCGAAAGCGCATGAGGCAGGCCGAGAACGGCATCGGCGAGATGCGCAAGAGCGTGGATACGATGATCGTCGTGCCCAACGAGCGTCTGCTCGCGGTCGTGGGGAAGGGCATTCCATTCCAGGATGCGCTCAAGAAGGCCGATGAGGTCCTGCTGCACGCCACCCAGGGCATCGCCAGCCTGATCACCGCCACCGGCATCATCAATGTGGACTTTGCCGACGTCCGCACCGTGATGCAGAACGGCGGCGCGGCCCTGATGGGAACCGGGATCGGTCGCGGCGACACGCGGGCGCTCGAGGCAGCCCAGCAGGCGATTTCCAGCCCCTTGCTTGACAACGTCTCGATTGCCGGCGCCACCGGCGTGCTGATCAACATCATCGGCGGAGATGACCTCACCCTCGGAGAAGTGACCCAGATCAATGACATCATCCACGATGCCGTGGGTGACGAGGCGGAAATCATCTTCGGCGCCGGCCGCGACGCCGCCATGCACGGCGAAGTGCGCGTGACGGTCATTGCCACCGGTTTCGACCGCGCGGTGACCGGCTCCGACCAGGGCATCGCCAGCTCGCGTGCCGGTGGAACGACAGTGCTGCCGTTTCCGGCCGCTGGCACGAAGCGTGCTGCCTCCGCCGGCATGCAGACACCGGCAGCAGGTTCGACCAGAGCAGTTCCTCGGCCGCCGGCCCCGGCTGCCGGCAGCTCCGGCAGCGGAGCGGGTTCGAGCGGCGACATGCCGGAAATGGAAATCCCGACCTTTATCCGCAGGCAGATGGATTGAGCATGCGCTTCCGGAATCTGGCCGCCGTGGCGGTCTTCACGGCGGCCGCGTATTTCGCGGCAGCAGGACACTGGCCCTGGACCCGGCTCGCCGAAGCACCGGCCGCCGGAAATGGGGCCGACACCACTCCAGCTGCACCAACCCACCGTCACCTGGTAGACACCCTGCACTCGGGCGAGACTCTGTCCGAGCTGCTCACCAGACACAAGATCGTCGGCGTCAACCTGGCGAGCCTCACCAATGCGCTTGACCCGCGCCGGCTTCGCGCCGGGCTGGTGTTCAACTTCCGTCGCCCAGTGACCGACTCCGTTCCCGACCGGGTCAGCGTCCGTACCGGCCCCGAGCAGCGGGTGCTCTTCAGCCGGGAGGCCGACCAGTGGTCGGCCGGAGTGGATTCCATCGCCTGGCATCCGGAAGTGGTGCGCGCATCCGGCGATATCCAGAATTCGCTGTACGTGGCCCTTGACCGCCAGATCCCCGATAGCGTGCTCGATGACCGCCAGCGGGTGAATCTCGCCTGGGCCCTGGCCGATGTCTTTGCCTGGGAAGTGGACTTCTCCCGTGACATCAGGGCCGGTGACCACTTCACCGTGGTGCTCGAACGCCTGGTCTCTGATGAAGGTGAGGTTCGCTTCGGGCGGGTCCTGGCGAGCGATCTGTCCGTGGACAACCGGCAGTATACCGCGTTCCGTTTTGCCGGGGCCGACGGGAGCAGCTTCTACGATGCCGACGGCAACTCACT
This sequence comes from uncultured Gemmatimonadales bacterium, assembly GCA_963798915.1. Classification (GTDB taxonomy): domain Bacteria; phylum Gemmatimonadota; class Gemmatimonadetes; order Gemmatimonadales; family GWC2-71-9; genus CAMLHP01. The sequence goes on along the minus strand of CAWCVB010000006.1, from coordinate 270,895 downwards.
CAAGCGTGCGTTCCTGCGCGCGCCGGTCGAGTTCCGCCGAATTTCCTCCGGATTTACCCGGGCGCGGTTCCACCCGGTGCTTGGCTATACCCGCAAGCATGAGGGCACCGACTTTGCCGCAAATGTCGGAACGCCGGTCATGGCATCTGGTGATGGAACGGTGATCCGGGCCGGTCGGGCCGGCGGATACGGGAACCTGATTGAGATCCGCCATCGGAACGGCATCACGACCCGCTACGGTCATCTGAGTCGGATTCTCACCCATCGGGGAGCCAAGGTTCACCAGGGACAGATTATCGGCAAGGTGGGCCAGACCGGGCTCGCCACCGGCCCGCATCTTCACTACGAGTTCCGGGTGAACGGGGTCGCGAAGGATTCCCGTCGGGTGGAGCTTGGCAACGGCGCTCCAGTGGCCAAGTCGGAGCGGAAGGCATTCGACCAGGACCGCGAGCGTCTCGCCGCGATGCTCTACGAGACCCCGTCAGGGCCGATCCAGATCATGGCCGCGGTGGCCACGAACTGACGTCCGAAACCGGGCCGTCAGCCGGCCCGTAGCTGTGGCAGTGATTGCTTTCCCCGAGTTGGATCCCCGCCGCAACCGCGGCATCTTGTACCCGTGATCCTCATCCTGGCTGCGCTGGCGGCCGGCTTCGGCCTGGCCACCCTTACGTACCTGTTTCTCGAGCGCGGTGGGCGGGCGCTGCTGGGTCCGCTGCTCGCACGGGGCGTCGCCTGGTCAGCGCTCGTCCTCCTCGTCCTCAATGTCTCGTTTCCGGTCCGCTCCGCGTCCCGCCGCGCCATCGTGCTCCTGGATGCGTCGCTCAGCATGCAGGTCCCTGGTGGGCATTGGGCCCAGGCGCGTGACTCGGCTTCGCGGCTCGGCGACGTGCAGTTCTTCGGTGACGAGCGGTCCACGGCTGATACGGCGCCGAACCGGGGTCATTCGCGGCTGGCCCCGGCATTGACGGCGGCGGCCGCCTCAGATCGCCCGGTTGTTGTCGTCACGGACGGTGAGCTTGACGACGCTGCCGAGCTCACCCCGGACCTGAGGGACCGTGCTCGCGTCGTCATCTTCCAGCGGGACTCCGTCCCCGACTACGCCCTGTCCCGGGCGGCTGGTCCGTCCAGGGTGACGGCTGGGGACTCGATTCCAATTGATTTAGAAGCACGCGCCATGTCCGGCGCCGCTGCGCGCGAGTTGGCGCTCACTGTGCGAGATGGCGAGCGGATGCTGGGCCAGCACCGGATTCATCTCGCTGCCGGTGGTGCCGAGCAGGTGCGGTTTGCGGTCAGTTCGCGCGGTCTCGGTGCAGGCATGCATCTGCTGACTCTCAGCCTGGAGCATGCCGACAGCGAGCCACGCACCGACACACGTATCCTGGCCGTGTCGGTTGCCCCGACGCCCGGCGTCGTCCTCGTGGCTACTCCAGGAGACTGGGATTCGCGGACGCTCTTCCGAACGCTGCGCGAAGTGGCCCAACTCCCGGTGCGTGGCTATGTCGAACTGGGCCAGGGCCGATACCGCTCGATGAGCGATCTGAAGGTGGCGCCGAGCGAGGACGTGGCCCGCGCGGCACGGGGCGCAGACCTGCTGGTCCTCAAGGGGAATCCTCGTCCCTTCACCTCAGGCGCGCGTGCCCGCGGCTTGCTCCTCTGGCCCTCTGGCCAGGCCGGTGCGCCGGCCGCAACGGGCGACTGGTACATCTCGACCCAGTCGGGAACTCCGCTCAGTGGCGCATTTCTCGGGCTGCCTGTTGATTCGCTTGCTCCAGCCACCCGGCTGACCACAATTTCGCCGTCGCCAGGAGACTGGGTGGCCCTGGAGGCGCAGGACCGTCGGCGCGGTCCCCGTCGCCCGGCCGTTGTGGGGCAAGTGCAAGGCAATCGCCGGGTGGTGACGGTTGCGATTGATGGCCTCTGGCGCTGGGATTTCCGGGGCGGGCAGGGTGAACAGGCGTACCGCAATCTGGTGGCGGCCGCAACCAGTTGGCTGTTGGCCGCGCCCGATACCTCGCCGGGCGCCGCCAGACTGCTGCGGACAGTGGTGCAGCAGGGAACACCCTTGGTCTTCGACTGGAACGGCAACGCTTCCCCCACGAATCTGGCCATCGCGTGGTCGGGCGATTCGCTCTCGGGAACGGATACACTGCGCTTTGACGCCGCCGGCCGGGCCCAGCTGTGGCTGCCGCCCGGCAAATATGAGTGGCGGCTCGACCGGGGCGGTCATGGGCGCGCGGCAGTCGAGCGCTACTCGGACGAGCTCTTGCCGCGCTCGCAGTCGCTCGCGGCCCAACTGCCCCGGAGCGTGGTCCCGACCGGACGTTCCGCCGCGCGCGACTGGCGCTGGCTCTTCGGCCTTGCAATCCTCACGCTTGCACTGGAATGGTGGTGGCGCCGCCGTCTGGGATTGCGATAATTCATGATGAACTCTTGCGGATGGGAGCGAGCATGACCGCCGGACGTGTCGGCGACAGCAAGCTGTCGGTGTGGCAGCGCATTCGTCAGTTTGCGATGACCGACGTCGGTGCACTGGTGCGCGGGCTGAAGCAGGACGACCTCGAGCAGATCGAGCGCATATTGATCGAAGCCGATTTCGGGGTCGCCACCACACTGGAATTGACGGACGAACTTGAGCGCCTGATTCGCGATGGCAAGGTCAGGACCGACCGCGACCTGCACGACCGGCTGGTGGAGCGGCTGGCGGGATTGCTGGTATCCCCGGGCGAGCCGGCCTCGATCGTGGCCGCGAGTCCGGGGCCCACCATCGTGCTCATGATGGGTGTCAACGGTGTAGGCAAGACGACCAGCGTGGCCAAGCTGGCGCATCGGCTGGTGAGTCACCAGCGGAGGGTGCTGCTGGCTGCGGCCGACACCTATCGCGCCGGGGCCATCGCCCAGCTCCAGATCTGGGCGGAGCGCCTTGGCGTGCCCTGCGTCAGTGGAGCGCCCGGAGGGGATCCCGCCGCGGTGGTGTTCAATGCAGTCGATGCCGCCGTCGCACGGGGCGCGGACACTGTGCTGGTGGACACCGCCGGCCGGCTGCATACGCAGGAAGGACTGATGGATGAATTGCGGAAGGTGGCGCGAGTGGCGGCCCGGAGGGTGGAAGGCGCGCCGCATGAGGCGCTCCTGGTACTGGACGGAACAGTGGGCCAGAATGCCATCCAGCAGGGACGACTCTTTGCCCAGGCCATTCCACCCACCGGAATCATCGTGACCAAGCTCGACGGCAGCGCCCGGGGCGGGGCGGTGGCTGCGCTTCGGCGCGAGCTCGGGATGCCCATTCGCTTTCTTGGCACCGGCGAGGGCCTCGCGGATCTCGTGCCATTTGACGCGCACGCCTTCGCTGCCTCATTGCTCGAGGACGGCAGGCCCTGACCACGCGCCAGCGGCCGGCATCCGGTCTGCAGCTGGACACGCCGGTCAAGTTCCTGAAGGGCGTCGGCGAACGTCGCGCCGATGCCCTTGGGCGCCTGGGCATCGTCACGGCTGGCGACCTGCTGTTTCACATTCCTCACCGCTATATCGATGCGTCGAGCGTCACGCCCGTGGCGCGCGCGCGCGTGGGCGACGACGTGGCCTGCGTCGGCATGGTGATCACCAAAGCGGTCACCCCGACGCGCCGCGGGCTCCGCATCTTCAGTGTGGTGATCCGTGACGGCTCAGGCGTGCTGGAGTGCGTCTGGCCAGGCCAACCCTTCCTCGACCGTACCATTGCGAAGGGGCAGGCGCTGCTCGTCGCTGGCCCGATCCGGTTCTACCACGGCCGGCAGATGGCGCCGCGCGAGTATGTGATCCTCGCCGAGGATGAGAGCGAAAACCCGCTCGACGCGGGCCGGGTGTTGCCGGTGTATCCCGCAACTGAGGGTCTGTCGCATCGAGTGTTGCGTGCGCTGATCGAGCGCAACCTCGAGACTCTCCTGGCGCTGGTGAGCGACACCTTGCCCGACTCGCTGCGCCGAGCGGCGAATGTCGTACCGCTCGGCGAGGCCCTTCGCATGGTCCATCGGCCGGCCACTGCGGATGAAGCTGAGCGGGGCCGGCAGCGGCTCGCCTTCGACGAGCTGCTTGACCTCCAATTGACGTTAGGCAGGGCCCGTCGCCTGGCGCGACGGGAGAGGGCCGGCGGCTTTGAGTTCGAGCTCAAGCGCACCCTGACCACGGAATTGCGCTCGGCCCTGCCGTACGAACTGACCGGCGACCAGAAGCGGGCCCTCGGCGAGGTGGTGGAGGACATGACCAGCCCTCGGCGGATGCATCGGCTGCTGATGGGAGACGTCGGCACGGGAAAGACCATCGTCGCGCTGTTTGCCATGCTGCTGGCGCTGGAGAATGGCCGCCAGGCGGCCCTGATGGCGCCGACCGAACTCCTGGCCGAGCAGCACCACGCCACCCTGTCGCGCCTGCTCGAGCCGCTGCAGCTGGCGCCGGAACTGCTCCTGGGGCGGCTTGCGGCTGGCGCCAAGAGTGCGGCACGTGACCGGCTTGCCTCGGGCAGCGCCCAGCTCGTGGTTGGCACCCACGCCCTGTTCCAGGAGGGCGTTGCGTTTGACCGGCTGGGCCTGGTGGTCATCGACGAACAGCACCGGTTCGGGGTCGAGCAACGTGCGGCGCTGATCGGCAAGGGGGACGCGCCCGACGTGCTGCTGCTCTCGGCTACGCCGATCCCGCGCTCGCTCGCACTGACCCGGTTTGGCGACCTGGATGTGTCGATCCTGCGGGAGCGCCCGCCCGGTCGAGGGAGCATCCGGACCGCAGTGCGCAGCCCCAAACAGCGAAGCCGGGTCTTCCAGTTTGTGGCCGAAGCATGTCGCGACGGTGGTCAGGCGTATATCGTGCTTCCGGTCATCGAAGAGTCGGAGCGTGCTGATCTTCGGGCGGCGAGCACCATGGCTCGCCAGCTTGCGGCCGACTGGCCCGATCTCGAGGTGGGGCTGGTGCACGGCCGCCTGAAGCCGGAGGAACGGGATGCGGTCATGCGGCGCTTCCGCTCGGGTGCGATCCGTGTCCTGGTTGCGACCACGGTGATCGAGGTTGGCATCGATGTGGCCAACGCTACGATCATGGTGATTGACCATCCCGAGCGGTTCGGGCTCGCGCAGTTGCACCAGCTGCGTGGACGGGTGGGACGCGGTGGCGCCGAGAGTTACTGCATCCTGCTCGGCTCCGGCGAGCGAGACCAGACGACTTCAGGCGTTCGCAGCAACTGACGATGGTTTTCGCATCGCCGAAATGGACCTGCAGGAGCGCGGGCTGGGTGACCTGATCGGCACTCGCCAGTCAGGCGGCTTTGCCGTGCGGTTTGCCCGTGTGCCGGAGGATGATGGCCTCCTCGCCATCGCACGGATTCGCGCCGATGCCATCCTGGACGACGACCCGGCGCTCGTCAGTTCCGCCAACCGGGTCCTGCGGGCGAGGATCATGGAGCGTTTCCCGCGAGCGGCGGAATTCTTTCGCACCGGCTGACACCAGCGGGAGTTCTTTCTCAGACTGGGAGAGCACCATGGATGCGACAGTGGAATCGCGCGGCGCACTGGCCAGGGCGACGATCATCGGGACGCTCCTGCAGGTCGCTATGGTCGTGCTGGGGCATTGGGTGGAGCCGATCAGGAACGGATTCCCGATTCTCGGCTCGCTGATCGGGTTTGCCACTGGCATCATGTTCGGCAAATGGTCCCACCGCGCCGGGCGCATGGGAAGCGCCCGGGGCGGCGCCATCGCCGCCAGCGTGAGCAGCTTCCTGGGGACGATTGTGTCGTTCGGGTTGCATGATGTGCCGGGCAACGTGATCGGGATCGGCACCCTGACGGGCATCGTGACCGGCATGATCGGCGGCGCGGTCGCCCATCGCCCAAAGCGGTGACTGCGCGAACCAGCGAGCGGTGAGTGTGGTGGGCACAGCGCTTCCCATGCGCTGCTCAGAAGCGAATGGATACTCCCAAGTCGGTCCGGGAGGGCTGGATGCTCACCTTCGGTTCGAAGGGAATATTGTCTGGCGGGCCCTTGGGTCGGGCGAATTCCCAGACAAACATCACCGCGGCGCCAAGTGCGGCGGCCTCACCGCCGATCAGCCAGTTGCGGGCGCGGTGGTCGAGCGCCACGGACGCCTGATAGAGCCGCTCACTCTCCTGGTCGAGATAAGCCCCGCCCGAGCCTACCATGCAGAGCGTCGGATCCTCGGCGCACCGGTCATTCAACTGAGCGAAGAACCCGTCGGCATCATGGTGGGCATGGGCCGCGGCGACATTCATGCCGATGGCGCCAGAGACGAGCAGCCACTTGCCGTATTTCACGAGCGCCGGGCTGCCCTGGGCCTGGACGGCGGTGCTCCACACGATGAGGAGGAGGGCGGCACCTGAAAGCGAGCGTCTCATCGGATGAACCGGTGCAAGTCGCCAGCGCCTCCGATGGCGAGGAAGCCGTCCGGAAGTGGCACCGGAGGGACATCCACCGCGGGCCAGACCTGGACCCGCCAGTGCTCCGACCCATCATGATTCAGCCCCCGAAGGACACCGTCCGCGCCCCCGACAACCAGGTCGTCGCCCATTGCGGCCACGCCGGATGTCAGGGGCCATCCCAGGCGCGCGACGACTCGAGAAGAGGGAGCGTTCGTGCCGGTAATTTCGTACACGGTGCCTATGCGCGAAGCCGCCCAGATGGTGTCGCCCTTCACGGCCACCGGCCCGAGCACCGGCGCATCGGTGTGCACCCGCCATGCATCCTCGAGCGTGCCGGGATCGAGCCCAACCACCGCAGAGTCGGATGTGCCGCTCACCAGCCATGACCCAACCCGTGTCCAGCCGCTCAGACTCACGCCCCGCGCGGGCCGGCGAGCAACCACGCGCCCTGCCGATGTTTCGAACAGCAGCAGCGAGTCCATGGTGGTGACCAGGACCAATCCTCCGCCTGCGTCAGCAGGTGCGGTTCGTGAACTCCCCGCGTGGCGTTGCCAACGCAGCCGGCCGGTGGTCGCATTGATGGCCACGAGCTGCTGGTGGTCGTTCATGGCCGTGATCATGTCACCCACTCTCGTCAAGGGCGACGTGATCTGGCCGGTGCGCGTGCTCCAGACGGGCTTCCCGGCCAGCGACACGGCCTCGATGCGACCGGACGGGCGGCCAGTACCCACATACAGCCGGCCGTCCCCCGCGAGCACTCCACCGGTTGCCTCGCCGGGCAAATGCACGGTCCAGAGCGTCTGCGCTGAATCGGTCGAGAGCGCCACCATCCGGCGGTTGGCTGCCGCCGCCACCAAGATCCGGCCGGTGACGGCCAGGGGTGCGGATACCCCCCGGGCTGTGCTGGCAACCCACGCCTCCGCGGGCGCATCGCCAGCCGCCGCTGGCGGAATTGGCTCGGGCGGCGGGTGAAAGTTGATGCACGCTGCGTTGACGCTCATTCCCAGCGCCGCTAGACTCCAGCCTCCCACACGCAATGTCCATTTTCTCAATGGTTTTCCCATGACCGTGGCACGAATCAGCGAACTGGGCAGCCTCACCGGCCAGGAGGTGACGGTGCGCGGCTGGGTGATGACCACGCGCTCAAGCGGGAAGATCGCGTTTGTGGTCATTCGGGACGGCTCCGGTGTGGTTCAGGGAATCGTTTCGCAGAAGGAGGTGGAGGAGGACGTCTGGGCGCGTTTCACGGAGCTCACCCAGGAGACCAGCGTCGCGCTGACCGGCGAGGTGCGTCCCGACGCGCGATCGCCGGGAGGCGTTGAGCTTGGTATCCGGCAAATCGACGTTCTCGGAGCAAGTCCCAATTTCCCCATCTCTCCTAAAGAGCATGGGACGCCTTTCCTCTTCGAACATAGACACCTGTGGCTGCGGAGCCGCCGCCAGGCGGCAATCGCCCGCGTGCGCCACGAGTTCGTTCAGGGCGTCCGGGACTTCTTTTACGAGCGCGACTTCACCCTGGTGGACACGCCGATCCTGACCGGCGCCATCGGGGAAGAGGCCGGCAACCTGTTTGCCACCGAATATTTCGACCTGGGCACCGCCTACCTGGCCCAGACCGGCCAGTTGTACCTCGAGGCCGCCGCCGCGGCCCTTGGCCGGGTCTACTGCTTCGGGCCCACCTTCCGGGCCGAGAAGAGCAAGACGCGCCGGCATCTGACCGAGTTCTGGATGGTCGAGCCGGAGGTCGCCTTCAATGACTCGGACGACAACATGCGGCTGCAGGAAGAGTTCCTCAGCTTTGTCGTGGCGCGAGTCCTCGATCGCCGTTCGGCGGAACTGGCGGAACTGGAGCGCGACACGGCGCCACTCGCGCACGTGCAGGCGCCCTTTCACCGCATCTCCTACACGGACGCGGTGACCCGGCTCAGGCAGCTGGGATCGGATATCGAATGGGGGCGCGATCTCGGTGGCGACGATGAGACGCTGCTTGCCCAGGAGTACGACCGGCCCGTCTTCGTGTTCAATTATCCGCGCGAGGTGAAGGCATTCTACATGAAAGAGAATCCGGCCGACCCGCGGACGGTACTGAACAATGACTGCCTGGCCCCTGAGGGGTACGGCGAGATCATCGGCGGATCCCAGCGCGAGGATGACTACGAGCGACTCCTTGCACGCATCAAGGCGCAGGGGCTCAACCCGGACGCCTACGGCTGGTATCTGGACCTGCGCAGGTACGGCAGCTTTGTGCACTCGGGATTCGGGCTTGGCGTCGAGCGTGCCGTGGCATGGATTTGCGGGCTGCCCCACATCCGCGAGGCCATTGCGTTCCCCCGTCAGCTGCACCGGCTCTATCCCTGACCCGGGCCGACTAGGGAGCGGTGACCGGACCTTCCCGCTTTACCTCGTCCCAGAGCCGGTCAAGGTGCTCAAGCCCAACGTCCTCCATCGTGATGCCGCGCTGTCGCGCCATCAGCTCCATCTGGCGAAATCGGCTGGCGAACTTGGCGTTGGCGCGCTCCAGCGCGGCTTCCGGCTGAACGCCCGCCTTCCGGGCCAGGTTCACGACGGCAAAGAGCAGGTCGCCCAGCTCGTCCTGGATGGCCTCGGGGCTGGCTTCGCCCAAGGCCGCCTGCGCCTCCGCCGTCTCCTCCCGTACCTTTTCCAGCGGCCCGTTGACATCAGGCCAGTCGAACCCGACCGAGGCCGCGCGCTCCTGCAGGCGAAAGGCCATGAGCAGCGCGGGAAGAGAGGGGGAAGTCCATCCAGGGTGCCGCCAGCGCGCTCGCGCCGCTTGAGCGATTCCCACGGCTCGCGCGGCCCGAGATCAAAGAGGTGCGGATGCCTCCGCTGCATCTTGCGCACGACCTGATCGGCAAGAGCGTCCGCAGTGATACTGCCCTCAGCTTCCGACAGCACCAGCTGCCAAGCCAGATGCAGCATGAAGTCGCCGAGTTCCTCACGGATGGCGTCGGCATCTCCACTCGCGATGGCATGGTCCAGCTCGAGGACCTCCTCGACCAGATACGGGCGGAGCGTTGCACGGGTCTGCGCGTGGTCCCAGGGACAGCGCTCTCGAAGGTCGGCGACCAGGTCCATCACCCTCCGCAACGCCGGCTTGCCTTGCATCGCTTCTCCCGTCGGAAATATGATTCGCGCCACCGTGACGACCGCCCTGCCTCCTGACCAGCTCGAACGCGCCTGGGTGGACGTGGACCTCGCTGCCATGGTCCGCAACGCCCGCTGTGTGGCGTCAGCCACCGGCGCGCGCCTGCTGCCCATGGTCAAAGCTAACGGCTACGGGCTCGGTGCCGTCGCCGTCGCACGCGCGCTGCTGCCGCTCGATCCGTGGGGATTCGGCGTGGCGAGCCCGGGAGAGGGACGGGAACTGCGGGCGGCAGGTGTTGAGCTCCCTATCCTGGTCTGCACCCCGTGTCCGCCGAGCTGGCTGGCGGCGCTGGCGCACGACAGGCTGACGCCGTTGCTGGCCGACCTCGACTCTGTGCGCGCCTGGGTCCAGCTCACCGGCGAACTCCCATTCCACATCGGGATCGATACCGGAATGGCGCGTGGCGGGTTCCAGGCCACCGGTGCACCTGGCGAATGTGATGCCTTGCGGACGCTGCTGCGAGACGCCGCGGGCTACCAGGGGATCGCGACGCACTTCCACTCCGCCGACGAGGATCCGGGCACCCTTCCGGTGCAATGGGCCGACTTCCAGCGAGCCGTCGATGCGATCGGCCGGCCGCCGCTGGTTCACGCCGCCAACAGCGCCGCGTTGCTGCGAAATCCGGAATGGGCCGCCGATCTGGTGCGGCCAGGCATCTTTCTGTACGGCGGACGTGCCGGAGGGCGGGATCCCGAGCCGGTGGCGCGCTTCCAGGCCCGGGTCGTCGCGGTGGAGCAACTCGTCCCGGGCCAGACGGCGAGTTATGGCGCCACCTGGCGCGCCAAGGTGGCTACCCGGGTCGCCGTCATTGCCGCCGGCTATGGCGACGGCTGGCTCCGGTCAGCCTCGGGCCGCGGCGTGGCGGAACTCAATGGCAAACGGGTCCCTGTTCTCGGCCGGATCACCATGGACATGACGGTGGTCGAGGCGCGCGCCGGCACTCGGCCGGACGATATCGCCACCATCTTTGGAGGTCTGGTGACGCTGGACGAACAGGCATCGCTGGCCGGGACCATCTCGTACGAACTGCTCACCGCGCTCGCTCCACGGGTCGCGCGTCGGTACGCCGGCTCCCCGTGAGCGAGCGCCGTGCCGCTATCGTCGTGCTCGACGGACTGGGCATCGGAGCGGCGCCCGATACCGTTGCGTATGGGGACGGCGGGAGCAATACGCTCGCGAATGTTCTGGCCGGTTCCGGACTGGCGCTGCCCAATCTCGAGGCGCTGGGCCTCGGTCGCTGCGCGCCACTCGAGGGAATTTCAGCCGTGACGGGGGCGGGTGCGGCATGGGGCACGGCTGAACCTGTCAGCCCGGGCAAGGACAGCACCACGGGACACTGGGAAATCTGTGGCGTCATTCTGGACAGACCGTTCCCGACATATCCCGCTGGCTTTCCGGAAGACGTCGTCCAGGAGTTCAGCCGGTTGACCGGCCGAGGGATCCTGGGCAATCGCGCGTCGTCGGGGACGGCCATCCTTGAGCAGCTGGCGCAGGAGCATGTCCGGACGGGTGACTGGATTGTCTACACCTCCGCCGACAGCGTCTTTCAGGTCGCGGCCCACGAGGCCGTGGTGCCATTGGAGGAACTCTACTCGGCGTGCCGGATTGCGCGTGCGATGCTCCACGGTGAGCATGCGGTTTCGCGGGTCATCGCGCGTCCCTTCCGGGGTGAGGACGGCGCCTGGATCCGGACCGCCGGTCGGCGGGATTACAGCCTGCCGCCGCCCAGCGGCACTCTGCTCGACGCGCTTGCCGAGCGCGGCATTCCGCGGGTTGGCGTGGGCAAGGTTGACGACCTGTTCGCCTCTCGTCACATCCGTGCGACGCACGCGCCGACCAATGAGGCGGCGTACACCTTGCTGGACGAGGCCCTGACCAGCATGGAGCGTGGCTTGCTGTTTGCCAACGTGATCGAATTTGACCAGTCCTGGGGTCACCGCAATGACGTGGCCGGCTTTCTTGGCGGCCTGCAGGAGCTCGATGCGGCGCTGCCGCGGCTGCTCGGGAAGCTTCGGCGCGACGACGTCATTATCTTTACGGCCGATCACGGCAACGATCCCACGACCCCTTCCACGGATCATTCCCGAGAAGTGGTTCCTCTGCTGGTGGCCGGCCCGCGAGTGCGGCCTGTTTCCCTGGGACGGCGGGCCACCTTTGCCGATGTGGGGCAGACGGTGGCCGAATTTCTGGGGGCCGGCCCGCTCGCCGCGGGCACCTCATTTCTCAACGAGGTCTGGACGTGACAGACGGACTGGAGCTGGCCGCGCGCGCGGCGCAGGCGCACGCGTACGCTCCCTATTCACATTTTCGGGTTGGAGCCGCGATCGAGGCGGAGGATGGAGCCATCTTTGCCGGGTGCAATGTGGAAAATGCCTCGTACGGCCTTACGATGTGTGCTGAGCGCTCGGCCCTCGCGGCGGCGCTCAGCCAGGGAGCCCGTGGTTTTCGGCGGGTTGTGGTGGTGAGCGACACCGATCCGCCGGCGGCACCATGCGGCGCCTGTCGGCAGGTGCTGGCCGAATTCAACCTCGACCTGGTCGTCGAGGGCATTGGCAGGTCCACCCGGACGCAGTGGATCGTGCGGGATCTCCTGCCTGCCGCCTTCGGACCGGAGTCGCTGGCATGAGGCAACTCCTGCTGTTGCTGGGCGTCGCCGGTGTGGCGGGCTGCAGCGAACGGTTAACGGCCCCCGGTGACTGTCCGGGCAATTGTCCCGCCGAGCACCTGCTTGTACGCGACACGGTCATCCCCGCCGAGCGCGACAGTACTTATGCCGGCTTTGTGAGTTCGTCGCAGGGCATCAGGCTGCTGCTCTCGGATGGCTTTGACGGCGCGCAGTCCATCGGCGTGGTGCGCTTTGCCCGGGCGCTCGACTCAATTTCCTACCAGGACACGTTACGGGCGGCGGAACGGGATTCCGTCATTCTATCGCTCACCGTGCTGGGACGCGATCCAGCCGCCACCGGCCTCACGCTGGACGTCTTCCGGCTCCCAGCGGCGATAGCGCTGGACTCGAACACCACCTACGCGGATGTTGCCGGGGCGCTCACGGAGGATCATCGGCTGGGAACCATCGCGCTCCCGGACGACCTGACGTCCGGCTCGGTGCGACTGCGCTTTGCCGGTGCCGACCTGGCGAAGGTGGCGTTTGCGCCTGCCGACAGCAACGTGCTGCGCCTGGCGTACCGTTTGAACAGCCCGACGCCCAGTGGCGTCGCCATCGGGTCGGCTGGTGCAGGAACCGCGGGTCCTGAATTCATCTCCTGGCTGCGCGCCGCGCTGCCGGATACGACGGTGGTGCAGGAAATTCCGCGCATCGTGCTGTTCAACGCCACGCTGACCGACGCGCCGATGGCGCCGCCAGGATCGGACACCCTGGTCGCGGGCGGGCTGCCCTCCGCCCGCTCCATCCTGCGCTTCAGCGTACCGCAGCGCATCACCGATTCGGCCGAGATCGTACGTGCCACGCTGATCCTGGTTCCGGTGCAGCCGGTGCGCGCAATAACCGGCGACACGACCTTGCTCGACATCGAGGGCGTCTTCTCGGATCTCGGTCCCAAGTCCCCGCGGATCCAGACAGCGGCGGAGTTGATCACCACGCATGAGCTGCATGCCGGCGACAGCGACTCGCTCGCGCTCGATGTCACGAGCGTGGCGCGACTCTGGAACAGCGCCGACGGAATTCCATCCTCGCTGATCCTGGCGCTCACGCCAGAGGCATCCACCTTCGGGCTGGCGCATTTCGGCTCCAGCCGAACGCCCGGGGCGCGGCCCGCCATCCGGATTACCTACGCGTTGCCATATCCCTTCGAGGTCCAATAGTGCGGCGGCTCCTTGCGGTCTTTCTCCTGGCCATTCCGGGAACCGTGCTGGCCCAGTCCTCCCAGTTCGGCGTCAACGGCCTCGGGCTCACCAGCCGCCAGATGTCGCCCCGCGCCCTTGCGACCGGCGGCAGTTTCGGGCTGTTCGATCCGACCTCAGCGGTCAATCCCGCAGCCGTGCGCGAGTATGCGCGATTCAACGCTTCCTTCACGATACTGCAGAATTACCGGTCCTCGTCGGGTCCGCAGCAGTCGGCGACTGGGCGTGATACCCGTTTTCCGCTCGTGGCAGTCGGCGGTCCCATTCCCGGAACGTCCCTTGCCCTCGGCGCGACCTTTGCGAACTACACCGACCGGGATTTCCTCCTGCCTGCCGCCGATACGGTCGATTTGCGGGGCTCGCCTGTTCCGGTCTTCGACACGCTGACCTCGACCGGCGGTCTGAGCGACCTTGGGCTGCTGGCGGCGATTCGCCAATCGGGATGGAGTCTCGGCACCGGGCTTCACGTTATCACCGGCAGCGCCCGTATCTCCTTGAGCCGGGCCTTCGGTGACACGCTCTATCAGCCGGTGAACCAGAAGGCGGAGATTTCCTATGCTGGTCTCGGCGTGTCCGCCGGGCTCCTGCGGGCCATTGGCCATCACGCCGCGCTGGCCGCCTTCGTGCGACTCGATGGGCACGCGAATGTTGACCGCGACAGCAGCCGGGTAGGTGCCGTGGAACTGCCCTGGTCGTTCGGCGGATCGCTCCGATGGCGTCCGGCGGCGCGACTGGATCTGGCCGCGACGGTCAGTTCGAGGCGCTGGGGTGCGGCCGATTCCGACCTGCGCGCTCTGGGAGGTACCGGTGCGCGGAACACGGTGGATATCTCCGCCGGTGCGGAGTGGCTGCGCAGTGCCCGCGACCCCGATCGCCTGCCGCTTCGAGTCGGGGCGCATTACCGAACCTTGCCATTTCCGGCCACCTCCGGTGCTCAGCCGCGCGAGATGGGGCTGGCCCTGGGTACGGCGATGGTCGTTGCGCGGCAGGGCTCTGCCGGATCACCGACGGGACTGGTCTCACTCTCGTTGGACTATGTGAGGCGGACTGCTGTGGGCGGATACCACGAATCGGCCGTCCTGCTGGCAGCGGGCGTCACCCTGCGACCTTGATCATGACCAAGCGAGTCTACATCGAAACGTACGGCTGCCAGATGAACGTGGCCGACACCGAACTGATGTTCGGAGTGCTGGGCCGCGCCGGCTACGAACGGACCGAGTCGCCCGAAGATGCGGACGTGATGCTGGTGAATACGTGCGCAGTCCGCGACAATGCCGAACAGCGCGTTGTGGGCCGGGTCGGTGAGTTGCAGCGCCACAAGCGACCAGGGGACGTACTCGGAGTGGTGGGCTGCATGGCCCAGCGACTCGGACCGATGCTGCTCGAAGCGGTGCCACGGGTGGATCTCGTCGCTGGGCCTGATGTGTACCGGAGCCTGCCGGCGCTGCTCGATGAGAGTGCCGGCGGTGCCCGGGTCGTCGACACCGGGTTTCGATCGTGGGAGCACTACGAAGATGTGCCACCGATCCGGCAGCCAGGCCCGACGCAGTTCGTCACGGTGCAGCGCGGATGCGATTTCCGGTGCACCTTCTGCATTGTTCCGTACACGCGCGGTGCGGAGCGGAGTCGTAAGCTCCTGGATGTCGTGGACGAGGTACGCGGACTGGCGGCTCAGGGCACCACCGAGGTGACCCTGCTGGGGCAGACGGTCAACAGTTATCACGACGGCACTCACGATTTTGGCGAGCTGTTGCGCCAGGTGGGTGCGGTGGACGGCATTCGACGCCTTCGGTTCACCAGTCCGTATCCGACAGAGTTCACATCCGGCGTCATCGAAGCCATGGCCAGCACGCCGGCGGTCTGTGAGCACGTCCACCTGCCGGTCCAGAGCGGCTCCAATGCGGTGCTGCGGCGGATGTTGCGGCGCTATTCGCGGGAGCAATACCTGGCCGTCGTCGAGCGGCTCCGGAGCGCCATTCCCGGCATCACGTTCTCGACCGACATCATCGTCGGCTTTCCGGGCGAAACCGAGGCGCAGTTTGCCGAAACGTTGTCACTGGTCACCGAGGCGGGCTTTGACGACGCGTACACGTTCAAGTATTCGCCCCGGGACGGGACCCCGGCGACCCGCATGAAGGAGGCGGTCAGCGATGAGGAGTCGTCGGAACGACTGGCCCGCCTCATTGTCCTGGTGCGAGCCCAGACCCGGCAGCGAAATCTGGGCCGGGTTGGCACCGGGCATGAGGTGCTGGTCGAGCGACCCGCTCGTCGGGGCGGGATGATGCTGGGCCGTACCCGGGGGAACCAGATGGTGCTGTTGCCCCTGGGTCCAGCCGATATCGGCCGGTACGTGACCGTGCGGCTGACGGGTTCGACTGGTTCGACTTTCACCGGGATGATGATGCAGGAAAGGGGATTGGCACTGCTATGATCAAGAACATGGCCGAAGAGCATGTGGAAGCCGCTTACGATGGTCTGCTCACCCACTTTCCGGATTTCTGCGGTTGCGAGACATGCCGCGGAGACGTCCTGATTTACGCACTCAATCGGCTGCCGGCGCGCTACGTCAACACCCGGGAAGGGAGCGTCATGACGGAATTGGCCCTGGAGAAGGATCAATCCCGTGCGCAGATCGAAGTCATCGTGATGCAGGGCTTCAAGCGAGTGAACCAGGCTCCCCGCTGTGGTCGCACCGCGGCCCGACCGGACTCATGAGCTCGGGCTGATGGGGCCGGCGCGCGCTGGCTCGATGTTCATCCTGGTTTTCGGGGCCGGTCTGCTGACCGGCCTTTCGCATTTTTGGGGACTGTGCTGCGTGCTGGCGCTGACCGTCCTGCTCTCGACGAGCAAGGGACACCTGCGCTTCGCGGGGGTGGCCGTGCTGCTGGGCGTGGCGACCGGCCGTACGGCCCGGTGGTCCGCCGCCCAGGCCTGCGCCGCACGTCTTCCATCGGGCAGCATCGAGCTGACCCTGCGCCTGCATGATGAGGGCGAGGGCCACGGCCAGGCATCGGCGACGCCGCTTGCCGCCGGCTGTCGTGGCCGGGTAACAATGCTCCTGCCGGCGGGAAAAACGCTTCCGGCGGGCAGGGTTGTCCGGGTCCGGGGGCGATGGCTGTCGCGAAGCGGCCCCCTGGGGCTGGTCGGCGGCATCCTGGTCGCGCACGATCTCCACGGCCTGGGTGACCATCCCACGCCGTCCGAACGGATCCGCCGCCAGCTGGCACGCTCGAGTCGTATGCTCTACGGCGCGCGCGCGCCCCTGGTGGATGCCCTTGTGCTCGGCGCACGCGGCAGCCTCGATCCCGAGATCAAGCGGAGCTTCGCCAGCAGTGGCCTGGTGCATCTGCTCAGCATCTCCGGGTTTCACGTCGGGCTCATTGTCGCCTGGATCGTGCTCGCGGTGCGTGCCCTGGGTTTTGACCGGCGGCGGGCGCTGTGGTGTGGCGCTTCGGTTGGCGTCGCCTACGCCGGATTCCTGGGCTGGCCCGCGCCAGCGACGCGCGCCGCGGTGCTGTGCCTGCTCGGGGCCGCCCAGCTGCAGCGCCAACGTCACGCGTCGCTCGGACCCCTGCTCGCGCTTACCTGCCTTCTGGTGGCCCTGGGCGACCCGTGGGCCGTCGTTTCGGTGGGAGCCTGGCTCTCGGTGGCGGCCCTGGCGGGCGCCGCGTGGGCGGCGGCGTGGTGCGAACGAGTCCTCAGTGCGCGCACTCTCCCACGGCTGGTCGCGACGTCCACCGGCGCCACCCTCGCGACCGCTCCGATCACAGCAGGAATCTTCGGAACCGTGCCGCTGATCGGCATTGTCCTCAACCTCGCGGCCATCCCGCTGGCCGCCCTGGCGGTGCCCGGGGTCGTCGCCAGTCTCCTGGTCCATCCTGTGCTGCCGGGTCTCGCTGGAGCGCTCGCTGCGGGCGCTGGGCTTGGGCTCCACGCCCTCGAGCTCCTGGCGCGCGCCGGTGCCGCATTACCTCACGGGTGCCTGCTTGTGCCGCCCACCTTGGCTTCTGCCGTCGGCGCCGGAGTCGTGCTGATGGCGGTCCGGTGGGCAGCCGGACCCTTCGTCACACTCCCGGAGGCAGCCCGGCGAGTTGCAGCGACGCTGGCGCTCGCGTCGTGGATCGCCGCGCTGGCCGTGCTGCCGGCCCCCGCGGGTGACGGCCGCGATGGCCTCACGTTACATTTTCTCGATGTGGGACAGGGCGACGGCGCGGCCATTCGCACGCCGCACGGCCATTGGGTGCTGGTGGACGCCGGCCCGCGCTCTCCCACATCCGACGCCGGCCGGCGCGTGGTACTGCCGTTCCTGGCCCGCCACAGAGTGCACCGGCTCGACGTGATGATCATCTCTCACGCGCATGCCGATCACATTGGCGGAGCGCCGGCGGTGCTGGATCAGGTCCGGACCGGCGTGGTCGTGGAGCCGGGTGAACTCGTGGCCGATCCGGTCTACACCGACTTCCTTGCCGCGGTGGCGGAGGACGGCGCCCGCTGGCGGCCAGCCCGCTCAGGCCTGCATTTCGAGATCGACAGCGTCCGATTCACAGTGCTGCATCCAGACACGGCCTGGGCCGCATGGGGCCTTGATCTCAACGAGGACTCGGCGGTGCTGCTGGTGGAGTACCGGGCGTTTCGCGCGCTTCTCGCCGGCGACGCCGGATTTCCCGCCGAAACGCGCATGGCCGGATCGGTGGGCCGGGTGGACCTGCTCAAGGTGGGCCACCATGGAAGCCGCTGGGCAAGCGGCGACCGATGGCTCGATGAGTTGCACCCAGAACTCGCAGTCGTAAGTGTTGGCCACAATCGCTATGGTCACCCGAGCCAGCAAGCGCTGGCACGACTTGCACAGCACGGCATCGCCGTATGGCGAACGGACCAGGACGGATCCATCGCGGTGACCACCGACGGCTACCACGTGAGCGTCGCCGGCAGACGTCGGCGCGCCGAGTACCAGCCCCCAGCGCAGGAGATGGAGCCGTGATCACCAGCGCGACAACCATCGAGCGGTTCATTCTCGATCAGGAAGATCGCTATCCCGAAGCGACCGGAGAGCTGTCGAACCTCCTGTACGACATTGCGCTGGCCGCCAAGATGATCGCGGCGGCCATTCGCCGCGCCGGTCTGGTGGACATCCTGGGCGCGGCCGGGAGCGGCAATGTTCAGGGCGAGGACCAGCAGAAGCTCGACGTCCTGGCCAACGAGATCATCAAGAACTGCCTGAGTCATACGGGGCGGGTCTGCGTCATGTGCTCGGAGGAAGAAGGCGACATCATCCAGGTGCCGCCCCAGTTCGAAGCGGGCAAGTACGCGGTGATGTTCGATCCGCTGGACGGGTCGTCGAATATTGACGTGAACGGCGCCGTCGGGACGATCTTCAGCGTCTATCGCCGGCGCTCGATGGAGGGTCGCGGGACGGTGGAAGACATTCTCCAGGCCGGGTGCCACCAGGTGGCGGCCGGCTATGTCATGTACGGTTCGAGCACGATGATGGTCTATACCACGGGCCAGGGGGTGCACGGCTTCACCCTGGATCCGACGGTGGGTGAATTCCTGCTCAGCCATCCGCGCATCGTCATTCCACGGGTGGGAACCTACTACAGCGTCAACGAGAGCAATTTCGCGCGCTGGGACCGCGCCATGCAGTACGTGGTGCGAGGCTTTCACGGGGACCGCCCCGAGGAGATTCGCGGCAAGAACTCGCGCTACATCGGCTCGCTGGTGGCGGACTTCCATCGGAACCTCATCGCGGGCGGCATCTTCCTCTATCCTGCCGACACGAAGAACCCGAGGGGAAAGCTGCGCCTGCTCTACGAAGCCGCACCGATGGCGTACATCGCGGAGCAGGCCCAGGGTTCGGCCACCGATGGCCTCAACCGCATCCTCGACGTTGTGCCGACGGCACTCCACCAGCGGATCCCGCTTGTGATCGGCTCGCGTGAAGACGTGGGGTACGTGGCGGACACGCTGCGCCGGCTCAGGATCGAGCCGCGGCCGGCTGGGCCGCTGGCCGCACCGGTGCTGTGAAGAAGGTCTTCGGGCCGGACGACTGGCGCGGCGATTCGGCGGAGGAACTTGGCGCCCCGGGAGCGTTTCCGTTTACCCGCGGCATTTATCCGGGCATGTACACCGACCGGCTCTGGACCATGCGGCAGTATGCCGGCTTCGGCACGGCGGAGGAAACCAACGCGCGTTTCCGAAGCCTGCTCGCCAGCGGCCAGACCGGGCTCTCGACCGCCTTCGACCTCCCGACCCAGATGGGATATGACTCCGACCACGCCATGGCCGCGGGCGAGGTGGGTCGGGTTGGCGTTGCGATCGATACGGTTGACGACCTGGCGGACCTTTTTCGCGGAATCGCGCTGGACCAGGTGTCCACCTCCATGACGATCAACGCCACGGCGGCCGTATTGCTCGCCATGTACATCGTCGTCGGGGAGGAGCAGGGGGTCTCGCGCGACCGGCTCTCAGGCACCATCCAGAACGATATCCTGAAGGAGTACATCGCCCGGGGCACGTATATCTATCCCGCAGGTCCGTCGCTTCGCCTGATCGCCGACGTGTTCCGCTACGTCAGCCAGGAAGCAATGAATTTCAATCCCATCTCGATCAGCGGCTATCACATGCGCGAGGCGGGTGCGACCGCGGTGGAGGAAATCGGATTTACCCTGGCCAATGGGCTGGAGTATGTCGGCGTCGCGCGCAAAGCGGGCCTCGACATCGATACGTTCGGGCCCCGGCTTTCCTTCTTCTTTGCGAGCCATAATGATCTGTTCGAGGAGGCGGCCAAATTCCGCGCCGCTCGACGACTCTGGGCTCGGCTCCTGCGCGAACGCTTTGGAGCTGGGGACGCCGCGTGCCGGCTCCGGTTCCATACCCAGACCGGCGGCGTCACGCTGCAGGCCCAGCAGCCATTGAACAACGTGGTGCGGGTGGCCGTGCAGGCCCTCGCTGCCATTCTGGGCGGCACCCAGTCACTGCATACCAATGGCTACGATGAGGCGCTTTCGCTCCCGAGCGAGGCCTCCGCCACGCTGGCACTGCGTACCCAGCAGATCCTGGGCTACGAAAGTGGCACCGGGCAAACGGTGGATCCGCTCGCGGGCAGCTATTTCGTGGAGCACATGACGGACGAACTCGAGGCGGGTGCACGACGGCTGATCATCGAGGTCGATGCCCTGGGTGGGGCCGCCGCAGCGGTGGAGCGGGGATACTTCCAGAAGGCGATCGCCGAGAGTGCGTGGCGGCAGCAGCAACGCCAGGAGCGGGGCGAGCAGGTGGTCGTGGGGGTCAATCGCTTCAGTGACGACTCCGCCGCGCCGACTCCACAGGCGCCCGATTACTCTGAATTGGCCCGCCAGCAGGTCGCACGGTTGCAACAGGTCCGGTCGTCGCGTGACGGGACGGCAGTCAGCCGCGCGCTGTCGGCGTTGCAGGCGGCCGCCCAGGAGCCCGACGCGGCGCTCATGCCGCAGATCCTTGGCGCAGTCAAGTCCCGCGCCACCATTGGTGAGATCAGCGACGTGCTGCGTTCCGTCTGGGGCGAGTACCGGCCCTCCTGAGCGGGCTGCGCTGCTTGAGCGCGCTCCCCGCGGCGGCTAAATTTCCCGGCTGTTCCCAATCCGGACTGATGTAAAAAAGGGGAAGCATGCCCACGTACGAATATCGCTGCTCCAATGGCCACTTCTTTGAGAGGCGCCAGAAGATCAGCGAACGACCGGTCACCCGATGCCCCGAATGCGGCGCACCTGCCCGCCGCCAGATTTCCGGCGGGGCGGGGCTGGTATTCAAGGGCACCGGCTTCTACATCACCGACTATGGCAAGGACGGCAAGGGGCCGGCCAAGGCGCCAGCTGAATCGGGCGGTGCGGAGCCCGCCAAGCCCGCGGAGAAGGCGCCGGCCGCCAAGACACCTGCCCCCTCAGCTGCGCCTGCCAAGGATTCCAGCGGAAAGTCGAAGGAGTGACGGACGTCCTCAGGGCGGCACTGCGGTCCGCCGCAGCGCGCCTGGGTGCTCCGCACGCGGACTTTGTTCTCGAGCGCCCGCGCGATGCTGGCCATGGCGACTTTGCGACCAATCTCGCCATGGTTGTCGCTCGCGAGCGACGAGTCAATCCACGCGGCGTGGCTCAGGAACTGATCGACGTGCTGGAGCTGCCGCCCGGCCTCGTGGCGCGCACCGAGATTGCCGGACCGGGCTTCGTCAATTTCTGGCTCAGTGACGTCCATCTGGTGGCGGAACATGCCCGCATGCTCGCGGACGGACCCGGCTATGGCCGAGGGTCGTCGTATGCGGGCCGGCGCGTGAACGTGGAGTTCGTGTCTGCCAATCCAACCGGTCCGCTCCACGTTGGACATGGCCGTGGCGCCGCCCTGGGCGATGGCATTGCCTCGCTGCTGGAGTGGGCCGGCGCCTCGGTTGTGCGCGAGTTCTACGTGAACGATGCCGGGGTCCAGATTGACCGGCTGGCTGAAAGTCTGTGGGCGCGGATACAGATGGCAGCTGGGCGCGACGTTGCCATTCCCGAGGGCGGTTACCACGGCGAGTACCTCGCCGAGGCCGCTGCGCAGATCCTGTCACGGGAGGGCGCCGCATTCGCCGAGCTGCCCGCGACCGAGGGGATAGCCCGTTGCCGCCAGCTTGCGGTCGCCATGCAGCGTGAGGAACAGGACCGCGATCTCGCCGACTTCGGGGTCCGTTTCGACGTGGTCAGTTCTGAGCAGGCGATTTACGACCGGGGCGAGGTGGCCGCTGCGCTGGCGGACCTCGAGGCGCGCGGACTCACATTCGAGAAGGATGGCGCCCTCTGGTTTCGCACCAGCGACTTTGGCGACGATCAGGATCGCGTGCTCCGGAAGCAGGATGGGTCCTACACCTACTTCCTGCCGGACATCGCCTATCATGCCGACAAGTTCTCGCGCGGGTTTGACCGGTTGATCGACGTGTGGGGGGCGGACCATCACGGCTACATCCCACGCGTCCGGGCCGCCCTTCGGGCGCTTGGTCACCCGGATGAGCATTTTCACGTGGCGGTGGTGCAGCTGGTCAAGGTGGTGCGTGGCGGCGAGGAAGTAAAAATGTCGAAGCGTGCCGGTACGTTCATCACGCTCCGGGAGCTGCTCGATGAGGTCGGGCCCGATGCGGCCCGCTACTTTTTCCTCATGCGCAAGGGCGATACGCCACTGATTTTCGATGTCGAGCTGGCGCGGAAGCAGACCGACGAGAATCCGGTCTTCTATGTCCAGATGGCGCACGCCCGGCTCTCGGGCATCTTCCGCACGGCTGAGCTCGAGCCCGCTGAGGTGAGCGGCGCCCTCGAGGTGGCGCACTTGCCGGCGCCACAGGACATGGACCTGCTCAAGAAGCTTGCCGCCTTCCCGGAACTGGTGGAGCGGGCTGCCGCGGAGTCAGAGCCGCACCGGATCTGCGTCTTTCTGGAAGAGCTGGCCACTGTGGTGCATGGCTGGTACCATCATACCCGCACCGTCGGCGAACCCGCTGCGATCGAGCGGAACCGCCTGTTGCTCGCCCGCTCGGCCCGGGTGGTTCTCGCCAACGGACTCGCCCTCCTCGGACTCTCCGCCCCCGACCGGATGTGACGTGATGAGCCTGCTCGTCGTTGGCAGTGTCGCCCTCGATTCCGTCTACACCCCGTTCGGCGAAACCGCGGACGCGCTGGGCGGTTCCGCCGTCTACTTCAGCGTCGCCGGGGCACTGCTCCACCCGGTGCAGGTGGTCGGGGTCGTCGGTGACGACTACCCCATAGGGGAACTCGAGCGCCTGGCGCCGCGCGGGATCGACTGGGCCGGGGTCGAACGCGCCAAGGGCGAAAGCTTTCGATGGAAAGGCAAGTACTCGTACGACCTGCAGAGCCGGGAAACCCTGGAAACCAGGCTCGGCGTCTTTGCACACTTCCAGCCCAAACTTCCCGAATCTTCCCGCGACGCCCGGTTCGTGTTTCTCGGCAATATCGACCCCGAGCTGCAGCTGGGCGTGCTGGATCAGATAAACCAGCCCGAGCTCGTGGCCTGCGATACCATGAATTACTGGATCCAGAGCAAGAAGCCGGTGCTGATGAAGCTGCTGAAGAAGGTGGACCTGCTCATGGTCAACGACGGCGAGGCGCGCGAACTGTCGGGCGACTGGAACATCCATCGCGCCGGGCGATGGATTCTTGCGCAGGGCCCTCGGCGAGTTGTCATCAAGCAGGGCGAATATGGCGCACTCCTCATGGACGAGCATCGCACGTTCTATGCGCCAGCCTTTCCGCTCGAGGAGGTCTTCGATCCCACCGGGGCCGGTGACTCCTTCGCCGGTGGCTTCATGGCGTATCTCGCGCGCAACGGCGTCGTCTCGGACGACAATCTTCGCCGCGCCATGATCTACGGCGCGGCCATGGGATCGTACGCCGTGTCGCAGTTCGGCATTCGCGGATTCGACGGCCTTACGGTGGCTGACGTGGAGGCGCGGGCTCGCGCCTTCCGCGCCATGACGCATGTCGACCTGCCGGAGGAGACGCCGTGAGTGGTGGCCGCCGGCGCTACGCCGAGGCGGGTGTCGACCTCGCAGGCGCGGAACGCGCCAAGGCGCGGATTGGTCGGGCGGTCGCCACGACGCGCACCAGTCTTTCCCTTGGCGCCGTGGGGGCGTTTGGGGGGATGGTGCGCGTGCCGGAGGGCATGCGCCGGCCGGTGATGGTGATGAGCACCGACGGCGTCGGCACCAAGGTCCTGGTGGCGCTGGAGGCGGAGTCGTACGACACGGTGGGCGAGGACCTCGTCAACCACAGCGTGAATGACATCCTGGTGCACGGCGCACGCCCGGTCGCCTTCATGGACTATGTCGCCGGGGCCGGACTCAGGGACGATGTAGTCGCCGGCATCGTCGAAGGTGTCGCACGCGGATGCCGTCAGCACGGCATGGCACTCGCTGGCGGCGAGACCGCGCAGATGCCGGGGCTGTACCAGCCAGGTCATTTTGACCTGGCCGGTACCATCATTGGTCTGGTCGAAGAAGAGCAAGCCTTGCACGGCGACCGGATCGTACCGGGCGACGTGCTGCTCGGCTATGCCTCGACCGGACTGCACACCAACGGGTACACGCTCGCGCGACGGGTGCTGTTTGATGAATCCGGACTCGCGCTGGACGCCGAGCTGCCGGGTGCCGGCGTCACGGTGCGCGACGCGTTGCTCGCGGTGCATCGCAGTTACTGGACCTCGATTCAGCCGGTGCTGGAGGACGTGCATGGGCTGGCCCACATCACCGGTGGTGGACTCGCCGGTAATCTGGTGCGGATCCTGCCCGATGGTGCCGCCGCCATCATTGACCCGAGAACCTGGAACCTGCCGCCGCTGTTCTCCTTCATCGAACGGGCCGGCAGCATCAGCACCGAGGAAATGCGCGAGGTGTTCAATCTTGGCGTCGGGATGGTGGCGGTGTTGCCGCAGGCGGCAGTGGATCGTGCCCGCAGCGCAGCGGAGCGAGCCGGGGTCCATGCCTGGGTGATGGGCGACATCGAACCCGGTGCGCCGTCGGTGCGGTTCCGCGAGTGACGACTGATCGATGCCACCTCCTTCTGCCGTAACAACCCGGGCTCCGGCCTGTTGCCATTTGCTGTCCGCACGACGCGCGTCAGGGGCCGGCGGCAACGGCATCAGTCTCACCTCTGGCACCGCACATGGATGAACAGCTGGCCATGGAGTCCGCCCTCAGCCTCGCCTGGCGAGGCTGGGGGCGTGTGCATCCCAATCCGCTGGTCGGCGCGGTGGTCCTGAACCAGGGAGAAGTCGTAGGCGAGGGTTGGCACGCCGAGTTCGGGGACGTCCATGCAGAACGCATGGCCTTGGATCGGGCGGGCGCAGCGGCGCACGGCGGCACCCTGGTCGTCTCGCTGGAGCCGTGCCGTCATGCCGGAAAGCAGCCAGCCTGTACCGATGCCATCCTCGAGGCCGGCGTGGCGCGGGTGGTTTCGGCGCTCGACGACCCGAATCCGGAGGCGGGTGGCGGAATGGACCTGCTGGCAGCGGCGGGACTGCAGGTCGAGCGAGGCGTCGCTTCCGACTTGGCTGCTGCGCAGAACGCGGCTTTCCTGCATCGGTTCCGTAACGGTGAGCGCCCGTGGGTGGCCCTGAAGCTCGCGACGTCGGTCGACAGTCGCATCGCCGATCATGAGGGTCGCTCGCAGTGGATCTCCGGTCCCGAGGCGCGCGAGTGGGTGCACTGGCTCAGGGCGGGCTTCGATGGTCTCGCCGTCGGCGCTGGCACGGTCGCGCTGGATGACCCATCCCTCACCGTTCGCGGCGCAGTGCAGCCACGTCAGACCCCAGTCCGCATCATCATCGATGGCGCGCTGAGCACCAGTCCCGCTTCTCGCGTGGCGACAACGGCCGACGAATTCCGGACTATCGTGCTCACTGCAGGCGATCGCGCCCTGTCCAGCGCTGCAGACACGCTCCGGTCTGAGGGGGTCGAGGTCCTGCCGATGGATGACCTGCCCGATGGTCTGCACCGTCTACGGCTGCTCGGAATCGAGCGGCTCCTGGTCGAAGGGGGTGGCAGGCTGGCCGCGGCGCTCATGGCCGCCGGGACGGTGGACCGGTTCTATCACGTGCTGACCCCGCTCTGGCTCGGCGAGCTGGGCCGCCCGGCGTTTCCGGGTCTCGCTGACCCCCCGCTTCACGAGGTGGCGCGATGGACGGTGGTCGAGCGACGCGCCCTTGGCCAGGACACGCTTGTCGTGCTGGATCGGGCCTGATGTTCAGCGGCCTGGTCACTGCGATTGGGACGGTCATCACGGCGACCGATCGCGACGGGGGCAGGGTACTGGTGATTGCGCATCCGTATGGTGCGCTCGATGCGGGCGAGTCGGTCGCGGTGAACGGGGCGTGCCTCACGGTGGAGCAGGTCAGCGAGGACGCGTTTCAGGCGCATGCCGTACCGGCGACGCTGGCGCGAACACGGATTGGGAGCTACCAAGCCGGCACCAGAGTCAATCTCGAGCGGGCGCTTCGCATCGGCGACCGGATCGGCGGACACCTGGTTCAGGGGCACGTGGACGGAGTCGGACGCGTGGACAGTGTCGAAACGCAGGGGGACGAGAGGATTCTCCAACTCGTTCTTCCCGACGATGTCGCCGCCATCTCGGTCGTGCGCGGTTCGCTGACGGTGGACGGGGTCAGCCTGACTGTGAACGCAATGCCAGGCCACAACCGTGCCCGGCTCGTGTGCGTCCCGTTTACCTTACAGCATACGACGCTGGCCGGACTCCGTGCGGGTGATGCGGTGCACTTGGAAGCAGACCTCATTGGCCGCTATGTGCATGCGCTCCTGACCGCGCGCGGTGGCCCGACGTAACACTTTCCGAGGGAGCGCATGGCATTCGGCACGGTGGAGCAGGCGATCGACGACCTGCGGAACGGTCGCATGGTGGTGGTTGTGGATGACGAGGATCGCGAGAATGAGGGCGACCTCATCTGTGCGGCAGAACTTGTCACGCCCGAACACATCAATTTCATGGCCTTGCACGGCCGTGGTCTCATCTGCCTTGCCTTGACGCCGGAGCGGTGCGACGAGCTCGGCATTCCCCAGCAAGTCGACCGTAACACCGAGGAGCACGGCACCGCGTTCGCGGTCATGATCGACGCCGAGCGGCGCTTCGGCGTCTCGACCGGTATCTCCGCCAGTGACCGGGCCACGACCATCCACGTGGCGATCAACCCGGCCACCCAGCCCACCGACCTGCGTCGGCCTGGGCATATCCCGCCGCTGCGGGCGCGGCCCGGCGGCGTTCTCCAGCGGGTCGGGCACACCGAGGCGGCGGTGGACCTCGCGCGCCTGGCTGGCCTGTATCCGGCGGGCGTCATCTGCGAGATCCTGAATCCCGATGGCACCATGGCCCGCGTGCCGGAGCTGCATCGGTTCGCCGCCGAACACCGGTTGACCTTCGTCACCGTCGCACAATTGGTGGCGCATCGCCTCCAGACGGAGCGTCTGGTCCACCGGGTTGCGGAGGCGCGTCTGCCGACCGACTCGGGCGAGTGGACCGTCGTGGGCTATTCCAATGACGTCGACCGCGCGGAGCACGTGGCCCTGGTCATGGGCGAGGTGGCGGGCCAGCGGGATGTCCTGGTGCGCATGCACTCGAAATGCCTGACGGGCGATGTCTTCCATTCGGCGCGGTGCGACTGCGGTTTTCAGCTGCATGCCGCGATGCAGCAGATCGCCGAGGCGGGTCAGGGCGTGATTGTCTACCTGGACCAGGAAGGCCGCGGCATCGGATTGCTCAACAAGCTGCGTGCCTACGCCCTGCAGGACACGGGCGCCGACACCGTGACGGCCAACACGCGCCTGGGCTTCGCGCCCGACCTGCGGAACTACGGCATTGGCGCCCAGATCCTGCGCGATCTGGGCCTGTCCTCGATCAAGATCATGACCAACAATCCGCGCAAGCTGGTCGGACTGGATGGCTACGGGCTCGAAATTGTCGAGCGCGTGCCGCTGATCGCCAGTCGGACGATCGAGAATCGTGGCTATCTCGAGGCCAAGCGAGACAAGCTTGGCCATCTGCTCACCTTCTGACGTGTTCCTGAAGCCATGACTGAGATCCATGGGCGCCTGCGCGCGGCTGGCCGTATGGCCATCCTCGTCAGCCAGTATCATGAAATCGTGACGGCACGCCTGCTGGAGGGCGCACGCTCCGCATGCGATGATGCCGGCATGCAGGCGGCGCATGTGGATGTCATCTGGGTGCCGGGCGCGTTCGAGCTTCCCGCCGTCGCGAGTTCGCTGGCTTCGAGCGGCCGCTACGCATGCCTCGTTGCGCTTGGCGCGGTCGTGCGCGGCGAGACGCCACACTTCGAATTCGTGGCGACCGAGGCGGCGCGCGGGCTCAACGCGGTGGCGGTGCGCCATGGCCTGCCGATCGGATTCGGCGTCCTGACAGTGGACTCGATGGAGCAGGCCATGGCGCGGGCCGGCGGCGCGGCCGGCAACAAAGGCCGGGAAGCAGCTGAGGCCGCGATCGTGGCTGCCGATGCGCTCGCGCAGTCGCGGTCCGGTCGTGGCTGAACGGCGCGTTGACACCCGTGGCAGGGCTCGCGCACTCCAGCTGCTCTACGCCTGGGAGCTGGCTGGCGGCGGTCCGCTCGAGCGGGCGCTCGGGGGCGTGGGACGACTGATCCGCCCCAAGCCCCGCGTGCTCGATCTTGCCGAAGCCCACGCGGCCCGGGTCATAGCCAATCTCGGGACACTTGATCGCCGCGCGGCCGCGGCCGCGGACAACTGGCGCTGGGACCGCATCGGCACGGTTGAACGCAACATCCTTCGCCTGGGCATCCAGGAGCTGGAAGACGGTGCCACACCAGCCAAGGTGGTCATTGACGAATCGGTGCGGCTGGCGCACTGGTTCGCCGGGCCCCGGGCACCAGCATTCGTCAACGGCGTGCTCGATCGCGTGGCGCACGATCTCGGACGGCTGGACTGATCCGATGGACATTCTGCTGGTCAACTGGCTGGATCGTGCGAACCCGCAGGCCGGCGGGGCCGAGATCCACCTCTTCGAGATCTTTCGCCGTCTCCGGAGTGCGGGGCATTCGGTCCGCCTGATCAGTTCCGGATGGGAGGGCGGTCCCACCCACGAGGTCGTGGAGGGCATCGACGTGGAGCGCGTCGGGACCCGCATGAGCTTCGCGATCCGGGGACGCGGTGCGGTCCGCCGGGCCCTGCGGCGGCAGCGGCCAGACATTGTCGTCGAGGACATCAACAAGATCCCCCTCTTTCTCCCGTCCCTGTTCCGAGGCCCGTTCTGCGCGATTGTGCCTCATCTGTTCGGAGAAACCGCCTTTCGGGAGACATCCTGGCCCATGGCAACCGCGGTCTGGCTGGCGGAACGGCCCATTCCGGCCATCTATCGGCGGGCAGGGTTCCACGCCATCAGTGAAAGTACCCGCGATGACCTGGTACGCCGTGGCGTCGCGGCCGAGGCGATTCGCGTCATCCATCCCGGCGTGGACGCGACGCACTATTGCCCCGACCCCGCCGTCGGACGGGTAACACCTCCCACGTTCCTTTACATGGGGCGCCTTAAGCGTTACAAAGGCATTGACTTGGCCATACGAGCGCTGAGTGTCGCTCGTCAGGTCATGCCCGACCTTCGGCTGGAAATTGCCGGCAACGGGGACGCCCGTCCCGGCCTCGAGGCGCTGGCCGCGGCGCTGGGACTGAACGACGCGGTCCGGTTTCATGGTTTTGTCTCGGAGGCTGAAAAGCTGCGGCTGTTGCGCACGGCATGGGCGAACATATTTCCTTCACCCAAGGAAGGGTGGGGCATCACCGTGGTTGAGGCAGCGGCCTGTGGAACCCCCAGTATCGCGTCGGACAGTCCCGGGCTCCGGGATTCGGTGCGACACGGCCAGACGGGCTATCTGGTCCCCCACGGGGACGTCACCGCGCTCGCGGGCCGCATGGTGGAACTGGCGCGCAGTCCCGGGCTCATCGAGCAGCTTGGTGCGGCGGGCCGGCAGTTCGCCGCTGCGTTGACCTGGGAAGCAGCGGCCACGCAAACTGAAGCCCATCTGTTGCAGATCATTGACCGCCCGGCCGGTCGCCGGGCAGGAGGCAGTTCATGAAGACGACGATCACCGCTCGGCACTGCGAAATCAGCGACGCGCTGCGCGAGCGTGCGGCGACCGTTACCGACCGCCTGAGCTCGGTGGCCATGCATCCCATGGATGCGACCGTCATCTTTGATCAGGAAGGTGTGGCCTGTACGGCCGAACTTCAGTTTCGCGTGGCACGCGATGAGCCGCTCATAGCACGCGCCGCGGCCGATGATCACCGGACCGCACTGGACCGCGCTGAGGAGAAGCTCCGCCGCCAGATCCAGCGCAGCAGTGGGCGGGTACGGACCGGTCGCCGGGCCGACCCGACGCAGGCCTGATGCTCACCCTCCGGGAACTGCTCACTCGCCGCGGCGATCCTCTCCAGCTCGAGTCCCTGACGGGCGAGCTGGGCCTTGATCGCCCGCTCCCGGACGAAGAGATCGCCAGCCCCGGGCTGGCGCTGGCTGGCTATACGGCGCGCTTCACGCCGGGGCGCCTGCATGTCTTCGGGGAGACCGAGCTGACCTACCTGGCCACGCTCGAAGAAGCGGACCGCCAGCGGGCGCTGAACGACTTCTTCTCATTCGACCTGCCCTGTGTCTTTGTCACGAAGGGGCAGAGCGTGCCCCGCGAAATGCTCGAGCTGGCGCGCGCGCGTGGCGTGCCCGTGCTCCGGTCCACGCTCAAGACGGCTGAGTTCTATCGCCGGATCAAGCCCACGCTCGAGGAAGCGTTCGCCGCGCGCACCACGCTGCATGGCTCGCTGGCCGATGTCTATGGCGTTGGCCTGCTGTTCGTGGGCCGCTCTGGCATCGGCAAGAGCGAGTGCGTCCTTGACCTGGTGGAGCGGGGCCACCGTCTCGTGGCCGATGACGTGGTGCAGGTGACCCGTCGTGGATCCGACGTGCTCATTGGCCGGGGCCATGAGCTCGCTGGCCACCACATGGAGATTCGTGGCATCGGCCTGGTGGACATCCCGGCGCTGTTCGGCGTGCGTGCCGTGCGCCAGCAGAAGCGCATCGAAGTGGTGGTGCAACTAGAGGATTGGGAGACGGCGAAGGACCAGGATCGCACCGGACTGCTGCAGCAGGAAACCGACATCCTCGAGGTGCGCCTGCCCAAGGTGGTCGTGGCGCTGAACCCCGGCAAGAACATCACGGTTATCTCCGAGGTGGTGGCCATGATGCACCTGCTGCGATACTCGGGGGTGGACGTAGCGGCGGCCTTCAACGAGCGGCTCATCAAGCGAATGAAAGAACAGCGCGGCGTCAGCGAGTACCTGCGAAATGACTACGAATAACAGCTTGCGTGGGGTGGTGGTGGGCCACGGGTCCGTGGCCGCGGCGCTGGTCGATGCGGTCGCCAGGATCACCGGGGAGCGGGACGGCCTCGCGCCCGTCTCCAACGACCAGTGCGATCGCGGCTCGCTGGAGCAACGTGTGGCCGAGGCGGTCGGCGACCGGGCGGCCGTCGTGTTCGTGGACATGGCGGCGGGCTCGTGCCTGCTGGCGGTGCTCCGTCGCCTTCATGACCGCGAGGATGTGCAGGTCGTGACCGGGGTGAACCTCGCGATGCTGGTCGATTTCGTCTACCACCGGGATCTGACGCCGGCCGAAGCAGCCCGTCGCTCGGCGCAGTCGGGCACAAACTCCATCAAGGTGCCCTGATGCCGATCCTGCTGTCGCGGGTGGACGACCGCCTGATCCATGGGCAGGTGGTGATTGGCTGGGGCCGGCCTCTCGGCCTCGAACGGATCGTCCTCGTCGACGATGATGTCGCCTCGAATGAATGGGAACAGGACCTCTATCGGGTGGCGGTACCCGGAGGGATCGAGGTCGTCTTCCGCACCGTCGAGTCGGCCCTGGCCGAGGTGGCCGGTTGGCAGTCATCCAAGGTCCGGACAGCCATTCTCACGGGCAACCTGCACACCATGGTCCTGCTGCATGCCGCAGCGCCCGAGATCTTTTCAAAGATCAATCTTGGCGGAATCCATCACCAGCCGGGACGGACTGAGCGCTTGCCGTATGTCTACCTGAGTGATGTCGAACTCGAGGAACTTCGCGCCCTCGGCGCGACCGGCGCCATGGTGACGGCGCAGGACGTGCCAACCGCAGTTCCGCTGCCGCTGAGCGCCATCAAGTGAACCTGCCGCTCTGGACCATTGTGCTGCTGCTCGGGTGGGGCACGGTCGTGGCGCTCGACCTGGTCAGTGTTCCCCAGATGATGATCGCGCGGCCGCTCGTTGCCGGCGCGGTGGCTGGCTGGATTGCGGGTGACCTTGCGGCCGGCTTCCGGCTGGCCGTGGTCATGGAACTCTTTGCCCTCGACGTGCTGCCGGTCGGCGCCGCCCGCTATCCCGACTACGGTCCGGCGACGGTGGGTGCGGCGGTGCTGGTCGCTCGCACCGGTCCCTGGCAGCAGTCGCTCGGGGTTGCCGTGGCGCTGGCCCTGGTGGTCGCGTCGCTTGGCGGCTGGTCGCTGGGACAGCTCCGCCACCGGATTGGCCGCGCCGTGCATCGCGCCGAGCCTGCGCTCGCCGCCGGGGACCCGGCGGCACTGGCGCGGCTCCAGCGGGGTTCGATCGCGCTCGACGCCTCGCGCGGTCTCTTTCTTACGTCGGTCGCACTGCTCCTGGGCTGGGCGGTTCAGCATTGGATGCGACTTGATCCGGGCACGGCGGCCCTGCTGAGCGTCGTCGCCATCGGGTCGGGCATCGCCGCGCTGGTGGGAGGAGCGCTGCGCAGCACGGGCCGTGGCGCGCGCCTTCGCTGGCTGGTCGCCGGGGGATTGGTTGGCGTTGCATTGGTTCTTGCTGCGTGAAGGGGCAAGGGGCCTCGAGCCGCCGGCTCCTCGCGGTGCAGGGCGCGTGGAATTACGAGCGGATGCTCGGGGTCGGCATGGGCTATGCCGCCGGGCCGCTGCTGGTGGCCTTGCGCGACACCGACCCCGCGCGCTTTCGCGAGGCGACCACACGATCGGCTCTCTTTTTCAATTCTCATCCGTACCTGGCTGGACTGGCCTTGGGTGCGCTGGTGCGGGCCGAATACGACGGCGTGCCCGGCGAGCAGATTGCCCGGCTGCGTGCAGCGCTCTGCAGTCCGCTCGGTGCACTTGGGGACCAACTGTTCTGGGCCGGGATCCTTCCGGGACTGCTTGGGGCCACCTTGGCGGCGATCGCCTTTGGCGCCTCGTGGTATGCCGTGGCCGGATTCCTGGTGCTGTTCAACCTGGTTCGCTTTTTCGTTGCGCGATGGGCGTTGACCACTGGCTTGTCGACTGGCATGAAGGTTGGCGCCGCAATCAGCGGGTCGTGGCTGCCGCGGGTGGTGGCGTGGGCTGGTCCGGCGGCAGGCTTTTCCATTGGCGTCGCGTCGCCGCTGATTGCGGAATGGCTGCTGGCCCCCTTCGGCGCGCGAGCAGTCCTCGGAACGGTGCTGCTGGCGGCCACCGGTATTGCGGCCAGCCGGCTGGCCGGCCCGCGCTACTCGGCGCCCCGGTTCACGCTCATCGCCATGGGAGGTGCCGTGTTCCTTCGCTGGGTGCTTGCATGACGGAGCGTGAGGCGCTGATCACCAACCCCTTGGGCCTGCATGCGCGCCCCGCCGCGCAGCTGGTTCGGATCGCTGCGGGCTTTCGTTCGGATATTCGCCTGCAGAAGGACGGCATGGAGGTGAACGGCAAGAGCATCATGGGGGTCATGATGCTTGCAGCGGAGTGTGGAAGTACCGTACAGGTTCGTGCTGAAGGCGGCGACGAGACCGAAGCCGTGGCCGCGATCTGCGCGCTCATTGCCGACGGATTTGGCGAATCATGAGTGATGGCCGGCTGCTTCGCGGCATTGGCGTGTCGCCCGGGACGGCGTGGGCACCGGCTCTCATGGTGCGGCTGGACATCCCCGATGTGCCAGACCGCACGGTGGAGGCGGACGAGGTCGAGCATGAGGTGCGCCGGCTGCACGCGGCCGTGCGGGTGGTGGCGTCCCAATTGGGGCAGCTACGGACCCGGGTCCTGAATCGGGCTGGGGAGGACGAGGCGCGCATTTTCGACGCGCAGATTCTCATGGCCCAGGACCCGGACATGCTCGCCGCGGTCGAGGGCGTCATCCGGAAAAACCGCTTCAGCGCTGAAACCGCCTACGAGTTCAAGGCGCTCGAGCTGCGTCAGATGTTCCAGAATTCCCCGAGCGCACAGCTTCGCGATCGCCTCCCCGATCTTCACGCCATCCAGATGCGCATGCTCTACCGCCTCACGGGGCGGCGCGAGCTGCAGCCATGGGCCGTGGAAACCGACCAGAATGTGGTGATCGTCGCCCACGAGCTCTCGCCCGGACTGACCGTGCAGCTGGATCGGGATCACGTGGTCGGGCTGGTGAGCGAGGAAGGCACGCGCACCTCTCACGCAGCGATCCTCGCGCATTCCCTTGGCATCCCCGCCGTCATGGGGGTGGAAGGTGCCATGCGGCGGATTCAATCCGGGGACATGGTGCTGCTCGACGGGCAATCGGGTGCCATCCTGATCGATCCCACCGCGGCCGAGCTGGATTCCGCGCGCACCCGGCTGAGCCGTCGGCACCGGTTCGAGATGCAGCTCGAGACCGTTGTCGCGGAGCCATCCCAGGCGCCCGACGGCGAGCGCTTCACGCTCATGGGCAACGTGGACCTGCCCGATGAAATTGACGCGGCCGTGCGCAACGGTGCGGAAGGGGTCGGGCTGCTGCGCACCGAGTTCATGCTGGGTGGCCGCAGCACCATGCCTGGTGAGGATGAGCAAACCGACTATTTCCGGCGGGTCTCCTCGGCGTTTCCCGGGCAGGAGGTCATCATCCGCAGCTACGACCTCGGGGGTGACAAGTTTCCGGCCGCGTTCAAGACCAGCCACGAAGCCAACCCCTTCCTCGGATGGCGCTCGATCCGGGTTTGCCTGGATCACCCCGAGTTCTTTCGCGACCAGCTCCGAGCAGTGTTGCGCGCCGCGCTGGGCCGCAATATCAAGTTGATGCTGCCCTTGATAACGACGGTCGAGGAAGTGGAGCGGTCCCGCGAAATGCTGGCTGAGGAATCAGCCCGGCTCCAGGCCGCCGGGATTCCCGCGGCGGAGACGGTCCCGGTCGGCGTGATGGTGGAAACACCGGCCGCGGTGATCGTGGCGGACCGGCTGGCCGACGTCAGCGCCTTCTTCAGCATCGGCACCAATGATCTCACGCAGTACACGCTGGCCGTGGACCGGGGCAACGCCAGGCTGGCAGATCGCTTCCAGCCGCACGACCCGGCCATGCTGCGCCAGCTGCGCCACATCCGTGCCATCGCCGATGAGCGCCACCTCGCAGTCAGTGTCTGCGGGGAGATGGCGTCGGAGCCGTTGAACGCCATGCTCCTCGTGGGCCTGGGCATCCGCACCTTGAGTGTGGCGCCGCCAGCGCTTGTCATGGTGAAATGGCTGCTTCGCGCGGTGCCGCTCGCCAAGGCAGCGGCGGCGGCCGGGGAGGCGCTCGAGGCACGCCGGGCCAGCGATGTCAGCGTCATCCTGCGCGAAGCGGCGGCGCAGCACGTCGATATTCGCCTGCTGGAGCCCGAGGGCGACGTTGCTCGCCCGCTGGTGCGCCGCTAGCTTGCTCCCCATTCACGGGCGCCGAGGGCGCCTGGTGCGCTGACCTCCACCCTGACGAGAACTCACCTGATGGCCGCCTCCAAGCGACACGTCTTCACGTCCGAATCCGTCACCGAGGGGCATCCCGACAAGGTCGCCGACCAGATCTCGGATGCCGTGCTCGACGCCATCCTCGAGCGCGATCCCAATGGCCGTGTCGCCTGCGAGACCCTGGTGACCACCGGCATGGCAGTCGTGGCGGGCGAAATCACGACCAAGACCTACGTGCATATCCCCGACATCGTGCGCGACACGGTACGTCGCATCGGCTACACCGACGCGCAGTTCGGGTTCGACGCCGACTCCTGCGCCGTCATGGCGGCGATCGACCGGCAGTCGCCCGATATCGCGCAAGGTGTCAATGAGACCCGCGGGCACGAACAGGGGGCGGGCGACCAGGGGATGATGTTCGGATATGCCTGCCGGGAAACCAAGGAGAGAATGCCGCTGCCGATCCTGCTTGCGCATCGGATCACCGAGCGGCTCGCTGCCGTTCGCAAGGGGAGTGGTGGTGTCGGGCCGATCGAGTGGCTTCGCCCCGATGGCAAGAGCCAGGTCTCCGTCGAGTACGAGGGAGATCGGCCGGTGGCGGTGAAGGCCGTCGTGGTCTCCACCCAGCACGGCGAGCGGAACGGCAGCCGTCGGCTCAGCGACGGCCATCTGCGAGCCACCATTGTCGATGAAGTGATCAAGCCGGTGCTCGCCAAGGCCGGCGTCGATGCCCGGCGGGTCAAGTTCTTCATCAATCCGACCGGCCGCTTTGTCATCGGTGGACCCCATGGCGACGCCGGCCTCACCGGCCGCAAGATCATCGTCGACACCTACGGCGGCATGTCCCGGCATGGTGGTGGCGCCTTCAGCGGCAAGGATCCCTCCAAGGTGGATCGCTCGGCCGCATACGCCATGCGCTGGGTGGCCAAGAATATTGTGGAGGCCGGGCTGGCCCGCCGCTGCGAGGTCCAGGTAGCCTATGCGATCGGAGTGGCCGAGCCGGTGTCGGTCATGGTCGACACGTTCGGCACCGGCGCCATGCCGGACTCGCGCCTTGAACGAGCTGTGCGGGAAGTCTTCGACCTCCGGCCCAGCGCGCTGATCGCGGCGCTCAAGCTCAAGCGGCCCATCTATACGCCCACCGCCGCGTACGGCCATTTCGGCCGGAAGCCGGTCTCGGCCCGCTATGTTGGGCCCGAGGGACGCTCAAAGCGGAAGTATGATTTCTTTACCTGGGAGCAGACCAACCGCGTTAAGGACCTGCTCAGCGCGTTGCGCTAGGACTGCATGCAGGAAATGACTGTCGCGCACCTGGGTGTTGATCGCAACACGGAGAGCCCTGTCGTCATCCTCCGCGAGAAGGCCGGGTCGCGCGTGCTGCCGATCTGGATCGGTCCGGCCGAGGCGAGCGCGATCGCGATGGAGTTGCAGGGCGTGAAGGCGGTGCGCCCCATGACCCATGACCTGCTCAAGCAGGTCATCGTCGGCCTTGGCGGCGAACTGCGCCGCATCCTCATCAGCGCGGTCAAGGAAAACACCTACTTTGCCGAGCTCCTGATCCAGCGCGAGGACCATGTCTTCCAGGTGGATGCGCGCCCCAGCGACAGCATTGCGCTGGCCCTCCGTCTGCAGGCGCCGATCTTCGCCAGTGATCAGCTGCTCGAGCAGAGCGGGGTTGAAGCCGACGACAGTGACGGCGCCGGCTCACGCGAGGCCGAGCGCCTGCGCGAGTATCTCGAGAAGCTGGATCCTGAAGATTTCGGCAAGTTCAATCCCTGACCTGCGGCTGGTTGCAGCACTGCTCCTGCTATCGGCCTGGCCCGCCTCGGCGCGAGGGCAAGAACCGGTCGCGTCGGCCGCCGGCCAGGTGGTCCGCGGATCGCAGGCCGAGCCGCTCGCCGGCACCATGGTCGTCCTGCATCGGATTGGCCGCAGCGTGCAGGGCCCGCTGGATTCGATGGCGACCGACCGGCGTGGCCGATTCACCTTCCGCTTCCGACCCGACAGCGCGTCACTCTATATCGTGACCGCACGCTATCAGGGCATTGAATACTTCTCCAATCCCGTCGCGACCACTCCGGCCACCGCCGATACTGGCCTTGCCTTGCAAGTCTTCGACACGTCCGCCTCGGCGCCAGTGCACACCGAAGCTCGCCACATCGTGATTGCCAAGCCGGGCGCGGACGGCACGCGGACTGTCGTGGAACTGATCGTCGTCGACAACCCCGGCGAGCGGACCCGCGTGGCTCGAGACAGCCAATCTTCGACCTGGCACGCACTGATCCCGCCGCAGGCGGCGGGGTTCTCGGCCGAAGATGGCGATCTCTCGGCCGGGGCCGTGGACCGCAATCGCGACAGCATCCTGGTGCTGGCGCCGTTGGCGCCGGGCGAGCGCCAGATTTCGGTGCAGTATCACCTGCCCGCGAACGCTGGTCACCTGGTCTACCCGTTCGACGAGCGTGTGAGCGGGGTGAATGTCCTGGTGGAGGAGCCGGATGCGACCGTGCGTGGCGGGAACCTTCAGCCGACTGACAGCGTGACGGTGATTCAGGGACGGCCATTTCGCCACTTCAATGGTGTCGTGGACTCGGGCGACGTCGTCCTGGTCACGGTGCCGGTGCCTTTCCGTCTTGCACGCGGATGGCTGGTCGTGCCGGTTGCGCTGCTGGCGGTCGCCGTGATCGTGACACTGGTGCGGGTGTTCCGGGCTCCGGCCCCTCCCAGCGTCGCGGCTCCAGACGCGCCAGGTGCCGCTGCGGCCGCGCTGGTAGGTGATCTTGCGGCGCTCGACGATCAGCTTGCCAGGCTCGACCTCGATGCCGGCGCCGAGCGGGCCAGGCTGCAGCGTCGGCGCGAGGAACTGAAGCGCGAATTGGCTGAAGCTCTTGCGCGTTCAGGGGGCCGGGCCTAGACTAGCAGCACGACAACTGAAGCAGACGAACGGGGATTTTCGGAAGCCGGTGCAAATCCGGCGCGGCCCCGCCACTGTAACGGGCAGCAAGCCTCCGTCCATCGAGCCACTGGGAAACCGGGAAGGCGGATGGAGGGCCCGGAGCCAGGAGACCTCTCCGTTCGTGCCACCTGTCAGACCCTCGGGGGAGGGTCGGGTGGGCCGAACGGATCTCGCAGAACCAGACGCGAGCTGTTCATGCCCATTGCCGGCTCTCCGGGAATGGGCACTTTGCGTTTCTGGACCTGCGTTTGCCTGCTTGCGGCCGTCACGGCCGGGTGCTCGACCGTGGAGCGTGCGCCATCTCGGGCGCAGCTCCAGGTAGTGGACGATGCCGGTGACACCATCCGGCTGCCACACCGGGCAACTCGTGTGGTCTCGCTCATTCCGTCCACGACAGAACTGCTGTTTGCCGTCGGGGCAGGCAATGCGGTGGTAGGCCGCACCTCGTGGTGCAAGTATCCACCGGCCGCACTTTCCGTCCCGGCTGTCGGCGATGGCATGACCCCGAATCTTGAGGCGGTTGCGGCCCGCAGGCCCGATCTCGTCGTCCTGTACCAGTCCAGCCAGAACGCACTTGCGGCCCGTCAGCTGCACGACCTTGGCATTGCCACGATGCAGGTTCGCACCGATGCGCTCGCCGACGTCGGGCGAGTCGGCACCCTGCTTGGCCGGCTGACCGGCCATGAAGCGGAGGCCGACGCGATGGCGCGCGCATTTGCCGATTCCCTCGCGGCCGCCACGGTCTCCCCGTCGAATCGTGCTGTCAGCGTGTTCATCCTGGTCTGGCAGGATCCACCCATTACCATCGGTGCCGGGAGCTACCTGACCGAGCTGGTGGAGCGAGCCGGCGGACGCAACATCTACCGCGACCTGCCAGCACCCTCCGGCCAGATCAGCATCGAGTCCGCTGTGGCGCGCGACCCCGACGTGGTGCTGGTGCTGGGCGACTCGATGCCCGCGTTCGCGGGCCGCCCAGAATGGCAGACGGTGCCCGCCGTTCGTGAGCGGCGGTTTGTCCATGCCAGTGGAACCATGTTTGGTCAGCCCAGTCCCCGGGCCCCGGCAGCCATCCGTTATCTCGCCCGCCAGCTGCGCGCATTCCGCGACCGGGACAGCGCGCCGTGACGGGCCGGCGCTTTCTTCTGCTCGCATTCGCGGCACTCGTCGTCATGATGGCGGGAATGCTTGCCGGATCCGTACCGCTCTCACCACACGAGCTGCGGGCCGCCATCGCGGGACATGATGCCACGAGCAAGCTGATCCTGTGGCAGTTGCGCGCGCCCCGGGTCCTGCTCGCGTTCCTGGTCGGAGGCGGGCTCGGTGTTGCCGGCGCCGCGTTGCAGGCGCTGGTCCGCAACCCGCTGGCGGACCCGTACCTGCTGGGCTTGTCCGGCGGCGCCGGCCTCGGTGCCGTGAGCGCCATCGCACTCGATGCGGGCGCGACCTGGGCGGTCCCGATTGCGGCGTTCGCGGGCGCGCTCGGCGCCGTCGCGCTGGTGTACCGCCTGGCGGTGGTGAGCGGTCGCCGCCTCGACCCGCGCGTTCTGCTCCTGGCTGGCGTTGTGGTGGGAGCCTTTGCCGCCGCCATCATGAGCGCCATCATTGTGCTCTCGGACGCGCCTCGACTTCGCAATGCGATCATCTGGCTGCTGGGCGGGCTGGGAACCGCCTCATGGCAGGCGCTGCTGCTGCTGCTGGCCTATTCGGTGGCGCCGCTGCTTCTCCTCTGGGCCATTGCCCGTCAGCTCGACCTTCTTGCCCTGGGCGAGGAACCCGCGGCGCATCTCGGCGCCGATCCCGAGCGACTCAAGCGCACCGTCTACATCGCTGCGTCCCTGCTGACCGCGGCCAGCGTTGCCACCTGCGGGATCATCGGTTTTGTGGGCCTCGTCATTCCGCACGCAGTTCGGCGCGCGTGGACACCACTGCACCGCATTCTCATCCCGGCAAGCTTCCTGGCCGGCGGCATCTTCCTGGTGCTGGCCGACACGCTGGCACGCACGGTCATGCGTCCTCTGGAACTGCCGGTAGGCGTGGTCACAGCGCTGGTTGGCGTTCCCCTGTTCGCCCTGCTGCTTCGCCGGACGCTGACCGCATGATCGAGGCACGCGAACTCGTCGTGCGCTATCCAGGCGCGCAGCAGCCGGCCGTGGACGGCGTATCGATTGACGTGACCGCAGGTCGGCTGGTCGCGGTGGCCGGCCCGAACGGCAGCGGCAAATCCTCGCTGCTTCGCGCACTCGTCGGCTTGCTACCGTTGGATGGCGGACAGGTGCAGGTGAAGGGAAAGGCGCTGGCTGAGTGGCCTCGCGCCCGTCTGGCCACCATCATCGGCGTCGTGTCGCAGCGTGAAGATTCAGCCTTCCCGCTCAGCGTGCGGGAGTCGGTCATGCTGGGGCGATATGCGCGACTGGGTCCGCTGGGCGCGGAGCGCCCCATGGACCACGCGGCCGTGGATTGGGCGCTGGAGCGATGCGACGTCCGGTCACTGGCCTCGCGTCGCGTAGATCAGCTCTCGGGCGGCGAATGGCAGCGTGTGCGCGTTGCTCGTGCGCTCGCCCAGGAGCCGGAGGCGCTGCTGCTGGATGAGCCGACCACATCCCTCGATGTGCGCCACGAGATGGAACTCTTTGAACTTGTGGCGAGCCTGGCCGAGGATGGACTGGCGGCGTTGGTGATCACCCACGGACTCAACCTCGCGGCGCGCTTCGCAGATCAAGTCCTCCTGCTCGATCGTGGCCGGCCGGTCGTCGCAGGGCCGCCATCGGTGGTGCTCACACAGGAGGTCGTGTCCGAGGTCTTCGCCTGGCCCGTCGCGGTGACGCGGTGGCGCGATGGCTCCCCCCAGATTGTCCCGCTTCGACGTTCCGAGGCGGAATCCGGCGTTGCCAGTCCCATCTCGAGCGAATCATGACAATGTCCTTCGGTACCGCCGTCGCCTTCATTGCCTGGACTCTGCTGTGGCCCCGCTGGCTGCCAGCCCAGCAGGACACCGCCGCAGTGGAACTGCCTGACATCGTCGTGTCCGAGGGCAGGGTCCCGCTCTCGGCCACCGCCGTGACGTCGGCGGTGACCGTCCTCTCCGGCCAGGAACTTCGAGCCCGCGGTGTGACGCTGGTGAAG
This sequence comes from uncultured Gemmatimonadales bacterium, assembly GCA_963798915.1. Taxonomy (GTDB): domain Bacteria; phylum Gemmatimonadota; class Gemmatimonadetes; order Gemmatimonadales; family GWC2-71-9; genus CAMLHP01. The sequence goes on along the minus strand of CAWCVB010000006.1, from coordinate 229,161 downwards.
GACGCCCTGCGCGAGGTTCCGGGCCTCTCAGTCGTCGAAGCTGGGTCCTTTGGCGCGGTGACGTCGCTCTTTGCCCGCGGTGGGGAGAGCGACTATGTGAAAGTGCTCGTTGATGGGGTGCCGGTGAACGAGCCCGGCGGCGCGTACGACTTTGCGACGCTCACGCTTGACGATGTGGACCGGATCGAGATCATGCGGGGCCCGGCCAGCGTAACGTACGGATCCGATGCGATGACCGGGGTGGTGCGCATCGTGACCAGGCAGGGGCGGGGGTCGCCGACCGGCGACCTGGAGGTGGAGGCGGGCAACTACGGCAGCGTCGCCGGCCGTGCGCAGGCATCGGGAGCCACCGGAGCGCTGGCATGGTCGGTCGGCGGCTCGCGTTCCCTCTCGGACGGCACCTACGACTTCAACAGCGATTTCAGCAATGCGGCGGGTACCGCGCGCGCCGTGGTGCGACCGGACTCGCGCACCGACCTGGCCGCCAGCGTTCGATACGGCTGGAATGAATTCCACTTTCCCACCGATGGCGCCGGCATCCCTGCCGACAGCAACCAGTTCTCCCGCGGCCACTCGCTGGTGCTGGGGATGGACGGCGGACGTCAGCTCAACCGTACGCTGGAAGTGCGCCTGGCGGGCGCCTTCGATCACAATGACCGCTCGTTCGAAGACGCGTCCGACGGGCCGGGCGACACTACCGGATTCGCCTTTGCGTCGGATCGGCACGGGACCTCTGGTCGCTGGAGTCTCGACGGGCGCATTCTCTTCCGGCCGCGGCAGGACGCGCTGGTCTCGCTGGGAATGCAGTTCGAGCGGCAACTGGTGAAGACCGCCGCCTCGTACACCTCCAATTTCGGGGGAGGTCCGACGACCGAGCCTGAGGTCCCGTTCGACCATGCGAGAAATGATGCGGCGCTATACGTCGAGGCCCGGGCCGCACCGCTCGCTGGTCTCGTGGTTACGTCGGGCGCGCGCCTCGATGATGACGAGGCCTTCGGTACCTATGCCACCTGGCGGGCCGGCGCACGGCTGGCACTCCCCGCTGGGTTCAGTCTGCGCGGTGCTGCAGGAACCGGATTCAAGGCGCCGACCTTCGCAGAAAATTTTGCCAATTCGCCTTTCGAAGTCGGCAACCGGGCCTTGGAGCCGGAACGGTCGCGCAGTTGGGAAATCGGGCTGGAGCACGAGTTTGCGCGCGGCGTTCGCTCGGGCGTGACCTGGTATGATCAGCGGTTTCGCAACTTGATCCAGTACGTGGGTGCGGCGCCCGGGGAGCCGACCTATGAAAACCTGGGCGCGGCGCTTGCGCGCGGTATCGAGGCCTCGGTGAGCGTTCCCCTGGGCCGCCGAGCCTCGATGGGCGCGTCCTGGACGTGGCTGCAGACACGGGTGACTGACGCAGGCGCAAGTACGTCGCCCGGCTTTGCCAATGATCGGCGATTGCTGCGCCGTCCGAGCCATGTGCTCCGGTGGTTCGGGGATGCCTCGCCGGCGAGCGGCGTCCACCTCGCCGCGGAAGTCCGCTACACCGGGAGCCGGGATGATCTTGACTTCGGAACCTTTCCTGCTGGTCGCGTAACGTTGCCCGGCTATTCGGTGGCCAATCTGTCATGCTCGGCCGACCTCATGTCCGCGCGGCGGGGCCGACCCGGGCTCACGGTTCTCGCCCGGGCCGAGAACCTGTTCGACACGGACTACGAGGCCGTCACCGGTTTTCCGGGACGCAGCAGGACCCTCAAGGCTGGTGCACGCCTCGAGTGGTAGAGGGCCGGGCAGGGGACGGCTTAACTTGCGGGCATGCTCGTCATCACGCCCGCTGTCATCCTTTCCACCATCCGCTATAGCGAGAGCTCCAAGATCGTGCGCCTCGCGACCCGCGAACACGGTGTGCAGAGCGCCATTGCCAAGGGCGCCCTGCGCCCGCGGAGCCGGTTCGGGGCAGCCCTGCAGGTGCTGAGCGAGGGGACGGCGCATCTCATCATTCTTCAGCGGCGCGAGCTGCAGTTGCTGACCGCATTCGATGTCGGTCGCGTGCATCTTGGCCTCGCGGGCGACCTGTCTCGGTATGCTGCTGCGAACGTCCTGGCGGAAGTGATGCTGCGGTTTGCGCCGCCGGACGCTGATCCGGCCATCTTCGACCTCCTGGTGAGTGCACTGGGCGTTCTGGAGGAAGCGCCGGTCGACGAAGTCGAGGCGCTCGGTCTCCGGCTGGTCTGGCTCCTGGTGTCGTCGCTCGGATTCTCACCCTCACTCCGCGCTTGCGTCCACGATGGCATTCTGGTGCCACCCGCGGGCGAGCTTGTCTTCAGCACTCACGAGGGCGGGGCGCTGTGCACTGCGTGCGCCACCCGATTCACGGCCTCCCGGCTGCCTCCGGATGCACGGGCCGCGCTCGAGTCACTCGTGGATGCACACAGGCCGCTCCCCAGTCTGGACGGTCCCAACGCGGCCGCACACCGGCGTCTCCTTTCGCGGTTCATCACGTACCACCTCGGCGACGGTGCCGAGCTCCCCGCGCTTGCTTTCTGGGAAGGCCTCTCGCGGGGGCCGGGTTGATCGTCGCCACCGCTGGTCACGTTGACCACGGTAAGTCGTCGCTGGTTGAGGCACTCACCGGCAGCGCGGTCGATCGTCTGGCCGAGGAGCAGCGTCGAGGGCTTACCATCTCGCTGGGCTTTGCGCCATTGACGCTTCCCGACGGACGGGTCATCGGGTTGGTGGACGTGCCCGGGCATGAGGACCTGGTCCGGACGATGGCCGCGGGCGTGAGCGGTTCGAGCGCCGCGCTCCTGGTCGTTGCGGCGGATGAAGGCATCATGCCGCAGACCGAGGAACATCTCCTCATTCTTGAGCAGCTCGGCGTGCGTCACGGCGTCGTGGCGGTGAGCAAGATGGATCGCGTCTCGGCTGCGGACAGCACGCGCGTCAGTGCAGAAATTGTCCGCCGCCTCGCCGCATCCGCCGTCTGCTTTGGAGCACCGGTACGTACCTCCGTCGTGCGCCGCCAGGGCCTGGATGCATTGCGCCAGGCCCTGGCGAGTCTTCCGGCCGGCGCCTCGGATGAGTCCCGGCAGGATCTTTTCCGGTTGCCAATCGACAGGGTATTCAGCGCCCCAGGCGTGGGGACCGTCGTCACCGGAAGCAGCTGGACGGGAACGATCGCCGAGGGTGATGACGTGGTGGTCCTGCCTCAAGGCATGACGGGCGTCGTGCGTTCCATCGAGGAATTCGGCGCCCGCCAGGCCCGCACGACTCCGGGCCGGCGCACGGCGCTCGCCCTGCGAGGTATCCGGCCGGCAGAGATCGCGCGCGGCTCGGTTGTGGTCGAACCTGGGGCCGGTTGGCGCAGCTCCCGCCAGCTCGACGTGCTGGTCCAGCTCACCTGTCCCGCGCCCGCCAGGCGGCTTCGTGTGCTCCTGCTGCACGCCACCGCGGCGGTGCCGGGCTGGCTCTCGATGCGAAAGGACCTTGCGCCGGCGTCGGCTGCGATGACCGCGCATCTCACGCTGGACCGACCCGTTGTCGCTCGGGGCGGCGACCGCTTTGTGCTCCGACGCCTGAGTCCATCCGAGACGCTGGGTGGCGGCCAGGTCCTCGATCCGTTTCCCGGCCGCCAGAGGGGGAGCCTGAAGCCCAGTCGGATGGATCCGGATTTCCTCCACGCGCTCCTGCTCCGGCGCCGCGGCGTCATTGACCGCAATGATCTTCCTGTCCTGACCGGGTTGCCTCCTGCCCGCCTTGCGCACCAGTTGGCCGGAGACGAGCGCCTGATTGGATTCGGCGGATCGCTCTGCAGCCGCCATGCCGTTGAGACGTGCGCTTCCGGGCTCAGGTCGCGGCTGGCCGATTGGCATCGCGACCGGCCGGACACGCCAGGCATCTCCTTGGCAACCTTGCGCCACGGCGCGCCTGGCCAGTCGATTCTGGTGGAGGCGGCGCTCCAAAGCCTCGTGACGAGCGGGGAGGTCCAGATCATGTCCGGTCTGGCGCACCTCGCCGGGTTTGAGCCAGCTCTGCCCGCGGCCATGGAGGCCATTGCTGCTCTCATCGCGGTCCTGAAGGAAGGCGGCCTGGCGCCCGCGATGCCTGACGAGCTGGCGCAGCGAATTGGGCGCCCGCTGCCAGAGGTGCTCGAGGCACTTCGCGTCGCGTCGCGTTTGGGGCTGGTGGTGGCTGTGGCGCCGGACCGGTTCTGTGTGCCCGTTGCGCTTGCCCGGTTTTCGGACGCCTTGCGAGACCTGGGTGCAACCGGTCCGATCAGTGTGGGCGCCGTCCGGGAGAAGACCGGTCTGTCGCGGAAGTTCCTGATTCCACTCCTGGAGTGGGCCGATCGCGCGGGAGTTACTGACCGCCACGGGGACCTGCGTCATCTCCGTCGCGCTGGGTCCCGCGGAGACGCTGCTCGTGATGCAAAGCCAGCTTGACAGGCGTTCCCGGCGTCCAGCATCTTCAAGCCGGGACAACTCAGTTCAACCGCATTCCGGAGGTGCCGCCAGGCCTCACACCCAGTCAGAGAGGAAGACAATGGTCCGCTTTGCGTGGCCGGGGTGGTGGCTTGGGCTGCTCCTCGGGATGGTATCTCCGGCTGCAGCGCAGCAGGGCCGGGATCCCCTTCCGGGCGTCGAGCTCAGGGAGAACTACCCCAACCCGTTCTACCCGTCCACGACCATACCCTTCGTGATCCACGAAGCGATGTGCAAGGCTGGACATCGGCCCGTCGTCACCGTGAAGATCTACAACGTCCTGGCTCAGGAGGTTGCCATTGCCACCCTGGTGGGCGATACCGCGGTCCCGCTGGACCGGGTGCGCATGGCATGCGGTGCGCATGAAGCCTTCTGGAACGGCCGGTTTGGTGATGGCAAGCGAGAGGTAACGCCCGGGGTCTTCTGGTACGGGCTTACGGTGGACGGCACGCGCTACGTGCGCAGCATGATCGCCGCCCGTCGCGTGACCAGCGAACGGTAGCACAAGGGCCGCCCCCGGTGGGCGGCCTTTGTCTTGGCTGCCAATCCGGCAGATTCGTCGGGTATGCGCCTTGCCCCGTGGCGAGCGGGGTTTCACTTTCCGGACTCAGCCACACGTGAGCCGGCCGGGGCGAAGCGATGGAGCAGACATGATTCGACCAGAACGCCTGACACTCAAGGCACAGGAAGCCTTCCGGGATGCCGCCGCAACCGCACGGGAGCGCGGCAATCCCGTGACCAACGACGCGCACCTCTTCGCTGCGCTGCTGGCGCAGCCGGAGGGCATCGTGCAGCCGCTGCTCCAGAAGGCGGGACTCAACGTCGCGTCGCTCACTGAGTCGGTCGAGCGCGAGCTGGCGCGCTTCCCAACGCAGAGTGGCGAGGCGGAGCCGACGTTCAGCCGGGAGTTGAACAAGGTCTTCGATCGGGCCGAGCAGGAGGCCCGGCAACTGGATGATGCGTACGTGTCCACGGAACACCTGCTCCTGGCGTTGGCGCAGGAGAAGGGCACCACCGCGCGGCAACTCATCACGGACAACGGCGTGAGCCCGGATGATCTCCGCGCGGCCCTTGAGTCCGTCCGCGGCTCTCACCGGGTCACGGACCAATCACCTGAAGAGAAGTACCAGGCGCTCGAGCGCTTCACCCGCAACCTGACGGCGCTGGCGCGCAACGGGAAGCTCGATCCCGTTATCGGACGGGATGAAGAGATCCGGCGTGTCATGCAGGTCCTCTCCCGGCGCACCAAGAACAACCCGGTCCTGATCGGCGAGCCCGGGGTCGGCAAGACGGCCATTGTCGAGGGTCTGGCGCAGCGAATCGTCAACGGTGACGTGCCCGAATCGCTGCGCAATCGGGACCTGATTACCCTCGACATCGGCCAGCTGCTTGCCGGGGCCAAGTACAGGGGCGAGTTCGAGGAACGGCTCAAGTCGGTCATCAAGGAGCTCGTGGAGGCCGAGGGACGCTACATCGTCTTCATCGACGAGCTGCACACCATTGTCGGCGCGGGCGCAGCCGAGGGCGCCGTCGACGCATCGAACCTGCTGAAGCCGGCGTTGGCGCGCGGGGAGTTGCACGTCGTCGGCGCCACGACCCTGGATGAATACCGGAAGCATATCGAGAAGGACGCCGCGCTCGAGCGGCGCTTCCAGCCCGTGCTCGTGGGCGAGCCAAGCGTGACCGACACGATCGCGATCCTGCGCGGCTTGAAGGAGAAGTATGAGGTGCACCACGGTGTGCGCATCACCGATGCAGCCATCGTGGCCGCGGCAACGCTCTCGGACCGCTACATCGGTGACCGGTTCCTGCCGGACAAGGCCATCGACCTGATCGACGAGGCGGCCAGCCGGCTCCGCATCGAGATCGATAGCCTGCCGCAGGAGATCGACGAGGTGGAGCGGCGCATCACCCAGCTGGAGATTCAGCGCGAAGCACTCTCGCGCGAGAAGGACCGGGCGGGGAAGGAGGCGCTCGGCCGGGTGGAGCAGGAAATTTCAGGGCTGCGGGAACAGAGCGCGGGGATGAAGGCGCAGTGGCAATCGGAGAAGGATGCCATCCAGGAAATCCGCCGGAACAAGGCCGAGGTCGAGGCATTGCGGATGGAAGTGGACCTGGCGACCCGGCGGGGTGACCTGCAGCGCGCGGCTGAGTTGCGCTACGGGCGCATTCCGGAGCTTGAGCGACAGCTGGTGGCAGACGAGTCCCGGTTGGCCGAAGTGCAGGCCACGGCGCGGTACCTCAAGGAGGAAGTCGACGCCGAAGACATCGCGGAGATCGTCGCGAAGTGGACCGGCATTCCGGTCTCCAAGATGCTCGAATCCGAGCGGGAGCGGCTGACCCGACTTGAGTCGGAGCTCGCCCAGCGGGTGGTGGGCCAGGAGGCAGCAGTTGCCGCCGTGGCCAACGCGGTCCGCCGGAGCCGTGCGGGCCTTCAGGACATCAACCGGCCCACCGGCTCGTTCATCTTTCTTGGACCAACCGGCGTCGGCAAGACCGAGACGGCAAGGGCGCTGGCCGAGTTCCTCTTCGACGACGAGCGGGCCATGGTGCGTCTCGACATGTCAGAGTACATGGAGAAGCACACCGTGGCCCGCATGATTGGCGCGCCGCCCGGATACATCGGTTTCGAGGAGGGCGGCCAGCTCACCGAAGCCGTCCGTCGGCGTCCCTATAGCGTCGTGCTGTTCGACGAGATCGAGAAGGCGCACCCGGACGTGTTCAACATCCTGCTGCAGATTCTCGACGACGGACGCCTGACAGACAGCCAGGGGCGAACCGTGGATTTCCGGAACACGGTCATCATCATGACCTCCAACATCGGCAGCCAGTACATCGTGGAAGCGGGAGCAGAGGTGGGGGGAGAGGCCTGGGCCGGCGTCGAGGACGCCGTCCGCGCCGAGTTGCGCGAGCATTTCCGTCCCGAGTTCCTCAACCGGGTCGACGACATCATCGTCTTTCGTCCCCTGTCGCGTGGCGACCTCTCGCACATCGTCGGCCTCCAGCTGGCACACCTGGAACGGATGCTCGATGCCCGCAAGCTGCACCTGCGCGTCACACCTGAGGCGCGTTCGCTGCTGGCCAATCGCGGCTACGATCCGGTCTATGGCGCCCGTCCGCTCAAGCGGGTGATCCAGCGTGACCTGCAGAACCCGCTGGCGCTGGCGGTGCTCGAGGGCAAGTACACCGAGGGTGACACGATTGTGGTGGACGCCAGGGACGGTAGCCTCGAGTTCCGGCGCGAGGCCAGCCTGGCTGAGGCGGCCAGTGCGTAGGGGGACTCCGTCGCCCTCGGACCTGACCGGCATGACGGCGGCGCTGCGGTTGGCCCGTGCGGCGGCGGTGCGGGATGAGATCCCAGTGGGCGCGGTGATCATGCGCGACGGCGAAATCGTCGCCGAGGCGCACAATGAGACCATCCACCGGAATGATCCCACGGCCCATGCCGAACTGCTGGCCATCCAGCGTGCCCTCGCATCGGGAGAGGACGTCCGGCTGCCGGGCGTCACGCTCTACATCACGATGGAGCCGTGCGCCCAGTGTGCTGGCGCCGTGATTCTGTCGAAACTGGAACGGGTGGTCTTCGGCGCCTGGGATCCGCGCGCCGGCATGGCCGGGTCGGTGTACGACCTCTTGCGGCATCCGCGCCTCAACCATCGTCCCGAGGTGATTGGCGGGCTGATGGCCGAAGAATGCGGCGAGGTGTTGAAGCATTTCTTCGTCGGGCGACGGGTCTGACCGGACGGGCGAGACGGGGAAGGCGGGGAGAGCGGGGTGCGTCGTTCCGGCCATGGTCGGCATCGGCTGCGCGCTTGCTACGCATCGCGACGCAATGCTCGCAATGATATCAAATGCGAGCCGCTCAGCCTACGGCTTGCTCCGGCTCACCTCCACATACCGCTGCATCCACGTCACTGCCAGCCTGGCGACCTCCTCCAGCGCACCCGACTCGGGAAAAAGATGAGTCGCACCGGGAATGACCTCGAGCCGCTTCTCGCATTTCAGCGCGTCGAATGCGGCCCGGTTCAGCTGAAGCACCGTGTGGTCCGCGCCGCCCACGATCAGCAGCGTTGGCGCCTGAACCCGCCCAAGCGCCGGCCCGGCAAGGTCCGGCCGCCCTCCGCGCGCCACCACGGCGCGGACCAAAGCAGGGCGCTCGACCGCCGCGATGAGGGCCGCGGCGGCGCCGGTGCTGGCGCCGAAGACACCGATCGGCAGCCGGGACGTGTCTGCGTCGCCGGCCAGCCAGTCGGCTGCCGTCGTGAGCCGCGCACCAAGGAACGGGATGTCGAATCGCAGTTCACCGGTCATCTGGTCCACCGCTTCTTCCTGCGCCGAGAGCAGGTCGAGCAGCAATGTGGCGAAGCCGGCGTCGTTCAGGTCCTGGGCGACGGCGCGGTTCCTGGTACTGAAGCGGCTGCTACCACTGCCATGCGCAAAGAGCACCGCGCCTCGCGGATTGTCTGGCAGGTTGAGGTCCCCGTTCAGGAGGGCGCCATGGATATGGATTTCGACGGCCCGTTCTCGCACCCCATGGGCAGTCTGTCCCATCGGTTACATACTCCTTTCCGTCCAATAACTCGCAGCTACAGCGCGGTCGGGTACGTCTCGGGTGCCTCGGCTTCATCCCAGGCACCGGTTCGCTCGAGCGGTTCGACCGCACGGGTTTCGTCGTAGTACAGCACCACGTCGAACTGCCGGGGCAAGACCGCGCGAAAATAGTGGCTGGCTCGCTCGGTCTCCGGCCGGTAGATCACCCCGATGGCGCGCTCCAGGCGCGCCGCACCCAGCGCGATCACAGCCTCGTTGCGGGCCTGCAGGTCGAGCAGGAAGCCCGCCTTCCCGGTCTCGTGGCAGAGTGCCTCGTAGCTGCCCGGCAGTGACGGCCGGACAGTCTTCCGCTCGGCAGGCGCGTCCCAGTTGGATGCAGCCGTGACCGTGCCGGTGTGGGTCAGGAAGCCGACCAGCAGCGCGCTCGCCCCATGCTGTTCCCGCACCAGCTGGCCGACGTTCCACTCACCGGCCGCGCCGAGCTCGGTGGCCCTCGCGTCACCGAGGTGGGAATTGTGGGCCCACACCACCACCTTCTCGGGCCGGCCGAGGCTCGCTTCCCGGTGAGTGACGAGCGCGCCCAGCGTGTCCACCATATGTCGGTCACGGAGATTCCAGGATTCGACCCGGCCGCCGAACATGGCCCGGTAGTACTGCTCGGCGCTGGTCACGATCCGGGCGTTCTGCTCGGCAAAGAACTGCGCGTCAGCCGCTTGCCGGCCGTCACGGCGGGCATGCAGGGCCGCGGCGCGCCGGAGTTCGACCAGCTGGTCGACCGCAGCGTCCTCGCATGAACGGGTCAGGCCCAGGCTGGCGGCGTATCCGTATGCCTGCGGGTCGGCGCCAAAATGATCGAAGCACGAATAGCGGGCGCGTGCGCGCCGGGCGCCGTCCGGGTCGACCTGGTCCAGATATTCCAGGACTTTCCCGATCGAGCCATGCAGGCTGTAGAGGTCGAGGCCGTAGAAGCCGACCCGTTCTGTGTCGGATGGCGCGGCATTGTGCTGCCTGAGCCAGCCCACGAAGTCGAGCACGTCGGCATTGCGCCACATCCACTGGGGAAACCGCCGGAAGTCCTCCAGCGCCTCGACCGCGTCCGCGTCGGCTGAGTCGTCCTGGACGTACCGGTTAACCCGGTAGGCATCCGGCCAGTCGGCTTCAACGGCGACTGAAGTGAAGCCCGCTTCGGTGATCAGACGCTTGGTGAGCTGCGCGCGGATATGATAGAACTCGTGGGTGCCATGCGAGGCTTCGCCAAGAAGGACGAACTGGGCGTCGCGGGCGCGCGCGATGATCGGATCAAAGTCCGCGGGCTCGCCACGAAACTCTTGTGCCGCCTCACAAAGTGCCTGGACGAGCTGGCGATCGCTGGTCACTCCCACGATTGTCTCCCATCCCGCCGCTTCTCGCCCACGGCCGCGGGTGACTCGGCGACGTGCCGCAGCAAGGCGCGCACTTCATCATCGGGCGTTTGCTCGAAGTTGCGATACCACTCGCCAACCCCATGAAAAGGTACTGGCGTGGCTGCGCACACGCAGTCATCCGCGATGCGCGTGAGTGCGGAACATGCGTCGCTGGCAGCCACCGGCACGGCCACCACGATCTCCGAGGGATGCTCCGCCCTTAACGCCTCCACGGCAGCCAGCATGGTCGAGCCTGTCGCCAGCCCGTCGTCGACTACCACCACAGTGCGTCCGGCAATGCGAGGCTCGGGCCGGTCACCCCGAAAGAGCCGCTCACGACGGGCCAGTTCCCGCTGTTCGCGCGCAGTGACCTGGTCGATCATTGGCCCCGGGATGCCCAGTTGCGCTATAAGATCGTGATTCAGAATCCGGACGCCGCCGCTCGCGATGGCGCCCATGGCGAGCTCTTCGTGTCCCGGTACGCCAAGTTTGCGGACGAGGTAGACATCCAGCGGTGCGCCCAGTGCCCGGGCGACCTCCCAGGCGACTGGCACCCCGCCGCGCGGCAGACCGAGGACCAGGAGATCCTTGCCGGCAAACCTTCCGTGGAGTCGAGCAGCGAGTGCCCGTCCTGCTTCTCTCCGATCGTTGTAGATCTGCACTTTCGTATCCTCCCGTCACCGGCGCCGGGAGCAGGGCGAGGCATGGCAGACCTCCGCGCCGCCCTGACGCCCATGCCGGTCACGCTCGAACGATGGTCCTGCTGCGCGCCAGAGAAAACCCCGGTTGGCGTTCCCAGCGGGAACGCCGCGGCTGGCGTTCGGCCTCAGGGCAGGATGCCAGGCGGGCTCGGTCTATCACACCCGTCCGGTAGCGAATGCAGCTACCAGGTCGGTCTGGGAGATCACCCCGAGCGGCGCATCGTTGTCCGTCACGACCAGGCGGTGCACGGCGCCATAGAGCATCAGGCGCGCGGCCTCATGCAAGGAGGCGTCGATGCCGACGGTGACCACGTGCCGTGTCATCAGGTCGCCGGCCGTGGTGCGGTCGAAGAGCATGTCCCGGCCCTCGCCCTCGTTCAATTCTGACGCTGCCTGCAGGATATCAGTCGTGGATAGCATTCCCACGAGCTTGCCCGCGTGGTCGACGACGGGCAGAGCCGAGATATGTTCGTCGGCCAGCGTGATGATGGCTTCGGCGATGGTGGCGTCCTGCTCGATGGTGAATGCGGGTGACTTCATCAGCGCGGAGACCGGCATGGGGACCTCCTCTGAGGCGGGTTGCGACGGTATCGGCCCCTCTTACATAGCCTCGGACGGCTGAAACTCACGTGAGCGATGGGTGAACTTCGCTTCAGGTGACGCCAAGGGTGGAGGGCGGAGGCAGCGCTGGAAAACCTGTCGTCGCCGGTATACAATTCGCGCCGCTGGCCCTGGGGCCGGCGCTGGACAGGTGACCGAGTGGCTGAAGGTAGCGGTCTCGAAAACCGCCATACCCGCAAGGGTATCGAGGGTTCGAATCCCTCCCTGTCCGCTGTCCTTCAGGAACAGTCTGGTGCGTGATCGGCTTGGACGCCGAGGGTTCACCTGCGGTCGCTATGCTCCCTCCGGTGGCCTCCGCCCGCCGCGCGGGCTCCGGCTCGAATCCCTCCCTGTCCGCTGTCCTTCAGGAACAGTCTGGTGCGTGATCGGCTTGGACGCCGAGGGTTCACCTGCGGTCGCTATGCTCCCTCCGGTGGCCTCCGCCCGCCGCGCGGGCTCCGGCTCGAATCCCTCCCTGTCCGCTGTCCTTCAGGAACAGTCTGGTGCGTGATCGGCTTGGACGCCGAGGGTTCACCTGCGGTCGCTATGCTCCCTCCGGCGGCCTCCGCCCGCTGCGCGCCATGGGCAGTGCGCTAGCCGCAGTGCGCTTGGCGCGGCGCCGCCTTCAACTTCTCGAGCAACGCTCCCAACTCCACGCCGTGCACCTTGGCGGCCTGCTCGATCGTCAGGTCACCTCCGCAGCAGGCATCCATCCCGTGCTCGGTCAGGACAGCGCGGGTTTCGGGCCGGACCGCTACCAGCTCGCGGAGGGTGAGGGTCGGCCCAATCTCGGCGGTAACATCTCGGTGCATGCGTCAGCCCTCCAAAGTGGTGGCATTCGACTTCCAGCATCATGACGTCCAATTTTCGACTTCTCACTTCCCACTTCCTACTTCCCACTTCTCCCTTCCTACTTCTCACTTCCATCCTCACTCGGCAGCGGGCACCAGCCCCGGGCCATGAGTGGAATGCGAACAAACTGCGCAACGACGAGGAGGATCCCGGCGAGCCAGAGCAGTGCACCAAGCGTGGTCACGCTCGCGCTGACCATGACGACCCCGCTCACCAGTGCGATCAGGCCGCTCTCCATGCCAATCAGCGAGATCCGCCCCAGCATGGGATCCATCAGGGTGTCGGCGGCCGGAATGGGCTGGCCGGTCCGCACAAAGAGCCGCATCCGGGTCAGGTGCGGCACCAGTTTCTGCAGGATCCCCATGATCAAGGTCACCAGCCAGCCCAGAAGGCCGAGCAGACCATAGACGATCCACAGCGACGAGTGGAAGCGCGGCGCCAACAGGAGCACGGCGCCGGCTAGCGCCGCTGCCAGAAGATTGATGAACGCCATTCTGACAAACTGCATGGCCGGATCGAGCTGCCGGCGCAGGCGCCGGCGGAAGTATCGCTGCGCGACGGCGACATGGGTCAGCACCGCGGCGAACATGAAGGAGGCGCCCAGCCACACCAGCCATCTCACCCGCAGTGGGGCACCGATCGAGAAGCAGGCCAGTCCAATGGCCGCGAAGGCGGCAATCCATGGGACGGGCCTGGCGGGTGCTCCCTCAGCTACCAGAAACATCGGGAGCATGCGGGAGCCGATGCCGAGCGCGGTGAGCGTGCCAAACCCCAGCCCGGCCAGGTGGTAGTGCGCCGCGATGGTACCGAGACGGTCTGCGGTCCACCAGCCAAGCAGGTCTCCGATGCGAATGGCCGCGAACAGCATGGCAAAACCCAGCGCCACGTGACCGGCGCTGACGAGGCCACCGACAAATCGAGCCTGTGGTGAGCGTCGCCGGGCGGGCAGCAGGTTCCAGGACACGCACCCCACCGCACCAACCAGGAGGATCCAGCCCGTGCCGAGCAGCACCGGATGCCAGAACCAGAACCCTGATGCAACTGACGTGACACCGAGCATCAGCAGACCGACACCGAGGAACGCTACTCGGACACTGCGGAGGCCCCAGCCGAGCGCCATCGGATAGAATTGCTGGAGCACCCCCGCGATCGCGGTCAGTATCACCCCGAGTGTGAACAGGTGCACGACAGCGAGGACGCGAGGCGCCAGGAAGTTTCCTGTCGCAAGCAGTGGGGCCACGCGCACCAGGCCCAGGCTTCCGAGGAGCAGGCTGGAAACCAGCAGTCCGAAGTGAGCAACAAGCAACGAGAATGGCGGCGGCGAGGGCGCGGCGCCCTGCTGCGGCAGCGCGCGCCGGGCCCCGACCGAGGTTACTGGAGGTGTCATCGGCCGGAACGATGATCGGAAGCCGCTCGCAATATCGTGAAGAATCAAGTAATTGTTCCTCATGATCAGCGTGATGCTTTCAGCCGTACTCTTGCAGGCAGTCGTCCCCAACGCACCGCGCGGCATGGATGACATTGGCCAGCGGAGCTACTGTCTCGAGACGGGCACCTGCCCGCCGCCGGACGATGGGTTTCCCCGGCCGGCGCCAGGTCTCATGTTTCTCGCCGTCGGCCTGACCGGGCTTGGCGTCGCCATCTGGCGCGCGGATCGTACCGCCCGCAACACCGGACCTGAGGAGCTCTGATGGCTGGTCTGCCAAAGGACATGTTGTTCGCTGGAATCCGGGGGCACGTCGTCGGGCTCGACAAGGCTACTGGACATGAGCGCTGGCGGACCCGGCTCAAGGGAAGTGAATTTGTCCATGTCGTGACGGATGGCGCCATGCTCTACGCGAGCGCGCGCGGAGAGATCTTTGCCCTCGCGCCGGTGACGGGCTCCATTCTCTGGCGCAATCCGATGAAGGGTCTTGGCTACGGTTTGGCGGGGCTCCTGGCGAGCGCCGAGGCCGATGGCTCGTCCAGTGCGGTGCTGGAGCGGGCAGGACGTGTGGCGGCTGCCCGCCGAAGCGCGGCAGCCGGTTGACGTCTCTGTCCTGCGCCCGCTATGTTGCCGCCGCCCTGTCAGGGGCCACCGGGACAGGTGCTCGAGTGGTTGAAGAGGCGCGCCTGGAAAGCGCGTAAGCGGCAACCCCGTTTCGCGGGTTCGAATCCCGCCCTGTCCGTGATGGGTCGTGGGTCGTGGGCCTTGAGTCAGGGGCGGTATTCGCCCGACGCAGCGGTCGCGTTCGACTCTCGGCTGCCGAGCGCTGTACCCTGTCGGCGGGCGGTGCTACATTCCTCGCCGTGCCCACCCGGACCGAACTCCTTGATGAGCGCGCTATCGCGCGCACCCTCGCGCGCATGGCGTCCGAAGTGGTCGAGCGTTCCGGGGGAACCGACGGCCTGGTCCTGGTCGGGATCCAGCGCCGGGGCGTGGAACTCGCCTACCGGATCAAGCGCCTCATCGACAAGGTGGAGCGGACCAACATCCCCTGCGGCAAGCTCGACATCACCCTCTACCGCGACGACCTGCAGACCATCGGCCCCAAGCCGGTGGTGGGCGAGACCAGCCTGCCGGAGCTGGATGCACGGACAGTGATCATCGTCGATGACGTGCTCTACACCGGCCGGACCGTGCGGGCAGCCCTCGACGAGTGCACCGACTTCGGGCGGCCGAAGCGCATCCTGCTTGCCGTGCTTGTGGATCGCGGCGGCCGGGAACTGCCCATTCAGGCCGACGTTGTCGGCGTTACTGTCAGCCCGACGGCCGATGAACGGGTGGACGTCCTGGTCTCGGAGCTCGACGGGAGGGACGTCGTCGAGCTCGCCCGGGGCGGGGAGTGAGCGCGGCCGCCGTCCTCGGTAAGGATCTGGTCGGCCTGGAGCCGTTGAGCGCCGACCAGATTCGCCTGATTCTCGACACAGCCGAGCCCTTCAAGGAAGTAAGCGAGCGTCAGATCAAGAAGGTGCCGGCGCTCCGCGGCAAGACCATCGTCAATCTCTTCTTCGAATCCAGCACCCGGACCCGCATTTCCTTCGAATTCGCCGAGAAGCGCCTGTCGGCCGACACGGTCAACGTCGCAGCGTTGGGCAGCTCGGTCGCCAAGGGCGAGACGCTGGTCGATACGGCCCGCAATCTCGAAGCAATGCGGATCGACATGGTGGTGATCCGCCATGGCTCTTCGGGCGCGGCCCGGTTTCTCGGCGATCGAATCAATTCCAACGTGATCAACGCCGGTGATGGCAAGCACGAGCACCCAACCCAGGCCCTGCTCGACATGCTCACGCTGCGTGACCGGCTAGGCCGGCTTGACGGCATCAAGGTAGCGATCATCGGCGACGTGCTGCACAGCCGGGTGGCGCGAAGCAACATCTGGGGACTCACCAAACTGGGTGCATCGGTCGCCGTCTGTGGGCCCGGCTCGTTGCTGCCACGGCATGTCGAAAGGATGGGCGTCACAGTGCTGCCGCGGGTGGAAGACGCGATCCAGTGGGCCGATGCACTCAATGTCCTCAGGCTGCAGCTCGAGCGCATGACCGCCGGCTTCATTCCCTCGCTGCGGGAATACAACCGGGTGTTTGGCGTCACCAACGAACGCCTGCGACGCGCCCCGAAGGATCTGCTGATCCTGCATCCGGGTCCCATGAACCGGGGAGTGGAGATTGACTCGGATGTGGCTGACGGCGAGCACAGCGTGATTCTCCCGCAGGTGACCAATGGCGTGGCAGTCCGGATGGCGGCGCTGTACCTGCTTGCAGGTGGCCGGGCCGACGGGCGTGCGGCGCTGGAAGGCGAGGCGCGATGAGGCCGCTCCTGCTCCGGGGCGGCCGGGTGCTCGATCCGGCGAGCGGGCACGATGATGTCGCGGACCTGTTGCTGGCCAACGGTCGGGTCGAAGCCATCGGCCGGGGCCTTGGCACGCCGGACGATGCCGAGGTGATCGATGCAAGCGGGCACGTGGTGGCGCCAGGCTTCATCGACCTGCATACCCACCTGCGAGAGCCTGGCCAGGAAGAACTCGAGACCATCGCGAGCGGGGCGACGTCGGCGGTGGCCGGCGGATTCACCGCCGTCTGCGCCATGCCCAACACTGATCCGGTCTGCGACAACCAGGGTGTTGTGGGATTTGTTGTCAGCCAGGCGCAACGGGCGGGCAAGGCGCGCGTGTATCCCATCGGCGCGGTCTCGCTGGGGCAGCGAGGCGAGCAGATGGCGGAGTTCGGTGAGCTGGTCGGTGCGGGTGCGGTGGCGGTGAGTGATGATGGGCACCCGGTCAAGTCGAGCCACCTGATGCGGACTGCGCTGGAGTACGCCCGAGTATTCGGCATTCCGGTGGCGGACCACTGCGAGGAGATGTCGCTCGCGGCCGGCGGGGCAATGCATGAGGGAATCGTCTCGACGCGGTTGGGGCTCCAGGGCATCCCCTCGGCGGCGGAAGAGATCGTGGTGGCACGAGACATCATCCTCGCCGAGTTGACCGGGGGACATGTGCACCTCTGCCACATGTCCACCCGCGGCTCGGTCGAGCTGATCCGCCGCGCCAAGGACAAGGGACTGCACGTGACGGCTGAGGCATGTCCGCACCACTTCACCCTTACGCACGAGGCATGCGAGCATTACAACACCAATGCCAAGATGAATCCGCCGCTGCGCGAGGCTGAAGACCGTGATGCCATCCGCGACGCGCTGAAGGATGGCACCATCGACGTCATTGCGACCGATCATGCTCCGCATCACTACGACGCCAAGGAGCGGGAGTTTGATCAGGCGCCGAATGGCATCATTGGACTTGAGACGGCGTTCCCGCTCGCCTGCGGTGAGCTGGTCGGTGGGGGAGTGCTGAGCCTGACGCAGCTGGTCGAACGGATGAGCACGTTCCCGGCCAGGATCTTCCATCTGCCTGGCGGCTCCTTGGCGAAAGGCGCGCCAGCCGACGTCGTCGTGCTGGATCCGCAGGTGGCCTGGACCATTGATGCCGCCACATTCAAGTCCAGGAGTCGCAACACGCCGTTTGACGGCCGGCCGGTTCGGGGCCGGGCGGTGGCCACGATCGTCGGCGGCCAGGTGGTGTACCGACTCTCGTAGTGCCGCCATTCTGGCGAATCGCTCGCCGTGCTTTCAAATTGGGCGATATCACCTCGGGCCGGCCCCGCCCATGCCCTCGCTGGCGCCGGTGATGGATGTGATGTTAACTTATTCGATGGTATCGTTTTAGGTGGCCATGTCGAGAATCTGGATGAGGATTTCACCGGCTGCGCGTGCCCCGAAGTCGGAGTGCAGTCTCCTGCGCTGACAGGCACAGGAATTGAAGCGGCTGCATGCTGGCGGCTCCGGTAAGGCACTACCAAGTCCATGGAAGGAAGGCAGTTGCGATGGCCAAGGCTCCCGACTCGAATTCCAATCCGGTCCAGTCGCTCCTGGGCGAGCGCGCTCAGTTCGAGGAGTGGCTCTCCAAGTTGGCCGCCTCGGATGCCCCTGAGGCGGTGCGCCACCGGGTCCGAGCCGATTACGAGTCGCGCCTCGGCCGGATCATGGAGGCGCTTCGTGAGCATGGGGACGCCATCATTGCCGACCTGGAGCGGCTCCGTACGTCGGAGACGGACCTTTCCAAGCGCGAGGGCGAAGCGCTCGAGACGGTCGCGGAGGCCGAGCTGCGCCATACCGTCGGAGAGTACACCGACGCCAAGTGGGGCGAAATCAGCCGGGTCCAGAACGCGTCCCTCGACGGGATCCGGAAGGAACTGAGCCGGGTCCGAGTCGAGATCGATCGCCTCACCGAGGTGCAGGAATCGATCGAAGGCCACGAGCGCAAGGCCGCGGCGGTGGTCGAAGCGCCGCCGGCTCCGGCACGGCAGGCCAGTGCTCCGTCGGCGGCGAGCACCAAGCCGACCCCGCCGCGGAAACCGGCGCCATCCGATGACGAACTCGATTTCCTGAAGTCGGTCGCCGTGGAGCAGTCTTCCTCGCTTTCACCCCAGAACGCATCCGACGACCAGCCGACCGCCGAGGAATCGGTGCCAGCCGGAAGCGCGTCGTCGCCGACCGCGACGGCACCAATTGCCCCGGCGGCCGCGTCCAAGTCGCCGGCCTCCGGAACCAACCAGGCCAAGACGCTGAAATGTGGAGAATGCGGGACCCTCAATCGACCGACGGAATGGTACTGCGAGCGGTGTGGGGCCGAGCTGGCGGCCCTGTAGCTTCGTGGCAGATATCCGGTAAGAAACAGCGGCTATGGGTGATAGGTATTTCTACTTCGAGCAGTTTCTCAAGTTACTGATACTCAAAAGGGCGTCCGCATGACGGACGCCCTTTCAAATTATAGCGCCGAGCGCCTACGACGCTTTGGTCGCGGCGTTACGTGCCTTGGCCATGCGGCTCTTTTGCCGAGCCGCCGCATTGGGATGGATCAGCCGCTTCCGGCCGGCCCGGTCCAGCAGGCTGCTGGCCGTTTCGATCAGGGCCGGCTTTTCGCCGCCGGCTGCACGCGCCTGCCTGACGGCTGAACGCAGCTGACTGCGCTGGGTGCGATTCCGCTCGCGCGTGGTGCGGTTCTGACGCATGCGCTTCTTGGATGACCTGATTCGGGGCACGGCTACCTCACTGGGGTGATCGCGGAACACGGACTGTTCCGAAACAGTCGGAAAGAATAGCCGCAAGTGCGTCTAAGGTCAAGCGGGGTCAACTTTTGACTTGCAGGGGCAAGCCCGTGTAAACTCCCACCGCCCGGACAGCGAGGACGGACTCTGGAAGCCCAGCTCGGCAATTTCATACTTGCGCTCCCGATGCTTGTATTCGCCATGGTGGCCCATGAGTATGCGCATGCGGCCGCGGCCTTCGCGCAGGGCGATGACACCGCCTACATGCTTGGCCGGTTGACGCTGAATCCGCTACCGCACATCGATCCGTTCATGAGCCTGCTGGTGCCGGCCGTGCTCTGGTTTGGGAGTCAGGGCCGTTTCACCTTCGGTGGAGCCCGGCCGGTGCCGGTCAATCCACGCAAATATCGCAAGTTCCGCCGGGGTGACATCATCGTGAGCGCGGCCGGCGTGGTGACGAACCTGGGACTCGCACTGGCGTGCGCCGTGCTCTTCATCCTGGCTGGCCTGGCGGGAGCCCACGCAGCGGGCGCGGCCGCGGCGCTCAACGCGCTGCAACGGATGCTGGCGTGGGGCGTCTGGTTGAACTTGCTGCTCTGCTTCTTCAACCTCATTCCCGTGCCGCCGCTGGATGGCTCTCACATTTTCTACCATCTGCTTCCGCCGGGTCTCGGCGCAAGATATCGCAGTCTCCAGCGGTTCGGCCTTCTGCCGTTGCTGGTCCTGTTGTTTGTCTTTCGCGGCGCGGTGACCTTTCTCCTGACGCCAGCGTTTCTCGGGTTGCGACTGCTCTTCGGGCTCATGGCCCCGTATCAGCTCGGCACCGGGTTGCACATCTTCTCATGACCAGTCCCGCTCTGACCAGCGCGCCGGCGCACGGTGCCGACCTGACGGCCTTCGTGGTGGAACTTGACCAGTTCACGGGGCCGCTGGACCTGCTGCTCCACCTCCTGCGCGAAGAGCAGCTGGAAATCGCTGATATCCCGATCGCGCGAATCGCCGACCAGTTCCTGCGCGTCATCCATGTCCTCGGGCTCAACCAGGCCGCAGATTATCTCGATATGGCGAGCCGCCTGGTGAGGCTCAAGGCGCAGCTGCTGCTGCCGCGCCACTCGGATGAGGAGGGTTGGGAGGATCCGCGCGCCGAGCTGGTCCGCCGCCTGCTGGAGTATCAGCAGATCAAGGAGATCGCGCTCTGGATGGCCCGTTCGGCGGAACGACGGTCGCTGAGTCACGCGCGTGGCTACCTCCCTCCGCCACCGGTGCTGCCACCGCCGCCGCTGACGCTGGACCTGCTGCAGCTGCTCGAGGCGGTGGAGCGCGTGATCATGGCGATTCCGTCGCCAGTGCTGCACAAGGTCGTCGCCCGGCCACTCGACGTCGAAGGCGCCACGCGAAGGATCGAGGCGCTCCTCGATGCGCAGGAGGGGTGCACCTGGCGTGAGGCCCTGGGCCCCGAGCCAGGCATTGTTGACGTCCTGTCCACGTTGCTGGCGCTGCTGGAACTGGCACGCCGTGGCGCCTTGAACCTCTCACAACCGGCGCCGTTTGCGCCTCTGTGGATTGCCCGTGACTCCTCTCGCTCAGCTGCTTGAAGCCGCCCTGTTTTCGTCCAATCGACCGCTGGCGGCCGAGGAACTCTGCCTGCTGGACGCGGAAGCGTCGCTGGCGGACGTCCGGGCCGCGCTGGAGCAGTTGCGCGAGCTCTACGACTTCGGCCAACATGGTGTCGAGCTGGTGGAGCTCGCCGGTGGCTACCAGATCCTCAGTCGCCCCGTCCATGCCGCGGCGATCGAGCGGGCCCAGTTCTCGCAGCGCGCTCCGCGGCTTTCGGCTGCTACGCTGGAGACACTGGCGGTGATCTCCTACCGGCAGCCGGTCGGGCGGGCCGAAATCGAGGAGATCCGTGGGGTCTCGGCTGGCGGCGTATTGCGCACGCTGCAGGAACGCGGACTGATCGAAGTGGTGGGACGGGCCGAGGGCCTGGGGCGTCCGCTGCTGTACGGCACCACGCCGCTCTTTCTTGAGCTGCTTGGGCTCCGCGACCTGGCGGACCTGCCCCGGGCCGAGGAGCTCAGCATCGCCTTGCATCCGCACGCGCCGCAGGACGCGGACCATGCTGAGGAGGCGGAGGTGGCGATCCCGGCCGAGTCATGAGCGAAATGCGACTGCAGCGAGCTCTGGCCCGGGCGGGTGTCGCCTCGCGCCGCGCGGCCGAGGAGTTGATCCGGGACGGCAAGGTCAAGGTCGATGGCAAGGTGGCGGAACTCGGCAGCAAGGTCGACCCGTCGCACCAGCGGATCACCGTCTCGGGAAAGACAGTGCGACTGGTGGAACGACGGTGGCTGGCCCTGCACAAGCCACTTGGCGTCGTCACGACCATGAACGACGAACAGGGCCGGTCGTCGGTGCTCG
Source organism: uncultured Gemmatimonadales bacterium (assembly GCA_963798915.1). GTDB lineage: Bacteria > Gemmatimonadota > Gemmatimonadetes > Gemmatimonadales > GWC2-71-9 > CAMLHP01. The sequence goes on along the minus strand of CAWCVB010000006.1, from coordinate 207,594 downwards.
ACCTGATTCGCGATCCGGCCGGACTCACCTACGTCGGTCGCCTGGACGTGATGACGACCGGGCTCCTGCTCCTGACTACCGACGGTGAGGCCGTCCACCGGCTGACCCACCCGCGATACCACATTCCCCGGCGATACAGCGCGCTCGTGCACGGCCAGGGCACGGCGGAGATCGAGGCGCTCGCGCGACGGCCAGTGGAACTGGACGGCCGCCGCGTGGAACCTTCGGACGTGAGGGTGCGTCCGGGTCGAGAGGGTCGGAGCATCCTGGACGTGACGCTGCACGAGGGGCGGAACCGCATCGTGCGGCGCTGGTGTGAGGCGATGGGACTCAAAGTCGAGCGCCTGGCGCGACTGAGCTATGGTCCGGTGCGGCTCGGTGACCTCGCACCGGGCGAGTATCGGCCACTCACGCCCGTCGAAGAGGGCGCGCTCTATCGAGCCATACGCATGGATCCAACCAAGGACTGACGATGGCAGAGCCGGTGATGGAAGCGGGGATGATACAGCGGATAACCGCCGAAGTCGGCAAGCGGATTGTCGGCCAGGATGAGATGGTCGAGCGCCTGCTGATCGGCCTCCTGACCGGCGGGCATATCCTGCTCGAGGGTGTGCCCGGCCTGGCCAAGACGCTCGCCGTGCGGACGCTGGCGGAAATCGTGAATGTCAGTTTTTCGCGCATCCAGTTCACGCCTGACCTGCTGCCGGCTGATGTGATCGGGACGATGGTGTATGACCAGAAGAGTCAGGACTTCTATGTCAAGAAGGGACCACTCTTTGCCAATATCATCCTGGCCGACGAAATCAACCGCGCGCCCGCCAAGGTGCAGGCAGCGCTGCTCGAGGCCATGCAGGAGCAGCAGGTGACCATCGGCGGCACCACGTTCGAGCTGGTCGAGCCGTTTCTCGTCCTGGCCACCCAGAACCCGATCGAGAACGAAGGAACCTATCCGCTGCCCGAGGCACAGCTCGACCGGTTCATGCTGAAGGTCCGGGTGCTCTATCCCACGCGCGATGAGGAACGGCTGGTCCTGGAGCGGATGGGTTCGGGCCACGCCATCGACGTGAAGCGTCTCCTCCATCCCGACGCTATCATGGCGGCACGGGGTCGCATCGCCGAGCTCTACATGGACCAGAAAGTCATGGACTACGTCGTGGATCTGGTGCGCGCAACCCGCGATCCCGCCAGCGTCGGCCTGGCGGACCTCAAGGCGCTGATTGCGTTTGGCGCCTCCCCGCGCGCCTCGCTGGCGCTGGCTTCGGGCGCGCGGGCGCATGCCTTCCTCCGCGGGCGCGATTACGTGGTGCCCGAAGATGTGCGCGCCCTGGCGCCCGACGTACTGCGCCACCGGATCGTCCTCACATTTGAAGCTGAAGCGGAGAACGTCTCCAGCGACGACGTCGTGACCCGCCTGCTGGAAGCGGTCAAGGCTCCCTGAGGTCCCGGGCCCCGAGTCTCGGGTCTCGTGACCCACGACTCGCGGCCCACGACCCGCGACCCACGGCCCCCATTCGATGCCCACAGTCTCCCCCGACGTCCTCCAGCAGGTCAAGGCGATCGAACTCCGCACCCGGGGTCTGGTCACCTCGCTCTTCGCGGGCGAGTACCGGTCGCTGTTTCGGGGCCAGGGCATGGAGTTCGCCGAAGTGCGCGCCTACGAGCCGGGAGACGATTTTCGTGCGATAGACTGGAACGTGTCGGCACGGCTGGCGAGCCCGTTCGTGAAGACCTTCACGGAGGAACGCGAGCTGACGGTCATGCTGCTGGTGGATCAGTCGGGCTCGACCCGTTTCGGCCGCCCCATGACCAAGGCGGCGCTCGCCGTCGAAGTTGGCGCCGTGCTGGCGTTGGCGGCGGCAGCGCAGAACGACCGGGTGGGCGCCTTGCTGTTCACGGACGCCGTTGAGCGAGTCATCCCTCCCCGGAAGGGACGCCGCCATGCGCTTCGCGTCATTCGTGACCTCATCGCCTTCGCGCCCGCCGGCCGCCACACCAACCTTGCGGCGGGGCTGTCCTATGCCACCCGCCTGCTGCGTCACCGAAGCATCGTGGTCGTGCTCTCCGATTTTCTGGCGGACGGATGGGAGCGGCCACTGCGTCGCCTGGCCGCGCGCCACGAAGTCGTGGCGATCGCCGTCGAGGACCCGCGGGAGCGGACCCTGCCGGATGCCGGCTGGCTGGAGCTCGCCGATGCGGAGACGGGGCAGCGGGTGCTGCTCGACACCGGCAGCCGTCAGGTCAGGGAACGCCTGCAGCTGCTCACCGATCGGCGCCGTGAAGAACGCACCCGGCTGCTCGCCGCGACTGGCGTGGATTCGGTGATGCTGAGCACGGACCGTGATTACGCCTTGCCGCTCCGGCGCGCCTTCGCCCTGAGGGCGCGGCGGCTTCGTCGCGGATGATTGCGCTCCTGCTGCTGCTCCAGGCCGCGCAGGGTCCCACGGTCGGTGACACGGTCTGGGCCCGCAGGGCGGTCCCGTTGCCGAGCGGCTACACCACGCGCGTGCCGCAGTGGGAGCTGTCCGGTGACGTGGAATTGCTGGCCCGGCCGACAGTCGAAGTCCGGGGCGACAGTGCGGTGTTGCGGGCCCCGATGGTGGCCTGGACGCCGGGCCCACACGAGGTGCGCGTGCCGGCGCCGGAACTGCTCGCGCCCGACGGATCGCTTGACACCCTCCCGCCCACCACGGCGCGGTTTGTCGTCCGGCGCACCCTTCCGGACAAGCCCCTCCGGAACTTGCGGCCCCAGCCGGAGGCGGGGATCGTCGCTCGCCGTTCGATCGACTTCCTGCCACTGGTGCTGTTGGCGGCCCTCGCACTCCTGCTGCTCGTTCCACTGCATTGGTTCTGGCGCCGGCGGGGTCAGCCCCTGCCCGTGCCGATCCCTCCGTCGCCCGGGGTCATCCCCGCGGCGCAGTGGGCGGAAGCCGGCGAGGCGCGGTCGGTGCTTGCGGCGGCGGCAGCGCGCCTCCGGCGTGCCATCGCAGCGCGCCTGCCAGAGGCGCACGAAGGACTCGACACCGCCGCCTGTATTGCGATGGTCGAGCAGAGCGAGCAGGACTGGCCGGTGGCCGACCTGGCTCGGGTGCTTGCGGCGCTCGATGCAGCGCGCTTTGCCCCCGGTACGCCCGACGAAGTCCTGGAACTGCATGACGCCAGCATGGCGCTGGCCGAGCGGGTCGGCGGTGAGTCCGCATGAGCTTTGCGCGCCCATTGCTGCTGGTGCTTCTTGCCCTGATCCCGTTGTGGCTATGGAAACGGCGTCGCATTGGCGAGAGCGTGCCGTACAGCGATACGTCGCTCCCGGCCGCGGTCGCGCGTTCGCCATGGTGGAGCAAGGCGCCGCCCGTGCTGCGGTCGGTCGCGCTTCTGGCCATGATCATCGGCGCCGCTGGTCCCCGCCTTGGCGGCGACGCCGTCGAGGTGCACCAGGAGGGCATCTCGATTGTCATCGCCGTCGACATTTCGAGCAGCATGCTGGCTGAGGACTTCGCGCCCAGCAATCGGCTCGAGGTTGCGAAGCAGCAGGCCGTAGGTTTCGTGAAGGGCCGCCAGGCAGACCGCATTGGGTTGGTCGCCTTCGCCGGTGAGGCGCTCACCCAGGTGCCGCTGTCGCTGGACTACCCCGTGGTCGAGCAGGCCATCATGGGACTCAAGATTGGTTCGCTCGAGGATGGCACGGCGATCGGAAGCGGGCTGGCCGTTGCGGTGAACCGGCTGCGGCGCAGCCCGGACAAGTCGCGCGTGGTGCTGTTGCTGACAGACGGCGAGAACAATCGGGGCCTGATCGATCCGCGCACCGCGGCCGAGACAGCGGCCGCGTACGGCATCAAGGTGTACACGATTGGCGTCGGCACGATCGGGGAGGCCCCGATTCCGACTGGCCGGGGCGTGGGAGGATTCCGCTATGAGATGCTGCCGGTGCGCATCGACGAACCGCTGATGCGGAGCATCGCACAGAGCACCGGCGGGCGGTACTTCCGTGCCACTGACAGCGAGGCGTTGAGTCGGATCTTTCAGCAGATTGATCAGCTGGAAAAATCGCCGATCCAGATCACTCGCTACACCCGGCTGGACGAGGCCACTCGACCGCTCATTCTCGTCGCCCTCGGCGCGCTGCTGCTGGAGCTGCTCCTGGGCACCACGGTCCTGGTGCGTCTGCCATGATCTTCGAATCACCCGCGCTGCTGTTCGTCGCGCCCCTGGTCGCCATCGTCGTCGGGGTGTGGCTGCTGCTGGCTCGCCGAAAAAGAATCCGGCTCGCCAGGGCCTGGTCGCCCGACCTGGCGGCGCGCACGGGGCGCAGCAGTCGATGGACGGCGCCACTGCTCGCCTTGGTGGTGCTGCTGGGGCTGACCGCGCTGGCCGGGCCGCGGGGCGGCCAAGCTCGCGTGACCACCGAATCGCACGCCCTGAGTCTCGTGCTTGCTGTGGACATCAGCCGCTCCATGCTGGCGGAAGATGCCTCACCCAGTCGCCTCGAGCGAGCGTTGCGGGAGGCACGACGCCTGGTTCAGGACAGCCGTGGCGACCGCCTGGGCGTCATTGCCTTCGCGGGCAGCAGCTACATCCTGACGCCGCTGACGGTCGATGGCGGCGCGGTCCGGATGTACCTGGACGCCCTCGACCCGGACCTGGCCAGTACTGGCGGCACCAACCTCAGCGCCGTGCTTTCCCAGGGCGGGCAACTGCTGCTGGCATCAGGAGAAGTGGGAGACCGCGTCCTGGTGATCTTCACCGATGGAGAGATGCACGACAGCCTTGCCTCGGCAGTCGAGGCTGCCGCCGAATTGAGGGCACAGCACATCCGCGTGGTGTTCGTGGCGGAAGGTGGGTCCGCTCCGGTGCGAATCCCGATCCGGGACAGCGCCGGCACACTGGTCGAATACAAGCTCGACCAGAGTGGCGTTCCGGTCGAGACTCGCCGGGTCGATGAAGTGCTCGAGCGGCTGGCCGAGGCAAGCGACGGAACGCTGGTGCCTGCTGACGCGCCCGACCAGGCGGGTGCCGTACGCGGCCTGCTGGCCAATTTCAAGCGCAGCCCCACGACCGAGACCCGCGCCAGCGACCTGCTGCCTCGCGCGTGGATCCCGCTGCTCGCCGCGGCGGTGCTGCTGCTGCTGCAGACTTTAAGCCGGCGTGGGGCCTCACTGCTCGCTCTCGCCCTGTTGATGGCACGCCCCCCGAGCCTGCTGGCGCAGCGTCCCTCAGCCGGCGCCCGCGCCATGGCCCAGGGCCAGCCGGACGAGGCAGCGAAGGCGTTTCTCGACGCAGCGGCCGGGGCCGTGGCGCGTGACACGGCGTTCTACAATGCCGGGACGGCGGCCCTGCGTGCCGGCCGGATGGACGTGGCACGCCGGGCGCTCGGCGAAGCGGCCAGGTCGCTGGACCCGTCGCTCCGCTATCGCGCACTCTATAATCTTGGCGTGGTGGACCTGCTTGCGGCGCGGGCCGACAGCAGCGCGCGCTCCAAGCTGTTGGAGTCTGCGACCGCCAATCTGCGGCAGGCATTGCTGCTCGAGCCCGGTTCGGCCCGGGCCAAGTGGAACCTCGAGCTGGCTGAGCGGCTTCGTCCGCCGGAGCCGCCTCCCCAGTCCGGTGGCGGTGGCGGCGGTGGAGGTGGTGGAGGCGGAGGCACGCCGCAGCCACCTCCTCCCTCGAGCGGCGGCATGACGCAGGCACAGGCGGAGCAGATTCTCGAATCGATGTCACGCGAGGAACGACAGACGCGTGCCGACCAGCAGCGCCGGATGCAAAGCAGCGCCTCGGGAGTGAAGGATTGGTGATCGGCCTCCTGTTGCTGGTCGCGTTCCAGGGCCAGGCGCCCACGGTGACGGCCACGCTTGATCGCTCGCGGCTGGCCGTCGGCGAGGATCTGACGCTGACCGTGACCGCGACCAGCCGCTCGTCGGCACCAATTCGGGTGATTCTTCCGTCCCTCGATGGCTTCCAGGTGCTTGCGCGCAGCGAGCAGACGGCCGTGGCCGTCAGCGACTCGACCGCGCGTACCACGACGCTGGAGCTGGAACTCAGCGCCCTCAGGGCGGGGACCTTCCGGCTGGGACCGTTCGAGATCGAGCAGTCGGGACGCCGGGCCAAGACCGGCTTCGTTTCGGTGCAGGTCCAGGCCGGGTCCGGTAGCGCACCGGCCCTCAATCCACGACTCCTCGCCATGCTGCGCAGAGCGCCGCCACCGCGGCACGCCGGCCAACCCGAACTGACGCTGCTCATTTCCGCCGATCGTATCTACGTCGGCGAGCAAGTGGACGTGGTCACCGCCGCCTGGTTTCCGCGCGACCTGCGAGCACGGCTTCGCCGGCCACCGACGCTCACGCCACCCTCATTGTCCGGGGTCTGGAGTTATCCCCAGCCGACGCCGCCCGGAATCGCCGATAGCCGAAAAGTGGGCGATACCTGGTACGACCTGTTCGTGTCGTACCAGATCGTGTTTCCGCTGGTGCCGGGGAGCGTGGATATCGCGAAGGCGACCCTGCAGTACAGCGTCCCGGTCGCCATGCAGTTCTTCAGTCAGGAAGAGCGGTATTCGCTCGAGAGCAACTCCGCACAGCTGACGGTTCGGCCGTTGCCGGACGCTGGTCGCCCGTCCGGTTTTGCCGGCGCCGTGGGACGCCATCTTCGCCTCGAACGCACCGTACCCGCCACGGGCAGCGCGGGGCAGGTGGTCCCGGTCGAAGTCCGCCTCGCGGGGAGCGGCAATGTTGCGCTGTGGCCGGCGCCCGGCATCGAGTGGCCGGTCACACTGCGGCACTACCAGGATCGCGCCGACGATCGCATGGAGAGCAACGACGGTCTGCTGGGAGGCACCAAGACCTTCAGGTATCTGGCACTTCCCGATTCGGCCGGACCGCTTCGCCTGCACGGGCTTCAGTATTCGTATTTTGACTTGGGTGATGCAACCTACCACACCCTGACCGCGCCGGCTGCGATCATCAATGTCGCTCCGGCTTCCGAGAGCGAAGCTTCTCGTCCCTCACCCCCACCGCTGTTTCAGGTTGGGCACAGGCCCATTGCCCGGTCCGTCTGGCGTGGCGTGCCGCTGCCTGTGTGGCTGCTCCTGGCCCTGCTCCCCCTGGCGCTCTGGGGCGGGCTGGAAACGCGCGACTGGTACCACGGACGTTTTCGCCGGCGGGCCAGCGACCTCGCACCCGACCTGCCACGCTCCGACCGGCGCCTGCTCGCGGCGCTACGGGCACTGGTACCGGATGCGGACGTCCGCACCGGCCCGGCCCTCACCTCGGCGCTGCGTGCGGCGGGGCTCGATGCCGCGCTCGCGCGGCGCATTGCCGCGGTGCGCGATGAATTTCTTGCCGTGCGCTACGGCCACAGAGGCGAAGGATCCACCGAGGCACAGCTCGCGCAGGAAATGGATGAGCTGACGCGAGCCGTGGGCGGCGAGGCGCGCCATCGTGAGCGGCGGGGCCGCCGGCTGCTCGGCATGCTCGTGCCACTGGCATTGATCGCGCCGATGGCGCTGCACCCCCAGGTTCCGGGACCAGAATCGCTGTACGCCTCCGGAGCGTATCGGGCCGCGGCGGAGGGCTTTGCCCGTCGGGCGCACTCGCTGGATGCCAGCGCGGCCGACTGGTATGGACTGGGCGCCGCCGAGTACCGGCTCGGCTCGGACGCCCGAGCCCGCGCGGCCTGGCTGCACGCCGCCCGGTTGCGACCGCGCCGAGCGAGCATTCGCCGGGCACTGACGCTTGTACCTGGGCCGGATTCCTGGTCGCGACGGATGACCTGGGTTGCGCCGCTGACGCCAGACGAATTGAGCCTGCTGGCCCTGGCCGCCTGGCTGACTGGCTGGACGTTCGTCTTTGTCGATCGACGCCGGTTCCGCCTCCGGGCCGTGATGCTGTTGAGCGTCGCGGTTATCGCGGGCCTGGGCGCGGCGCAGGTCGCTGCCAGATACCATCGGCCAACCGCCATCATCGTGGACGAAGGCCCGATGCGACTATCACCGCACGGTCGCGCCCCGGAAGTGAGCATGCTGCCGCCCGGCACGACGGCGTCACTGCGCCGCCGGCGTGCGGGCTGGTGGCTGGTCGACGTGGCTGGTCATTCCGGTTGGGTGCCGGAATCCGCGGTCGAACGAGTGGATGAGTAGCTTTCGGATATGACTCGCCGGATTCGCATTCTTCCCGACGCCGTCGCCGACCAGATCGCGGCGGGCGAGGTCGTGGAGCGTCCGGCCAGCGTGGTGAAGGAGCTGGCGGAAAATGCGCTCGACGCCGGCGCCAGCGCGGTACGCATCCGGGTGGAGCAGGGGGGCAAGAGCCTCATCGAAGTGGCCGATGATGGCGAAGGCATGAATCGCGATGACGCGCTGCTCGCGCTGGACCGGCACGCAACCAGCAAGATCCAGAGCGCCGCGGACCTGATCGGCGTCAGCACGTTCGGGTTCCGGGGCGAAGCCCTGCCGGCAATCGCCTCCGTTTCACGGTTCGAGCTCCTGACCTCCGACGGCGAGGCCGCGACCGAAGTTCGGGTGACCGGCGGGCGCGTGGACGGCGCAACACCGGCCGCGCGCACCCGGGGCACGACTGTGGCTGTCCGCGGACTCTTCTTCAACACGCCCGCGCGTCGGAAGTTTCTGCGCTCGGTCGCGAGCGAGGGGCGCGCCATCACGGATGTCGTGGCGACGCTCGCCCTGACGTATCCCGCCGTGGGGTTCGAGCTGGAGATCGAGAACGTCCGTCGGCTCTCGGTGCCTGCTGGGCAAGAACCGGCAGAGCGCCTCGCGGCGGTCTGGGGCGAAGACATGGCCGGAACGCTTGTGGCGGTAGCGCATGCGGTCGGCGGCTTCCGGGTAGACGGATTCGCCCAGCGGCCGGGTGACGCCCGCCCCAGCGGGCGGCGAGTGCAACTCTTCATCAACGGCCGGCCCTTTCGCGATCCATTTCTGGTGCGGGCCGCTGAGGCGGGCTATCGCGCCGCCATTCATCCGGGGGATCGACCCTCGTTGCTGCTCCAGCTCACGACTGCGCCTGCGGATGTCGACGTGAATGTTCATCCGGCCAAGCTGGAGGTTCGCTTCCGCGACCGGCTGGGCGCCGAGCGTGCGGTGGAAGAGGCGGTCCGGCTGGCTATTGGCCAGTCCGCCGCAACGGTGCCAGTCGGCGACTGGAGGCCGATGCCCGCGTCGTCCGGAACGGAGATCTCCCTGCTGGCGTTGCCGGACGTGCTGGGGTCGGACCGGAACCCGAGAGGCGACGTCGCGGGTCCGGCGAGTGCGAATGCAAGTCTGCCACGACAGCTTTTCCGGAGCTACATCGTTTACGAGAGCGAAGAGGCGCTGGTCTTCGTGGACCAGCACTCGGCTCACGAGCGCGTCTTGTACGAAGAAGCCATGGGCCAGCTCACCAGCCAGGGGGCGGCCTCCCAGCGATTGCTTCTTCCCATGACGATCGAGTTGACGGACGAGGAGCTCGATGCGCTGGAGGCGCATCGCGAGTGGCTCGAGCGCGCGGGCTTTGCCGTGGACGCGTTTGGCGGCCGAAGCGTCATCCTGCAAGCGGTACCGGCGCCCCATCCGCGCTTCGATGCTGCGCGCTGCTTCCGGGAACTTGTCTCCGATCTGGCGCGTGGGCGCTTCGGTGGCTGGAGCAGCGGCCTGGAGCGGTTCGCCGCGACCTACGCCTGCCGCGCGGCGGTCAAGGCCGGCGAGGAACTGGGCCAGGACGAGATGCGCGGCCTGCTCGCGCGACTCTTCGGCACGGCCCTGCCGCCGCACGACGTGCACGGACGGGCAACGATCGTGCAGCTTCCACGCGAGGAGCTGGAGCGCCGATTTGGCCGTCGCTAGGATTCCTGTCCTTGTAGGCCCGACGGGGATCGGAAAGACCGCCGTGGCGCTGGCACTGGCAGAGCACTGGCCGATCGAGGTCGTCTCCGCAGACTCACGACAGGTCTATCGCCGGCTCGCTGTGGCCACGGCCCAACCCACTGCACGCGAACTTTCCCGGGTGCCGCACCATGGGATCGGCATCATCGCGCCGGGAGAACGCTATAGCGCCGGACGCTTTGCCCGTGATGCGGCCGGATACGTGGCTGATATCCTGGCCCGCGGATCGATGCCGGTGGTGGTCGGGGGCACGGGCCTCTACGTGCGTGCGCTCGCAGAGGGACTCTTTCACGAACCGCCGCTCGATGCGGGCGCCCGCCGTCGGCTGGACGCCTGGCTGGCACGGCGCGAAGCGCTCGAGCTGGTGCGATGGGCGGCGCGACTGGACCCGGGGTTTCGGGGCGGCGGTCGCCAGCGCGCGCAGCGCGCCGTGGAAGTGGCGCTCCTCAGCGGCCAGTCGCTGAGCTATTGGCAACGCGCCGCCCGAGCCGGGCGCGCGATCGACCCGTGGTACATCGTGCTGACAGTGCCGAGGTCGGTCCTCCATCGGCGGATCGAGAGCAGGGCCCGCGAAATGATCCAGCGGGGACTGATGGGCGAGGTGGCCGCAGTCCTGGCCGAGGGCGCGGGGCCTGATGCGCCTGGCCTGGACGGGATCGGGGTGCGGGACGCCGTCGCGGTGCTGGATGGCCGACGCCCGTCGAAGGGCCTGGTCGACGACATCGTCATCAGCACCCGCCAGTACGCCAAGCGCCAGGAAACCTGGTTCCGGAACCAGCTTGCCGGCGAGCGCATTACTCTTGACGCGACGCGCGGGCCGGAGACGCTGGCCGCAGAGATCGCGCACCTCTGGTCCCGGACGGAGTCATGAAGATAGGCATCACCTGCTATCCCACCTACGGCGGTTCCGGCGCCCTGGCGACCGAGCTCGGGCTCGCCCTCGCTCGGAGGGGGCATGAAGTCCACTTCATCACGTACGCCATGCCCTTCCGGCTGCACGGCTACAGCGAACGGGTCTACTTCCACGAAGTGGATACGCGCATGGGCCGGTACCCCCTGTTCGACCATTTCCCGTATACCCTGGCCCTGGCCTCCAAACAGCATGAAGTTGCGCTCCGGGAGCGGCTGGACGTGCTGCACGTGCACTATGCCATCCCGCATGCCACGACGGCCTTCCTTGCGCGGGAAATGCTGGGCGCGGAACAGCCGGTCAAGGTTATCACCACGTTGCACGGCACCGACATCACGCTGGTGGGCCAGGAAGCCAGCTTCTTCGCCATTACCCGATTCTCCATCGAGCAGTCCGACGGCGTCACGGCGGTCTCGGGACATCTTCGCGACGAGACCTACCGCGCGTTCGGATGCATTTCCTGCGACATCCGGGTCATACCGAATTTTGTGAACCTGGAGGAGTACCGCCCGGCGGCGGAAGCGAACTGCGGCCAGGTTGCGCCCGCCGGGCACAAGGTGATCATGCATACGTCCAATTTCCGCGAGGTCAAGCGCGTTCGTGACGTCGTGCGGGTATTCGCGCGCATCCGTCACGCCATGCCGGCCACCCTGCTGATGGTGGGTGATGGCCCGGAACGGGAAGATGCCGAGCGCGAGGCGCGCTCGCTGGAAGTGGGAGAAGACGTCCGCTTCCTGGGCCGGCTGGACTCGGTCGCTTCGCTGCTGCAGGCGTCCGACCTGTTCGTGCTGCCCTCCCAGACGGAAAGTTTCGGGTTGGCCGCGCTGGAGGCCATGGCATGCGGCGTGCCGGTGGTGGCGACCAGCGTTGGTGGCATTCCCGAGGTCGTCGAGGATGGTGTCACGGGACTGCTGGAGCCGGTCGGGAGTGTGGAAGCGATGGGCCGCCGCGCCGTGGAACTGTTGCGTGATCGGCACCGTTGGGAGGCGATGCGCGCCGCCTGCATCAAGCAGGCGCAACGGTACTCGGTCGAGGAAGTGGTGCCGCAGTACGAGCGCCTGTATACCGAGACGCTGGGCTGATGGCGTTCCTTGCAGCCCTGCCGCTCTGGCTCAAGGCCGTCTTGCTGGGCGTCCTGGAGGGCATCACGGAATTCTTGCCCGTCTCGTCGACCGGCCACCTGATTCTTGGTGGTCACCTGCTCGGCTGGACCGATGCGCGCGCCGAGACGTTCGAAATCTTCATCCAGCTGGGCGCGGTGCTTGCGATTCTGTGGCTGTACCGGCGACGGCTCGGCGCCGTAATGCGGCATGTGGCATCCAACCGCGCTGACCAGCAGTTCGTATGGTCGCTGGTGGTCGCATTCATTCCCGCCGCAGTGGTCGGCGTCGCGTTCCATCACCAGATCAAGGCATGGCTCTTCACACCGCTGGTGGTTGCCATGGCGCTCATCCTGGGTGGTGTAGGCATTCTGCTCGTTGAGCGTTGGGCGCCGCCGGTGCGAAGGGATGACCCGTTCGCGGTGCCGACCCGCACTGCACTGGGGATCGGGCTGGCCCAGGTGCTCGCGCTGGTGCCGGGAGTGTCGCGTTCGGGTGCCACCATCATGGGTGGGTATGCCCTGGGCCTGAGCCGGCGTGCCGCCACCGAGTTCTCGTTCTTTCTCGCCATCCCGGTCATGTTCGCTGCGACGCTGTTCGACCTCGTTTCCAGTCGGCAGGTGCTCCTTGCAGGCGACGTGCCGATCTTTGCCATCGGCTTTGTCGTCTCCTTCGTGGCAGCACTCGTGGTGGTGCGCGCGTTCCTGCAGTTCGTGTCGCACCGAAGCTTTGCTGTCTTCGCCTGGTATCGAATCGCGTTCGGGCTGGTGCTGCTGTGGGTGCTGCGATAGTGCCCCACGGGTGCTCGACAGTGCGCTGGGTGACATCCGTCCCCTCCACCCAGGATGCGGTGCACGCCCTGGCAGAGCAGGGGGCGGTCTCCGGCACCGGCGTGGCCGCGCTGGAACAGACAGCGGGTCGTGGCGCACGGGGAAGCGAGTGGGCTGCTGGGGCTGGCGGTCTGTGGCTGAGCGTGCTGCTTCGGCCGCGCGAGTCGGCGGCGCTGGACGTGCTGAGCGTCAGGGTAGGCCTGGCGGTCATCGAGCTCCTGGAGGCGCGCGGTGCACGGGACCTGATGCTGAAGTGGCCCAATGACATCTTCGCCTCCGGCCGCAAGGCAGGGGGCATCCTCTGCGAGGCGCGGTGGACGGGCGATCGCCCGGCATGGGTGGTGGTCGGCGTCGGACTGAACGTCACCAACGACCTGCCGGCTGCGTTGATGGGCGAGGCCGCGCGCCTGGCGGATCACGGCCTGGTCGCCGAACTGGATCAGCTGGCCACGCTCGTGGCCGACGCGGTCGTGGCTGCCGGTGCTGCGCGTGGACCGCTGGCGGACGATGAACGTGTCCGCTTAGGCGAGCGCGACTGGCTCGCCGGCCGCCAGCTGGCCGCCCCGCGACCGGGCGTGGCGGTTGGGATCTCGGCCGATGGCGCTCTCCTCATCCGGCAGCACGATGGTGCGGTAGTGGCGCTGCGCGCCGCTCCGGTGCGGGCTGCCGCCCGCGTATCTCTCGCGGAGTAGAATCCCATGCTCCTGGTACTGGATATCGGCAATAGCGAAATCACCGCCGGCCTCGTGCGTGGAGAGATTTTCATGGCCACCTGGCGCATGACGACCGGCCCCGAACGCACCTCCGACGAATGGGCCGCCGCCATCAGTGGCTTTCTCCTGCATTACGGACACTCACCCAACGAGGTTCGTGCAGCGTGCGTCGCATCGGTGGCGCCGGCCGCGACCCGCGCCGTGGTGGATGGAGTTACCACCGCCACGGGTGTGCGCCCGGAGCTGGTGTCGGCTCGCAGTCGGCTTCCGGTGGTGCTCGACGTCGAAGAGCCGCTCACGGTAGGCGCCGATCGCATCGTGAACGTCCTGGCGGCGATCGACCGGTTTCATGCGGACGTGGTCGTTGTGGATTTCGGAACCGCGACGACCTTCGACTGCATCACCGCTGACGGGCGCTTCATCGGCGGTGCCATCATGCCAGGGCTCCGGACCTCGGCGGATCAATTGACGCGCCGGGCCGCCAAGCTGCCGGCCACGGAACTGACGCAGCCGGCCGGGGTCATCGGTCGCCGGACCGAGGAGTGCATCCAGGCCGGAGTCCTCTACGGCGCGGCGGACGCGGTCGACGGCATGGTCGCGCGAATTCGCCACGAATGGCCAGGAGCCGGGTCGCCGCGCTGCATCGCGACCGGTGGTCTGGCCGGGCTGGTCGCTCCGCTATGCGCCAGCATCGAGGCTGTCGAGCCGAATCTCACTCTGGAAGGCCTTCGACTGGCCGCCGCGGTGCTCGGGCAGCGCTGGTGATCGCGCGAGAGGCAACCTCCCGCGGCCGGGTTCTTGGCTATCGCCTGTTCGGCCGGGGATTTGATTACCTGCTCCACCTCCGACCGGCCGAGTGGCCGATCATGGCCGCACACACGGCGCTCGGTGGCCTGCTTGCCATCCGCGCCCGGCCGGAAGGAGCTGCCGCACCCTGGGTTGCGTGTGCGCTTGGGGTTGTGATCTGGGTGGTGCTGCTGAACGGCGGCACGCTGGCAATCAATTCGGCATTCGATCACGACGAAGGCGACGTCGCCTACCTGCGGCGGCCGCCAGCCGCGCCGCCGCATTTGTTTGGCTGGGGGCTCGGGCTCATGCTGCTGGGTCTGGCATTGGCCTGGGTCCTGATGCCACGCGGTTACACAGTGGTCTATGCCGCCTGCTTCGTACTCTCCATCCTTTACTCGGTGCCACCATGGCGCCTCAAGGCGGTGGCGGGCGCCGACTGGGCCATCAATCTTGTTGGCTTCGGCGCGCTGACTCCGCTCGCGGGCTGGTTGGCCGCTGGCGTTCGGCCCACGGCGTGGGCCTGGCTGCTGGTCACCGGCTTCGGCCTGCTGTTCGCCGCCCTCTATCCGCTGACCCAGCTCTACCAGGCCGACGAAGATCGGAGGCGCGGTGACCGGACCCTTGCACTTCGACTCGGTGCGCGCGTAAGCCTGGCGACGGCCGTGGCGGCTACGATCGCAGCTTTTGTGTTGTTCGGCCTCGCCGGCTTCCGCACGGGATGGACAGTCGGCGCATGGCGACTGACACTTCTCCTGGTGCCGTTCGCTGGCTGGCTCCTGGTGCTGCTTCCATGGCTTGCCGGAGCGCGCGGATGGTCGGCGCGCCAGCACCAGCGCAGCATGTACCTGGCGCTTGGCGCCTGGGCACTGACCGACGTCGCGATCGGCGTCAGTTGGCTGACCTGACATGACGCTTCGACAATCGTCCCGCTGTTGCCGCTTCCCGCGGCCGGCTGCGGCACCACCTCCGAAGCCGGGCCTCAGGCGGCATCCCCTTGGCCGCATTGGGGTTGGCGTCTTATCTTCAGGCCTGCCCTTATACCCGATTGGGAGAGTTCATGGCAACGGCTGTCGAGCCCCATGGCGAATTTGACGTAACTCCGCTCCGGCATGTGCTCAGCAAGGCGGTCATTCTCGGACTGTTCGAATGCGTGGTGGTTGTCTTCATGTCGTTCATCACCCGCTTCACGGCACCTCCGATCGAGACCATCCTGGGCGCGCTCGTGCTGCTGGCGGGACTCGCTGTCGTTGTGGTGATGCCCGGCTTCTGGACCCGGGCCCGGACGATCGAAGGAATCGCCGGGGCAGCGGGCATCGGGCTCGCGGCCACGGTCGTGTTCCTCCTGGTGGATGTCTCGCTGCTGCAGCCTGCCGGGATCTATACCAACCGTTGGGCCGAGATCGGTGGCTTCAGCAACTGGTGGTATCATCCCGTCTGGTGGATACTCGGCACCTTCCTGCCCTGGATGGGCGCCATGACGCTGGCGAGCCGGGCAGCGCGGGGTCGGTCGGTTACCATAGCGGGGGTGATGCTGCCGGCCCTGCTGTGTGGTGCGGGGCTCGCGGTCCTTGGCGTGTTCATCGGCTTTCCGGGCGCACGCTGGACGCTCGGGACTTTTGGCGTGGCGTTCATTCCAGGGTTGGCCCTGGCTGCCGGCCTCACGGCGCTGGGCCGCCGGAGCGGCTAGACGTGCGGTGGTTCCGGGTCTTCCTTCGTGCCTTCGGCTGGCTGCTCACGCCCGTGATTGCGTGGGCAGCTTCGTTTTTTGGATGCGTCGCAGGCGAGGTGATCGCGACTCGCATGTCCGATCCGACGCGCGGCCTCCTGCTTTCGGTGCTGCTGGGCGCCATCGCGGGATTTGGCGGATTGCTAGGATGGTTGCGGCTTCTGCGACGTTCCCCGGAATTGCAGGTCGCCCTCGCCGTGACCGCCGAGGGAGTTCCGGACACGGCCGCGGCGTTGCTGGACAAGGTGGAAGCAAACCTGACCACTCCTTCCAAGTGATACGGGCACCGCTCTTGCTACTGCCGGCGTTGTTGCTCTCGTGCGGGGGGAGCGAGCGTTCCAAGCAGCCGCCAGCTCTGGTTTCGGCGGAGGCGAAAGAGCGGACCTCCCAGGACTCCATGGTTGGCACGCTGGGCCCCTACAGCTTCTGGTTTACGCTGACGCGGCAGGCACACGACTCCGCTGGCGTCGCATGCCAGGAGCGAGCCCTGGAGATCCGCTCGGACTCGGCCCGCCGGCTCGTTCCACTGCTCTACACCGGGGAGGCGCCCGTGCCGGAATCCGATTCGACCGTTCTGGTCCACCTGTTCCAGGAATGCCGGCCAGGCGCTCTCTACCGCGTTGACCTGCGGTCCGGACAGCCCACGCCGGTGCGCAAATAGTGCGCGCTCGGATCCGCCTGCTCGTTGGCATCGCGATGCTGATTGGTGTGCACCAGGCCGCCGGCCAGGGGCCGGCCGTGCAGGCCGGCCGCCTGTTCGACGGTGAGGGGCTCTCATCGATGCAGGCAAGTTGGTCCACGCCGCTGCTGGGCCCCATCGGGACGGACCTCGGTGGAGTGCTCTGGAGTGGTCCGGCCACCGGAGAGCGGCGGCTCGGACTGGTTGCGGACGTCTCGCTCTTTCGCGGCGGACGCGCCGGATTGTATGCGGCAGGTGGAGTGAGCGGCGGATTTGGCGCCGGCGGTGCGGAGCATGAGTGGCGCAGCTGGTCGGCCGGACTGGGCTACGAACTGATTCCGGCATCCTTTCTCTCATTCGGGCTGGAAGGCCGCTGGCGAGACCTCGAGCCGAGCGGTCGCGCCGGCATTGAGTTGTCGCTTCGCGTCGCTTCCCGATTCGGCGGCTCGACGCCTTCCGCGCCGACGACCCGGCCGTCGTCCGCGGCTGGCCGAGCCGGCAGGGTCCCGCTCATGACCGTGAGTGAGCGAGGTGACGTGAGTGCCCATTCGAGCGCCGAAGTCATCGTCTCTGACGTATTACGGGTGGCGGAGGCGCAGATAGGCACGCCATACCAGTATGGCGGTACCGGGCAGGGCAGGGACGGATTCGACTGCTCCGGACTCATTCAGTTCGCGTACGGTGAGGCCGGCGTCGCGCTTCCGCGCCGAAGCCGCGATCAAGCCCGCGCTGGAACCGCTGTTTCACGCTCCGAGGCCTCACTCAAGCCTGGTGACATCCTCACCTTTGCACAGACGGGGACTCGAGTGACGCATGTGGGGCTGTATCTGGGCGACGGACGCTTCATTCACTCTGCATCCAAGGGCGTCCAGATTTCGCGGCTTGGCGTCGATGACCCCAACGGCCGGTGGTGGTACGAGCGATGGGTCGGGGTGCGACGGGTGGTTCCTGCGACGCCCTGAGGCGCATACGTCGTCGGTGTGAGAAGCCCAACGCCCCGGTCGATTGACGGCCGGGGCGTCGGCGTCTGGCGGCGGAGCTCAGTGGCCGCCGTGGCCCATCGATCCCTCCCCGTGCTGCATGCCCTCATGAGCAGCCCCGCCCGCACCGCGTTCATGCAGGGCGGCCAGATCGCGCTGGTAGTCGGGATTGTCAGGGTCGATCGGCGGCCATGCCGCCAGGTCATCCGGAACGAAGAGGCCTACCATGTGGGCCATCCCGCCATTGACGATCGTCCGGTCGCTCGGATTGTCGTACACACCCGCGACGCGGTAGCGATGGCCGGCCTTGAGCCGCACACCCGCTCCCCGGATCGCGAAGAGCTTCCGGCCGACGCCCTCGATGTGGCCCTCGTCATCCAGCTCGCCCTTGACCCGTGTGATCACCTTGCCGGTTTCTGCGTCCTCAAGGCGCACCTCGCGGCCATAGTCGTGAAGGTGTCCGCCCACGCCCAGCAGGCGGCCCGCGACCGGGACCGTGAATTCGTAGCTGTGCTCCGACCGGCCGGGCGGGACATCGAACGTATTGCTGCCGCCGACCGTGAGGTTCACGTCCATGTAGATCGGAAGCGCATCCTTGGGTCGCGGATTCTGGTTGGCCGGCAGGTACGGCATCGTGATGGTGAAGTAGACGTCGTTCAGGTCTTCGCCGGTGTCATTGTGCCAGGCCACATAGACCCCGAGGTCCATGCCCGGCCGCATCGGAATGCCGATGGTCGCCGGGACTTCGGCGTCGCCGGTTTCGGTTCCTGCGCCGAAGAGACGCTCGGAGGCATGGTAGACCAGTTGCCGCCGACTGAAATTCACCATGATCATGTGATGCATGATGTGCTTCGGCACCGGGTGACCTTCGCCGTCAGCCAGGCTGACCCGGAAGCCACGCAGCCAACCTTGGACCGGCCAGCCAAAATGCTGCACCGGGGTGTCGTGCGACATGCCCATATCCATCATGCCGTGCTCCATCGGCGGCATGTGCTTCAGGTTGTATGGGCCTGAGCGGATCGTGACCAGGTGCTTCGACGAATCGACGGTCACGGTGAGGTTGGACGGGGGGACCGTATCGCCAACGATCGGTGCGGATGCCAGCGCGACGGCGGTGACCAGCGAGAGCGTAATACCCATCCCGACTCCTGCAGTGATCAGATTCAGGCCGGCTGAGCCAGCCGAGTGGAACGCGGGCAACGTCAGCAGTGCCCGCACGAAAGTCAAGGTCTAGAACGCACGCCATCCCCAATCGGTTTCCGCGCGGTCAGAACGGCAGTTCAGCATGCCATCGGGACGTCCCGCGGGGGCATTTTCTGCCGCAATGGCTCCCGATGGCCGGCACCCGACTTGCCCGGCAGCGGGCGCACGGGCGCTTGACAGGGCCCCCGCGCGGCTTACTTTACGGTTCAGCATTGGCACTCTCGCTGCCAGAGTGCTAATTCCCTGGATGCACTTCACTTAACACCCCAACAGGACGTGGAGGGCGCGATGTCAGCGGGTACGAAGTCCAAGCCCAAGATCAAGATCAAGCCGCTCGAGGACCGGGTGGTCATCATGCCGTCGGACGAAGCCGAGACGATGCGTGGTGGCCTCTACATTCCCGATACGGCCAAGGAAAAGCCGACCCAGGGCGAAGTGCTCGCCGTCGGGCCCGGCCGCATCGAGAAGGGTGCGCGCGTCACGATGGACCTTGCAGTGGGCGACAAGGTCATCTATGGCAAGTACAGCGGCACCCCATTCACCATCGATGGCGACGAAGTCATCATCATCAAGGCGTCCGACGTTCTGGCCAAGCTCGGCTGAACGTTCACCGCCACAGGAGACATCAGGCAATGGCTGCGAAGGAGCTGCTGTTCAACACTGACGCTCGGGCGAAGCTCAAGAAGGGCGTTGACGCCCTCGCCGAGGCGGTCAAGGTCACGCTCGGCCCCAAGGGCCGGAATGTGGTGATCGACAAGAAGTTCGGGTCACCGACCATCACCAAGGATGGCGTCACGGTGGCCAAGGAAGTGGAACTGTCCGATCCAATCGAGAATATGGGCGCCCAGATGGTGAAGGAAGTGGCGACCAAGACCAGCGATCTGGCCGGCGATGGAACCACGACGGCCACCGTGCTGGCGCAGGCCATCTTCCGTGAAGGCCTGAAGAATGTGACTGCCGGCGCCAATCCGATGGAGCTGAAGCGCGGCATCGACAAGGCCGTGGAAGCCATCATCGCCGAGCTGAAGGCCGTCTCCACGCCGACGCCGGGCAAGAAGGAAATTGCGCAGGTCGGCACGATTTCGGCCAACAACGATTCGGAGATCGGGAAGCTGATCGCTGAAGCGATGGAGAAGGTCGGCAAGGACGGCGTGATCACGGTGGAAGAGGCCAAGGGCCTCGAGACCACGCTCGAGACGGTGGACGGCATGCAGTTCGACCGCGGGTACCTGTCGCCGTACTTCGTCACAGATCCGGAAAAGATGGAAGCCTCGCTGGATGACGGCTACATCCTGATCCACGACAAGAAGATCAGCGCCATGAAGGACCTGCTTCCGGTGCTGGAGAAGGTGGCCCAGACCGGCCGTCCACTGCTGCTCATCGCGGAGGACGTCGAGGGCGAAGCGCTCGCCACGCTGGTCGTCAACAAGCTGCGCGGCACCCTCAAGGTTGCGGCCGTGAAGGCGCCGGGCTTTGGCGATCGCCGCAAGGAAATGCTGCGCGATATCGCCATTCTGACCGGTGGCCAGGTCATCTCCGAGGAAGTCGGCTTCAAGCTCGAAAATGCGACGCTGAACGACCTTGGCCGTGCCAAGCGGATCGTCATCGACAAGGACAACACCACGCTGGTCGATGGCAAGGGCAAGGAAGGCGAGATCGAGGGCCGGATTGGCGAGATTCGCGCGGCCATCGACAAGAGCACGTCCGATTACGACCGCGAGAAGCTCCAGGAGCGTCTGGCCAAGCTCTCCGGCGGCGTCGCCGTGATCAATGTTGGTGCGGCTACCGAGACTGAGATGAAGGAAAAGAAGGCTCGGGTCGAGGATGCCCTGCATGCCACGCGTGCGGCCGTCGAGGAAGGCATTGTTCCGGGCGGCGGGGTGGCACTGATTCGTGCTCAGCGGGCGCTGGACAAGATCCGGGGCTCGGCGGACGAGAAGATCGGCGTCGAGATCGTGCGCCGCGCCATCGAGGAGCCGATTCGCTGCATCGCGTCCAACGCAGGTGTGGAAGGCTCCATCGTCCTGGCCAAGGTCAAGGAGTCGACGGAGAAGAACTTTGGCTACAATGCCGCAACGGACGACTACGAGGACCTGGTCAAGGCCGGCGTGATCGACCCGACCAAGGTCACTCGCACTGCGCTGCAGAATGCAGCGTCCATCGCGGGCCTTCTGCTGACCACCGAGTGCGTGGTGGTGGAGAAGAAGGAAGAAAGGTCCGCTCCGGCGATGCCTGCCGGCGGCGGCATGGGCGGCATGTACTGAGACCGGCTGAACTTTCCGCCCGGGCAACGCCCGAGGCGGAAGTTCACTGCGGGTCCAGTATCCCAAGCGCAGCGAGGGATCTGTCAGTGAAGCGCCACCGCTCCGGCCCAACCTGGTCCGGAGCGGTGCTGTTTCGGGCCGCAGGCGGACGATCATCTCGTCTTGCCGCGGGCTCTCGTCCACTGCGCCGGCCAAGCCTCAAGGCTTGCTCCGTATTCACCCGGCACGAGCCTTGCCTTCCATGTCGGCGGCGCTCGCTTCCGCCGGCTCTCGATCACGCTCCACCTGGAGAATTGCATGTACCGCCCGCTTCAACTGACCGCCGCCCTGCTCTTTGTCCTTGCCCCTGTGCCGCTGCTGGGACAGTCGGCGCCAGTGGAAGGGACATGGCGGGTGGAGGCCAAGCTGGACACCCGCGGCGGACCGCGCGAGGTAATCATTCGCGCCGACTCGAGCGCGACGTGGGGCAAGGAAACGTCGCGCTGGCGGCTCAAGGACGATTCGATCATGGTGGCGCTGGGCGGCGAATGGGAGACCTACCGTCTTGACGTCAGCAAGACGCGACTGACCATTTCGGGCGGCGATCTGCAGAAGCCGATCACCCTGAAGCGCGTCGGGGAGGCCACGCCACGGCCTGCAGGTGTCGAGGTGCCGCCAGATCCGGACGCGTGAGTCCAGGAACACGAAGAGAGCGGCGGAATTCCACGGAATTCCGCCGCTCTGCCATCCGGGAGGCGCCGAGTGGGCTACCCGCCTCGGCTAGCGACTGGTGCCCGCCAGTCCTTCGCGCGCGAGCCGCAGGGGACGGTGCCCGGGCATCTGCTCCGCAATCACCAGCTGTCCCAGGAAACCCTCCTCCAGGAGCCGTGGCTCAATGGCGGCGCGAGCGCACGCAGCGGTATTACAGCGCACGCTGAGATGTGCCAGGACAACCAGTTCGAGCCCCTGGTGCAGCACATCACAAATCAGGTCGCCAGCCGCATCGTTGGACAGGTGCCCGCCCGAGCCGGCAATGCGTTGCTGAACTGACGCAGGGTAACCGCTGCTGCGCAGCAGCACCTCGTCGTGATTGGCCTCGATCACCAGCGCGTGGCAGCCACGCAGCAGGAGTCGCACCGCGGCAGTTGGCCGGCCGAGGTCGTGGGCCAAGGCAATGCGGGTGCCACCGGCACAGGTCACGGCGATGGCCACCGGTTCGGCAGCATCGTGACTGCTCGACGCGCATTCGATACTGAACTGGCCCAGTTGTGCGGCCTCCCCGCCACTGAGCCGCCGGCGCTCCACCCCATCGCTGTTGCGCAGCGCGTGCCAGGTGCCGTCGCTCGCCGCGATCGGAAGACCCAGGCGGCGCGCGAGTCGAATTGCGCCTCCGGCGTGGTCGCCGTGCTCGTGCGTCAGCGCGATGCCAACTGCGGCCTCAAGCGCGAGACCGGCCAACTCGGCACGGCGAGCCGTTTCCCGGGCGCTGAATCCCGCGTCGAGCAGCAGCAGCTGGCCCTCCGACTCCACCACGAAGCAGTTTCCGCGCGAGCCGGAGCCCAGGATGTGCAGTGCAATCATGCGAGTCGTTGGTACATCGCCGCGAGCCATTCCTCGTGGGCGGGTGTGACTTCGACTTCGCGACGAGGCAGCACCCGACGGGCAACAGTCAGAAAGCCATCCCTGGACATGCGCTCGCCTGGCGAGGAGCCCCAGGCAAACGGCGGGATCCACCTCGGGGGCCGCGCGTCGCCGAAGACGTTGGCCCCCGCGCCGACGACCGTACCCGTGCCCAGCATGGTGCCGATCGCCGTCTTGGCATGGTCGCCAATCAGACTGCCGAGAAACTGTCGGCCGGTCTCGAAGGCACCACGGGGCGTGTCGAGTCGCACGGTGCCGTAGGTGTTCTTGAGGTTGGAGGTGGTAGTAAGCGCGCCCAGATTGACCCAGTGCCCCAGGACCGAATGCCCCACGAATCCCTCGTGAGCCTTGTTGGAGTAGCCCAGAAAGACGCTGTTGGACACTTCCCCTCGGACCACGCATCGGGGACCAATGCAGCTTCGGCGCACGAATCCGCCCACGACACGTGCGCCACCACCAATCCAGCACGGACCCTCGAGACGCGCACCACTCCGCACCTCGGCGCCCGGGCTGACGACAACCGCACCCTGGCGAACGTCAAACACGACCCCGGGCTCGAGGGTACCCGCGGCCGCCCTGACCAAGGATGCATCGCCAATGATGACGGCGCCGGACGGGGGAGGGGCGGAGTGGCCGGCGCGGAGGCAGTCATCCGCCAGGAAAGCGTCCAGCGCATCAAGCAGTCCGTGGCTTCCGCCCAGCCACAAGCCGCCGATTTCCAGCGTTTCGCCGGCATCGGACTCCAGGCTGGGTGCAGCGCCGGGTCCTTGAACGACTCGCGCTGCCGCGCGCCCGTTGCACATGAGCCTCGTCGTCGATGGCGTGAGCAGGATCGGATCCGAGGCCGGGACGAAGTCGGACGCGGCCAGAAGGATCTGGTCTCCGTCGAGCGAGCCCGGCGCCAGCACCGGCGGTGCGTCCACATCGACGAAGCCCGCCACACGGCTTCCGATGATCTCCCGCGTCGTGAGGCCGGTGGCCTGCTCCCAGCGCTCCCTGATTCGCCAGGCCCCCGCCCGGAGCTCGGCAACCGGCCGCGCGCCGCTGAAGGGTTCCCAGCGTCCCTCCGGGTCTTCGGGTTCAAGCAGCACGAGGAAGGTCACTGCAGGTCCCTGATGGCCGGCGGGAGGGCATCGAGCACCTGCTTGAGGTCCCCCGACTGCCGACGCGGCATCACGAGCATTCGGCCGTTGGCGTGCACCACTACGAGGTCCTGCACGTGGCTTAGGACCACGGGCTCGCCATCAGACCACACAATGCAATCATGAGACTCGTGCAGGCAGGCCGGGCCGACCACGACATTTCCAGCAGGATCCTTTGGGCGGACTCGCATGAGCGCTTCCCAGGTCCCGATATCATCCCA
Organism: uncultured Gemmatimonadales bacterium; assembly: GCA_963798915.1. Lineage (GTDB taxonomy): Bacteria > Gemmatimonadota > Gemmatimonadetes > Gemmatimonadales > GWC2-71-9 > CAMLHP01. The sequence goes on along the minus strand of CAWCVB010000006.1, from coordinate 183,555 downwards.
GGCAAACGCGCCGCTGACCACGGCCACGCGATCACTGCGCTCGAGGACGCCGACATCGATGGAGATGGGAGTGACGGCCTCGAAGAATCCCGCCACGTCTCCCGCGTCGAGCCGGGGCAGGGCGCCGGAAACTTCAGGGGTATGAAGCCTCACTTCCGTGAGCAGGCGCCCGGCAGTCCACGCGAACAGGCCGCTGTTCCAGAGCGCCCCAGCCGCCATCAGGTCAAGCGCAGTCGCCGCGTCCGGCTTTTCCTGAAACCGGGCCACGGATCGTGCCGACGCATCGAGCGGCGGGCCAGGCACGATGTATCCGTAGCCCGTCTCGGGACGCGACGGGATCATCCCCACGGTCACCAGGCGATCGTGCGTACGTGCGGCAGCCAGGGCCACGCTGGCGGTGCGGCGGAACGCAGCGGCGTCACCGATCGCCCAGTCGGCATGCAGGGAAAGCACTTCGGCGTCCGCATCTCGGGCCAGCGCTTCGTGCGACGCCCAGATGAGCGCCGGACCAGTGGATGCCGCTCGTGGCTCCACCAGGACATTGGCCGTTGGCACTTCGAGTCGCGATCCCAGTTGCTCAGCAAGTGACGGTCCGGTCACGAGCAGGATCCGCTCCGGCGCCACCAGTCCTTCCAGACGACGCACGGCCTCCTCGGCCGAGGAGAGCGGGCCCGTCAGCGGTAAGAGTTGCTTGGGATTGGAGGGTGTGCTCAGGGGCCAGAAGCGCGTGCCGGACCCGCCGGCGAGCAGGACGGCCCATTTCATGGCGCCGGATGGCGCAACGCGCGCCCTCCGCGCCGACAGGTGCTACAGTTGCGCGGCAAGGGCAGGGCCTTCCTGGCGAAGATCGTACAGTAACTGGCCGATGTCTGCCTCGGGTTGAGCCAGGACCAGGAGCCAATTGCCATCGCGGATGAGGCCGGCCAGCGCCATGCCTCTCGCGCATTCCAGGACGAAGCGGCTCACGGTCCCGATCGTTGCGGCATCACCAAGCCTGGCGGCCGAACGGGCCACGGTGACGACCAGCGCCGCCGCCGCCTCGATATCCAGCTGGCTGCCCGCGGTCCTGATCGGTAGCCCATCCGGGCTGGCGACCACGACCGCGGCCACACCAGGCCGGCCAGCCAGCCCGTTTACGAGGTCCGCAAGCGCGGTCATGCGTCGCTCCATGCCGAGGGGATGCAAAGCGGGATTGTAGAAAGCGACGATGATGAAGTCAAGAAAGATTGACCCTCATTCTTCCGGCCCTTACTCTTCCCTTCACATGCGTCCCTCAATCGTCTGTCTTGCCGCCATCCTTGGCCTGGCCGCCTGCGGCGACCCGAATGCGCTCGCCGATCCCCAGATCGAGAATGTGGTCGATACCATCTCGATCTCGGCGCTGACGGAAACTGCCATCCAACTGCCGAGCGCGCTGTCGCTCGCAGGCCCGCGAAGCGTCCGGACCGACCTGAGCGCGGACTTCGACGTCGCCTTTGACCTGCGTGACGGCCTGCCAGTGTTCATTCCCCGGGCTGGGCTCAATTTCCCGGCCAGCGGCCTGCAGCCGGGGCTCATCCGGTCAACCTCTGACTTCGCCGCCATTACCGAAGCCGGCAGTAACGGTTACACCACCCGGGACACGGTGCAGCTGGCCGTCGGCGACGTGTTCGTCGCCCGGTCGCGGGTCGTCTGCTCGTCCCTTGGCGCACCGCTCTACGCAAAGCTCCGGATTCTTGGCATCGACGCCCTTGCGCGAACGGTGACGTTCGAGGTACTGGCCGACCAGAATTGCGGTTACATCGGGCTGGCGCCGGGCCTGCCCGAAAAGTAGAGTCGCATGCTTGACATCAAGCGACTTCGGCAGGAGCCGGAGCGTTACCGCGCCGCGCTGGCCCGCCGCGGCGATAGTGCGCTGGATGCCGCCCTGGATGCGGTACTTGGTCTTGACCAGCGCCGGCGGGAACTGCTGACCCGCGTGGAGGCGCTCAAGGCTGAACGGAACGCGTCGAGCGCGGAGGTAGCGCGACTCAAGCAAGCTGGCGAGCCGGCGGAGACCCTGCTCGCCAGGCTCAAGGCCTCGAGCGAGGAAGTGAAGGCCCTCGATGCCGACGTGCGGCAGATCGATGAACAGCTCGAGGCTGCGCTGCTGCGTGTGCCCAACCTGCCCCATCCCGACGTGCCAGACGGCCCCGCGTCGGCCAATCGCGTCGTTCGCGAATGGGGAGAACGGCCAGTCCTCGACTTCGTTCCACGCCCGCATTGGGACCTTGCGGCCGACCTCGGCATCCTCGACCTGGTCCGCGGGGCCAAGCTGACCGGCTCCGGTTTCCCGCTCTTTGCAGGCGCGGGGGCCAGGCTGGTGCGGGCGCTTGCCAACTTCATGCTCGACCTGCATGTCCGGGAGCATGGCTACCTCGAAATCGCCCCGCCTTATCTGGTCAATCGTGCATCACTGACCGGCACGGGCCAACTGCCCAAATTCGAGGATGATCTTTACCGCACCGCGGACGACGATTTCTTCCTGATACCGACCGCCGAAGTACCGGTCACCAACCTCTATCGTGATGAAATCCTGGATGCCGAGGCACTGCCGGCGGGCTTCGTGGCCTATACGCCGTGCTTCCGGCGCGAGGCCGGCGCTCACGGGAAGGATACGCGTGGGCTGATCCGGGTCCACCAGTTCGACAAGGTGGAGCTGGTGCGCCTGGTCCGACCCGAGCACTCCGACGCGGAGCACATCATCCTGACCGGGCACGCTGAGGCCGTCCTCCAGGCCCTCGGTTTGCCCTATCGAGTGCTCGAACTCGCTGCAGGCGATACCGGGTTCGCGGCAGCGCGCACGTACGACCTGGAAGTCTGGGCCGAGGGCGTGGGGACCTGGCTCGAGGCATCCAGCGCCAGCACTTTCACCGACTTTCAGGCTCGCCGCGCCAATATCCGCTTCCGGCCGGAGCCCGGCGCCCGTCCCGAGTTCGTCCACACGCTCAACGCCTCCGGCGTGGCCTTCCCGCGGACCATCATCGCACTGCTCGAAAACAATCAGCAGCGCGATGGCTCGATCCGGATCCCCGAGGCGCTGGTGCCCTACCTGGGCATGGACCGCCTCGTGCCACGTGCCTGACGCGAGGCGCCCCGCCGGTCGGCTGGCGCCAACGGCCGCGGTGTTGCTGGTGGCGCTCCTCGCCGGCCTGAGTCTGGGCACCGCCTTCCTTGTCGCGCGGCACTTCGGTGAGGATGCGCGCTCGATGAGCCGCCTCTATTCCGGTGTGTATTCGGGCTTGAACAGTTCGCAGCCCGGGGGCGAAGCCGATGCGCTGCTGCGGTTGGGCGAGCAGGTCCGGCATCTCGGGATGCCACTGGTGGTCACCGACTCGTCCGGCGTCGTCACTGCGGCCGACAACCTGCCTGGGGCCCTGCGCGAGTTGCCGCTCGGGGATTCACGAATCCAACGCTACGTCGCCGGGCTCGACGCGAGCAATGCGCCGCTCCGGGATTCGCTGAGCGGTCAGGAAATCCATTACGGCCCGCTGCCGGCCAAGGGCCAGCTGACCGGGTTGGCCGTGCTGCAGGCATTCATCATCCTCATGATGGTGGCCGTCGCCGCCTTCGCGTATCGTAGCGGCATGAGCGCCCAGCGTGACCGGCTCTGGGTCGCGATGGCCCGCGAAGCGGCCCACCAGCTTGGCACCCCCTTGATGAGCCTGCAGGGCTGGATCGAGTCGCTTCGCGGGCGCCCGTCACCACCACCTGAGCTTGCCGAGCATCTGGCGGCTGACGCGGAAAGGCTGGAGCGCGTTGCCAGGCGCTTTGAGCGCATTGGCAACCCGGCCCGGCGCGAGCCCGTCGGCCTCGGGGCGCTCGCCGCGCGCGTGGCCGAATACTTCAGGCCCCGATTGCCGCGTCATGCCAATCCCATCACCCTGCGAGTCGATGCGCCGAGCGCTGGTCCAATCATTATCGGCGATCCGGTCCTGCTGGAGTGGACCCTGGAGGCGCTGGTCAAGAACGCAATCGACGCGCTGCACGGCCGCCAGGGAACCATTACGCTCCGGGTCGGCGCGGATCACGCGCGCGCTGAGCTGAGGGTGATCGACGACGGCCCCGGCGTCACTCGCGAGATGCGGAGGCGGCTGTTCGAGCCGGGTGCCAGCAGCAAGCAGGGCGGGTGGGGCATCGGACTGGCGCTGGCACGCCGCGTTGTCGAGGATGCCCATGGCGGAGAATTGGTACTGGAACCGGGGGAGCGTGGCGCCACTTTCGTAATGCGGCTTCCCCTGTCGGAAAAGAAGTCATGACGCACGAAGCACGATCGGAGTGGTTCCAGGCGCTGAATCCGGCACAGGCCGAGGCGGTGGAACACGTCCACGGACCTCTGCTGGTCCTGGCCGGTGCCGGCTCGGGCAAGACGCGCGTTCTCACGACCCGGATCGCCAATCTCATCGAGCGGCATGGCGTGCCGCCCGACCGGATTTTCGCGGTGACCTTCACCAACAAGGCTGCCGGCGAAATGAAGGAGCGCATCGGCCGTCTGCTCCAGCGGGATCCCTCGGGGCTCTGGATCGGGACGTTTCATGCCCTCGGCGCCCGGATGCTTCGCCGGGACGCGGAGCTCCTCGGCTTCACCCGCCAGTTCAGCATCTACGACCAGGCCGACTCGGTGGCACTGGTCAAGCGCCTGCTCGAGCAGGGCGGGCATTCGCCCCGCACATTCACGCCCAAGGTCGTGCAGTCGATCGTGTCAGGTGCCCGCAACCGGATGCAATCAGCGGAGCAGCTCCGGAGCGAGTCACCATTTGACCGCCTGGCGCAGGTGGCTGCCGACGTGATGGAGGCGATGGGTCCGGCGTTGCGAGCGGCCAATGCAATGGAATTCGACGACCTGCTGCTGCTTCCGCTGCAATTGTTCCGGGAGCATCCGGACCGGCTGGACTACTATCGGCACAAGTTCCAGTTCGTCCTGGTGGACGAATTCCAGGATACCAACAAGGCGCAGTACCAGCTGATCCGCTTGCTCGGGCACCACGGGAACATCGCCGCCGTCGGGGACGACGACCAGAGCATCTACGGCTGGCGCGGCGCGGACGTGCGCAACATGCGCCAGTTTCAGGAGGATTTCGCTGGCGCGCGGCTGGTGCGCCTGGAGGAGAATTATCGCTCGACCAGTCTGGTGCTGGACGCGGCGAACGGTGTGATTGGCGAAAATGCGGGGCGGATCGGCAAGGTCCTGCGCACCAACCGGCAGGGCGGCGAAATGCTCACGCTGGTGGCGGCGGCCGATGAGCGTGACGAAGCCGAGTGGGTGGTGCGTGAGCTGGTGCGGCGCCAGAGTGCCGCCGATTGGGCCTATGACGAGATGGCAATCCTGTATCGAACAAATGCGCAGTCGCGGGCCTTTGAGGAGGCATTCAGGCGAAGCGGCGTGCCCTACCGGATCATCGGCGCCACCAGTTTCTATGCCCGGCGCGAGGTCAGGGATCTCCTGGCCTATCTCCGGCTGGTGGCGAATCCCAGTGACGACGAAGCATTTCTTCGCGCCATCAACACCCCCAAGCGCGGCATCGGCGACTCCAGCCTTGCGGCGCTGGTGGCGCAGGCCTCCGCATGGGGCCGGCCACTGCTGGAGGCTGCCGCGCGTGCCGATGCGGTTGCGGACCTGCGGCCCAATGTGCGCAATGCACTGCGTGACTTCGCAGCAGCGATGGCGCGGCTGCATGACGTTGCCGCCGTATGGACCCCGGCGCAGCTGCTGGAGGAAATCATCCGGATCACGGACTATGAGGCCTGGTTGCGAGCCGAGGGACCGGAGGGGCTCGACCGTTGGGACAATGTGCGGGAGCTGGTGGCCAGCGCTGCCAACTGGTCCGAAGTCGTTTCGCCCGAGGAGGAAGGCACTCCACTGGGGCGTTTCCTGTCCGAAGCAGCCCTGGTATCGGCCAACGACACGATTGCCGGTGACGAGCGCGGCGTCACCCTGATGACCCTGCACACGGCCAAGGGACTCGAGTGGCCAGTGGTGGTGATCGCGGGATTGGAGGAGGGCCTGTTCCCGCTGGGTCGCTCGTTGGAGCAACTCGAGGGCCTGGAGGAAGAGCGGCGCCTCGCGTACGTGGGCCTCACGCGCGCCAAGGACAAGCTGTACCTCTCATGGGCGCGTGCCCGCCGGCGCGGCGGCGAGCTGCGTCCTGGCGCGCCCTCGCGCTTTCTCAAGGCGGTGCCGCCCGAGGTGGTAGACGAACAGCGCACCTCCGCGCTCTGGGCGCCAGGGTGGAATGCTGGCCCAGGCCGGGCGGCACCGGGCCGCTCCTGGACCCGCCAGCAGTCACGCGCGGCGGCAGCCGTGCCGGCGGTGGAGGAGGCCTCGCAGGATGCTCCACGCTACGTCAAGGGTGAGCGCGTCCGGCATCGCCGGTTCGGATCCGGCACCATTCGCGGCCTGCGCGGCGCCGGGCGCGACCTCAAGGTGAGCGTGGCGTTTGACGACCAGGAAGTTGGCACCAAGGAGTTGCTGGTGGCGTATGCCGGCCTGGAACGAGAGTGGGAGAGCGCATGAGCATATCGCGGGACGACATCGCCCGGATGGCCAGGCTGGCTGAGCTGGCCATCGACGAGCGGGAGCTGGTTGAGCTCACTGGTCAGCTGGAACGGATCGTGATGTTCGTGGAACGATTGAACGAGGTGACCGATGATGCCGGATCGGAGCCCTTCATCGCGGGGCCGGCTGCCTGTCCGCTCCGCGAGGATGAGGTGCGCCCCGCCTCGCTGGCGCACCCGGTGGCCGAGATGGCGCCGGAGTTCGTGGACGGATTGTTCGCCGTTCCGCTTCGCGGCGCTCTCGAGGAAGATCCATGAGCGGCGCCCGCGCTGCGGCCACGGCGACGGCCCGCCGACTCGAGTCAGCTGCCGGGCTGAATGCCGTGCTGCACTGGTCCGCCGAGCTGCTGGACGCCGAGGCTCGCTCGGCGGATGCGCTGGGGGATGCCAGGACGCGTCCGCTCTATGGCGTGCCGGTCGCGGTCAAGGACAACATCGTGACGGTGCAGCAGCCCACGACATGCGCCTCCAGGATGCTTGAGGGCTTCACCTCGCCGTACGATGCCACCGTGATCCGTCGTCTGCGAGCGGCCGGTGGGCTGGTAGCCTGCAAGGCGAATCTCGATGAATTCGCCATGGGCTCGTCCACCGAACACTCAGCATTCGGCCGTGTCATGCACCCCGACGATGCCGAGCGGGTTCCCGGCGGTTCGTCTGGCGGTTCGGCAGCGCTGGTCGCTGCTGGTGTCGTTCCGGCGGCGCTTGGCTCGGAGACCGGCGGATCGGTGCGCCAGCCGGCGGCTTTCTGCGGCGTGGTGGGTATCAAGCCGAGCTACGGGCGGGTGAGTCGCTACGGTCTTGTGGCCTTCGGTTCGTCGCTCGACGCTGTCTCGCCGTTTGGACGGACGGTTGGCGATGCCGCTCGCCTGCTTCAGGCAATCAGCGGACCCGACCCGCAGGACTCCACCACGCTGGCGCAGCCGCCAATCGTGGCACCTGGCGGACGGCCGAGCCTGCAAGGGCTCCGCGTCGGAATGCCGGTCGAGTTTTTTCCCGATGACCTGCATCCGGGCGTCGCTGCAGGACTGGTGAAGGCGCGGCAGGCGCTCCGTGATCTTGGCGCGGAACTGGTGGACGTTTCGCTGCCGCACGCGCCCCACGCCGTGCCGGCGTACTATGTCATCGCGCCCGCAGAAGCGTCAGCCAACCTGGCCCGCTTCGATGGCGTCCGCTATGGCGTGCGGCGCAGCGGTCCCGGCAACGACATGCGCTCACTCTATCGCGCCACCCGCGGCGCCGGTTTCGGGGCGGAAGTCCGCCGGCGAATCCTCATCGGGACATACGTTCTCAGTGCCGGGTACCATGAGGCCTATTACGGCAAGGCCCAGCGGGTGCGATCGCTGATCGCCAATGACTTCCGGCGCGTCTTTGCGGGCGGGATTGATGTCCTCCTGACGCCGACCACGCCGACGCCCGCCTTCAAGGCGGGTGAGAAGACCGCCGACCCGGTGGCGATGTACCAGGCGGATGTTTTTGTGTGTCCGGCCAACCTGGCGGGCATCCCCGCCATCAGCCTGCCGGCCGGACGGAGCGAGGGACTTCCAGTGGGGGTGCAACTCATGGCGCCGCTAGGTGCGGACGAGTCAATGCTCGAGGTCGCGCTGGCGATGGAGTCCAGGCTGGACGCTGCGGCGGAGGTCCGCTGATGAGCTGGGAAAGCGTGATCGGCCTCGAAGTGCACATGCAGCTCAAGACGGCCAGCAAGATGTACTGCTCGTGCTCCACGTCGTTCGGCGATCCGCCCAACACTAATGTGTGCCCCGTTTGTCTGGGCCTGCCCGGGGCATTGCCGGTGGTGAACGGGCATGCCCTCGAGCTCGCGGCGCGAGCCGCGCTCGCGCTGGGATGCACCGTCCACTACCGGAGCGTGTTCGCGCGGAAGAACTATTTCTATCCCGACCTGCCCAAGGGCTACCAGATCTCGCAGTACGACCAGCCGTTGGCGACTGACGGTGGCGTGGCCTTCGACTCTCCGGAGCGGGGCCGGGTGGAGGTGCACATCCAGCGGCTGCATGTGGAGGAAGATGCGGGCAAGTCGCTTCACGACCGGATCCCGGGCCGGACGGCGGTGGACCTGAACCGGGCCGGCGTGCCGCTCGCGGAAATCGTGGGCGGGCCGGACCTCAGGAGCCCAGCCGAGGCGCGCGCCTGGCTGGCTACGCTGCGCCAGATACTCCTGTACACCGGCGCCAGCGATTGCAGCATGGAGCAGGGGAGCCTGCGGGTGGACGCCAACCTGTCGGTGCGTCCGGCTGGCGACAGCGCGCTGGGCGTGAAGACCGAGATCAAGAACATGAACAGCTTCGCCAACGTCGAACGCGCATTGAATGCCGAATTCGCCAGGCAGGTGGCACTGCTCGAGAGCGGGGAACCTGTCCGACAGGTGACGCTGCTGTTCGATGCCGCCCGAGGCAGCGTTCATCCGATGCGCTCCAAGGAGGAGAGCCACGATTATCGCTACTTCGCCGAGCCGGACCTGCCCCCCCTGGTGGTGGACGAGGGCTGGGTCAATCGCCAGCGCGCGGCTCTTCCCGAACTGCCCGACGCCAGGCGCCAGCGCCTGGAGCAGGACCAGGGGCTTTCCGCATACCATGCGGCCGTGGTGAGCGGCGAGCGGGCCCTTGCGGACTACTTCGAGGCCTTGGTCGAGGCGGGTGTCGAGGGGCGGGTCGCTGCCAATTGGGTGACCGGGGAAGTCATGACGGCATGGAACGAGACCGGCGGCTTTCCCGTCGCGGCAGCGCGGCTGGCGGAACTCGTGGCGCTCGAGCGCGCCGGGACCCTGAGTCTCCAGGCGGCCAAGCGCATTTTTGCCGAGCTTCGCGAACGCGACGATTCGCCCATGGAGCTGGCAGAACGGCTTGGCGTGGTGCAGGTGCAGGATGAAGACGCGCTGGCCGGATGGGTGGCTGAAGTGCTCGCGCGCCATCCTGATGAAGTCGCCCGTTATCGCGGTGGTGAAACCAAGCTGATGGGCTTCTTCGTGGGTCAGGTCATGAAGCAGAGCCGCGGTCAGGCAGATCCCAAGGGCGTCCAGCCCCTTCTCCAGGAGCGACTCAAGTGACCGCGACCCGGCCGGCAATCACCAGCGAAGGGATGCGCCGCCAGTTCCCCGCATTCGAGCGGCTCATCGCAGGCGTTCCGGCGGCCTACTTCGATGCGCCCGGCGGTACCCAGGTGCCCGGCGTGGTTGCCGATGCAGTGCGAGAGTACCTGCTGCACCACAATGCCAACACCCATTGGGCCTTTCCCTCCAGCGTGGAAACGGACGCAATCATCTCGGCGGCGCGGCAGGCGGTGGCCGACCTGCTCGGGGCGCACCCTGGTGAAATCGCCTTTGGGGCGAACATGACCACGCTGACTTTTCATCTCGCGAGGGCGCTGGCGCGCAGGTGGAAGCAGGGAGATGAGATCGTGGTGACCGAGCTCGATCATCACGCGAACGTCGCTCCCTGGCATGCGGCGGCGCGCGACCATGGGCTCACCGTGCGCACCGTCCCGCTTGCCGCCAGCGGATGGGGCCTTGACCTGGAGGCCCTCCAGCAGATGCTGGGTCCACGCACCCGACTGGTTGCCCTTGGCGCGGCCTCGAATGCGATCGGCACCATCACTGACATCGCCGGCGTGTCCGAGGCAATCCACCGGGCGGGTGCGCTGCTGTTCGTGGACGCGGTGCACTTTGCGCCCCACCAATTGGTTGATGTTCAGGCCTTTGGAGCCGATCTCCTGGCCTGCTCCGCGTACAAGTTTTATGGCCCCCATGTGGGCATCATGTTCGTGCGCGCGGGGCTGGGCGAGACGCTGGACGTCCCCAAGCTCGACCCGGCGCCGAACACATCTCCCGAACGCTTCGAGACCGGCACCTTGAACCACGAGGGAATCGCCGGCGTTGGCGCCGCGGTGGACTTTCTTGCCGGCTTGACCGGCGCCTCTGGCAGCCGGCGGGAACGGCTCCGTGCCACGTATGACTGGCTCAATGCACAGGGTGAGGCGGTGCTTATCCGGATGTGGAATGGGTTGGCGGGGATCGCTGGCGTGCGGCTGCATGGTTTCGCCCCGGGCAGCGCCCCTCGGACCCCGACCATCGGGTTCACGCTCGGCAACCTGCCGTCCGGCGACGTTGCGCGAGCGCTGGCGAAAACGGGTGTCTTTGTTTCGGATGGTGATTTCTATGCCGCGACGATCGTCCAGCGGCTCGGGCTCGAACAGCAGGGGCTGGTCCGCGCCGGCTGTGCCTGCTACAGCACCGCCGAAGAGGTCGACCGGCTGCTGTCGGGCGTGGCGGCGTTGGCCGCACGCGTACCGTTCTGACCCTTCATGATGCACCACCCTCGCGAGCCGGTGAGCGTGGCAGCAGTCGCTCCAGACGGGGCCAATAGCGCAGCTCGCCGGCCGGAAGGCCGTAGTGCTCCGTGGCCGCCTCCCGCAACCGCTCAGGGGCTCGGCGACCGAATTCCCGCAGCGTCGCCCGTCGAATCTCCTTGGCCACCTTCAGGGGCCGTTCGCCGGAGGGATCCAGTCCCCGCGGCGTCGCGTCCGTGCTCGCCAACAGTTCCATCATGTAGTCCACCGATCGCGACAGGTGCTGCTCGACATCTCCGTCGCTCAGCTCCCAGCGACTGCGCTCGCGCGCGGCCTGCATGCCCCGTTGCCACCCAGGCGAGTTGGTCAGATGTACCATGCCCCGAAACAGGCGACGATTGGTTCGCACGCTGAAGATGGTCGGCGAGATGATGCGATCCAGGTGCGCGTCGGCGAGTTCATGGTCCATGCGAATGAGGTCGCGCGCCGCCTCGGCATAGTGGTCGCCGACATGCATCTCGACCCGGCTCTCCCAGTACGAGTGACCAACGGAGGAGGTGCTGCTGGTCAGCACCAGCTGCCGGGGCACGAAGTAGTTGTGCGCCACCGTGTCGGCAGCGAGGTGGCAGAGGTAGCCCCAGCCGAACGCACCAAGGGCGTCGGTATCGGCCAGGTCATGGATCTCCTGACCCACGTGCCAGTAGTGGCAGTGCCGCCCAACCGGCGCGTACTTCTTTGCGATGGAGGAATCGGCTGCGATGTTGCCGTAGAGAAAGTCGTACGGAAAGGCGCGCAGCAGGTCGGCCACCGACCCGGGCAGCAGTTGCAGGTTGGCGAGTACCGATTCGCCAAGATAGATGTGGGTTCCCGGGGTCCAGGCATGTGCCGATGCCGGCAGCGCGGCCAGCACCAGGCCCACGATCGCGAGCGCGCTCAGCAGCCGGCAGAGCTTCATCGGCGAAGGAGGAACCGCGTCATGCGGCCGACGATGCCGCGGCCGCGGCGAAACCGGCGCAGCCCGGTGGCGACATCCAGCGCGGTTTCCTCGACCTCCTCGTGTACGACATCATAGATCGCCTCCAGGTCCACCAGCTTGGCTTCGATCCGATCGACACCGCGGCGCACCTTGCGGCGAAGCCGGCGCCCGGTCCGGGCGAACGCTTGGGCTTCGTCGCGGACCATGGTGGTGACCTCCTCGCCATCGGCGACCAGCTTGCGAATGCTCTCCATTGTTTCTTGCGCGTCGTGGCTCAAGTTGTTGATCAGGTTGCGGCGCTCATCGAGTTCTGAGCTCAGTCGCATGGTGAGCCGGAAGGCGCCCACGACAAGCGCGAGCACCGCGACCGCTATGACGGCCAGCGACAGCGCCATCACGATCCCGATCCATTGGGGAGCCGCGGGCACCGCCTGCTGCAGCAGCATCAGCATGGAACAGCCTCCTGTCGGGCGTCGGACCTGCCGGTGAAACATAACCCACGCCGGCCTGGCTCACTGGGTTGCGCTTGACCCCGGGCCCCGCAGGTCGCGAGCTTTGGCCATGCCTCCACACTTTCTGGTTCGGGGCGGCCGACAGCTCCGCGGCAGCATCCGTCCCGCTGGCAACAAGAACGCTGCACTCCCCATACTGGCCGCTACGGTCCTTGCCGATGGCCCGGTCGAGCTGGATAACGTCCCGCGCATCCGCGACGTCGACACGATGGCCGAACTGCTTGCGGACCTGGGGGCCGACGTGGCCTGGACCGGTCCCAATCACCTGCGGGTCGATGCCCGGCCGGTCAGGCCCAAGCCGCTGGATCCGGGCCTTTGCGCGCGGATCCGCGCCTCGATTCTGCTGGCTGGGCCGCTGGTGGCGAGGTTCGGCCAGTGCGTGCTGCCGCCACCCGGCGGCGATGTCATCGGCCGACGGCGGGTGGACACCCATTTCCTGGCGCTCGAGGCACTGGGAGCCACAGTCGAGCTGGGGGACCGCTATGAACTGGAAGCTCCCAAGGGGCTGACCGGGACCGACATCTTCCTCGATGAGCCCAGCGTCACCGGAACCGAAAACGCGCTGATGGCCGCCACGCTCGCGCGTGGGCGCACCGTCCTTCGCAATGCGGCCGCCGAGCCGCATGTGCAGGATCTGGCCCGGTGTCTGGTGGCCATGGGCGCGCAGATTGAGGGCATCGGCTCAAACGTGTATGTCATCGAGGGGTCGCGGCCGCTGGGCGGCGCCTCCTACACCATCGGTCCCGATCACATCGAAATTGGCAGCTTCATCGGCCTTGCTGCGGTCACCAACGGCGACATTACGATCGAACCGGTCCGCAGCGAAGACCTGCGCAGCACGCTGCTGGCATTTGACCGGCTTGGCATCCGTCCGCTGCTGGACGGATCACGGTTGCATGTGACGCCGGGGCAGGAGCGTCGCATCCGCCCCGATCTCGGGGGCCACGTGCCGAAGCTGGAGGACGGGCCCTGGCCGGCCTTTCCGGCCGACGTCATGTCGACCACCATCGTGAGTGCTACCCAGTGCAGCGGCATGCTGCTGGTGTTCGAGAAGATGTTCGAGAGCCGCCTGTTCTTCGTGGACAAGCTGATCGGGATGGGAGCGCGGATCGTCCTGTGTGATCCACACCGGGCCGTCATCGCCGGTCCTTCGGCCCTCAAGGGCGGGGTAGTGGAGTCGCCCGACATCCGGGCCGGGATGGCGATGCTCACCGCCGCGCTCGCGGCGGAAGGCACCAGCATCATTCATAACATCGGCCAGATCGAGCGGGGTTACGAGAAGATCGACGAACGGCTCCGTGCGCTTGGCGCCGACATCGAGCGCCGCGATGGCTGAGGTAGTCGGCGTCCGCACTGAGCAAGCGCGCTCTGGTCCGGTGCCCCGCTTTGAGCTGGAGGAATGGGGTCAGCGCTTCGGCGTCACCGCAGGCATCACGGGGCGTGGTGACGCTCCCGGCCGCGGCTTTGACCTTGGCCTCTGGACCGACGCACCGGCTGGAGAGGTCATGGGTCGGTGGCGGGCATTCCGCTCGACGCTCGCCGGCTTTTCGAGCGTCGTGCTTGGTACCCAGGTCCATGGCACCGACGTGGTCTGGCACGAGCGCGCCACTGGCTGGGTGCAGGTCGAGGGCGTGGATGGCCACGCGACCGCAACACCAGGTCTGCTGCTCGCCGTGACCGTGGCGGACTGCGTTCCGGTGTACCTGCTGGCGCCGGAACAGCGGGTGATCGCCCTGTTGCACGCCGGCTGGCGCGGCACCGCCGCCGGCGTCCTCGACCGCGGACTGGCGCTCCTGAAGGCGCACGCTGGGGTCAACCCGGGCGATCTCGTAATGCATTGTGGGGTAAGCATCTGCGGGCCATGCTATGAAGTGGGACCTGAAGTGCTGGAAGCGGTCGGCCTGCGGGGGGATGACCGGGGACCTTGGCACGTGGACCTTCGGGAGCGGCTGATCGAACAGGGCCATGCGGCTGGCGTCGGTGAGATGACCACGTCGTCATGGTGCACGGCTCATCATCGTCCGTTGTTCTACAGCCACCGTGCCTCAGGCGGGATCGACGGACGCATGGTCGCGTATCTGGGTCTGCCCGACGGTGTTGACGTCACCCCGGGCATGGGGTAGTTTCTTGTGCTGTGTGGTCGGCCCACCCGGGTCGCTGCTGCGGATGTGGGGGTGTTTCCCCCACATTTTTTTTCGGATCGCATGCCCAGGGACACGTGTCTTGCGCCATCCGGTCCCCCCTGGGGGAGCGGAAGTCACTCCGCCGACCTTCGGTGGACGAGGCACGTCGTCGTCCTCTCCTTCAGGTGCGAATCGAGTCAGTCGCCAGCCTGCCGGGCCCTGGGTCACGGCGGATTTTTGGGTATGGGTCATACGTCGTACGACGAACGTCGTACGACTCGTCCAGGAGCGAACGAAGGATGTCAGGTTCCACCGAGATGCTCGCGGCCTTCCGCGAGCTCACCAGCACCAAGCAGCTCGAGCGGTCCGACCTGCTCGATCTCCTGCGCGACGGCATCCACGCCGCGCTGGTCCGCAAGTACGGCCCCAACGTGCGGTTCGAACTCAATGTCGATGAACTCAATGGTTCGATCGAGATCATTCGACTTCGCCAGGTGGTGGAACTCGTTGAAGATGCCAGTGCGCAGGTCTCGGTCGAGGAGGCGCGCTTCATTGATCCGGAGTTCCAGGTCGGTGACATGCTGGAAGAGGAGGTTCCCTTCCAGGAGTTCGGCCGGCTCGCGGTGCAGGCGGCCAAGCAGCGGATCATCCAGCGGGTGCGCGAAGGCGAGCGGATGCGCATCCGCGAGGAGTTCGCCGACCGGGTCGGCGAGCTGCTGGCGGGTGAAATCCAGCAGATCGAGCGCGGCAAGCTGGTCGTGATGCTCAACAAGTTCCGCGAGGCGGAGGCGATCATGCCGTACCGCGAGCAGAACCACCGCGAGCATTTCCACCAGGGCGACACGATGCGGGCGGTGCTCAAGCGCCTGGAAGAGACGCCCAAGGGGCCCCGGCTCATCCTGAGCCGTGCTGATCCGCTGTTCGTCAAGGCGCTCTTCAAGCTCGAAGTGCCGGAAATCCAGCAGCAGATCGTCGAGATCCGGGCCATCGCGCGCGAAGTGGGCAGCCGGACCAAGGTGGCCGTCATTTCGCGCGACGATGCCATTGATCCGGTGGGCGCCTGCGTCGGCCTCAAGGGTTCCCGAGTTCAGGCGGTCGTCAACGAACTGGGCGGCGAGCGGATCGACATCGTCCCCTGGTCGCCTGACCCCGAGCGTTTCGCCCGCCTGGCACTGGCGCCGGCCCGCGTGGCCAAGGTCTTCGCCGATTCCGCCGCCAAGACCATTCAGGCGGTGGTGGATGAAGATCAGTTGTCGCTCGCCATCGGCCGCAATGGACAGAACGTCCGGCTGGCCTCGGAGCTCACCGGCTGGAAGATCGATCTCTACTCCAGTCGCGAATGGATGGAGCGGGGCGGCGAGGGTCCGCTGTTCGCCCCACTGCCTCCCGAGGATGCGGCGGCTTCGCAGGTGCCGCTGGCGGAGCTGGAAGGCCTGACGCCCGAAATCGTCGCCATCCTGGCTGGCGCCGGTTACAACACGCTGGAAGACGTGTTCGACCTGGACCGCGAGGAGCTGGCCGCCGTGCCGGGCCTGGCGCCCGAGCAGGTGGAGGCGCTGATGGCCTTTCTGTCCGAACTGGCGGATGAAGATGGCGAGGAGAGCAGCGGCGCCGCGTGAGTGCGCTGCTGGGTTTGCTGGGGCTGGGGCGCAACGGAGGCATGCTGGTGGTCGGGACCGACGCGGTCCGGCGTGCGCTGCAGCAGGATCGGTTGTTTTGCGTGGTGCTCGCTGGCGATGCCAGTGCGCGGACACGCGACAAGGTGGTGCGGTTGGCAGGAGCACGTCACGTGCCGCTGCTCGCCGGACCGGCCGCCGCCGCGATCGGCGTCCAGCTGGGAAAACCGCCGGTGATGGCGGTCGGTGTCCGGGATCGCGCATTAGCCAGTGGCCTGGTGGCCCTGGCACCGGACGCCCGTGAGGGAGGCAAGTAGTGGTCAAGACCCGAGTACATGATCTGGCAGCGGAATTCGACATCCCGCCCGAGCAACTGATCCAGTTGCTGCGGGACATGGACATCTTTGTTCGCAGCCACCTCTCGGCGCTCGAGGGCGAGCAGGTCGCCGCCGTTCGCGTTCGCTGGGAACGTGAGAAGCGGAAAAGCGCGGCCGAGGCGCAGCCCAAGCGCGGGCGCCGCAAGGCAAAGACCGCCGAGGTCGCCGTGGCCGAGCCGGCCAAGCCGGTTCGCCGCCGCCGTACGGCGGCGGAAGTCGCCGAAGCCGAGGCCCAGGCCGAAGCCGAGCGGGCCGAAGCGCAGCGCGACACGCCGGACCTCGAGATGGAACTGCCTCGGCTTGAACCGGAGCCGCCCAGGATTTCGCGCACGCTGGAAGAGCGCGCCCGCGAACTCTTCCGCGACCCGCCAGCCGAGCAGGTCGCCGAGGTGGCCGACGTCGAGTCCGCGGCTCCGGCTCCGGCCGAACCCGCGGTACCCGCTGAAGAGGCGGCGCCGACCAGCCCGCCCCAAACGGAAGCACCCGCCGCCAGCGATGAAGTGGCCACGCGGCCCAAGCCCGCTCGGGCAGCGTTCATTCCGCCCCGCGTGGCCCGGCCGCCAGCCGGTTCACGGCCGACCGGACCGCGCCCGGTGTTCTCCACCAGCACCCCCGGATCCGGCTCGCGCGAGCGTCCTGCGCCACCGCGTCCCGGCGAGGAGCGCCCGGCGCCCGCCGCCGGTCCGGCGGGACGGCGCAAGGGCAAGAAGGGCCGGCGCGGCTACGTCGATCAGGATGCGGTGCAGGAGAACATTGCCAAGACCCTGCAGGGCCTGAAGGGCAGCAGTGGCCGCAAGGGAAGCCGGCGCACCGATGAGCCGAGTTATCGGGACATCGTTGCGGGGCGGGCCAAGGAGGAGCGCGAGAAGGAGAAGACCCGGATCCGGGTCAACGAATTCATTTCGGTGAGCGAACTCGCGGCCGCCATGAAGATTCCTGCCACCCAGATCGTGCAGTTCGCGTTCAAGGAGCTGGGGCTGATGGTGACGGTCAATCAGCGCCTTGATTTCGACCAGATCGAACTGATCGCTTCCGAGTTCGGCTTTGAGGCGGTCCGCGAGGAGGAGTATCAGGCCGAGGTCGAGGAGGCGGCCGAGCCCGACAAGCCCGAGGACCTCGTGTCGCGTTCCCCGGTCGTGACCATCATGGGGCACGTCGATCACGGCAAGACCTCGCTGCTCGATTACATCCGGAAGGCCAATATTGTCGCCGGCGAAGCCGGCGGCATTACCCAGCATATCGGCGCCTATCATGTGGTCCTGCCGAACGGCAAGGAGATGACCTTCCTGGATACGCCAGGCCACCAGGCTTTTACTGCCATGCGTGCCCGCGGTGCCCAGGTGACCGACATCGTGGTCCTGGTGGTCGCCGCCGACGACCAGGTGATGCCGCAGACGATCGAGGCCATCAGTCACGCCCGCAACGCCGGCGTGCCGCTCGTCGTGGCCATCAACAAGATCGACTTGCCGTCCGCCAATGTCGCCAAAGTGAAGCAGGACCTCCTGCAGCAGAGCGTGGTGCTCGAGGAGTTCGGCGGTGACGTGCTTTCCGCCGAGATTTCGGCCAAGAAGGGAACCGGCATCGACCACCTGCTCGACCAGGTCCTGCTGCAGGCCGAGATCCTCGACCTCAAGGCCAACCCGGACGCGCGCCCGCAGGGTGCCGTCCTCGAAGCCACCCTCGACCCGGGCAAGGGCCCGCTCGCGACCGTCCTGGTGCAGCGCGGCACGCTGAAGGTCGGGGATGACTTCATTTGTGGCATGTTCAGCGGTCGGGTGCGCGCCCTGTTCGATGAGCGGGGCAACGCGGTGGTGGACGCGGGCCCCACCATTCCCGTCCAGGTGCTGGGCTTTGACGGGGTTCCCTCCGCGGGCGACACCTTCCTGACCGTGACCGACGCGTCGGAAGCACGCGAGATCGCGCAGAAGCGCCAGCGCCTTGAACGAGAGGCCCAGAGCCGCCGCAGTCAGCGCGGGACCAGCCTCGAGGATTTCAGCCGCGCGCTCAAGGAAGGCGAAGTGTCCACCCTGCCCATCATCATCAAGGCCGACCAGGGGGGACCGGCCGAGGCCCTGGCCGATGCACTGGCGCAGCTCAGCACCAGCGAGGTTCGTGTGGACGTGGTGCTCCGTGGGGTGGGTGCCATCAGCGAGAGCGATGTGCTGCTCGCGCGAGCATCCAACGCCATCATCCTTGGCTTCCACGTGCGGCCGGATTCGAACGCGCGTGCCACCGCCGAGCGCGAAGGCGTGGATGTTCGCACCTACCGGGTGATCTACGAGGCGGTGGATGACGTGCGCAAGGCGCTGGAAGGTCTCCTCAAGCCGGAAGAGAAGGAGACGATCCTCGGCGAGGCTGAGGTGCTCCAGCTCTTCAAGGTGAGCAAGGTCGGCACCATCGCCGGGTGCATGGTACAGTCCGGCGTCATTCCCCGCGGCGCCCGGGTGCGCGTGATCCGGGATGGCGTGCAGGTCTACGCCGGCGAGCTGTCCAGCCTCAAGCGGTTCAAGGACGACGTCAAGGAAGTGCGGGAGAGCCAGGAGTGCGGCATCGGCGTCGAGAACTTCAACGATGTCAAGGTGGGTGACCGCATCGAGGCGTTCCGCATGGAAGAAGTCAAGCGCACCCTCGAGTCGGCCGGGGCGACCGGGGCGGCCTGACGTGCTGGTGGGAATCAGCGAGTGGCAGGTGCACCTGGCGGGCTGTCACTCGCTCAAGGAGAAGCGCAGCATTATCAAGCCACTGCTGGCAAGATTGCGCCAGCAGTGCAATGTCTCTGTCGCGGAGACCGGGTCGCAGGATCGCTGGCAGGAATCGGAACTCGCCTGCGCGGCGATCGGCTCGGATCGACGAGTCGTCGAGGAAACACTGCGGCATGCTGACCGGCTCGTTGAAGCCGCAGATGGGGTACGCATCATGGATTCTGTGACGGTATATCGGTGAAGGGTTCATCGCGACGCCCGGAGCAGGTGGGCGAGACGATCCGGCAGGTCGTCGCTGACGCGCTCAGCCGGGGTGAACTCCGGGACCCGCGCATCGGGCTGGTCACGGTCACGCGCGTGGACGTCACCGCCGACTTGTCCCATGCCAAGGTCTTCGTCAGCCCGCTGGGTGATGACGCCGAACGCGAACGTGCGATGGAGGGCCTCGAGAGCGCGGCCGGCTACCTGCGCAGCCTCGTGGCCAAGGTGCTCACGACGCGCTCCGTGCCGGAGCTGCACATGGAGCTCGATCGAGGCCTGGAGCACGCCCAGCGGATTGAACAGATTCTGGCGGACCTGCGGCGCGAGGAACAGCACTGACGGGCGCTTTGCTCATCGACAAGCCGGCGGGCCCAACCTCGCATGATGTCGTCGCCCGGGTGCGGAAGGCACTGGGCATTCGCCGGGTCGGGCACACCGGCACCCTCGACCCCTTTGCAACCGGACTGCTCGTTGTCCTGGCGGGGCGGGCGACACGGCTGGCGCGCTACGTCGAAGGTCAGGACAAGGTCTATCGGGCGACGGCGCGACTGGGCGTCACCACCGACACTGATGACCTCACCGGTACCGTCATCGGCGGAACGTCACTCGCGGTCACCGACGAGGCGATCGCCGGCGCCTTTTCGGGCTTGATTGGTGAACGCCTCCAGCGCCCTCCCGCGTTCTCGGCCAAGCACGTGGATGGACGCCGAAGCTACCAGCTGGCACGACGTGGCCAGGCGGTGCCATTGCCGGACGTGGCCGTCAGAGTCCATGCACTGGAGTTCCTCGGGCGCCGGAATGACGAGGTGACGTTCCGGGCGCGGGTGGGGCGGGGCACGTATCTTCGCGCCATCGCCCGCGATCTTGGCGAGATGCTCGGTACCGGGGCACACCTGACAGCGCTCCGGCGGGAATGCATCGGAGCGATGGACGTGTCGTCGGCCCTGCCACTCGACGCGGTTCTTTCCGGCGTCTCGCTCCGACCGGCCGATGCGGTGCTCGAGGCAATGCCGTCTGTTGGGCTGTCCGGAGCGCTCGCGGCGGACTTCTGCCACGGACGCCCGGTCGCCTGGACCAGCGAGATTGCGGAGGCGGTCGCAGTCCGGGATGAGGAGCGGCTGATCGGCATAGGAGCGACCACGGGCGTGGTGCTCCGTCCCACTGTCGTGCTGGTCGATCCGCCATGAGCGTCGTCACGGTCGGGTCGTTTGACGGTGTGCACCCGGGGCATCGCGCCGTCATCGACGAGATCAAGCGGCGAGCTGAGGCCCGGCGGGCCCAAAGCGTTCTGGTGACCTTTGAGCCACACCCGCTCCAGGTCGTGAATCCGCAGGCCGCCCCGCCGTTGCTCACGCCCGGGGCCGAACGACTCGAGGCGCTCGCCACCATCGGTGTCGATCGCGTGGTGGTGCTCCCGTTTGACCGGGCGCTTGCGGCGCTGACCCCCGAGGCGTTCGTGCGCGATCTCCTGCTGGCGCAGCTGGGCATGCGCGAACTGGTGATCGGCCATGACCACCGCTTCGGTCACGGACGCAGTGGTGATGAGTCGACGTTGCGCGAGCTGGGCAGGCGGCACGGATTCGCAGTGGACGTGGTGCAGGCGGTCGGTGCGGACAGCGCTCATGTCTCGAGCTCGCGAATCCGCCGCGCCGTGGCCGGCGGCGACCTGAACTCGGCGGCGCGGTTGCTGGGGCGACGGTACACGGTGAGCGGCGTCGTGGTCGCCGGGGCAGGGCGCGGCCGGGGATTGGGCGTCCCGACCATCAACCTTGCCGAAGTGCCCTCACGGAAGCTGCTGCCGCCGGACGGGGTATACGCGGTCCAGGTGGAGACGCGACACGGGCGCTTCGGCGGCATGATGAACCAGGGCGCCAGGCCGACATTTGATGAGGCCCCGCGGACCCTGGAGGCGCACTTGTTCGACTTTGCCGGGCAGCTCTACGGTCAGCGGGTGCGGCTGACCTGGCTGCATCGTCTGCGCGACATCCGCCGGTTCGCATCGGCGGAGGAGCTGGTGGCACAACTGGCGCGCGATGGCGCCGACGCCCGGGCAGCTTTGGCCCGGGTGCAACTGGAACCTTAGCGGGCGCTTGGCCCGCGTCTCTGGGCGGCCATGTTCGATTCTATCCGCAATCGGCTGATCATCATCGGCGTGCTTCTCGTGGCGAGTGGGTATTTCCTCTTTCCCCGAACCGTCACCTCACGGATCCGGGGCGAGAACAACGTCATCCGTGATACCGTGGAACGGCGCATCCCCATCAAGCTCGGGCTCGACCTCCAGGGCGGCATGCACCTCGAGCTCGAACTGGACCAGAGCAAGCAGGTCAGCAGCGACGTGAAGCGTGATATCGGGCTCGCGCTCCAGGTGCTCCGCAAGCGCATTGCCGAATTCGGGGTCGAGGAGCCGCTCATCCAGCAGCAGGGTGACGACCGCATCGTTGTCGAGCTGGCCGGCATCACCGATCCCGAGCGCGCCAAGGCCATTGTCGAGCGCAGCGCCTTCCTCGAATTCCGGCTCACCGACAAGAGCAATGCGCTCGAGAATGCGCTTCCCGCCATGGACCGCGAGCTGCGGACGCTGGGCGTAACGGGGGGCCCGGGTGCGGCACCCGCCAGGCCTTCGGCGGTGCAACAGCTGCTGGGCGGTGACTCCACGAACGCGGCCGACTCCACGGCTGCCGACACCGCCGCAGCGGCGGGCGGCGTGCTGGAAGACCTGATTCAGCCATCGGGACAGATGCCGGGCGAGTACCTGGTCAAGGAAACCGCATACCCCCGCGTCGACAGTCTCATCAATATTCCGTCGGTGCAGCGAGTACTGCCTCGCGGGGTGGCCCTGCGATGGAGTTCCCTCCCGGTGAGCGTTGGAGTCGAGTCGTACCGCTACCTGTATACGCTTGACACCCGCGCCATGGTCACCGGTGACCGGCTGGTGGACGCCCAGGCCCAGCTGGACCCGATCACCAACGGCCCGGTCGTGAATTTTGAGCTTGATCACGCCGGCGGCCGGCGTTTTGGCGAGGAGACCGGCCGGCACATTGGCGATTACATGGCCATCCTGCTGGATGGCGCGGTGCAGGGGCGGCCGCCCGTCATCCAGGACCGGATCGGGCGCAGTGGACGGATCACCCTGCAGGGGAAGTCGATCGGCGACGCGCAGGACCTGGCGCTGACCCTCCGGGCTGGCGCGCTGCCGATTCCGCTCAAGATCGTCGAGCAGGGCCAGGTGGGCGCCAGCCTGGGTGCCGACTCGATCACGGCGGGCATCAAGGCCGGCATCATCGGGACGGTGCTCGTGGTACTGATCATGCTCGTCTACTATCGTGTCAGCGGGGCACTCGCGGTGCTGGCGCTCGTCCTCTACGTGCTCTTCACCCTGGCGGGCCTCGCGGCACTGGATGCGACGCTGACGCTGCCCGGTTTTGCCGGCC
The DNA here is from genome assembly GCA_963798915.1 of uncultured Gemmatimonadales bacterium. Taxonomy (GTDB): domain Bacteria; phylum Gemmatimonadota; class Gemmatimonadetes; order Gemmatimonadales; family GWC2-71-9; genus CAMLHP01. The sequence continues at coordinate 160,682 of CAWCVB010000006.1, read as the reverse complement.
TGGTCCTCTCGGTAGGCATCGCGGTCGACGCCAACGTGCTGATCTTCGAGCGGATCCGCGAGGAGCTGCAGCACGGCAAGAGCGTGCGGCTGGCCGTCGATGAGGGCTTCCGCCATGCGATGAACGCCATCGTGGACTCCAACGTGAGCACGGTGCTGACGGCGCTCTTCCTCTTCCAGTTCGGGACGGGCCCGGTCAAGGGATTCGCGGTCACGCTGATCCTCGGCATCATCGCCTCCATGATCACCGCGGTATTTGTCACGCGGACCTTCTTCATTCTCTGGCTGGAACGACGGCCCGAGATGTCCACGCTGAGCATCTGACTATGACTCGCTTCTTTGCCCACGCCAACTACGACTTCATCGGCCTGCGACGCTGGGCGTACGCCGTCACGGCGCTGTTCGTGATTCCCGGGCTCATCGTGCTGGCCGTGCGCGGCCTCAATTACAGCGTGGAGTTCACTGGCGGCACGCTGATCCAGGTCCACAGCGCCCAGGCCGTGGACGTGAGCCAGCTGCGCAGCGGGCTGGAGGCACACGGTATCCACAACGCCGAGATCCAATCCTTCGGCAGTGACCAGGATTATGTCATTCGGGCCCGCTCGTCCCTGGCCGGCACCGACCCCAACGATACGCAGGCGGCCGCGCGCGAAGTCTCCGGAGCGCTCGACGCGGTGCTGGGCCACGGCACGTACGAGGTGGTGCGGACCCACGGCGTCGGGCCCAAGGTCGGCGGCGAGCTTCGTTCGCGCGCCTTCCTCGCCATCTTCCTCTCGTTCTTTGCCGTGCTCGCCTATCTGGCGCTCCGTTTCGAGTGGCGCTTCGGCGTGGCGGCGGTGCTGGCGACGGCCCATGACATCCTCGCGACCATCGCGTTCATTTCGTTCCTGCACCTGGAAGTGAGCCTCACGGTGGTGGCGGCCGTGCTCAGCATGGTGGGGTATTCACTGAACGACACCATCATCATCTTTGACCGCGCCCGCGAGAATCTGCACAAGTCCAAGGACGCCAGCTTCAAGGATATCCTCAATCGGTCCATCAACGAGACGCTGCCCCGCAGCGTGCTGACCCACGGCACCACGATCGCCTCGCTGCTGGCGCTCACCTTCTTTGGCGGCGAAGTCATCCGGCCATTCGCACTGGTGATGCTGTTCGGCGTGGCGACCGGCACGTTCTCGTCCATCTATGTGGCGAGCCCGATCCTGATGGCCATCGAGGAAAAGTGGCCCGCGCCGAATGTGCGCGGCACGCGCAAGAAGGAACAGCCCGGTGCCCCCAGGAGGCGAACCCAGACGGCGTCCTGAGCATGCTCGTGGACACGCACTGCCATCTCGGCGATTCGGCATACGACCCCGATCGCGCTGAGGTGGCAGTGCGCGCACGGGAGGCGGGCGTCGCCCACGTGGTGGTCATCGGCGACTCGCGCGAGACGTCCGAGCGGGTGATTGATCTGGTCCAGGGCCAGCCCCACTGGTCGGCGACGGCGGGCGTGCACCCGCACGTGGCATCCGAATGGTCAGACACGACGGCGGACTGGCTCCGTGAACGACTGGGCAGGCCCGAGGTGGTGGCTGCTGGTGAGATGGGGCTGGATTATCACTACGACCACTCGCCGCGCGCTGTCCAGCAACGCGCCTTCGGTGCCCAGCTTGCGCTGGCCCTGGAGGCGGGCAAGCCCGCGATCGTGCACGCCCGCGAGGCCGACGACGATGTCATCGCCATCCTGCGCGAGCATCCGCGCGTGCGCTGCATTCTTCACTCGTTCAGCAGCGGGGATGGCCTGCTCGACGCAGCCATCGAACTGGGACACGCCATCTCGTTCAGCGGCATGATCACCTTCCGAAGCTGGAAGGCCGACGATGCCATTCGCCGGGTACCGGAAGCATCACTGCTCCTCGAGACGGACGGCCCATACCTGGCGCCGGTGCCCCATCGCGGCCGGCGCAATGAGCCGGCATATGTGGGTCTGGTGGCCGACCGCCTGGCCCAGGTGCTGGGATGGGAAGCGACTGCGGTGGAGCGTCTGACCGGCGACAATGCGCGCCGGATATTTGGAGAGCGGATTGCAGGTTGACGCCTTGGGAGGGATCGTGAGCAAAGTTCCGTCGGACATCGAAATCGCGCAGGCAGCCCGGCTCCGCCCCATTGCCGATGTGGCAGCGGAGGCCGGGCTGGGCCCCGACGAGTTTCTTCCCTACGGGCGCTACAAGGCCAAGGTTACCATGGAGGCGCTGCGGGCACGCAAGCCCCGAGGCCGGCTCGTGCTGGTCACGGGCATCAACCCGACGCCGGCTGGCGAAGGCAAGAGCACGGTGACGGTCGGCCTGGCGCAGGCGATGCGGCGACTGAAGCAGAAGGTCATGGTCTGTATCCGCGAGCCATCGCTGGGCCCGGTCTTCGGCGTCAAGGGAGGGGCCGCCGGCGGCGGCTACGCCCAGGTGGTCCCGATGGACGAGATTAATCTGCATTTCACCGGCGATTTCCACGCGATCACCTCGGCTCACAATCTCCTCTCCGCCCTGCTTGACAATCATCTCTATCAGGGCAATGCCCTGGGCCTGGATCAGCGCCGCATCAGCTGGCCCCGGACCATGGACATGAACGACCGTGCGCTCCGATCCATCGTCGTCGGACTGGGCGGGCTCAACGGGGGGCCCGCACGGGAGGACCGTTTCGTCATTGTTCCCGGCAGTGAGATCATGGCCATTCTCTGCCTGGCCACCGATCTCGAGGATCTCGAGGCGCGCCTGGCCCGCATCATCGTGGGCCTGCGGCGCGACAAGACGCCGGTGACCGCCGGCGACCTCAAGGCCGCGGGCGCCATGACGCTGCTGCTCAAGGATGCGCTCCTGCCCAACCTGGTGCAGACGCTGGAAGGCGGTCCCGCGCTGGTCCATGGCGGGCCGTTTGGCAATATCGCGCACGGCTGCAACAGCATCATGGCGACGCGCCTGGGGCTCTCCCTGGCTGACATCGTCCTGACCGAGGCAGGATTCGGGGCCGACCTGGGTGCCGAGAAGTTCTTCGACATCAAGTGCCGCTTTGGCAACCTGAATCCGGAGGCTGCGGTAGTCGTGGCCACCGTCCGGTCGCTGAAGATGAACGGCGGGGTGCGGAAGGACGCGCTCGGGACGCCGGACGTGGCCGCGCTGCGACGTGGGCTGGTGAACCTGGAAGCGCACGTCGCCAACGTCCGCAAGTTCGGCGTACCACTGGTCGTCGCACTCAACCGTTTTGTCACCGACTCAGCTGAGGAGGTGCAGGCAGTGCTGGATGCGGCCCACAGCTGGGGCGTGCGCGCCGCCCTGAGTGAGGTGTGGGAAAAGGGCGGCGAGGGCGGGGAAGCCGTCGCCAGGGAAGTCCTTGCCCTGCTGGACGAGGGCCAGGGCCGCTTTCATCCGATCTATGACACGGAGGCGCCGATCAAGGCCAAGATCGAGACCATTGCTCGCGAAATCTACGGCGCGGACGGCGTCACTTTCCAGCCGGCGGCCGAGCGCTCGATTGCCCAGTGCGAGTCCATGGGTCTCGGTGCCACGCCGGTATGCATCGCCAAGACCCAGTATTCGTTCAGCGATGATCCGTCCCGGCTTGGCCGCCCGAGCGGCTTCCAGATTACCATTCGGGATGTCTACGCTTCCGCCGGGGCCGGCTTCGTCGTCGCCCTCGCCGGCGACATCATGACAATGCCGGGCCTGCCCAGAACGCCTGCCGCGGAGGGGATGCACCTCTCCGCGGACGGCACCATCGAGGGTCTCTCCTGATCATGGACTTTGTCGCGACTGAACAGGCGCCCCGCGCCATCGGGCCCTACAGCCAGGCCGTGCGCCATGCCAACCTGCTGTACACAGCGGGCCAGATTGCGCTCGACCCGGTCACCATGGAACTCGTGGGCGCGGACACCGCTGCGCAAACCGAGCAGGTCTTTGCCAATCTCGTCGCGGTACTTGCCGCGGCCGGGGCCGACCTTTCGTGTGTCGTCAAGACGACCGTGTATCTCGCGGACATGGACGACTTTCAGGCAATGAACGCGGTCTACGCGCGTCACTTTGGAGCACACCGGCCTGCCCGCAGCACGGTGGCGGCCGCCGGGCTGCCGAAAGGCGCCCGGGTCGAGATCGACCTTATCGCTGTGATCGGGAACTGAGAGATGCGCGCCTGGACGTCGCCCGGCGCGGCGCGCTCCCAGGACAGCCCACCTGGGGGTGGAACGGGTCTGGTGGCCCGGCCGATCTTCAAAATCGCGTCGGAGGCGCCACTGGCGGCTCCGGTGGGTTCGATTCCCACACACTCCCGCCACCGGCGGCGCTCGGCCGCCTGGTGGCCGGGCTGCCTGTTGCTCCTCCTGGCTGTGAGCAGTCTGTCAGCCCAGGATTCCACCACAACGGACTCCGCGCCAGCTGCCGCTGCGCCCCAGTTGGTCGATACCGCTGCGCTTCATCGGCCGAGTGCGACAGGAAACATGCTCAAATCGCTGGTCGTACCCGGCTGGGGCCAGCTGTCGCTCGGGCGCGAACTCACGGCACTGCTGTTCATTGCCGGCGAGGCCGGCACGGCGACGATGGTAGTGAAAAGCCAGCACGACCTGAACCGGGCCAGGAATGCGGGTGACGAGGTGCTGATCGATCAATACACCCGGAAGCGCGAGGACTGGTTGGTGTATATGGGAATCAATCACGTGCTCAGCGCGCTGGAAGCCTACGTGTCGGCGAAGCTCTGGGATTTTCCGGCCGAACTTGACCTGAAGGCTTTCCCGGGCGGTCTCAGCGCCGGCGCGTCGATTCCTCTGCACCTCCGATGAATTCCGCCCCGATAGGGATCTTTGACTCGGGCATCGGTGGGCTCACCGTCGCGCGGGCCGTCTTTGACAGGCTGCCGGCGGAATCGACGGTCTATTTCGGTGACACGGCGCGCGTGCCCTATGGCCCCAAGTCGCCGGACACCGTGCGGCGCTACAGCCGGGAAATTCTGAGCTGGCTGCTGGCGCAGAACGTCAAGGCTGTGGTCGTGGCGTGCAACACCAGCACGGCGCACGCCCTTCCGGAGCTGAAGGAGATTTCGCCGGTGCCGGTGATTGGCGTCATCGAGCCTGGCGCTCGTGCCGCCGCCGCCGCGACCCGTGCCAGCGTCGGCGTTATCGGAACCGCTGGTACGATTGCCAGTGAGGCCTATCCGGCAGCCATCCGCCGCCGGCGGCCGGACACCGCGGTCAACCAGCGCGCCTGCCCGCTGCTGGTGCCATTCATCGAGGAAGGGTGGTTTGACCACCCGGCGCTGGAACTCGTCGCCCGCGAGTATCTGGCACCTCTCATGGCGAGCGGGATGGACACCCTGGTGCTGGGTTGCACCCACTATCCGCTCATCAAGCCGCTCCTGCAGCGGGTCGTAGGCGATCAGGTCACGTTGATCGATTCCGCCGAGCAAACGGCTATCGCCCTGGCCGAGATCCTGAAGCGCGAACAGCTCGAAGCCAATGGGACGATTGGTACTCACCGTTTTGCGGTGAGCGATGATGCCAGCCGGTTTCTCGCTGTAGGAGCGCGGTTTGTCGGAGCGCGGCTGGAGCGCGCGGAAGTGGTGCCGCTCGACTAGAAGGTCCGGAGCGCTGCACCGTCCGCGTCCACGATGGCGTAGCGCTGCTCCTCCAGCCAGGGCCCCGGATTCAGGTAGAAGCTGCCCGGAGCCAGCTCCTCGTAGGCTGCCACGTGCGTGTGACCCATGATGAGCATCCAGGGCGGAACCGTGCCGGCAGAGGCAAGGCGTGCGTAGGCCAGTTGCCGTGCCGCGCTCGCGGCACGATGCGCCGGGGTAGCGTTGCGGTCGCCGAGATGCGGCGCCACGCGATCCACCAGCCAGACGCCGATGTCCGGGTGCAGCAGGGCGAAGATTGCAGCGGTGGCTGGGTGACCGATGAGCCGATGCGTCCAGCGGAGTCGTCCAGGTCGCTCGGCGAGACCGTCGCCGTGCAGGGCCCGGATCATGCGGCCGCCGAGCGGGAATTCCAGTGCGGCGCGGGACCAGGCGAGCCCCGCGGTCGAGGCCCAGAATGGCCGGCCCCAGCGGTCGTGGTTGCCGCCCACCATGCTGACCGGCATGCGCGCGGCCAGCTCCGCGAGGGCAGCGGCAATGGGGAAGGCGCGCCGGGGGATCGTCTCCCGCCAGCCGAACCAGAATTCGAACAGGTCGCCGACGACCAGCAGCGAGTCGGCCCGGCCCGGCGCCTCGCGGAAGAAGCGAAGAAGGGCGGACTCATTCTCCGGTGGCGCGGCCCCGATATGGGCGTCCCCGACGACGAGCAGGCGTTGTACCGGCACGGCACAAGATACCGTTCGTCCTGTGTCGGTCGCAACGCGATCCCGAATCTCCAACCCGGATGCTCCACGCCATGAACCTGCCAGGTGTGTCGACCGTGACGCTTCGCGTCAATTATTCGGAGACAGACCAGATGGCGGTCGCCTACCATGCGCGCTACGTGGTGTGGCTCGACGTGGCACGGACTGAGCACCTCAGGGGGACGGGCATCAGTTACCGTGAGCTGGAGGAGTCGGGCTTCCGGTTGGCGGTCGGTGGGCTCGCCATTCGCTACGCCAGCCCTGCCCGGTACGACGATCTTGTGCAGGTTCGATGCTGGGTCCGCGACTGCGCCTCGCGCCGGGTCACCTTCGGCTACGCCGTGGAGCACGGGGAATCGAACCGTCTGCTCGCCACCGCTCGGACCGACATGATGGTGCTGGACGCCGGCATGCGTCCTGCACGACTGCCGGAAACGATCCGGTCCCGGCTGGTGCCGGTCCCGGATCCGGTACGCCTTGATGTGTGAGCCGCTCATGGAGATGCGATGAAGCGTGTTTCGGTCTGTCGACGGGTGGTTGTTTTCGTGGCGCTCCTGGCTGTCCATGCCGGCACGGTGCGAAGTGTCCACGCGCAGGAAAGTGCTACCATCGAGGTGCTGGCGCCGGTGCTTCAGGCGGAGGACAGCCGCCGATTCGACTCGGCCGTGCTCAATGCCGCTCTGACCCACCCTGACTCATCGGTCCGCAGCTTCGCCGCCGTGGCCATCGGTCGCATCGGTGATCATCGCGGACTCGACTTGCTCATCCGGGCCATGACGGATGCCGATACGACGGTCCGGCTCTCCGCCGTCTTCGGACTGGGGCTGCTGGCAGATACGGCCGCCATCGATCCGATTCTCGAGCGACTGCGCTCCGAGCCGGTGCTGGACATCTCGAGCGCGGTTGAGGCCATGACCTCGCTGGCAAAGATCGGCGGGCCCAGGGTCGGGGACATTTTCCGTTCCATCCTGAGCGGCCGCGTGGCACTCGACGTGGACGCCCTCGAACTGCTGCGACGGCGTATCGCCCGGGAAGCCTGGCGTCTGGGATCTGATGCGCCGGTCACCGCCTTGCTTCCGCTCACTTCGGATACCAGCGGCGACATGCGATGGCGCGCGGTCTATTCGCTGAGCCGCCTGCGTCCACCGTCGGCGGCACGGCGCCTGGCTGAGGCGATGCGCGATCCGCTGGCGCTCACTCGCGCGGCCGCGGTGCGGGCCTTCACGCCGGCGTTCGTCGACAGCGCCGGTCTGGGACGGGATGCGGTCGCCCGCCTGCTGCTGCCGCTGCTCACGGATGACGACCCGGGCGTGCGCATAGCGGCGCTTCGCGCCATTGGCACGCTGGGTGATTCCAGCATGGCCGAGCGCGTCGCTGACCGCTTGAATGACCCGGTGCCGAATGTCCGGGTGAGCGCCGCGCAGTCCCTGGGCGACCTGGGAGGAGCCGGCGCTGTGCGCGTGCTCACCGAGGTGATTGACAAGGGAACATTCTTTGCCCTTGACCGGGCCGCCTTGCTCTCGCTGTCACGCATTGACACCACGGCGGCGCGCCCCCGCCTGCAACGCTGGGCCGGCCGACCCGACTGGCCCGGCCGGATGGCGGCGGCCGAGGCGAGCGGCTCCTTTCACGCCAGGCCAGCGCTGCTGGATGACCGGGATTCCCGGGTGGCGGCAGCGGCGCTCCTCGCCTGGTCATCCTCCCAGGCTGAGCCAGATGCGCCGTTGCTCGCCATCGCGCGCCGACGCTTGCGTTCGTCCGACGGTGTCATGCGGGCGGTGGCCGCCGGCATTCTGGCCCGGGCCAGAAGGCCAGAGGACATTGCCGGCCTTGCCGACGCCTACCTGCGGGCTGGAAGCGATTCCTTCCCCGACGCCGCCCTCGCAGCCCTGGACGGACTCCGCCTGATCAGTGAGCGTGGGGGACAGGTGCAGGCGGATGTGAACCAGGCCCTGTTCAGCCGTGCACGCCGACCGGACGATTACGTCATTCGTGCATGGGCGGAGTCATATTGGCCGGACGCCGCCGCACGCTGGGGCCCTGCCTATCCACTCGAGCCGGGGCGAACACTCCAGGACTATCGCGAGATCGTGCGGCGATACATCGTGGCGCCAGATTCTGTGCGCCGTCCGCACGTCGTAATCGAAACCGAGCAGCGTGGCACGGTGGAACTCGAGCTCATGGGACCCGACGCTCCGCTCACGGTGGCCAATTTCCTGTCGCTGGTGGACCGTCACTTTTTCGATGGCAATCGCTGGCATCGCGTCGTCCCGGACTTCGTGGTGCAGGACGGGGACCCGCGTGGCGATGGCTGGGGGTCGTCCGGGCGGCTTGTCCGGGACGAGATCAACAGCCAGCACTATGATCAGCCGGTCATCGGCATGGCCCTGTCAGGCCCCGATACGGGGAGCAGCCAATGGTTCATCAATCTCAGTCCGCAGCCTCATCTCGATGGCACCTATACGGTCTTCGGCAAGGTGGTCGCCGGATACCCCACCCTCGTGCGCCTGACTCAGGGCGACATCATCCGCACCATTCGGCGCTGACGCGCGCCTGCGGCAGGCTTGCTCTGGTCGCGCTGGTGCTCACCGGCGCGGCTACACCGGCCCGGGCTCAGTTCTTCGAATTCGGCCAGAACAAGATTCAGTATCGAAAGTTCGATTGGCGCACGCTGCGCGGACCCCATGTGGATCTCTACTACTATCCGCAGGAGGCCCGGTTGGCGGCGAGCGCGCTCCAATGGGCCGAGGCCAGCTACGATACCCTTGCGCTCCGGTTCGGACACGAGGTGTCGACCAGGATACCGCTGATCATCTATGCGTCCCATGTGGACTTTGAACAGACCAACATCCTGCCATTCGTCCCTCCTGAGGGCCTGCTGGGCGCCACCGATTTCATGAAGCGAAGGGTGACGATGCCCTTTCGTGGCAATCTGGCGGAATTCCGCAACACACTTCGGCACGAAATGGTGCATGTGTTCCAGTTCAGCATGATGAGCGACGCGTTCCATCAGGCGCCGCGGGCACCGCAATTCAGTGTTCCACTCTGGTGGACCGAAGGCCTGGCCGAATTCTGGTCGGGAGGACAGGATGCGCGCGATGAAATGATGCTGCGAGACCTGACCTACTCCGGCCGCCTGCCGACCATGCAGCAGCTCAAGTATTACACCGGCTTCCTGGTCTATCCGCTGGGTGGCCGGCTGCACCAGTGGCTGGCGGACACTTATGGCGAGTGGCGGGTCTCGCTGCTCTATCGCGAGCTCAATCACTACCCCTCGTTCGAAGCTGCCATCGCTGCGATCTACGGCCGGTCACTGGAACAGCTCAGCCAGGAGTTCCAGTACTACATGCGCCAGCAGTTCTACCCGGCTGCGGCATCGCGCGCGCCACCGGCGTTGCTGGGGGTGCAACTCGCACGGCTCGCGATCAAGCCTGCGCTTCGGCCGTTGGCGGCCACCGGTGACAGTGCACCGGAGGCGTACTACACCTCGCCCGCCACCGGCTACATGACGGTCTACCGGCGTCGCCTGGACACCCTCGGCCCCCAGCGAGAGGTCGTTGCGGCGGGCAAGGCGGACGGACTGGAGTCGATGCATCCGTTCGAGAGCCGGGTGGATGCCAGCCGGCCGGATTATCTCCTGTTCAGTGCGCGCTACCACGATCGGGACGCGCTCGTCATCTGGGATGTCGTGCACCGGCGGCTTGCCGGCCGCTATCAGTTTCCCGAAATCGTTTCCGTGCTTTCGCCGGTCTGGATGCCCGACGGCCGCAGCGTCGTGTTCAGTGGCCTCGCGGATAACGGGATGTCGGACCTCTATCAAGTCACCGTTCCTGGCGGCGAGCTCACCCGGCTGACTGCGGATACCTACCAGGATCTGGATCCCAGTCCCTCGCCGGACGGTGACCGCCTCGTCTTTGCTTCCGATCGCACCGCGGGAGGAGAGGCGGGCGCAATCAACCTCTTCATCCTGGATCGGGATTCGGGTGCGATGCGTCAGGTGACCGCCGGGCCATGGGTGGACGAAACGCCGGTGTGGACGCGGGACGACCGGATCTACTTCACCTCCAGCCGGGGCGAGGTGCTCAACGTCTGGTCCATGGATACGCTCGGTCGTGGCCGACGGGAGTCGTCAGCCTGGAGCGGCGCCTTCGATGCCGTGCCGGTGCCTGGCGGCGGCCTGGTGGCTGGATCCTTCCAGAATGGCAGCTTCAATATCTACCGGCTGGCACGCGACAGCGCGGCCCAGACGGACACGTTCGCGTTGGCGTCCCACGATACGCCGTCCCGCTGGGTGTGGGAACCGCCGGCCGCGGTGGCGGTGCAGGACACGGCTACCGAACCGTACCATCGCAAGATGACCCTCGACTTCGCGACCGGTGGCGTCTCGGTCACGCCGGGCTATGGCGGCGTGCAAGGTGCCGCCTTCCTCCTGTCCGACCTGCTGAATGATCATCTCGTCTACGGGAGCGTGGGATCATTCCAGAGCCGGGAGCTCGGGTCCTTCTTCAAGAACCTGAACGGCAGCCTGGTCTACCTGAATCAGCGGCACCGCATCAACTGGGGCGTCGGGGCCTACCGGTTTGCGGGCCGGATATTCGAAGGCGATCTCTTTGCATCCTACGAGGAGCGCGCTGAAGGGGTCCTCGGGATGCTGCGGTACCCGCTGTCCCGTCACTCGCGCGTCGAGGGTACGGTGACGATGGAGCATTCCGATCGCGTAGACTTCGATCTTCCGACGGTGGATGATCCCCGACGCAAAGGCCTGATTGGCTCCAACTACATCAGCTATGTCCACGACAACTCGTTGTGGATTCCCTCGGGCCCGATCGACGGATTCCGCCTCGCCCTGACCGCGGGCGTTGCCAGCGACTTCTCGAATGCGCGCTTCGATAACTACCTCTTCAGTGCCGATGTCCGGCGCTACTTTCGGATCGGGCCACGGGTGTCTTATGCCACGCGGCTGTTCGGCTTCTACAGCGGCGGCGACCGGCCCCGTCGCATCAATATCGGCGGCACGACGGGGCTGCGGGGATATCCCAATTTTGGTCACGTCATCGGTGCCAAGAACTGGATGGTGAACCAGGAACTTCGTTTCCCGCTCCTGAACCGGCTCGTCCTTGGCACCCCGGTCGGTGACATTGTCTTCCCCGAATTCCAGGGCGCGCTCTTCGTCGACATGGGGCAGGCATGGCTGGTGCATCGCAGCGAGCGCCCCATGCTCGGCAGTCTGGGGGGTGGCGTACGCCTGGCCCTGGCTCCGCTGGTGGTGGTCCGGATGGATGCCGGCATCCGCTTCGGGGCCAACGACAGGTTAGGTTATGGCCTGAGCGAGAAGCAACGCGACCGCGGCTTTTTCCAGGTCTTCTTTGGCTATAACTACTGATGGCGCAACGCTTTTTTATTGACCGCCAGTGGGCGGTTTCCTATCTTGCCATCGTGCTCCTGGGGTGTGTCCCGGGCTCCCCGCTGCCGGTCCTGCCGGCCGACGCGCCAGTGGCGACGCCGGCGGAAGTTGGAGACTGGGTGGCGCGGACCGCCCCTCCCGGGCACCAGCTTCTCAAGTTTCGGTGGCAGGTTCAGGATGATCGCGGCGCGGCTGGCGGTCGGGGATCAGCCCGGATCGCATCGCCGGATTCGGTGCGGCTTGATGTCGTTGGGCCGCTGGGAAGCGGCAGGGGGGCTGCTGTCGTGGTCGGTGACTCCGCCCGGTGGACCGACCCGCCAGACGTCATTCGACGCCTGGTGCCGAGCTACCCGTTGATGTGGGCCATGCTCGGCATGATGCGGGACCCGCCGGCCGGCGCCACGGCGCGCGGCCTCATGGACTCGGTGCGCATCCAGTGGCAGTGGACGCAAGGACCTGACACGGTCCGGTACGCCTGGCGAGGCGACGGGTCACATCTCTGGGCGGAGGCACGCCGGGCTGGAGAACTGATCGGCCGGGTGGAGACTGTGCTCACGGAGGCGCACCAGCCGGCCCGTAGCCAGCTGGTCGCGCCGTCGGTCCCGACCAAGCTTACCCTCACCTTCAGCGAGAGCCAGGCATCTGACTCGTTTCCGACTGATCTCTGGTCTGCTCCTGAGCCTTAGCGCCCCGCTGATCGCGGGCTGCTATGGCTTCGCGGGCGGTGGATTTCCACCGGAGATTCATACCGTGGCTGTGCTGCCGTTCGATAACCGCACCCCGGAGCCCACGCTGACGCAGGAGGTCAATGCGGCGGTGCGTGATGCCGTCGAGGGCCGGCTTGGTTTGCGGGCTGCCGGCGAGGATCAGGCTGATGCCGTGGTGCGAGGCTCAATTCAGCGCTACGAGCCCGACGTGCCGGTTGCCTATACCGGGAACGACGCTGGGAACTCGGTCAACGTGACGCGCCGGCTGGTGCAGCTCACGGTCAGCGTGGAGATCGTGGACCAGAAGCGGAATCGGACGCTCTGGCAGCGGTCCGGCCTGCTGGTGGAAGGCGATTACGAGCCGGGGCGGGAAACGGAGCAGTCGGCGCGAGACGAAGCGCTGGAAAAGCTCAAGGTCAATATCGTTGAGGGAGCCCAGTCGCAGTGGTGACCCGATCGCGCCGGGGTGCAAGCAATCTCGGCTGCCTGCTTTCGCTGGCCCTGTTCGTGGCGGCACTCTACTATGGGGTGAATGTCGGCGAAGTCTATATTCGCTACTATCAGCTGCTGGACGAGATGCATTCCCAGGCGCGCCTAGCGCCCAGCCTGTCGGACGCCGTCATCCTGCGCCGGATCGTCGAACGAGTCGACGAACTCGGGCTGCCAGAAGAGGCAGAAAACGTTCATGTGACCCGGAGCGGACGTCCGGCCCGCATCGTCATCGAGACTTCCTACTCGGAAACGCTGCACCTTCCCCTCATTACGCCCACCTTTCACCTTCATCCCCGGGCTGAAGCAGGACTCTGACCGGCGGAGAATTTCGGCAGGCTGATGCCATGACACGACCAGACCAGCGCGCCGCCAACCAGCTGCGCCCGCTCGTCCTCGAGCGCGCCGCCAACCCGTATGCCGAGGGCAGCTGCCTGATCCGGATGGGTGGGACGCTGGTGCACTGCACCGCGAGCGTCGAGCCGGGCGTGCCACCGTTCCGCAAGGGCAGCGGCCTGGGATGGGTGACAGCGGAGTATGCGATGCTGCCGCGCGCAACGTCGGAACGCACGTCGCGCGAGCGGCACGGGCCCGGTGGTCGCACCCAGGAAATTCAGCGCCTCATCGGACGCTCCCTGCGTGCGGCCATGGCCACCATGGAGTTTGGCGAATACACCATTCGCATCGACTGTGACGTGCTTCAGGCCGACGGCGGGACCCGCACAGCGTCGATCACGGGGGGCTGCGTGGCGCTGGCCGACGCCTGTCGTTGGCTGGCAGAGCACACTGAGCGCCCGACGCCCTTTGGGCAGCTTGTGGCCGCCGTCAGCGTTGGCGTTGTCGAAGGAGAAGCCCGGCTGGATCTCATGTACCTCGAGGACAAGGACGCTGACGTTGACGCCAACATTGTCATGCTCGAGCCGGATCAGTTTGTGGAAGTGCAGGGAACCGGAGAAAACGCCACCTTCTCCCGAAGCGAACTCGACACCCTTCTGGAAATGGGCGGGGCCGGCATCCGCCAGCTATTCGAGGCCCAGCGCTCGGCGCTGGGCTCGTGAGGCTGCTGGTCGGCACCCGAAACGCTGGCAAGCTCGCCGAAGCCCGGACGATCCTCGCCCCTTTCGGGATCGAGGTCGTTTCTCCCGACCAGGCCGGGGTGCCGTGGTCGGCCGCCGAAGCCGTCGTGGAGCGTGCCGACACTTTCGAGGGCAATGCTCGGCTCAAGGCCGAATACTTTGCCCGCCGCACGGGCTTGCCGGCCGTCGCCGACGATTCAGGTTTGGAGGTGATCTCTCTTGGCGGTGCGCCGGGCGTGCGGTCCCGTCGATGGGCAGGCGCCACCGGTACCGCCCGCCAGATTGATGCCGCCAACAACACGGAGCTCCTGCGCCGGTTGGCCGGAGCGCCGGAACGTCGTCGCCGAGCCCGGTACCGCTGCGTACTCGCCCTGATTCTGCCGACCGACCAGACACCCCACGTCTTCGAGGGGACGTGCGATGGTACCATCCTTGCCGCGCCGCGTGGCGAGGGGGGATTCGGCTATGACCCACTTTTCCTGAGTGATGACCTTGGCATCACCTTCGGTGAGGCGGAGCCAGATGCCAAGAACCGGGTAAGTCATCGCGGCCGGGCCTTCCGTCTGCTGGCGGCCGAGCTCGCGCAACGACCATGAGGCCCGACGGCCTCCCTGCCAGACAGCACGGCAGCCGCAACTGGCGGCCTGACGGGTCAGCCGATTATTGTGGGGCGGCTTTGCCAGTACGGGGTGTGGCGCAGTCCGGTAGCGCGCCTGCTTTGGGAGCAGGAGGTCCCGGGTTCGAATCCCGGCGCCCCGATGGGCGGGAAGTCGGGAGGGCGGAGTGCTCATCCTCCAGCTCTTCCCGTCTTCCCGTCTTCCCGCCTTCCCATCTTCCCGCCTTCCCGTCTTCCCGCCTTCCCGTCTTCCCCTCTATTGCTCTACCCACGCCGGTTTCCGGTATTGGTCCGGTGCAAAGAGCTGTGCCGGTAACGGTACATCCGCCTTCATGTCGTGATATTCCTCGCGCAGGCGTTCCTGCCCATCGACCAGGAACACCACCTGCGGTGAAACCCAACCGCCACCCAGCCGTTGATAGTCGTTGAACTGCGTCTCGACGCGTCGGGCCGGGGCCTTTGGGGCATTGGGCGGCGGCGGCCGCCGCTCCAGCAGCCGTACGAAGACCAGTCGCTCGGCGTCAACCCAGAACTGCGATGCGGTCGTATCGCCGGCGGCGGCGCCGACGACCCAGGTGGGCCGTCCCTGCCAGGTCTCGCCATGGAGACTGGACAGGTCGAGACCCAACGCCTCGAGCCTGGCAGCGGTTTCCCCCGGATCAGTGGCATACACATCGAAGCCGAGCACCATGAGCGGGTGCACAAAGGGGCCGGAGCGGACCAGGGAATCGTGGGCGAAGACGTAGATGCTGTCGTTGCGGAACAGGCTCATCTGCGCGCTGTCGAGCGGCGCCACGTCGATCCGCAACTTGCCAGGCAGCTCCAGGGCCTCGTACCAGGTCTCCTTGCGGCCGTCGGCAAATGACGTTGTCTGGGTGAATGTCAGGGAATGGTACCAGCGGCCCTGATAGGCATCATGCATGCGCTGCAGCAGCGCTCTCCCATCCGCAGGCGCGGGCATCATGCGCCCGCCTGGCAGGCCTTCGGAGACCGGCGGATTTCCACCGCAGGCTGCGGCGAGCATGGCGATGCTCAGGACGGCGGCTGTTTTCATCTGGACGATGCCTCGCGGAATGCGGGAAATGCTCCGGCCGAACCAGGGATACCGCCATCGGCGCCCTGCCACAGGCCGGCAGCGAGTCGTATCTTGTGGGACACGATACGCCGGACCCGTGTGCCACCGTCGAAAATCTGACCTTGCGCCCGTAGCTCAGCTGGATAGAGCAGCAGCCTTCTAAGCTGTTGGCCGGTGGTTCGAATCCACCCGGGCGCATCCAGCAGCGGAGGAAAACGTGACACTGCCAGACCGTCCTCGCGGCCCTTCCGAGAAGTCCCGCACCGTTGCCCTGGCACTGGCCGTCCTTCTCGGGCCGTTCGGGGCGCACCGATTCTACGCCGGTCGCACCGCCAGCGGGATTCTCATGCTGGTGACGCTGGGTGGCCTGGGCATCTGGTGGCTGTTTGACCTCATCATTCTGGCGGCCGGTGGTTTCCGGGACGGCAATGGCCGCTTCATCACCGACTGGGACCCCGCGTCAGCCGATCTGGGGGATCGCCGGGACTTCGATGCCGTCCTGGACGAGCTGGAGACGCTGCGGCTCGAAGTCGGTGACCTGAGCGAGCGGCTGGACTTTGCCGAGCGGCTCCTGGCGCGGCCAGTCCCGCCGCCGGACGACTGAGGGGTCGGCGGATGGACAGCCTCGCCGGGAGAGCTTGACGACCGTCAGTTCTTGCTGGCGGTGCGGGCCCGGTCCCTGAGACCGCGCACGCGATCATGCGCCATCTTCACTTCCGAACTCATGCGCTGGACGACCGTGCGGACCTGCTCGGGCAACGGTTCATTCAAGGCTTCGGTAAAAGCCTTTTTCGCATGGTCTTCGCCGCGCTCGCACTCTTCCAGGATGGCCTTGTCGTCATGGGCCGACAGGGCCTCCTTGAGGTTCATCCAGCCGCGGTGGATGGCGCCCGCCACATGGCCCGAGTCGTTCGGGTCGCCGCCGAGGGACTGAATCAGCTGGGTCAGTTCAGTGACAAACGCGGCGCGCTGAGCGGCGAAGCCCTGGAGGGTGGCACGAAGGTCCGGATCGTTGGTACCCTCGGCGGCCTCGTTGAATCCTTTTTCCCCGTCGCGTGCCGTCTCGAGGAGCTGGTTCAGGACGTCGACCGAGTGTTCGGTCTCGCTGGTGGTGCCGGTTTTCATCGGTGGCCTCCGGGTAGGGGACTGGTTGGGGCCTGCCAGTGAAGGAGCGACAGGCGAAGCTGGGCCGGCAAGGGCCCTTGTTCGGGTCGGCCGACCTCTTCCAAGATAGGGGGCCGGCGGGTGGTGGCCTGTGGGGTAGGTCACTGGCGGGGGCGGAGTTGCGCAGGGTGGGGAGGAGTTTTCCATCGGGGCATGCGCGGCGGCGGTGTCCGCTGGGCCAGCGTTGCGGGTTCGCTTGACTCACCGACTCCACCTGGCTATAATGCTCGGCTACCCCTGAGCGGGGCGCCGGCGGGGCTGGATGGGCGGGAAGTTGGGAAGCTGCATGGCCTTGACTCATCATGATCAGCCGGCTACAATTCATGGCTCGCGGCCAACGTCGTTGGCGGGATGTCGGTGACATCATCGTCGGGGACGTGCGCCGGTCTGTAATTGCTCTTTGACAAGTGAAGTGAGTGAGTGCGGAGTGCGGACCCTATGGTCTGGTGGGCGCAGAGGCCTGGCAGACCGGGTTGAATACTCTGACTTTGATTCGGACGATATAGTCATCGTTCGGAACGAGCTGTATCGAATTCTCATGGAGAGTTTGATCCTGGCTCAGGACGAACGCTGGCGGCGTGCTTAACACATGCAAGTCGAACGGGCCATATGGGGCTTGCTCTGTATGGCCAGTGGCGAACGGGTGCGTAACACGTGAGAAATCTGTCCTTCGGCGGGGGATAGCCGGCCCAACGGCCGGGTAATACCGCGTACGCTCGCATCGGGGCATCCCGGAGCGAGGAAAGCCGCAAGGCACCGATGGAGGATCTCGCGGCCTATCAGCTAGTTGGTGAGGTAATGGCTCACCAAGGCGACGACGGGTAGCTGGTCTGAGAGGATGGCCAGCCACATTGGGACTGAGACACGGCCCAGACTCCTACGGGAGGCAGCAGTGGGGAATATTGCGCAATGGGCGAAAGCCTGACGCAGCGACGCCGCGTGTGGGATGACGGCCTTCGGGTTGTAAACCACTGTCGGGAGGGACGAAGCTCTGACGGTACCTCCAAAGGAAGCACCGGCTAACTCTGTGCCAGCAGCCGCGGTAATACAGAGGGTGCGAGCGTTGTCCGGAATCACTGGGCGTAAAGGGCGCGTAGGCGGCCTGGTAAGTAGGGGGTGAAATCCTGCGGCTCAACCGCAGGGCTGCCTCCTAAACTGTCAGGCTGGAGCACGGTAGAGGCAGATGGAATTCCCGGTGTAGCGGTGGAATGCGTAGAGATCGGGAAGAACACCAGTGGCGAAGGCGGTCTGCTGGGCCGTTGCTGACGCTGAGGCGCGATAGCGTGGGGAGCAAACAGGATTAGATACCCTGGTAGTCCACGCCGTAAACGATGGGTACTAGGCGTCGGGGGGAGCGACCCTCCCGGTGCCGTCGCTAACGCAGTAAGTACCCCGCCTGGGGAGTACGGCCGCAAGGCTGAAACTCAAAGGAATTGACGGGGGCCCGCACAAGCGGTGGAGCATGTGGTTTAATTCGAAGCAACGCGAAGAACCTTACCTGGGCTTGACATGCACGGGAAAGCCGGTGGAAACATCGGTTCCTCTTCGGAGTCCGTGCACAGGTGCTGCATGGCTGTCGTCAGCTCGTGTCGTGAGATGTTGGGTTAAGTCCCGCAACGAGCGCAACCCTCGTCCCTAGTTACCAGCGGATCATGCCGGGCACTCTAGGGAGACTGCCGGTGTCAAACCGGAGGAAGGTGGGGACGACGTCAAGTCATCATGGCCCTTACGTCCAGGGCGACACACGTGCTACAATGGCCGGTACAGAGCGTCGCAAGCTGGCAACAGCAAGCCAATCGCCAAAAGCCGGTCTAAGTTCGGATTGCAGTCTGCAACTCGACTGCATGAAGCTGGAATCGCTAGTAATCGTGGATCAGCCACGCCACGGTGAATACGTTCCCGGGCCTTGTACACACCGCCCGTCACGCCATGGAAGCTGGGGGGACCTGAAGCCGGTGGGCTAACCCGCAAGGGGGGCAGCCGTCAAAGGTCAATTCAGTGACTGGGGCGAAGTCGTAACAAGGTAGCCGTAGGGGAACCTGCGGCTGGATCACCTCCTTTCTGGAGATCTCGAGTAGTCGGCCGGTTCGCCGGTCGCACGAAAGAGTCTCGAGAGTCGCCCGCACTCCGTGCCCTCACTCACTTCACTCGCTCTTTGACAACTGACGGATGGATGTGTGATCAGGTGTGAGGAATCCACACCACGAATGAGAACTATGAGATCAAACGCAATAACGCACACGGTGGATGCCTTGGCATCGAGAGGCGATGAAGGACGTGGTAAGCTGCGATAAGCCTGGGGGAGCTGCACACGAGCTGTGAGCCCAGGATGTCCGAATGGGGCAACCCAGCCGGCGGTGACGCCGGTTATCCCACGCGCAAGCGCGGGAAGCCAACCCGGGGAACTGAAACATCTCAGTACCCGGAGGAACAGAAATCAACCGAGATTTCCTCAGTAGCGGTGAGCGAACGGGAAAGAGGCCAAACCAGGGGAGCTTGCTCCCCTGGGGTTGTGGGACCACAACATGGGATGCACGACGCCAGCATGAAGCGGCCTGGAATGGCCCGCCACAGACGGTGACAGCCCGGTAATGGGACGCGTACGGCCCCTAGTGGTATCCCGAGTAGCGCGGCGCACGTGGAATGCCGCGTGAATCCGGGGGGACCACCCTCCAAGCCTAAATACTCCTCGATGACCGATAGTGCACTAGTACCGTGAGGGAAAGGTGAAAAGCACGCCAGGTGGCGAGTGAAAGAGATCCTGAAACCGTGTGCCGACAAGCAGTGGGAGCTTCGACTTCGGTCGGGGTGACCGCGTGCCTTTTGCATTATGATCCGGCGAGTTGCTCCTCGCGTGCAGGTTAAGGCCTTCAGGGCCGTAGCCGAAGCGAAAGCGAGTCTGAACAGGGCGTTCAGTACGCGGGGGCAGACCCGAAGCCGTGGCGATCTACCTTTGAGCAGGTTGAAGCCGCCGTAACAGGCGGTGGAGGACCGAACCCATGTGGGTTGAAAACCGCTGGGATGACTTGAGGGTAGGGGTGAAAGGCCAATCAAGCTCGGAGATAGCTGGTTCTCCCCGAAATATATTTTGGTATAGCCTCGGGAAATGAGTTCACGGGAGGTAGAGCACTGGATGGGTCCGGGCGGTGAATAACCGTACCTCCCCCAACCAAACTCCGAATGCCCGTTGAATGCTGCCCGGGAGGCAGTCGCGGTGCGCTAATGTACCGCGGCGAGAGGGAAAGAACCCAGAACATCAGCTAAGGCCCCGGAGTGGTGGCTCAGTGTAGCAAAGGATGTGGGTATGCCGTGACAGCTGGGAGGTTGGCTTAGAAGCAGCCATTCCTTTAAAGAGTGCGTAATAGCTCACCAGTCAAGCGTAGCCGCGCCGATAATGGTCGGGACTTAAGCCACCCGCCGAAGCTATGTCTTTGCGCGCAAGCGTAAGGGGTAGGGGAGCGTTCTGAGAGCCATGAAGCCGGGGCGGAAGCCTTCCGGTGGAGCGATCAGAAGTGAGGATGCCGGATTAAGTACGCGTGAAACAGGGTGAAAACCCCTGTCACCGAAAGCCTAAGGGTTCCTGAGCCATGTCGATCAGCTCAGGGTCAGTCGGTCCCTAAGTCGAGGCCGAGAGGCGTAGACGATGGGAAACGGGTCAACATTCCCGTACCAACTGTCAGCCGTTATGAGTCCGAGGAGGGACGCAGGAGCAAGGTTACTGGCGGGTGGTGGAATATCCGCTGCAAGGTGGTAGACGTTGCCCGGTAGGCAAATCCGCCGGGTTAGTCGAGAACCGATGCCGAAGGGGCCCCTTGTGGCCCCGCAAAGAGTGGCTGACGCACACTGCCAAGAAAAGCTTCGCGGACCAGGATGACCGTTGACCGTACCGCAATCCGACACAGGTAGGCGAGGCGAGAAGCCTAAGGTGCTCGAGTGATTTACGGAAAAGGAACTCGGCAAAATGACCCCGTAACTTCGGGAGAAGGGGTGCCGGTGGTACGTGACCTATCAACGGAAGCGGAAGCCGGCCGCAGAGAATCGTCCCAAGCGACTGTTTAGCAAAAACACAGGAGTGTGCCAAGGCGTGATCCAAGCCAACGTATACACTCTGACTCCTGCCCGGTGCCGGAAGGTTAAGGCAAGTCGTCAGCCCAGCTTGCTGGGCGAAGCGATGAACCGAAGCCCCGGTAAACGGCGGCCGTAACTATAACGGTCCTAAGGTAGCGAAATTCCTTGTCGGGTAAGTTCCGACCTGCACGAATGGAGTAACGACTTGGGAGCTGTCTCTTCCGTAAGCTCGGCGAAATAGCAGTATCGGTGAGGATTCCGATTACCCGCGACAGGACAAAAAGACCCCATGCACCTTTACTACAACCTGTCATTGAACGTCGGTATGACCTGCGTAGCATAGGTGGGAGCCGTTGATCGCCCGGTTTCGGCTGGGCGGGAGGCAACAGTGAAATACCACCCTTGTTTTACTAACGTTCTCACCCAGGCGGCAACACCGCCGGGGACCGTGGCAGGTGGGTAGTTTGACTGGGGCGGTCGCCTCCTAAAGAGTACCGGAGGCGCGCAAAGGTTGGCTCAGTGCGGTCGGTAATCGCACGCTGAGTGTATACGCAAAAGCCAGCCTGACTGCGAGCGCGACGGCGCAAGCAGGGACGAAAGTCGGCGTAAGTGATCCGGTGATCCCGTGTGGACGGGTCATCGCTCATCGGATAAAAGGTACGCTGGGGATAACAGGCTTATCGCGCCCGAGAGTTCACATCGACGGCGCGGTTTGGCACCTCGATGTCGGCTTGTCACATCCTGGGGCTGGAGAAGGTCCCAAGGGTCCGGCTGTTCGCCGGTTAAAGTGGCACATGAGCTGGGTTCAGAACGTCGTGAGACAGTTCGGTCTGTATCCGTCGTGGGCGTGGGAGTGTTGAGGGATGTCGTCTTTAGTACGAGAGGACCGAGACGAAGCGACCGCTCGTGTACGGGCTGTCCCGCCAGGGGCACCGCCCGGTAGCGATGTCGCGCGGAGATAACCGCTGAAAGCATCTAAGTGGGAAACTCTTCCCGAGATGAACACTCCTGGATCTTAAGATCCCTGAAGGGCCCTGGGAGACTACCAGGTTGATAGGGCGCAGATGTACGGAGGGCAACCTCTTTAGTCGAGCGCTACTAATCGCCCGTGAAGTTTGATCTCTTCTACTTGTTGTTCTGGATTCCTTCCTGATCACCATCCGTCCGCAGTTAGTCAAGCGCTAAGCGCTGAGCGCCTCGCGCTCAGCTCGAAAACGGCTGACGACTAGCGCGCGGGGGCCACACCCGTTCCCATTCCGAACACGGAAGTTAAGTCCCGCAGCGTCGATGGTACTGCCACTGAGAGGTGGTGGGAGAGTAGACCGTCGCCAGCCATTCCTTGAACGCCCGGATCCTCCTCGTGAGGGCCCGGGCGTTCTGGCGTCAGGGCGCTGGCGGGTGCCCCACTCGCCCGATACCTTCCCCCCATGCCGCCCCATGCCGCGAGCGCCCGGATGCCTTCTCTGTCCCCCAGCTTCACGTGGCGGGCCCTCGCTGTTCTCCTGTCCGTGGTGGCGTTCGCCGCCTGCGCCCATCAGGGGGCGACGCCGGCGCCAACTAGTGCGCCCCGCCGGGGCGAGACCGCTCGACTCCTGTCTGCGCTCGCGGATGACTCCATGCAGGGCCGCCGCACGGCCACGCCTGGGGAGCGGATGGCCGTCCGCTTGGTCGCACGCGAGATGCGCCACCTTGGGCTCGCTCCCGCCGGCGACTCTGGATTCGTGCAGCGCGTGCCACTCGTCGCCTCCATCGCCCGCGGTGGCAGGGAAGCACTGCGGCTGCAGGACGCCTGGAGTGGCCTGGACTCCGTGCCGGTTGCCCGACGCCGCATCGGCCACAACGTCGTTGGCGTCCTGCCGGGCAGCGACCCTGCCCTGCGGGACGAATTCATTCTGGTGGACGCCCATCTGGATCATCTGGGCATCGGCCGCCCGGTCGATGGGGACTCCATCTACAATGGTGCCGATGACGATGCGTCAGGGGTCGTGGCGGTCCTGGGCATCGCCCGGGCTCTGGCCGCCGGGTCGCGTCCGCGCCGAACGGTCATCTTTGCCGCCATGACCGGTGAGGAGATGGGTCTGCTCGGCACTCGCTGGTACATTGGCCATCCGGTCCGACCGCTCGACCAGACCGTGGCCAATCTGGAAATCGAAATGATTGGCCGGCCGGACTCGCTGGCCGGAGGAGCTGGACGAGCGTGGCTCACGGGCTACGACCGGTCAACCATGGGCGACGTGCTGGCCGCCGCCGGGCTGCCCATTGTGCCCGACCCCAGGCCCGACCAGCATTTCTTTGAGCGGAGCGACAATATCGCCTTCGCGCGCATGGGCATCCCTGCCCACACCCTCTCGAGCTTCAACCTGCACGGTGATTACCACAGGCCATCGGACGAGTACGGAACAGTCAATCTCGCGCACCTGACGAGCGTGATCGAGGCGGCGGCCGAGGCGGTGCGCCTCCTCGCCGACGGAGCGCGACCGGAATGGCACGAGGGCGGCCGGCCGGAGCCAGGCAGGCAGTGAGTCTGCTGCCGCTCGCAGCCCCCGCGCCCAGCGTCATGGCGCTCCTCACCGCAATCGTCCTGGGATTGCGTCATGCCGCCGACCCCGACCATCTCACTGCCATCTCGACCTTCGTGCTGAGCGAGGAAGAGGGTGGCGCCCGGCGAGCGGCCTGGATCGGCTGCTGGTGGGGACTGGGTCACGCGACGACCGTCGCACTGCTGGGCCTGCCGGTGGTCCTTACGGGGTTCCAGCTTCCGCGCCTGATCGGCCAGGGGGCCGAAGCGCTGGTGGGACTCCTGATCATCGTGCTGGCGGCGCGATTGCTCCAGCGGTGGCGGCAGCGCACCCTCCATAGCCATCGTCATAGCCACGACGGTCTGGCGCACGTGCATCTCCACGCTCACGCACGAGAGTCGGTAGAGCGGGTGGCAACCGACCACCGCCACGGGCACTCGCGACTCGGCCGAACTCCAGTCGCGGCATACGGCATCGGACTGGTGCATGGCATCGGCGGAAGCGCCATCATCGGACTGCTCCTGGTGAGCAGCATGGGCAGCCGGGGCCAGGCGGTGGCTGCGCTGTTGCTCTTTGCCGGGGGCACCGCCGCATCGATGGCCGCGATGTCGGGGTTGCTCGCGTCGGTACTCGCGCGTGGTCCGGCCTTCTGGCGAAGTGGGCGGGCTGTGCCGCTCTTCGGGAGTGCGTCGCTGATTTTTGGCTGCTGGTATCTCGCCACGGCGTTGCGGTCCATCTGGAGCGCCTGATCTGCTGACTGGCGCCGGGCCGGCCGCCGGCCGTACTTTCGACTCAGGCTTTCAGGCCGGCGCCGCCGGCACCCCTCCCAGCCATCATCCGGAACGGACATGCACCTCGCGCCCCTCGACTGGCTGATCGTCGTCGTGTCCCTCAGTATCTCATTCGCGCCGGCCATTATCCTGGCCCGGCGCGCGGGATCCAGCACGGCCGAGTTCTTCACGTCCGGGCGATCAGCGCCCTGGTGGCTGATCGGCATCTCGATGGTGGCGACAACGTTCAGCACCGACACACCAAACCTGGTCACGAACTTCGTGCGCGAGCACGGTGTCGCCAACAACTGGCAGTGGTGGGCGTTTCTCCTGACCGGCATGGCCACGGTGTTTTTCTACGCCCGGCTCTGGCGGCGCTCGGGGGTGATGACCGACCTCGAGTTCTACGAACTCAGGTACAGCGGCAAGGCAGCCAGCGCCGTCCGTGGCTTCCGGGCGGTGTACCTCGGCCTGTTCTTCAACTGCGCCATCATGGCGACGGTGAATCTTGCCGCAGTCAAGATCGCCAATATCATGCTTGGCTGGCCCATGGAGCGCACCCTGATTGTCTGTGCGGTCATCAACATCTGCTTTGCCGCGACATCCGGGTTGTGGGGCGTGCTGGTCACCGATTTCATCCAGTTCGGCATTGCCATGACCGGCTCGTTTGCCGCTGCCTATTTTGCCCTCAAGCAGCCGCAGGTGGGTGGGCTGAACGGCCTCGTCACCCGCCTGGACCCCGCCACGCTCAACCTGCTGCCGGATTTCAGCGACTGGAAACTGGCGCTTTCGGTCTTCGTCATCCCCCTCACGGTCCAGTGGTGGTCCGTATGGTATCCGGGGGCCGAACCGGGCGGCGGGAGTTACATCGCGCAGCGAATGCTTGCAGCCCGCAGCGAGCGTGACGCCATGGGGGGCACGCTTTTCTTCAATGTGGCCCACTACGCCCTGCGGTCCTGGCCCTGGATCATCGTGGCGCTGGCCTCAATCCTCGTGTTTCCGACACTTGGCGACATCTCCCGGCAATTTCCCAATCTGGATCCGCGCCTGGTCGGGCACGATATGGCCTATCCGGCGATGCTCACGTTCCTGCCCACGGGCTGGCTGGGACTCATGATCGCAGGGCTTCTCGCCGCCTATGTGTCCACGATCTCAACCCATCTCAATTGGGGCTCGTCGTACCTCATCCACGACCTGTATCGCCGCTTTGTCCGGAAAGACGCCGGGGAGCGACATTACGTCATGATGGCGCGCGTGGTGACGGCAACCCTCATGCTGCTGGCCGCCCTGTTCACCTACGCGCTCAATACGGCCAGCGAGGCATTTCAGCTCCTGCTCTCGGTCGGGGCAGGGACCGGACTGCTGTACCTCCTGCGCTGGTTCTGGTGGCGGATCAATGCCTGGTCGGAAATCGTCGCCATGGTGGTGTCGTTCGGCGTGGCGACCACATTCTTCCTGCTCCAGAAACAAGGCCTGGCCATCGACTCGTCCACGGTGCTGCTGGGAACAGTCGGAATTACCAGCGTGGCGTGGATCGTGACGGCGCTGGTCACCAGGCCAACCGACCATGCCGTGTTGCTCGGTTTCTATCGGCGGGTGCGGCCCTCAGGTCCGGGATGGCGGCCAATCCGCGCCGAGGCGGCCGTCAGTGCCAAGCCCGACTCGCTCGCCAATGCCGGGCTCGGCTGGGTGCTGGGGTGCCTGTTCGTTTATTCAGCGCTGTTTGGCGCTGGCAGCCTGCTCTATGGTCGCACTGCCATCGGCCTCTTCTGGGTGTTCTGGTTCGTTGTCAGCGGCCTGGCCCTCCTGAGGCTGGTCACGTCCATGTGGACGGGCGAGCCAGACCCGACGAATGTGACACCAGAGCCGATGAGCGGAGCCTGAGGCCGGATGATGCCTGACGAGCCCGTCGCGAACAGCCTGACGAATCAGCTCCAGTCAGCCTTGCACGACCGATACCAGATTGGTCGCCTGCTCGGCGAGGGCGGCATGGCGGTTGTGTACGAAGCCACCGACCTGAAGCACGACCGGCAAGTCGCCGTCAAGGTGCTACGACCCGAGCTCTCGGCGGTCGTGGGCGCGGACCGCTTTCTTCGCGAGATCCGGGTGACGGCCAAGCTTCAGCACCCCCATATCCTGCCGTTGTATGACTCCGGAGCAGCCGGCGAGCTGCTCTATTACGTGATGCCACTGGTGCAAGGCGAATCACTGCGCGATCGCCTGGTCAGGGAGCGCGAGCTGGCCGTGTCGCAGGCGATCGCGATCGTGCAGGCGATCGCGGGCGCGCTGGACTACGCGCACCGTCAAGGCGTGCTGCATCGCGACATCAAGCCGGAAAACATTCTGCTGCACGATGGGCAGCCGATGCTCGCAGACTTCGGCATCGCCCTGGCCGTCAGCTCGGCGGGCGCGAGCCGGTTGACACAGACAGGACTGTCCATCGGCACGCCGAGCTACATGAGCCCCGAGCAGATGTCGGGGGAACGGGCGCTCGACGGGCGCAGCGACATCTACGCGCTGGCGTGCGTTGCGTACGAATCGCTGGCCGGCATGCCGCCGTTCACCGGGCCGTCGCTTCAGGCTGTGGTTGCTGCGGTGCTGGTCGGTGCGACGAAGCCGTTGCGGGACGTGCGCAGCGCGGTCCCGGAGGCCGCTGCCGATGCAATTCATCGGGCCCTGGCCCCGGTGCCCGCTGACCGGTTCGCCTCCGGTGCAGAATTCGCTGAGGCCCTCACTGCTGTTGCTCCTGCGCGCCGAGCCCCGATGCACGCTCGCGTGCGACGCAGAACCCTTGGCTGGGTCGCGCTGGGTGCCGTCCTGGGCGCGGTGATCGGGATTGCGGGACACCGAATGTTCGCGGTGTCCCCGGAACCGCCCATACGCCACTGGAACGTCGTGCTTCCCGACGAGGCACAGGTGGCGCTCGCAGGTGCGGGTTCAAGCGCCGGGCCACAGACGGCGATTGCGCTATCTCCCGCAGGAGATCGACTGGCATATATCGCCACGAGTGGCGGAAGCACGATGCTCGCCGAACGGCAGCTGGCCAATGACTCCATTATCACTTTTCCAGGCACCGACGGAGCGTATCACCCATTTTTCTCTCCTGACGGCGCCTGGATTGGGTTCTTCTCGGGCAAGTTTCCTGCTCAAGGTGCCCGCAAGGGGCGGCGACCCGGTGACACTGGCTCAGGTAGACCGCATCACCGGAGCCCACTGGACCAGCAATGACCAGATCATTGTCCTCGAGAACGAGGGCTTTGAGCTGCACCGGATCTCGCCGGGTGGTGTGCATAGTGATTCCGTGATATCCCTGACCACGCAGTTCGGCACGTCGGACGCCTTGCCTGGCGACGATTGGGTGGTGGGGCAGCTGAGCTCCGGGCAGCTGGCGCTGCTGTCACTGGTCACCGGCAGGGAACTCGCCATCACCCGCCGCGGAATCGTCCCGCTCGATTCGGTCCGGGCATCTGGCCTCCTGTTCGGAGCGAGCCCCCATTGGCTTCCCAATGGATACCTGGTGTTTGCCGCCGGCGATGGTGTAATGACGGCCCTGCCGTTTGATGGGAAGCGGCGCCGCGTGCTGGGGGAGCCGACGCCGATCGTGACTGGTGTGCGGATGGAGGCGGGATTCGGCTACGCTGACTTTGCGATCTCCCGCAATGGCACCGCCGTCTACGTGCCGGGCAGGAACCAGCTGTACGTGAACATCGCCTTTGCCGGGCCGGGCCATCGCATGGACACGCTGCCGTTTCCGCGCGGCCAGTATACCCAGCCTCGCCTCTCGCCGGATGGCACCCGGCTCGCGGTGCAGGCCCGGGACCCGATCGGCGGCTCGGAGGTGTTGTTGCTCGACCTGATGACCGGTGTGCGTCGGAAGATCGACGTCGAAGGGAACTATCGGGTGTTTCCGGCGTCCTGGTTGCCCGGTGGGCGGGAATTGATGATCGGCCTCTGGGATCCGGTGCAGTTCGTCAACTACGGTGCGCGGATCCAGTCACTGGAGACGGGAAAGTGGCGGGACATACACCTCGGTGGCGCCTCGTACATGACGGTGTCGCCAATTGGCGGTCAGTTTGTTTTCAACGATTGGCGTACCGGGCAGCTGTTCCTGCGGTCACTCGGGCCGGACACAACCCGGATTGCCATTCCTGCGCGCGGAGTCGCGGCCAGCTTCTCGCCCAATGGCCGCTGGCTCGCATGGGGAGGAGTGGATGGCACGGTGTCGGTATCGCCGGTGCCACCCACCGGCGCCATTTACCAGGTCGCCGAACAGGGTCAGATGCCCCTCTGGACGCCGGATGGGACGGGTCTGATCTACCGGAATAGGAACCGCTACTACCGTGTGCCGGTCTCGTTCGCCAGCGGCTTCCACGCCGGCCGGGCGGAGCTCCTCGCCGAGGGCGCGTTTCTTTCAACCTTTGCCTGGAACCATGACATCGCTCCCGATGGCCGCCTGCTGGTCCTCCTGAACAGCCCGGATGTGACGGCACGGAGCTTGGATGTCATCACCAGCTTTCCTGCAGCCGTGGAACGCGCTGCGAGCGCTCGCCGGCGCTAGTCCTGCTTCCTGCTGCTCAGCTGCAGCAACCATCCCTTCCCGGGTGCCACCGGAATTGGCTCTCCGATCCGGAACTCAGCCGCCTCCTGGAACTTGTCTATGGGATGCGCGGTGAGCGTGACGCCGGCCTCGTTCATGCCCAGCCGTCGCCAGTCGAGCGTGAGCGAGACGCGTACCGTATCCTTGGCCCAGCTCGCCAGTGCGATCAGCGCCTTGCCATTCCGCGCGTAGGCCGTTGCCAGCACGTCCTTCCGTCCCGTCGTGACCGGTGGGTGGTCCATCCACCACCCGTACATTCGACTGTCGGCAAGACCGAAGGCATCCCACTCTTTCCACAGCGGACGCGGGTCCCCGGCCCAGGGAAGTCGCGCTGTCATGCCGAAGAGCATGCCGCGCCAGGGATTCCCTCCGTTCTGCAGCATCTCGCCCATGAGGCCGAACGGAATGCCCGACATCTCCACCAGCCAGTAGTCCGGCGGCGAATCGTAGTCGAAGTACTCCCCGAACCAGAGCCGGTCAATGTACGGAAAGTGTTCGAGGTACAGGTTGGCGCTGCTGGCAAAGCCATCGTTCGGATTGTACTGATTGGCCGAGTGGAGATCGATCAGCGGGGCAGGGCGGTCGCGCTCCAGCACCCGCCGGATGCGCTGCATGGTGATCCGGTCGAAGGCCACGTCGTCCAGGTAGAGACCATCGATGCCTGCATGCCTGGCGAGCCAGTCAAGCCCTTCAACGTAGTGATTGTGCCAGCGCGAGATGCCGCTCGTCACCAGCGCCACGTCCCGGCGCTCCGGCACGACCCAGCCCGGGATGTAATTCTCGACCACGTGCTCCTGCAGCCAGGAATGACCGCCGCCCGGTCCGCCGGCAAGAACGTCGGTGCCCAGACTGCGCAATGCCCAGAGCTCGGGCGCGCGGTTGGTCAGTTCGCGAACGGTATAGTAGATCTTGACCCGCATCCCCGCCGCATGGGCCGAGTCGATGTAGGCCTTCATCGCCTCGGGACGGAGGAATGGATAGTTGATGTACGGGTTGATCGCGGTGGCGTGATGCACATTGATCACATTGGCGCCGGCAGCCTTGACCGTGTCGACCGGTTGGTAGGCATGGAAGTAGCGTGTCGAAAAGTGCGCCGCCGGATTGATGACATGGAACGGCGTAATGAGCAGCCGAAGATCAAACCGGAGCGTGTCGCCCGCTGCCATCGTTCGCGCGCCGCTGCCGCATCGAACCAGATACTGGCCTGCCTCACGCCCAAAATGGCATCCGCCCTTGCCACCGTTGTCCCATGAGCTGGGCATGATCAGCGGCCGCAGCTGGTAGAAGTTGGTATTCAGCGGCCGCACATAGTGCTCGTCCTTGAGCGTAAATTGCAGGCCCGCGTTGACGCGCCCGATCCAGGCGGCGTCCTGGTTTCGCCTGACGTCCCAGTGCCAATCGTACGATGCGGGCGCGGCGCCGCCCTTTGCATGCATGCCCATCATGTACCGCGCGACATCAGTTCGCATCGGGATCTCGAGGGCGACATCCGCCAGCGAGATCTCCCGGGCGGCCACCAGCCCGATCCGGTATTCGATCGCGCCATCGAAGTCGAGCTCCGCCTGGAGATGCATCGTCAAGTCGCCGGCGTGCGAGGTCGCGTCCCAGACAGCGGCGCCTGGCAATTGGCGGCGGAGGTGCCAGCCATCGAAGGTCCAGGGCATCGGCCGACCATCCCGGTCCTTCACCTTCAGGCTGATGGGGGCTGCCAGGACCGGCGTGGCCTGCCGGCTGATGCTGGTCATGTCCGACGTGAAGAAGCTTTCGATCTGCGCTGGCAGGCCGGAGCGCGCCAGCGTAATACGGCGACCCAGGAGCTCGAGTCGGTTAGCAGCGACGCGGACCGGGGTGTACGGCTTCACGAGCGTCGTATCGAGAGCCAGTCGCGAATCGAGCCAGCGCAGCCGCGACAGCCGCCAAGGCTCGTCGTCGCCATGATCGGCGATGCCACGGGGGAGCACGGTCAGCTGAATCGGCACCGTGGTGCGGTATCCATCCAGCGAGATGTCGACCGTTCCGCGGTAGGCGCCCGCGCTGGCGGAATCAGGCACCTGGACCCCGCACCAGAGCGACTGGACCGAACCCGCCGGCACTGAGACCGTGCGGTTGAACTCCTCGCCCTGCCAGTTCACGCCATGTGTGTTGAAGGAGCTGAACTGCTCCTTCGCGATGCTAGCTCCGCTCGGGCTCGTAAGGGGCGAGAACGTGACCGCAACGTCGTGCACGGAGTCGAGGGCCCAGATCCCCAGCTGGAACGCGAGAAATTCGCCCCGGCGAGCGGTGTCGCTGAGCGCCTGCCCCGGACCTGCCTCGGCCCATCGGTGCGGCACCTGATGCCGCATCCGGACCGGATGCAAGCGGTCCTCCGGAAAGACCAGCGCGGGCGCACTCCCGGCAGCGATACGCAGCGCGGCCACCTCATCAGGCGCGGCGATCTGCTCCATCGCATCGAACCGATCCATGGAGTCCGCAGCTTCCAGTCGAACGACGTGCGCCAGGGGAAGCGAGCGCCACCGCCCCTGCTCAAGAGCCCCATCGTCGAGCTGGTTTGAGCGAAGCCACCCGTCGTCAGCGGTCGAGTCCTGCACCGGGTAGGTGATCTTCGGGTAGTTGGACCGCACGGTGCCGGTGTAGGGCATGTAGTACACCCAGTATTCACCCGCCCCGGCGACCGGCTGGAACGCGACATCCGCTTCGAGCTGGGAGACGCCGAAGACTCGTGCATTGAGAATCCGCCCGGGCCGGCCCGCGGCGTAAACCAGCACCTGCTTCTTCGACGGGGCGCGATCGCGCCTCCGCCAGACGATATGAGCCCGCACCGCCGATGCGCCGGAATCCACCGCAATGACAACGCGATGGTTGCCGAGCGAATCCGCATTCCACTGTCCGATTCCCCGGGGCAGCGTCTGTGCGCCGAGCGCTCCGGGTGTGAGGAAGAACACCGCCGCAAGGGGGCGAAGGCTCCTTCGCATCATGCGAACTCTCGCGAAAGGTGAACGGCCTGCCGCTCGAGCGCGGCCCGCTGGTCGAGAAGGGACTTCAGCAGCGTCAACTGGTTGCGGGCGCGGCGAAGGTTCTGTTCTGGGTGAGGCGCAGGATAGTACGTGTCACCCATCAAATGGTCATGCAGAAACCGCATCGCCTGCTCCAGCGTGATGACGCAACCGGCCAGCACCGCATGGGAGCGCTCGGCATCACTGAGCACCCGCGCGGCGCCCGTGAAGTACCCGGTCAATGCCGCCTTGATCAGCGTGGGCTCGGCTCGAACGCGCGCGAGGTCGGCTTCCTCCTCGCCGGCCGGGCTCCCCACGGAGCGGATCAAGTCGCCGACATCGGCCAGGGACAAGCCCGGCATCACCGTATCGAGATCGACCACGGCCACCGGCTCGCCGCTTCCGACAGCCAGCAGGACGTTGGCCAGTTTCGCATCATTGTGCACAATCCGCTGTGGCATGCCGTCCGCAACGCCGGCGAGTTCTTCGCCCAGTGGCCCGGTGGCGCGGCATTGCTCGAATTCCGACCGCGCCCCCCGCATGCGTCGGAGCGGATCTGCCAGCGCCGCACGTTCCAGCGCGTCGAGCGAATGGACAACGTCATGGAAGTGCGCGATGGTTTCGGCCAGCGGCGGGCCGTCGTAATTGGCGAGCATTCGCAGGAAGGTACCGAATGCCAGCCCCGCCGAGGCGCTCAGGTCAGCCGAGGAGGCCTGCAGGTGAGTGCACGCCGGGGCAAGGAACGGAAAGGCTCGCCAGGTGGAGCCATCGGGGTCGGTATGCCACAGCTTTCCCGAGCGCGTTGGCACGAGCTGCAGTTCATGCTGCCGGGGCAATACATGGTCCTCGCTGCGCTCGCGGGCCAGATAGGATGTAATCGCGGCAACATTGCCCATGACCGCCATGCCATCCGGGAAGACCTGCCGATTCAGCCGCTGCAGCAGGTAGCCTCGTGGGCCGGCAGGCCCGGTGCACGTGACATGAAAGGATTGATTGATGTGACCACCTGGCAGGGCGGTGACCTCGTCGGGGACGCCATCGAATGCGAAGCGCTGCACTTCCCGCGGCATCAGCTCCACAGCCGCTCCGGATAGTGGCCGGATGCGACGAGCTGCTCGAGCGCCGTTCGCACTGCGACAAGGTCTTCGTGATAGGTGACGCCAAACCAGCGGCTGGCGCTGGCGAGCACCGCTATTCGGCGCTCGCCGTCCTGGATCAGGTCCTGCATCGCCACAGGAAGCGGGTATTCATCGTGCTCAATGTCGGCGCCTTCCAGGAACCGGCGAAATCCCGATCGGAGCCCGCCAAAGACCGACGGCTCCAGCCCCCAGAAATTCATGGAGACGAGCGCTTTGCCGTTCACGATGCGCGGGCCCGCCTCGCCCAGTCCGGTAATGGCGCCTTCCTCTGTACGGACCAGGTCCATGACCTCTTCGATACTTGCGAGGGTGCCATCGTCGGCCAGCGCGAGCAGTCCGCGATTGACCCCACCTGCCGGTGACAGGGTCGCGCCGAGCTCATAGCCCACAAGCGCCCAGTCGGGTCGGTCCGACGCCAGAAAGGACGCCATGGCGTGAAAGGCTTCGCGTCCATAAAAATCATCGGCATTCACGACGCCAAACGGGCCGCTCACACTGGACTCGGCGGCCAGCACCGCATGCGCGGTACCCCATGGCCGCCTGCGGCCGCCCGGTGTCACGCTCCCCGGCGGCACGTCCTCCATACGCTGAAGGCAAAGATTCCACTCGAGACTCGGCGGCAGGCGGCCTTCTGCGAAACTCCGAAAGTCGCCCTGCATCTCGGGCCGAATGACGAACGTCACTCGCCCAAAGCCGGCCTGGCGCGCATCGAACAGCGAATATTCCAGCAGGGTGGCGCCGCCAGGGCCGACTCCGGTCAGCTGCTTCAGGCCGCCGAAGCGCCGGCCCAGGCCGGCCGCGAGCACGACCAATTGAGGTGCGGAAACGGGAGTGGCCATTCTGAGAAGTGTAATCGCGCTGTTACGTTATCCGCATGACACGCTGCGGACGGATTGCACTCGCCGGCGCTCCCAATGCCGGCAAGTCGACGTTGATGAATGCGGTGGTTGGCTCTCATCTGGCTATTGTGAGCCCGCGACCGCAGGCTACCCGGCTGCCCGTGACTGGCCTGCTGACCGATGGTGACACCCAGTATGTGTTCGTGGATCTGCCGGGGCTGATGGATCCTGCCTACCTGATGCAGGCGCGCATGATGGCCGCGGCACAGGCCGGGATAGACGCAGCGGACCTGATCGTGCATGTCCATCCTGCGCCGGACGCTCCTGCGCCGCCTTTCATGAGCTCGGCTCGGCTGACTGCACCTCCGCACGCGCCGGTGATCACGGTCTATACCAAGGCGGACCTCGTCCCGGACGACGCCCGCCGGCAGCTGGCACAGGCGGCGCTGGTTGTCAGCGCCCGGGAGCCGGGATCGCTGACGGAGCTCCTGGCGCAACTGCGCGCGCGGTTGCCGGAGCGGGAGTTCGCGTACGACCCTGACGACATCGGCACCCAGCCCGTCCGATTCTTCGCCACGGAGTATCTGCGGGAAGCCGCGTTCGAGTTCCTGCAGGACGAATTGCCCTATGGCTTTGCCGCCGAGGTCGAGGAGTATCGGGAGGCGGAATCGCCGGTGTACATTCGAGTGACGCTCTATGTCGAACGTGAGTCCCAGAAGGGCATGGTGGTGGGCCGCGGCGGACGCACCATCAAGGCCATCGGGGAACACGCACGCCGCCGGCTCGAGGATCTGCTCGGAGGGCGCGTGTACCTCGATCTCTGGGTCAAAGTGCTGCCCAAGTGGCGCCGCAACGCGGCTGCGCTCTCGCGCCTTGGTTTTCCTGTTTCAGATTCGGAGAAGACATGACGCTCAACGCCGAGTTGCTGGAAATTCTCGTCTGCCCCGCATGCAAGGGCGAGCTCGAGTACCACGAGGCGCCACCGGAATCACTGATCTGCCATGCCTGCCGCCTCGTGTATGCCGTCGAGGACGGCATTCCGATCATGCTCGTTGACGAGGCGAAGCCGCTTGACTGAGCCGCCAGGAGGCCCGGCGGAGCTGGCCTTTCTCGAAGCTGCGCGGACCGAGGCCGTGGCCCGCGGCAGCGATGCCATCACGGCCGAGCACCTGCTGCTCGTGGCGCTGGCCACCCCGGCGGCCGAAGCCGCTGTCCGAAGTGCCGGCGTTGCCGTCGAGGACCTGCGCGAACGTATCCAGGCTGGCATCAGGCCGGGGAAGTCACCTCCGCCAGAGGGCGAACTGGTCCTGTCGAGCCAGGGTCGCCGCCTCGCGGCCGCGGCCACGCGCGAGGCGACCGGCCGGGCCACCGAGCCCGACACCACCCACCTGCTTATCGCCGCCTTTGCCGAACCGCGTGGCTCCCTGGCCAAGGTGCTGGGCGACCTCGGTGCCTCTCCCCGCGCCGTGAGAGACGCGATTTATGCCGCTACCGGTCTCGAGCCGTTGCCCCGGGAGGTGCGGCAGCGAGAGCGGCGTGGCAGCGCGGGGTCAGTCGCCCCTGATGTCGACGCCCCTAAGCCACCGGAAGCGGAGGCCGAGCCGGCGGCGGACTCGGTGCCGCAGGCATCGTCCGAGACCCGCTCGCGGCGTGAACCTTCTGAGCGGAGGAGCCGAAGGACCAAGGCCGAGCGTCGCCGCGAGCGGGTTGCCGAAGAGCCGCGACCGGAGCCGCGCCAGAGGCCCGAGGCGCGCCCGGCTGCCGCAGCGCCACTCGCCTCCTCGGCTGAGAGCGAGGAGCCGGTCGTCAGGTCGCGCCGGCCGCTCAAACACCTCCGTAAGGATCCCGACTCCTGGGGGCCACTCTGGCGGCGTGTGCTGCTTGGGGCGCTCCCAGTTGCCGTGTGGGCCCAGTATACCGGCCAGGCCCCGCTGCTCTGTTTCCTGGCGGCCTGTGTCGCGGTAGTGCCGTTGGCTGGGTTCATGGGCGACGCTACGGAGCACTTGGCGGCCCATACGGGGCCCACCATCGGTGGGCTTCTGAACGCCACGTTCGGCAACGCCGCGGAACTGATCCTCGGCCTCATGGCCCTCCAGGCGGGGGAGATCGAGCTCGTCAAGTATTCGATCACCGGAAGCATCCTTGGCAACCTGCTCCTCATCCTGGGACTGTCGCTGGTCGCTGGCGGCGTGCGCTCGAGTGAACTGCGCTTCGGTCGAGCGGCACCGGGAATCAGCGCCGGCATGCTTGCCGCAGCCGTTGTCGGACTCGTATTTCCGGCACTGTTCCACGCATCGCATCCAGCCAACCAGCGTCTGACCGAGCTGCATCTGTCGGAAGCGGTCGCTGTCATCCTGATAATCACGTATGGATTTTCGCTGCTCTTCAGTTTGAAGACCCACCGCTGGCTGATGGGTGGCGACCCGCACGAAATTCCGCGACGGGCCTGGGGTGTGGGCAAGGCCGTGCTGGTGCTGGCAATCGCGACCGCAGGAGTCGCCTTTCTTGCCGAGGTGCTGGTGCAGAGTGTGCAGGGGGCCGGGGGAGCCTTGGGCCTCAGCACCATGTTCGTGGGCCTCATCATCATTCCGTTGATCGGCAATGCGGCGGAACATGCCTCGGCCATCATGATGGCCCGGCGAGGCAAGATGGACCTGTCGCTGCAGATAGCATTCGGTTCCAGCACCCAGATCGCCTTGCTGGTGGCTCCCGTGCTGGTTTTTGCAGGGGTCCTCATGGGCCGCGACATGAACCTGGTGTTTGCACCCTTCGAGGTCATGGCCCTTGGGCTGGCCGTCCTGGTCACCGCGATCGGCACGACCGATGGCGAGTCGCACTGGTTCGAGGGTGTCATGCTCCTGGCGGTCTATGCCCTGATCGCCATTGCAGCCTACTTTGTTTGACTTGCCCGTGGCGGCCTCGTAAGTTAGCGTGATTTCGTCTCTTACCTGAGGGACTGGGTGCGGACTCGCCCGACGATTCTCTTCTTTTCGCCGGATGGCGGCCCCGTCCCCGCGCTGATCGAGCGCTGGGCGCAGCAGCAGGCGTTGCCGGTCAAGCAGTTCAGCTCGGCCGACGAAGTCGAGTCAATCATCCTTCGCGGCCACCCGGGCATCCTGGTGGTGAACGCCGACGCCTCCGGCTCCGCCGGCGTCGAGCTGGTTGCACGGCTCAAGAGCGATGCGTTCACCGCCATCGTGCCAGTGACCGCCCTGATCGCCACGCATGAGGCCGAATCGGTCGAGGCCTGGTTCCGGGCCGGTGCCGATGAAGTCCTCACCGGACTCTTCTCGCTGGCCGAGCAGGAGGCACGCATCTCGGCGATGTCGCTTCGCACCGAGCGGGATGTCTCCGTGCATCCCTCCACCCGGCTGCCAGGCACCACCGAGATCGAGCGTGAGATACGCCGCCGGCTGGAACAGACCGGCGAGTTTGCGGTCTGTTACGCCGACCTCGATCATTTCAAGGAGTTCAACGACCGCTACTCCTACTATGACGGCGACCGGGTCATCTACCTGCTGTCGCGCATCCTTCACGACGTGGTGAAGGGCATGACGGGGCGCAGTGGCTTCGTCGGTCATATCGGCGGTGATGATTTCATCTTCGTCATCCCCGGAGGCGAGATCCACAATGTCTGCACCGAAGTCCTCTCGGTCTTCGACACATTGATCCCGCTCCAGTACAATGAGCAGGATCGCCGGGCCGGTTACTTCTTCGGCAAGGATCGGCGGGGCCAGCTCCATCGGGTGCCACTCATGACGCTGTCGATCGGCATTGTGACCAACCGGCACCGGCAATTCATGCATCCGGCCCAGGTCAGTGAGCTTGCCACTGAAATGAAGAGTTACGCCAAGACCCTGCCAGGCTCGATCTTCGTGGTCGACCGGCGGCAGAGCGGGGACGGTGC
This sequence comes from uncultured Gemmatimonadales bacterium, assembly GCA_963798915.1. Lineage (GTDB taxonomy): Bacteria > Gemmatimonadota > Gemmatimonadetes > Gemmatimonadales > GWC2-71-9 > CAMLHP01. The sequence continues at coordinate 122,988 of CAWCVB010000006.1, read as the reverse complement.
TGGGCGGCGGGAACAGCGATGAGGAATCAGCGATGAATGTGACGTGCCCCAATTGTGCCACCATGTACCGGGTCGATCCGGCCAAGGTGCCGGAGCAGGGCGTGCGGGCGCGATGCGCCGTCTGCAGCGCCATCTTTCCGGTCAGTCGCGAGGCAGCGCCCGCGTCGGGGGGCGACGCCCCCAGATTTCCGGCTGCCGTTCCGACCGCCGGTCCCTCCGGTGATGCGCTCGAGCCGGTGCTCTCGGCGCCTGCGCCACCGCCGGTCGCGCGGGAGCCCAGGGTCGAGCCAGCCGCGATGCAGGCGCCACCAGCGCCGACGGCCGCGCAGCCGCCCGCGGCCGCCGCGCCTGAGCGTCCGGCCCCGCCACCGGAGCCACCGCGGCCGGCTCCGCGCCCCGAGCCGCCTGTTGAGCCGCCGAGGCCGGCGGCTGCGGCGCCGCGACCGCCGATTGCCACTCCGGGCCGCGCGGAGGGCTTTTCGGCGGCACCGGCGCGGCCGATGGCGCCGCCGCCCGCCATGCCCCGTCCCGCTGGTGTGCCGCCCCGACCGGCCGCACCGCCGGCGGCACCGCGTGGGCCCGCGCCTGAGCCGCGACGGGCCGTCAATCCATTTCTTTCCCAGGATCCGTCCCAGAAGGCGCGGCGGCTCGCTCGCGCGCTCATTTCCGACATGGTGGTCTACCACCCGGCCAAGCGACGGGAGGGTCTGCGGGACGGGAGTCTGAAGACGTTGTTCGATGAGGAAATCAAGAAGAGCTGGGAGGAGTATGTGGACCAGGTCGGCAAGGAGATCGCCGATTCGACGACACATTTCCACGACGCACTGAATGAAATTCTTGCGGACGGTCGCCAGATCTTCTAGGGCGGTCTATCTTTGGGAAACCCGGAGCCGCCTCTCCGCCGCCGGGCGGACAGGCGGCTCACGTTTTAGCTGACTGGGAGCATAGATGCCCGACCTGACCGAGCTGATCGCCGACCTCGCCACGCGTGTGGCCGAACTTCGAGGTTTTCTTTGACCTGGACGCCAAGCGCGCCCGCATTGCCGATCTCGAGGCACAGCAGGCCGATCCGGCCTTCTGGACCAATCAGGAGCGTGCGCGTCAACTGGTACAGGAGGTCAAGCAGCTCAAGGGGTGGGTGACGCCGTTCGAGGAAATCGACGGGCGCGTCACCATTGCCCGGGAGATGGCAGAGCTGCTCGCCACGGAACCGGATGAATCCATGCAGGGCGAGCTGGAGGCGGAAGTCGTCCGGCTTGGCGAACGGGTCGCCGGCTTTGAGCTCAAGACCATGCTGCGTGGGACCGACGATCGGCGTGACGCGCTGCTCACGATCCATCCGGGTGCCGGCGGCACCGAGTCGCAGGACTGGGCCGAGATGCTCATGCGGATGTACGTGCGCTGGGCGGAACGGAAGGGCTTCGGCGTCCGTGTGCTCGACATGGTCGCCGGTGAGGAAGCCGGCATCAAGTCCGCCACGGTGGAAATCACCGGCGAGTACGCCTATGGGTTCCTGAAGGCTGAGAAAGGCGTGCACCGCCTGGTCCGCATCTCGCCGTATGATTCGCAGGCCCGTCGCCATACCTCCTTCGCCTCCGTCTTCGTGTACCCTGACATCGACGACACCATCGAGGTGGACCTGCGCGATGAGGACATCAAGATGGATGTCTTCCGGGCGTCGGGCGCGGGTGGGCAGCACATCAACAAGACCTCATCGGCGGTGCGCCTCACCCATATCCCGACCGGCCTGGTCGTCTCGTGCCAGCAGGAGCGCAGCCAGCACAAGAACAAGGATACGGCCATGAAGATGCTGCGTGCGGCCATCTACCAGCGGAAGCTGGAGGAGCAGCAGGCGGCAAAGGCCGCGGTTGAGGCCACCAAGACCGACATCTCCTGGGGCAACCAGATCCGGTCATATGTCTTCCAGCCCTACACCATGGTGAACGATCATCGCACCGAAGTGAAGGTGACCGACGTCCAGCGTGTGATGGATGGCGATCTTGAGCAGTTCATCGAGGCGTATCTGAAGCAGTTCGGGGGGACAGCCGCGTGACCGACCAGGTGGAGAACCCGGGCTACATCGAGACGCACCGGCGCGCCAAGCGCGACGCGATCGCCGCCATGGGCATCCTTCCATTCGCCTACCGCTTTGACCGGACTCACAGTGCCGCCGCTGCCCTGGCAGCGTGGGACGACAGCCTCGGTGAAGCCGGGCCCTCGGTCGTCGTGGCGGGGCGGATCGTCTCGCTGCGGTCCCAGGGCAAGACGGCGTTTGCGCACCTGGAAGACGCGTCCGGACGGATCCAGGCGTACCTGCGTCAGGACGCGCTGGGAGACCAATGGCCACTGGTTGCGCTGCTGGACCTCGATGACCATGTCGGCGTTACGGGCAGCCTTTTCCGCACCCGGACCGGCGAGATCACCATCCGGGCCGCGTCGATTGTCATCCTCAGCAAGTCGCTTCGCCCGCTGCCGCGGGGCAAGAGCCAGCTGGTCGAGGGGCGAGAAATTCTCCACGGCGGGCTCGTCGATCCCGAAGTGCGTTATCGACAGCGCTATGCTGATCTCGCCGTTCGCCAGGATGTCCGTGAAGTCTTCCGGACGCGCGCGCGCGCGTTGACCTGGATCCGGGGTTTCCTCGACGGACGCGGTTTTCTGGAAGTGGAGACCCCGGTGCTGCAGCCCCTGTACGGGGGCGCCGCGGCGCGGCCGTTCGTGACGCATCACAATGCGCTTGACATGCCGCTCTATCTGCGCATTGCGGACGAACTCTACCTCAAGCGGCTGCTGGTGGGCGGATTTGAACGGGTGTACGAGATCGGGCATGACTTCCGCAATGAGGGAATGGATCGGACGCACAACCCGGAATTCACCATGCTGGAGCTCTACCAGGCCTACACGGACTACCACGGCATGATGGAGCTGTGCGAGGCGCTGGTCGCTGGTGTTGTCCGAACGACCTCGGGCGGCTCCACCATCGAACGCGACGGCCAGACCTATGATTTTTCGCCGCCATTCGCCCGGGTGCGCTTCGTCGACGCCATCCTGGAGCGAACCGGCGTGGATGTGCGTAGCGCTGATGATGTATCGATGCGGGAGGCGCTGGCGCGGCTGGGTGTGCCGACCGGCGAGTCGTCGCCGTGGGGAGGCGCCAAGCTGCAGGACGAACTCTTCAAGGTCAGCGTCGAAGCATCGCTGGTGCAGCCGACCTTCGTGCTGGACCATCCGAAGGCCCTCTCACCGCTCGCCAAAGTTCACCGCGACGATCCACGCCTGGTCGAACGCTTCGAGCTGATCGTGAATGGTACCGAGTGGGCCAACGCCTTCAGCGAACTCAATGATCCGGACGACCAGCGCGCCCGGTTCGAGGACCAGGTCCGCCAGCGGGAGTCGGGTGACGACGAGACCCAGCCCTATGACCAGGACTACATTCGGGCGCTCGAGTATGGCATGCCACCAGCGGGCGGGCTGGGCCTCGGCATCGACCGGTTGGTGATGATGCTGACCGGCTCGGCATCGATTCGCGACGTTATCCTCTTTCCGGCCATGCGCCCGGAAGATGGATGACGGGCGGGGGGCTCTTTTCGCTCTTCCGCTGGCCCTCCGCGCTGGAGCGCCGGATCGCTGCGCGCTACCTGCGGGGCCGCCGCGCGCGGCGCGGCGCGTCCCTGAATACCCTGATTTCGGTTGGCGGCGTCACTGTGGGCGTCATGGCGCTGATCGTCGTCCTTGGTGTCATGAACGGCCTTCGCAACGACTTGCGCGACCGCATCCTGGTGGCCAGTCCGCACCTGCGGGTCCTGACCTACGGTGCAGGGCTTCGGGTGGACGACTGGCGCGACGTGGTCAGCCGGATCCGTCGCGATCCCGACGTCGTGGCGGCTGCGCCCGAGGTCATCTCCCAGACGGTGATCACCAAGGGGGCGGACTACGCGGAGGCAGTGAACGTCCTGGGTGTTGACCCCGATACTGGACGCCGCTCGGTCACGTCGCTGCCGTCATCGCTGGTCCGGGGAGACCTCTCATTCCGGACCACCGTCGACAGTGTGGATGGAGCGATCCTCCTGGGCGAGCGACTCGCCTCCCGCATCAATGCGTTCACCGGCGATGTCATCACCCTGATCCCGCCTACGGCCGCCAAGGTGAACCGGGCACTGGGCGTGGCGACCCCGCGGTTCTGGCGCTTCGAGGTCACCGGCCTGTTCAACACAGGAATGTTCCAGTACGACAACCAGTTCGTAGTGATGTCACTGGCCACGGCCCAGCAATTCACCGGACTGGGCGACGCTGTCTCCAGCATCGCGGTACGGGTCCGCGAGCCCGACGACGCGCCGGCAGTCGGCCGGCGCCTGGAGGACGAACTCCGGTACCCGTTCCGGGCCCTCGACTGGCAGGCGCAGAACTCGAGTCTCTTCAGTGCCCTGCAGCTCGAAAAGCTTGCGATGGGCCTGATCATCTTCTTTATCATGGTCGTGGCGGCGTTCAATATTGTCGGCTCGCTGACCATGGTCGTCTCCGAGAAGACCCGGGAGATCGGGATTCTCCGTGCCATGGGCCTGACGCCGCCTGCCATCGGCCGGATCTTCCTGCTGCAGGGCGCCATCATCGGCCTCGCGGGAACCGCCGTCGGGCTGGTGCTCGGGCTCGGTATCTCCTACATCGTCGATTCGTCCGGCATGATCCGGATTGATCCGTCAATCTATTTCATTGACCACTTGCCGGTGCGCACCCAGCCCCTCGATGTGGCAGTGGTGGTCGCGGCCAGCGTGCTGCTGGCGGTGGTGGCCACGATATACCCCTCGTGGTCAGCCGCCGGCCTGACGCCGGTGGAAGCGATCCGTCACGAATGACGCCCATCCTTGAGGCAAGCGGCTTGCGCCGCATCTTTCTCGGGGGCGATGGTGAGCCGATCGAAGTGCTGGCCGGTGTCGACCTCGATGTGGCTCGAGGCGAGTTCGTAGCGGTCGTCGGCGCCAGTGGCGCCGGGAAGAGCACGTTGCTGCAGCTGCTTGGGGCGCTGGACCGGCCGACGGCGGGACGAGTCCGGCTCAATGGCGTAGCCTATGATGACCTGGACCCGGTAGAGCTTGCCGCCCTGCGCAACCATCAGATAGGATTCGTCTTCCAGTTTCATCACCTGCTGCGTGAATTTTCGGCGCTGGAGAACGTGATGATGCCGATGCTGATCGCGGGCCGGGCCACGACGGACGCCCGCGATCGGGCGGCGACATTGCTGGACGGTTTGGGATTGGCCACCCGCCTGGCCCATCGCCCGGCGCAATTGTCGGGCGGGGAACAGCAACGTGTGGCCGTGGCCCGAGCGCTGGCCATGTCGCCGGTGCTGCTGCTGGCGGACGAACCCAGCGGCAACCTGGATTATCACCACGCGGATCAGCTGCATGTGCTCTTTACTCGGCTCGCACGCGAGCTCGACACGGCCATTGTGGTGGTGACGCACAACCGGGAGTTCGCCGGACGCGCCGAGCGCATCCTGTCCATGGAGAGCGGCCTGCTGGTACCCCACCCGGGATGGGAGGGCATGCCATCATGATCTGTGAAAATTGCGGTGAGCGGGACGCGGTCGTCCACTTGACGCAAATCGAGGATGCTCAGGTCACGACCGTGCATCTGTGCGAACGTTGCGCCGCTGAACGAGGTGTCGAGCCACCCCCGGCCGGGAAGACGCCCTTGGGGAGCTTTCTCGCCGCCATTGGCGACTCGGAAGCGCCGCCGGACGGCGCGCTGGAGCGCTGTCCCGGTTGCGGCGCCACCTTTGCCAATTTCCGCGAGACTGGCCGGCTCGGCTGCGCCGAATGCTGGACGGCGTTCGAGGCCCCGCTGCGGGAGCTGGTGCGGCGGCTGCACGGATCGACCGTCCATGTCGGCGAGCGTTACGTCAGTCGTGGAACGATCGCCACGCCGAGCGCGGAGGAAGACCTGCGGGAGCGGCTCCGCCTCGCGGTTGAGACCGAGAACTTCGAGCTCGCGGCCGAGCTCAGGGACCGGCTTCGCCAATGATCGATCTCTCACTGATGGCGGATGGGGGCATGGGCTGGCTGGATGCCAGCGGGCCCCAGAGCCATCTGGTGCTCTCGACTCGCGTCCGGCTGGCCAGGAACCTGGCATCGTTTCCCTTTCAGGGGCGCACCGGGGACGCCGAGCGCGAGCGCATCCTCCGCGCGGTAGAGCAGGCAGCCCTGGAGACGATCCTGCTGGGGCACGCTGTCAGTTTTCGGCTTGATCAGCTGGATGAGCCCGACCGCCAGCTGCTCCACGAGCGCCACCTCATCAGCAAGGAACTGGCCGGCCTGGAGCCAGCCGGACGGGTGCGCTACGGCGCGGCGTTGCTCCACCAGGGCCGCATCGGAGTCATGCTGAACGAGGAAGATCATCTCCGCCTGCAGGGGCTCCATTCCGGGTTTGTACTGGCGGAGACCTACGCCGAAGTGGACCGCCTGGACAGCGAGCTGGGACGCCATCTTGGCTTCGCGTTCCATCCGGAGTTCGGTTATCTTACGGCGTGTCCGACCAACGTCGGCACCGGCCTCCGTGCATCCGTCCTCATCCATCTTCCCGGCCTTGTGCTGACCAAGGAAGTCACCCGGGTCCTGCAGGGGCTGGCTCAGGTCGGGCTGACGTTCCGTGGGTTGTATGGCGAGGGCAGCGAGGTCGTGGGCAACTTCTTCCAGCTGTCCAACCAGACAACGCTTGGCAAGAGCGAGACCGACTTGCTGGATCATCTGGCCCGGGTCGTGCGTCAGGTCATCGAATACGAGGAACAGGCCCGCCAGGTGCTCCTGCACAGCGCGCCCACGGTCATCGAGGACAAGGTCTGGCGAGCTTATGGTTTGCTACGCTATGCCCGGACGTTGTCCTTCGATGAGGCCATGAACCTGCTGAGCGGCGTCCGGCTGGGCGTCGGGCTGGGATTGATTCCCGGCATCGGCATGTACACGCTGAACAAGTTGCTGATCCAGTCGCAGCCGGCCCACCTGGCCGTGGCTGAAAACCTGCCCCTCGGAGATCCCGCGTTAGCGCTTCGCCGCGCCGCGCTGGTCCGCAGGGTGCTCGAAGATGACGTGGAGCGTCGCGGCTAGTCCGGGCGATGGCGGAAGGCGAGACACCAGGAATGAACGGCTACAATTTTACTGATCGGGTTCGGAAAGTCCTGCAGATGGCGCGGGAGGAGGCGGCTCGCCTTCACCACGAGTATGTGGGCACCGAGCATATTCTCCTCGGCCTGATCCGCGAGGGCGAAGGGGTCGCCGCCGCGGTGCTCCAGAACCTGAATGTGGACCTGGACGACATCCAGCAGAAGATCGAGGAAACCGTCAAGAAGGGGAAAGCTGCCGCGGCGGCTGGCCCCGACCTGCCGTACACCTCCCGCGCCAAGAAGGTGCTCGAGCTCGCCATGACCGAAGCGCGCGAGCTCAATCACTCCTATGTGGGTACCGAGCACCTCCTGCTCGGCCTGCTCCGCGAGGAGAAGGGCATCGCCGCGCAGGTGCTCACCGATGCTGGCGTCAGCCTGGAAGCCAGTCGCGCCGAGACGTTACGGCTGCTGGGCAGCGACATGCCGCAGCCGGCGAGCGCGGGCGGCGCGCCGCCGCAGCAGGCGTCGCAGCCCAAGGCCGAAAAGAAGAGCAAGACGCCGGCGCTGGATCACTTCTGCCGCGACCTGACTCAGCTCGCCGCCGAGGGCCAGCTGGATCCGACCATTGGCCGTGCCAAGGAAATCGAGCGCGTCATGGAGATCCTGGCGCGGCGCAAGAAGAACAATCCGGTCCTGATCGGTGAGCCGGGCGTTGGCAAGACCGCAATCGTCGAGGGCTTGGCGCTGTTGATCGCCAACAGCCAGTGTCCCGACGTGCTGCGCGACCATCGCGTGTTGTCGCTGGACATGGCCGCCGTAATAGCAGGCACGAAGTATCGCGGCCAGTTCGAGGAGCGGCTCAAGGCGGTGATGAACGAGATCGCGCAGAACAAGAATATCATCCTGTTCATCGACGAGCTCCACACCCTGGTTGGCGCCGGCGCCGCGGAAGGCGCCATCGACGCCAGCAACATGCTCAAGCCGGCCCTCGCTCGCGGAGAACTCCAGTGCGTCGGCGCGTCCACGCTCAATGAGTACCGCAAGTACATCGAGAAGGACGGCGCCCTCGAGCGGCGCTTCCAGACCGTGATGGTCGAGCCACCGAGCGTGCCGGAAACCGTCGAAATCCTCAAGGGGCTCCGCAAGAAATACGAAGAGCACCATCGGGTGGAAATCCCCGATCCCACCCTCGAGGCGGCGGCGGAGCTGTCCGAACGCTATATCACCGATCGCTTCCTGCCCGACAAGGCCATTGACGTCATTGATGAAGCCGGCGCTCGGGCGCGGCTCGCCTCGCAGGCGCCGCCGCCCCAGATCGCGGACCTCAAGGCCGATCTCGAGAAGGTCAACCTCCAGAAGGAGGAGGCCGTCCGGGATCAGAACTTCGAGCGGGCCGCATCGCTTCGGGACCAGGAGCGCGAGCTGCAGGGCCGCATCCGCCAGGCCAATGAGGAATGGGAGAAGGAGCGCCAGACCCGCCGTCCCGTCATTGACGAGGAGGCCGTGTCCTTCATCGTTTCCCGCTGGACCGGCATTCCGGTGACGCGCCTGCAGGAGGCCGAGGCCACCCGGCTGCTCCGCATGGAGGACGAAATTCATGAGGCGGTGGTGGGACAGGACGAGGCCATCAAGGTCGTGTCCCGGGCCATCCGGCGCTCGCGCGCTGGGCTGAAGGACCCCAACCGTCCCATTGGCTCGTTCATTTTCTGCGGGCCCACCGGCGTCGGCAAGACCGAGCTCGCACGGGCGCTTGCTCGCTTCCTGTTTGCCGATGCCTCGGCGCTGATCCGGGTCGACATGTCCGAGTACATGGAGAAGTTCTCGGTGAGCCGCCTCATCGGGGCGCCCCCGGGATACGTCGGCTATGAAGATTCCGGTGCGCTCACCAAGGCCGTGCGGCGGAAGCCCTATTCGGTGGTGCTGCTCGACGAGATCGAGAAGGCGCATCCGGACGTCTTCAATATCCTGCTGCAGGTCCTGGACGAGGGGCACCTCACCGACAACTATGGCCGGATCATCGACTTCAAGAACACGGTCGTGATCATGACGTCCAACGTCGGGGCGCGCGACATCATGTCGGGCAAGAGCCTCGGTTTCCACGGCGGCGACGCGAGCCAGGACTTCGAGCGGATGCAGGAACGGATCAAGGACGAGCTCAACCGGGTCTTCAACCCCGAGTTCCTCAACCGGCTCGACGACATGATCGTCTTCCATCCGCTCGATCGGGAGCACATTGCCAAGATTGTCACGATCCTGCTGCGCGAGGTGCAGCGGCGCCTGGGCGACGAGGTCCGCCTCACGCCGGCCGCGCTCGACTTCCTCGTTGAAAAGGGTTACGACCAGAACTTCGGCGCCCGGCCGCTGCGCCGCGCCATCCAACGGCACATCGAAGACCCGCTCAGCGAGAAGATCCTGCTGGGCGAGATCAGCCGCGGCGATGAGATCGAGGTGGACGTCTCCGAAGACAAGGAACGCCTCGTATTTCGCGCCCTGACCAGCCAGAAGGCGTAAACCGTGCGGCGCCGGACGGCCGCACGGCTCGCCACCCACCTCTCGGTTTCATGCGACTGATTCTTCCCATGCTGATCGCGGCGGGCGTGCTGTCTGCCGCGCCACTCGTTGCGCAGGACGCCGCCGCGCCCCCCCCGCTGGACAGCGTCGCGGTCTCCGGGAACGCGCGGGTGCCCGAGGCACAAATCCGGTCGACCATTGCGCTCACGACTGGTCAGCCGATTTCCTACCGCGAGGTGCAGCGGGCCATCGGCGCCGTCTATCGCATGGGCCAGTTCGACGACGTTACCGTGGAACAGCGCTTCGTCGATGGACGAAACATCCTGGTCTTCAAGGTGACTGAGCGGCCGGTGCTGGCCAGCTGGAAGGTCACGGGCGCCCAACGGATTTCGCTCGGCGACGTCCGCGAGCGGGTCAAGCTGCTGGAAGGTCGACCGCTCGACCGCGCGGAGGTGGCCCGCAGCCGCGCCGCCATCGACTCGATGTACAAGGACCAGGGCTTCTACGCCGCCAAAGTGGCGGCGCGAGAAGCCCCGGCCGACTCCGGCCGGGGCATCGACGTCACCTTCCAGATCGAGGAAGGGCGTCGCGTTGCGGTGAGCCAGGTTGTCGTGGACGGCAACGACCAGTTCACCGACAAGGAACTGGTCAAGCACATGGGCAGCAAGCCGGAGGGCTTCTGGTGGTTCCGCTCCGGCGAATTTGACGAAGACCAGCTCGATCAGGATGCGCGCACCCGCCTGCCGGCCTTCTACGCCAGCAAGGGGTACATCGATTTCCAGGTCCTCAGCGATACCTTGATGGCAGACACGTCGGCCACCAAGGGCGTGCTGCAGGTCGCCGTCCAGGAAGGGCCGGTGTATCGCATTGGCAAGTTCGAGGTGCGGGGAAACCGCCGATACTCGGAGGCGGAACTGCGCAATTATTTCCCGCTTCCGCCCAGTGAGGATCATCCCGTCTTCGACCGTGGAGCGTGGGAGAGCGCCACCTCACGGGTCGAAGATCTGTACGCGAACACCGGGTACATCTATGCGCGTGTGCAGCCACAGGAAACCCGGCGCACGCTCCCCGACGGCAGCCACCTCGTCGATCTTGCCTGGACTATCCAGGAAGGTCAGCTGGCAACCGTCAACAAGATCAACATCGAGGGCAACGATGTTACTCACGAGCGCGTGATCCGGGAGGCGATCGTACTCCTGCCGGGCCAAGTCTTCAGTCGTGACGCACTCATGCGGTCCTATCAGAACATCAGCAACCTGGGATTCTTCAAGCAGCCCATGCCGGGGCCGTCGGTCGATCCAGTGGCGAACGGCAACGATGTGGGCCCGGACGTGGACATCACCTTCCGCGTCGAGGAGAAGCGCACCGGCAACATCAACTTCGGCGCATCGCTGGGCCAGGGCACCGGACTGGGTGGCTTCCTCGGACTCGAGGAGCCGAACCTCTTCGGGCGCGGCAAGCGGGGAAGCCTGCAGTGGCAGTTCGGCCAGAACATCAACGATTTCATTATCAGCTATACCGATCCCGCCATCAACGAAAGCCGGATTTCCGGGACTGTGTCATTGTTCGATTCCCGCCAGCGCTTCATCATCCGGGATCTCGGCCGCCGGCACCAGACCGGCGGCAGCGTCCAGCTGGGTTTCCCCTTTCTCGGGGCTCGCTACACCAGGCTGTTTGGCTCCTACGGGCTGCAACGGGTGCGCTACGACCAGGGGTCGGAGGATATCCAGCAGCGGTTCATCTGCAACAACTGCACGCGCTCCACCCTGGGCACCAGAGTCCTGCGGGACACCCGAGTCGGATTGCCATTCCCGACGGCCGGCACCCAGGTCAGCGTCGCCGGCGAGCTCAATGGCGGATTCCTCGGAGGAACGGGCGATTACCAGAAAGTGGACGTCGAGGGTCACTGGTATGCACCGCTCGGGATAATCGGCGGCAGTGGCCAGTTCGGGGGCGGTGTTCAGCTCGTCCTCGGCTTCTCGGCCAAGTCCGGCTTCATCTTCGGCGACGCGGACAATTTCCCCTTCGAACAATATTCCCTTGGCGGAGTGCAGTTCGGCATTCCGCTGCGTGGCTACGATGAATTTTCGATCACCCCGAACGGCTTCGATCCGTCGGCGGGCGGGGACAGGGCTTCTGCTGAGGCCTTCGGAAAGTCGTTTGCTGCGTTTACTGTTGAAACGGGGGCTCGCGTCAGTCAGTCGCTGTACGTGAACACTTTCCTCGACGCTGGAAACGTGTATCGTACCGCCCGGCAATGGGATCCCACGCGGCTCTTCAGGGGCGCCGGGCTGGGCGTGGCTCTGATTTCGCCCCTCGGGCCGATTGGCGTGGATCTGGCATATGGGTTCGACAAGAAGGACCTGGCCGGGAAGCCGAGCCCAGGGTGGATGTTTCACATCAAGATCGGCAATTACTTCTGATGTGAACCAATGTTCTGACCCCAACTGGAGTGAATGCCGCATGAAGTACGTCGTCCGGGGCCTGGGCCTCGCCCTTTTGACTCTGATCGCCGTCACGCCGCGACAAGCATCGGCCCAGCAGGCCGCTGCGCCGGCCAAGGTGGCCTTCGTGAACATGCAACGCGTGCTCTCGGAGACGCCCGGCTACGCGCAAGCGGAGTCCACGTTCACCAGGGAAGTCGCGAACTACCGGACCCAGTTCCAGCAACTGCAATCCCAGCTGGACTCGGCGGCGTCGGCATTCGAGACGCAGTCCACGCTGCTGAGCCCGGCGGCGCGCCAGAGCAAGCGCCAGGAACTGCAGCAGCGGCAGACCGACCTGGAACAGCGCGGCAACGAGCTGCAGCAGAAGATTGCCCAGCGGAACCAGGAACTGCTCGAGCCGCTGCAATCGCGAGTCGTGGCCGTGGTGGAGAAGCTCCGCCAGGCCGGCGGCTATGCGATGGTATTCGACGTGAGCAACCAGTCCAACACCATCGTGACAGCGGACCGGTCCCTGGACATGAGTGACAAGGTCATCGCGGAGCTCAAGACACCGGGCCAGTAGACCCGAGCTGATCCATGACTGCAGGCGGCTTCCGGTGCAACCGGAGGCCGCCTGTGATCATTAACGCGGGCTGCGGCGGAGGGAGTGCATGCAGGACATCATCCAGATCATGGCGTCGTTGCCGCATCGGTACCCGCTCCTGCTGGTCGATCGAATCCTGGAATCCGAGGCGGGCCGGCGGGTGGTCGGGCTCAAGAATGTCAGCATCAATGAACCCTTCTTTCAGGGTCATTTTCCGGGCCACCCAATCATGCCGGGCGTGCTCATTGTCGAGGCCATGGCGCAAACCGGCGGCGTGCTGATGCTGTCGGGGCTGGCGGATCCGGCCAGCAAGGTGGTGTATTTCATGTCGCTCGACCATGTGAAATTCCGGCGCCCGGTAGTGCCGGGAGACCAGTTGCGCATGGAGGTGGTCGTGCTCCAGGACCGGGGTACTACCGTCAAGCTCGCCGGCAAGGCCTACGTGGACGGAAATCTCGTGGCCGAAGCCGAGATGATGGCGCGGGTAGTAGATCGCTGAGGCTCGCGTTTGTACATTTCGCCCCCACTCATGGACGGAGCAGGGCTTGGCGCGCAGGGGCAGTACCCACCGGCTGATGCGATGGTTGTGGACGAGCAGGCGGCTGGACGCGCGCCTCGCGCGCCTCGCATTGCTTCCCGCCGCAGGATTCTGGCGCGCCTCCTCGAATGTGCGGCACACCGCCTATCAACGAGGCTGGCTGTCGCATTCTGATCCCGTCATCCCAACAATTGCCTTCGCGAACCTCACTGTCGGCGATTCCGGCAAGGGCCCCGTCCTGACCTGGGCGGCCCGGCACCTTGCCGTCAGTGGCATCCGGGTGGGAATCGTCCTGCAGGGCGAATCGCCCTGGCGTGGCGCGGCCGTGCAGCATGCCAGTCCCGAGATCCCGGTCACATCGGCGACTGACCTTGCGCGAGGCGTGGCGCGGCTGGCGGCGGCTGGCACGAGCCTCGCTGTGGTCGAGTCGGACATTCCAGCGCGGCGCCTCGCGCCGGACCTCATGGTGGCCGTGCTGGGGGCGGAAACGAGCCGCGCGGTGCGCTGGCCCGTTCCGGCCGGGCCGTGGGTCGAATCGTGGGCTTCGCTTCGCGCAGCCGACTGGATCGTGGTGACCCGGAAGCGAGCATCTCCCGACGCCGCGGAGGCGCTCGCGGCCGCGGTGACCCGCGATGTGGCCGCACCAGTGGCCATCGCCCACCTCGGCGTTCGCCACTTCGAAGGCCTTGTTTCCGGCGCTGAGCAGCCCGCCACGGCTATCGCGGGCCGGCGCGTGGTGGCCGCTTCCGGGAGCGTGGATCCGGGCGCCTTTGTATCGCAGGTCAAGGCGACGGGTGCGGCCGTGCAGGTCGCCCGGTGGGTGGCGCGCGGCGAGCTGCGGGACGAAGACGTTGCCTGGCTGGCTCACGCCGCTCGTCGGGCCGACTACGTCATCGTCTCCGAGCAGGACGCTGTGAAGTTGCGTGATCGCTGGCCAGCCCGCGTCGCGGAGCCGCTCGTTGCCATCATGGACCTGACCTGGGAGCGCGGCGGCGAGCCATTCAGCGCGGCGCTCGATGGCGTGATCGCCGCGCCGCGCCGGAGCTGACATGTCGTGTTCGCTTGCCGGACCTCACCATCCGCCGGAGTGCCCTCCAGAGCATCCATGACCAGTCCCCACACTGTGCCAGCGCGTCCCATTATCCGTCCCGACAAGGATCGCTTCCTCTCGGAGGAGAATCCCTTCGAGGCCATGATGTCGCGCTTCGATTACGCGGCGCAAAAGCTGGATCTCGATGGCGGCATCTACAAGATCCTTCGGAACCCCGAGAAGCAGGTCATCGTCTCGATTCCAGTGCCCCGGGACAACGGCGAGCTCGAGGTCTATACCGGCTACCGGGTGCTCTACAACACCTCCCGCGGACCGGCCAAGGGCGGCATCCGGTTCGATCTCAACGTGAGTCTGGACGAGGTCACCGCGCTGGCGGCGTGGATGACCTGGAAATGCGCCATCGTCAACATTCCGTTCGGCGGAGCCAAGGGCGGCGTCGTCTGCGATCCCGCGGAGATGTCGGTGACCGAAATTGAACGACTCACCCGGCGCTACACGTCCAGCATCATCGAAATGCTCGGGCCCGATTCCGATGTGCCCGCCCCCGATGTCAACACCAACGAGCGGGTCATGGCGTGGATCATGGATACCTACTCCATGCACAAGCGCCACACCGTGACTGCGGTCGTCACCGGCAAGCCGATCTCGCTTGGCGGATCACTGGGCCGCCGTGAGGCGACGGGGCGCGGTTGCATGTTCGTCACCAGGGAAGCACTCCGTCTTCACGGCATCCCGATTGAAGGAGCGCGGATCGCCGTGCAGGGCTTCGGCAACGTCGGCTCAGTCGCGGCTCGGCTGCTGCAGGAGCAGGGCGCCCGCATCGTGGCGATCAGCGACAAGTCCGGAGGCGTCTACAACGACAAAGGGCTCGATCTCGACGCGGCGCAGGAACACATCCGTGCAAAACGGCTCCTGGCCGGATTCTCCGGTGGCGAAGCGGTCACCAATGAGCAGCTGCTCACGCTGCCATGCGAAGTGCTGCTGCCGGCCGCCATGGAAAATGTCATTACCAGCAAGAATGCCCGGGATATCCAGGCGCGGATCATCTGCGAGGGGGCCAATGGTCCCACGACGGCCAATGCCGATCGGATCCTCGATGAGAAGGGCGTTGTTGTCATACCCGATATCCTGGCGAACGCGGGCGGCGTCACGGTGAGCTATTTCGAGTGGGTCCAGGATCGGGGCGGCTATTTCTGGGATGAGGAGACCGTCAACTCCCGGCTGGAGCGGATCATGGTCCATTCCTTTGAAGAGGTCACGGCCATGGCCGACAAGTACCAGACGAGCAACCGGATCGGGGCGTACATGCTGGCAATCGAGCGCGTCGCCGAAGTGCACCGGCTTCGCGGAATCTATGCCTGATGGATATCACGGTCCTTGCGGTGGGCCGCCTGCGGCCCTGTTACCGCGAGGCGTGTGACGACTACCTTCGGCGGTTGGCGCGCTATGCCACGGTCGCCGAGGTGGAGGTACGGGAAGCTTCTCGGGCGCCGACGCCGAACGTGCAGCGACGGGAGGAGGCAGCCCGACTGTCAGGCCGGATGCGCCCGCAGTCTTCGCTGGTGTGCCTGTCCCGGACCGGCCGCGCCTGGTCCAGCGAAGAGCTGGCCCGCGCCCTCAATGATTGGCAGTTGCGCGCACGGCCGGTGACGATCATGATCGGTGGATCTCACGGTCTGGATGACGCGTTGCTGGCAAGCGCGAGTCAGGTCTGGGGTCTCGGTCCGGCTACACTTCCGCATGAACTCGCGCGCGTGATCGTGCTCGAGCAGCTGTATCGCGCCTGGACCATTCTGCGCGGCGAACCCTACCACAAGGCACGCAGGAACCGGTAGCCATCATGGCCGAATGGTTCGAGGAGTGGTTCAACGAGGAATATCTCGCGCTGTACCCGCATCGCGACGATGCCGACGCGGGGCGGCTGGTAACCGTGCTGCGCCAGCGCCTGCCATGGCATCCCGGCATTCGCGTGCTGGATGTGGCCTGCGGTCCTGGCCGGCACGCGCGAGCCCTCGAGCTGGCCGGGGCCCGATGCGTCGGTGTCGACCTCTCCATGGCCCTGCTGCGCCGGGCGAGGCAGGCGACGGGTGCTCCGCTCATCCGTGCCGACATGCGCGCTCTCCCCGTCCGGCCCCGATCCATGGATCTCACCGTCAATCTCTTCACCAGCTTTGGATACTTCGACGACGAGGCAGACCATCGGACGGCACTGGCCGAGATGGTGGGTACGGTGCGGGCGGGTGGCTGGTTCGTGCTCGACTTTCTCAATTCCGAGCTGGTCAGGAAGTCCCTGGTGTTGAGCGAGTCTCTCTCGCTGCACGGCACCCCAGTGGACGTGCGACGTCAGCTCACCGATGGGGGGCGCTTCGTCTGCAAGTCGCTCCAGACCGGCGATGGTCGCACCTGGTTCGAGCGAGTCCGATTATTCAACGCGGATGAGCTTATTGCCATGCTACGGGCCGAAGGCGTGCAGCTTCAATTCCAGATGGGGGACTACGATGGCTCGCCGACGGGCCCCGACCAACCCAGACTGGTGCTGGTGGGGCAGGTGAGCACGTGACCTTCCGGGTGGTCTCCAATCCGCCGCTCGGCGACATGCCGGTTATCGAGCCGCGTGCCGATGCCATTGCCGCGGCAGTGCATGGTGCCATCCTTCCGGCCCCGGGCGCTGACGCCCTCAAGTCGAGGCTGGCCGCTCCGGGAGCCGTGACCGTCACGACAGGCCAACAGCCAGCGCTCTTCCTGGGACCGCTCTACACGCTGTACAAGGCTGCCTCAGCCGCGGCCTTGGCAGCTCGACTGGAGGAACGCTGGGGCCGCCCGGTCGTGCCCGTGTTCTGGCTGGGCGGTGACGACCATGACTGGGACGAGGCGCGCGTCGCGCACTGGTTGGACGCCGACGGCGAGCTGGTGACGGGCATGCTGCGTGAACGTCCGCCGTCCGCGCCGATGACTCCGCTCTGGAGGGAACCGCTCGGACCCGAGGTCGCCGAGCTCGTGAGACAATTCAGGACGATGCATGAGGGTCTGGTGGCTGGCGGGTTCGCCACCGACCTCCTTCAGCGGCACTTCGAAGCAGGACGAACGATTTCGGCCGCGGCAGGCGGCATGCTGGCCGAGTTGCTGGCGCCGCTCGGCGTTCTGGTGCTGGACAGCACTGAGGCGGGATTCAAGCGAGCCATGGCGCCCGTACTGCTGCATGCGGTGGCGGACCGGGCAGAGCTGAGCCGACGCCTTCTCGAGCGAGCCGAAGGCCTCCGCAAGCAGGGGCGCGCGCCGGGCGTTGACCATGAGGCGGACGCCACCCTCGTGATGCTGGACGGGCCGGAGGGCAGGGATCGCATTGTGGCAGCGGACCGGCAGCTCCGCCTGCGCCGCTCCGGAGCCATAGTGCGGATGGATGAGCTGGAGCGCATTGCCGGTGAGCAGCCAGAGCGTCTCTCGCCCAACGTGCTGCTTCGCCCGGCCGTGGAGAGCCAGCTCCTCGCGTCGGTGGCCTACTGCGCTGGCCCCGGGGAGCTGCGTTACCTGGCCTTGGCCACCTCAGTCTTCAGGCACCTCGGCATCGCTCAGCCGGCACGAGTACCCCGATGGAGCGGACTCCTGGTGGACTCCTACGCGGATCGCATGCTGGCCAGGTTTGGTCTTTCGCTGGAGGCGCTTCGCGACCCTGAACGCGATGTCCTGAGCCAGGCGGCCGCCGACCGGATGCCCGGCCGTGCGGTGGGCGCATTGAAGCAGCTGCGCGCGGTGGCAGCAGAGGCCGGACACGTCCTGACCACCGAGTCCGCCTCTATCGCTGAACCATTGGCCCGTTCGGCAGACGGCTCCATGCGCCGGATCGAGTTTGAGGTCGGCCGGCTTGAGCGCCGCATGATTCGAGCGCTCAAGCGTCGCCATGACACCGAACTTCGGCAGCTGCGCCGGGCCCGGACGTCGGTGCTGCCAGCCGGCCGGCCCCAGGAGCGAGTGCTTTGCGTGCCGGAGCCGTTGGCCCGCTACGGACCAGCCCTGCTGGAGGCGGTGCGGGACGAGGCGGCGAGTGCATACCGCCAGGCCCTTGAAGGGCCACACGTTCCCGCCTAGACTCGGGCACCATGTGGATTGTCGCGCTCGTCCTGCTTTTGGCCCTGCTGATCCCCATCCTGGGGATCTTGCTTGACTCGCCCATTGGGCGCGCCATTGCGCGCCGGCTGGAAGGGCCGGAGGCTGCGCCGCCGGAACTGGCTGAAGTCGCCCGGAAGGTCGAACTGCTCGAAGCCGAGGTGGATGACCTGACCCGGAGCGTGGAGACTCTCAAGGAGGACAACGCATTCCTCCAGCGCCTGATCGAAGACGCGCCCAGCCGGCCGCCTCTGCCTCCACCGAGCCGCTCCTGAGCGCCCGCCAGCGGCCGGCGGTCATGGTGGCCGCTGGCATCCTCGCAAGCCGGCTCGTTGGCTTTCTGCGTGGCGCCGCGATCGCGCACTTTCTCGGCGCGGGGGGCGCCGCCGATGCATGGCAGGCCGCCTTCCGAATCCCCAACTTCCTCCAGAACTTGTTCGGCGAAGGCGCGCTCTCGGCGTCCTTCATCCCGGTCTACGCCGGCCTGCTGGCCGAGGGGCGCCGGGAGGACGCCCGGAAGGTTGCCGGAGCCGTGGCGGCGCTGCTTGCCGCCACGATCTCTATCCTGGTGCTCGCCGGCATCCTGCTGACACCCTGGCTTATCAACCTGATTGCGCCCGGATTCGAGGGGGAGCGGCGCGCCCTCGCCATCATACTGGTGCGGATCATCTTTCCGGGCACCGGCCTGCTGGTGCTCTCAGCCTGGTGCCTGGGCATCCTCAACAGCCACGGGAAATTCTTTCTCTCGTACGCCGCGCCAATCGTGTGGAATGCGGCCATCATCGCGGTCCTGGTCGGGGTCGGCGGTGGGACAGCGCCCGGCAGACTGGCGGTGTATGCTGCCTGGGCATCGGTGGGAGGAAGCTTCCTGCAGGTTCTGGTGCAGCTGCCCTGGGTGCTCAAACTCCTTGGCGGCCTGCGGCTCACCTGGAGCCGGGGCAACGCCGATGTGCGGGAAGTGGTGCGCAATTTCGGGCCGGCGTTCGTCGCCCGGGGAGTGACTCAGATTTCCGCTTACGTCGACACGCTCATCGCGTCCTTCCTGCCACTCGGTGCGGTGGCGAATCTGGCGTACGCCCAGATGCTCTACACCTTGCCGATCAGCCTCTTCGGGATGTCGGTCTCGGCGGCCGAGCTGCCTGCCATGTCGAGCGCCCGCGGGGAGGAAGCGGAAGTGCAGGGCTATCTGCGGGAACGCCTCGTGCGGGGACTGCGCCATATCGCGTTTCTCGTGGTACCGTCGGCGATGGCTTTTCTCGCCATAGGACACATTCTGGCGGCACTGCTGTTCCAGGGGGGACGATTCACGGCGCGCGACAGCATCACCGTCTGGAGCATCCTGGCGGGCTCCGCCGTCGGCCTGCTCGCCGGCACGCTGGGTCGGCTGTATTCGTCAACGTTCTACGCGCTCCGGGATACCCGCACGCCACTGCGATTCGGTGTGCTCCGGGTCGCGCTCACGATCGCGCTCGGGTGGTTCGCGGCCCTTCGCCTGCCAGCGCTTCTGGGTTATGAGGCACGCTGGGGCGCCGCCGGGCTGACGGTGTCCGCGGGAATCGCCGCGTGGATCGAGTTCGTGCTCTTGCGACGTGCCCTCAACGCCAGGATCGGCCCGACCGGAGTGCCGGCGGAATTTGTGGCCCGCCTCTGGCTCGCCGCGCTTGTGGCGGCGGCCGTCGCGTGGACCTTGCTGCGGTGGGTATCGTTCCCGGGACCGAAGGTCACCGGGGTGCTGATTGCTGCCGCGTTCGGTGTAACCTACCTGACCATGGCCAGTCTGCTGCGGGTTCCCGAGGCCCGCGCGCTGGTGGCACGCTTGCGCCGATGACCGACCATTCGAACGACCTCCAACGCAAGCTCGATACCCTCCCCGATACGCCAGGGGTGTATCTCTGGCGGGATGCGGCCGGGAACGTGTTGTACGTCGGCAAGGCCAAGCGCCTGTCCGCCCGGGTGCGGAGCTACGTCACCGCCGATTTTTCCGAGAGCCCCAAGAACCAGCTGCTGCGAAGCAAGATCGCGGACGTGGAAACCATCGTGGTGCCGGATGAAGCCCAGGCCCTGGTGCTGGAGAACAACCTCATCAAGGAGTACCGCCCCCGCTTCAACGTCGTCTTCAAGGACGACAAGAGCTACCCCTCGATCGCCGTGACCTTGGCCGAGCCCTTTCCCAGGGTACTCGTCACCCGTCGACGCGACATCACCGGCGCCAGATATTTTGGTCCGTTCACGGACGTCGGCCAGCTTCGGCGCAGTCTTGCCATCATCCGCCGGCTGTATACGGTGCGCAGCTGCCCTGACGACATTCCGCGGGAGCGGCGCGAGCGCCCCTGTCTGGACTACCACATCGGGCGTTGCAAGGCGCCCTGTGTGGGCTGGCAGACCGAGGCGGCGTATCGTGCGATGATCGACGAAGTGCTGGCCTTCCTTGACGGTCGCACCGTTGACGTCCGGGAACGGGTGCGCACCGCCATGTTTGCTGCCGCGGAGCGCGAGGACTTCGAGCGGGCCCAGGAACTGCGAGACGCCCTCAAGTGGTTGGAGCGGCTGGAGGCTCCACCAAGCGTCGAAGTGATCGGCACCGGCGACGCCGACGCGATCGGTTACGCGCGCGATGGTGATGATGCGGTCGGCGTGCTGCTACGCGTGCGCAATGGCCGCGTGCTGGCGCGCGAACATCGCTTCCTGGAGAGCGCGGAGGAGGAGCCGGACGAGGCGGTGCTTGCGGCCTTCCTCGTACGTTTCTATGCCCTGGTCGAGGGCCGCGCACGGCGCGTTGTCCTGCCGTTCCCGCCTGCCGATCTCGATGCACTGCAACGCCTGATGCCGGACGCGCAGTGGACCTTCCCGCAACGGGGCACGGCCTCCCGTTGGCAGGGACTTGCGGACGACAACGCCCGGCACCTGCTCGAGAGCCTCCGCATCGAGTCGTTCGAAACGGAAGAACGTGCCGAGGATCCTGTGTACGCGCTGGGACGCGACCTCGGGCTGAATGTGGTGCCCCGCAGTTTTGTGTGCGTGGACATCAGCCACAACCAGGGGCGCGACATCGTCGGGTCGCTGGTATGGTTCGAAGCCGGGAGGCCTCGGAAGAGTGAGTACCGCCGCTATCGGATCAAGGGGTTGGCGCAGCAGGACGATTACGCCGCCATTCATGAAGTGGTGACCAGGTTCCTGACGCGCCGCCGCGACGAGCAATTGCCGCTGCCAGACCTCATGGTGATCGACGGCGGGAAGGGACAGCTCGGCGCCGCCCTTGCCGCGACGCACGAACTGGGCTTCCCGGACCTCCCCGTCGTGAGCCTCGCCAAGCGTGAGGAAGAAGTGTTCATGCCGGGCCGCGCCGAGAGTCTCCGGCTGGGGCGCCGTGCATCGTCCCTGCGGCTTCTGCAGCGCGCTCGTGACGAAGCGCACCGGTTCGGCGTGGCGTTCAGCCGGAAGCGCCGCACCGCGCGGACGATCACATCCGAGCTGCTCAATATTCCTGGCATCGGTGCGGCGCGGCGGCGCGTGCTGCTGGAGCGATTCGGCAGCCTCGCCGGCGTCCGCACTGCCACACACCAGGAAATCGCGGCGCTGCCTGGCTTTTCACACGGACTCGCCACCCGCATCCTCGAACACCTGAAGCAATGACTCACTCTTCGATCGACTGGATCCTGACTTGCCCGGCTTGCCAACGCACGGCCCCTCCCACCGGCCTGCCCACCCTGTGTGAGTGCGGCCATCCCTGGTTGGTGCAGTATCCTGACCGGCGCTACTCGCTCAAAGATCGGGCAGCGGTCCGCCGAGGCCGGAGTATGTGGCGCTTTCGTGGCTGGCTTCCGCTCCTGCCTGAGGAAACGCCGGTGTCGCTGGGTGAAGGCGATACACCGCTGCTCCCGGTTCCCCGAACCGGTGCCGGTATGGGAGTCGAGGACCTCTGGATCAAGGATGAAGGAGTCAATCCCACCGGATCGTTCAAGTCGCGGGGCCTCTCCGCCGCCGTGACCCGCGCGAAGGCTGGCGGGGCACAAGGCCTGGTCCTTCCGACGGCAGGCAACGCCGGCGTCGCGAGCAGCGCATATGGTGCGCGTGCCGGCTTGCCCGTGCGGGTCTTCGCCCCGAGGTCAACGCCGTCCCGCCTGCAGCAACAGGTACGACGCTTCGGTGGCGACCTGGTCCTGGTGGACGGACACATCGGCGATTGCGGAAAGGCCGCACGCACCTTCGCCGCGACCGAGGGGTGGTTCGACCTCTCGACACTGAAGGAACCGTACCGGATCGAAGGCAAGAAGACACTGGGACTCGAGCTGGCCATGCAGTTCGACTGGCGGCTGCCGGAGGTCATCATCTATCCGACCGGCGGTGGCACCGGACTGATCGGCATGTGGAAGGCATTCCGGGAGCTGCGTGAAGCGGGCTGGGTCAGCGATCCGCCGCCCCGTCTGTACAGCGTGCAGAGCACCGGCTGTGCGCCGGTGGTGAAGGCATTCAATGAGGGCGCCGAGCGCGCCGAGATGTGGCCCGATCCGACCACGATCGCGAGCGGGTTACGGGTGCCCGGGCCCATAGGCGATCGCCTCATGTTTCGCGCGCTGCGCGAGACCGGCGGGGGCGCAATCGCGGTTTCCGATCAGGCGCTGGCGCAGGCTGCCGATGCCGCTACGGCCACTGAGGGGATCGACGTCTCGCCGGAAGGGGGCGCCGCCCTCGCCGCCGTTGCGGGCCTCGCGGCGACCGGCGCCATTGGTCCACGGGAGCGCGTGGTGGTCTTTAACACCGGCGCAGGGTGGCTCTACCAGAGCGACTGATTTGCCGCCGGGCCAGGCACGGGCCATCTTTCGCCCTTATGAGGCGACCCTTCGCGATCATCGATCCTTCCGTAGGCGTGAGCGGCGACATGCTGCTTGGCGCGCTCGTCGCCCTCACCGACGACGCCGCATGGCTGGACGAGCTGCCGGGCCGGCTCGGCGTCCCGGAAGTTCAAGTGAGCCGGGAAGCGGTTGATCGTGGAGGCATACGCGCCACCAAAGTGACGGTGCGATTGCCGGACGGCAGGCACGAGGCGCCGGGAGACATCACCCTGCCTCGTGACCATCCGCCGACGGTGGACCACCATCACGTGGAGCAGCTTGGGCACGGCGAGGAGCACAGGCATGTTGGCGAGTTGACCGCCATGATCGAGGCGGCCCCACTCTCCGAATGGGTCAAGAGCAAGGCGGTCAGCGCATTTCAGCTGCTGGCAGAAGCGGAAGGCCAGGTGCATGGGGTCGCCGCCGCACGCGTCGCGCTCCACGAGGTCGGTGCGCTCGATGCCCTGATCGATATTGTCGGAGTCGTTGAAGGGTTCGAGCGTCTTGGCGTCAGCCGGATCTTTCATTGGCCGGTGGCATTGGGTGGGGGTTGGGTCCGGGCTGCGCACGGCGAGCTGTCCGTGCCGACTCCGGCAACCGCGTTGCTCATGGCGGGACTCAGCATACGGGCGGACGGTCCTGCTCGCGGGGAAGCTACGACTCCGACCGGTGCGGCACTGCTTCGGACACTCAGCGACGGCCCGCCGCCGAGTGAGTGGCGAGCCACCGCTGCCGTCGGCGTTGGCGCTGGCGAGCGTAATCCGTCCGGCTACGCCAATGTGCTCCGCCTGCTGCTCGCGGAGCCGGTGGACGAGGCCGAAGAAATTGTGGTGCTGGCCACAGACCTGGACGATCTGAATCCCGAATACTTGGAGCCGCTTCGAGCGGCAATGGTCGACGCCGGCGCGGCGGATGTGCAGGTCTGGTCCACAATGGGTAAGAAGGGCAGGATATCTTTCCGGGTCGAAGCCATTGTTCCGGAAGACCGACGTGACGACGTCGCGGATGCCTTGCTGCGGCACAGCACCAGTGGTGGGTGCCGCTGGTGGCGTGCGTCCCGGAGCACCTTGGAACGTCACACCGTGACCCGATCCATAGGGGACGGCCCAGCCGTCCGGGTGAAGGTTTTTGAGGCTCCAGATGGCTTGAGAGAAAAGCCAGAACTCGATGACCTACAGGCACTTGCGCGTTCGGAAGGACGCCCGGTGCACCGACTGGCAAGAGAGTTGCAAGACCATGCAGCGCGGCACGCCGACAGCAGCGGCAGCCGCGATCCAACGACCTCGACGTCCCAGGAGTAACTAATGAAAATCGGTTCGGTGGTCCTCCTGCTCGGCATCCTGCCGAGCGCCCTCGTGGCCCAGGATTCCACCCAGGCGATCCCGATGACCCAGCGCGTCGCGCAGGCAGTGCGTGCCGCGTTTCCGAAATTCGAGGCAGCCGCTTGCTCGGCCGACAAGGGGCTCCACTTCAAGGTCAGCTCGGCAAAGGTGTACCTGAAGACGGCCGTTGAGACGCCAGTTGACGAGAACAAGGCCCGGGCGCTCGACAACGGCGAGCGTGTTACCCTCGAGGCGATCAACGAGAACGGTCAGGACAAGAGCCCCGGGGCCTGGTACTATCTCGGCCGCATTCAGCTCCGCAAGGGCGACATTGCCGGTGCCGACAGCTCCTTTGCCAAGGCCGAGGCGCTGGCCCCGGACTGCAAGGCTGATATTGCCAAGTACCGTCATGCCGCCTGGATCGCGGTCATCAACCAGGGAATCGAGTTTCTCAAGACCAAGCAGACCGACTCGGCCACGACCTATTTCAATCTCGCCAACCGCCTCTATGTCGGGTCGCCGCATGCGTACTACTACCTTGCGACGATTGCATTCGACGCGAACAACATGGAGCGGGCACTGACTTATTTCGACTCGGCCCTCGCCGCGCCGGCCGACTCCAACGCGGCCACTCTGCAGGATCAGGCCCGGTTCAACAAGGCGGTGGTGCTGCTTCGGCTCAACCGTGGCACGGAGGCGGTTCCCGTGCTGCAGCAGTTCGTGGCCAATCATCCGGATGACATCAACGCCAAGAAGGCGCTGATGTCCGCCTACCAGGCAGCTGGCATGCAGGACAGCGTCAATGCGGTGGCGGCGCAGCTCGAGGCGGCAGGCGAGACCGTGCAGCGCGCACCGGCTGAGGACAACTCGCCGTACAACGACGCAGTCAAGGCGTTCAATGCGGAAAGCTGGGCCGACGCAGCCGCAGCCGCGGAAAAGGTTGCAGCCGCCGAGCCCTATAATCGGGACGTGATCTACATGCTCGTCGCGTCCAATTACCGGTTGAAGAAAGGCCCGGAGCTGACACGCTGGGGCAAGCAGTTGCTGGCCATGGACCCCGCCAGCGAGTCGGGACTCCAGATGCTCGGGTTCGGCTACAATCTGACCAAGGACAGCAAGAATGCGGTGTCGACCCGCCTTAAGCTCAACGCCCTTCCGTATGCGATCACGGAGACGAGGCTCGAGCCATCGGCGACCGGGGCCAGCTTCGCCGCGGTGGCCACTGGGCGCGACGCCACTTCCTCCACGGGCGCGGCGCTGGCCCCGCATCCCACGACGCTGACGGTCGAATTCCTGAACAGTGACGGTGCAGCCGTGAGCAGTGTGGACGTTGCGGTGCCAGCGCTCAAGAAGGGCGAGACATTCAACGTGACCGCCACGGCGCAGGGAGCGGGCATCACCGGCTGGCGGTACGGCATCAAGTAGCGGAACTCAATTGCGCCGGGCGTCCAGAGCGGTTTTGGGCGTCCGGCGCGCCGTTTTTCGATTCCTCGTGCCGGGTCGCCTCTCGGTTCGACGCGCTGGAGGGTATCCATGACTGGCATTCAGTCGGGCGGTGAGGGCCTCACGACCACCCGCGCTCCCTTCATCGAACGGGCGCAGGCCGATGGCCGCCTGTATATCCACCAGCCGTATGAGCTGTACTCCGACGTCAACCACGATGCCTGGCGTAAACTGTTCTCCCGGATGGAGTCGCGCTGGAGGCAGTATGCCAATCCGCGCTTCCTCCAGGGAATCGACAACCTGTGTCTCGACCCCAGCAGGGTGCCGCGCCTGGACGACGTGAACCGGTTTCTCAGCCCGTTGACCGGCTTCAAGGCCAAGCCCGTCAGCGGCTACGTCCCGGCCTTCCTGTTCTTCGACTGCCTCCGCAACCGTGAGTTTCCCACCACCATCACGATCCGTGACGCGGAGACGCTCGACTACCTGCCTGAGCCGGACATTTTCCACGACATCGCCGGCCACGTGCCCATGCATACCGACCGGGCCTTTGCCGATACCCTGGTGCGCTTCGGCGATTGCGCGCATACCGCGGCGGAGATTGTGGCGAGCATTCCCGATGAGAGGGAACGGATCCGGCGCCTGACGAGCATCCAGAAGGCACTCGCCCGATTTTTCTGGTTCACCATTGAGTTCGGACTGATGCGAGCCGGCGGATCGCTCAAGGTCTACGGCAGTGGATTGCTGAGTTCCTACGGCGAAATTGCCCATGCCATCGATTCACCCGAGGTTCAGCGTTTTCCCCTGCAGCTTGAGTGGGTCATCAACCAGTACTTCGAGATCGATCATTACCAGCCGCTGCTCTTCATTGTGGACTCGTTCGATCACCTGTTTGAGCTGGTCGGTGAGCTGGAGCGCTGGATGCGGGAGGGCAAGCTCGACAACGTGTCTCCCGGCGAGCCGGCCGTGAGCGAACCGGACCTCCGCAGCTTTCTCGAGGCCGCGGAACGGGTCTGAACGTTCTTCCGCTTGACATGGCCGGCTCCGGTGCGGCATCTTCCCGCCCGTCGCGGGAGTAGCTCAGTTGGTAGAGCTCCAGCTTCCCAAGCTGGTTGTCGCGGGTTCGAGCCCCGTCTCCCGCTCTCGTTCAGGCCGCCGCCGGGATTTCCCTCCGGCGGCGGTTTCTGCTGAAGTTCAGGCCCGATCTCGACTGAGTCCACGAAGTGGCGTCCCGAGTTGAAGTTATCGCCCACTTAAAGTATTTTCTGAAGTCTTGAATTCGGGACTGCATCTGATGGTGAAGGTTACCCACATACATCCGGACTCCCTGGGCGCGGAACTCGGCTTGCTGCCGGGGACCGAGCTGCTGGCGATCGACGGCCGTGAGCTGCACGACTTCCTCGACTGGGAATTCCTGTCGGCCGAGGAGGCGTTCGAGCTTGAGGTGCGCCAGCCGGATGGGACGCTGGTGACTTTCGAAATCGAGCGTTCGCTGGACCAGCCCTTCGGGCTTTCGCTTGAGCCGCCCCGCGTACGTCGGTGTGCCAATCGCTGCGATTTCTGCTTCGTCGATGGTCTGCCCCCGGGGCTGCGGCCGGGCCTGTACATCCGGGATGACGACTACCGGCTCTCGTTTCGCTATGGCCATTTCGTCACCATGACGAACCTCAAGGACTGGGACATCGATCGCATCATCGAGTATCGGCTCTCGCCGCTGTACGTGTCGGTCCACGCCACCGATTCACTGTTGCGGCGCCTGGTGCTGCGGAATCCGTTGGCGCCGGACATACTGCCGCTGCTGCAGCGGCTCGCCGCGCATGGCATTGCCTTCCATACGCAGATCGTCATGTCACCTGGGGTCAATGACGGTGCGGTCATGGAGCAGACGCTGTCCGATCTTTACCAGCTCGGTGACGCGGTGCTCAACTGCTCGGTTGTTCCAGTGGGTCTCACGGAATTCAGCAAGCACCACCTCGTGCGGGAGCCTGCGGCGGAGGAATGCCGGGCTGCCATTGGTACGCTCGAGCGGTGGGCCGAGCGGGCGCGGGGTGAGCGGGGAACGACCTGGGCCTACGGAGCGGACGAACTTTACCATCGCGCCGGGCTGGAGCTTCCGCCCGAGGCAGCCTACGGGACCTTCGAACAGGTCGAGAACGGGGTCGGGGCCGTGCGCTTCCTGCAACGAACCGTGCGCGAGAATCGGGACCGGTTTCAGGAGTGGAGCGGCTTGCGGGTGGGGATCGTCACCGGGACCGCCATGGGTGCCCTCATGGAACCGGTGCTCCGCGACCTCGCTGCCGCCTCGCTCGGCTCCACGTTGAGGCTCATTGTGGTCGAGAACTCGCTCTTCGGCACGTCCGTGACGTGCGCGGGCCTGCTGCCAGGTGAAGCGATCCGGACCGCGATCGCGCAGCACCAGGATCTCGACGTCATCCTGCTGCCGGGTGAGTCAGTCAACGATGATGGGCTCTTCATGGATAGCGTGTCCTTCGAGTCACTGGCCGCCGGACACTCGGCGGAGGTGCTCCTGTCCAAGTGCTTTGCGGACGTCTCCCTGCTGTCTCGTGCCGCGTGAGCAAGCCGACCGTTGCGATCGTGGGCCGTCCCAATGTCGGCAAGTCCACCCTCTTCAACCGGATCATCGGCGGCCGCCGCGCCATCGTCTCGAAAGAGGCCGGGACGACCCGGGATCGTCACTTCGGCGACGCCGAGTGGTCGGGCAGGCACTTCTGGCTGGTCGATACCGGCGGGCTTGTGCCCGATTCGGCGGAGCCGATGGATCGGGCCATTGCCCGTCAGGTCGAGTTCGCGCTGGCTGAGGCGGATGTCATCCTATTCCTGACCGATGGCCGCCAGGGCCTCCACCCGGTGGATCAGGCGGTCGCCGAGCGCCTCCGAAAGTCGGGACGTCCGGTCGTGCTCGCGGTGAACAAGCTGGACAACCTCGAGCATTCGGCTGAGCAGTACGACTTCTATCGGCTTGGGTTTGACGAGCCACACGGCGTCTCGGCCATGTCGGGCAAGGGGAGTGGTGACGTGCTGGACGCCGTCGTGGCGGTCCTGCCTCCGCGTACGGATGCCGAGGCCGAGGCGTCGGTGGCCGTGGCCGTGGTCGGGCGACCGAACGTTGGGAAGTCTTCACTGGTCAACCGGCTCCTGGGCGAAGAGCGCCACGTCGTGTCGGCCACGGCCGGCACCACGCGTGACGCGATCGACACGGTGCTTCGCTATCACGACCAGCCCATCACGTTCATCGACACCGCCGGGTTGAGAAAGCGCTCGAAGGTGGCCGACAACCTCGAGTTCTACTCCAACTTGCGCACCGAGCGCGCGGTTGAGCGGGCCGATGTGTGCGTGCTGGTGGTCGATGCGGCGGTGGGACTGCACGCGCAGGATCTTCGTATTGCCACGGCAGCCTGGGATCGCGGCACGGCGCTCATCGTGGCGGTCAACAAGTGGGACCTCATCGAGGAGAAGGACTCGCTCACTGCACGGCGGGGCGAAGAGATCGTCACGGAAAAGGCGCCATTTCTCAAGTTCGTGCCGTTCATGTACGTCTCAGCCGTGACCGGTCAGCGGGTGCACCAGCTGCTGGATCTCATTCTCGCGGTCGCCGCCGAGCGCCAGAAGCGGGTGCAGACGGCCGAGGTCAACCGGGTTCTGGAGGAACTGATTGCTCGCAACAGTCCGCCGCAGAAGCCGGGTGAAGAAGTCAAGCTGCTGTACGCGTCCCAAGTCGGCACCAGTCCGCCCACCATCGCGATCGTGACCAACCGACCTGACGATGTGCCGGAAGCCTACCAGCGCTACCTGACCAATGGCTTCCGCACCGCCTGGCAGTTCAGCGGCTCGCCTCTCCGGTTGAAGTTCACGGCGCGAGGGTCGCGCCGGCGATGATCGAGGTCGGGCTCGCGCTGTTCGCCTCATATCTGCTCGGGGCCATCCCGACCAGCTACCTTGCCGGACGCCTCTTTCGCGGCATCGACCTGCGGCAGCACGGCAGCGGCAACCTCGGCGCGACCAATCTCTACCGGACACTGGGTGGCCGATTCGCCGTGCCGGTTGGCCTTTTCGACATGGCCAAGGGTGCGGTTCCGGTCATGTTCATCGGTCCGCTTGTCTCCGACTCGCAGTATGTCGCGATCGGTTGCGGCCTCATGGCCGTCCTGGGGCATGTCTTCTCTGTCTTTGTGGGTTTCCGCGGCGGCAAGGGAGTCGCCACGGCGTCGGGCGTCATGCTGGGTCTGACGCCGTGGGCCGTGCTCGTCGCGCTGCTGGTGTGGCTGCTCGTGGTGCGCCTGACGGGATATGTGTCACTCGGGAGCATGGCGGGGGCGATCGTACTGCCGATCGCAGCGTGGATGCTCCATCCGGCGGAGCGGAACCTGATCTGGATCCAGCTGCTCGTCGCCGCCGGGATCGTCTGGCTGCATCGAGCCAATATCGGGCGACTGCTGGCGGGCACGGAGAACCGCTTCGGTCGCGGTCGAGCCACGAGTTCGCCGCCATGAGCCGGGTCGCGGTGCTGGGGGCGGGAAGCTGGGGAACCGCGCTGGCCGATCTGCTGGCCCGGAGCGGTCACCAGGTTGCGCTCTGGGCGTTCGAGCCAGAGGTGGCGCAGTCGGTGAACCGCCGGCACGAAAACGAACTCTTCCTCCCGGGCCACACACTGGCGCCGTCATTGGTCGCCGATGCCGACGCCAGCATGGTCGTGGCCGGCGCCAGCATCATCATCTCGGCAGCCCCGAGCCACGCGGTGCGGTCGGTGCTCGGCGGCGTGGCCGGGCTGCTGGCGGCTGACAGTCTGATCGTGAGCGCCACGAAGGGCATCGAGGACGAGTCGTTGCGGCGAATGAGCGAGGTAATCAGCGAGGTTGTTCCTCGCGCTCGGGTCGCGGTGCTCTCCGGCCCCAGTTTCGCTCGCGAGGTCGCTGAGCGGCAGCCAACGGCCGTCGTGGCAGCCTCCGCGGACCCCGGGAGCGCGCTCGAAGCGCAGCAGCTGTTTTCGACTTCCGAGTTCCGGGTCTACACCAACCGGGATGTCATCGGCGTGGAGCTCGGTGGCGCGCTCAAGAACGTCATCGCGATTGCGGCCGGTATTCTCGAGGGTCTGGGGCTGGGGAACAATCCTCGCGCGGCCCTGATTACCCGCGGCCTGGCCGAGATCGCCCGGCTTGGAGTGGAACTGGGCGCAGAGCCTGCCACCTTTGCCGGACTGGCGGGCATGGGCGATCTCATCCTGACGGCGACCGGCGGCCTGAGCCGCAACCGCGCGCTCGGCCTGGCGTTGGCGCAGGGCGAGTCGTTCGACAGCTGGCGGGCGCGAAACCGCGCCGTGGCGGAGGGGGCAAACACGGCTCATGCGGCGGGACGACTGGCTGGCCGCGCGGGTGTCACCATGCCGATTGCCGATGAAGTCCGCGCCGTCCTGTTCGAGGGCAAGTCCGCCGCCGACAGCGTGCGGGACCTGATGGAACGTGAACCAAAAGCGGAGCTGTGGCGATGACAGCCAAATCACAGGCGTCGGAACCGAGGCAGGAGTTCTTCTCGATCGGTGAGGTCTGCGAGCTGACCGGCCTCAAGCCGCACGTCCTGCGGTACTGGGAGAGCCAGTTCCGTTTCCTGAGTCCGGCCAAGAACCGCTCAGGCAATCGGGTCTACAAGGCGCGTGAGGTTGAATTCATCCAGCTGGTCAAGCATCTCCTCTACACCGAGAAATACACCATCGAGGGCGCCAGGCAGCGGATCGATCAGGCTCGCCGCGGTGGGGAGATCAAGTCGGCCGCGCGGTCGGCGCACTCGACGCAGACACTGCAGGACCTGCGCGCCGGACTCGCGGAAGTGCTGGGTATCCTCGATGGCCGGGACGAGGGCAGGGGATGAACATCCTCTGCAGCAACGACGACGGCATTCTGGCGCCGGGCCTTGCCCTGCTCGCCGACGCCTGCCGTCAGGTGGCGGACGTGACGGTGGTCGCACCCGATCGGGAGCAGAGCGGCACGTCCCACTCGCTCACGTTGCACCGGCCGCTGCGGCCCGCCCGGCGCCCGGACGGGGCATTCCAGATCGATGGCACGCCGACCGATTGCGTCATGCTCGCGCTGGAAGCACTGATGCCGGCCCGGCCGGACTTTGTCTTCTCGGGCGTGAACCACGGCCCCAACATGGGCGAGGATGTGCTGTATTCCGGCACCGTAAGCGCGGCAATGGAAGGTGTCATGCTGGGCGTCCCTGGCGTGGCGATTTCCTTTGCCGGGCACCAGCCTGACACCATGGCCACTTACCGCGAGGTGCTGGTCCGCCTGGTCCGGCGCATCACCAGCGCACCCGACTTTCCGGCCAGCACCCTGCTGAACATCAACCTGCCGGACTGTCCGCCAGGCGAGGTCCGTGGGGTACGTGTCACCCAGCTCGGAAGCCGGTACTTCAGCGACTCCCTGACCCGCATGCAGGACCCCTGGGGACGGGAGATCATGTGGATCGGCGGCGGCACGATCACCTGGACCGGTGGCGAGGAAAGCGACCATGTCGCCGTCGCGGAAAAGTTCATCTCGGTCACTCCGCTTCAAATGGATCTGACCAATTTCGGGTTGATCGAGACCGTGCGTGGCTGGGACCTCACATGACCGGCCCGGCCGATGGCTATGGCGGTTATCGGGAGCAGCTGGTCGAGACCCTGCGTGGCAAGGGTATCCGCGATCTCGCCGTCCTCAGGGCAGTCGCCGAGGTCCCGCGGCATCAATTCGTTCCCCCGTACCTGTGGCACCGGGCGTACGACGACGTCGCGCTTCCGATCGGTAACGGACAGACCATCAGCCAGCCCTGGATCCAGGCTCGCTCGCTGGAGGCGATGGCGCTCACCGGAAGCGGTACGGTGCTTGAGATCGGCACCGGGTCCGGCTATCAGACGGCGCTGCTGGCACGACTCGCGCAGATGGTCGTCAGTGTGGAGCGGGTGCAGAGTCTGAGCGCGGACGCCGCACGCGCGCTCGAGGTCGTGGGCCTGCGCCGGAACGTGCACCTGATCGTGGGAGACGGCACGCTGGGATGGCCGCCGCTGGCGCCCTACGAGGGTATCGTCGTCTCGGCCGCATCACCCGATGTTCCGGCCCCGCTGGTCGCACAACTTCGGGAGGAGGGGCGCCTGGTCGTGCCGGTTGGCGACCGCGAGACCCAGCGGCTGACCCAGGTCGTGCGCCGGGGTGACGGTTTCACGGCGACCGGCCTCTCGGATGCGCGCTTTGTGCCCCTTATCGGCCAGCACGGCTGGACCTGATCTCTCCCGTTTTCGACGGCACCATGGACTTCCTGCGGCAGGTCATCGACGTCTTTCTGCATCTGGACCACCACCTGGCCCAGATCATCGCCCGATTCGGCGCAGGGTCCTACGTCATCCTGTTCCTCATCGTGTTCGCCGAAACGGGGCTGGTGGTGACGCCATTCCTGCCAGGCGACTCCCTGCTGTTTGCCGCTGGCACCTTCGCCGCACTCGGATCGTTCGATCTCGTGGTCCTTCTGCTGCTGCTCATCCTGGCGGCCATTGCCGGGGACTCGGCGAACTACTGGATCGGCGCGCGCATCGGTGAACGCGCCTTCAGCGGCCGCGTCCGATTCCTGAAGCAGGAACACCTGGAACGCACCCGCGCCTTCTACCAGCGGCATGGGGGGAAGACCATCATCCTGGCGCGCTTCATTCCGATCATCCGCACTTTCGCACCGTTTGTCGCCGGCGTGGGCGGGATGCATTATCCGCGCTTCCTCGCCTACAACATTGCGGGTGGTGCGCTCTGGGTGTCGGCCTTCGTCCTCGGCGGCTATTTCTTCGGCAACATTCCCGCGGTACGCTCCAACTTTACGCTGGTGATACTGGTGATCATTGCGCTCTCGGTCGTGCCCATCATGATGGAGCTGGTCCGAGGGCGGCGGCGCGGGGTGGCGTGACCGGCCGGCGGTTCGTAGTGTCCGGACGGGTCCAGGGCGTGGGCTTCCGGTGGTTTGTACGGCAGCGGGCCCGTGCGCTCGACCTGCGCGGCTTTGTGCGCAACTGCCCCGATGGGACCGTGGAAGTGGTCGCCGAAGGAAGCGGTCGGGCGTTGAGTGCGCTCGAGGAGCAGCTTCGGGCGGGGCCGCGCCTGGCGATGGTGGACCGGGTAGTGCCCAGCGACCTGGCCGTGCCAGACCGGCGTTTCGTGTCCTTCGAAATCCTGGGCGGCTAGCCGAGCGATCGGGAAGGGCGCGACTCCAGCCAGCTGGCGTAAGCCGTTGACTTATCACGGGATCGACAGGTAGTTTACCGAGCTTTGCCCCCGTAGCTCAGATGGATAGAGCAGCGGTTTCCTAAACCGTTGGCCGGGCGTTCGAGTCGCCCCGGGGGCATCGAGCCGGCCCGGGCAACGCGCCGTTTTTCGGGCAGCGCACCATTTTCCAGCGAGCAGGCATGGCCAAGAGCAAGCAGGGCAACGAAGCGACCTCCCCGGCAAATCCACGCCCAGCCGAGCCGGCCGATGCCGGGCCGGTCCATACTGCGCCGCTCCCGAGGCCGGTGGCGGGACGGGTGGTGAATCGGAAGGCGCTGCTCATCCTTGGCATTGCGCTGGCGCTGACCGCGCTGGTGGTCTGGATGTTCGTCACCAGCAACCGTCGCAAGGAAGCGTTTGCCAACCGCGAGCTCATTCGGGCCCGGGCCGCCGCCGAGCAGGGGAACCTGCCGCTGGCCGCCTCGGAGTTGCAGAAGCTGATCGACACGTATCGTGGCACCGACGCCGCCCTGAACGCCGAGATCTCGCTGAACCAGGTGCGCCTGATCAACGGCCAGACCGACCTGGCGGTGGTGGGCCTGCGCGATTTCCTCTCACGCAATCCGGCGCCAAAATTTCAGGCGCCGGCGCAGGGCATGCTGGCCTCGGGGCTGGAGACGGCCGGCCAGCCGGCCGAAGCGGCGGCAGCCTACCAGAAGGCCGCCGAAGCGACCGATGTCAACTACCTCAAGGCGGAATACCTCGTGGATGCGGGCCGCGCCTTCCGGAATGCCGGCAAGCTCGACGATGCCCGAGCGGCCTATCAGAAGGTGCTGGCCGACTATCCTGATTCGCCCAGCAAGACCGAAGCGACGGTCCGACTCGCCGAACTTACCAAGGGCCAGATGGGGCCCGCCAAGCCGACCGCCGGGAGCTGATCAGCGCCGCAGTTCAGGTATCACATGAGATCTGCTCGAATCTGGTTGAAGCCCGCCCGGCCTGGCGCCTGGCGGGCTTTTTTCGCGCGGGCATTGGCGGGACGCGCCGGCTGAACTTCAGCGCCGGACGGGGGGAGCCTCGCGGCAGGCGTGCTGTTGTGAGATCGCCGCCGCCGCCAGGTGGTCGCGCCGGCTGGGCCGAACCGAGCGACGCCAGCTGCCCTGAACGGCCTGGCCGGACGCGATTCGAGGGTGGTACGAGACCCGATTCGAGGATGAAACGGGCAGTGATCGGTTCACACTGTCGGGACCGTGCGCATTCTGCCAGACGTCGTATAAGAGATGTTATGTTAAGTACCTGTGGGGATAAGTGTGGGAAACCCGGGATTTCCCCGGCTCCCCATCAGGCCGGGTCCAGGCGCCATGATTGCCCGTCGAAGCCGCCCCAGGACAGGCGTCGTGCCACTGTCGCCTGTGGCGTTTCAGGGTTCAAGTGATTTCTTGGGTGATGGTCTGACGACCGTGGAAGGGATTGTGGAACGGATTGGGGCGCGGCTCGAGCTGCCCTATGGCGATGGATCGCTCGAGGTGGATCGGGCAGCAGGCGCCAGGATTCGGGCCGGCTGACCCGGCCGGACGTCAACTCAGGCTGGCAGCCATGTCCCGGTGAAGACCAGCCGCCCCTGCCCGCAGAGCCAGATGTCCCGGGCCGTTCCGGAAGCGTCGAGGGCGGCAGCCACTGAGAGCGGAGCCCCGCCCCGGCTCACGAAGGGGATCGGGAGGTCGAGCCTCTCCCGCGCCGCCAGGGCCAGGCCGGCGGCCACGGTGCCGGTGCCGCAGGCGAGGGTCTCACCTTCCACCCCCCGCTCGAAGGTCCGGATGCGCCAGGGACCGCCCGCGGCAGCTGGCCGGCTCACGAAATTGGCGTTGGCGCCGTTGGGTCCAGCGGCAGGATGGCGCCGGAGGGCCCGCCCGCGCCGCTCCAGGTCAACGGCGTCGACGTCGTCGACCAGCGTGACCAGATGCGGCACTCCCACCGTGGCGTGCGCAATCCAGGCTTCGCCCGGCTCCAGCGGGATCTCAGGAACCGGCACGGCCCGGGCCCCGTCCATCAGCCGAATTTCCGCCATGTCGCCGGGTCCCACGCAGCGGGTCTCCAGCTGGCCCGCGTCCGTGGCCAGGGTCATGCGCTCAGGCATGGCCATGCCCAGCCGGACCGCCAATCGGGTGCTGCAGAGGGCGGCATTGCCGCACATCTCCGCCCGGCCGCCGTCGGAGTTGAAGAAGTGCATGCGAACGGCGGCGCCGTCCGAGTCCGGGGCCAGCACGGCAAAACCATCGGCGCCCACCCCGGTGCGTCGGTGGCAGATGGCGACGATCCGGTCGGGCGGCCAGTCACCGACCGACTGGGCACGCCCGTCGAGGAAGACAAAGTCGTTGCCCGATCCGGTCATCTTGAAAAAGGGCACTTCCCCACTGTCCGCCGCCATCAGAGTCGCCCGAACATGGCGCGCAGCCGAAGCGACCAGACCATCCAGATGGCCTCCCGCACGATCTTGCGGCTCATCTTGCTCTGCCCTTCCACCCGGTCGGTGAAGACAATCGGGATTTCCCTGATCTGAAATCCCTTCTTCCACGCGCGAAAGCTCATCTCGATCTGGAAGGCATAGCCATTGGAGCGCACCCGCGAAAAATCGATGGCCTCGAGCACGGTCCGGCGGAAGCACTTGAAGCCGCCGGTGAGGTCGTCCACCCGCAGCCCGGTGACGAACTTGGCGTACTGGTTGGCGCCGAGTGAGAGCAGCAACCGCGAAATGGGCCAGTTGATGACGTTCACCCCCTGGCTATAGCGCGACCCGATTACCAGGTCCACGTCCTGGATGGTGGCCATGAACCCGGGCAGGAACTTGGGGTCGTGGGAGAAGTCGGCGTCCATCTCGAAGAGGAAGTCGTATCCCTTCTCCAATCCCCAGGCGAACCCGGCAAGATAGGCCCGGCCCAGTCCCTGCTTGGCTGTCCGGTGGAGGACGTGGAGGCGGGGCTCCGCGGCTGCCATCCGGTCGGCAAGGTCGCCCGTCCCGTCGGGCGAGTTGTCGTCAATGACAAGCACCTCGAGCCGAGGATCCTGGAGCAGGATTGCCGGCACGATCTGGGGAAGGTTGTCACGCTCGTTAAAGGTCGGGACGCAGACGAGGTAGCGCTCGGACACAGGCTCGATGGCTGGGCCGGCCCCATGCGACGTCGGTTGCGGCGCATTGGGCCAGCGTATCAAGTCAGGATGCGGCGGAAAGATAACGCCGCCGAGCCGGGGGGCTTCACGCCGCTGCCGGCCGCCGGCGCGCTCGTACCGCCGGGACCACGATCAGCAGCACGGTCAGCAGTAACGACAGCGCCGTCACAACCTTTCCGGCGCCATACCCACGGCTCACGAAGCGGAACGTCACCTGCCGTGCGCCTGGCGGAAGCTCGACCGCAAGCTGGGCCC
Source organism: uncultured Gemmatimonadales bacterium (assembly GCA_963798915.1). Classification (GTDB taxonomy): domain Bacteria; phylum Gemmatimonadota; class Gemmatimonadetes; order Gemmatimonadales; family GWC2-71-9; genus CAMLHP01. The sequence continues at coordinate 85,407 of CAWCVB010000006.1, read as the reverse complement.
CGTTGGCACGCAGGACTGCGGCGGGCTTTCCGTCGATCGACGCGCGCCAGTCGGGAAAGTAGGTCTCGGCCATGAGCAGGAAGGTCGGACGGGGGTCGACCGAATCCAGCGCGACATCCATCGTTCCGGGAGCCCAGCTGGTGACTCGCGCGCGGACCGGCGAAGCTGCGGGCAGCTGGCCCCGAATAGGCGTGGGCGCGACGGGCGCCGAATCCGAAAGGATCGCTACGCTCGCCGGCGGAAACTTGGGATCGAGCACGGTGGCGATCACCTGCTCCTCCGGCAGCTTCAGCGCCCCGGGCACTACCCGCGCGTACGTCGAAGCGGTGTCGCGCTGGTAGAGGACCGCCGGCGTGCCCACGGAGGTCGTGACCGGTCCCATCACCTTGTGATAGCCCGGCACCTCGAGCTCGTGGTCGAACAGAACGTATTCGACATCCCACAGCGTCCACAGGGTCGGTGAAACCATGTGCTGGTAGACGTTCTTGCCACCCCACAGCTCATCGTAGATGAATTCCTCATTGCCGTGATAGCCAAGAACCGTTTGAATCTTCTGCGCCATGAGATAGTCGCCGGGATAGACGGGCCCCACCTGAAAAGCACTCTCCCCGGGGGCGTCGAAGACCCGGAATGGCTTCGGCTGCGCGGCCAGATATCGGGTGACTGAATCCTTGGCAAAGAGCACCGAAGCGGGTGGACCGAAGACCACGTACTGGCGGTCGACCGAGTAGAGATCGGCCATCACGACCGCCGCCAGCAGCAGCGTCCCGAGTGCGCGAGAGACCTTTCCCGCCCGGACCAGCCACGCCGCGAGCCCGCCCAGCAGCCCAAACGCCAGCAGCCGCACGCCACCCGCCATCAGCGCCGCCGCATTGGCCTGGGCAACGTCGAGGCGCCGCGGGTCAGCCATGGACTCGGTGAACGGTTGCAGCGCGCCCAGGGCACCCAGCAACCCGAAGCCCGCAACCGCACCGAACACCGCGAAGATGCGCCCGGGCGAGACCCGTTTTGCCAGCAGTTCCTCCACGCCGGCGCCGGCCCAGATCGAAACCGGCAGTGCGACAAGGAAGAAGGCCATGCCCGGGGCCCGCACCTTCTTGATGTACGGGACGATCTCATACCAGAGCCGGTAGAACGGTGTATGGCCGCCGAGCGAGACTAGCAGGAAGAGGCCGCCGATGACGGCGAACGTGAGCATTGCCCGGTCCCGCCGGCGGGCCATGAACCCAAGGAAAGCAAGGGCCACGACCACCGCGCCAAGGTACTCGCTGTGCAGCTTGAAGAAGTTCGAGCCCCAGTACAGCTCGCCAATGCCATTGAACTGCGGCAGGACAGTGCCGATCAACTCGGCCGGCGGCAGCGCGTATGCCGTGGCGTAGGCATAGCTGCTCGCGGAGTGCCCCACCGCCCGGGTTGAGAACGGCAGGTAGTGATAGACCGGCAGGATCTGCACGGCCGCAATACCGGCGCCCAGCAGGACGGCGCCAAGCGCAAAGCCGAGGACCGTCGCCTGCGAACGCGAGCGGTTGCGGGCGGGATCGAAGAACGTGAGGTAGAGGGTGAAGATGCCGGCTGCGATGAGCGCGTAGAGCGTCATCGGCGGATGGGGCGTGAGGATTGTCAGGCCCACGATCCCGGCAATGGCGCCGTAGCCCCATCCCTTTCCGTCGCGGATGGCCCGTATCAGCGCCCAGAGGAGTAGCGGTGTCAGGGCGGAGACGAACAACTTGCCGTCGTGGCCGGGATGCACCATGGAAAGCACGATGCCACTCAACTCATACGCGAGTCCGCCCACGAGGGCGGCGGTCCAGCTGAAGCGCAGCGCCCGCATGAGGACGTAAGAGAAGACGCCGGCCAGCAGGATATGAATGGCGAAGCCGAGGCCAATGCCGACGCCGACCGGGAGGATCCATCGCAGCCATGCCGTGGGATAGAAGATGTCCCCGTGCATGGCGCCAATGAACGGCATGCCGCCGAACAGATATGGGTTCCACTGCGGGATGCCACCAGTGGCCCTGAAGAACTGGGCGCCGAAATCGCGAAAGCTGAAGCCGGCGGCAAACTGGTCGCTCTGGGTTCCGCCCAGGAACTGTCCATGCACCAGCGGCCAGAACATGACCAGCACCGGCAGGAGGTATACCAGGAAGGCCACCAGGCCTGGGCGAGACGGCTGGTAGGCGGGACTCTCAGTCTGCGACACGTCGCTGCCCTCGCTGGAGAATCAGGAACGGCATCGCCGTTCCGAGTTCGGTCAAAGTCAGAAGCAGTCTCGACGCCACCGCCAGGGCAGCGGCGATGCCGGGACCGACCACACCGTTCAACATCAGGAGGAACACGAGCTCCCGGACGCCGATGCCCCCCGGCGCAAACAGCGCCAGCAGGCCGGCCACGTAGGACGCCGCGAAGGCTCCGATAGCCGCACGCAGTGTCAAGCCGGGGACCGCGAACAAACCGTGCGCCAGCAACCACAGCGACACGCCGTAGAGCAGCCACGCCACCACATTCGAGAGCAGCGCGATAGCGATGGCGCCCGCGTCAGGGGAGCGATCGGGTGGCGCTGCCACACGCACCAGGCGCAGGACCCAACGCGTCACCGGTGGCCAGAGCAGAAGCGTCAACCCGGCCGCGCTGGCGGCAACGAGCCCGATGAGCGCCACCCTGACCCACGGCGCACTGGCGTCGAGCCGCTCGCTGCCAGCGAGGCCCGTGATCGCGGCGCCAGTGCCCACGGCCAGTGCCTGCAGTACCACAGCCGACGCAGTCGCGGCCCAGGCGGCAACTCCGGCCCGCTGCGCCAGGACCGCCATGCCGGCGACCGCCCAGACCTTGCCCGGCACATACTTGCCCAGCCCGGAAATGATCCAGATGCGAGCGCTGGCGAGAAACGGCAGCGACTGCCTCCAGCCGCGCAGGACCACGCGCCAGGCCTGCACCAGGATCACGTAATTCACCAGCACCAGACCCAGCGCGCCCAGCAGGAAGACCGGGCGCACCCTCCACACCACCGGCTGCGCCATCAGATCCTGCCATTGCCGGCTCAGGGCGCGGATCGCCAGGCCAACGATCACCGCGGTGACGATCCATCCAGCGACCCTGATCCAACGCTTACTCACCGAGCGCCTCGTGATACCAGCCCTCGACCACCGCCGCTACGGTTTCGGGGCGCAGCCGGTCGCGCCAGTGCTGGCCTGCCTGCCGGGCGTGCTGCAGCCGGCGGTCGTCGGAGAGAATGTCGAGCGTGGCGTCTGCCAGCGCGTCCGCCGCCGGAATCACCCGCCGCCCTGCCCCGGTTTCTGGCACGATGTCGAGGACGCCGCCGCCGTCCCAGCACGCGATCACGGGAACGCCGCTCATCAGCGCCTCGGCCGCGGCCAGGCCGAAGCCCTCGCCCACGGCCGGAAAGTACATGACGTCGGCCCGCCGCAGCACGGCGGGAATCTCGTCGGTGGGAAGGGCGCCGGCAAAGCGTACCACGCCGGAGAGGCCCAACTCGGACGCGAGCAGCTCAAGTGCCTGTCGCTCGGGGCCATCACCGATGATCGTGAGCGGCAGCCGCGCGCCCAGGGTGGCCAGCACCCCGATGGCGCGGATGGCAAGATCGACCCGCTTCTGCGCGGTGAGTCGGGCCACGACCACCGCGCCATCACCACCCTCACTCCATGCAAAGCGCGAGGTGTCGGCCGGCATGGGGTGGACCTGGCCCGGCGGAATCCAATGGCCCGTGGCGCGCTGAATCCAAAGCGCCATCTCCTGCGACACGGCCGTCACCAGCCTGGCCCGGCGATAGACTGGCCGCGCCAGCGCACGCGCCAGCGCCGAACGGTTGAGCAGGGCCGCATCAGTGCCGTGACTGGTCAAGACGAATGGCCGCCCGCGGGGTACCGCCAGACCGCCTGGCACCCACCAATGGGCATGAATCAGGTCGGCGCCGGCCGCCATCTCCTCCTCGGCGGCACGGCGCAGCGCCCGGCGCAGGGCAGCCAGCGCCCGCAGTCCACCCACGCTCCGGGTCGCATCGCCCATCGTTCCGGCGTACGCGATGGTCTCGTGCCGGGGATGCCCGTACCGGACGCGGCGGACCCTGACCGGCCCGTCAGCTGCGTCGCCAACATCGCCGCGATCGCTTGGCGCCACGACCGTCACCGTGATGCCTCGCGCCGACAGCGCGCGCGCGAGCGTAGCCAGAAAGGCGCCGGAGAGATCCCCGGCGCAACGCGGATAGTTGTGGGTCAGGAATACGACCCGCACGCCATTCAGTCCTGCGCGTCCCTGGGCGGCGTGGCACTGGCCAGTCGCCGCAGCAGTTCGCGCGTCTCCTCCCGCTGGCCGGCGACGATTTCGCCGACGAACCCGAATCCGAACAGCGCGATGCCGCTGATGACCATGGTCTCCACGAGATTGAGCAGGGGACGGAAGCCGATGCCATAGCCGAATCGGAGCACCAGCGCCACGATGCCGCCCAGGAAGCCGACGAAGAAGAGCAGCGCACCGGCCAGCCCGAAGAAGAGCATCGGTTTGCGACCGAAGCGCAGCTGGAACCACACTGACAGCAGGTCCAGCACACCAACCGGAATACGCTTCCAGTCAAACTTGGAGACGCCGGCGCGGCGCGGATGCAGAGGCACGGGTCGCGATGTGAGCCGGTACCCATCCGCCAGGGCGATGACGACCATGAACCGGTGCCAGTCCGGGCGCAGGGGAATGCCCTGCATCACTTCTCGCCGCCAGGCCTTGACCGAGTTGAGGTCGGTCACCGGAACCCCGAACAGCCATCGGCAGAGCGCATTGTAGATGCCGGAAACGAACGCCTTCTCGTACTTGCCCTGCTTCGTGCCGGTGACGATGTCCGCGGCTCCGTCCAGGACGGGTTCGACCAGGCCGGGAATGTCTTCGGGCAGATACTGCAGGTCGGCGGGATAGAAGACGCATACCTCCCCGCGTGCCACGTCCTGCGCCGAGCGCAAGGCATCGGCAATTCCCCGCTGGCGCCGATGGGTCACCACCCGAAGAAAGGCGTAGCGGGCCAGCAGGTCCCGCAGCACGCTGGCAGTGGCATCGCGCGAGCCGTCGTCCACGACAATCACTTCAAAGCTGAAATCGGCGGCTGTCAGTGCGCGGGCGGCCTGCGCCATGAATTCCGGCAGGTTTTCGGCTTCGTCCTTGGCGGGCACCAGGACGCTCACATCGACCGGCCCGCGGGCCGGCAGGCTGCTCATACGCGCTTCCGCATGCGGGCTGGAAGAATTCCCAACTGGTCGCGGTACTTGGCCACCGTCCGCCGAGCGATCTGAATGCCCTGCTCCTGGAAGAGATGCACGATCTGCTGGTCGGTCAGCGGCTTGGACTGGTTTTCCTCCGCCACCATCTTCTCCAGCTTCGCACGGATCGAACGCGCACTCGCATCCTCGCCCGAGGCCGTCGCCAGCGCGCTCGAAAAGAAGAACTTGAGCGGCAGCACCCCGCGCGGCGTCTGCACGAACTTCTCGTTGGTGACGCGGCTGACGGTGCTCTCATGCATGTTGATCACCTCGGCCACTTCCCGGAGGGTCAGCGGCTTGAGGTGCTCGATGCCCTTCTCGAAGAACTCCCGCTGCCGGTCCACGATGAAGTTCATCACCTTGAGCATGGTCTGGCGGCGCTGTTCGATCGCCTGGATCATCCAGTTGGCGCTGTTCATCTTGGACGCGATGAATTCGCGGTTCTCGGGCGTCATCTTCCGCTTGTCGCGCGCAATCTCCTGGTACGAGCGGCTGAGCCGGAGGCGTGGCACGCCCGAGTCGTTGAGGAACACGCGATACTGGCCGTCCACCTTCTCGACGACCAGGTCGGGAATGATGTAGCTCTCGCCCCGGTTCGAGTACTTGAGGCCCGGCTTCGGGTCGTAGCGGGCCAGTTCATCGGCCGCCGCCTGGACCGCCTGGGGCTCGACCCCGAAGCGCTTGGCGAGGTCGTTCCACCGGTGGGCGATGAGGTCCTGGAAGGCGTCGTGGACCAGCAGGTAGGTGAGCGAGCCAGTGTCGCCCTGTTCCCGCATCTGCAGTACCAGGCATTCACGCAGGTCCCGGGCGCCCACTCCCGCCGGGTCGAGTCGCTGCACGATGCCGAGCATCTCCTCGATCTCTGGCATGCCATAGAGCGCCGCGGCCGGGATCTCCGTGGGCTGGTCCTCATCGTAGTCCTCCTGCTCCCGGGCGTGCTCCTCGAAATGGCTCTCCACCAGCTGATTCACGGAGCCGAGGATTTCCTCGAGCGACGCCGCGAGGTAACCGTCATCGCTGATGTTCCCCAGGAACTCCTCGCTGAGCAGCCGCTGGCGAGGCGTGAGTTCGAGCATCTGGAGCTGCTCGCGCAGGTGATCGCCCAGATCGCGCGACTCGACTGTTACCGGTTCCAGATACTCGGTCGCCTCGAATTGCTCCTTGGCTCCTCCGACCTCGAAGCCATTGAGCAGGATCTCCTCCCAGTCGACCTCGTCCTCCTTCTGCTGCTGCTCGCGCTCCTGCTCCGCGGGCTTTTCCTCCACGTTTTCGTCTTCCTCGGGCTCGAGCAGCTCGAGGAAGGGATTGGACAGCAGCTCCTGCTTCAGGTGCTGCTGCAGGTCCATCATGGGCATGTAGAGCATGTCCATGGCCTGATACAGCCGTGGATTGACGCGCAGCTCCTGTCGCAGCCCGGTCGTCTGTTGCAGTCCAGTCCTCATGCCACCGCCTCCAGGCGCGCCCGCAGGCGCGACGTGAGGGTCGGCCCGAGATAGCGTTGTGCCACCCGGTCGTTGTACACCAGATCGCGCACGGTTCCGGCCGCCTGCACCTTGCCGTCCACCATGATGTATGCGCGATCCACGATGTCGAGCGTCTGTTCCACGTTATGGTCCGTAATGAGGACGCCAATGCCGCGAAGCCGCAGCCCGGCTACGATCGTCTGGATATCGTGCACGGCGATGGGATCCACGCCGGCGAAAGGCTCGTCCAGCAGCATGAACTTGGGTTCGGTCACCAGCGCCCGCGTGATCTCCAGGCGGCGCCGCTCGCCACCCGAGAGCGAATAGGCCTTGGCACGCCGCAAATGCCGGATCGACAGTTCGTCCAGCACGCGCTCCAGCTCGCGTTCCCGCGCCTTGGCCTGCAATCCGCGCACTTCAAGAATGGCGCGGATGTTGTCCTCGACCGTCATGCGCCGGAAGACCGAGGGTTCCTGCGCCAGATAGCCGAGCCCGAGGCGTGCGCGCTGGTACATGGGCACGCCCGTGATGGGCTTCGCCGTCGAGCACCACCTCGCCCGATTCGGGACGCACCAATCCGGTGATCAGGTAGAACGTCGTGGTCTTTCCGGCCCCATTGGGGCCCAGGAGGCCCACGATCTCGCCCTGCGTCACCCGGAGGTTCACGTGATCCACCACTCGCCGGTGGCGGTAGCTCTTGGAGAGCTCCTTGCCCTCGAGCACGCTGGCCGGTCCGGCCGGACCGGTACGCCGCGGCGCCCGCAGGCACTCCCGGGCGATCCCGACCAGGGCCTCGAAGGCCCCGCTGCGATCGGCCGCCACTGCGGGCCACCACTCGCCCACGGCCTGAACCGCGTCCCAGTCGATCGCGGCGGTGTCGTCGATCCACCCTTCCGATGCCAGTCGTGGCAGCAGCGATCCCGAGAGATGCTCGCGAATCTCGTCGCCCGACAACTCCGGTTCCGCACCACGCGACAGGTCGCGATAGCACAGCAGGAATGTCTCCCGATACGAGATCAGGAGATCGGGCAGTCCGAGCGCCCCATGGGGCCCCGAGCCACGGACAATGGCGGCGAGTGTCAGGGGAACGGAAGGATCGCGCCGACTTACCGCTCCGAGCCAGGTGTCGCTCATCCGCCGCCCGAAGGATCGAGTTGCACGCCCTGCACCCCGCCCGTGGCCTCGACCCGCTCGACTTCTTCGTTCCCGGCCGGCTTCATGAACACTACGATGTTCTCGGCCGTCACGTACGACAATCCAGCGCGCGCGCCCCGCTGCTGAGGGGCAATGTGCTGGAACGAGTGGGCATCCTGATGCGCTTCGAGCCGCGAGAGCCGGGACGCCGAGGTGTCGGCGGAATCCGCCGCGGCAAAGATGGCGAGCACGGTATCGCCGGACAGCCAGTTCCGCTCGCCGGACGCCGAGTCTACGCCGCCCGCCACCCACCCGCGGCCGAAAGTGCGGAGACCGCTCAGCCGCTCATCAGGCGTCTCGATGACCACGGAATCGCCCCGGAGGGCGTAGCGGCTCGAGACCCCTTCGGACTGGCGGGTCCGGCTCCAGGCGTTGATCTGCTGGACCGACTGGGCGCGGACGGCCAGCGCAATGGTGTCGGCCTCCAGAGTCCAGTCCTTGCGCTCGACGTGTGCCTTGCCCTGGGCCAGCACCCCGGAGACGCTTCGGCGCTCGAACGTGAAATCGATGCGCGAGCCGCGGACCAGGAAGCTGTCGGCGCCGAGTCCGCGAAACTCCGGTGTGCCCCCAAGCAGGGAGCCATCGTCACTCGGGCCGGTGTCGAGTCGCATGGAGTCGCCGCGCGCGGCCAGGTCACTGCGGTCGATGGTCACCCGGCCTCCCGCCCATACCAGGGACTTGCCGCGGGAACGCAATCGGTCGGCCACAATCCGGTAGGGCTCCCGCTCAGCCGTTGATGAATCATCCTCGAAGTAATCGACGCGAGGGCGCCCGGTCGCGTAGACCTCGCTGCTGTCCCGCACTCCAGCGGCCGCGCGGAGATAATCAACGGCCGGGCCGCGCACCGTGGAGCCGGTTTCGAGATTGTGAATCGTGACGTCGCCCCGCGCCTCCCAGGTTTCCGTGGCTCGCCGGAACGTGGCACGGGTCGCCGCGATCGTCACCGTGGTATCGCGGTAGCGCACCCGACCCACGAAATCGACGTCGCCGCCCGGGTACACGACCGCGCTGTCCGTGGTGACGCTGACGCGCTGCCCGATGCATCCGAGCCGCACCCCACCGCTGGCCCACCGCGTCTCTCCGGTCGGGCTCGCGACGAAACCACCGGTGCCCGAGGTCGAGAACTGGACCCGGCAGCGCTCGGGACGCTGGGCCACGGCCGGATGCGCCAGGACCGCCGCCAGAGCGATCAACGCGAGCCTCTGCAGCGACGGGCGCATCACTGGCGCAACGCCGTATCGGCCGTCACGCCGCGCAGGCGACTGGCCTGGAACCGAGAAAAGTCGGCGTCGGCATCGAAGCCCGACCCCTGCAGCCGTTCGCCACCGCGCAGGAGCACGAAGGGCCGGTCGCTCGACAGGGTGTTCCGGTTCACGTCGAAGACCAGGACCGAGGTGGTCAGCCGTTCTCCCGCCGGTCCCACCAGCGCCACGTGACCCTCGGCGCGCATGGAGCCGTCCCGCAGGTTGTACTTCATCCCGTCGGCAGTAAGGGTGGCCCGGGGGGTGCCGATGTCATTGAAGAACGTTGCCCGCACATGCCGCAGCATGCTGGTCTGCTCGCTGTCGTAGAAGTAGGCGGTGTCGGCTTCCAGCCGGCTCCGCCGAATCCCGTTGCGAGTGACGTTGTAGTCGAAATTCAGCATCCGCATGTCGGCGCTGTCCGCCTCGGCAAAGGCACCGCCGGGCCTGGTTGGGCCGCTGTGGCAGGCCAGTACCATGCCGAGCATGGCGGCGAGCGGCAGCGTCCGCATCAGGGCGTACTGCTGGCCAGCTCCACCCGGCCTGGTATTGCCCGCCGGTCGGTGCCATGCTGAAGCGCGGCGCCGACAAACGCGGCAAAGAGCGGATGCGGGCGCGTGGGCCGGGACTTCAGTTCGGGGTGGAACTGACAGCCAAGGAACCAGGGATGATCGGGCAACTCGATCACCTCGACCAGGCCGCCGTCCGGCGACTGGCCCGAGAGGCGCAGTCCGAACTCGGCCAGCACATCCCGGTACGCATTGCTCACTTCCCATCGATGCCGGTGGCGCTCACTGATCTCGGTCGAACCATAGGCCTGGGCGACCTTCGAACCGGGCCGCAACCGCGCCGCGTAGGCGCCAAGGCGCATCGTGCCGCCCATCCCCGAGACCTCCCGCTGTGATGCCATCAGGGCAATCACGGGCGTCTGGCAGTCGGGCTCGAACTCGGTGCTGTTGACGTCCTTCAGCCCGCACACATTGCGGGCGAATTCGATGATGGCGACCTGCAGGCCCAGGCAGATGCCAAAGAACGGCAGGCCGTGTTCCCGGGCCCACTGGATGGCCTCGATCATGCCCTCCACGCCGCGCTCGCCAAACCCGCCGGGGACCAGCAGCCCGTCAAAGTCTTCCAGCACCTCCGCCGCAGCGGCCTGATCGGCAAACCGGTCGCTGGCCACCCACTCGATTCGAACACGCGCGTCATGGGCAATGCCGCCGTGAATGAGCGCTTCCTGCACCGATTTGTAGGCGTCATGCAGGTCGGTGTACTTGCCGACCACGGCGATGCGAACCTCGCGCGAGGGATGCAGGACGTGCTCCATCATCGCAGCCCATGGCGAAAGGTCTGGTTCGGGCGTGTCGAGGCGCAGCCGCTCGCAGACCACGGCGTCGAGCCGCTGGTCATGGAACCGCAAGGGGATTTCGTAGATCGAGGCCACGTCCGGGCTCTCGATCACGCAGGAGAAGTCCACGTTGCAGAACAGCGCGATCTTGCGGCGGATGTCCGCCGACAGGGCATGCTCACTGCGACATACCAGGATATCCGGCTGTATCCCGATCTGCATCAGCTCCCGCACCGAGTGCTGCGTCGGCTTGGTCTTGACTTCGCCGGCGGCGGCGATGAAGGGCACCAGCGTGAGGTGAACGAACAGGGCGTTGTCCCGCCCCACTTCCTGCCGGAACTGACGAATGGCTTCGAGAAACGGCAACGATTCGATATCGCCGACGGTGCCACCAATTTCGGTGATGACCACGTCATGACCCGGCGCGGTCCGCCGGATGGCCGACTTGATCTCGTCGGTGATGTGCGGCACCACCTGCACCGTCGAGCCGAGATATTCGCCACGCCGCTCCTTGTTGATCACATTCTGGTAGATGCGGCCGGTGGTGACATTGTTCTGCTGTGAGAGGGAGCGATCGATGAACCGCTCATAGTGGCCGAGGTCGAGGTCGGTCTCGGCGCCGTCGTCGGTCACGAAGACTTCGCCGTGCTGGAACGGCGACATGGTGCCCGGGTCAACGTTGATGTAGGGGTCGAACTTCTGCATGGTCACGCTGAGCCCGCGCTCCACCAGGAGCCGCCCCAGCGACGCCGCCGCGATGCCCTTGCCAAGCGAGGAGACGACCCCGCCCGTCACGAAGATGTACTTGGTCGCGGCTGCGCTGGAGTTCATGGGCGTTCCTTGCCTGACGACCACGCCAGCCCGTCGGCCAGGGTCGGTGCGGGAATCGGCGATGGAGAGGGAAATGGACCGGCCTTGGCCGGACGTGGACCATGCGATTGCATGTGCCCCAAGCTAATGCGAGGGCCGGCCCCCTGTCAAAAGTCATGCCGCGGGCGTGGCATAACTGCTGCGTACGAGGGGGCCAGCCGTCAAGGGCTGGCCCCGGGCTGCTACTGGCCGGCTCGCTCCAGTGCCCGCTGCAGCATGCGACTCTGTGGGTACTTCCGGGCGAGGGCGATGAGCACCGCGTGGGCCGAATCCGCCCGGCCCGCCGCCGTCAACGCCTCGCTCCGCGCCAGGCCCAGCTGCATCTCCCAGCGCGGGTTGTCGCTACCCAGCGGCAATGAATCGAGGGCGGCGAGCGCTGCCGCCGGATCGTGGCGGTCCTGGATCTGAGAACGGATTGACAGGAGCGCCACCGACCGGTCCTCGGGCATCTGACGCACCAGCTCGTCGGTCAGCCGTGCCGCCTCCTCCACATGGCCCGAATCGCGGGCGGCCGCGGCCTGGGCGTAGAGCCCGGCGATCAGCAGCCGCCGGACGTCCGTCGGGTTGCCCGACCGAAGTCCTGGGCCCCCGGCATAGGCGTAGACCAGTTCCCCACCCTCCTGACCCGTGACGTAGACCTGATAGGCTGCGACGACGCCAGTGAGCGCGGATGCCAGCAGGACCCAGCGCCGAACCCTGGGCCGGGAAGCGAGGGCGAGCCCGAGCAGCTCCAGCGCTCCCACGGCCAGGAAGATGTTCCGGGTGGTCTCACCCGACTCTTCGTGGCGTTCCACCGCCTCACCGGCACCGGGGATCCGTTCCACTGGGCCATGCGCGGCCGTGCCGGAGCGAACAGCCGCGATACTGACGATGGCGGTAACGATGAGCAGCACCGCGCCGGAAGGCCTGGTCCACGCTGCCTGGCCGGTGAGCGAGACCAGCCGGAGTGCGACACCCACCAGTCCGAGCGCGATCACGAAATGCACAAGCTGTGGATGCAGCGGAGCCCAGTGAATCATGACACCTTGATGGTGGAGGATGAGATGCGGATGGCTGACGGGTGGCACCCTGTGGGTGACCACCCGTCCTGCGTCCGTCGCGCTACTGCACGCACCGGCCGTTCGGATCCGGCTTTGGCTTGTCCACGACTGGGCGATGATCCATGTTCGCGACCTGGACTGCCAGATCTTCCAGGAAATTGGCGATCCGCGCCATGTGCTGGTATTCGATGTACTGCGGCTCGTCAGTCACCTGGTGGTAGTCGGAGTGCAGTCCAGTGGTGAAGAAGACGATCGGGATGCCGTATCTGGCATACTCGTAGTGATCGCTGCGGCAGTAGATGCGCGAGGGGTGGCCGTCCGCGTCGATGGAGTAATCCAGCTGCATATGGTGGCCACCCGTCTGGTTGACGGTCTCCACCATGTCGCCGAGCTCGGTGGAGAGCCGCCGCGAGCCCACCAGCTGCAGGTAGTTGGGCCCGCCGTGGATTGGCGTCCCATCCTTGGTCCGGCCGGTTTCGTCGTACGCCTCGCCTCGTCCGACCATGTCCATATTCAACTGGGCCACGATCGAATCGCGCGGCACGGTCGGATGGTCGGTGAAGTAGTGCGAGCCCCACAGTCCCTTCTCTTCCCCGACATGCCAGACAAAGAGCAGCGAGCGCTTGGGCTTGGTCTTCATGGACGCGATCTTCTGCGCCAGCTCGAGGACCGTCACCGTTCCGGTTCCGTCGTCGTCCGCGCCGTTGCTTATGGAATCCAGGCGGCCCATGCCGGGATGCGCGGCCCGGAAGGCGGCCAGCGCGGCATTGACCCGCGCCTGTTGCTCGGGCGAGGCTTGCTTGCCGCCGTCGTCAGCGCCTTCGGGGCGAACAATATGGTTCCAGATCCGGATCGAGTCATGATCGACCGGTCGGCCTGTCATTCCGATATGGTCATTATGCGCGCCCACGGCCACATACTCATTGCGCAGCGCCGGGTCGCTGCCGCGCACGATGCCCACGACGTTGCGGGCCGGGAAGCGCGATGGCTCGGTGATGTAGCGAACGGCGAGGTTCGCGGTCGCCCCGGCTGCTCCGACAGCGAGATCCGCGAGGGGCTTGCCGAACATCATCACGGCGGCACGATCACTGAGCAGCACCGTGGGCTGACCGGCGGGACGCTCATTGGGATTGTCGTTCAGGAAGAGCCGGGGCTCCTTCAATCGCTCAAGGAAGGCCGGCGGATAGGAATCGAGCACGGCCAGCCCGACCGCGGCCGCTCCCTCGAGTTGCGGCGGGAGCCGCCGGATACGCCGAAGCGAGGCCAAGCCATCCGGAGCCCCCAGCACGACCAGTTTGCCCTTGGCCTGGTCGGCCGAAATCATGGTCGAGGAGTCACCGATGGCTCCGCCGTACACCACGGGGAGCGCAGAAAGCGAAACGTCCCCGGAGCCGTTGACCACGTAGTCGGTGAAGAGCGTCAGGGGCTGGCTATTCACAGTGAACTGCGATGCCGGATCGATCCGGCGGGTAGCGGCAGGTATGGTCTGGAAATAGGTGCCGTTGTCGCCGGCCGGTTCCAGGCCGATTTTCGCCGCCTCGGCGGCGATGTAGTCGGTCGCCTTGACGTTGCCAATGGTCCCGGCTTCCCGTCCCTGCATCGAATCGTCAGCGTAGATGTAGAGCCGGGTCATGAGATCGCGGGCGCTGATCCCGGCCGACGTGGGCTGCGGAGCGTGGGTCCTCGGCAGGGTGGTGGCCGGCAACGGCACGACACCGTCCGGACCGGCGACGGCCGGCTCGGGTGCTGGCGTCGGCGACTTGGCACCGGCGCAACCAAGGACCATGGCCCCGGCGAGCAGCGTTGCGTACAGGCGGACTCGGATCAAGATCTTCCTCCGGCAGTGTAGGATGAAAGGCATTTCACGGTATCGCGGTCCCAGTGGCCGCATTTGGCTTGAGGTGCTCGGACAGGAATTCGTCCGTGACCTGCTGAATCAGCATGCTGCTCGGACCGTTGTAGGCGGCGCCGTGGTGGCCCGGCGGATAGATCCTGGTGTCGACATCGTGGCCTGCGTTGGTCAGTGCCGTCAGGAGCTGCATGGTGTTCTGCGGGTGGACATTGTCATCCATCATCGAATGGATGAGCAGGAGGCGTCCGGTGAGGGCGGCCGCATGCTGGACGGCCGAACTGGTGTCGTAGCCGGCAGCGTTGAGCGCCGGCGTGTTCATGTAGCGCTCGGTGTAGATGTCGTCGTACAGGCGCCAGTCGGTCACGGCCGAATTGGCCACGCCAACTTTGAAGATGTCGGGGTAGGACTCCATCGTGAACACGGTGGAGTAGCCACCATAGCTGCCGCCCATGATGGCCACGTGCTCTCCGTCCACGTAGGGGAGCCTGGCCAGATACCGGGCTGCCTCCGCAAAATCGTGACTCTCCCACTTGCCGAGCTGCTGGTGCACCACCTTCATGAACTTGCTGCCATAGTTGTTTGAGCCACGATTGTTGAGGCCGACGACGATATATCCTTCCTGCGCCAGCCATTGGGTCCAGCCGCTCGAGCCGAAAACGTTGTAGACCTGTTGCGATCCAGGCCCGCCGTAGATCGAGAAGATCACGGGATAGCGGCGGGTGCTGTCGAACGGGTATGGCTTGACCATGGAGCCGTCGAGTTGCTGGCCGTCGGAGGTGGTGAAACTGAAGAGCTCCGTCGGCGAGTAGGCATGGGTCTTGAGCCAATCGGCGACGCCGGCATTGGCTTCCAGCGTGCGCAGGCGCTTGCCAGCGGTTGCCCAGAGTTCCACCTGGCGGGGCTGGGTCACCGACGACCAGCTGTCGATGTAGTAGCGGGCGTTGGGCGCCATGTTGATGCTGTGGGTGCCGGTAGTGGTCGTCAGACGGGTCAGGCGGCTTCCGTCAAACCGGACTGAATAGAGCTGGCGCTCCAGTGGCGAATTCCGGGTCGAACTGAAATAGACGACGTGCCTGGAGGGATCAGTGCCTTCCACCCGCGTGACGCTCCAGTTGCCACTCGTGACCTGCTTCACCATTCGGCCTGCATAGTCATACCGATACAGATGCTGCCATCCATCCCGATCCGAAATCCAGAAGAACTCATGCGAGCCGGCGGGAAACGTGAGCATGTCCTGGACGCCGGCGTAAAAGTCGTACACGTCCACCCAGGCCGGCGAGCGCTCCGTCATCACCAGACGCTTGCCGCCGTCATGGATGTCAAAGAAGAAGAGCTTCATCTCGTTCTGCGACCGGTTGAGGGTCACGACCGCCAGGGTATCCGGTTCGCTGGTCCAGTAGATCCGCGGGATGTACTCCCCGCCATCGGCCCCCGGCGCCAGCCAGGTCTTGCGCCCGGTCTGCACGTCCACAACGCCGATGCGGACGTGCGCATTGCTGTCGCCCGGCTGCGGAATGCGGATGCGATCCCACTCGGGATGCACGCCGGAAAAATCGGTGAACTGGACAGCTGGTTCGGGACTCTCGTCCAACTGCCAGAACGCGATGTTGCGACTGTCCGGTGACCATTTCCACGCCTGTGCCAGCCCGAACTCCTCCTCGTAGACCCAGTCGAACCGTCCGTTATGCACGTTCTCCGTGGCATCATCGGTGAGGCGGGTCTGGCGCGCCGAAGCCAGCTCAGTGACGAACAGGTCGCCGTCGCGCTCATAGCCAAGGCGCGAGCCGTCCGGTGAGAGCTCGGCAGTGCGGGCCCCTTCGGCCGCCAGTTGCAGGTGCTTGTTGGCCAGCGTATAGACGTAGAAGTCCGAGGTGCCGGACCGGCGGTAGAGGCGGCGGAAATTGGCCTGGAAGACGAGATGGCGGGAGTCGGCCGCCCACTGGAAGGAGACATAGCGGAAGGCGCTGTCGGTTCCGGGGAAGGTGAGCCCGGCTGGGCTGAACAGCAGCTGGTCCCGACCCGAGGCTGGCTCCACGCTCCGGATCACTTCCCCGCCCTCTTCCCGCGCGGTGTAGGAGTACCGCTCACCGCCATCGATCCAGGTCACGCCACGCGGCCCGAACCCGCCTGAGAGTGCCCGGCCGGCGCTTAATGCCTCCTGACGCGTGGCGAATGTGGCCTTCTGTTGTGCCAGCAGGGACAGTGGCCCGAAGGCGGACAGCAGGGTAACCGCGGCGAAGACTGGCCAGACGCGAAGGCGCATCAGGTAACATCCTCGATGAAGGGGGTGGTGGCGCCCGAACGAGGCACTGGGCATCCTCTCCTATACGGCGACGGGGCGCCCAGTGTTGCACCGGGCGCCCCGTCGCTGCCTGGCCTCAATGGCGGTATTGGGCCGGCAGACTATCGCTCAGGTTGCGATACCGGGCCAGCAGCTCACGCTGGCGGTTATCCGGCGGCATCTCGCGACCGCCGATGAACACTTGTTCTGCCCGGGTCATCAACTCGAACGGATCACCCGACCAGATGACCAGGTCAGCCCGATGGCCCGGTGACAGACTCCCGAGCTCGCCATCCAGCCCCCAGATCCGGGCCGGCACCGAGGTGATGGCAGCCAGCGCATCATCATACGCCAACCCGTTGGCCACGGCATTTCCGGCCAGGAAGCGAAGGTTCCGCGCGTTGTGCGCATCGAAGGTCGCGAACGCAATCATCACACCCGCGCGTTGCAGCCTCGCCGCATTTTCCAGTGATGCCCCCAGGTTGTCGTACCCCGGGATATCAGTCAGCGGGTTCATGATTACCGGGACCCCTGCCCTTGCGATCGCATCGGCAACCATCCAACCCTCGGCGGCTCCGGAGAGCACCAGGCGCAGCTTGAACTCCCGCGCCAGCGCCAGTGCATTGAGGATGTCGGACGATCGTTCCACGGCGAGCACCAGGGGCAGTTTCCCCTGCACCACGGGCACCATGGCTTCGAGATCGAGCCGGGAGAGGCTCAGGTTTCGCCGGTCGCGGTTCTCATAGGCGGCAGGATTGGCGGCGTAAACCCGCACGTCCTCCAGCAACTCCCGCATGCGCAGGATGGCTGTTCCACGAGCGCCGCCGGTTCGCTGCGCGGCATTGTCGTCCAGGATGCCGAACATGGCCACCGGGCCGCGGTCCAGCATCGAATCAGCGGCGCTGCCCGCCAGGTGGATCAGCACGCCCTGCCCCGCGATGATCGACGCACGCGGGTTCGGCGCGACGACCGCCTCCGTAATGCCCCCGTCGCGCTCGATCGGGATCAGGGTCGAACGCGGGTTCAGCCCGTAGCGCACGTCGAAGGCCGCCGTGATCTCGTCATTGGCGCTGGCCGCATCGTTGGTTTCGTCCACTGCCTCGATTTCCACGACGCCAAGCGTCGTGAACGAATTCAGCAAGCCAGGGGTCACGATCTTGCCCCGCGCGTCCACGGTGCGAACGCCAGCCGGCACCGCCACATCGGACCCGATGG
The DNA here is from genome assembly GCA_963798915.1 of uncultured Gemmatimonadales bacterium. GTDB lineage: Bacteria > Gemmatimonadota > Gemmatimonadetes > Gemmatimonadales > GWC2-71-9 > CAMLHP01. Next base: position 67,648 of record CAWCVB010000006.1, on the reverse strand, counting down.
CGGCAATGCGCCCATCGCGAATGAGGACGACGGCATGATCGAGAGTGGAACCGGTGCCAGTCAGCACTCGCCCGCCGGTAATCGCCAGGGTCTGGCCGCCCGCGGTGCGCGCTGCGCCAAGCATGGCCGCACACGCGGCGACGGCAATCATGGCTCTCATGGCGATACCCCCGGCTGGCCCAGCATGAAGTCGCTTACCGGCCGGCGCGCAGGATCGGACCGGTCGTACACCAACGCCCCATCGAGGTAGACCCGCTCCGCGTGGCTGTAGACGCTGAAGGGATCCGCCGACCAGATCACGACATCGGCACGCTTCCCGGGCTCCAGCGATCCGACCTCCTGGTCGAGCCCAAGCGCCTTGGCCGGGTTGATCGTGATCCACTTGATGGCGTCCTCACGGGTCAGCGACAGCCCGGCCTCAAGCCCCGCCTCGAGTGCCTTGGCGGCGTCCTGGTTCATCCGCTGAATGCCGTCCGGGTCGTCAGTGTGCAGGATGGCGCAGCCACCGTCCGCTGCCATGAGCGCAATGTTCTGGCGAATGCCGTCGTATGCCTCCAGCTTGAACCCCCACCAATCGGACCACATGCTGGCGCAGATACCTTCGCGCTTGAGCAGGTCGCGAATCTTGTATGCCTCCACTGCGTGGTGGAATGAAGCGATGTGGTAGCCGAACTCCTTCGACATCGCCACCATTTCGGCCATCTCGTCGGCGCGATAGCAGTGGTTCTGGATCCGGATCTGCCCGTCGAGGACGCCCATGAGCGTCTCCATGGCCAAGTCACGGTCCGGCATGGTGGCGGCATCCGACCCGTCCTGGCGCCACTTGTCCCATTTCCGCTTGTAGGCGGTGGCCCGAATCCAGGCCTCGCGATAACCGGCCATGTTTCCCATTCGGGTAGAAGGCGCGCGGCCGCGATTGCCATAGACCCGCTTGGGATTTTCGCCGCATGCCATCTTGAGCGCATACGGCGCATTGGGAAATTTCATCTCCTGGACCGTGGTGCCGGCCAGGTTTCGCAGAACAACGCCCCGGCCGCCGAACAGGTTGGCGGAGCCCGGCAGGATCTCCAGCGTGGTGACACCGCCCGCCAGCGCCAGCCCGAACTGCGGATCCTGTGGCCAGATCGAATGCTCGGCCCAGACTTCCGCCGTATTCGGACTGGTTGCCTCATTGCCATCTGAGAGCGACCAGCCGCCCGGCGCCGCGTAGACGCCAAGATGCGAATGCGTGTCGATGAGGCCAGGCGTGACCCACTTGCCCGATGCGTCGACCACTTCGGCATCCGCCGGCACCGTGAGGTCCGTCCCCACCGCTGCTACCTGACCGTTCTGCAGGAGCAACGATGCTCCAGTGAGCGTCGGTCCTGCGGCAGTCAGCACTGTGGCGCCACGGATGACTACGGTATGTGCCGGGAGTGGATGGTAGGTCGAGGGATATGCCGTCGTGCTGTTGTCGACGCGACCCCCCTCCTCCGCCGTCTGGAAGGGCCCACCTGGGGAACCGGGCTTTCCGGCCTCGCTCGAGTCCACCGGGCCGGGAGTGGTGGCCGGCGCCGGCGTGCAGGCAAGGAGACCCGCCACGGCGCCAGTGAGGACCGCTATGCTTCGGGAATTCATATGATGGTGCCGCACCTGTGAAGGTCCAGAGGGAGCTGGGAAGCTAGGGCCAGCAGCGACGGCGATCAACCACTGGCAAGGTCCAGAAAATTCTGCAGCAGGGCGAGGCCGGCGTCGCTTCCAATCGACTCAGGATGGAATTGGACCCCGTGCAGCGGCAGCCGGCGGTGCGCCATCGCCATGAGCGTCGGGTCGTCTGCGTCCAGCGTGTGCGCCGTGGTCTCGAACACCTCAGGAAGGGCGTCCGCAGCCACCACGAGCGAGTGGTAGCGCATGACGGTGAGCGGTTTCGCCAGGCCCTGGAAGAGTCCGGTACCGCGATGGTCAATGCGGGACGTCTTTCCATGCATGAGCCGCGGGGCCCGTTCCACCTTGCCCCCGAAGGCCATGGCCAGCGCCTGGTGACCCAGGCAGACCCCAAGCAGCGGAATGCTCCGACCGGCCGCCGCACGAGCCAGGGGAATGGAAATGCCCGCTTCGGCCGGCGTACAGGGCCCGGGCGATATGACGATCGCGTCCGGCTCCAGGGCCAGTGCCTCAGCGACGCTCAGCGCATCATTGCGATGGACCGACGGCGTGGCGCCAAGTGCCCCGAACAGCTGCACCAGGTTCCATGTGAAGCTGTCATAATTGTCGATGACCAGGAGCTTCACTGGTGTGGCAGTGTTCCCCGCAGCGACTCGGCGGTCTGCTGGGCACGGTCAAGGGTGCTCTCGATCTGGCTGTGGACAGCATCCCGCAGCGAGTCGTTCATCGCTCGGCGGCTCGAATCAGCGCTGCTCATGCCGTGGCCCCACTCGCTGCGAAGGGCGCCGACCTTGTCCGCAGGCGCAAAGAGCGGGAACGTGTCCCGGCTGGAGCGCACCCGAAGCACGCCAAATTGGGCCAGATTGCGTCCGGCGGTATCGCTGCCAGACAGGCAGCGGAAGTGAAGCGGGTTGATATTGCCGGCACTATCGGGAACCAGGGCGATGATACAACGCGCCAGCTCGTCCTCCGACACGGTGTCGGCGAGGGAAACGCTTGCCGCGACTGATGACGGGTTCCGGGTGCTGTCCCGGTAGATTGTGACGTCGCGCAAGCGACCCAGGCGCCGGCCATCCAGATCGAACGGGAGGAAGAACACCGGCCAGCTGATCGGCCCCGTTCCATTGCTCACGTATTCGACGCCTCGCCTGACCTTGTGGACCATGGTTCGGATGATCATGCCCACGGCGAAGATGAGAACTGCGCCGCCGATGATTTTGACCCAGTAGGAACGCATGCAGCCGCCTGACGGAGAGGTTCCGGACGATGCACCACGAAACGTCGCCAGAAGGGAAAAAGTTTCAGGGCCGAAGGCGCCGTTCACGCAATCGCTTAACTATATCGCATAGCTCATTGGCGGCAAAGGCCTTAGGGAATCGGCTGCCAGCACTGCCGGAGGCGACTTGATTGACGTTGCTGGCTTGACCAAGAACTACGGCGATCGTCTGGCGGTGCGGAACCTCAGCTTTGCCGTCGGTCCCGGCGAGGTGCTGGGCCTGGTGGGTCCCAATGGCGCCGGCAAGACGACCACGCTGCGCAGCCTGGCCGGCATCATTGTACCCTCAGCCGGGCGAATTCACATTGCCGGTTTCGACCTGGCGACCGAGCCGTTGGCCGCGAAGCGCCGCCTCGCGTTCATTCCGGACGAGCCACACCTGTTCGACTATCTCACGGTCGGCGAGCATCTTGACTTCGTCGCGCGCCTTTACGGCGTGCAGAATGCCGCCGAGCGACGCGCGGCGCTGCTGGACGAGCTGGAACTGACGGACAGGATCAATGCCTTTCCGCCGGAGCTGTCGCGCGGCATGAAGCAGAAGCTTGCAATCGCAAGCGGCCTCCTCCACGCGCCCACAGTACTGATGTTTGACGAACCGCTCACCGGCCTGGATCCGATCGGCATCCGGCGCATGAAGGCAACCATCCGCCAGCGCGCCCTCGCGGGCGCGGCCGTGATCCTGAGTTCGCACCTGCTTCATCTCGTGGAAGAACTGTGCACACGTGTGCTCGTCCTTCGGCAGGGGGAGCTGGTCGCATCGGGCGGGCTGACCGAAATCGTCGCGGCGCGCCCCGACCTCGCGGGCCGGTCGCTGGAAGAGGTATTCATCGCCCTGGTAGGCGAGACGACCAGCTGATGGAGTGGTCCGCCCTTCGCTTCCTGCTCTGGCACACCCTCCGCAACCGGACCATGCAGCAGGCAAGGCGCCTACGCGAACCCCGATACGTCGTCGCCTTGCTGGTCGGGATCGGGTATCTCGCGCTGCTCGGGCGCAACAACTCGCAACCGCAGGGCCATGCGCCACTGGGTGGAGAACTGCTGGAACTGGCCGTGGCGGGCGGTTTGCTGCTCATGGTGGCTTGGACCTGGATCTCCGCCGGCAAGCTGGATGTCCTGGCCTACTCCACCGCGGAAGTCATGTTCCTTTTCCAGGCCCCTGTGACCCGGCGTTCGCTGGTGCAGTACAAGCTGCTGCGGGCGCAGGTCCTGATCGTGGCCAGCACGCTCCTGTGGATCGTTATCCTCGGTGCCCGCCGAGGGGAATTAATTGCACCGTTGCGAGCGCTGTCGCTCTGGTGCCTCTTTTCCACCATCTACCTGCACCGGCTCGGCGCCGCGCTCACACGCACGTCAGCCGTGGAGCACGGCGCCGCGGGCATCCGGCGCCATCCGCTGGTGCTGGTCGCACTGATTCTTTCGGCAGCGCTCATCGCAGCCGCGTTGCTGCAAGCCGGCAACCGCTGGATGGAACTTCCGGTGTCGCTCGCGGTGTCGGCGCGCATTCAGGCGGCGTTGACGGTTCCGCTTGCCCTGGTCCTGCTCGCGCCCTTCCGTCTGCTGGCGCATCCGCTGGCGTCGACATCGGTCGCCGAGTGGGCGCGGAGCTTTCCCTGGGCACTGGGGCTGCTGGGGCTGCACTACTTCTGGGTCATCCGCTCCGATGCCGCCTATGAGGAAGCCGCAGCAGAGGTCTCGTTCCGGCGTGCCCGACAGCTCGCCGCCAGGCGCGCCGGTACAACCATCCCTAGCACCGAGCGAGGCCGGTCGGCGCCGCTCTGGCCGCTCACGCCTGCGGGCAATCCTTCCGTGGCAATCTTCTGGAAGAACGTGGCGATGCTGCTGCGGCGGAAGCGCCTCCGAACCTGGTCACTCATCGCACTGGCTCTTGCATGCACGCTGCTCGTGGCGGTCATCGGCCTGCCTGCGGCGGCGCACGCTGCCGGCACGCTGCTGCTGGTCTGGAGCGGCTTCTTCTTCGCGCTGGGTCCGCAATGGATCAGAAATGATCTCCGGAGCGACCTGGCCCATCTGGAGCTGCTTCGGAGTTACCCGCTCGAGCCCGATGCCGTCGTCCGGATGGAAGCGGCAGCATCGACCCTCGTGCTTTCGCTCTCACAACTGACCCTCCTGCTGCTCGGCGCGCTCGCGCTCATTCGCGTTCCGGCGCCCGGCCTGCCACCGGTGGCGCGCCCGGCGCTCGCGCTTGGGGCAATTCTGCTCGTCCCCTCGCTCAACTTTGTCGGCATGATGCTCCAGAACGGCGCTGCACTTCTGTTCCCCGGGTGGGTCCGGGTCGGAACAGTTCGGGGCGGGCTGGAGACACTGGGTCAGAGCATGCTGACCGCGCTGGCGTATATCACCGCCCTGCTCCTCGCTTCAGTGATTCCGGCCGTCGGCGCCACCGGTGTCGGCGTCGTTGTCGCGCCGCTGCTAGGTGTCTGGTCCATCCTGCCGGCGGCGCTGGGAGCGGCGCTGCTGCTGGTTGCCGAGGGCTGGATCCTGTCGGTGTGGCTGGGAACGGTCTATGAACGTCTCGACCCGCCGGGCGCAGCAGTCGAGTCTTGCTGACGGGTCAGCCTCGCGGGTGGAATTGCTTGTGCACCGATCGCAGGTATTCACGGTCCACGTGGGTGTAGATCTGCGTGGTGGAGAGATCAGCGTGCCCCAGCATTTCCTGGACAGCGCGCAGGTCGGCGCCGCCTTCGAGCAGGTGTGTGGCGAAGCTGTGCCGAAGGGTATGCGGAGTGACGCGCTTGTTGAGCCCGGCGCGTTCGACAGCCTTCTTGACGATGCCCCACGCGCCGACGCGCGACAGCGGCCCGCCTCGCGCGTTCAACAGCAGCCGCCCCTCGGACTTGCCGCGGTCGAGTTCCGGCCGGAGCTGGTGCAAGTAGACCGACACGACCCCGATGATGGAGCGTCCAATGGGCACCAGCCGCTCCTTGGATCCCTTCCCCAGGACCCGGACCAGCTGATCCGCGACCATCAGATCGCTGAGCTTGAGTCCACACAATTCGGAGACGCGCAGCCCCGCGCCATAGCCAAGCTCCAGCAAGGCGCGGTCCCGCCAGGCGAGTTTCTGGTCGGCCTGGGTCGAGCCGAGCAGAGCGTCGATCTCGCTCACGCTCAGCGTATCGGGCAGCGTCCGCCAGCGCTGCGGTCCTTCAAGCCGATCGCTCGGGTCCGTGCGGCTTACGCCCTCACCCACCAGAAAGGCGAAGTAGGTTCGAATCGCGGAGATGGCGCGCCGGATGGACGCGGGACTCAGGCCGAGATCCTTGAGCAGGAAGACATGCTCCCGAAGCTGAGTGCGCGTCAGCGTCCCGGGGTGTGACACGCCCTTGCTGATGGCGAACTCGCCGAGGCGCCGGACGTCCCTGGCGTAGGCATCGACCGTGTTTGGGCTGTTGCCGGCCTCGAGCGCCAGGTAGTCGCGGAATCCTTCAATGAGGAACTCGCGCTCGACGCGCTCGCGAATCAGATCGGCATTCATGCTGGCGGCTCCTGGGCCGCGTGCACCCGCTGCTCGACCTGCGCGATCTCGGACGAGGACAGCCCCAGCAGCCGGGCCGCGCTCTGGAGCACGCGCCCGTGCAGGTCGCGCGTGCCTGGCTCGCCCAGCGCAACAGTCCACAGGCGCTCAAGCAGTGCTTGCCGCCGCTCCCGGCCGAACTGGGCGGTAAGGCGATGCCGAACCGAGCGCAACTCGGCGTCATCGGGTACCGGAACTTCATCCATCTGCGGAAGCTGCCACCGGTCCCGAAGGTGGTCGGCAATGCTCCGCCGTTCCTCCGGCGTCAGGCACACATCTGCGTAGGCGACTTCCACCAGCACGAGCGCAGCCTCGCCCATGGCGCCAGCGGCCGCTCCGTCAGTCGCGTCCCGGCCGGGCATGGCGCGTCGGAGCGCCCGCCAAAGCCTTCCCTCCCGCTTCCGCCCACGCCAGATCACGATCGCCACCACGCACACGACCCCGACGGCGACCAGCGCGAGGGTTCGGTTGAGTTGGCCGAGGAACGCCGAGATGTGATTCCACTCGGCACCAATGGCGCTGCCGAGCAGCGCAACTCCGCCGTACCAGATGGCGGATGCGGTGGCGATGGGTATGATGGCGCGCGCCGCGCCCAGGTTGGCGAGGCCGGCAAAGGGGGGAACGACGGCGCGAACACCTGGCAGAAAGCGGCCGAAGAAAATGCCCAGCACCCCGAAGCGAAGGTATTCGCGCTCGATGAGCGCAAGGGCCTCCGGGGACAGCAACCGCTGGCCCGTGCGGGTGGCGAACAGGCGCCGGCCATAGCGGCGTGCCATCAGATAAACGGCAACGGCACCGCCGACGTTGGACACGAGCGTGACCAGATACACAAGTGGCAGCGTTGTCACACCGCGGTGGGTGAGAAAGGCCCCCAGCGCAACGGCAGTGTCGGCGGGAACCGGTGGGATGACGTTTTCAACTGCGGCAAGAAGCGCCAGGACACCGTAGACGGCGACCGGCGGAAGGGTGGCCAGCCAGTTCAGCATCGATTCGATCAGATCAGGGTGCCTCCACGGTAATCACCGCAATGACGGCGAGCCCTTCGCCCTTGCCGATGAATCCCATGCCCTCGTTGGTCTTTGCCTTCACGCCCACGGCACCGGGCCCGACGCCGAGGGCGGCCTCCAGCGCCTGCGCCATGGCGGCCGCATGGGTCGCGAGCCTGGGCGCCTCGCAGATGATGGTGAGGTCGGCTTGTGCCGGCTGGAATCCACGCTCGCGGACCAGCGCCACCGTCTGCTCGAGGAGCGCCATGGAATCGGCGTTCTCCCACTGTGGATCACTGTCCGGAAAGTGATCTCCGATGCTCCCGGCCGCGGCGGCGCCCAGGAGCGCGTCGGTCACTGCATGGGCGACGGCGTCCGCGTCGGAATGCCCTGCCAGCCCTTGAGCGTGGGGAATTCGCTGGCCGGCCAGGACCAGCGGCCGCCCATCGACGAAGCGGTGGGAGTCATATCCAATTCCCACCCTCATGCAGCGGCCCCGGCCGGCTCCTCGATGAGAGAGTAGTCCTGCCGGCGGCGACGCGGAGCATAGCCCGCGTCGGTGATCAGCCGCTCGATCTCCTCCAGCGTGGTGCGGTGGGTCGTGCCCGCGGCCGACACCACGTTCTCCTCCATCATCAAGCTGCCGTAATCATTGGCCCCGAAACGGAGCGCCACCTGGCCCACCTTGTGCCCCATCGTCACCCACGACGACTGGATATTGGGCACGTCCTTCAGCACGATGCGGCTGATGGCCAGCGTACGCAGGTAGGTCACCGCATCGGTCTTCTCCATGTGCGACATGCCGGGAGTCCCTTCGGGCTGCAGGGGCCAGCAGATGAACGCCGTGAAGCCGCCGGTCCGCTGCTGCACTGCCCGCACCCGGAACAGGTGTTCCAGCCGGTCGGCCGTGGATTCGCCCAGGCCATACATCATGGTCACCGAGGTTCGCATGCCCTGCCGGTGCGCCTCCTCCTGGACCGCGAGCCACTCGTCCGTCTGCGCCTTCTTCCTGGCCACCCGTTCGCGAATGGCGTCCACGAGAATCTCGCCGCCGCCACCGGGAATGCTGTCGAGCCCGGCCTCGCGAAGTTGCCGCACCACCTGGGGCATCGGCAGGCGGAAGCGCTCGCTGAAGAAGACCACTTCAGATGGCGAGAAACCGTGGATGTGAATCGGGTGGTTGGCCTTGATGTAGCGGAGCAGGTCCAGGTACCACTCGAACGGAATGTACGGGTTGTGGCCGCCCTGGATGAGGATCTGGACACCGCCGAGCGCCTTGCACTCGTCGATCTTGGCGCCGATTGCCTCGTAGCTCAGGACGTAACCTTCCCCGTCCTTGGGACGCCGGTAGAAGGCGCAGAATTCGCAATCCGCAACGCAGACGTTGGTGTAGTTGATGTTCCGGTCGACGATGTAGGTGACGACGGGATCCGGATGCAGGCGCCAGCGCTCCTGGTCGGCCAGGTGTCCCAGGTGCAGCAGCGGCGCTCGCTCGTAGAGCTCCAGCAGCTCGCGAAATTCAGATGATGCTCGATCAACAGTATCCATGGCGGTCAGGCTGCGGTGATGAACGAAAGGGAGCCATCGGGCACCAGTCCGTCCTGGGCGAGGCGGCGAAAGAAATCGGTCAGGCCGGCCAGGTGCCGGTACGACAGCGCGTAGTCCAGGTCGCCAAAGTAGGCCCGGCACGTGGCCTCGGGAACGCCGGTATCCTGCGCCGCTTCGGCGGCCAGCAGGTCAAGATGCTCGAGTCCCCACGCGCGGGACGCGAGCAGCCTGCCATGCAGTGCCTGCGCGGCGGCCACGGGGACGGCGCGACGCGCAGCCCAGACGGCGAACACGAAGGGGAGCCCGGTCCATTCCTTCCAGGCCTGGCCAAGGTCGGTGAAGCAGGGATAGCGCTGCTGCGCGGCCAGCAGGAGCGCTGCGTCGCCAATCACGAGCACGGCGTCGTGCGGCAAGGCTGCCAGATTGGACAGGTCGGCTGCCTCGGCGCGGACCACCGCGCTCCGTGGTTCTATCTTCCATCGGTGCCGGCAAAGGAGCTGCAGCAACAGCACCGACGTGCGGCTTGACGCACTCACCAGGATGGTCGCGTCGTTGAGCTCCGTCACCGGGCGCCGGCTGAACAGCGCGACGCTGTGGACCGGGCCGTCGCAGGTGATGGCGAGGTCCGGCAACAGGTGGTACATGGCCGCATTGCGCGCATATTCCACCGCCGAGACAGCGCTCACGTCCAGCTCCCCGGCCGCCAGCAGGTCGTTGAGCTCGCTCGCCGTGCCACTGACCATGGTAGCGCCCGGATCGACGACACCCCGTTGCATGGCCCCGTACACCGGATAGCAATTGATCCAGGGAATCCGGCCCAGTTTCATGCGGCGTTCACGACCGGCAGCGAACGTGCTGGCCGCGCCGGTGGTGCCAGATCATCGAAGTTGTCCCGCACGGCATGGTAGAGACTGTCGCGCTCGACCGGCCGGCGGCCCGCACCGCGAATCAGCTCCACCAGGTCATAGTAGGCCATCCCCCGATCGGTGTGGGCACCGGCGTCGTGATAAATCCGCTCGAAGACCACCGTGCCTTCAACGTCGTCGCAGCCGAAACTCAGGCCGATCTGCGACAGGAATGGCGTGACCATCGGCCAATGGGTCTTGATGTGCGGAATGTTGTCGAGAAAGAGCCGGCCGACCGCAATCGCCTTGAGATCCTCGAAACCACTCGTGGCCGTCCCGACCCGATGCAGTTCTTCTCCAAGCTCGTTGTTGTCCGGGTGATAAGCGAGCGGGATGTAGGTCAGGAAGCCGCCGGTCTCATCCTGCAGCCGGCGCAGCGCGTCCAGATGTTCGACCCGATCCCGCGGCGACTCGACATGCCCGTAGAGCATGGTGCAATTGGTGGGGATCCCCAGCTCGTGTGCCTCGCGGTGCACCCGGATCCACTCCGCGCCGGTCAGCTTGCGCTCGGCGATGGTGGCGCGCACGGCGGTGCTGAAGACCTCTGCCCCGCCACCGGGAAGACTGGTGAGGCCCGCCTCCTTCAACGCCGCGAGCACCTCTCGGGACGAGGTTCGCTCGATCCGCGCAAGGTGGGCAATCTCCACGGCCGTCAGCGCCTTGATGTGGACCTCGGGATGCCGTTCCTTGAGCCCGCGCAGCATGTCGGTGTAGTACGCCAGCCGCAGCTTGGGGTGCAACCCGCCCACGATGTGGAATTCACGCGTGGGTGCGCCCCGCGCCTGCTCGGCTTCGTGGAACACTTCCTCGAGTGTGCGGGTGTAGTGACCGTCCTCCCTGGGCATGCGCGCAAAGGAGCAGAAGGTGCAGGTATTGCGCAGGATACAGACGTTCGTCGGGTTGATATGCTGGTTGGCGGAAAAGAAGACGCGGTCACCGTTGAGCCGCTGGTTGGCAAAGTCCGCCAGGGTCCCAAGGCCGAGAATGTCATGAGTGCTGAAGAGCACCTCGCCGGCGTCAAGGCTCAGGCGCTCACCCGCCTCCACCTGTTCCGCAATCGGCTCGAGCGCAGGGTCCGAAATGCGGGTTCGATCCAGCTCCACCGCCATCGTCTCTCCTTGACACAGCTCAGGGTGGCACGGACCTGCAATCTATATGACCAGGCAGCAAAAAACGAAGGCGCGAGCAACGCCCGCGCCTTCGTCGGACCGGTGGCTGTCGCCTCAGGTAAAGCGCTTGACGGCAAGCGTCGCGTTATGCCCACCAAAGCCGAACGAGTTGCTGAGCGCCACCTTGACCTCCCGCTCACGCGCGACGTTGGGGGCGGAGTCCAGGTCGCAGGCTGGGTCCGGGGTGATCTGGTTGATGGTGGGCGGGATCTTGCCATGGATCACGCTGAGCAGCGCCACGCAGAACTCCAGCGCGCCGGCGCCCCCCAGCAGGTGGCCCGTCATGGACTTGGTCGAACCGAACACGAGGTCCCTGGCCCGGTCGCCAAATACCGCCTTCACCGCGCGCGTCTCCGCCGCATCACCCACGGGCGTGGACGTGCCGTGCGCGTTGATGTAGCCCACGTCCTCGGGCGCGATACCGCCGTCCTCGAGGCAGGCCCGCAGGGCGAGTTGGGCGCCCTCACCCGACTCGGGCGGAGAGGTGATGTGGAAGGCATCGGCGCTGGCGCCATACCCGGCGACCTCGCCGAGGACGGTGGCTCCCCGCGCCTCGGCGTGCTCCAGGCTTTCCAGCACGACCACGCCTCCGCCATCGCCGAGCACAAAGCCGTCGCGGTGCAGATCGAAGGGGCGACTTGCTGTCGCCGGGTCGTCGTTCCGGGGTGACAGGGCCTTCATGTTGGCGAATGCCGCCACTGTGAGGCCGGTGATTGCCGCCTCTGACCCACCGGTGACCATGCAGTCAGCCCGTCCCGCCTGGATGATGCGCAACGACTCGCCGATGGCGTGGGCCGAGGATGCGCAGGCGGAAACGGTGGCGAAGTTTGGCCCCCGCAAGCCATACCGGATGGAGACCAGTCCGGCGGCGATGTCGGGGATGAACATGGGCACGAAGAACGGCGAGACCCGGTCGGGCCCCTGCTCGATGAAGGCCCGGCAATTGTCCTCGTAGGTCTGCATGCCGCCGATGCCGCTGCCAATGACGACGCCGGTCCGCTCGGGCGCGGGAAAGCCGCCCTCGAGGCCGGCCTGGTGCACCGCCTGTGCGGCAGCGCCGAGGGCGAACTGGGCGAAGAGGTCGTAGCGCCGGGCTTCCTTCCGATCGATGTACTGAAGCGGATCGAAGTCCTTGACCTCGCACGCAAAGCGAACGGACAGCCGGGAAGCATCGAACTTGGTGATGGGGCCAGCACCAGAGCGCCCTGCAAGCAGGGCGCTCCATGACGACTCGGTATCGCTGCCGACAGGGGTCACCAGCCCCATGCCGGTGACGACGACGCGGCGGGCCAACGGCCTACTTTCCGATCTTGGAATGCAGGTAGTTCATGGCATCGCCGACGGTGCGCATCTTTTCCGCGTCCTCGTCCGGAATGTCGATGTCGAACTCCTTCTCGAACGCCATCACGAGCTCCACGGTATCCAGACTGTCCGCACCCAGATCCTCCATGAAGCTGGCTTCGGACGTGAGCTTTTCACGCTCGACACCGAGCTCCTCCACGATGATATCCTTGACCTTCTCTTCAAGGTTGTCCATGTCTTCCTCGTGTTAGGATTGAGAGCCCGCTCACATGACCATGCCGCCGTCCACCACGAGCACCTGCCCCGTGATGTAGCTCGCCAGCTCCGAGGCCAGAAACAGGACCGCCCCGGCCACGTCATCGGGGCTGCCGAGCCGCCCGAGCGCGATGCTGTCTAATAACGCCTTCCGTGCCCCATCGGGCAAGGCATCCGTCATGTCGGTGGTGATGTAACCGGGGGCCACACAATTGGCGGTGATACCGCGGCTGGCGTACTCCCGCGCCACCGACTTGGTGAACCCGATCAGTCCGGCCTTGCTCGCCGCGTAATTGGCCTGCCCCTTGTTGCCGGTCAACCCGACCACACTCGTAATGTTGATGATGCGCCCCCGGCGGCGCTTCATCATGGCCTTGATGCAGGCACGCGTCGTGTGAAAGGCGCCCTTGAGATTGGCGTCGAGCACCGCGTCCCAGTCGTCATCGCCCAGCCGCATGAGGATGTTGTCCCGGGTCAGCCCCGCGTTGTTGACCAGAATATCGATGCTTCCGATTCCCGCTTCCGCCTCCCGGATGGCTTTCTCGACCTGGCCCTCGTTGGCGACGTCGCAGCCGACGGCCACGGTGCCGCGCCCGAGATCGGCGGCCGCCGCGCTGGCTCGCTCCAGGTCGCGCGCGGCGATGGCCACTCTGGCACCGGCAGAGGCGAGCGAGCGGGCAATGGCCAGCCCGATCCCGCGGCTCCCGCCCGTCACCAGGGCGCCCTGGCCGCTCAGGTCCATCTGCGGCGCAGTGCCCATCAGGAGCCCTCCGTTGGCGCGGAGAGTCGGCTGACATCGTCAGGCGTGCCGAGCGTCAGCGTCTCACAACCGGGGATGATCCGGCGCACCAGCCCCGAGAGCACAGCGCCGGGTCCCGCTTCGATGAAGCGCGCTCCCGGAGCCTCATGGGCCAGTGTCTCTACGCTGGCCACCCATCGGACCGGCGCCGTGAGCTGCTCGACGAGCCGCTGGCGCGCCTCCGCCGCGGTGCGGACGGGCGTCGCCGTCGCGTTGGCCACGACAGGAAAGGCGGGCTCCTTGAAGTCGGTCTCGCCCAGTGCCGCGGCCAGCCCGGCCACTGCGGGCTCCATGAGCGGCGAATGAAACGCGCCGCTCACCTTGAGGGGAATGACCCGCTTGGCGCCGGCATCCCGGCAGCGGGCGCTGGCCCGCTCCACCGCCTCCGGGTCTCCTGAGATGACAGTCTGGTCAGGGGCGTTCTGGTTGGCCGCGACAGCAACGCCCGCGCCGTCGCTCGACTCGGCGCAGGCCGACGCCACTTCGGCGGTGGCAAGACCAAGCACAGCCGCCATGGCACCCGGGCGTGCCTGTCCCGCCTGGAACATGAGCTCGCCGCGGCGCCGAACCAATCGGGCGGCATCTTCGATGCTCAGCGACCTGGCCGCGACATAGGCGGAGTACTCGCCCAGACTGTGACCGGCCGCCAGTGCCACCGTGCCCACCAGCTCGCCTGCGGCTGCGAGTGCCGCGATTGAATGCGCGAGGATCGCCGGCTGGGCATTGTGCGTGAGGGTCAGCTCCTCCTCGGGGCCGTCCCACATGACGCGCGTGAGATGCGCGTCAAGCGCATCGTCCACCCGTTCGAAGACCTCGCGCGCGGCCGGAAAGGCGTCGGCCAGCTCACGCCCCATGCCCACCTTCTGGGAGCCCTGCCCCGGGCAGATGACCACAGTTACCACCGGACGACCGAACTCGCCCAGGTGAAGCCGGCGCCAAACGCCACCAGCAGCACCAGCGAACCGGGGCGTATACGCTGCTCGGCTTCCGGCCTGGGCCAGTGCCAGCGGGATCGACGCCGACGAGGTATTGCCATACTTCTCGACATTGACCATCACCTTGTTCATCGGCACGCCCGCATGCCGCGCCGTCGCGTCGATGATGCGAAGGTTGGCCTGATGGGGCACGAGGAGATCAATGTCGTCGCCGGTGACGCCGGCACGCTGCAGCGCCTCGTCGCAGGCCTCGGCCATGGCCCGCACCGCGGCCTTGAAGACCTCGCGCCCCTGCATCTTCATGAACTGGGAACGCTCGGTCACCACTTCATGGCTGATCGGCTGCAGGGACCCTCCGCCCGGCCGATACAGCAGGTCCGCAAGGCGACCGTCCGACTTGAGAAACGAGGAAAGAATCCCCCGCGGTGCCGGCCCATCGGGAACCGTGCGCGTCAAGACCACGGCGCCGGCCCCGTCTCCGAAGAGCACGGCCGTCCCGCGGTCCTCAAAGTCAGTAATGGCCGTCAGCTTTTCCGCACCCAGGACGAGAATGTTGTCGCCTTGCCCGGCAGCGATGAGGCCCTCGGCCATGGACAGCGCAAAGAGAAAGCCCGGACAGGCCGCATCGATATCGAGCGCGAAGGCGTTGGTGGCGCCGATGAGGGCCTGCAGGTCACAGGCCGTGGCGGGCAGCAGGCGGTCCGGCGTTGCCGTGCCCAGAACGATGGCGTCCAGCTGCGCGGGCGTGAGCCCGGCCCGCTCGAGGGCGCCAGCTGCCGCGGTAGCGGAGAGGCTCGCTACCGTATCGGCCGGGCCGGCAAAATGCCGCTCCCGGATGCCGGTACGGTCCACAATCCACTGGTCGGACGTGTCGAGCCGCTCCTCGAACCAGCTGTTGGGAACGACGCGCTCGGGCACGGCGACGCCAAGGCCGGCGATGCGGGCAAAGGGACGGGGCGGGCCCTTCATGTGCTGGCCACGGCGGCCCGCTGGGCCAGCTCCAGCCGGATGTGCTCGCTCAGCTCGGCGCGGACGGCCTGCTGCGCAACACGCAGCGCGTTCTTGATGGCGTTGGGCCCGGAAGAGCCGTGGGCGATGATCGAGACTCCCTTGACCCCCAGCAGGGGTGCACCGCCATACTCGGCATAGTCGAGGGTTCGGAACACCTTGCGCACGTCGTCGCGTTCCAGGATCGCGGGCGCCTGGCGCTTGACCATCCGCACGATGAGCCGGGCGACCGACTCGTAGAACTTCAGGACGATGTTGCCGACGAATCCGTCGCAAACGACCACGTCGACTGCCCCGTGCTTCTCGTGGCCGGCCAGGATGTCGCGCCCCTCGATGTTCCCGATGTAGCGGATGCCGGGCATGGCCCGGAGGAGCCGATTGGCCTCGCGCACCGCGGCGTTGCCCTTCTCCTCTTCCTCGCCGACGTTGAGCAGCCCGATGGCCGGGTCCGGCCGCCCAAAGATCTCGCGCACGTAGACCATCCCGAGCAGGGCAAAGCCGGCGAGCTCGCGAGCGCTGCAATCGACATTGGCGCCGCCATCGAGGACCAGCACCGGGGCGTCCGCGGTGGGAAACAGCGTCGCGACCGTGGCCCGTTCCACTCCATCGTGCAAGCCGAGCTGGATGGTAGAAGCTGCGAGCACGGCGCCCGTATTGCCGGCCGAGACAAACGCGTCCGACTCGCCCCGCTTCTGCAGGCCCAGCCCGACAACGATCGAGGAGTCGCGCTTGGCCCGCACCGCAGCCAATGGCTTCTCCTCCATGCCGATCACTTCGCTTGCAGGAATCACTGACAGGCGTGCAGCCTCCGCGCCGGGCCGGCCGGCCAGCACGGCGTGCACCGCCTCAGGGCGACCGACCAGCTGGACCTGCAGGTCGGGATACTCCTGGATCGCCAGGAGTGCTCCCTCGACTTCGGCCTGCGGAGCGGTGTCGCCCCCCATCGCGTCTAGCGCGACGCGGATCACGGCTACTGGTCCTCGACCTCGACCTGCTTCTTGCCGCGATAGTAGCCGCACGATCCGCAGACGCGGTGGGGCAGCTTGGGGGACCCGCATCGTGCGCAGGCCTGCGGCGTGGTGGAGATCGCGTTATGGTGACCGCGGCGGAGGCGCTTGCGCGACTTCGAGGTACGACGCTTCGGGACTGCCATTGAATCCTCTAGACGGGTTCGGCGGCCGCCGTGCAACCGCACGGGCCCGCATTGAGGTCTGCACCACACCGTGGGCATAGACCGGCACAGTCTTCCCGGCAAACCGGGAGTGGCGACACGGCCAGCGCAAGTTCCTCGCGAATGGCTTTCGCCAACTCAAGATGGGTATCGCTCGCCGCCAACTGGTACACGCTGGGGTCCTCGGCCGAATCCGGGTCGGCGCTGAAGAGGATATCGGGCTCGACGGCGACGTCCAGCTCGAGCGGCGCGAGGCAGCGGCGGCACTCGCCCGCGACCCGGGTGCGGATGGAACCGCGCCACAGGAAGTCGCCTTCCTCGGTGGCCTGCACCCGCCCGGTCACCTCCACCGGCGCAAGCAGTTGGATCTCCAGCCCTTCCAGCGCGGGGTCGTCCTGAGCGAGCTGCCCGTCCGTGGTGACCGGACCCCGCCGGATGTCCCGCAAGTCAACTTGAAGCATAGCCATTAAAGCTAGACAACGGCGCAAGTTAGGTCAAGCCGAGCCCTCGGCCCAGAGCTGGGCCAGCTCGCCTTCGGAAAAGAAGAACCCGATCTCGCGTTGGGCGTTGTCGTCGCTGTCGGAGCCGTGCACGGCGTTCCGCCCCTTGGATTCTGCGTACAGCTTGCGAACCGTTCCGGCATCGGCTTCCGCCGGATCCGTGGCGCCGATGACCAGACGGTAGCGCGCCACCGCATCGTCGCGCTCCAGCACGAGCGGCATGCATGGCCGGCTCGACATGAATCGCACCAGCTCATCGTAGAACGGCCGGCCCCGGTGCACCTCGTAGAATGCGCCCGCCTGCCCCGGCGACATCCGAACCAGCCGTGCGGCGCGGACGGTGAAGCCCTCGCGCTCGAGATGCGCCAGGATGACCCCGGCTTTTCCGCTCTCGATAGCATCCGGCTTGATGATGGCCAGCGTTCGATTGCCTGACATGAAACTCTCCGTGAATGAACCGGGCCCGAGCCCCTACGCGAGCGCCCGCCTGACCAGCTCCACCACATCCACAGGTCGCTTCATCACGGCGATCCCGGCGGCGCCGAACGCGGCCATCTTTTCCTCAGCGGTGCCGCTCGAGCCCGAGATGATGGCGCCCGCGTGACCCATCCGACGCCCCTTGGGCGCCGTCTGGCCGGCAATGAATCCGACGACCGGCTTGGACATGCTGGCCTGCACGAAGTCAGCAGCGTTCTGTTCGTCAGTGCCGCCGATTTCGCCAATCATCACCACCGCGTCGGTATCGGGGTCGTTCTCGAATGCCCGGAGGCAGTCAATGAAGTTGGTGCCGATCAACGGATCGCCACCGATGCCCACGCAGCTGCTCTGACCGATCTTCTGGAGCGTCAGGTGATTGACGACCTCGTAAGTGAGCGTGCCGCTTCGGGACACCAATCCGACGCGCCCCGGCGCGCAGATGTTGCCCGGGATGATTCCCACCTTGCTCTGGCCGGGCGAGATGAGCCCCGGACAGTTCGGCCCGATGAGCCGTGCCCCCCGTGCGCGGACGTAGGGCATGACCCGTGTCATCTCCATGACGGGCACGCCTTCCGTAATGCAGACCACCAGCCCGATCCCGGCGTCCACCGCCTCCATGATGGCGCCGGCCGCACCGGCGGGCGGAACATAGATGACCGAGGTATTCGCACCGGCCTGCGCTACGGCATCGGCCACGGTGTTGAAGATGGGGACCTGGCCCTCGAACTGCTGACCGCCCTTGCCCGGGGTGACGCCGGCCACGATGCTGGTGCCGTACTCCATCATCTGGCGACTGTGGAACGAGCCGTCACGGCCCGTGATGCCCTGGACGACGAGGCGGGTGTCGCGGTTGATGAAGATGCTCACGCCGCCTCCTTCACGAGCGCCACCACCTTCTCGACTGCTTCGTCCATGTCGCTCAGCGCCGTCATGCCAATGCCCTGCAGGATCTTTACTGCCTCAGCCTCGTTTGTTCCCGTCAACCGCACCACGATCGGCACCGTCACCGGGAACTCTTCCAGCGCCGTCCGGATCCCATTGGCAACGTCGTCGGTGCGCGTGATCCCGCCGAAAATGTTGAAGAGGATGGCTTTCACCGCGGGATCGGACGTGATGATGCGGAGGGCGTTGACTACCTTGGCCGGGTTCGAGCTGCCGCCGATGTCCAGGAAATTTGCGGGCTCACCACCGTAATACTTGACCAGATCCATCGTCGCCATCGCCAATCCCGCGCCATTGACCACGCATCCGACGTTGCCGTCGAGCTTGATGAAGGTCAGGCCCGCCTGGCGGGCAGCCA
The DNA here is from genome assembly GCA_963798915.1 of uncultured Gemmatimonadales bacterium. GTDB lineage: Bacteria > Gemmatimonadota > Gemmatimonadetes > Gemmatimonadales > GWC2-71-9 > CAMLHP01. Next base: position 48,841 of record CAWCVB010000006.1, on the reverse strand, counting down.
CTTCACTCGGCGCCTCAGCGGAATCGTCACGCAGCGCAGCCAGATCGGGGCGACGGTCCAGCTCATTGTCGTCCAGCGAAATCTTGGCATCGAGCGCGAGCACCTCTCCGGCGGGGGTCGTCACCAGTGGATTCACCTCCGCGAGCGAACAGCCGTTGGCGGTGAACACCTGGTAGAGTTGCTGCATGATCCGCGCAGCAGTCCGGACCTGCGCGTAATCCTGATAGAGTGAAAATGCCAGGCCAAGGGCCTGGTGCGGCAGCAGGCCGTAGACTGGATCGATCGGCAGCCGGGTGATCCTTTCGGGCGTGGTGGCAGCGACCTCTTCGATGTCCACTCCACCCGCCGCGCTCACGATGAAGACCGGTCCCTGGGTGACCCGATCCATGATCAGCCCGACGTAGGATTCGCTGGCGATTTCGGCGGCGGGGACAACCAGCACCTTGCTGACGGTCAGCCCCTTGATGCTCATGCCCAGGATGGCCTTGGCATGCTGGCGCGCTTCGTCCGGCGAATTCGCCAGCTTCACACCACCCGCCTTTCCACGGCCGCCCGCGTGCACCTGCGCCTTGACGACCGTGTTCCCGCCCAGCTTGCGCGCGATCGCTTCGGCCTCTTCGGGTGTACTCGCCACACCGCCATCGAACATCGGCACGCCCGCCGCCTTGAGCAGCTCGCGCGCCTGGTACTCGTGAAGATTCACGTCTCCCTCGCAATTGTCGTTCCGGTCTCACCCCTGAGGGCAGCCGGGCCGTCGGCGAGGCGGGCAATGACCGCCCGGTCTCCGCCGGCGCGAACAAATTCGATTGCCGCCTCCAGCTTCGGTTGCATGCTGCCAGCCGGGACGGTCCCTGACCCGATGAGGGCATCGGCCTCGTCGAGCGACATTCGTGGAATGCGCTTGGCGTCAGCGGCGCCCCAATTGCGGTAGACCCCGTCCACATCGGTCAGGATCAACAGCACATTCGCCTCCAGCCCGGTCGCGAGCAGTGACGCGACCAGGTCCTTATCCACCACCGCATCGAGCCCTTCGAACCCGAGCAGCGGGTCCCGATAGACTGGCGGTCCCCCGCCTCCCGCAGCAATCACGATCACGCCGGCATGCACCAGCGAACGGACCAGCGCAGCCTCGACGATGCCGATCGGCAGCGGGCTGGCGGCCAGGCGACGCCAGCGCCCTGCCCCGTCCTTGCCCACCGGAATGCCCGTCGCCCGCAAGAGGTCGGCCCGGCTCTGCGGCATTTCGTGCCCGATCGGCTTGGTCGCGCGCTCGAGGCCCGGATCGGAGGGATCCACCTCCGTCTGCGTGATGATCGTGATGACAGGGCGATCGACGCCGGCATCAGCAAGGCCATTCTCGAGCGACTGCTGCAGCATGTAGCCGATCCATCCCGCCGTGCCCGCGACGAGCACACCGAGGGGCAGTGGTTCGGCCTCCGCGCTGGCGAGTTCGTGCCGCACCAGTTCGTCGCCCACCTGAGGACCGTTGCCGTGGACGATGGCGATGTTCCAGCCATCCCGAGCCAGTTCCACGATCGGCGCTACGCTCTCGCGCGCGTGGCGGAACTGGTTGGCGATTGTGGCCCGCTCGCCCGAGTGGGAGAGCGCATTGCCTCCGAGGGCCAGAACCGCTGTTCTCGACATGGTCGAATGCCCCCGGTTTCGGAACAATCACCGAAGGTAGCCGGGGGCCCAAGCTCAATCAAGGTAGGGAGATAGCGTGGATGGCGATGAGGCGGGCAGCGGGGGCGCGCATCCCTGGCGCGTCCCCGCCATTGCTGTCAACCGGCAAAGCAATAACTGCAGCCCAGCTCCTGGGCGCGCCCGACTGCCATCACGCCGGACGGCACGACCTGAATCCCCGGATAGAGGCCGGCAACCCACTCACGCTTCACCGCCGCGGGGTCGAGGTTCATCTTCTTTGCCGCAGCCCCGCTGAAGACGGTAAGTGCGGCATCGCAGGCACCGATCAGCACGCCCGACTTGAGCAGTTCGGTCACGCCGAGACCGGGAATCGGCAAGCCGGTGATCGTGGCAAATGGATTGGCGGTCGCCGGCTTGTCCCCTGTCTTGATGTCGAACATTTCGCCGAAATGGTACTTGCTCCAGAGCGCGTCACTCATGGCCAGCGGTATGGCGGCGTGCCGAAGGATGACCATCGCGGTGCTCTGCTCACCCGGATAGGTCGCGCCCATCGTGAGCAGATAGACTCTCGGCCAGACCGCAGGCATGCCGCCATTGGCGGCAGGCGCATCAAAGACCTGGCGATGCTTGCCCGTGAGCTTGCCGAACCAGGCGTCGAGATCGGGATCGGTTCCCGGGTTCCGGCTCCTGGATTCAGTAGCAGCTGCGAGTGGGGCGGCGACTGAACCGCTCAGCCCAAGTGCTGTCGCCGCGACCGCCATGCGGCCGAGAAAGCCGCGACGAGGAGTGGAGGAGTCAGGGAGCAATGCCATGGGGACCTCCTGTGGCGAATGTTTCAGTGGGAACGGATCAACCACTAACCTACGGCCGGCGCACCATTTGGCAAAGTCCTATTTGCCGGCCTGCAGCACGCCCCGCAGGGCCTCAAAAGCTCGGCCAAATGCGCCCCAGTCACCGCTGCGAAGCGCCTCGTCGGCGATCTGCATCCAGCGCCGCGCCTCCTCCAACGTGCTGCCACCCTGGCCCGGGGCAATGGGACTGCTGTTGCCCAGCAAGTTCTGCCAGGCCAGCTCGAAGGTTCGTCCGGCGCCGAGCCGGTCCGAGACGGCCACCGATACCCAGACGATGGCGGGTCGCGCACCGGGTCGCGCGGCGGTGGTCACCTCGAGGGCCGCAAGACCTTGGGGAGACGACCAGAGGTGCACGCTGCCCGCACGCAGATGGGCGCCATCGCCCAGGACTGAATCCTGAATCGGAGCAAAGGTGGCAAAGCGGCCCCACATCCGCTCCAGCGCCGCCGGAGATCCCAGTGGTGCCGTGCCCAGCAGGGTGACAGCCGGCGGGGCCGTACCGGTCATGCTGATGACCGCGAAGAGGTGGTCGGCGCCGCCGAGAGCCACCGGCTGGCTCAGCATCGGTGACGCGTCCTCAGTCCAGCTCTCTTCCAGCTGCGCCCCGGCGACGCCCACCCTCACCAGTTCCGCCCCACCTGCCGCAGCCAGCCGCTGCACCAGGATCTGCGCCTGAACGTCGGCGAGTGCGCTGGCCGGTCCGGCGGCGGCGAGGAGTCCTGTCGGCAATGCCCCCGGCGGCTCCACCAGGCCCCGGGACAGATCGGCCCACGCTTCGGCCAGGGCGCCGCCATCGGGCCGCCGGAATATCCGGGTGGCGCCGGATTCGGCGTCAATCACGCCGATGAATCCCGCCCTGAGCAGCCGGGCTGAGCCGCCCAGCCACGGCTCCGGTCTGGTGAGCGGGAAATTGGAACTGGCGATGTAGCCGTCTGCCAGCCATACCACTCTTCCATCCTGGACCGAGGACCGCATGCCGGACCAGTCCGCAAAGGGAGCCAGCCGATTGAGCCGTGCCATCGGGTGCAAGGCCCAGTCGATCCGCGGGGCGCCGAACGCCAGACGCGATTGTGTCGCCCAGCTCAGCATCAGGCGGCGCAGCGATCCGCCCACCGGTACGCCTCGAGCGGATTCCACCGCCGCCACGTCGGGAGCGCCAGGGCGAACCGCCGCGGGACCAAGCTTGACCAGCGAATAGAGCGTCGGATAGGCGAGCGAATCCTGCAAGCGATACGCGAGCGCGCTTCCGCCAGCGCCGGCGGTGTCGGCGGCGATGGCCACGATGGCGGGCGGACCTGCCTCCGGCTCGATCAACGCCAGCCAGACCGGCCGAGGAATGTTGGCGACCGGCAGCCTGGCGGCGGATATCGCGACCACCTGCGCGCCGGAACCAAAGAGCTGCCGCACATCGGGCCGCTCGAACAGCGGTGCGGCCCCGAGGGTCGCCGGCGCCTCGCCATCGCGTGCGCCCAGTCCGAACGCCGAATCCTCGAACGTCTGGCGCAGCGAATCCGGCAGACTGGTGGCGTTCTCCGGCAGCAGCAACGGGACACCGGTGCGGGCCACGAGGGTCGCGACACCAAGCACGGCCCAGCCCGCCGCAAGCAACGCGTGGCGCCCATAGCCGGACCAGAGCGCCGACAACGCCGCCACCATCAAGGCGGTCCCCGCCAGAGCAGGGCCGACCAGGGCGTTGCGGTGAAACCCGGCCGCGGGATCAGGCGCGCCAGCCTGCGCCACGACACCGCTGGTGCGGAGCAGAAAGCCCCACGCAATCACGAGCGCAACCAGCGCAAGGAGCGCCCCAAGATGGCGTCGGGCGTGATCATTGATGGCGGGCCGGCGACGATCCAGCCGGAGGGCCCCCATCACGGCATACAGGACCGTCGCCGTGACCAGCGCGAGCAGCGCCAGGGCAAGCGTGAAGCTGTGAAGGAGCTGCCAGAGAGGAAGTCGCGCGACATACCAGCCGGCGTCGTGCTGGAGCAGCGGATCCGTGATGCCCATCGTGAGCCCATGGATCCCAAGCAGTACGGCGGGCCACTCGCCGGCCATGCTGATGCCGGTGACGATCCCCAGGCAGACACCCGCGCCCAGCGCAAAGGTCTTGAGCGCGCCGGGCCTCACTACCTCACGGAACTGGAGCCCGCCGACATCCCGAAGAATCTGCACCGAGCCTACGGCCCGGATAACAATCAGCATCTGCAGGACAAACCAGGCCGTGGCAAAGATCACGGCGACGCCGCCCATGCCAAGGGCCCACAAATGCCAGCGTGTCACGACCCGGCTGGCCTCGTCGGAAAACTGCGCCGCCCACCAGCGGTCGGCCAGCAGCTCGGCGGTGAATCGGCCGGCAAAGAGGCAGACCACGACGAGTGCGCCGCCGGCAAGCAGCCATGTCCGGCGGCGTGTCACGGGTCAGCCGCGGACACCCTGTGCCGCGAGCCATTGTGTGACCTCGGCGCGATAGGTCTCGAGCAGTTCCTGGCTCTTGGCCTCGAAGCGCAGCACGAGCACCGCCTGGGTGTTGCTCGCCCGGACCAGGCCCCAGCCCTGCGGGAAGGACATGCGCACGCCGTCAATGGTATTGACCGGGTACTTGCTGCCGAAGTGGCTCGCTGCCTCGGCCACGATGGCAAACTTGCGGTCCTCGGGACACTCCACCCGGATTTCGGGCGTGGCGAAAGTCTCAGGCACGTCGGCCAGCAGCGCCGCCAGGCCGTACTTGGCGTGCGAGACAATGCCAAGGAGTCGCGCCGCGGCAAAGAGGGCGTCATCAAACCCGTAGTAATCACCGCCGAAAAAGATGTGTCCACTCATCTCGCCGGCGAGCGGGGCGTCCAGCTCCTTCATGCGCGCCTCGATCAGCGAGTGGCCGGTCTTCCACATCTCCGGCCGTGCGCCAGCCGCCCGCAATGCCTCCGGAAGCACATCCGAACACTTCACGTCGAAAATAACCGTCGAGCCGCGGCCAAAACGTGCCACCGCGTCGCGCCCGAAGAGAATGAGCAATTGGTCGCCATAGAGGACCCGGCCACTTTCATCGACGGCGCCGATCCGGTCGCCATCGCCGTCGAAGGCGATGCCAAGTTCAGCGCCACTGCGGCGCACCTCGGCCCGCAGGTCAGTCAGGTTCTCGGGAACCGTCGGGTCGGGGTGATGATTGGGAAACGTTCCATCCGAGTCACAGAAGAGCGGGATCACTTCCGCGCCGGCCTGCCGCAACGTCGCCACCGCAATCAGGCTGGCCACGCCGTTCCCGCAATCAACGACGACCTTGACGGGCCGGTCCAGCGAGTTCCGTTCACAGATGGCGTCGCGATAGCGACCGAGCATCGAGGAGTCCGCTCGTTCCGCCCCTGCCCCGCTCCGCCAGGATTCCGTCTCGATCAATTCCCAGAGATGCGTGATCTCAGGACCGTGCAGCGATTCACCGCCCGCCACCATCTTGAAACCGTTGAATTCAGGCGGATTATGCGAGCCGGTGACCTGCGCTCCGCCATCGGATTCGAGCGCGTGAACGCTCAGATAGAGCGCCGGCGTCGGCAGCATGCCGACGTCCACCGCCGTCCCGCCCGCATCCGCGATGCCCTGGCGAAACCCGGTGGCCAGCGCGTCACCTGACGGGCGGTTATCGCGACCCACCGTCAGCACTGGCGCATGCCCCACCTTGTCCCAGACCACCGACGCATACGCCCGTCCGAGCGCCCGGGCGAATTCGGGCGTCAGCTCGCTATCGACGATGCCACGAACGTCATATTCCCGGAAGATCGTACGAGGAACTTTCATCGCTCAGTGTCCCGCCATTGGCAGCTGGGTCATGACCAGCGAGCGGACGCTGTTGATGGCGATGCCGATGGCGCCGTTGGGCAGCACACCAACCAGAATGACCGCCACCACCGAAAGCCCCGCCACCCACGCCGCCGGCCGGGCCAGGCGAAGTCCCTGCCAGGCCGCACCTTCGCCCGGCTCGCGCATGTACATGGCCATGATCACGGGCAGGTAATATCCGGCGGAGACCACGCTTGTCAGCACCAGCACGACCGGCAGAATGTACTGCCTGGTGGCAAGCACCGCCTGCAGGATGTACCACTTGCCGATGAACCCGAAGGTGCCCGGAAACCCGAGCAGGCTGAGCATGCAGATCGTCAGGGCGAGCGCCGTCCAGGGCCGCTGGCGGGCCAGCCCGGCAAGATCGTCAAAGCGTACCGAGCGCTCGCCATCGCGGCCGAGGGAGGCGAGCAGGACGAAGGCCGCGAGCGTGGTGAGCGTGTAGGCGGCCAGATACAGCATCACGGAACTGGTGCCGAGATGGGTGCCGGGCCAGAGCGCCACCAGGAGATAGCCGGCGTGGGCGATCGAGCTGTACGCCAACATGCGCTTGACGGTTTTCTGCGCCAGCGCAATCAGGTTTCCGGCCACCATGGTGACGACCGCGAGGACGCCGACCACCGGCTGCCAGAACTGGTCGAGCGCCGGGAACGACTCGACCAGCAGCCGGGACAGTGCGATGAACGCCGCCACCTTCACGCCGGTGGCCATGTAGCCGGTGACCGGAGTGGGCGAGCCGTCGTACACGTCCGGAGCCCACATATGGAAGGGCACCGCCGCCACCTTGAAGCCGAGGCCGATCAGCAGCAGGCCCAGGCCAAGCCGGGCCAGCAACGAGGGTGCGCCAGTGGCGAGCGCGGCCCCGATCAGCTGCATGCTGGTCTGGCCGGTGGCCCCGTACGTCAGGGCGATGCCGTAGAGCAGGAAGCCCGACGCAAAGGCGCCAATGAGGAAGTACTTGAGCGCCGCTTCGGCCGAGAAGACATCCCGGCGGTCAAACCCGGCCAGCACATAGACCGCGACGGACATGACCTCGAGCCCGAGAAAGAGCACGATGAGATCTTCCGCCCCCGCGAGGAACAGCATGCCCGCGGTTCCCATCAGGATGAGCGGGTAGTACTCGGGCGCCAGCATCCCTTCCCGTTCGAGGTAGCCGAGGGACGCCAGCACCGTTCCCAGTGCCGCAAGCAGGATCAGCCCGTCAGCCGCATAGCGGTACCCGTCGAGCGCGATCATCTGCGCAAGGCCGGCTGCACGGGCATGGTGAAGCCAGAGCCAGGCGAGTCCGCCGCCGGAGACCACGAGTCCTGCCGCGCTGATCCATCCGGCCAGGCGGCTGTCGGCAGCCGTCCGGTGCCGCCAGGCCACCACCAGCAGCACGACCAGGGTTGCCCCGACGAGCAGCAGCTCGGGTAACAGCGCCTGGGTCATGCCCTGCGGCGAGGAGAGGTCGATGGCGTTCACGGCACGACCTCCGGACGCACAGTGTCCAGCGCCCGGGCAGCCGGTGGCCGTGCATACTCGATGAACTGGCGGGCCGCCGTCTCGGTCCGGCGCAGCAATGGCGCGGGATAGAGTCCCATCCAGAGAATGCCGAGCACGAGCGGCGCCAGCACCACCAGCTCGCGCACGGAAAGGTCGGTCATGGACTCGTTCTCGGGCTTGTCGATCGGGTTGAAGATGATGCGCTGGAGTGCCCAGAGCAGGTACGCGGCGGCCAGGATCACCACCGTCGTGGCGATGCCCGTGGCCCAGGGGAATCGGCCAAAGCTGCCCAGCAGCACGAGAAACTCACCCACGAAACCATTCAGACCGGGCAACCCGATCGACGAGAACGCCACCAGGGTGAGGATCAGGCTCAGGATGGGCACGCTCCGGGCAATGCCGCCGAAGGCGGCGATGTCACGGCTGTGGCGGCGCTCGTAGAGCATGCCGATCATGAGGAACAGCGCGCCGGTGGAAAGCCCGTGCGCAATCATGACCATGAGGGCGCCCTGCACGCTCTGGAGCGTGAGGCCCCAGATCCCCAGCATCACGAAGCCCAGGTGGCTGACCGAGCTGTACGCCACCAGCCGCTTGAAGTCTGGCTGCACCATGGCGACCAGCGCACCATACACGATCCCGATCACGGCCAGTACTACGATCAGCGCCGTGACCTTCGGACTCAGCGCTACCGAGGGGAAAAAGGGCACCGCGAAGCGGATGAAGCCGTAGGTCCCGATTTTCAGCATGACGCTGGCCAGCATCACGCTGCCCGCGGTGGGCGCCTCGGTGTGCGCATCCGGCAGCCAGGTGTGCAGGGGAAAGATGGGCACCTTGATGGCAAAGGCGAGCGCAAAGGCGCCAAACAACCACGGTGCCGCCGTTCCTGCCGCGCCGGCATGCCGCAGCACCTGGTCGTACGCGAATGAGAGCGTCCCCGTGGCCGCCGCGACCTTCCAGACCAGCACCACGATGGCCACCAGCATGAGCAGCGAGCCCAGGAACGTGTACACGAAGAACTTGATGGCCGCATACATCCGGCGGGAGCCACCCCAGATCCCGATCAGGAAGTACATCGGAATCAGCATCAGCTCGAAGAAGACGTAGAAGACAAACAGGTCGAGCGCGATGAAGCAGCCGACCATCGCGGTGACCATGGCCAGCAGCAAGGCATAGAACGCGCGCTCGCGCTGGGTGATGTAGCGATAGCTGCCCAGGACGGAAATGGGCCCCAGCAGGGTGGTCAGCAGCACCATGACCAGACTGGTGCCGTCCAGCCCCACGGTGTAGCTGATGCCCCAGAGCGGCATCCAGGCGAGCGTCGACTGGTACTGCATGCCGGCGGCCGGATCGAAATGCCACCAGAGGCCGGCCGACACGATGAACTCCGCCAGTGCCACGCCCAGCGCGACATGCTTGGCCGCCCGGACGGGCGCCAGCAGCACCAGGGGAACGCCCACGAGCGGCAGCAGCACCAGGACGTGAAGCACCCAGCTGCCATAGCCGATGGAGTCGAGGAATGCGGTCATGGTATTGTCACCCCACCATGACGCGCAGGATCCAGAGCGCGCCGACGAGGAAGGCGATCACGTAGAGGCCGACCTGCCCGTTCTGCAACAGGCTTCCGGCCTTGCCCAGGACACTGCGAGCAAACCAGGCCGATCCGTTGACGAATGCGCCATCGATCAGACCCTTGTCCGTCGTCTTCCACAGCACAGCACGGGAGAGCCACACCAGGGGCCGCACAATGACGCGGTCATACAGTTCATCGATCCAGTACTTGTGGAACAGCACCCGGTTCAGGCCGCGTTCCGCCGGGGCGGCGTCCGGCGTGACCACGGGGCGCGCCAGGTTGCCGCGGAACCCGATGACGAGGCCCACGACCCCCACCAGTACGGCGATGCCCACCAGCACCAGCTCGGTGGAACCCTCCGGCAGGCGCAGCGCGCTTCCGAACGGCGTCGCGGCAGCGGGAGCCAGCACCGGCTCGAGCCAACGATCCAGCCACTGCTGCCCGCCGACCAGGTGCGGCAGGTTGACAAGTCCGCCCACGACTGACAGCAGCGCCAAAACGACCAGCGGCCAGGTCATGGTGCGCGGCGCGTCGTGCAAGTGCGTGGCCTCCTCGGCACCGGTGCGGTTGGCTCCGAGGAAGGTCATCGCCATCAGTCGGGCCATGTAGATGGCCGTGAGCAGTGCCGCCAGCAATCCGAAGCCATAGAACACATAGAACAGCGGCTGCTCGGCCCCTCGCGCAAAGGCCAGCGACAGGATCTCATCCTTCGAGAAGAAGCCCGAGAACGGCGGAATGCCGGCGATGGCGAGCGTCGCCAGGAGCATCACCCACCAGGTGACGGGCATGTAGCGTCTCAGCCCGCCCATGTTTCGCATGTCCTGCGCATCGGCGCCGGAATGGGTCGCATGGTAGGCCTCGTGCATCGCATGGATCACGGCGCCGGCCCCGAGAAAGAGCAGTGCCTTGAAGAAGGCGTGCGTGACGAGGTGAAAGATGCCGGCCACATATGCGCCAGTCCCGACGCCCACAAACATGTAGCCAAGCTGCGAGACGGTGGAATAGGCCAGCACTTTCTTGATGTCGTACTGGCGCAGGCCAATGGTGGCCGCAAAGAGTGCGGTGAGGGCGCCCACGCCCGCCACCACCGTGCTGGCGACGGGACTCATCGCAAAGATCGCGTTGCTTCGCACCACCAGATAGACGCCGGCGGTGACCATGGTCGCGGCATGGATCAGCGCTGAAACCGGTGTCGGGCCCGCCATCGCGTCGGGCAACCAGGTATAGAGCGGGATCTGGGCTGACTTGCCGGCGCAGCCCAGGAACATGAAGAGGGCGATGGCAGTGACGAGCCCCGAGCCCACCAGGTCCGGACGGGCGGCCGCCCAGGCGGTGACGCCGGTGAAGTCCAGGGTGCCGGCGGCCTGCCAGAGCATGAACATGGCCACGAGGAAGCCGAAATCGCCGATCCGGTTGACCAGGAAGGCCTTCTTCCCCGCATCGGCGTTGGCCTTGTCGCTGAACCAGAAACCGATCAGCAGGTAGGAGGCGAGGCCCACGCCTTCCCAGCCAATGAAGAGCACCGGATAATTTGCCCCGAGGACCAGCACCAGCATGAAGACGATGAACAGGTTCAGGTACGCAAAGTACCGAGCGTAACCGGCATCGCTCCGCATGTAGCCAACGCTGAACAGATGAATCAGGCTGCCGACGCCGGTGACGACCAGCAGCATGACCGCCGAGAGCTGATCATACTGGATGGCAAAATTGATATGGAGATTGCCCACCGGGAGCCAGCTCCAGAACGTCTGGACGATCGGGTGCTCGGCCTCAAGACCCCGCAGCTGGAGAAATGCCGCCAGCGCCACGGCAAACGCGGCGAACAGCACGCCAGGACCCACCACCGACACCACAGCCTTGGCCCGGGAGCGGCTCACGGAGAGCCAGCCATTCACCAAGGAGCCCGCCAGCGGCAACGCAATCGTAAGCCAGAGCCAGGCGATGGCCCCACCCTGGCTGGCCGCTTCGCGGGCGGGTACAACGAGGGAGTGAGTCATCAGCCCTTGAGCAGGTTGATGTTCTTGAGGTCCACCGATTGCCGATGGCGGAAGATCGCGAGAATGATCGCGAGGCCGACGGCAGCCTCGGCGGCCGCCACCGTCATGACGAAGAACACCATGATCTGCCCCCCCACCCCATGGAGCTGCGCCAGTGCGATGAACGCCAGGTTCACGGCATTCAGCATGATTTCGACGCACATGAACACGATGATCGCATTGCGTCGCAGGAGAACGCCGGCGACTCCGATGCTGAACAGGATGGCGCTGACGGCCAGCGACGGCCCGAGGAAGCTCGGCTGTGGCATCAGATCCTCCGCTTGGCCAGCACTACCGCGCCAACCAGCGCGGCGAGCAGCAGCAGCGAAGTGATCTCGAACGGCACGAGGTAAGTCCGGAACATGGGTTCCGCGATCGCGCCCACCACCCCGTGCTCGGCCGTCGCGGCCTGCAGCGTTGCGGCGCCGCCCAGGACCGCGCCAGACGCGTGCGGATACTGGGCCAGTTCCTGGGCCACTCGTGCGGGGGTGTAGCGCCAGAGCGCTATCAGCTCCACCAGGAGCAGCCCGGCGATCGAGACGGCGGCGCCGATGCCGCCGGGCCCGCGGATATCGGCGGCCTCACGGTCGAGGTTGAGCAGCATGACGACGAAGAGGAACAGCACCAGCACCGCGCCCACGTACACCAGGATCTGCAGGATGCCCAGCAGCTCCGCGTGCAGCAGGATGAACAGTGCGGCGAGCGAGAACATCGTGGACATGAGCCACATGGCCGACACGACAGCACTCCGCTGGACCACGCAGAGCGCCGCGCCGAGGATGGCCGTGATCGCGAACAGGTAGAAGACGAAAGACGTCACTATTCCCCCGCCGGATCGGACGGGTCCCAGAGCGTCGAGACCGCGTGGGTCTGGGCGTGCAGCCGCTCGAGGTCGTACACAAACCGGCCTCTGCTGTATTCCGAGTTCTCGTAGTGCTGTCCGACGTGAATTGCCTCCTCGGGGCAGACTTCCTGGCAATACCCGCAGAAGACGCACCGGAACTCGTCAATCTCGTAGATCAGCGGATAGCGGTTCCCCGCCTCGTCCTCGCCCGGCACCAGCTTGATGCAATTCGCCGGGCAGATCTGTGGGCAGAGGCCGCAGGCCACGCATTTTGAGCGTCCCTGCTCGTCGGTGAGCATGCGGTGGGTGCCCCGCCAGCGTGCCGAGAGCGCCCATGCTCCCCGCTCGTCGCGGGTGGCCTTCTCCTCGGGGTACTGCATCGTCACCTTGGTCTCGAACATGTGCCGGAAGGTGAGTCGCAGGCCCTTGAGCGTGGCCCGGATGTAGCTGACCTCCGCTTCGGGCCGCTTCATGACCTTGACGCCTATTGCCATCAGCCAGCCACCGGCGCTTCACTGCGCCCGACAAAGGTTGCGTTTGCGGCGGCACGTTCCGCTTCCAGACGAAAGCGCCGCTGGTCAGAACCCGAGATGATCGCCCCGCGATCCAGCAGCCGGAATACCCAGACGGCAATCACCAGGTTGAGGGCGGTGAGGAGCCCCATGCGCAGCAGCTCGCTCGAGAGGCCAAGCACCGACTCCAGCAACCAGACGGTGGTGGCCGTGACCATGATGTAGCCCAGTGCCAGCGGCAGCATCACCTTCCAGCCGAGGGCCATGAGCTGATCGTAGCGGAAGCGCGGGAGTGTCCATCGGATCCACATCACGAAGAAGATCCAGAAGAACGTCTTGAGGAAGAAGCAGGCGCCGCTGGCCAGCACGGCCAGCACGGTGCCCGATTCATCCCAGTGCGTGAACGGCACGTCCCAGCCGCCGAAGAACAGGGTCGCCACCATGGCGCTGATGGTCACGACGTTGGCATACTCGGCGATGAAGAACATGGAGAATTTCATCGCGCTGTATTCGGTGTGGTATCCCGCGATGAGCTCCGACTCCGCCTCGGGCAGGTCGAACGGCAACCGGTTGGTCTCGGCAAAGCCGGACACCAGGAACAGGAAAAAGGAGAAGAACAGCGGGAGGATGTACCAGAGCGTGTGCTGCGCCGCAATGATTGCCGAGAACGAGACGTTGCCGCTCAGGAGCAGGATGGGAATCAGACTCATCCCCATGGCGACTTCGTAGCTGATCATCTGTGCGCTGGCGCGCAGCCCGCCCAGGAGACTGTACTTGCTGTTGGATGCCCAGCCGGCCAGCGCAATCCCATAGACGCCCATCGAGCTGACCGAGATGACAAAGAGGAAGCCCACCGGCACGTCGGCCACCACCATCGGGAGCGCGCCATGATAGGCGACGGTACCGAACAGGCCGTGCACGATGGCACCAAGCAGCCCGCCGATCACCGGCAGGTGCGCCGCCAGCGCGGCGCCCAGATCATCAAAATTGAGCCTGAGTGGCGCCGCAAAGGGAATGACGGCACTGAGCATGAGTGCGGGAATGAACGACAGCGCCGGTGCCAGCACGAAGAGGCCACGGGTCGAGCGCGCCGGCAGCGTCTCTTCCTTGAGGATGTTCTTCAGCCCGTCGGCGGCCGGCTGCAGCAGCCCCGCCCAGCCGACCCGGTTGGGTCCGCGGCGGTTCTGCATCCAGGCCGAGACCTTGCGCTCCATCAGCGTGAGCATCGCCACGCCGACCAGGACGACCGTAAATACCACCAGCAGCTTGATCACGGAGAACAGCAGAAAACCCTTCATTTCCGGGCTCACGCACTCACCTCCGCGCCCTGCCCCACCACCAGCCCGCCCCACCCCAGCGCGTCGTGCGTGAGCCCATCCAGCTCCGGATGGCCATGCACCACGATCTCGAACGCCTCGGCCGGCGACGACGGCGAGTCGATGTCGGGGCCCTGACCGGCCAGGATCTCGCCCGCGGCCCACCAGGCCGGTCGGGCCATGGCCGGCGCGGCCTTGGCCTGCTGGAAGCGCTGCGCCCGGCGGTCCCGGTTCACGTAAACGCCGCTCTCCTCGACCATCGTGGTGACCGGCAGCACCACCGCCGCCGCGCCCTGCCAGTCTGCCACCACACACGAGAGAGCGATCACGGTCCCGCTCGCGCTGGCCAGGGCCGATGCTTCTGCCTCGCTCAGCTCGGCGTCGAGCACCAGGACCAGCGATGCCGTGCGCGCGGCTTCCACGGCGGAATCCCACGCCGCGGTGAAGCCGAGCATCCGGGCGCCATCGAGGTTGGGTACCCGTTCCCGGCGCAGGGCGAGCCCCGGAATTCCAGCGAGGGGCGCTTCGTCTCCCTGCGGCACCTTGACCGCTGCGGTGACCTCCAGCCGCTCCACCAGCTTTCGAACCATCCCGAGCGACTCCAGTGAGGCGCGGCCCGAGGCGAGGATCACCGCCTGGCCGTGCGCCACCCGGATCAGATCGCCGGCGGCGTCGAGTGCCCGATCCCAGTCGGCCGCCGCGGTGGCACCAGCGCCGGCACGGATGAGTGGTGCCTCGACCCGGTCACCGCGATTCATCCAGCGATAGTCGAGCCGGCCGTGGTCGCACATGAAGTGACGGTTCACGTCCATGTTGGGCCGGGGCTTGAGGCGCACCACGGCATCGTCGCGCATCTCGATGGTGATATTGCATCCCTGGCTGCAGCCGGGGCAGACGCTGCCTGTCTTGTCGAGGTCCCACGCGCGTGCCTTGTGCAGGAAGTCCTTGGAGAGCAGCGAGCCGACCGGGCAGAGATCCACCACGTTCCCGCTCCACGGATGGTCCAGGCGCTCCTGCTCGGCGATCCCGATAAAGGCGCGATCCCCCCGCTCGCTCACGTTGAGCGTCGCCTGCTGGGCCACGTCGCCCATGAACCGGACGCAGCGGGTGCAGAGAATGCAGCGGTTGGGCACGTAGACAATGTCCGGCCCGAAATCTTCGACCGGGTTGTAGCGCTTGGCGAAATCGGTGTAGCGCGTCGCCGCCCGGCCCTCCTGAAAGGTGTAGTCCTGCAGCTCGCATTCCCCGGACTGGTCGCAGATGGGACAGTCCAGCGGATGATTGATGAGCAGGAACTCGAGCACGCCCTTGCGCTGCTCCAGTGCGCGTTCGCTCTGGACATGGACCACCTGGCCGTCCGCCACGGTGGTAACGCACGCCGGCATGAGCTTGGGCGCCTTTTCCACCTCGACCAGGCACATGCGGCAGACCGCCGGCGCGGGCAACGACGGGTGGTAGCAGTAATGCGGTACGAGGATGCCGGCCTGCTTGGCGGCCTCGATGATGGTCGTCCCCTTGGGCACGGAGACAGCGATGCCGTCGATCGTGACGGTCACCATGTCCTGGCTCATCTCACCTCACGCGGGCCCGAGCGCGAGCGCCGGCTCGCGCTCATGGCGGATATAGGCTTCGAATTCGTCCCGGAATTTCTCGATGCCGCTCACGATGGGCACGGCGCATGAATCGCTGAGGACGCAGATGGTAGTGCCGGTCATGTTCCGGGACAGGTCGAGCAGCAGGTCGTAATCGGACGGCTTGCCCTCCCCAGCGAGGATGCGGGCGAGGATCCGCGTGGTCCAGCCGGTGCCCTCACGGCACTGGGTGCACTGGGCGCAGCTCTCGTGGGCGTAGAACTTCGCCAGCCGCCAGATCTGGTAGACCATGTCGGTGCTGTCGTCCATCACGATCATGCCGCCCGAGCCCAGCATTGAACCCGCCTCAACCACCCCTTCGTAGTCGGTGACGCAGCGCTCCGCCTCCTCAGCGGTCAGGATGGGAACCGACGACCCCCCGGGAATGACGGCCTTGAGCTTCCGCCCTTCGGGCATGCCGCCGCACATGTCGTAGATGAGATCCTTCATGGGGGTGCCCATGGTGATCTCATAATTGCCGGGCCGCTTCACGTGGCCGCAGACCGACATCAGCTTGGTCCCAGTGCTCTTGGGATTGCCTAGCGACAGGCCCTTGTACCACGCGGCTCCCCGAGTGAGAATGTGCGGCACGGCAGCCAGCGTCTCGACATTGTTGACTGTGGTCGGCAGACCGAAGGCGCCGGCCTGGGCGGGAAAGGGCGGCTTGATGCGGGGGTTGCCACGGCGTCCTTCCAGCGAATTGAGCATCGCGGTTTCTTCGCCGCAGATGTAGGCGCCGGCGCCCCGATGCAGCGTGACATCGATTCGTGTCCCGCTTCCGCACGCATTCTCGCCGAGGATGCCGTTGGCGTAGGCCTCGGCCACCGCAGCAGCCATGACGGCCCAGGGCTCGGTGAACTCGCCGCGGATATAGATGTAGCACCGCTCGGCGGCAATGGCGTAGGCCCCGATGGCGCAGCCCTCAATGAGCGCGTGCGGCGTCCACCGCAGAATCTCGCGGTCCTTGAATGTGCCTGGCTCGGACTCATCGGCATTGCACACCAGGAAGTGCGGCTTGCCGTCGTCCTTGGGCATGAAGCTCCACTTCAACCCGGTCGGAAAGCCTGCCCCGCCCCGGCCGCGCAGTCCCGACGCCTTCACTTCCTCGATGATGGCCTCGCGCGGCATGCCAAGCGCCTTGCGCAGCGCCTCGTAACCGCCCCGCTTGACCCAGCCGTCATAGGTCCGTGCCTCGGCATCGCCAAAATACCGGGAGAGGACGACTGTTTCGCCGGGATGACTCGGATGCGGGAACCCCATCAGCGATACCTCTCGAGCAGCGCCGGCACCGTCTCCGGTGTCACGCTTTCCACGAACTCCTCGTTGATCATGACCGGCGTCGCGAAGCCGCAGGCTCCGAGGCACTCCACTTCGATGACCGTGAAGCGACCATCGGCGCTGGTGGCGCCGAGCTCCCCGCAGCCGGTGTGCAGGAGCAGTGCCTTGAGCGTCTCTTCGGCGCCGCACAACCCGCACGGGGATGTGGTGCAGACCTGGATGAAATACTTGCCGACTGGATGGGTGTGGTACATCGTGTAGAATGTGACGACGCCCTTGACGAGGGCCGGCGTCAGCCCGAGCACGGCGGCTACTTCGCCGATGGCCTTCTCGCTGATCCAGCCGCGTTTCTCCTGCACCACCCACAGCGCCGGCAGCAGCAGCGCCTGCCGTGTGGGATACTCGGCGTAGCGACGCTCCAGCGCGGCCAGGGTTTCTCCGGTGAAGACCGGCTCGTACGCTTCTTCGGCGTGGGCAGCTGCACCACTCATCGGTCCACCTCTCCCATGACGATGTCCACGCTGGCGTTGATCGCGATCACGTCGGCCAGCAAGGCGCCCTCGCACATCTTTGGCAGCGCGGCAAGGTTGAGGAAAGCCGGTGGCCGGATGCGCCAGCGGACCGGCTTGGCCGTGCCATCCGAGACGAGATAGTAGCCCAGCTCGCCCTTCGGGTTCTCGATGCCCATGTAGGCCTCGCCCGGAGGCGGCTTGGCGCCTTCCATCACCTGCTTGAAGTGGTAGATCATCGCTTCCATGTCACCCATGGCGCGCGACTTGGGCGGGAGGATCACGCGGGGATCGTCCACGTTGATCGGCCCGGGCTCGAGGCGGTCGAGCGCCTGCTCCATGATCCGGACCGACTGCGCCATTTCTTCCATTCGCACCCGGTAGCGGTCATAGATGTCGCCGTGCTCACCGATCGGCACGTCGAAATCGTAGGTATCGTACCCCAGATAGGGCCGGTCCTTGCGCACGTCGTAATCCACACCGCTGGCGCGGAGCATTGGGCCGCTGAGCGAATAGTTGATGGCTTCGTCGTAGGTCAGGACGCCGACGCCCTGGGTGCGCCCGCACCAGATGGCGTTCCGGGTGAACATGGTGTCTACTTCGCGGAGCGTGTCCGGAAAGGTCCGGCAGAACTCGCGGAGCCCGTCTTCCCATCCGGCCGGGATGTCGGCCAGGAGCCCGCCTACCCGGGTCAGGCTGGTGGTGAGCCGAGCCCCGGTCCAGGCCTCCTGCAGGTTGTAGATGCGCTCGCGCTCCTGGAAGGACCACAGGAACGGTGTGTACGCGCCGAGGTCAATGCCGGTGGTGCCCAGCCAGACCAGGTGCGATATGACGCGGCTCATTTCGCACGCGATGACGCGCAGGACTCGGCACCGCTCCGTGATTTCCAGTCCCATCAGCTTTTCAGCCGCGAGGGCCAGGCCCACGTTGTTGGCCATGGGAGCCAGATAATCGGTGCGATCGGTGAGCGGAATGATCTGATTGTACGTCCGGTACTCGCCCAGCTTCTCGAACCCGGAATGGAGATAGCCCACGTGCGGGATGCAACGCTTGACCGTCTCACCCTCCAGCTCGAGCACCAGGCGCAGCACGCCGTGCGTGGCCGGGTGCTGCGGGCCGATGTTCACCAGCAGGTGGTCGGCGCCAAAATCCTCATCGTAGCCACCACCCTGACCGGCCAGGCCCAGCGCCACCCGGCTGACGCGGCCTTCGGAATCCAGCCCCGGGGTGGAAAGCGACATTTCCACCGTGCGCGTGTCGGTCACTTGAGGAACCCCCGCTCGCCGCGATCCAGGCGCTCGTGCATGTCCTCGGGCAGGTCGTCGTAGGCCTCGGCGATGGACAGCTCTTCGAGGGAATAGTGCGCTTCCGGATTGGCCGCCAGCGCCTGACGAGTCTGCTCCGCGCGGCTGAAGTGGCCCCGAAGCGGAAAATCCTTGCGGAGCGGATAGCCCTCGGCGTAGGTCTCCCACATCAGGATGCGCCGGAGGTCCGGGTGGCCGACGAACCGCACGCCGAACATGTCAAACACCTCGCGCTCCAGCCAGTCTGCCCCCTTCCAGAGGTCCCAGACCGTGGCGATCTCGAGGTTCTGCTCGTCACGCAGCGCCGCCTTGATGCGCAAGTCCGCCCGGCGTCGCAGCGAACGAAGCTGGTAGACCACCTCGAGCGGACGCTCGGGGTCGCGGTAGTCAACGGCGGTGATGTCGGTGAGGTAGTCGAACTGCTGGTCGGGCGCGTCCTTGAGCCAGGCCAGCACCTCATGGGCTCGCTCGCGCTGAACGTAGACGATGGTGTCCCCGCAGGAGACTTCCACCTGCTCGACTCCGTCGCCGAACTGGGCACGCAGGGCGGCGGCCGACGGGGACGCGGCGGCGGCGGTGCTCATGACCGGGTCTGGGAGACCGAATTCCCGAACGGTTCCGACAGTTCGTCGATCCGCTCGGGCGGCAGGAACAGCCCGTCAGGCCCGACCAGGTGCTCGTCGCGCAGCGTGGGGTCGGCCACCGACTCGCCCTTGATCTTCTTCTGCAGGAGCAGGATGCCGTACAGCAGCCCCTCCGGCCGAGGCGGGCACCCTGGAACGTACACATCGACCGGAATGATCGTATCGATACCCTGCACCATGGAATAGTTGTCGAAAATGCCGCCCGAGGAGGCGCAGGCACCCATCGAGATGGCCCATTTGGGTTGCGGCATCTGGTCCCAGATGCGCCGGATCACCGGCGCAAGCTTGAAGGGCAGCCGACCGGCGCAGATCAGCACATCGGCCTGCCGGGGCGAGAAGCTCTGGCGCTCCATGCCGAACCGGGCAAGATCAAACCGGCTGGCCGCGGTCGCCATGTATTCGATAGCGCAGCAGGCGGTGCCGAACGGCATGGGCCACAGCGAATTGGCGCGAGCCCAGTTGGTCAGGAAATCGAGCGAGGTCGTCACCCAGTTGGGCGACGTCATGGACATGGTGGTGCCGGTGTCCACCCGGGCGGGATCATTCAATCCCATTCGAGTGCCCCCCGTTTCCATATATAGATGTAGCCCACCGCCAGGATCAGCACGAAGACCAGCATTTCCAGGATCAGCACGCCCGAGAGGGCCTTGAGCTGCCGAAAGGCCACCGCCCAGGGAATCATGAAGACGGTCTCGATGTCGAAGATGATGAACATCATTGCGACCAGGTAGAACTTGATCGAGAACCGCTCATGGGCGCTGCCCAGGACCGGCATGCCGGACTCATAGGGCGCCGCCTTGACCTTCGTGGGCCGGTACCACGACAGGAGGTGTGACAGGCCAAGCATGAGAATCGCATTGGCGATCACAAAGGCGAGCAGCAGCAGGATGGGGATATAGGGCTGAAGCATGGGCCCGTTCGTGAGAATTTTCACAAGAAGCCTCCAGAATCTAATCCGCCCCCCGGACCGATTCAACCCAAGCCCCGGCGTCACATACCCTTAAGGGACTGGCTATATTCCGGCCTCGCCGCCCATCCGACCCGAGCCGAGGGACCCGATGTCCATCAAGTCCGATCGCTGGATCCGCCGCATGGCCCTGGAGCACCAGATGATCGAGCCGTTCGAGGAACAACAGGTTCGCGACGCGGACACGCGGGGACGGCGGGCGATCTCGTACGGCATCTCGTCCTACGGCTACGACATGCGCGTGGCACCGGAATTCAAGATCTTTACCAACGTCCTGTCAGCGGTGGTGGACCCGAAGGAATTTGACGCACGCAGCTTCGTGGAATTCGAGGGGGACACCTGCATCGTCCCCCCCAACAGTTTTGCGCTGGCGCGCTCGGTCGAATATTTCCGGATCCCCCGGAACGTGCTCACCATTTGCGTGGGCAAGTCGACCTACGCCCGATGCGGCATCATCACCAACGTGACGCCCTTCGAGCCCGAGTGGGAAGGGCATGTGACGCTCGAAATCAGCAATACGACTCCGCTCCCCGCTCGCATCTACGCCAACGAAGGCATCTGCCAGGTCCTGTTCTTCGAGGCGGATGATGACGACGTCTGCGAAGTCAGTTACCGGGACAAGAAAGGCAAGTATCAGGGACAGCAGGGCGTCACCCTGCCCCGGCTCTGAGCTCTCTCGCTCGCGCGACCGGGCACGCGACCATCCAGGAAGGAAGCATGCGCACGTTACGATCTGTGAGCCTACTGCTCTGTCTCGCCGGCGGCTTGTCGGCGCAGCAGCCGCCGGCGCGACCGGCAGCCCCAACCCTCCGGCCGCCGGCCATGGACACCAGCATGTTCGCTCACCTGGCCCTGCGCCCGGCGAACGAGATCCGCTCGGCGGATGGCCGGCCCGGACCGGAGTACTGGCAGCAGAAAGTATCGTACCGCATCACCGCCACCCTCGACACCACGGCCAAGCGCCTCACCGGGCATGAGCAGATCACCTACCAGAATCACTCGCCGATGGCGCTGCAGCACCTGTACCTCCAGCTCGACCAGAATCTGTTCAAGCCCGGCAGCACCGGTTCCCTGCTCTTCCCGGCTGGTTCCCGCTTCGGGGGCGCGAACTTCAACGGCGGTTTCGAGCTGAGCAACCTGATGCAGTCAGGGCCTGCCCCCGCCAAGGGCAAGGCGCCGGCCGGCAAGCCCCTGAGCGGCCGGGTCGATGACACGATGATGTACCTGGAGCTGGCAAATCTCCTCGCGCCCGGAGCCAGCACCGTCATTTCGCTCGACTTCGCCTTCAATATCCCGGAGCATGGCGCCGACCGCATGGGCCGCGACGGCAGCCTCTATGAGCTGGCACAGTGGTACCCGCGGTTGGCTGTCTACGACGACATTCGCGGCTGGAATACCGACCAGTACCAGGGCCAGGGAGAGTTCTATCTCGAATATGGCGACTTCGATTATGCCGTGACCGTGCCGGCCGGGTTCATCGTGGCTGGCACCGGGTTGGTCAGCAATCCGGCCGAAGTCCTGACCGCGACTGAGCGACGCCGGATGGCCGCCGCCAAGACCAGCGACACGACCCTGCACATCGTGACGCAGGCTGAACTGGATAGCGGCTCGGCCCGGCCCACGTCATCCGGCACGCTGACCTGGCACTTCTCCGCCAAGAATGTCCGCGACGTCGCCTGGGCCGCGTCGCCCGATTTCATCTGGGACGGACAGAGCTACGATGGCCGTTACGCCTTTGCGTACTACCGGCAAAGCGCCACCGACCTCTGGCATGAAGCCGCGAAGATGTCGGCATTTACCCTGCAGGAATACAGTCGCCGTTGGCTGCCGTATCCCTACCCGCAGATCTCCGCCATCGAGGGCCCGATCTCCGGCATGGAATACCCGATGGTGGCGATGGAGGCGCACAGCCGGTCCAGAGAGGGGCTGTACAGCGTCGTCACCCACGAGATCGGCCACATGTGGTATCCCATGATCGTGGGCTCCAACGAGCGGCTGTACGCCTGGATGGACGAGGGCTTCAATACCTTCATCAATACGTTCTCGGAAGAAGATTACTTCAAGCGGGATGACTCGCGGCGGCGCGGCGGCGAGGAGCAGTTCGTGCTCCGCCTCGACCAGAGCGACAGCGCCCAGCCCATCATGACCCCGGCCAACCGGTACCGGAACAACAACAATCTTGGCGAGCTTGCCTACGTCAAGCCGTCCATCGCGCTGCTGGCGCTGCGCAATCACGTGCTCGGCCCGGACGTGTTCGACAAGGCCTTTGCCGAGTACAGCCGGCGCTGGGCCTTCAAGCATCCCACGCCAGCCGACTTCTTCCGGACCATGGAAGACATGTCGGGGCGCGACCTGAGCTGGTTCTGGAGGGGATGGTTCTTCTCGACAGCCAGCCTGGATCAGGCCATCACGGGCGTCACCCAGAAGACCGATTCCGGCAACGTCAACCACGTGACCGTGGCACTCCGGAATGTGGGATCCCAGGTGATGCCCGTGGAAGTCACGCTGACGCTGGCCGACAGCACCACCCAGGTCGTCCGACTGCCGGTCGATGTCTGGTATTTCGGCGATACCGCCAACGCCGAGGTCACGACACCCAAGCCGGTGGTGGGGGCGCGGCTCTGGACCCAGGACTGGTTTGGCGACATCAATCGCACCAATGACACATGGAGTGCCAGCGCAACGCCCTGAGCGCTGTCACCATGAGCAGGAAACACAAGCGCACGAGCCCAATCTGGCTCGTGCGTTTGTGCTTATGGCAGGATGTCGGTCACGTCAAAGATCAGGAGTGCTGGCCCATCAGGTGCGGGGTCCCGGGCGGCAAAGACGTAGGTGCGGCCGGCGATGACGGCAATGGTTCCGGTATGCAGACCACCATTGGGCGATGCAACCGGATAGGTGGCGAGCAACCGGGGCGCGAACGGGTCGTCGAGTGCATACAGGAACAGGCCGGCGCCGCTCCCGTACTCGCCGGTCACCAGCATCCAGCCCCCGTCGTCGCTCACCTGGAGATCGCTGACCGTGCCAACACCGGCCAACATTACCGGCGCCTTCTCCACCGGGCTCGATGAAGAAATGTCCCAGACCTTGAGCTGATTCCCCGGCTCGGCGCGATTGCCCCACGTTCCGGTATATCCCACGTTCCCATGCACCCAGAGATCCGACGAGAACCGCTGAGCCACGTTGTTCCCGCCGCCGAGTACGCTGAAGGCGCCGGCTTGAAGGCGCAGATGCCAGAACCCGCTCAGCATGTCGGACGCATAGAGCGAGCCGTCATCGGCGAGCATCACGCCCCAGGTGTAGGTGTTGCCCGCGCCGCCGGGGCGAACCTCGTCGATGACATGGGTGGCGAGGTCTCCCGACAGCGGACCGGAGACGTCGAGCGCCACGATGCCGCCGTTGTAATAGGCGGCGTAGAGAATGGCGTTCGGTTCGTCCATCCACACGTTGTGCACCCCGGCCGGCTGACCATCAACCGGCGCATGATGGAAGAAGGCCACTTCGACCGGGTGGGCCAGGTCCGAGACGTCCACCACATGGAGATCGCCGCGGCTGCTCGTCCCGATCGAGCCCGCGCCCTCCTGGCCCACAAAGAGGTACCGCGCCTCGCCGGTTGATGGATCATGAAACCACCAGCCGTTGTGCACGCTGGGATTGGCGTCATCCACGGAGCCGCTGGTGACCAGCGAGCCCACCAGCGCCGGCGCCGAGGGCGAGCCGCCCGCCACACCGTTCCCGACATCGTAGATTCGCACGCCCGTGTTCCAGGCGAACGCGAAGGCGAGACCGTCACGAACGTAGGTGTCGTGCATGCCGTAGTCAGGCGGAATCGGTACCGTGGCGACCAGAGCTCAATGCCGGTTGCGGTCGCGCTGAAGGTGGCACTGGTCCCGGGCAGCGCCTCCAGCGTGGCGCTCACCGTCTGGGCGCCGACCAGTGGCCCGAGCGTGAACTGCGCGGCGGCGACGCCCTGGGCATCGGTGGTCGTGACGACTGGCGACAGGGTGCCGCCACCGCTCAGTGCGCTCCAAGCGACATCGGCCCCTGGCACCGGGCTTCCGTTGCCGTCTGTCACCCTGACCTGCAGCGTCTGGGGCAGCGTCGTCGAGGCCGGACCCGACTGGCTATTACCTGCCAGCACCACCAGCGCCGCCGGATTGCCGGGTGGGCTGGTGGAGTCGCTGCACGCCGGGAGAAGCAGTATGGATAAAAGGGCGAGCGGTCCGGCGAGGCGCTTCAATGCAACTGCTCCATTCAATGCGGCATCTCGTGACTGGATGAGCTCGGCATGGGCATGGACATGGAGCCTGCCCTGGCCGTCGCAGGCAGCGCCATGCCGTATCGGCCCATGCGATGGAGACGCATCCCCAGGGCGATTCGCACACCGGCCGTGACGCTCCAGAAGGTGCTGCGACCGTAGAAGACCGTCGGATCGAAACTGGCCGGTGTCAGGGAGGTCACGCGGCCGGCCGCGACTTCGACAAAGGGCGCCAGCGCCAGGCCGGGCCAGGAATCGGCGATCTTGGCATGCAGGGCCAGCGAGTGAATGGACCAGCGGGTCTCGCCCAGCAGTGAATTGTCGAGAAGCGGCCGCACGGTCCGGAATGGCTCGTCGGCACGCTGCTCCTCGGGCCGCTCGGTGCGCTCGAAGCGATACGCCACTCCGACCCGGCGCGCGTCGAGCGCCGCTTCGGCAAGCAGGCTGTGATAGACGAAGGCAGACTCTCCTTCCGTGGTCCGGGCCCACTCGGCCAGGGCGTACACGCGACCCATGCTGGTGGCGCGTTCCACCCGGGCGCTGGTGCTCCACTTGTGCTGGTCGAGACCACTGCCATCGACGTGCTCGGGCGACACTACGTCGGCGTACGATGCTTGCATTTCGAGCCCCGCGACTGGCGCAACGGTCAGCCGACCCGCCCAGCTGTCGCCAAAGCGCGAAAGTCTGGGCCATGAATCGGGCCCGGTTGGTTCATCGCCATTGAAGACACCGGCCTCAGCGGTCATCGGGCCCAGGCGTACCGCCGCGATCGCCACCAGCCGCTCCAGCACTTGTGCCAGGTGATGATTGACCGGATAGGTGAGGAACGGGCGAGACATCGGATCGTCGGTACCGAAGGGAGCGAATCCCTTGCCCATGGCAAACGAGACGCCATCGCTGCCGTGCTCGGCGAACGGCTGCGATGCGGAGAGCATGATTTCGTGGGCATAGGTATGCGGATGGCGCCGGTCGACGAAGCCCTCGCCCCAGGCCCCCATCGACGGCACGCCGTCGGGAATCGTCAGTCCCTCGAAGTTGATCATGGACTGCAGCTTGAGGAGCCCGTCAAAGGTGGTAGCGTCCACCATGAGCCAGGGGGCGACGACATCCACCTGGTTGACCGTGCCCTCACCGCCGGGCGCGGGCAGCGACATGAATAAAGGCCGGAGTCGCCGCCAGGCCCACCACGATTTCCTCGCCGGACTGTGCCTGGGCCACGCTCGCCAGGAAAGCCGACAGGAGCAGGCCGGAAAGCAGGCGGTTCAGCGGGACGAATCTCCGGCCGTCAGGGCGGATCGCAGATAGTCCCGGTTCATGCGGGAGATGAAATCGATGCTGATCTCCTTGGGGCAGGCCTCCATGCACTCGCCGAAGAAGGTACAGCCGCCGAAGCCTTCGGCGTCCATCTGCTCCACCATGCGCACCACCCGGCGCTGTCGCTCGGCCTGACCCTGGGGCAGCAATCCCAGGTGCGACACCTTGGCCGCCGTAAAGAGCGACGCCGATCCATTGGGGCACGCGGCGACGCAGGCGCCGCAGCCGATGCACGCTGCCGCATCCATCGCGCGGTCCGCATCGGCCTTGGGCACCGGGATGGCGTTGCCATCCGGCGCGCTGCCGGTGCGGGCCGAGATGAAGCCACCTGCCTCGATGATCCGGTCCAGCGCGGAGCGATCCACGCAGAGGTCCTTGAGCACGGGAAAGGCGCCGGCCCGGAACGGCTCGATCAGGATTTCCTGGCCGTCCCGGAAGCTGCGCATGTGAAGCTGGCAGGTGGCGGTGGCCTTCATGGGCCCATGCGCCACGCCATTGATCATCAGCGAGCACATGCCGCAGATACCCTCCCGACAGTCGTTGTCGAACGCGATCGGCTCGCGCCCCGCAACGATCAGCTGCTCGTTCACCATGTCGAGCATCTCGAGGAACGACATGTCGGGCGTCACGTCGGACGCCTCGTAGCGCTCGAAGCGGCCGCCGGTCTGGGGACTGGCCTGGCGCCAGACCTGCAGGGTCAGGTTCATCGGGTCTCCAGAGTGATTCGCGACCATCGCAAGGGCAAAGCCATGGCTTTGCCCTTACTTGTAGGATCGCTGTGTCAAGTGCACATGCTCGAACTCGAGCGGCTCCTTGTGCAGTTCCGGCACGTGGCCGTCGCCCTTGTATTCCCAGGCCGCCACGTAGGCAAAGTGCTCGTCATCACGCCGCGCCTCGCCTTCGGGCGTCTGGTACTCCTCGCGGAAGTGCCCGCCGCACGATTCGTTGCGGTGGAGCGCATCCCGGCAGATCAGCTCGGCAAGCTCCAGGAAGTCCGCCACCCGGCCGGCCTTTTCGAGGGACTGATTGAGTTCCTGCCCCTGCCCCGGCACCCGGACGTCGCGCCAGAACTGCTCGCGCAGCACTGGAATCTCCTCCAGCGCCTGCGACAGTCCCCCGGACGTGCGTGCCATGCCGCACTTGTCCCACATGATCTGCCCCAGCTCGCGATGAAAGGAGTCCACGCTGCGGGTACCGCTGGTGGCGAGCAGCCGCCTGGTCCGTTCGCCGACCAGCGCGAGCGCATCGACGAAGGCGGGGTGTGCCTCGTCCAGATCGGGCGCCGGCGCCTGCGCCAGGTAATTCCCGATGGTCATCGGGATGATGAAGTAACCATCTGCCAGGCCCTGCATGAGCGCGCTCGCGCCCAGCCGATTGGCGCCGTGATCGGAAAAATTGGCCTCGCCGATCACGTGCAGGCCCGGAATCGTGGTCATCAGGTCGTAGTCCACCCAGAGCCCGCCCATGGTGTAGTGCACCGCCGGGTAGATGCGCATCGGCACCTGGTACGGATTCTCGTCGGTGATCCGCTGGTACATCTCGAAGAGATTGCCATATCGCTCGCGAATGGCTGCCTCGCCCAGCCGCT
The DNA here is from genome assembly GCA_963798915.1 of uncultured Gemmatimonadales bacterium. GTDB lineage: Bacteria > Gemmatimonadota > Gemmatimonadetes > Gemmatimonadales > GWC2-71-9 > CAMLHP01. Next base: position 21,259 of record CAWCVB010000006.1, on the reverse strand, counting down.
GGATGGCATCGCGGAAGTCGAGATAGACGCCGTACCCGCCGGGACCCACGCCATGCCCGCTGTCGGCCTGCTCCTTGGCCGCCCGCGAGGCCACATCGCGCGGCACCAGGTTCCCGAAGCTGGGATAGCGGCGTTCCAGGTAGTAGTCCCGCTCCTCATCCGGAATGGCATTGGGCGGCCGGGAGTCACCCTTCTGCCGGGGCACCCAGACGCGGCCGTCGTTGCGGAGGGACTCGCTCATGAGGGTGAGCTTGGACTGGTGGTGGCCGCTCACCGGAATGCAGGTCGGGTGGATCTGGGTAAAGCAGGGGTTGGCGAACGCCGCACCACGCTTGTAGGCCCGCCAGATCGCGGTGCAGTTGGAGCCCTTGGCGTTGGTGGAGAGGTAGAAGACGTTGCCGTAGCCGCCGGTGCCGAGCACCACGGCGTCGGCGGCATGTGCGGAGATGGCGCCGGTCACCAGGTCGCGAACGATGATGCCGCGTGCCCGGCCGTCCACCACGACCAGGTCCAGCATCTCGGTGCGGGGATACATCTGACCCCCCCGCGGGCCACTTCCTTCTCCAGCGCCTGGTAGGCGCCCAGCAGAAGCTGCTGGCCGGTCTGGCCCCGGGCATAGAAGGTCCGGGAGACCTGTGCGCCGCCAAAGGACCGATTGTCGAGCAACCCGCCGTACTCGCGCGCAAAGGGCACTCCCTGCGCCACCGCCTGGTCGATGATGTTGACGCTGAGCTGCGCCAGCCGGTAGACGTTGGCCTCGCGGGAGCGGAAGTCACCGCCCTTGACCGTGTCGTAGAACAGCCGGTAGACGCTGTCGCCGTCATTCTGGTAGTTCTTGGCGGCGTTGATGCCCCCCTGCGCCGCGATGCTGTGGGCCCGCCGGGGTGAATCCTGAAAGCAGAAGCACTTCACCAGATACCCCAGCTCGCTCATGCTGGCCGCGGCGGACGCGCCGGCGAGGCCCGAGCCCACCACGATGACCGTGTGCTTCCGCTTGTTGGCCGGGTTCACCAGCTTCATCTCGAAGCGGTGCCGCTCCCATTTGTCCTCGATGGGCCCGTCCGGAATCCGCGCATTCAGTTCCATGGTCATTGCACCCAACCGAGGAAGACCGCGAGCGGCACCAGGGCAAACCCGACCGCGATGATGATGGCCAGCGCGCCGCCCACCCGCCGCGTGAAGGGCGACGGGGATGGATTGCGCATGCCGAGTGTCCGGGCCGAACTCCAGGTGCCGTGGTAGAGGTGGAGCCCCAGGAAGAGCATGGAGACGAGGTAGAACGCGGTCACCCACCAGAGGCGGAAGCTTCCGACCGCGTTGGCATACACGTCTCCCACAACGAACGTGCCGGCCGGACGGAGGTCGCCGGTGGTGAAGTGCAGGATGTGGAGAATGATGAAGACGAGCAGCAGCACCCCGCCCCAGCGCATGGTGCGGGACGCCAGAGTCGAGACCTGGGTCTCACGTTGGCGGTAGTCGTGCGGCCGCGCGGCCCGGCTCCGCTGCGTGAGCTGCCACGCCATCAGCACGTGGAGCAGCACCGCCAGGATGAGCACCACCCGCTGCGCCACGAGCACTTCGTAGGCCGGCCCGTGGAGGAATGCGGCGTAGGCATTGATCCTCGCCGCGCTCTCGAAGATCTGGAGATTGCCGGCCATGTGGGCAATCAGGAAGGCGATGCCGATGATGCCGGTGACCGCCATGATGATCTTCTTGCCGATGGTCGAGCGGTAGAACCGCAGCGGATTCATGGTCCTCTCGGTGAAAGTCTCGCGAGGCGCCGAGGCCTACCGCGCGTCAACGGTCGCCTGAGTCTCCCGCACCGCCTCGGCCGATTTCGCCAGGTCCGTCTTTTCCTGCTCGGTGAGCGTCACCTCCAGGATCTGCTCCAGGCCCTTCCGGCCCAGCTTGCAGGGCACGCCGCAGAACACATCCTTGAGCCCATACTCACCGGTGAGCCACGCTGAGCATGGGAGAATCCGTTTCCGGTCGAGCGCGATCGCCTCCACCATCTCTACTGCGGCCGCGCTGGGCGCGTAATAGGCCGAGCCGGTCTTGAGGAACGCGACGATTTCGGCGCCGCCGCCGCGAGTGCGCTTGACGATGTCATCCAGCTTGTCCTGTGCCAGGAGCTGGGTCACGGGAATGCCGGAGACGGTCGTGTAGGAGATCAGCGGGACCATGGTGTCGCCATGGCCGCCCAGCACCATCGCCTGGATATCGTCCATCGAGACATCCATGGCCTGCGCGAGGAAGGTCCGGTAGCGTGCCGTGTCGAGGACACCGGCCATGCCGATTACGCGTTCGCGGGGGAAGCCGCTCGCCTTCATGGCCACGTAGCACATGACGTCGAGCGGATTGGACACCACGACGATGATGGATTTTGGAGCAGCCCTGGCAATGTTCTGGGCGACCGACCGGACGATGCCGGCGTTGGTGCGGACCAGGTCATCCCGGCTCATCCCGGGCTTGCGGGCGATGCCGGCGGTGACGACGAACACCTCGGCGTCCTTCGCTTCGTCGTAGCCCTGCGCGCCGATGATCCGGGTGTCGAACCCCTCGATGGGGCCGCTCTGCCACTGGTCCAGCGCCTTGCCCTGGGGGACGCCTTCGACCACGTCAATGAGGATGACCTCGCGGGCCAGACTCTTCTCGGCCAGGCGTTGCGCCGCCGTGGCGCCCACGTGCCCGGCGCCCACCACCGCCACCTTGTTCAGCATAAGATCCGGCTCGTCCTCGGGTAGGAGAGAAATTCAGAGGCGCCCCGCGAAACCGTCTCCGTGAGGCGCCGAAATCTATACGGGAACAGGGGTTAGGGCCAAGGGGCAGGAAACCGGCCGAGTTGAGGATCATAGTACCGGGCCCGCATGAAATAGAGCCGCGAGCCATGGTCATACGGCTGCCCCGCCATCCGGAGCCGCTGACCGGCTGGCTATCCCACTTCCGTATGTACTACGGCCCCGAGTTTGTGGCGGCAGCGCTGGCCGACCGGTGTGCCGAGCATGGGGTCGCCCTCCAGCACATTCAGCCCGGCAAGCCGAACCAGAATGCCTTCATCGAACGCTTCAACAAGACGTACCGGACGGAAGTGCTGGACGCTTGGGTCTTCACGTCGCTGGCGGAGGTGCGCCAGGTGACCGAAGCATGGCTGGAGAGTTACAACAGCGAGCGGCCGCATCGGAGCCTCGGCCGTGTGCCGCCGCGCAGCTATTTGCCGAGGACCATGGCCGCCTGAAAGTCTACTTTCGGCCTGTGTCCTTGACGGGGAAGCTTACGGTCGCACCAATACTCACGAGCACGAAACATGACATGCCGGTGGACAAAGATCACGCTTGCCACATTCCGAAAAGCTGGACATATCATGTTGCGGCGAAACATGGAAGTTGCAATTCAATGCTCCGGCGCTGACTACACCTTGAATCGCAAGCACAAACCGCCACGCGGTCGCCAAGACGATCAGCGGCCATCACGGCACAGCCAATTCAGGCCCCTTGAACCAGCAAGAGGCTTGAACGTCGAGTATGTCACGCTCGAATGGGTGGCGTAGTGCAGCCCGCAGCGCTTGGTCGAGCCGCTCAGTTACGTGCATCCGAGAGCATGAGAAGTGCTACCATCACGCCCGGGCTGAAGTGGCCGCTTGGAGACCTGACTGATCGAGCCCCGGAGACGGCGTGCTTATTCAGTCATTTCGTCCGCGCACTTGCTTGTCTGACGAAGCCGAAGCCTCAAGACGTAAGGTCCGCCAACGACCGCCGATTAACGCCACCGCGGCGAGGGCACCAAGCGAATACCCAATCCATTTGGGCCACCCCCAGACAGGCCGCGACGACACCGCGAGGACAAAGCAGATTACGAAGACGAGGCCATAAAGTACGCGTTCGTGCCCAACCCGGCGGAGTTGACGTCCCTCGGGAGTGCCGCCGGACGCCGCGCGGTAGCGACGAAAATCCCGGCGCACGGCGGCTACGCCCAAAAGGACAAGCACAACTTGAAGCGGCAAGAATCGGGAAATCACGTGCATCCCCTAACTCTGACAGGTCGAGATACAACATTATCCACCAACGTCAGCTCGCCCCCCTTTTTGACACGCTTTCAGATCCTCACGAGCCATCTCATAGACTGAGAAGTCCCTCCATGAGGCGGGCGGAGCGCTGCCAGCTGGCGTTGACCCGCTTTCGCGGAGAGGCAGCGTCTTGGGATCTCACGCTGCCTCGGCGTTGAGACGTTCGTAGGCCATCGGCCACTGGTTACCGATGGCAGAGTGCCGCCGGTGCGGATTGTACCAGCCTTCGAGGTACTGAAACAGGTCCAGCTTCGCCTTGGCCTGGGCGCGATAGGTGCGCCGGTCGAGACGCTCGCATTCGAGCGTGGCGAAAAAGCTCCCGGCCCATCGCGTTGTCGTAGGCGTCGCCGACGGTCCCCGCGGGAGGGGAGCAAGCCCAGCTGCTGGCACCGGTGTCCGAAGGCCGGGGCCGTATACTGACAGCCGTGATCCGAATGATGAATCACGTCGGTGGGGCGGCGCTGCATGATGGCCATATTGAGCGCCGCGAGCACGAGGTCGGTCTTGAGATGCGAGGCCATCGCCCAGCCCGCCTGTCCAGCTACCCGACCTGTTCAGAATTGCGAAGCCGCTTCTCTATTCCTCATGCAATACATCGCGCGCGCTCCATCACAACTCAGGAGGGGCACCACCTCAACCGATGATGCCGAAGCACACGGCGGCGGTCACCAGTCCGACCATCTGTAGCGTCAAGGCCGCCAGCGCATAGATAGCGAACCTTCCCTCGGGATATGAACGACGGTACTCACGGACAATCCGAACCAGTCTAGGGAATGTGAAACCGAAATAGGAGACAAGATTGCCATCCTCCCTCTTGCGGTTGATTTCCCCGATCATCATGATCAGGAACATATTTCCCAGAATTACGCCGGTCATGGCGAGGCTGGCCGCGATGATCCCGGCGATGGTCCGAGTGGTCATTTGCGCAACTGCCTCGCTACATAGAGGAGCACGTCCAGCGGGCGATGATACATCCCGGTGGGCTCGAAGGCGATGCGTACGGGTGCCGGCTGAGCGTGCAGGAAGGCGATCAACCGCTCGATGTCCTGGAGGGTATTGGCCACCCGGAGCCGGCGCTGACCGGCGGGGCTTTCCACCAGAATCACGTGGACGTCCTTCGCGATGTCGATTGCCACCCAGGTGGCTGGCGTGACAGATTCCGGCGTGGGGTAGCTGGTGGTCATCGGTCCTCCTGGTGGTCGGGATACCATCCAGGATGCCACCGCGCTGAGCGGCTGGCTATCCCACTTCCGTATGTACTACGGCCCCGAGTTTGTGGCGGTCGCCCTGGCGGCGTGGTGCGCGCAGCGTGGGATCACGCTCCAGCACATCCAGCCGGGCAAGCCGAACCAGAACGCCTTCATTGAGCGCTTCAACAAGACGTATCGGACCGAGGTCCTGGATGCCTGGGTCTTCACTTCACTGGCTGAGGTGCGCCAGGTGACGGACGACTGGCTGGAGCGCTACAACAGCGAGCGACCCCATCGCAGCCTCGGCCGGGTGCCGCCGCGGACCTATTTGCCGAGGCCGATCGCCGCGTGAGAGTCTACTTCCGGCCTGTGTCCTTGACGGGGAAGCTTACGGGAGCATCTGCCTGTTCGTCTCATATCAGCGCCATCCGCTGATGCTCCGCTCGGCATGGCGAGTCCCGCCCGTCCTGAGACCTCGCGGTCACCCAGCTTCACCGGCGTGACTCGAACACATCGATCACGTCTTGCACCGTCGCCACGTGATCCCAGTCCCGTTGGCTTGTCGTATGCCCTAGTCGCCGCTCGAGCTCGGGTATCATCCACATGGACAGATCATCGCTGTCGATTGCCAGATCCGCAATCAGGTCGTCCTCGTCGTGGATATTACTCGTCGCTCGCAGCGTGATGGCTGCCAGCACATCATATACAGCAGAGCGGATGATCGAGCGCTTCGTATCACCCATTGAATGAACCATCCAGCTGAGTGCCCTGAAGTCGATAAAATTCCATATCAAAAGTCCCCGCCGGCTCCAGCCCCTCCAAAGCCACTGCCTGAAGCGCTGCTACCGGCGTCAACACAAGCCACGACTTCAGATGCCTGGAATAGAAGCATTCCAGCCGCAGCATAAGGGCCGACGCGACCGGCAGCGCCGAACAGACTCGGTGAGCCGGCAATTTTTGCAGGTAGATGTACATCGCCAGTGACGAAGCGCGTCAAACTGACCGCATTTGTGTACTCACTTGCACCACCAACTACCTTAAGCCCAACTGCACGCTTGGAGATTGGAGCGAACGCGGCGGCACCCGCCATTGCCTCCTCCGGAGACAGCATCTCTGACTCCACGCAGGAATGTATCCGCTCCGACAGCTTGGGAGGTTTGCCACCAAAGCCTTCGAAGTTCCCGTCCTCCTGCCACGGCTTGCGGCCTCCCTTGGCAGGATACTCCGATGGCGCGGCTGCCGGAGGACCGGCGATGTCGTCACACACCCACTCCTGGCCATATTCGGTCCGGCTAATCTCGCCCTTGTTGGGACCCTCAATATAGCGGTAGGTGTATTCGAACCACGCCCATCCGCACTGCTCCGACGTGCCAGTCGGGTCTGCCTTATTCACCGGATCATTCCCGGCATAGGCGTAGAGGTTCAAGCCGCCGCTGATCCCGATCGGGTCTTCCGAGAGAAACCGCCCCAGCTCGGGATCATAGTACCGGGCCCGCATGTAGTAGAGCCGCGCGCCCTGGTCGTAGGGCTGCCCCGCCATCCGAAGCCGGGTCACCGTGCCGGTATCCGCCGCGACCTCACCCCAGGGCGAGATGTCGTAGGTCTTGAACTCCACGTTGGTCGCGTTCTGGTAGGCGTCGGCGATGGCCCGCACGGTGCCGCGAAGCGCGGGATCGGTAAGGAAGATCCCGATCCGGCCGCTGGCCAGCTTGAGGCTCATCGGCTGGTCCCCGCCCGGGTAGAACCCGTACGCGTCGGTGATCGTTCCACTGCCGTTTCGGGCCAGGATGAACTGGCTGCCGTCGTTGATCTGCCGCTCGCCCGCTGAGCAGGTGGCGGTGGTGCAGCCCGCCACCCGGTTGCCGAAGGCATCATAGACAATAGCGGCCCGGCATTCCCTTCCGGGATCTCGCATCCCGACAGCTCGTCGATGAATTAAGTGCTGCCAAGTGTTACGTATTCTTTTCCCTGTCCTTGCGAGCGTGTGCAAGCCAGCGAAAGACCCATCCCCACACGACGCCCATGGCCAATCCGAGTATCATCCAGTATATGAGCCACTTCACAAATGCTGCGTTGGCGTGACCAGGAAGAGCAATCTTCTCATGCATCATTGGCCAAGTGGTCAGCGCCAAGATCACCCCGAAGGGCAACCCCCAGACAATTGCGAGTCGTACAACCGTTGGTGCGTTTCCCGATGTGTCTTTAAACAAGCGTACACTCCTGCGTGCGATAGATTGGGAACTCAGCAGCGGTATGATTAATTACAGAAGGCCAAGCGCGCCCCAAGAGTTCCGAGGAAACTGCCCGCACCTCCGATGACGCCGCCTGCGATGGCACCGATGTGTGTACCCGCAAATGCGCCCGCGGCAGTTCCGGCGCTTTCTCCTACGGAGTAGGCCACGATTGTGGAGACTCCCGCCGTAGGAATCGCAAGACCACTTGAGAGCCCTTCGGCAGCGAGCACACCGGCGGCACCGCCGACACCTCCGCCAACCATATACCCAATGACAGCACCAGCATCGGCTCCCACTATGGCACCGCGTACTCCGACACGTTTGGCATCCTCGAAAGTCTCAGTCCATGACTGCGAGCAGAATGAAGGCTCGCTGAGTCGTGTTGATCCCGTTTGACTCCCATCCCCTGACGTCTGCCATGGTTTCTGGCCTCCTTTCGTAGGATACGCTGATCCTCCATAGGAACCCGTTGACCACCGCACTCCAGGCTCTATCGTCACGATGTCCGTAGGAGGCTCGCCGGACGGAACGTCAATATCCGGCAGTGAAAGGACGCATGAATTACCATCGGCTCCTATGAGACCTGGACGCCCCTTTGGAGTCGTGCACTTGTCGCCCGGCCCCGTCGCGCTTGTCCCGCTCGGGTCCCACATGTTCACCGGATCATTCCCGGCATAGGCATACAGATTCAAACCACCCGCGATCCCGATCGGGTCTTCGGACAGAAACCGCCCCAACTCGGGATCATAGTACCGGGTCCGCATGTAGTAGAGCCGCGACCCCTGGTCGTAGGGCTGGCCCGCCATCCGGAGCCGGGTCACCGTCCCGGTATCCGCGGCCACCGTGCCCCAGGGCGAGACGGCGTAGGTCTTGAACTCCACGTTGGTCGCGTTCTTGTCGGCGTCGGCAATGGCGCGCACGGTGCCTCGCAGCTGGGGATCGGTGAGGAAGACGCCGGTCCGGCCGCTCGCCAGCTTGAGGCTCATCGGCTGGTCGCCGCCGGGATAGAAGCCGTAGGCGTCGGTGACCACGTTGCTGCCATTCCGGGCCAGGATGAACTGGCTGCCGTCGTTGATCTGCCGCTCGCCCGCCGAGCAGATCGCCGAGGTGCAGCGCGCCGCACGACAGTAGCTGAGTCCCTCAGGCGGGGCGATATTCGTGCCCAATCAGCGCCGCAGCCAGAGCAGCCCGCTCAGGCCGCCAACCGTTAGACCGAACAGGAGTGCGCTGGCGACTTTCACGGCGAGCGAACCTTCCGGCCGCAATGCCACGAGAAGTACGAATCCACCGACCGTGCCAGCGACTATGCCGCTCGCCAGCCGACCCCACCACGCTCGCCTGAGCGGCCGCAGGGCAGCGAGCAGTGCTCCTGCCAACATTCCTCCCAGCAAATAGGCCCAAATCAGAGCAGGCAGAGACGCGCTCAAGTCTCTGAGCGCGCGCCCTTTGCCAATCACATCCATGACACTTACATATAGAGCTAGGAGCGCACCCCATCGCAGTCCTCGCCAAGCTCCGGCGGCGGCGCGAGCACGCACGGTCTCGGAAGTCTTGTCGGTCACTGAGCCACTTCCAATTCCAGTCTCCGGAAATCGCCATGTGATGTCACCCAGCGCACGTTGTTCCCTGTCTTGAACGTGGCTACTTGATTACGCATTTCCTCACCCATTCATAACCACTGACAGCTGAGGCACCGTAAGGGATGAACGAAACGGCCACATCAAAAAGGGTCTTGGCTGTTGCGAAGCTGTGGGCCGATCCTGCCACGCCACGCGCGAGCAACTGTTCCCCTTCGAGCCGCTCGGCGCTGAGCGCCCCTCCATTCGCGAGTAGCCTCAGGCCATTCGCCTCAAACACCGCCGCCGTGCCAGGATTGCCGGCCCTCAGGAATGCTCTCGCATCATTCAGGCTTTCCGCTCCAACCCGCAGCAAGGCGTTGGAGTGGCCAATCGCCTCAATGCCATGTGCAACACCGCCCAATCCTCCGAGGGCTGCGTCAATCGCAACGTTGGTCGCGAATTGAACAAACAGGCGCTCACACGACTGCTTCGGCGTCCCGGCCCCGTCATCCCCCGTTTGCCATGGTGCCTGACCGCCTTTTCCAGGATACCCTGATCCTCCATAGGAACCCGACCGCACTCCAGGCGCAATCGTCACGATGTCCGTGGGAGGGTTGGGAACGACGACATCCGGTAGTTCGCATGGCGGCCCACCGCGCACGCACGAGGGCCCTGGTCCCATGCCGCTTGTCCCGCTCGGGTCCCACATGTTGACCGGATCATTCCCGGCATAGGCGTAGAGATTCAAACCCCCATTGATCCCGATCGGATCTTCGGAGAGAAACCGCCCCAGTTCCGGATCATAGTACCGCGCTCGCATGTAGTAGAGTTCCGATCCCTGGTCATATTGCTGTCCCGCCAGCCGGAGCCGGGTCACCGTGCCGGTATCCGCCGCCACCTCGCCCCAGGGCGAGACGTCATAGGTCTTGAACTCGACGTTGGTCGCGTTCTTGTCGGCGTCGGCAATGGCGCGCACGGTGCCTCGCAGCTGGGGATCGGTGAGGAAGACGCCGGTCCGGCCGCTCGCCAGCTTGAGGCTCATCGGCTGGTCGCCGCCGGGATAGAAGCCGTAGGCGTCGGTGACCACGTTGCTGCCATTCCGGGCCAGGATGAACTGGCTGCCGTCGTTGATCTGCCGCTCGCCCGCCGAGCAGCCCGCATTGGTGCAGCGATTGACCCGGTTACCGAAGGCGTCATAGACGAAATGGTAGACCAAGACGCCGTTCAACGTCACGTCGGTCAGCTTGTCGAACGGGTCCCAGGTGTAGGTCCAGGATTCCCCATTGCCGCTCTTGGAGAGGATGTTGCCGTCGGCATCATAGCTGAGCGCGAAGCCCTTGAACTGCGTCACGCGGTTACCGGCACCGATGACCGTGGTTGTGGTGGCGGCGGTGTCGGTGCGATTGCCTGTGGCATCATAGCTATAGGCGTCTTCAGTCAACGCGTCTGTACCGTTGGCACCAATACAATAGGTCGCGATCTGGGTACAGGCTTGGCGCAACTGTCCCGCCGCATCATAGCGATACCGGCGGCCGCCCAAGTAGTTGTATGGATCAGTCGAGGCGAGCCGACCCAAAGAATCATGCTGAATGATCTTTCCATACCTGTCGTCGAGGGTAGAGATGGATAGCGAGTCGCGGACGGGCATGTGCGCGCTGTCCAGGACCGAACTCATCCACCAGCTGCCGGCGCTGCCGGGATTGATCACCTGCTTGGTGGGCAGCGAGTCGGCGGTCGTGCGATCAAACCGGACAGTGACCCCGGCGGCGGATATAGAGTTCAGCTGGCCGTAACTGTCAAAATACCGGGAGAGCGTGCCCGCCGACACCGACGTGCCGTTCTGGGAGAGGAGACGCGTGGTGAGGCGGTCCTGGCTATCGTACTGGTAGACCCATTGGAACATTTCCGTGCCCTGCCGCATCCAATGGTCGGTGAGCTGCCCCAGGTAGTTGTACACCAGTGAGTCGGTCTGATTCCAGTTCCAGCCCCGGACGCGTTTGCCGACCGTATCGTAGCTGAAGATGGCATACGCCGTGTCCACGGTGGCGCCCGGCCGCCGGTACATGAGCTCAGTCAACCGGCCGGTAATGTCATACTGCGCCTGCAGCACGTTGCCGCGCCGGGTCTTCGTCCGCTTGACCTGTCCTGCCGCATCATACCACATCGAGTCGGCCTTGGTGGTGTCGGCCAGGTCGAACCGGGCGGTGGGCCACCCCAGCGTATTATAGCTGAACTTGTAGACCTGATTCCTGGCGTCGATGATCCGCTGCACCGTAAGATCCGGGTTGTACCTGGTCTGGGTGGTATAGCCCAGCGGATTCTTGACCGCCAGGATCTGGTTCAGGATGCCATACTGCGTGCCACTGACCGCGCCGTTCGGGGCATAGACCGAGTCGGTACGCCCGAGCGCGTCAAAATGCCGCCGGGTGCGGTGGCCCAGCGCGTCATAACTCTCCTTGACGTTGCCGGTCACCAGATCGTAGACCTTTCTTACCCGATGCCCTTCCGCATCCTTGACCGACGTATCCCGGCTCATCGCGTCGTAATGGTAGGTGGCGCTAGCGACCGTGCTGCCGCCGATCTTGACAGTGGAGAGGCGGTGCTGCGTGTCATACGTGAAATCCCGCCGTGGGATCCAGGAATCGCCATAGCTGCCAACGATCACTGTAACGTCGTGATTCGTATTGTAGTTATAGAAGATGCCCTTGCCCTTGCTGGCATCCCTCTGCTCCTGTACCACATACGGATTGTACGGAACGCCCTGCTGGATATTCTCGTACCCGTAGGTCACCTGGGTGACATGCCCGTTGGGTTCGATGGTCTGGGTGACCCGACCCGCCGTGTCGCGGGTGAAGGTCGTCGTGGCGCCGAGGGGATTGATCGCGAGCAGTGGCGAGCCGAACCGGTCGAGCTTGAACCGGCTCCGGGCACCCAGCGGACCGGTGATATCGGCGCGGATGGTATCGATCTTGACCGCCGCCTTGGCGGTCGCCGCCGAGGTCCCCGCCGTCTGGGGCTGCCAGACCACCCGCTCGGCGGCCAGATACGTCACGGCTGGGCGCTTGGTGGTCCCGTCGTGGAGCAGCACGGCGGGGGCGCTGTCCGCCTTGACCCGGTGGAGTTCATCGTAGACCGTCTTCCAGACCGCCCCGTTCCGGCCGGTGAGCGTGGTGAGCAGCCCCAGCGCGTCGTAGCCGAACTGGGTGGACACGGTGTCGGGGTCCTGGATGGCCGCCAGTTGGTTGGAGCCATTGATGGTATAGTGGGTGACCCGGCCGCCGGGATCGGTGGCGGTGGCCAGCTTCCCGCTTGCATAGGTGAGCCGGATGCGCTTCCCCATTGGATCCTTGATACTGTCGAGCTGGGCAGCGGTCCAATAGTAATGGCTGGCATTGCCATACCGGTCGCTGGCCGCCGTCGGCAGGCCCGCGGCGTTGAAGGTGACGGTCGATCCATCCAGTCCGGTGAGCGTCGTGCCGCTCAGGGACGCGATAATGCCGCCGGGATGGCCCGCGCCATAATAGAAGATGGACCCATCCGACTGGATCAGCGCACTGCCACCGGCGTCCGTATTCGTCACCAGCCGCGGCAGGCCGGTGGGCCAGACGCCCTCGCCGAAGGCCCCGCCATGGGTATAGACCACGGGTACCGTCGTGGTCAGCGTGGTGCTGGAGGAAGTCGTCGGAAAGTTGGCGGTCACCGTGACCCGGATCGCGTAGACGCCGGAGGCGGTGATGCTGTTGGCCACGGCATCGAAGGCAGCCGCCATCCGGACCGTGTCGCCCGAGACGGCGTACCACGCCGCCGCCGTCCCGTTGAGAAGCGTCAGGTTCTGACCTGACGAGACGCGTTGCAGGCTGATGGTGAGACTGGTGGCACCGCTGGGCCGGAGCACGTCCACCCAGACGACCGGCGTGGGCCGCACGCTGCCGCTGGCGTAGGTCAGCCCGAACGACCGCGGCACGTCCATCGAGATGTAGGCTGGCGTGGCGTGGGTCACCACTTTCTCGAAGCAGGCGTTGACGCAGGCCGAGAGGTCCCGCACCGCCCCGTTCCAGGGCCTGAGCAGCACGATCGGGCTCGCGGGCGGGGTTACCACATGCACATCGTAGTAGCCCACATCGGAGGCCTCGCCCTCGGCATGAAGCGTGACCGTCCCGGTGCCGGGGTTGCCAACTGAGTACCAGGCTCTGGCGGTCTTGGTAGCTCCCGCATTCACCGCGAGGCTCGAGACGCTGAGACTGTCGCAAGTCACGGGACCGGTCGCCGAGCAGTTCAGCCAATACGTATCATTCAGTTGGCCGCTATTGTGAATGGAGAAGGTGGCGTAGTAGCCACCGCTCGTCGCATTGCGGTCGGGCGTGTCGTCCCCATCGGGCGTGACACTGACGGCGTAGTCCGGCAGGCAGCCGGAGACGCAGAGGGGCTGGATCCCCCCTCCCCCGATACTCCCGCCTCCGCTCTTCCCGCCGCTATTCCCTTGGGCATTCAGGGCCAGCGGCAGCAGCCCGAGGAGAAGCAAAACGACGGCACGAGACAGACCACGGGACCAGCCAGGTGAGAGCGTCCGCACAATGGGCTCCGGTAAGGGAATGCCCATCGGATAAGGCAGGCGGCGTGCCGCGTCGAGCGTGACGAGGACGTACTCACCAGCCAACGAGTTACGTCACTTCGACGCTCCGGATTAGTCTCATATTCTCATTTTTTCTCGTGGGACCGTGAGAATTCTCAAGAATGCCGGAAGTGTCGCAGGTGCAACCCGTGCTTTCCCAAGTGTCGGTACAGGCTTGCCCGGCTCAGGCAAGTGAGCTCCACCAGCCGGCGCCAATCGCCAGCGGCCTCGACGCAGAGGTCGCGAAGGCGCTCCCGTTGCTGCACCCGGTGCGCCTCCTCCTCCAGGTTCGTGGGGGTCAGGAGATCCGGTTGCATGGCCTTTGCCAGCTCCTCGCTCCCGATGCTCATTCCCATCGCATGCGCCGCCGCCCGTGCAATGACCGACTTCAGCTCTCGTACATTACCGGGCCAGGCGTGACCCTGAAGCTGCACGCCCAAACCGGGATGGAGGCGGACTCCCTGCTGCTTCGCGAACGCCTCCGCCAGCAACCGGATGTCAGCCGGGCGCGCCCTGAGCGGCGGCAGCACAACCGTGGCGACGGCGAGCCGCTCGAAGAGGTCAAGCCGGGCCATGCCCGACGACAGCATCTGCCGGATCGACGGCTGCGCCGCCGCCACGACCCGCAAATCAACCTCCACGGCCTTGTCATCGCCGAAAGGCGTGACCTCGCCGGTCTCCAGGACCCGGAGCAAGGTCGGCTGACTTTCGAGCGGCAAACTCGTCACTTCATCCAGCAACAGCGTGCCTCTCAACGACCGGCGCACGAACCCCGTTGTGCTTTCAGTAGCGCCCGTGAATGCGCCACGTTTTGTGCCCGAAGAGCAGATTCGCCGCCTGCTCCGGCCGCAGCTCGGCACAATTGACGGGCACCAGCTCGCCGCGGCGCCCACTCCGAGCATGAATGCGTCGGGCAACGAGCTCCTTGCCGGTCCCCGTCTCACCCACGAGCAGCACCGGGAAGCCCTGGACCGCATAGCGATCCGCGTCGGCGATGGCATCCAGCATGGCCTCCGAGACCGTGATGATCTCCGGCCCCATATCGTCAGGTACCAGGGAAAGCCTGGCGCTCAGCGCAGCCGTGCTCATGGCGCCGGCACCTCCTGCGCCGCCACCGAATCGGTCCGCTCGGACGCCGGCAGCTTCGGCTGGGTCACCGCATCCGCGTCCGCATCGGTCCTGAGAATGCGCGGCGTGAGAAAGAGATAGAGCTCGGTGGCGCTGCTTCGCCGGCTGGTGCTGCCAAAGAGGCCGCCGATGATGGGAATCCCCGAGAGCAGGGGCACGCCGGAATGCGACCGGTCCCACTGCTGGTCCCGCAGTCCGCCCAGCACGATGGTCTGGCCGTCATGCACCAGCACCTGGGTGAAGGCCTCCCGAGTGGAGATGATCGGGGCGTCGAACTGGGTCTCGCTGGTGGCGGCGTTGATCTCCTGCTGGATGACCAGCGAGACGTAGCCATCCTCATTGATTGTAGGCCGCACGGTGAGTTTGGTGCCCACGTCCTTGTACTGCACCACCTGGTCCCGGCTCGGGGTATCGGTCGGCAGGCTGCGGCTCACCTGCACGAAGGGGCGCTGGGTGCCCACCAGAAACCGGGCTTCGGTGTTGTTCGACGCCAGCAGCACCGGCCGGGAGACTATCTTCACGTCCCCGCGCGACTCGGCCACGCTCAGCAGCGCATCGATCCGTCCCTTGGCCAGGTCCATGAACTTGAGCACCACGTCACCCACGCCGGCACCGCTCACGGTACCTTCCACAGTGGCACCGTTACCCAGATCCTGGGTCGCCAGGATCCAGGTCGGCGCCCAGCGAGAATGACTTGTCGCGCCGAGCCTCCACGATGAGCACTTCGATCAGCACCTGAAGCGGCCGGGTGTCGAGCTGCGCCACGGCATCCTGCAGCAGGGTGAAGTTGGCGGCGGTGGTACGGATCAGGAGCGAATTGGTGCGGGCGTCGGGCACGATCACCGCGCCGCCCGCCGGCGCGCCGGCTGCATCGGCCGGCGCGGCAGCGCCTCCCGCCATGGTCGCGGCGCTGGTCCGGCGCAGTTCGTCCGACAGCGTTCCGGTCGAGAGTCCAGCGCCAGAGAAGGCGCCGCTGCCGCCATAGAGCATGTTGACGGTTGCCGCCACGTCAGGCGCGTTGGCATGCTTGAGATGAATCACGAAGAGTTGAGTGTTTCCCTGCGCTGTGGCTGCCGCCGCTGGCGCTGGCGGTTGCGCAGCGGGGACGGGCCCCAGCCGGAAGTAGGCGGAATCCTCCGTCAGACTGAGGCGATGCGCCTCAGCCAGTCCCTTGAGCAGCGGGAGGATATTCTCCCGCGCCACCGGAGCCGGCGTCTCCAAGGTGACGCGGTCTCCCGGCAGGTTCATGGTGAGCAGCGGCTTGGGCAGATACTGTGACAGCGCCTGGATCACCGCCCGCATGTCGGCTTCGACGAAGTGAATGGTGACGGAGTCACCCGCAGCGTGACGCCCGACGAGTCCTGCGCCCGCAGAGACGGCACGCCCGCAACCAGCCCGAGCATCACGATCAGCAATGGACGTTTCATCGGAACTCCCGGATGCGGAGCGTCCAGGTCGTGTCATATCCCGTCATCACCACCTCCCTTGGCGTAATCCGTCGGACTCTGAGACCACCGGCCGTGTCGCCGCGCTGCATCGCTCGGCTGCCGTCCACGCCCGGCACGCCATCGAGCAGCGCCACCGGCGCAGCGCTCCATGCAATCCCGACCAGCAGGATGGCGGGCCTCGGCGGACCAGCGACCGGCGCCGGCGACTGGTTTCCGCCGGCATGCACCGGGTCGAAGGCAACCTGCGCGAGCGTTCGCCGCTCCCGGAACACTGCCGCCCGCACCATCACCTGCCCCAATGAATCAACGTCGAACGCCGGCAACACGACGCCCGCAGGATGAATCCGCGTCTCGGCTGCGCTCACCCACCTCACCAGTTCCCAACGTGCCGCGATCACCAGCGCAACAGCCCCGCCCAGTGTCAGGCCGAGCAGGCCGGCTCGAGCGAGTCTTCTCATGGACGCCGCTCCTGATACCACGCCGAGACCTGCAGCTCGAGCGACAAGGTCTCGGCGGTGCCATCGGGCGAGCCCGGGTCAGGAGCCACGATACGAACCGTGCGCACTGCCATGGACACCGGGTCTTCCGCCAGCGACCGGAGCGTGGCGACGATGCCGCGGGTATCTCCCGCGAAGGTGGCGCGTGCCGTGACTCGATGGAGAGCGCCGGCTGTTGCGGAATCTGCCACGGGCACCGCCTGCTGCAGCAGAGTGCCGGCACGGTCCGCGGCAAGATTGAGATGGGCCGAGAGGCTGGCATCGGCTTCCGCGCCGGTGCGCCCCGCAAGAATGGCGGTGTCCAACGCGAGGAACTGGCGCCGGACGCTGTCTGCCAGCTCGGACAAGCCTCCGATGAACTCGACTTCGCGCTCGAACCGTGCAACCAGCGCCGCCTGCTGCCGCAACTGCAGCCGCTGTCGCTGCCACCGGTGGGTGACGGCAGGAATCATCCGGATGAACAGCGCTGCGATGACGATCGCCCCCGCCACCTTGACCACCCGGGCTTCGCGCGAGGTCATTGCCCGGCCTCCAATGCCGCTCCGAACCGGATGAGGAATCGCTCGCGTGGCTCCGCACCGGACATATCAACCACCGGCGCGCCCTCCATCCGTGGCTGCGGCATTCCGGCACGCTCCAGCGCCGCGATCACGTTGACGGCGTGCCGCCCGGCCCCGGTCAAACTGCCCGCGCCCGCGCCCCCCTCGGCGGCACTCCACTCCAGTGACGTGAGAAAGGCGCTGTCGGGAATCGCTGCCGAAAGGGCTGCGATGGTACTGAGCGCATGTATTGTGCTGCGGCGGGAGAGCGAGACCGAATCCAGAGCCTCCTGCGCCTGCTCCAGTGCCCGGCGCGCACTGGCCGCCGCCGAGGCTGGTTCCTGCAACCGTGCGATCTGGGACACGAGCGTGGCCTTGACCTGCCGGGCCCGGGCGATGAACGTGACGGCGGCCGCGGACCAGAGGACCAGGGCCATGACGGTGAGGTTAAGGATCTGCCTGCGCGTGCGCCGAGCATGAAACAGCATGGCATTGCGGGAGCGAAATTCTGGCCCGCCAGGCTCCGGGCCCGCACTGATGAAACCCTCGTCCAGTCCCGCGGCATCGAGTCCCGATCCAATGGCATCGAGCCACTGCTGCTCGACTGCGGCCGCTGCCACGGGCGACGGCTTCGCCCGGCCCAACCAACATCCTGGTCTCACACGACGAGCGGAAGTGACCAGCGGGTGGCTGTTGCGTCGGAAATAGCGATTCGCCTGGTTGGCGATGATTCCGTCGAGCGCGCGCTGGCTTCGTACCGGCGGCACGTCAGTCAGGCGCCGAGCCTGCACCATGGGCGGGAGCAGCAGCACGTCGGCATGTCGGCGCCGGCCGGGCGGCAGCTCACCGGCCAGCTGGGCGATGGCCTGCTCCAGTTCGTCCGCTGTCGTGAAGGCCGCCTCCGCCGCCCACGAGGCTTTACCATCGGCCTGAAGTTCTGCCCGGACGTGGCCGCCGGAGATACGAAGCAGCAGGCGCCGGGTCACCAGGGCTCCCGCATGATGATGGCCAGCCGGGATTCGAGTGGCACCGCGAGCACCCGCTCGGCAGCGATGACCGCGGTGCCGCCCACACCGCCTTCGAGCCTGACTTGCAGCCAGGCGGGCTGGAAGGCGAGCTGCGCGCTCAGTTCTCGATATGCCGAAGACAGGGTGCGGCGCGAGGCGGAGGACACCCGGCTCGCAAGCTGATCGAGGCCGGCCACCGGCGGTCGCAGCGTGAGCACATGAACCGCCTCCGCATCGAGGCCGGGGATGCCACTCAGCACTGCGGGAGGAACCAGGTGGGATTGATCCGTCCGTCACCTTCGACCGTGAAGATCGCGTCGAGCCACGCATCAGGTGCCGCCTCGAACCCGCGTACCAGGGTGAGTTCGGCCACGCTGCGGAACGGGCCGTTGCGCGGGCCATCACGCCGGTGCGCGGCGTACCAGCCCTGCTCCGCACCACGGCCGGTGAGCGCCGAATCGGGATCCCGCCAGTCCATGAGCGCGTCAACCAGTGAATCGTTATCCAATGCGGCCCGCAGCAGGGCTCGCGGCGCAAGGTTGAGGTTCACCCGCGCCGTAAGATCCGTCACTGCGGCTCTGCACCAGACTCCCCGGCCTAGGTCCGTCAAATCAACGACGCGGACATCCTGTTGCCGGGCATAGTGCGCCTGCAGGATTCCGAGGCAGGCATCCTGGGCCCAGCGAACCCGCGTCAGCGCGACCCGGTTCTGGCTCAGGTTCTGCTCGTGCCGCACGATCATGAGCAGACCACTCGTCACGCCGCCAAGCAGCGCCACCAGCCAGAGCACGGTGAGCAACGCAAAGCCGCGACGGGAGCGAGCAGGCACGTTCAACCCCGCGTCCCGACGAGAAAAAGCATCGTATCCACGCGGAGTGAGTCGGCAAGTCGAAGGCGGATGGCCAGAGGCACACTCACCGGGGAATGCCACTCATTGACCCATCGGGAGCCGGCTCCCGGCTCCAGCAGATAATCGAACGAGACTCCTCTTACTCCGCGCTGCAGTGGCAGCGTGTCGTCACCGGCCAGGAGCAGAAGACCCCCCGATTCCGTCTTCAGCGTGATCCGGCGCCGCTCCGGCCAGCCTCCCGGCGTCCGGAGATAGCCGGTGAATGCCACGGAATCGGTCGCGCCCTCGAATCCGCCGTCATCCGGCCGGCCGATTTCAGCCGAGCGCAGTATCTCATGCATCCAGCTGAGACTCGCAGCCCGGGCCTCGGCTTCGGCATGGTGCCGTCCGATACGCGCAGCCCCATCGGCAACCGCCCCGAAAAGCGCGTGCGCCAGGAGGAGCACCATGCCGGCAACGGTGATGGCCACCAGCAGCTCGATCAGCGTGAACCCGCTACGTCGATTGATCATGGAGATGGCGGCCGATAGAGCACCGTTACCAGCAGGGCGGGTCCGGTGCGTCATCGCTTGCGACGCCGACCCGATAGAGAGCGGGGTCGGGCCGTTGCACCGTTACCCGGAACTCGCCGACCTTACGCTGACCCAGGCGCAGGTCGAGCTCGTCGCGCGTGAGAAGCGCGTATGCAGCAAGGACGCGGTCGGCACTGCGTAGCTCCAGCTCCCGTGCCTCGACCTGGCGCTGGACGTCAAACCCGGCCGAGACCAGCGCTGTCATCGAGAGGCCGCTCACCGAGAGAATCGTCAGGGCGATGATCACTTCGAGCAGGACTACACCACGTTCATTGCGTATCAATTGCTCTCCTTCGACCGACTGTCTCGTGTCTCGTGTCTCGTGTCTCAAGTCCCGTGTCTCGTGTCTCGTGTCCCATGTCTTTTACCGGCCAAGGGCTGAACCACGTATGACGCGGCCATCCGGCTGATACGTCGTCCAGAAAGTGACTCCGGCGGAGTCGGTGAAACGCCGTGTGAGGCGGCGCCCGAGGGACACGGCTGAGTCGCGGAGCACCAGGTCCTGATCGAGAGCGTTTCCAGATCCATTCTTCATCTCGCCGCTGGCCGCGAACGCGGCAACGCCGGACAGAATTCCCATAATGGCAAGCACCACGATCAGTTCCGCCAGCGTGAAGCCCTGTCGGGTTATACCGGCCTGAGTCCGTATACGGCCTGCAGCAGCGCCATCGCGACGAAGACGACTATGCCGCCGAAGAAAGGATGAAGAGCGGTTCGATGACGGCGACAAGCGTGCGCAGCGACCGCTCGCCTTCGCCCGCTGCCACATCGGCGGCCCGCTCCGCCAGGTCCGCCAGACGCCCGCCGGCCTCCCCTACCGCGAGCAACTGGGCACATACCGGGACGACGGCGCGCTCCGCTGAGAGTGAACTCGCAAGCGGCTGGCCTCGGGAAACCCGCTCGCGGACCCGCTCCAGACGTGACAGCAGCGCCGCGTCACCCAACGCTTCCGCCCCGGCGCTGAGTGCCGGAAGGACCGGCATGCCGCTGTCAGCGTGCTTGCCAGCGCTCGGCAGAATCGGGCGGATGCGAGGGAATGACGCACTGCCCCGACAACCGGCAATGACAGAAGCACGTGGTGAATCAAGAGAACCGCCGATCGTATAGTGCATCCCGGTACAGCACGATGGAGATAACGATCGCGATTCCAGCCAGGACGGGACCATGCCGGGTAGAGCAAGGCGGAACCGGCCAGCAGCAACCGGGTGGAGTGCGGAAGCGATTGTCCCAGATCCGCGAGCAGGGCCGCGAACCGGGGAACAACCACAGTGCCGATCACGAGCACGGAGATGGTTCCGGTGACAGCCAGCATGACCGGATACGCCAACGACTGGCGAAGCTTCCCTAGCAGTTCGGCCTCCTGCTCCAGGTGCGACGCTGCCCGATCCAGTGCCAGGCCCAGGCGTCCGGCTCGTTCACCGGCGCCACCATTCCGGTTATGACCCCCAGGAACGAGCCCCATCCCGGCAGCGAGTGCCGAGCCGACCGGGGCGCCTTCATGGATGGCTTGGCGTGCGTCGGTGAGCAGCCTCTGCAACGCTCCGCGCGCCAAGGGAGCGC
>CAWCVB010000005.1:0-517157 GCA_963798915.1 uncultured Gemmatimonadales bacterium | reverse complement strand
GTCTTCTTCTCCGCCAGGAACCCCACCAGCTGCATCTCCTCGCCCACCTTCACCCGGCCCCGCTCGATCCGGCCCGTGGCCACCGTGCCCCGCCCCGTGATCGAGAACACATCCTCCACCGGCATCAGGAACGGCTTGTCGGTCTCCCGCACCGGCTCGGGGATGAACGTGTCGAGCGCCGTGTAGAGCTCCTCGATCTTCGCCACCCAGGCCGCGTCCCCCTCGATCGCCTTCATCGCCGCTGCCCCGGATCACCGGCGTGTCGTCCCCCGGGAACTGGTACTGGGTCAACAGCTCCCGCACCTCCAGCTCCACCAGGTCCAGCAGCTCCTCGTCATCCAGCAGGTCGCACTTGTTCAGGAACACCACGATCGAGGGCACATTGACCTGCCGCGCCAGCAGGATGTGCTCCCGCGTCTGCGGCATCGGCCCGTCGGTCGCGCTCACCACCAGGATCGCCCCGTCCATCTGGGCCGCCCCGGTGATCATGTTCTTCACATAGTCCGCATGCCCCGGACAGTCCACGTGCGCGTAGTGCCGCGCCGCCGTCTCGTACTCCACGTGGCTCGTGGCGATGGTGAGGATCTTGGTCGCATCCCGCCGCCCCTGGGCCGCCGACGCCTTGGCCACCTCGTCATAGGGCACGTACTTGGTCCCGTAGCCCTTCTCCGCCGCGATCTTCGTCAGGGCCGCCGTCGTCGTGGTCTTCCCGTGGTCCACGTGCCCGATCGTCCCCACATTCACATGCGGCTTGGTCCGCTCAAATTTGGCCTTCGCCATTGCCCGCTGCTCCTTGATGCGTTTGGTGTCGCTGCCGGGTCATGCGTCGTGCGTCATGAGTCGCGACACCCACAACCCACGACTCATGACTCATGGCTCACGACTGCTTCTTCGAAATAATCTCTTCCGCGATGTTCTTCGGAACGTCGGCGTAATGATCAAACTGCATTGAGTACACCGCGCGGCCCTGGGTCATGCTCCGGAGCTGGGTGCTGTAGCCGAACATCTCGGCGAGCGGCACGTCCGCGGCCACCACCTGCGCGTCACCCCGCTGGGTCATCCCGCCCACCTTGCCCCCGGCGGCTCGAGAGATCGCCGATCACGTCGCCGAGGAAGTCGGCCGGCGTCACCACTTCCACTTCCATCACCGGCTCCAGCAGGACCGGGTGGGCCTGGCGCGCGGCCTCCTTGACTGCCATGGAGCCGGCGATCTTGAAGGCCATTTCGCTCGAGTCGACGTCGTGGTCACTGCCGAAGACCAGCGTCACCTTCACGTCCACCATGGGGTAGCCGGCCAGCACGCCGTTCTCGAGGGCTTCCTTGATGCCCGCCTCGGTGGGCTTGATGAACTCACGCGGGATGGCGCCGCCCACGATCTTGTCCTCGAACACGAAGCCGCTGCCGGCCTCGCCCGGTTCCAGGTTGATGACCACGTGGCCATACTGGCCCTTGCCGCCCGACTGCCGGACAAACTTGCCCTCGACCTGCTGCACCGGCTTCCGCACGGTCTCCCGGAAGGCCACCTGCGGCTTGCCGACATTGGCTTCGACCTTGAACTCGCGCTTCATGCGATCCACGGGGACTTTCAGGTGGAGTTCGCCCATGCCGGCGATGATCGTCTGGCCCGTCTCGGCGTCGCTGCGCACCCGGAAGGTGGGATCCTCTTCCTGCCAGCTTCTGCAGCGCGGTGCCGAGCTTGTCCTGATCGGCTTTCGACTTGGGCTCGATCGCCACGTCAATGACGGGATTCGGGAACTTCATGGCCTCGAGGATGATCACCTTGTCCTCGTCGGACAGGGTGTCGCCCGTCCGGGTCTCCTTGAGGCCGATGGCGGCGGTATATCGCCGGCCATCACTTCCTCGATCTCTTCCCGCTTGTTGGCGTGCATCTGGAGCAGCCGGCCGATGCGCTCGCGCTTGTCCTTGGTGCTGTTGTAGACGTAGCTGCCGCTCCTGAGCGAGCCCGAATACACCCGGAAGAAGGTGAGCCGCCCGACGTATGGGTCAGTGGCCACCTTGAAGGCGAGCGCACTGAAGGGCTCGGCATCGCCGGTACGGCGTTCCGCGATGGTGTCATCGTGGAGCGGGAGGTGTCCCTTGATCGCCGGCACGTCCTCCGGCTAGGGCGGGTAGTCGATGACGGCGTCAAGCAGCGCCTGCACGCCCTTGTTCTTGAAGGACGAACCGCACAGGACCGGGACGAACTTCCCCGCCACCGTGGCCTTGCGAATGGCCACCTGGATTTCCTCGAGCGTGAGCTCCTCGCCAGCCAGATACTTCTCCATCAGCGCGTCGTCGTGCTCCACCGCTGCCTCGATCAGCTCGGAGCGATACTGCTCCAGCTGATCGGCGTAGGACTCGGGCACCGGCATTTCCGTGAAGGTCTTGCCGAGCGTCTCATCGTCGAAAATGATCTCGACCCCGGCGCAGCACGTCGATGTGCCCGGTGAACAGTTCGCCGCTGCCGACCGGAATCTGGAGCGGGTGCGCCTGCTTGGTGAGACGGTTGCGAATCATGGTGAGGCAGCGATCGAAGTTGGCGCCGACCCGGTCCATCTTGTTGGCGAAGATGATGCGCGGCACGCCGTAGCGGTCCGCCTGGCGCCAGACCGTCTCGGTCTGGGGCTCCACGCCCGCCACGGAATCGAGCAGCGTCACGGCGCCGTCCAGCACGCGCAGCGAACGCTCCACCTCGACCGTGAAGTCCACGTGGGCCGGGCGTATCAATGATGTTGATCCGGTACTGGATGCCGTGACGGTTCCAGAAGCAGGTCGTCGCGGCCGACGTGATGGTGATGCCGCGCTCCTGCTCCTGCTCCATCCAGTCCATCGTGGCCGCACCCTCATGCACCTCGCCGATCTTGTAGTTCCGGCCGGTGTAATACAGGATGCGCTCGGTCGTCGTCGTCTTGCCGGCATCAATGTGGGCCATGATGCCGATATTCCGATAGCGATCGAGCGGGGTCGTGCGGGGCATGCGTCTCCAGTTCCTATCAGCGAAAAAGCGGGGCGACCGAGCCGGGACCGTGATCCCGTGGTATCGCTCCGCGCGGCATCCGGGCTTCCGCCCGGGATGACCCCGCTCCTGAAGCCGCGAGGCCGAGGGCGGGATACGCGTTGTAATCGGAGGGCGAGAGGTGGCTGGCAACACTGCGCCGTCACGTCACCCGATGTCGCATTGGCTTTTCTCGGCAACCTGAAATAACCGTGGAAAGCCAGAGCCCCGAAAAGTTAACGGCCGAAGGTCCGAAGTCAAGCCACCCGTGCTAGTTGGCGGGTCCGGTCTCGCTGCCTCCTGAGCAGTCGACCAGGAAACGCACCCGGACCGTGGCTCCCGGGTCAAGAGCGATGGCCCGCGCCTCGGGCGCCTCGCACTCAGGCGGCAGGTTGCCCAGCTGGAGCGCCACCAGACCCGGCCTGAGCCCATTCAGGGACCAGACCCCACCCCATCGGTCGTGGCGGTTCTGTCACCCGGGTTGGCGACGACCTTGATGCCGCTCATCACGCCATACTCCTTCGAGAGCACCCGGCCGGTAACGGCGCCGACCGCCGGCACCGGCACGTCCGGCTGGCCGGAGGGGCCGCTGACGGGGTCGGTCAGGCTGTCGCAGGCGCTGAGGACGAAGAGGGCCAGAGCCAACGGGATCGCGCGCATGGGCAGCTCCATGATGGGGTGCCCTGATATAACACCGGATCGCCCCGTGGGCCACGCAAAAAAGGGGCGGCCACCTGGCCACCCCTCTCGATTCCGACCGCGCGGTAGGGGCAAAGCTATAGCTTTGCCCCTACCGCGCGACTCACCACCGATAATGCGAGAACGCGCGGTTGGCCTCGGCCATCCGGTGCGTGTCATCCTTCTTCTTGATGGTATTGCCTTCGCCCTTGGAGGCGAGGATCAGCTCCGCTGCCAGCCGCTCCGACATGGTCTTCTCGGTGCGGGCGCGCGAGAAGGAGATGAGCCAGCGCATGGCCAGGGCCGTCCGGCGCTCCGGACGCACTTCCACCGGGACCTGGAGCGACGCACCACCGACCCGGCGGCTCTTCACTTCCACCGCGGGCTTGGCGTTGTTGACGGCCTGCTTGAAGACTGCGACACCGGCCTGGCCGGTGCGTTCCTCGATCATGTCCATGGCATCGTAGAAGATGCGTTCCGCCGTGCTCTTCTTGCCATCGTAGGTCAGGTTGCTGACAAACTTGGACACGGTCTGGCTGTCGAACCGCGGATCCGGCGGGACGATCCGCTTGACCGCCTTGTTCCGGCGGCTCACTTGGCCGCCTTGGGCCGCTTGGCGCCGTACTTGGACCGGCTGCGGCGACGGTCGTTGACGCCGGCGGAATCCAGCGCACCACGGACGATATGATAGCGGACGCCCGGCAGGTCCTTCACCCGGCCGCCACGGATCAACACGATCGAGTGTTCCTGCAGGTTGTGGCCCTCACCAGGGATATACGCGGTAACTTCGAATCCATTGGTCAGGCGAACACGCGCCACCTTGCGGAGGGCCGAGTTCGGCTTCTTGGGGGTCGTGGTGTAGACCCGCGTGCAGACCCCGCGCTTGAGGGGGTTGCCCTTGAGCGCCGGCGACTTGTCCTTGGCTTCGGCCGGCTTGCGGCCGTGTCGGATCAACTGATTGATGGTCGGCATATCCCTGCTTTGGTGCGTTGAGCAGCCCCGGCCTGTTCCGGGACAGACTTGGAAACGTAGCGCCGGGATGGGGTTAGGTCAAGGCAGGTCGCGGGTCGTCACACCTGCAACCGGTCCTCCTTGCGGGCTACCAGGTGGTAGAGCACCGGGGTGACCAGTACACTGATGACAAGGCGCGAAAGCATGCCGCCCACGATCACCATCGCGAAGGGCCGCTGGGAGTCCGATCCCACACCATGGGAGAACGCCGCCGGCAAGAGGCCGATGGCCGCAAGAATGGCGGTCATCATGATGGGCCGCAGACGGAGCACCGCCGATTCCCGGGTGGCCTCCGCGATCGGCCTCCCCTCCTTGCGCAGCTGGTTGGCGCATGAGATGTAGACCACTGCGGTCTGCACTGATACGCCGAACAGCACCAGGAAACCGATGCCCGATGACACCGAGAATGGCGTGTGGGTGAGGAGCAGCATGAGCAGGCCGCCGACCGGCGCCGAGAGCACCACGCCCACGACGGTGATGGCGGGAAACTTGAAGTTGCCGTACAGCGCAAACAGCAGCAGGAAAATCAGCAGCAGCGTAAGCGGCAAGATGATGCGCATCTGGGAGCGCGAGGCCACATAGTCCTGATACTCGCCACCCCAGACAATCCGGTAGCCAGCCGGAAATTGCACCACCTTGGCCACGGCCGCCTGTGCATCGTGCACGGCGCTCGCCACGTCGCGCCCCTCTACCGAGTATTGCACGCCGATGAAGCGCGACCCTCCCTGCCGGTAGATGAACGACGCCCCGTTGGAGATCTGGATATTGGCCAGGTTCCTGAGCGGAATGAGCTGGCCGTCCGGTGCGGGCACTTTGATATCGCCGATCGCCTCCGGCGTCCCACGAAACTCCGGCTTGAGTCGGACGACGAGGTCGTAGAGCCGCTCGCCCTGCGCCACCTCGGTGGCCACCGCCCCACCCACGGCCGCCTCCAGCAATCCATTGATGTCGCCGGCGTTGATGCCGTAGCGCGCGATGCGATCGCGATCCACCTCCACGGTCAACGATGGCTGTCCCAGTTCCTGCACCACGGTCAGGTCCGCCATGCCCCGGACTCTGGCCAGCACCGCCTTGACCTGCCGAGCTTTCTGCTCCAACACCTGAAGGTCCGAGCCGAAAATCTTCACATCGAGCGCGCTCTTGAGGCCGGTCTCGGCTTCGTCCACCGCATCTTCTGCGGGCTGCGTGTAATTGAACGTGATCCCGGGAAACTGCGCCAGTTTCCGGTCAATCGCGGCGATGAGCGCCGGCTTGCCGTGGATCGGACCGCTCCACTCGTTATACGGTTTGAGCCCGACGTAGAACTCCGCATTGAAGAAACCGGTGGCGTCGGTACCGTCGTCGGGCCGCCCGTGCTCCGACGCGACCACGGTGACCTCGGGAAACGACTTGATAATCTTCCGCACCTCCGGCACGATCCTGGACGACTCGTCAAACGAGATGGTGTACGGCATGGTGGCCCGCACCCAGAGCGCGCCCTCATCAAGGTGCGGCATGAACTCCGCGCCGATGAACGGCACCATCAGCAGCGAAGCCACGAACAGCGCGCAGGTCACGCCAGTCGTGGTCCAGGGCCGCGCCAGGCACCAGTCCAGCGCCCGGAGATATTTCGTCTTGACCCACTCGTATCCGGGATTCCGTCGTGCCCGTACGCCGCGGCGGAGCAGCCAGGTGCAGAGCACCGGCAGGACCGTGAGCGTCACGACCAGTGAGCCGATGAGCGCAAAGATCGTGGTATCCGCCATGGGCTTGAACAGCTTGCCCGATGGACCACTCAGTACATAGATCGGCAGGAACCCGGCGATGATCACCGCCATGGCGTAGAAGATGGGCCGGTCCACTTCCGCGGCGGCCCGCACGATGACGTCGTACAGGCGGTATTCCGTGCCGTAGCGAAGCGCGAGCTCGCGGTGAATGTTTTCCACCATGAAGACCGCGCCGTCCACCAGAATCCCGAAGTCAATGGCTCCGATCGACAGCAGATTGGCAGGAATGTGGCGCAAGTCGAGGAAGATGAACGCAAACAGCAGGGCCAGCGGAATGGCCGTCGCGACGATCAGTCCGGAACGCACGTCATACAGGAAGAAGATCAGCACGGCGACGACCAGCAGAATTCCGCGCACCAGGTTGGCCTCGACCGTGCGCGTCGTGAGGTGCACCAGGTCGCTGCGATCGTAGAACGGATGGATCTTCACGTCTTGCGGCAGCACCGAATCGTTCAGCTGCCGGGTCATGGCTTCCACACCCTTCAGCACATCCTGCGCCTGTTCACCCCGGCGCATGAGGACCACCCCCTCCACGGCGTCATTCCGGTCATTGAACCCGAATTGGCCCAGTCGGGGCGCATGGCCGATCACCACTGACCCGAGATCACGCACCACGACCGGCGTGCCATTGCGCACGGTGACGACCACCTTTTCGATGTCCTCGACGGTACGAAACCGCCCCAGGCCCCGCACGTAGTAGAACTGGCCACCTTCGGAGTAGAATCCACCGCCCGCGTTTCCATTGTTGTGAGCCAGCGCGTCCATTACGTCACTCACCGAGACACCCGCCGCCGCCAGGCGGTCAGGATCGAGCTGCGCCTCGTACTGCATGGTCTCGCCGCCCATGGCAGACATGTCGGCCACGCCCGGCACCGACTTGTATGCCTTGCCGATCACCCAGTCATTCAGGTTCTTGAGCTCCATCGCCGAGCGATCGGGGCTGTCGAGTACGTAGCGGTAAACCAGGCCGGACGGCGAGGTCAGTGGAACCACATCGCTCTCAGCGCCCTCGGGAAGGTCCACGCCGGGCAGGCGCTCGAACGCTTGCTGGCGGGCAAAGTAGTCGTCAGTGCCATCCCGGAATGTCAGCGTGACGTCGGAAAGCCCATACAGCGAAACTGACCGGACGACTTCCAGCCGTGGAAGCCCGTTCATTTCCACTTCCAGGGGCACCGTGATCAGTCGCTCCACCTCCTCGGCGGCGTGCCCCGGCCATTGGGTCACGATCTCCACCATCGTCGGCGCGATGTCGGGATACGCGTCCACTGGAAGGCGCGAGAACGACCAGAGCCCGCCAGCCACCAGCATGAGCGCCAGCATCATGACGAGGAAGCGCTGCGACAGTGCGCCAGCGACAAGCCGGTTGATGAACGACGCTCGTTCCTCCGGCGCGATCACTGGCTCTCGGCAAACTGCAGGAACAGTCCGCCCTCCGTCACCACACGTTCGCCCGGCCGCAGACCCGCCGTCACCAGGTAGGTGCTGTCCTGGCGCGCGCCAAGGGTGAGGCTCCGCCGCTGGAAGCGCCCGGAGTCGGCCGCCACGTACACGATGGGCCGATTGTCGTCGTCACGCAGCACGGCGCTGACCGGCACCAGGAT
The DNA here is from genome assembly GCA_963798915.1 of uncultured Gemmatimonadales bacterium. Lineage (GTDB taxonomy): Bacteria > Gemmatimonadota > Gemmatimonadetes > Gemmatimonadales > GWC2-71-9 > CAMLHP01. Next base: position 509,106 of record CAWCVB010000005.1, on the reverse strand, counting down.
GCCGCGCCGCTGGCGGCGCGAGTGGATCGTCACGCGCACGTACATGTCTTTCTTGAGCAGGCGATTCTGGTTCGGCACCACGATGCGCACGCTGGTGGCGCGCGTCTGGGGATCGACTTCGGCTGCAATATTGTCCACCCGGCCGGCGACAGTGTCGGCGAGGTCGGTCAGCATGACCGTGGCGGCATCACCCAGCCGGACATTCGGGAGTTCGGCCTCGAACACACTGGCCATGACCCACATCTTCGTGAGGTTGGCCACCGTGAAGGCCGGCGTGGCGCCGGCTTCCAGCAACTGGCCCGGGCTCACCAGGCGCTCGACCACGGTTCCGCTGAGCGGCGCCCGGATGGCGGCCGCGACCACGCCGACATCCTTACCGGCGGCGAGAGCGTCCATCGTGCCGTTATCGAGGCCGAGGGCCCGCAACTGCGCGAGGGCGGCCTCACGATCCGCCCGCGACGCGAGCGCATCGGTCTGGGCCTGCTCCAGGTCCCGGCGCGCCAGGGCGTCGTTGGCAAAGAGCGAGCTGTCAAGCTTGGCGATGCGCTCGAGATTCCGTTCTGTGGCTGCCGCCTTGCGATAGTCCGCCACCGCGGCGGCAAAGTCCGGCGAGGAGACCATGGCCAGGGGTTGACCCCGGGCCACCTGCGCACCGGGCTGGACCAGCACCCGGGTGACAGGCCCCGATACCGGCGCGAGCACGGTGGTCGCCTGATCCCCGTCGAACGCGACCGCGCCGGTCACCCGTATCACCGGACGAAACGACGTGCTGTCAATCGTGACGAGGTCCAGGCGCTGTCGCTGAGCCGGCGTCACCGTCAACTGGAACGACCTGGCCGAATCGGCCGGGACGGCCGGCGTGGTGGCCGCCTGGCCGTCAGGTTGATCGCCACAGCCGGTGGCGAGGCCGAGAGCGGCCAGCAGCATCAGCGAAATGGCAGGGCGATTCATCGTGGCTCTCCGGTGACAGTGGCGACGGGCTCACCCACGGCGAGCCGCAACTGGAACACAGCGTCGTTGGCCGCGCCCAGTGCTTCCGCGTATTGATTCTCGGAATCGATCAAGGTTCGGCGGGCGTCGAGTACGTCGAGGGCCGAGGATCCGCCCAGGGCATAGCTGCGCGCGACGATGTCGTACGCGCGCTGAGCTTCCGGAAGCAGCTCCGTCTCGAGATAGGCGGCCTGCCGAATGGCGGCATCAGCCGATGCCCAGGCCACGCGCACATCCTGCTCGACACCGGCCTCGAGATCGCGGTAGGCCGCGTCCAGCTCCCGCACGCGGTGCCGCGCTTCCGCCACCTCTCCCCGCTGGTGATTCCAGAAGAAGAGCGGCACCGAAAAGCCCAGCCCTAGCGTGTATTCGTTGGGGCTGCCAGTCACCGCGTTCTTCTCCAGGGAGAGGGACAGATCAGGCAGGAAGTACTGCTGCGCCACCGACGCCGTGGACCGGGCGGCAGCACGATCGGCGTCGAGGCCGCGCAGTTCAGGTCGGCGGGCCAGCGCGACATCAATGAGCGAATCGAGCGGACCCGGTGTGTCCGGCAGCGCGAGCGAGTCGGCGGGCACCAGCGGGAGTCGCAGCATTCGCCCCATCGAGCGATTGAGCGCGCTCCGGGCATTGGCCTGGTCCCGCTCGTTGGCAATCCGATCGTTCTCCGCCTGCGCCAGATCGACGCGGGCCTTGATCACGTCGATCCGAGGCACCGTTCCCCCGGCAAACCGGGCTTCGGTGCGTTCCAGGAAGTCGGCGGCGAGCTGGCGCGCGTCGGCGAGATCCCGGCCATGCCGGAGCGCGACGAGCAGCGCGTCATAGGCCTGCGCGGTCTCAGCCGCCACGGCCTGCCGCTGCTGCTGGTAGGCAAACTCCGCCGATCGGACCGTGGATCGGCCGGCCGAACCCTGCTGCAGCAACTTCTGGGGAAACGGCAGCGTCAGCCCGACACTCACGTCGGAGGCGGTCCGTGTCCCGAACCCGAAGGGCCTGGACAGTCCCGCCCAGTCGGCCCCGATTTCGGGATCCGGAAAGGCACTGGCCTGCGTGCCCTGTGCCCTGGTCTGTGCAACCTGTTCTCGAGCGATTGCGAGCAGAGGACTGCCCGCAAGCGCCTGTGCGATCGCCCGGTCGCGCGTGAGCGTCAGGCTGTCAGCGGGCTCCTGGGCCTGCACTGACACCGCCACGCACAGCGCGCCAACGACCATCGCCCTGACCATGTGATGCTCCGGTCCGTGGGTGAGCGTTGGGGAATCTGTCGGGCGCACGCCTGCCGCGATGGGCGAGCGTGCGGTTCAGCTGTAGCGGATCGGTGGAGCTCGTGAATGAAGAGCGGAGGTGCTGAGGAGGGAGGGAGGAACAGGCACAGGCCGGACGGTCGCAACCGTGGGGGTCTCGCTGGCGGCCGAGACTTGCTGCGACCCGGCGGCCTCGAGACTCGCGCCGGCAATGGGCGTGTCGAGGAGGCACCGTTCGGCGTGACAGGACTGGTCGCTCTGGGCATCGAGATGCACCCGGGCGACCAGATGAATCCGACCCGAGTGATAGAGCACACCATCCAGTACCGGCACCACGAAGCTCCCGCCCAGGAACAGCAGGGCGAGGAACAGTGCGCGGAGCCGGACAGCCAGAGGCATGGGAATCAATATACGTGGGCGGGGGAAGATCTGTCGCGGGTCGCGGGTCGCGATCACGGTCACGTCACGGGTCACGGGTCACGATAGGATGTCATTGCGAGCTTGCCCATCGGGCGTGCGAAGCAATCTGGCAGCCCGATCGAGATCCTGGGCGGAGCTCGCTGCCGTGGGCCAGAGGTTCCGACGCGGCGGCCAGGTTGCTTCGACAGCGGCGCCGTCTCACAATGACAGCGCGAGACAATCGGGTCGTCAGGCCCGGCGCGGCCGAGACGCCGTGGCTGGTGGCTCGACGGAACTGGCGTCGTGCTCCTCAACGGCTTCGTCGTGAGCATCCTCATCGAGCTGCGCCGCCGCCCCGTCACGATGTTCCTCGTCCTTGGCTTCCTCCTCCTGGTCAATCTGGCTGTGTCCCTGACTTCCCATCTTCCGCGGCTCGTCAAACTCCATCGGCGCGGGCTCCTCCGTCTGCTGTTCAGCGGCGAAGCGGCGTCGTTCGTCATCAGTCATGAGCGCATAATCGCGCGAGCTGTTCCTGGCCATGGTCTGGTCCTCCTGGGCTCGGGTGCTGGCCTCGCGGTCCCTTCCCAAACTGGGACATTGGCCCGTCCAGCCCCGTGAGCGGCCTCACATGGACCCACGGGTGGGCGTTGCAAATGGCCGCGCTGCCGCACACGGTCATCCAAGAGAATGGCGAAAGTCACGGTTTCCTGACAGCAGCCGCTGGCCACGGACTGTTGGAGCGGGCTCGGGCCGCTTGGGCTACTCTGACTCCAAGGCCGTACCAACCGGGGTCGCCGATGACGATGTTCTCCCTGAGGCTGAGCAGACTGTCCTTGCCCCCCGGGTGCGCCTCATCGCGGATGATCCGCCCGGGCACAAGCCGGCGCCTAGGGGCCGGTCGCGCCGTGCCCGAGCTCATCGCTTGACAGCGTTGCCACCGGGTGCGGCCCTATCCTACTTCCGCCCGACTGCCGCTACGTCACACGATAAGCAGCTGCTGCGCCAGCCTGCGATCGTTGGCAGTAACTGGCATGCGCAGGCGGTTCCTCTTACGATGCTGGCTGACTCCAAGGGCGGAGTCTCTTCCGCTCACTTGGGAGGATTGTCCAGCGGCGACCTGGATCAGCTGACCGGAATGACGCGGCGCCCGCTGGCTGCACGCATGACCCCTTAGCAAGGAGAGCGCTGTGAGCGTGATGCAGCGCATTGCTGTCGGTATCGCGACCATTGCTGCGCCAATCAGTACTCGTTCTCACTGCCGTGTTCGCAGCGGAGAGCTGCTCGCGCCAGCCTGGACGGCTTCCGCCGTTATCAGCCGGCCATTCATCTGGAATACCTGCAATGTCTGAGCTGGATTCGTGGGATGTGAGCTGGGAGGCGGATTGCGCTCGAGGCACCAAGGTCTCTTGGCAGACAGCAGGTAGTGCGGAGCCGTTCGTCAACCCGGTGGATTTGGCGGTCGCTGAAGACGACGATGTCTTGGTACTGGATGCCGGGCTGGGTCACATCTTCCGGCTTGGCAATTCTGGAAACGTGACCGAAGTGTTCGGTCGATTCGGCACGGGCCCCGGCGAACTGGGTAAGGGGTTGGTCCGGCTGTTTCTCGGGCCGGATGGAACGGTCTACGTTCCCAACCCTTCCGCGAGAAGGCTCGAACAGTTTGGACAGGACGGCGCCTATCGCGGCGCCCTTTCCATGCCGTTCGGTTCCGGGCTACCAGTCGGCTATGCTGCCTTCAGTCCGCATCGCGTCTTTCGGGCAGCCAGCACGTTGGGCAGAGATGCGCAAGATCGCGGCGTGATTGAACCTGCCGTCGAAGTTTCCAGGCTCTTCTCCGATACCGCTTCAGTGATCACCCGGCTTCATGCCGGCACGACTCCCCAGACTGGGCTGTACGCCGCCATGCCGGTATGGGCGGCCAGTCTTGACGGTATCTTCCTTGGTTCGACCGATCGCTTCGAGCTCTGGCATTCCGACTCGGCTTTCTCGCTGCTTGGAGTCTGGAAAAGCTCGCTCGAACTGCCGGAGCTCACTGCGCCCGATATTGCGGTGCTGGTCGATCAAGAACTCGGGCGCACTGGAATGCAGCAACGCGAGCAGGCCGCCGCTGCGCTCGTGCAGCGCAGTACGCCAAGCACTATCCACCGTGGAGTGCGATCATCACTGCCGACAATGGCGACGTGTGGCTCAATTGTCCTGCCACGGCGGATGATGTTCGAATTGGAGATGCCCCGAACTTTTCGTTCGACCAGACGGGATCCCGAAGGTGGCTCGTTTACGCGCCTGACGGGAGCAAATCAACGGAGGTCCGCGTACCCGCCGGTTTCATGTTCAAACGGATCCATGAAGGCCGACTCTATGGCATCGGTGCTGATTCGGACGGGAGCCCAGTGGTTCAGGTTCTCGAAGTGCTGCCTCGCTGAATCAGTCCGGCGTTGTTGAACACGATTGAACCAACCTCCGGCAGTTCGGGACCGGCCTTATGAAAAAGCGGCGCCCGAGATCCCGGACACCGCTTTTCATGCCTTCAAAGGAGCGTTATTCGTCGTTCATTCCCACGCCCAAGTGGCGGGGCCATCCTTACGTAACAGCACGACGACCGGAGCATTCGAGCGTCCATACCGGGCAGCAAATCGCTATTTCAACGACACGATGTCCAGTCCCGGCTCAGGATCAGTGACGATCGACACCATCAAGTCCGGACCCACGGCCACACCGGATGACGCGTTTGGGAGCAGTATCGAGTTCTCATACTTCCCGGTGACAGCATCGTGAACATCAACGATTCTGAATGCGCTGTCGCCAGTACCTCCGAACAGCACGAAGAGGGACCTCCCGCGCAATGCGACGGTCATTGCTGCCACCTCAGCGCGTCCCAGATGAGTCGAAGACCGCCCCGATGGATCCTTCTCCACGATCAGCGCAGGAAAGTCAACATGTCGGGCGAATGAATGCACCGCACCACTAAGCACAGTGTCTCTCAGCGAGTACCAGCCGTCGCCCAACCGGAATCCAGCAACCCACTTTCCCCCCGTCGCTGCGGCAGTTACGACCTGGCGAGCAATGGGATCGAGCGAGTCGTAAGCCGTCCATGGCCATTGAAGACTCCCGACAACTCGTCCCAGCGTATCTACGACAACGACATTTCGGGGCTCGGAAATCGATGTGGTGACGATCGCATAGCGATGATGTTGCAATGGCGCAAACTGATCGCCACGTGGCACCTCGGCGAGGCTGGTCTCCCGCAACAGAACCCCTCGACCGTCAATCTCCGTAATCCTGCCATTGACCGGGTCATAGGCGGCGAGGCCCTCCGCCGTAGGCTCAATGTCCCGGATGCGGGAGAATTCAGCCGGGCCTTGGCCCTTTCTGCCGAAGGTCCAGAGGTACGTACCCTGACCATCGAAGGCGGTAATGGCGTTATCCTGCCCAGCTACAAAAATCGTGTCGCCGCGAGCTGCCACGAGCGTCGGGGATGCCGGAAGACTGTCACCCATGAAACGAACATGGCGGAACGTACCAACATCCCTGCGATACACTCGTTGAAGAGGCGTCGCACCATGAGCTTCGACCGCCGCCTTGCCCGGCGCCTCTTTCACCCCGACCGCAGGACCCTCGCAACTGACCAGCAAGATCGCCGCAACGACCGGCCCACAGTACCGGTTCATTCCAGGCTCGGTGCAGCTGGGTTCGCCCGCGCAGCTTGGCTCGGGCTCGAGACCACCGGCATTACATGCGCGAGCTGATCCCGCACGATTTGTGCCTCCGCCGCCTGTCCACTCAGCTTCGTAACAAAGAGCGTATTGCCGCTCGAGTCGGTGACCAAGAGGGTCGGTGTCTCCTTAATCAGGTTGTCTGTCATCCATCGCCTTGCCTCGCGCTCCGTGAAGGACCTGAGCGGGAATCCAATTCGGTACGCACGCTTGAAACTGGGGAGTTTACCAGCTGCGACATTTCCCACGATATAGCCCCGAAGCTCAAGGCGCCCATCAAGGGCCCAACGCTCCAATTCATCGAACACTGCCAAGGTGAAGCCGCAATCCGTTGAGCGAAACACAACGGTCGCTGTTGGGCGATGAGCATGCGACAACATCACTTGAGCTGGCGACGGTGATCTATGGTCGCCGTCCATCGGAGCGGCCATCGCGAGAGTAACGCACGCCAGCGCCAGGAATCGCATCACTGTCTTTCGGAATGGCGCACCGCATTGGCGCGCGGCGCGAGACTCATGAGAACCGTCTCTCACGGTCCATGGCGATACGTATCCGTTCCCGACCACTCCGTACAAACAAGGTGACCCGTGTTAGGGTCCAGTTGAAAGTGGGTACAGTTCTCGTTGGTATGCGGATCGTCAACCCTCCCGCACCAAATGATCCCTCCTGAACAGCCGAAATCGGTGGCCGCCGCCGCAGCGGGCGCCAGCATGGCGGCGAGCGCCACACCCGCCGCAACGCCACCGATTGTGAGCAGGCCGAGTCGCATTGTAGCCTCCTGATACCAAGGTTGGTAGAGGGAATTGGTCAATAACGATGCCTTGACGGATGAGCGACCGCCATTCTGCGACCACCAAGCACACCCGCGGCTGTCCCAATTCCGTTGGCCCCACCCAAACGTACGCCATTCAGACCTCTCGGATTTCGGTGCGGCGGGTGCGGCGGGTGGCAAGCTACGTTAACGCTCGCAGGTGGATTCGTCAGTAGGAATCGTTCCGACAAGAAAGAGCGGCACCCGGAATCCCGGGCGCCGCCCTTCCGTCTCACTAAGCATGTCGCGCGGCTCTTGCGGGCGCACTGTGCTGCAGTCCCGCTCTACTCGTCGGCTGCCCCCGCACCGACCGGGACTGCAACACCGAGTTCGGGCACCGGGGCCTCGACCTCAGGGATTACCTCGGGCATCTCGTAGCCTTCCGGCGGCTCGATATCGATTTCAGCGTAGCGATAGATGCCGCTGCCGGCCAGGACGAAGCGCCCGTAGATGAGATTTTCCCGAAAGCGCATGTGGCCAGCCGGTCTTACTCGAAGGTGACTTAGTGGCAGGTCGCATCCGAGCTGCTAAAATCAACAGTGGTCTCACCCGAGGCATCAATCGTAAAATGCGTCAGGTTATGGACCCGGAAGTTGGTCGCTGATCCACGGGAGATGAAGCGGCGAATGAAGTTCGCCGTGTAACTCACCGGGAACCCGTCGATACGCTGCTGGATATTCTCCGACTGGCCTTCCTGCATGAGGAACAGGGTACCAGTGCTCGCGCCCACCCCCGTCGTTCCCTTGTCGACCAGCGTGAAGATGCCGTGGAAGCCACCGGCTCCATCGGTCAGGCGCTGCAACCGTGTCGTATAGCGGAAGGTGACGATGACCGGCTCGCCCACGCAGCCCAGAACCTTCCCCCCCAGGGTCGTGGTGTATTCCAGATAGTCCGTCATCGCATCGCGGGTTGCAGGACTCCCGACCGACGCGAGTGCCAGGGCAGACGCGGCCTGGGGCGTTGCCTCCGGAGAGATGGAGTCGGCGCATCCAGCCGTGACGAGTGCCGAAAGCGCGAGAGAGCCAAGGAGCTGCCGCATGGGTTCCTCCTGACGAGTGGGCGCAACGTGACAGCACGGGCGGCGCGCCGTCCAGGGAGCGCAGCCCGCGCCGCGGGATCAGGGTCTGGTCACCGCAATCGCGAACGAGAAGAGGAAATCTCCCTGCTCCACCTTCGTCGTCTTCCCTTTGCTGGTCTGGTACCTGAGCAACTTGGCGACGTTCCCCAGCCCGGTCCCGTCCGGTAGCACTCCCGTTGGGGTAAGCGTCCATCCAGTGCAACTGCCGGCTCCCGACGCTGGCGTCACGCAGGTGATGCGGGCAGGTTCCGTTTCCGCATAGGATCCGTCGGCGTCACCGCTCTGGGGATTCATCTGGAGCGCGTAGCCAACCCCATCGTGATCGAATGCGATGTGCAGCGGACAGATTGTCGTCCCGCCGGGTGCGAGGTCCTGCATGGTCGTTCCGTACGCATTGCATTTCGAGATGATCCTCACCTGATACAGGCCGGACGGAAGCGCGATCGGTGCGCCGCCATTGGGTCCGCTGCCTGCCACGGGCTGGCTGAAGTCGAGATACACTTGCCGGGTGGCATTGCGCGGAGTCTTGACATCCAGAACCCAGGCGCCGATCCCCTGAATGATCGAGCTGAGCGAGCTGGAATTCTGGTAAGCGCCCAGTCCGTCGCTTCGGAGCTGGAGCATTGGGGCTATGCTCGCGTCGGCATCAGCCACCACCGAAGTGACTGTCATGTCGCTGCTCCCTCCACCTCCGGCGCCACCCTTGGCGGCCCTGAGGTTCACGGGAGCGGTCGGCGTGTCCCCGACGCATGCGCCAGCGAGCACGCCAAGAAGCAGAAGGCACGGCACTGAACAACGAGGCATGGCAATCCTCCGTAGGAATGGAAGGGTGGTCAGAAAACCTGGCAACTGGATCAGTCAGGGGTAGCTTGGATACGGGTAGAACACTTCGGTCACGGTGAAGCTGAAGGGGAGATATCGGGTCCCGTTCGCCACGTCCTTCCCATGCTGGGTCACGGTGCACATTGCCAGGTGCCCCCCGAAGCTCTCGACACGCCAGGCCCGCGCGCCGGAGCCGTCGTCCAGGCGGGTCACCAGGACGTTGTCGGATCCGGGATACCGGTCGCTGTTGAAGACCAGGCTGGCGCATCCCGGCTGGTTGACGGCGATGGGCATATTCTGAACGCTTGTCTCACCGGACGGGATCGCCCAGATCCTGGGGACGTTCATGAAAGGAGCCAGGTGCAGGGCGGCGCCGCGCTGCTGGCTCGTGGCGTCGTAGGAGAGATAGAAGTTGAGATAACGCGCTGGCCCGCACGTCTGGCTCGGATAGTTGAAGTCGGGATCGAAAACCAGATCACCGGAATTCGATGCCGAGGGCGTGTTGAAGATTTTGCCGTGCACTCCGCAGAACTGGCCCTCGTACGTATTCAACGTCCCGATGGTGAGGGCCTGCCGATCGAGTCCGTCACCGGTGATGGCCGTCGGGATACCGCCCACCTGATCGTTCCAGGCGAGGACGGCCCGAGAATCGGTATCGATGTTGCCGCGCCCCCCGTGCGCGCTCTTGTCCAAGTCCCGGGTTACCGGGGCAGCGGCGTCATCCGCACAGCCCATCAGCATCGCGCACGCTGCAAGCGCCAGCAGACCTGAATACATGTCGCGCCTCCCGAGACAGTGGTCCTGAACCTCGCTCTTCCCATTACACGGACGACCGTCCCGCGTTTGCTGAGCGGTCCGGCCAGAGGGCCCGTAACTGGTTGATATGGGTGCGGTGCTCTGGGAGATGCAGGGGCAGATTGCTGGCGACGCGCAGCGAATCTCGCGCGTCGCCAGTGAGGCGCGTCGGGCGAGCGAGGTTGCGATCAACTATCGCACGTTACAGCGGCCGGCTGGACTCCACGAGAAAGCGCACGGGCATGTCCAGAATCTCGCCTGTGTTCTCACACGTCGCCTTGACGCGACCGGGTTGGGACTGGACCAGCCACGTCACGGAATTGAGGCGTGTCACGCTGACGCTGTCGCTGCCCACGCCCACAAGGCCATTCGGCCCGTCGTTCTGGCCAAACAGGAGCCGCCCGCAGCGCGAGGGATTGTGGCTGAGGGCGTCCGGCGCCACAATGAGCCGCCGGTTGATGGTCTGGCCTGGAGGAATAGCGAAGAGACCGTTCTGCAGTTCGCGCAAGTTGTTGAAGCTCCGGACCATCTCGCTGCTCTGGTCGGGATACACAAACGTGAACCGACGGCTGCAGCCCTTGCGCCCGGAAACGCTCGGCAGGATCGTGGCATCGCCGGTGGTCGACCCGGACACGGTTGCGAATATGGTCGCGCTCACGCCGCACTCTCCGTCGCGGTACCGCGCGTAACTGGTCGCTGGTCCGCCATTCACCGCCAGGACCGTATCGGCATGGTCGCCCTGAAACGCTACGCTGGCATCGCCCACGGGCACAAACCAGGTGGCAGTGGGATCGGCCAATGTCACCGCGAACAGCTCGGTCCCGATGCCCTTCTTGCCGCCGCTTGTAACGGCCACATCGTAGGATGCCACCTCGGCGTCAGCCGCAATGCTGACGGTTGCATCCACTTCGGTCGAGCTCACGTACTGGGTTGAGCTGACAGTAATCGCCGGGTCAGCCACCCCATTCCGCTCCCAGTCTGCCACGGCCCCCTTGCTGAACCCCGACCCGAAGATTCGCACCCGCAGGTTCACCACACCCTGGCTGCCGGCAGCCGGATCGGCCTGCTGGACTGTGACCGTGGCTACGTGGCCCTTCGCGGCCATTGGCTCCGCGACAGGCCCGGTGGGCTCACCGCCCCCGCAACTCAGAGTGGTCACCACCATCAGGCCAGCCGATACCCTGGCAACGAGGCGCTTCCACTTCAGAGACTGGCACATGACTGGCTCCGGCGCGTCGGCGCTGGTCAGGAACGGGCCCGTGGGATTCACGACCCCGGTATTTGTTGCACGGACATCGTTGCCGGAATTGCGCGCACCGGTGACAGCCCGCTCACCGTGTAGGCGGCCCAGTCCAGGTTCCGGTTCGACTGGATCTGCAGCCGCTGTGCCTGAGCCAGCGCTTCCGCGGGAGCGGCACCGGTCGAGAGCCCTCGGTAGAAGCTCTGGGCCAGATCGGCCGCCGACTGGTCTTCAACTCGCCAGAGCGTCGCGACGACTGTACCCGCGCCCGCCGCGAGCAACGCCTGGGCGAGCCCTCCCTCCTCCATCTTGCGGGTGAAGGGCTCCTGCCCCGATGCAACAAGCCCAGTCTCACAGCCTGAGAGGAAGACCAACGGACTTGAAACCGTCAGCCGGAGGATCTCATGGACCTGAAGCTTCCCGTCCCCGCCCTTGGCGTCGGATGACCGCCCGACAGTGATCCGCGAGAACAGGGGGTTATGCGCGTTGTGCATCCCGTGCGAGGCGATGTGCACGGGACGGGCCGACTGTAGCGACCGGCGAACTTCCGATTCCGAGGAGGAGCGACCGACTCGTAGCTCCGCTCCGGGAACCAACCGTGCAATGGCGCGTGCTTCCCGGGCCGTGCCAGGCAGGGAATCAGGAAGCGGGGCAAAGACAATCAGGCCCCGCATGACGTTTCGAGCCGGGCCCTGCCGCACCGTCAGGGCCCCGACCGCCGGCAGATACGCGATGGAGATATCCTGAACCAGGAACCGGCTGGCCTGCTGATTCCACAGCGCCGCGAAAGGCATCGCCTCGAGGGCAGCATGCGGGACGATCACGATCCGCTGGACGCCCTGAAGCGAGCCGGTGCGAGCGAAATCGCCGATAAGCACTCGGTACAAGTCACCCAGGGACTGGCGCAAGGGAGACTCCGATCCGCCCCGGATCAGCAACTCCCTCGTCACTCGGATCCGGCCAGCGAGATCCCGCGACCCGGTCGAGCTGCTGCGATACGCCAGGTGGGTTCGCGTTACCAGAAAGGCGTCCAGGCGGTTCGCGCTGGACAGGTACGTAAGGAGACCCTCGTCCTGAGACAGTGCAGCCTGAATTTCCTGCAAGCGCACGCGGCCCAGACCGAGTAGCCGATCCGAGGGCGACGCAGCGTGGTGTGCCAAGTATTCCTCATAGACACTGCGCAGTGCAGATAGCCGCCGCGTCAGCGGTTGGACCCGACCCCGGTCCTTGAGGCCTGACCCAAGGGCAGCCAACTCCGCCTCCACTTCTGCCGCCTCTCGCAGTAGTCGCTCAGCGTCTGCCGCACCACCAATGTTCCCCTTGGGATTGGAAACCTGGCCCAGACGCTCGAGCAACCCGCGGCCTGGAACCGCGGCAGCAGTCTCGAACGCGGCGGCCGTATCGCCCAACGCCAGCTGGATCTGCACCAGCCGGGCGAATACCTCGATCCTGCCTTGGAGATAACTCGACCGCAGTGGGCCCAGGGCCAGAGATGCGCGCTCGCGTTCCACTGCCGCAACCGCCCGCTGCGCTTCTCCTCGCGCCTCTGGCAGGTGGCCCAACTGAAGCAAGGCGCCGGCTCGCAAAGACGGCAGGGTCCAGTCACTGATGCCTTGAGCGGCGCCGGCGCGGGATGCGTAGCGCAACGCCAGCCGAGGGTCTCCACCGTCAAGCGCCACCTGTGCTGCCACGCCTGCCGCGCGCCGCTCCAGCGATGGGTTCCCCATCGATTCCGCTTCCCGCAGGCCGACATCCGCCTCCTGGCGGGCGCGATCAGGCTCTCCCGCCGCAAGCAAGGCCCCCGCCAATTCCAGCCGGTCCAGCACCACCTCGGCTCGTGCTCCGAGTGAGTCATGCAGGGCAAGCGCGGCGCGCGCCCTCTCGACGGCGGCCGATGGCTCTCCCATGCTGAGCAGGATGGTGGCCGAACGGCGGAGGTTGTTCCCCCGCTCGTTTGGCAGGCCCACAGCCGCATCCAGGCTATCGGCGTCGCGAAGCCGGAGCAGAGCCAGCCGGGGGCTTCCGGCTTGAAGGTGGAGATCAGCCTCGATCTCGAGGATGGCCGCTACCTCGGCCACCATTCCCTCCGATCGGGCAAGCGTCAGGTCGGAATCGGCCAACGCGATGGCGCGTTGAAGATCGCCTAGCGCACTCCATGCAGTGGCCAACTGTCCCAGCGCATTGGCTTCGCCCACGCGGTAGTCGAGCCGCTGGTAGAGCGCGCGTGCCTGGGCGAGAAGTGGGAGCGCGGCAGAGGGATCTCCCACCCGGATTTCGAGCATCGCCAGGTTAGCCAGCGCATTGGCCTGAAACTGCTCGTTGCGCAGGGCGCGCGCCTGGTACAGCGCCGCCTCGAATCCGGCGCGAGCGGCTGCGTAGTCTCCCAGGTCGACCTGAACGAGCGGCACGTTGAGCGCAGCCCGGACAGCGCCGACGCTGTCCCCATTCTGCCATGCGCGCGCTTCTGCCGAATCGAAATACGCCAGCGCCTCGCGATATCGGCCCTGATCCCAAGCCACCAGACCCAGTGCGTTGAACGACCGGGAGATCTGAGCGTCCTGGCCGAAGCGCTGCTTGACACCCAGCGCTGATTCTTCACTGCGGCGTGCTTCGACCAGGTTTCCCAGGTGCCGTTGCGCCAGGCCCAGCCACATGAGCGTGCGGCCCAGAGAAGACGAATCCTTGCCGGAGGCTCGGCGCGCTTCGACTTGCCAGACGTGACGGGCACTGTCAAACGAATCGCGATAATACAATTCGAGCCCGGCCGCGAAGAGTGATTCGGGCGCGACGGCCAGGCGGAAGGCGAGGGAGTCGGGATTGGCTGGTAGCGCCGCCGGAACATTGTCACTCCGGTTGAGGAGAGCCGGCGGCTGATGATCTCGCGCGACACAGGCAACCAGCAGCACCGCCACAACGACGGCGGGCGGACACCTGCGTCCGCTCTTCACGGGGCGACGCGGAAATTGTGGACGCCAGTGGAGCGGCTGGTGCCGTCGTCCAGCAATGCATCCGCAACCCACCAGTAGGAGGCGCCGGCGTGAAGCGTCATGGAATCGGGAAGACTCCGGCCCGTATCGGCGCTGCTTCCCGACCACAGCGTCGTACCGTTGGCTCGGCTCACGGTCAGCCGGTAACTCTGAACGTTCGGGACTGCTCCCCACACAAACCGGGGACGAGCGCTCGCGCTCTCCCCCAGCGGGCCATACGCGGTGAGCACGTCGGCGCTCGCGCCCCTCCGGAGTTCCAGACCCTGATTCTGGCGGTTTCCCATCCGCGGGAGCAGGACCAGCAGTATCGCCGCGGCGACGGCAAGCGGAGCCGTAAATACCAGTCGTCGCCGCCGCCGGGCATGCGCCAGCAGCCCGCTGACAGCCACGACCTCGTCCCGGCAGCTGTTACAGCCGGCCAGATGGGCTTCGACTCGTGCGCGGTGTTCCGCCGGCAGTCGCCGGTCGAGGTACCTGGCAACATCCAGAGTATCCATGTGCTGCTCCCGGTCGGTCCCCGCCGCCCGCGGCGGCGGCCGCGACCCAGCATGGTCGCTTGTCATTGTTTCACGGTCATTTCCATGCAGATTGCGGCCGCTTCAGCCGGCACTGCCGTCGATGCCGCCCGACTGCAGCGCCGCGCGAAGGCGGGTCAGCACGGCATTCAGCCGTCGATACACATGAAAGGGCGTGGGGAGCCCCAGCGCGCTGGCGATGCGGGACGCGGAAAGATCGTCCTCGAACCTGAGGCGGAGAAGCAGGCGGTCGCCGGCCGGGAGCGCCTCCAACACCAGTTGCAGGCGTTCGTCGCGCTCCCGCCTGATGGCCTCGCTCTCGGCCGAGAGCGATGACTCGTCCGGGAGCAGGTCAGGCTCAATGGCGACCGCGGTTGCATCCTGCAAGCGGCGGCGCAGCGAGCGGAGGGCATCAGCCTGTTGGCGATCACGGGCGGGTCGGGCACGGCCGTAACGGGCACGATAGTGATCGAGACAGAGACGACGCGCGGTGACCGTGAGCCACGTGGAGAACAGGGCGCCGCCATCGAGCTGGAATGCCCGGAGCCGCCGGTAGTCATTCTCGTACAACTTCTCGATGATGTAACTGTACCGCTCCATTGCCTCGTCCCGAGAGCCGCCGAATGACCGGGCGACCGCCAGGAAGAGCCGGGTGTGACGCGCGACCAGGTCTGCCCAGGCAGTCTCCCGATCTGCAGGACTGCCGGCGCGCAGCACTTGCTCAAGCTCGAAGGGAATGGTCACGGCGCTCCGCCGGCTCAGGAGAGAGTGGCTCCAATCTGAAGCGTCGTACGCCCCTCGTCAAACCACGGACGGGAAAACGACAGCGGCGCACCGGAGTACGGTGCGCCGCTGTCGTGCTGCCGAGGGGCCAGAAAGCGGGCCGGCCGGCTACTCCGCCTCCGCCCCCGCACCGACCGGGACTGCAACACCGAGTTCGGGCACCGGGGCCTCGACCTCGGGAATCACCTCGGGCATTTCGTAGCCTTCCGGCGGCTCGATGTCGATTTCGGCGTAGCGATAGATACCGCTGCCGGCCGGAATCAGGTGGCCGATGATGATGTTCTCCTTGAGGCCCAGGAGGTCGTCCTTGGCCCCGCGGATGGCGGCATCGGTCAGCACCCGGGTGGTCTCCTGGAATGACGCCGCCGAGATGAACGACTGCGTGGTCAGCGAGGCCTTGGTGATGCCCAGGAGCACCGGCTCGAACTCCGCCGGTGTGTTGCCGTCCTTCCGGCGCTCGATCCGCTCATTGGTTTCCTTGAACGTCATCTTGTCCACCGTCTCCCCTTCCAGGAAGTCGGTGTCGCCGGGATCGGTGACGCGCACCTTCTGCAGCATCTGGCGCACGATGGTGCCAATGTGCTTGTCGCTGATGCGCACTCCCTGCAGGCGGTAGACCTCCTGCACTTCATTGAGAAGGTATTCCTGCACCGCCCGCGGTCCCTTGATCAGCAGGATATCGTGCGGGTTCACGGGGCCTTCAGTGAGGCGGTCGCCCGCGCGCACCTTGTCGCCCTCGTGCACCCGGAGGTGCTTGCCGGCGGCCACTTCGTACAGCCGCGGCTCGACCGGCACGTCGTCCTCTGCCTGCGGCGGGTAGACGAAGATCTCGCGCTTGCCGCGCTTGATCTCGCCGAACTTCACCACGCCATCCACCTCGGCGATGGTGGCCGGATCCTTGGGCCGCCGCGCCTCGAACAGTTCGGCAATGCGCGGCAGGCCACCGGTGATGTCGCGCGTCTTGTAGGCCTGGCGCGGAATCTTGGTGATGGTCACGCCCTTCGGCACCTTCACCGCGGGCGAGAGCCAGACCGTCTTGTCCTTGCTCTCCTTCTTGGTCTTGGACGGCCACGCCTCGTTGATCGGATACTCTTCCACCGCGAACTTGGTGCTCCACGGATTCGCGTTGTCGGGAATATCCATGGCGCGGCTCATCTGGTCCGACGGCGAGCCCAGCAGGATCCGGCTGCCTTCGGCCAGCGTGTATTCCTGCGGATCCTTGCGGTTCGGCATGTACAGCAGCACCGATGGATGCAGCTCGCGGTCGGGATCTGGCTGGACCACGATGGAGCGCAGGCCGGTGCCTTCATCCAGCTCCTCGCGAAGCGTGACGCCGGGCACCAGGTCCTTCCACCGCAACGCCCCGTCGTTCTTGATGATGTTCGGGTCGTTATACGGATCCCAGGTATAGAGGATCGTTCCCCGTTCCTGGCCCGGCGCCGAGAATCGCGGATCGGCGCGCTTGACCTCATCGCCCTCCTTGACCTGCAGCAGCGCGCCTTCCGGGACCGGGAAGCGATTGATGATCTTCTTCGGATCCTTGGCATCGACCACCTGGATGCCCTCGCGCTCTTCCTCCTCGGCGCTCTCATCCTCGCGGGTGAGTGCCACCCGGATGGTGCCCTTCGTGCCGTCTTCATACTCCACCGGCACATCGGCCCACTCGAGGCCCTTGGTGTACTTCACCACGCCATCGGCACGGGCACGCCGTTCGGCTTCTTCCGCGATGCGTGACGACGTGCCGCCGATATGGAACGTGCGGAGCGTCAGCTGCGTGCCCGGCTCACCAATGGACTGGGCAGCGAGAATGCCGACGGCTTCGCCCATGTCCACCATGTCCATGGTGGCCAGGTTGCGGCCGTAGCACATGCGGCAGACACCGCGGCGCGCCTCGCAGGTGAGCACGCTGCGGATCTTGACCCGGTCAAGACCGGAGTCGTCGACCTTGTCCGCCGCATCCTCATCGATGAGCTTGCCGGCTTCGACCAGCAGCCGGGGGTCACCGTCTTCGTCCATTTCATGCGGATCGAAGATGTCCTCGGCTGCCACGCTGCCGACGATCCGCTCCTTCAGCGGCTCGATGATGTCCTCGCCCTCCTTGAGCGACGAAATCTCCAGGCCGTTGATGGTACCGCAATCCTCTTCGGTGATCGTGACATCCTGCGCCACGTCCACCAGTCGCCGGGTGAGGTATCCTGCGTCGGCCGTCTTGAGGGCGGTGTCCGCGAGGCCCTTCCGCGCGCCGTGGGTCGAGATGAAGTACTCGAGCACGGTCAGCCCTTCCCGGAAGTTGGACCGAATCGGGCTCTCGATGATTTCACCGATGCCGCCGGTCAGCTTCTTCTGGGGCTTGGCCATCAGCCCGCGCATGCCGGCAAGCTGCCGGATCTGATCCCGGCTGCCGCGCGACCCGGAGTCGAACATCATGTACACGGGATTGAACCCGCCCCGGCTCAGGCGCAGATGCTGCACCATGGCCTCGGCCACGTCGTTGTTGGCGTGGGTCCAGGCATCGATCACCTTATTGTAGCGCTCGCCGAAGGTGATCTGGCCGGTGTTGTAGGCCCGCTGGAACCGCTTGACGCGTGCATCGGCCTCGGTCAGGATCTCCACCTTCTCGGACGGAATCTCGAGATCCTCGATGCCGATCGAGACGCCACCCAAGGTGGCGAACCGGAACCCGAACTCCTTCAGGCGGTCAAGGAAGGTGACCGTGTCCGACAGGCCCGCGCGCCGGTAGGACTCCAGCACCAGGCCCGACAGTTCCTTCTTCTTCATGACCACGTCGCGGAAGCCGAGGTCGGCAACCACCTTGCGCGGCAGGATGCTGTTGAAGAGCACCCGGCCCACCGTGGTCTGAATCCAGCGCGCTTCCGGCTCCACCGCCTCACGGGGCGGCTGATACCAGAAGTGCACCGGCGAGTGATAGTTGAGCGGGCCTGCCAGCAGCGCCATCTCCAGCTCTGCGAGGGTGCCAAAGTAGCGGGCATCCTTCCAGAGGTGGTTCCGGGCCTCGGCGCCCTTGCTGCCTGCCTTGCGCAGTTCTTCCTCGAACCCGGCCGGCAGCTTGGTGAGCCAGTAGGAACCGAGCACCATGTCCTGCGAGGGCTCGGCCACGGGCCGGCCATCGGAGGGCTTGAGGATGTTGTTCGAGCTGATCATCAGCAGCCGCGCTTCCAGCTGGGCCTCGAATGACAGCGGCACGTGCACCGCCATCTGGTCGCCGTCGAAGTCGGCGTTGAACGCGGCACAGACCAGCGGATGAATCCGGATGGCCTTGCCCTCCACCAGCACCGGCTCGAAGGCCTGGATGCCAAGGCGGTGCAGCGTCGGCGCACGGTTCAGGAGCACCGGATGGTCCTGGATGATTTCTTCCAGGATGCCATAGACTTCCGGGCTTTCCTTCTCGACGATCTTCTTGGCCCGCTTGACCGTCTCGGCGATGCCCTTCTCCACCAGCTTGTGGATGATGAACGGCTTGAACAGTTCCAGCGCCATCGCCTTGGGCAGGCCGCACTGGTGCAACCGGAGTTCCGGTCCCACCACGATGACCGACCGGCCGGAATAGTCCACCCGCTTGCCGAGCAGGTTCTGGCGGAACCGGCCCTGCTTGCCCTTGAGCATGTCGGAGAGCGACTTGAGCGGGCGCTTGCCACGGCCGCGGATGGCCTTGGAACGCCGTCCGTTGTCGAACAGGGCGTCCACCGCTTCCTGCAGCATGCGCTTCTCGTTCCGGAGGATCACTTCCGGCGCCTTGTGCTGGATCAGCTTCTGGAGCCGGTTGTTCCGGTTGATGACACGCCGGTACAGGTCGTTCAGGTCGCTGGTGGCAAACCGCCCGCCGTCGAGCGGCACCAGCGGCCGGAGGTCGGGCGGGATCACGGGGATCACGTCCAGGATCATCCACGACGGGTTGTTGGCCACGTCACCGGAATCGCCGGAGCCCAGGAAGGCGTCAATGACCTTGAGCCGCTTGAGCATCTGCTTCTTGCGATGCTGGCTGGTCTCGGTGGCGACGCCGGCACGGAGCGTCTCCGACAGCTTCCGGATCTCGAGCCGGTCCAGGAGCTGGCGCACGGCCGGAGCGCCGATGTCGGCGCGGAAGCCACCGTCGCCCTCTTCCCGGGCCTTGGCCTTGATCTCGAGGAACCGCTCCTCGTCGAGCAGCTCCAGCGGCTCGACATCCTGGTCGCCCGGCTCGATCACCACGTAATTCGAGTAGTACGAGCACTCGCTCGAGGTCACGCAGGGTGATCCCCAGCAAGTTGCCCATCGGGCTCGGCAGGGTCTTGAAGAACCAGATATGCGCCACTGGCACGGCAAGCTCGATATGGCCCATCCGCTCCCGGCGCACCTTGGAGAGGGTGACCTCGACGCCGCACCGATCGCAGATGACCCCGCGATAGCGGATGCGCTTGTACTTGCCGCAATGGCATTCCCAGTCCTTGACCGGGCCGAAGATCCGCTCGCAGAACAAGCCGTCCTTCTCGGGCTTGAACGAGCGATAGTTGATCGTCTCCGGCTTGGTCACCTCACCCCACGACCACCAGGTGCGCTGCCCCTGAAGTTCCAGGCGCTCGCGCTCCTTCTGGTCGCGCGGGCCCCGGATCTCTTCGGGGGCGGCGATGCGGATACTGATAAAGTCGAAACTCGAGCTCTTCTGCTCGCGTCCGCTGCGGAAATCAATCATGGTTCCCTCTTATTCGTCGCCGGCATCAGTCGTGCCGAGCGTCACCTTGAGCCCGAGTGCCTGCAGTTCCTTGACGAGCACGTTGAACGACTCCGGAATCCCGGGCTCGGGCAGGTTCTGCCCCTTCACGATGGCCTCATACACCCGGCTGCGGCCGTTCACGTCGTCCGACTTGACCGTGAGCATCTCCTGCAGCACGTGCGAGGCGCCGTAGGCCTCCAGCGCCCAGACTTCCATTTCACCAAACCGCTGCCCGCCGAACTGGGCCTTGCCCGCCAGCGGCTGCTGGGTGACGAGGCTGTATGGTCCGATGGAACGCGCATGAATCTTGTCATCCACCAGATGGCTGAGCTTCAGCATGTAGATCGAGCCGACGGTGACATCGCTCTCAAAGAACTGGCCGCTGCGGCCATCCCGCAGTCGGGCCTTGCCGCCGGGCGTGAGCCCGGCCGCGCGCAGCAGTTCCTTGCTGGCTTCATCCGCGTCGCCCTTGCCGGACACAAGCTCGGCGAGCGCCGGCATGCCGACGCTCCGGAGCGCATCCGCCGCCCCTGCCTGGGCGGCCTTCTCGGCCTCGCGCGCCGCCTTGGCGGCGCTCTTGTCGCCCGCCTCGGCCAAGGCATGTTGCACCTTGGCCTCCTGCCGCCCCTGCGCGCTGGTCCGCTCCGCGATTTCCGCGGCCGCGGCTTCCAGGAAGCCGTGCAGTGACTTGGCAAAGCTCCGCACGTTGGCAGAGACGCCCTTCTTCTCCAGCAGGGCGATGCCGGCGTCGGTCAGCGAGGTATGCTCCTCGGCCGGGGCGACGGTCTTGAGGTCGTCCACGATCCGGCGCACCAGCTCCGGCGTGAGCTCGGCCATCCGGGTCTTGAGTTGCAGCGCATCACCAGCCCAGCGCAGCCCCGACAGCCGAAGCAGCACACCGATCTCGGCTTCGTCCGCACCGCGGAAGACCGGCGTCTTGGCTTCAAAGCCCAGCACGCGCGCACACCAGCCCAGGTGGGTTTCCAGGATCTGGCCCACGTTCATCCGGCTCGGGACGCCGAGCGGATTGAGAACGATGTCCACCGGGGTACCATCCGGCAGGAACGGCATGTCTTCTTCCGGCACGATCCGGGCGACAATGCCCTTGTTGCCGTGGCGTCCCGCCATCTTGTCGCCCACCGAGATCTTCCGCTTCTCGGCGATATACACCTTCACCAGCTGGATGACGCCCGGGGGCAGCTCGTCCGGCTGGAGAATCTTGTCGATCTGGTCTTCGGCCTTTTCCTCGACCTTGGCCCGCTCACGCTCTGCCATGTCGATCGCGGAGCGAACCCGGTCATTGACCGCCTTGTCGACCACCCGCAGTGTCTTGCGGTCGATGTCGGTCAGGTTCACCTCGCGCAGCCGCTCGGCGGTGAGCCGCGTGCCGGCAGGGAGATACTCCTCGACGGTGCCGGCCTTGAGCATGAGCGCCACTTCCTGCCCGTCCAGCAGGCGCTTGAGCTCGTCCATCATGACCGAGGTGATGCGCGACTTCTCATCTGCTTCCAGCCGGCGCACCTCACCGATCCGGTCGCCGCGGTCCTTCTCGACGACCCGGTCCTCGACCCGGCTGAAGATCTTCACGTCGATGATGACGCCGTTCATGCCCGGCGGAATCTTGAGCGAGGAGTCCTTCACATCCTTGGCCTTCTCGCCGAAGATGGCCGTCAGCAGCTTCTCTTCCGGCGAGAGTTCGGTTTCGCCCTTGGGCGTGATCTTGCCCACCAGGATATCGCCCGGCTTCACGTGGGCGCCGATGCGCACGATGCCGCGCTCGTCGAGATCCACCAGCGCCTCGTCCGAGACGTTGGGAATTTCCCGGGTGATCTCTTCCTGCCCGCGCTTGGTGTCGCGGACATGCAGCTCGAGCTCCTGGATGTGGATCGACGAGTACACGTCGTCCTTCACCAGCCGCTCGGAGAGGATGATGGCATCCTCGAAGTTGTGGCCGTACCACGGCATGAACGCCACCAGCACGTTGGCGCCGAGCGCCAGCTCGCCGCCCTCGGTGGCCGACCCGTCCGCGATCACCTGCCCCGCCTCGACCCGGTCGCCCTGCTTGACCAGGGGCCGCTGGTTGATGGCGGTGTCCTGGTTGGTGCGCCAGAACTTCTTCACGCGATACCGGTCATACTGGTGCAGCCGCGCGAGCGGCTGGTCGCCGGGCACGCCTTCCGCACCGGCATCGACGATGATCTCGTCCGCGGTCACCCGCGTGGCGATGCCGGCGCGCCGGGCCACGATGACGGACCCGGAATCGCGGGCCACCTTCTCCTCCAGCCCGGTGCCCACGACCGGGGCATTCGGGAAGAGCAGCGGCACGGCCTGGCGCTGCATGTTGGAGCCCATGAGCGCGCGGTTGGCGTCGTCGTGCTCCAGGAACGGAATCAGCGCCGCGGCAATCGAGACCAGCTGGTCCGGCGCCACGTCCATGAATTCAATCCGGTCCGGCGAGAGCAGCGGATAGTCGTCGCCCTTGCGGCAGAGCACCAGCTGCTCCAGCAGACGGCCCTCGTCGTCGAGCAGCGAGTTGGCCTGCGCCACCGGATAGTCTTCTTCCTCGCTGGCCGATAGCCACCGGATTTCGTTGGTGACCTTGCCGTCCTTCACCGCACGATACGGCGTCTCGATGAAGCCCAGGTTATTGATCCGGGCATAGGTCGAGAGGCTGGTGATGAGGCCGATATTCGGGCCTTCCGGCGTCTCAATCGGGCACATCCGCCCATACTGCGAATAGTGCACGTCGCGCACTTCAAAGCCGGCTCGCTCCCGCGTGAGCCCGCCCGGTCCCAAGGCCGAGAGCCGGCGCTTGTTGGTCAGTTCCGCCAGGGGATTGGTCTGGTCCATGAACTGCGAGAGCTGGCTCGACCCGAAGAAGGCCTGGATCACCGCCGAGACCGTTCGCGCGTTGACCAGGTCGTCCAGCGAGATCTTTTCCGGATCCGAGTTGATGCTCATGCGCTCCTTGACCAGTCGCGCCATGCGCGAGAGGCCGACGGAGAACTGGTTGGCGATCAGCTCACCCACCGAACGGATGCGCCGGTTGCCCAGATGGTCGATATCATCGGTGTACCCGCGGCCATCGCTCAGGTCGATCAGGTAGCGGATGATGGCGACGAAGTCCTCTTCCGTGAGGACCGTGTGGTTCGGATCCAGCTTCAGCTTGAGCCGCTGGTTGATCTTGTAGCGCCCCACCCGGCCCAGATCGTAGCGCTTCGGGTTGAAGAACAGCTTCTGGAGCTGCTGGCGCGCCGTCTCGAGGTTGGGCGCGTCGCCCGGACGGAGGAGCGCGTAGATCTGCTCCAGCGCCTCGGCCTCGGTATGGGTCGGGTCCTTGGCCAGCGTGTTCTTGATGAGCGCCGACTCCGGCCGGTTGGACGGCAGCAGGATTTCCACCTTGTGGATGTCCTGCTTCAGGAGCTTCTGGCGCAGCGCCGGCGTCAGTTCGTCGCCGCGGGAGGCGAGCACTTCGCCGTCCTGGTCCGCCACGTCGAATGCCAGGACGTGGTTGGCATTGTCGCGGTGCGAGGTGGGCTGCTCCTCGTCGCGCAGGTCCAGCGTGGTGTAGCCGGCGAAGACCGTGGCGGTCTTGACGCCCTTGTGGCGCATCTCGGCTACCCGTTCGGCGGTCAGCTCGTCGCCGACGTCGCCCAGCAGGGCGTCGGCTGTCTCGGGATCGGCCACCGGCTGGGCCAGCAGCGAACCCAGTACTTCCCGGCGCTCGTGGCGGCTGTCGTGCTTGCCGCTGAGGTCCAGCTCCTTGGTGGCAAAGAAGAGCCGAAGCACGTCCGCATTGGTGCCGTAGCCAAAGGCCCGCAGCAATGCCGTGGCCGGAAACTTCTTCTTCTTGTCGATGTGGACGTAGATCACGTCGTGAATGTCGATCGTGAACTCGACCCATGAACCGCGGAACGGAATGATGCGCGCGCTGAACAGCCGCTGGCCGTTGGGATGGGTGCTCTCCTCGAACACCACGCCCGGCGAACGGTGCAGCTGGCTCACCACCACCCGCTCGGCGCCATTGATCACGAACGTGCCGAGGGGCGTCATGATGGGCAGCTCGCCCAGGTAGACTTCCTTCTCGATCGCGTTCTTGAGCCGCTGCTGGCCTTCGACTTCCTCGAAGACGTCGAGGCGCAGCCGGGCCTTGAGCGGCGCCGCGTAGGTCATGTCCCGCTCGATGCACTCCTCGACGGAGTACTTGGCCTCGCCCAGCGAGTAGCTGAGGAATTCGAGGCTGTACTTCCCGTTGACGTCACCGATCGGGAAGATCTCGCGGAAGACGCGCTCCAACGACACGTCCTGCCGTTCCCCGTTGACATCGTCGGGAACGAGCAGCGACTGGAACGCCGCGGTCTGGATATCGAGGAGATTCGGCATCGGCATGCCGCTCTCCCGCTTGCTGAACATGATGACAGGTTTGGTATGCGTCATCCGACTCTCTCACTCGCAGCACAAAGGGCCCCAGCACGGAATCCCCGCCGGGGGCGGGGTGCTCTGGGGCTCGGAACCATCACGGACCAGACTGAACGAAATGCGTGCATGCCATCTCACTGAATGTAGGTTGAAGACGCCAGGTCCTTGGCCGGAGAGCGGCGCCCTCCGGCTCGGGACAGCGCTTCGCGCTACTTCAGTTCGACGGTCGCGCCCTGATCTTCGAGACGCTTCTTGAGCTCTTCTGCCTCGGCCTTGGAAATGCCTTCCTTCAGCACGCTGGGGGCATTGTCCACCGCATCCTTGGCTTCCTTCAGGCCCAGGCTGGTGATCTCGCGCACCACCTTGATGACCTGGATCTTCTTGGCGCCGCCACCGGTCAGCACCACCGAGAACTCCGACTGCTCCTCGGCCACCGGCGCCGCGCCGCCCGCCCCCGCGCCGCCGGCGGGCATCGCCGCGACGGTCACGTTGAACTTCTCCTTGAACGCGTCGATCAGGTCGGCCAACTCCACGACGGTCTTGCCCCCGATCGCCTCGAGGATGTCTTCATTGCTCATCGTTGCCATGTTGCTCTCTCTCCCCACGGTTAAGCAGCGGACGACTGCCGCTGGTCGCGAAGCGCCTCGAGGGCCGCGACAAACGAATACAGAACGCTATTGAGTGCGCCGGCAAACTGTCCCAGCAGCACCTCGCGGGACGGGATCTCGCCCAGCCGCTTGATGTACGCCGGTTCCACGGTGGTGCCTTCCAGATAGCCGGCCTTGACCGTGGGCTTGTCGAACTCCCGGGCAAACTCGGTGATCACCTTGGCGGCCGCCAATGCGTCAGTCGCCAGCACCAGCCCCGTGGGGCCGGTCAGGTGCTCCTCGAGACTGCCGATGTCGCTGGCCGCCAGGGCCCGGCGTGCCAAGGTGTTCTTGACCACGACATATGTTACGCCAGCCTCTCGCATGCGCCGGCGGAGTTCGGTCATCCGCAGCACGTTGAGGCCGCTGAAATCGGTCACGTAGACGTTGGGCGCCGCCTTGAGCTGCGCCGTCAGCGCCTCGACCGCGTCCTGCCGTTCCGTCTTGCTCATCGGTACCCCGCCATGTCGAGCCGGACGCCCGGCCCCATCGTGCTGGAAAGCGTTGCCGACCGGAGGTAGGTCCCCTTGGCCGCGCTGGGCTTGGCCCGCACGATGGTGTCCATGAATGCCTGCACGTTCTGGGTGAGCTGTTCGGCCGAGAAGGAAGCCTTGCCCACCGGCGCGTGCACATTGCCGGTCTTGTCCACCCGGAACTCGATCTTGCCTGCCTTGATCTCCTTGACCGCCTTGGTCACGTCCATGGTGACCGTGCCGGCCTTGGGATTCGGCATCAGGCCGCGCGGACCCAGAATGCGGCCCAGCGCGCCGAGCTGCCCCATCATGTCCGGCGTTGCGACAATGACGTCGCAGTCCAGCCAGCCATCCTTGAGCTTCTGCAGGTATTCCGGACCCACGAAATCAGCCCCGGCGTTCTGGGCCTCCTGAGCCCGGTCGCCCTGGGCCAGCACGAGCACCCGGACCGACTTGCCGGTCCCATGGGGCAGGACCACGGTGCCGCGGACCACCTGGTCGGCATGCCGAGGATCGACGCCGAGGCGGACGGCCATGTCCACGGTCTCGTCGAACTTGGCCGTGGCGGCTCCCTTGACGAGCTGGACGGCGTCGGGCACCGAATATTCCCGGGCCCGGTCCACGGTTCCCATCGCTGCGCTGAAGCGCTTGCCACGCGTTGCCATCAGTCCGCCACCTCCAGCCCCATGGAACGGGCGGTGCCCGCCACCATGCGCATGGCGCTCTCGACGTCCGACGCGTTCAGGTCCGCCATCTTGATCTCGGCGATCTTGCGAAGCTGCGCGCGGGTCACCGTACCGATCTTGGTCCGGTTGGGCGCGGCGCTGCCCTTGTCCACCGACGCCTCCTTCATCAGGAGGTTGGCGGCGGGCGGCGTCTTGGTGATGAACGTGAAGGTGCGGTCGGCGTAGATGGTCACGACCACGGGGATCACCATGCCGGCCTGGTTCTGCGTGCGCGCGTTGAACTGCTTGCAGAACTCCATGATGTTGACACCATGGGGACCGAGCGCGGTACCCACCGGCGGCGCGGGGTTGGCCGCTCCTGCCGGGCACTGCAGCTTCACCTGTGCGGTGATTTTCTTGGCCATCTACTTCTCCTGGTTCGAACTCGGGCCGACGTCGGGGCGGGTCTGATGGAGCGGGTCCTAGACCCGCTCCTACGACCCGCCCCTGACCGGCGTGATCCCCGGACTATTCCGAGGAATCGTTCTGCCGCGATGACCCGCGCGGTCGCGGGGGGCGGCTGCGGCACGGCAAAGCCATGGCTTTGCCCCTACCGCAGCCGCCCTAATGCCCTCTCAACTGCAGATAATCCATCTCTACCGTCGTTGGCCGGCCGAAAAGGCTGACCGAAACTTTGACCTTGCCCTTGTCGGGCAGAACTTCTTCCACCGAGCCGCTGAAGTCGGCAAAGGGCCCTTCGGTGATTTCCACCACCTGACCGACCATGAAGGGGATCTCTTCCCGGGGCTCGGCGGCCGAGGCTTCGACGGCAACACCCAGCAACCGGTTGACCTCCTCCTGTCGCAGCGCCTGCGGCAGCCGCCCGGTGCCCACAAACTTGATCACGCCCTGGATGCTGTTGACCAGGTGCAGCGCTTCCTGCGACATGCCCATCTCGACCAGGACGTAGCCGGGATAGAGCTTCCGGTCTACGGTGACCTTCTTGCCGTTCTTGATCTCGACCGCTTCCTGGGTTGGCACCAGGGCCTGCCGGACCAGCTTGTCGTCGTCCGGCCGCGGGTCATCGGCAATCCGCTTCTGCAGCAGGTTGCGGACCTTGTTCTCGTGCCCAGCCGTCGTCTGAATGGCGTACCAGCGATATTCCATGGCCTACCGCGCCAGAATCGCGACGCCGTCCACCAGCAACTTCTGGAGCACCACGTCGAGCAAGCCGATGGTCACGCCCAGGATGAGCGACAGCACCACGATCATGCGCGTCGCCTTGACCAGCTCGTCCCGGCTGGGCCAGGTGACCTTCCGCATTTCGGCGCGGGTCGCCACCAGGAACTCACCGGCGCGCGCAATCCTGCCGGGCGCCCGCTCGGTCGGCTGGGTTTCGGCCATGCCTACTTGGTTTCCTTATGCGTGACGTGCTTGCCGCAGCGCGGACAGAACTTCCGCAGCTCGACGCGCTCCGGGTGCTTCCGCTTGTTCTTGTCCAGGAAGAAGTTGCGGTTCCGGCAGTCGGTGCATTCGAGGATGACTTTATCTCTTGGCATATGCTCGCTCTGTGGGGGCGGCCCGGGGGCCGCCCGTACCCTACTTCAGGATCTTGGTCACGACGCCGGCGCCCACGGTGCGGCCGCCCTCGCGGATGGCAAAGCGCAGCCCCTCGTCCATCGCAATCGGCGTGATCAGCTCGATCGTCATCTGGATGTTGTCGCCCGGCATCACCATCTCCACCCCGGCCGGCAGCTCCACCGCCCCGGTCACGTCGGTGGTGCGGAAGTAGAACTGCGGCCGGTAGCCCTTGAAGAACGGCGTGTGCCGGCCCCCCTCGTCCTTGGTCAGCACATAGACCTCGGCCTCGAAGTGGGTGTGCGGCGTCACGCTGCCCGGCTTGGCCAGCACCATCCCGCGCTCGATGTCGCCCTTCTCCACCCCGCGCAGCAGCAGCCCCACGTTGTCCCCCGCCTGCCCCTCGTCCAGCAGCTTGCGGAACATCTCCACCCCCGTCACCACCGTCTTCTTCTCCGCCAGGAACCCCACCAGCTGCATCTCCTCGCCCACCTTCACCCGGCCCCGCTCGATCCGGCCCGTGGCCACCGTGCCCCGCCCCGTGATCGAGAACACATCCTCCACCGGCATCAGGAACGGCTTGTCGGTCTCCCGCACCGGCTCGGGGATGAACGTGTCGAGCGCCGTGTAGAGCTCCTCGATCTTCGCCACCCAGGCCGCGTCCCCCTCGATCGCCTTCATCGCGCTGCCCCGGATCACCGGCGTGTCGTCCCCCGGGAACTGGTACTGGGTCAACAGCTCCCGCACCTCCAGCTCCACCAGGTCCAGCAGCTCCTCGTCGTCCACCAGGTCGCACTTGTTCAGGAACACCACGATCGAGGGCACATTGACCTGCCGCGCCAGCAGGATGTGCTCCCGCGTCTGCGGCATCGGCCCGTCGGTCGCGCTCACCACCAGGATCGCCCCGTCCATCTGGGCCGCCCCGGTGATCATGTTCTTCACATAGTCCGCATGCCCCGGACAGTCCACGTGCGCGTAGTGCCGCGCCGCCGTCTCGTACTCCACGTGGCTCGTGGCGATGGTGAGGATCTTGGTCGCATCCCGCCGCCCCTGGGCCGCCGACGCCTTGGCCACCTCGTCATAGGGCACGTACTTGGTCCCGTAGCCCTTCTCCGCCGCGATCTTCGTCAGGGCCGCCGTCGTCGTGGTCTTCCCGTGGTCCACGTGCCCGATCGTCCCCACATTCACATGCGGCTTGGTCCGCTCAAATTTGGCCTTCGCCATTGCCCGCTGCTCCTTGATGCCTGCTGGGTCTGCCTGAACGTCAACGGCCTACGGTCGACCGTCGACTGTTGACCGTCGACTCGTCTCTCCAGAGCTCGCGATCGGGATTGAACCGATGACCTCATCCTTACCAAGGATGCGCTCTACCGACTGAGCTACGCGAGCAAGCGGGCGACGGGACTCGAACCCGCGACCCTCAGCTTGGAAGGCTGATGCTCTACCAACTGAGCTACACCCGCGTGTGTCGAGTCGTGGGTCGCGAAGCGCACTCCAGCCGCCGACATCCAATCGAATCCCCGACCTTCATTCGCCGTCTTGCGACCCGTGACCCACGACGCAATGGTGGGGGTAGGATTCGAACCTACGTAGGGCATAGCCCGGCAGATTTACAGTCTGCTGCCATTAGCCACTCGGCCACCCCACCGCGCACCGCCCGACGCTCCGTCCGCTGCTGCAAGCGAGCTGACGCGGGGACTTGAACCCCGAACCGGCGGTTTACAAAACCGCTGCTCTACCAATTGAGCTACGTCAGCCTGAAGGCTGAAAAAGACAGACTCTTACAATAGCAGACGGAATGGCAGGAGTCAACTGGCGACGGGCACGAGGCTTACGGCAGGACGGGCAGGATGGGCGGAGGGATGGGCGGGATGGGCGGGATGGGCGGGATGGGCGGGATGGGCGGGCCGAAACTCGCCCGTGCGTCGCCCCGGTGCAAACCAGGGTCCATGTGGGACTCGGACACAGCGACTCAGCTCGGGTGAGCCCTCATGGACCCCAGCTTTCGCTGGGGTGACGAAAAGGCGAGCTCTCGACCCTCGACCCGCGACCCTCGACCCTCGACCGTCGACCCTCGACCCGTCGACCGTCGACCTTGACCGTCGACCGAGCCCTAACCCCGGCGCCTGACCTCCACTCCACCCCGACCATCACGGATCTCGAAGCCCGCCGCCGAGACCAGGTCCCGGATCCGGTCCGCCGTGGCAAAGTCGCGATTGAGCCGGGCTTCCTGCCGGCGCCGGGCCCAGGCCTCCGCCCATTGCGTCTGCTCGGCGACGTCGGCCGGAGCGGTTTCGCTGAGGGACTCGACCGCCACGCTGCCCGTCTCACCGACACCCGAAACGCCGCCAACGAGCACCGTCACCGACTGACCTGACGGGAACACATCCAGGACCGACTCGGCCAGATCCAGCACACCGAGCGCCGCCGCCCCTGGCAGCTTGCCGGCATCCAGAAGCCGGTTGGCCTCCCGCCCAAAGACGAACAATGCCGCCAGCGCCCGGGGCGAATTGAGGTCATCATCCATCGATGCCGCGAAGTCGAGCTGGCAGGTATCGGCAATGGTCACGAACGCCTGGTCCTCCGCACCCTCCTGCTGCGCCGAGCGCCGAAGCCGGTCGGCCATCTCACCCAGCCGGCGCGAGCCCTCCCGCGCGTGGCCCAGCGCCTCATCGCTCCAGTCCAACGGCTGCCGGTAATGGGTGTTGAACATGAGGAGTCGGACGCTGCCGGCATCGACCCCCTCTTCCTTGAGATCCCGCGCGGTCAGAATGTTGCCGAACCGCTTGGACATCTTGGTGCCGGACAGGGTCAGGAACTCTCCATGCATCCAGACGTTGGCGAAGCGCTCCTGCCCCGTGAAGGCGCAGCTCTGAGCAATCTCGTCCTCGTGATGCGGGAAGATGAGGTCCACGCCACCGGCATGGATGTCGAGCACATCGCGGCCCCACTTCTCCTTGAGCAGCGTCAGCGCCATCGCCGAGCACTCCAGGTGCCAGCCGGGCCGGCCGCGGCCAAAAGGAGCATCCCAGGCCGCGCCCACCGCCTCATCCTCGGGCCGGGCGGCCTTCCACAGCACGAAGTCGCGCGCGTCCTCCTTGGAATACTCGTCGGTGGACACGCGCTCGCTGGCGCCGCTCTTCAGTTCACGGGTGTCCAGCCGCGACAGCTTGCCATAGCCCGGAAAACGGCCGATCGCGAAATAGACCGAGCCATCGTCGCCGGGATAGGCAATTCCCTTGGTCACGAGGTCCTGCACCAGCGCCACCATGGCGCCGATGTAGTCGGTAGCGCGCGAATAGATGGAGGCATCGCGAATCCGCAGGTACCGTCGGTCCTCGTGAAACGCGGTAATGAAGCGCTCGACATATTCCCGCAGCGCGAGGCCTGCCTGTCCGGCGCCGCGGATGGTCTTGTCGTCCACGTCCGTCAGGTTCATCACGTAGAAGAGCTCCAGCCCACTGGCTTCCAGCCACCGGCGCAGGAGATCCTCGAACAGGAACGTCCGGAAGTTTCCGATGTGGGCGTAGTTGTAGACGGTCGGGCCGCAGGCATACATCGCCACCTGGCCGGGGCGCATGGGCGTGAACGGCTCGACACTCCGGGACATCGTGTTGAATAGTTGGAGACTCATTCGCCTCCCGCCTTCTGCAGCGCGCGAGTGATTGGCTTGTTGCCTTCGGCCGCATCGTCCGGCTCGAGGCGAAAGTGCACGGTGCGCTGCGGGAAGGGAATCTCGATACCCTCCGCATCCAGCCGGTTCTTGATGCGGCGGCGGAATTCACGGGCAACGTCCCACTGCGCCGCCGGCTGGGTACGCGCCAGCACCCGGATCACCACGGCGCTGTCGCCCAGCGATTCGATGCCAGGGACTTCCAGCGGGCCGTCCAGCCGGGGCTTCCAGGCAGCATCCTCGGAAAAGCGGGCGGCTTCATCACGAAAGACACGCAGCGCCCGATCCACATCGGACCCGTATGCAATGCCGATTTCGAGCACAGCCCGCGACCAACCCCGGGTCATGTTGCTCACCATGTTGATCTCGCCGTTGGGGATGATGTGGAGCACCCCGTCGATGGAACGCAGCATGACGACACGAAGCGTGAGCCGCTCGACCACCCCGCCCTTGTCACCGATCTGGATGATATCACCAACGCCAAACTGGTCTTCCACCAGCATGAAGAAGCCGGTGATCACATCCTTGACCAGGCTCTGGGCCCCAAACGAGACCGCCAACCCCAGCAGGCCAACCGCACCAAGGATCGGACTGATGTCCATGAAGACTCGGAGGGTCAGGAGCACTGCCCCGCTGACGATCACCGCTCGACCAGCGCCGCGGACCAGCTGGGCAATGGTCCGCCCCCGCTTTTCCCGGATCGTGGTTAGCAGGTCGTTGTGGTCGTCGACACTGATTTCAATGCGGCGCGCGATGATGCGCACGGCCCGGAGGGCCAGCCAGGCCAGCACCCAGATGCCCAGGACGCGCAGCCCATAGGCGATGAACGCCTTGGCGTCAGAATTGAAGAAGGAGGCGAAGTCTTCCAGCCACTGCGGGTACGCAAGATGCAGCACGGCCACTCCCAGAGAATGCAGCGGTTCGGTCAGAGCGCCGAAACCTACGGGCGAGCCGGCGAGGAGGTCAACTCATATAGCGCATGCGGCTGAGCAGCAGGGAGCCGGGCTGGTTCGCAACGACAGATTCGGGACTGCTGCCCGCGAGCGGAACAATGCACGTCCGCGAGCCGTCAAACAGCTCCAGCGACCGACGCGCCCGCAGTTGGTCCGCCGCCAGCCGGACGGGTCCGGCGCCGGCATCGACGATCGCAGAATCGACGAGCGTCAGCAGCAGTCCCAAGTCGGAACCGAGCAGCAGCGAGCGCCAACCCGCGGGTGCGGCAATCCGGACCGGGAACGGCCTGGAATGCGCCGCCCCTTCAATCCAGACGCCGCAGAGCCGGG
The DNA here is from genome assembly GCA_963798915.1 of uncultured Gemmatimonadales bacterium. Lineage (GTDB taxonomy): Bacteria > Gemmatimonadota > Gemmatimonadetes > Gemmatimonadales > GWC2-71-9 > CAMLHP01. The sequence goes on along the minus strand of CAWCVB010000005.1, from coordinate 476,286 downwards.
CGGGAGGCGCCAGCTGCAGCGCAGTGACCAGCGGCATGTCCGGGGAAACCGGTGACAGAACAGAGTCCATGCCACCATGCTACGCCGGCACATCAACCGGAGTACAACCGGATGCACGCGGAACAGGGCAGAACGCCTCAATCCACGGTGCGTCGGCGGAAGGACCGCAGGCCGAACCCGGCCATGAGCGCCGTGGCAAGCACCAACGCGGCGAGGTAGAGCGCAGCCGGCATGTGCGGCAGATCTGGCGTGAGCGCGGCCCGCAGGCCCTCGCTCATGTACACCAGCGGGTTGATGAGCACGAGCCATTGCAACCAGGGAATCGGCCCCAGCGCCGCCCAGGGGTAGTAGACGCAGCCGAGAAAGGTCATCGGTACGACCACCACAGCGAACATCAGTCCGATCTGCCGTGGTTCGACCGACGTGCCGAGCGCGAGCCCCAGCGCGCCGGACGCGAGGCTCGCCAGCAGCACGACCCCGACCAGCAGCGGCCAGGAGTGAACGTGGATCTCGACCGGCATCGCCGGCACGAGGTAGAGCAGCGGAAACACCACCAGGCCGGCCACCACCCCTTGGACCGCAGCAAACACGATCTTCTCGCCGGCGACAAGCCAGTTGGGCAGCGGCGCCAGCACCCGGTCCTCGATTTCCCGCGTGGCGCTGAGTTCCATGGCGAGTGGCAGCGCAACGGCCGCGATGCCCTGAAAGACGATTGCAACGGCCACGAGCCCGGGGACCAGAATGGTGCCGAAGTTGGGCCCATCGCTGCCGGCAAAGTGCATCCCCTGGCCGATCTTGGGAAAGACGTAGGCAAAGACGAATACGGTAAGCAGCGGATTCATGCCGGTGCGCGTGATGAAAGGCCAGAAGGTCCGGCGCAGCACGCGCAGGTCGCGGAGGATGAGGCCCCAGAAGGCACGCCGGTACGACGGCCGCATTGCTGGCTCAGTCACGCAGTTCCCGGCCGGTCAGGCGGAGAAAGACCGTCTCCAGCGTCGGCTCGCGGACCGACAGGTCATGCAAGCGTCCCCCGGCGACCTGCACGATGCGGGGCAGCAGTCCTTCGCGCGACGTCGTCAGCAGTCGCACGCCGCCATCGTGCTCCGCCGCGCTGGTGACGCTCGGCAAATGGCCAAGTTCCTCGACCAGGTCAGCGGGCTCGCCGGCGAGCCGCAGGTCGACCATCGTTTCGCCGCCCACGCTGCGCTTGAGTTCCTCCGGTGTCCCCGATGCCAGGATCTTGCCGTGGTCCATGATGGCGAGCCGGTCGCACAGGCGGTCGGCCTCTTCCATATAATGGGTGGTGAGCAGCACGGTAATGCCGCGGGAGCGCATGCCTTCGATCAGCTCCCAGAGTGCCAGGCGGCTTTGCGGATCCAGCCCGGCCGTCGGCTCATCGAGGAAGACAATCGAGGGTCGATGGGCTATCGCCCGCGCCAGCTGGACTCGCTGGGCCAGGCCGCCGGAGAGTTGCGCGGGCATGGACCTGGCGCGGTCGGTGAGACGGAACTGCTCCAGGAGTTCGGCGGACCTGGTACGGGCCGCAGCGGCGCTCATGCCGTAATAACGGCAGTGGTAATAGAGATTCTCGTGTACCGTGCAGGCCCGATCGAGCGTGTTGTATTGCGGCACCACGCCGAGCCGCGAGCGCGCGGCGGGAGCATCGGTTGCCACGTCAATCCCGTCCACGACCGCCCGGCCACGCGAGGCACGCACGCGGGTGGTACACACTCCGACGGTCGTGGTCTTGCCCGCGCCATTGGGACCCAGCAGCCCGAAGACCTCGCCCTGCTCCACCTGCAAATCCAGGCCATCGACTGCGGTGACCGGCGGCGGACCGCCGTACTGCTTGACCAGGCCTTGCACCAGAATGGCGCTCATCGGGTCAACTGGACCCTCGCGTTCCGCGCCGCCAGCACTGCATCGATCAGGGGCGTCTCGTCGAACCGCACTGGGTCGGTGGCTGGCAACCCGGTGTCGCGCGTGGTTGCCGCGCAGGCGGCTCGTGCATCGGCCTCGCTCATGTCATACGTATTGAGTGCGACGCCGATGACGCGCGACGGATGGACCACGGCTGCGATGGTCTCGTAGATGCGCACGTACTCCGCCAACGGCGGCATCTTGAGCCAGGAGGCCTGACGATAGTCCCCGATATACTGCCTGGTGGTCTGGTGGCAGAGAATCATGGCGTCGGGGCAGCTCCCATGGAGCAATCCCAATGTGACGCCGGAGTAGCCGGGGTGGTTGATGCTTCCCTGCCCCTCGACGAGAACGACGTCCGAGTCGCGCGCGCCTTCGAGCGTGATCCGTTCTGCAGCGCCGGCGATGAAGTCCGCCACCACGGCGTCAACCGCGATGCCCCAGCCTTCGATCATGATGCCGGTCTGGCCCGTGGGTACAAAGCGAGTGCGGACGCCGCGCGCATTCAGGGACTTCACCAGTTCGAGCTGTGCCGTCATCTTGCCCACGTTGCAGTCGGTCCCAACGGTCAGCACCCGAAAGGCCTCGGTCTGCTTGGCCGCCCCGCTGGCGATCGGCAGGTCGGCGGGTGGGCGACGCAGGTCGAGCAACCGGCAGTCGTTGGCCCGGGCCCGCTCGGCCAGGAGCGGATCGTCGGCGAGGAAGGTATGGAGCCCGCTCCAGATATCACATCCGGCATCGAGCGCATCCGCCAGCCAGCTCCGCCACTCGTCCGGCAGCCGACCGCCCTGTGGCGCAATGCCGATCAGGACCGCCGTGGGCTGGCGTTCGAGTCCTTCCATCATGGAGCCAACCACGGGCACGTCGCCGCCGAAGCCAAGAATGTCCTGGACGGTACGGCCAGCCTGACTTCGGTCCAGCACCGCCACGATCCGATCGGGCTGAAACCGGATGACGGAATTGGCGGTCTTCGAGGTCATGGGGCCGAAATCGCCATCGGCCAGGATCAGGAAGCGGGGAGTGGGCATGAGGCTGAAGGCTCAAGGCTATAGGCTGAAGCGATACCCGGGCCGGGCGCCGTGAATACTAACACGGTGCCCGGCCCGGGTGTTCAGCGTTCAGCCTTCAGCGGCGAGCATTCCGCCCTCAGCCTTCAGTTCCCCCCTCCTCCTCCACCTCGGCATCCTGCACGTCATCCATTCCCTTGCCGAGGCGCCTTGCCTCGCCACTGCTGCCGGCACCGAGCAGTCCCATCTTCTGCTTCAATTCGAGCAGCTGCTGGTCGGCGCTGCCGTGATACTCGAGCACCTCGAACTGCCTGGCCAGCGAGTCGCCGGTAAACTCTTCGTGCAATTCGGCCGCCGCCAGCGCCTTGCGTTCGTTGGATTCGATCTTCTCCGCCATCCGCTCGAACGACTCGAAGGCACTCTTGTCCGACATGCCAGCCATGGTCTGCTGAATGCGCTGCTGCGCTTCGGACCGCCGCGCTCGTGCAATCAGAATGTTCTTCTTGCGCTTGGCTTCCTCGATCTTGTCATTCAACTGCCGGAGCGACAGCTTCAGCGCCTCGGTCTCCTGCTTGGACTTGACCCAGGTCTCGTGCAGCTGCTGGGCGCCCTGCAGGTTTTCGTTGTAGCGAGTCAGCGCCTGCTTGGCCAGGTCGTCACGCCCTTCCTGGACCGCCAGCATGGCACGGCGTTCCCACTCCTCGGCCTGTTTCTTCATGGCCTGGGCGTCGGACTCCAGCTTCTTCTCGTCCGCGATGGCACCCGCCACCTCGGTCTTGGCCTTGCCCAGCTGTGATCGCATGTCCGTGATCAGCTGGTTCAGCATCTTCTCGGGATTCTCGGCCCGGGAGATGAGGTCGTTGATGTTCGACCGGAGCAGCGTCGAGAAGCGGTCAAAGATTCCCATCGTCGTCTCTCACCTGTCTCGGTAGGGCGCCAGCGCAGACATGTGCGACGCCAGGGCAAGGGTCATGGAATCGAAGCTGGCTTCGAATTCGGAATAATCCAGGTCCTCGAGCTCGAGGGTGTCCGTCAGCACGATATGGTCACCCTCCAGCCCGTACGAGCCATGGACCAGCTCGTGGGCGTTCAAGGTCAGGAGCTCCCGAAAGAGCTCGGCCCGGCGGGTATCGTCCCGCGGAGCTTCCATGACCCGCACCCGGAGAATCATGACCGGAGGGGCATAGTTACATACGATCTCGCCGCCGTCCGGCGTCGTGGCAATCCAGAGATTGGACTCCGGCTCTTCGATCTGGAGCCCGCCTCCATCCAGCCGGTCCAGCCAGGACTGAATATCTTCCCGTGTGACCATGTGGTGCTCCGTGAGTAAGTCGTCGCTCGTGCCGGTCAAGGGTCGTCAGTCAACGGTCGACTGATGACCGATGACTGACGGCCAGCTTCCAGCCGTTCTTCCTGCCCTCGCGCCAGCATGCGCTCAGCAAAGTCCACCCGCTCCTCCAGCTCGGCAATGCGTCGCTCGAAGAACTCGGATGCGGCCGACTGTTCGTCCTGCAGCTGGGCCACCAGTTCCTCCAGCTTGCCCCCGTCCTGCGCCGGCAGGCCGCGGAGCGCCCGCCGTCGCAGCACCGCGTACACGAACGCGGCCAGTACCAGCATTGACATCGCTGCTGCCGGCTCCTCCGAGGCCACCCCGACGAGGATCGCCGTAACGATGGAGCCAGCCCAGAAGAGCACGAACTCGACTCCGTCGAGCCCGAAAACACCCCGCCAGCTCACGAGCCCTGCCCGCCCCGCCGGGGCTCCAGCAGCGGCATCTCATCCTGAGCCCGCGCCAGCATCCGCTCCGTGAAGTCCAGGCGCTCCTCGATCTCCGTGATCCGGCGCTCAAAGTAGTCGGTGGCGGCGCGCTGGTCGTCGCGCAATTCCGCCAGGTCATCACCGGCCTGCCCTTCCCGCCCCAGCCGCCCGAGTGCTCGGCGCCGGACGAACACATAGAGCCCCGCCGCCACCGAGAGCGCGAGAGGAATGAATCCGTCCTCGTGGCTGAGGTCGGCCAGGCCCACGCCCAACCCGAAGGCCAGCAGCCAGAAGATGATGAACTCAATCGGGTCAAGCCCGAAAGTCCTGCGCCAGCTCATGTGAGGGGTGGTTCCCGCTCGCCTGAGCGCACCGCGGGCTGATGCTCCTCGGCTTTGGCCAGCATCCGTTCGGCGAAATCTACCCGCTCTTCAAGTTCGGCCATCCGTAGCTGGTCCTGCTCGAGCATCTGCAGTCGCTCCACCAGTGGCTCGAGGGCCTCGTCCGATGGCCGCGAACGACGCCGGTTGCGTGTGAGCTGGTAGGTGGTAGCGAGCAAGCCGCCAACACCAAAACCGCCCAACCCGAACAGCGCCGCGACTTCCTGATTTTCGCTCAGAGCGACCAGGCACATGAACCCCATGCCGATGGAGAGCAGTACCGAGACGATCCAGAGCATGGTGAAAGCGCCGCGATCCTGGTCATCCGCCATGACTCATCCCTCCGTTAACCGGTCGGCCGTGCGGGTGCTGGCCAGGAGTCGCTCCGCGAAGTCCACCCGCTCTTCCAGCTCCGGCACGCGCATCGCCTGTTCCTCCAAGGTCATGATCCGTGACCGGAGATCCTCCAGCTCATCCTGCACACCGCCGCTGATCTTCCCTTCTATCCGTCGTGCCAGCGCACGCATCAAGGGGAAGAACACGATCCCCGCGACCAGGATCGCAACGATCGGGATGACAAACGCCCAGGCCGGAGGACCGCCCGTCTGGACCAGAAAGCTGGGGATGTCAGGAGGCGCCGGTGGCGCCGGAACCTGGATCATCATCGGATCACTCCCTCGGCGCCATGCGAACCGGGCGTCCGTGGCTGCGCCAGCAATCGCTCGGCAAAATCGAGGCGTTCTTCCAGCTCAGCCACCCTCTGCTCCGTCTGTGAGGGAAGCGCTCCCATCATCCCGCCCTCCTCCAAGCGCGCCACCCGGGCCTCGAGCTCGAGCAACGACTCATCATCATGGCGGGCAATCCGATGCATCAGCGCCGCCATCAGCGGCCGCAGCACCACAAAGATCAGGCAGATCGCAACGGCGCCAAGCGCCAGCGCCATGCCAAACTCGCCCGACTGAGTTCCCTGAAGCATCATGAGTCAGCTCGCTTCCCCGTGAATTCCCGCCTGCGGTGGCTGCGCCAGCAACCGCTCGGCAAAATCCTGGCGTTCTTCCATCTCGCTCAGGCGGGCCCGCAACTCGTCAAGTTCGGCGTAGAGCGCGGGCAGATCCGGGTCGTCGGAGTCAGTGGTGCGGCCCGCGAGGCGCTCCGCAAATGCCTTCCCGACAGGCGACCTCACAATACCCATCACCATGAATGCGGCGATGGCCCAGATCGGCACGGAGATCGGACCCAGCACGGCGGACGCCGCAGCGAGCGCGCCAAACAGTGCCATCGCCCCCAACCCGATTCCGACAAAGGCGGCACCGATCCATTCCTGCTTTTCCCGCCTCATGAGTTACCCCCTCCCACCGAGGATGAGCAGCAACACCTTGATGACGTCTTCCACCGGTCAGGGCTCCTGCGGCGAGACAGGCCGGGGGGCGGGCTGGGCGCTGGCAGCAAGCATGCGTTCCGTGAAGTCAAGGCGTTCTTCCAGCTCGGCCACCCGTTGAGTCATCGGCTCGAAATCGAGGACCCTGGCCCGCAACATCTCGAGTTCGTCATGAAGTTGTGCCGATTCGCCGCCCCCGTCCAATCGGCGCGCAAGCGCCCGCACCAACGGCAGCAGCAGCTGGACGCCACCGATAATGGCGATCACAATGACGATGCCGACGATGAAGGGCTCAAGACGGATGCCATCTCCGGCCAGGACGGGTGCGGTCTGCATCATTCGCCGCCCTCCACCAGGCGGGGCTCATTCTGCTTGGCCAACAATCGCTCCGTAAAATCTACTCGTTCGGCCAGCTCCCCGACCTCGCGGCGCAAGGCGTCTAATTCGTCATACATCGCCGGTTCTGACTCGACCAGCCGGGGCTGAACGCCGTGGCGGATCCGCTCCGTCAGGGCCTTCCCGATGGGGGTAAAGGACAGCGCGATCACTCCTGGCACGCCGAAGATGAAGATGATAGCCAGTATGCCTTCCACTCCATCGCCTCCTCGAGCGGGCCTTCGCCGGCGGTCAGACCGGGCAACGCGCAGCCCTACGTCCTGATGTTTCAGTTTGTTTCGTCACGGCCAGGAGTCAAACCAGCTCAACCGAGGCGATGGCGCCCAGCGAAACCGCAATCTCCGTCTCGTCCGACTCTTCGGGCCGCAGGTAGACCTCGTGGGCCGTAACGTCCGTATCCAGACTGGTGGGAATGCCGACCACTTCGGTGTGTTCGGAGGTCACGATCCTGACCCGCTGGTCGTGGTCGCCAGCATAGCCGAGCAAGGAGAGAATATCATCGTAGCGCATGGGATGTCTCCTCGGATGGTATGGAAGATTCAGAGCCAGGAAGTGCGGGCCGAGCGCTGAGCGCTACGACGGCCGACGCTCAACTCGCGCGCAACTCAGCGCTCCGCTCGGGCAGCGACGTACCTGGGCCTCGATCTGGTCGGTTGGGGCAGCCGTCATGTCGATCCATGGCCGCCGTCGGGGATCAAAGACGGCCAACAGGCCGCGAGCGCATGCGCCGGAGTGCTGGCAGAGCGCAGGCTGCCAAAGGACCGTAAGGTCTCCATTGGTGTATCTGTGGGTATGGGCCTCGCGCATGCAGCCTCCTCCGCCTGAAGCTAGTCGGCGGCAAGTAGCTGGCTAGTGGGGCGACGGACGTGCTCCGATCCTAGCGCGAGGCGGCGGGTCGTCCCTGCAGCGCTCTCCGGAGGTATTGCCCCGTAAAGCTTCCGGTGGTCTGCGCCACCTGCTCCGGCGTACCCTCCGCCAGGACGCGTCCCCCGTGCTCACCGCCCTCCGGCCCAAGGTCGATGATCCAGTCGGCCGTCTTGATTACGTCCAGGTTGTGTTCGATGACAACGACCGAGTTTCCCTTGTCGACCAGACGATGCAGGACCTCGAGCAGAAGCCGCACGTCCTCGAAGTGGAGACCGGTGGTCGGCTCGTCGAGGATGTAGAGCGTGCGCCCGGTGTCGCGCTTGGCGAGTTCCGCCGCCAGCTTGACCCGCTGCGCCTCGCCGCCGGAGAGTGTCGTGGCCGGCTGACCGAGATGGATGTACCCCAGGCCGACGTCATTGAGAAGCTCCAGCCGGTCGGCGATCCGCCGCTGGTTCGCGAAGAAGTCCAGCGCGTCTGCCACCGTGAGGTCGAGCACATCAGCGATGCTGCGCCCCTTGTAGCGCACCTCGAGCGTCTCGCGGTTATACCGCCGACCCTTGCAGACTTCGCAGGGAACGTAAACGTCAGGCAGGAAATGCATCTCGATCTTGACCAGCCCGTCACCCTGACAGGCCTCGCAGCGCCCGCCCTTCACATTGAATGAGAACCGACCCGGGCCATAACCGCGCAGCTTGGCCTCGGGCAACTGGGTGAACAGCTCGCGAATCGGGGTGAACAGCCCGGTGTACGTTGCCGGGTTTGAGCGTGGCGTCCGACCGATGGGGCTTTGGTCAATATCAATGACCTTGTCCAGTTGCTCCAATCCATCGATCCGCTGGTGCGCCCCCGGAAGAACCCGCGCCCGATAGAAATGCCGTGCCAGTGACTGGTAGAGAATGTCAGTGACGAGCGTGGACTTGCCTGAACCGGAAACTCCGGTGACGGCGGTGAATACGCCGAGCGGGAAGCGCACGTCCAGATCTTTGAGATTGTTGGCAGACGCGCCGACGACGGTGATGGCCCGCCCGTTGGCGGACCGGCGCCGCTCCGGCACGTTGACCCTGAGCTCGCCGCGCAGGTAGCGGCCGGTGAGCGAATCCGGTGCCGCTGTCACTTCGTCCGGCGTGCCCTCAGCCACGACTTCGCCACCCAGCCGCCCCGCACGGGGGCCGAGATCCAGCACATGGTCGGCCGCACGAATGGTGTCTTCGTCGTGCTCCACGACGATGACGGTGTTGCCCAGGTCGCGCAGGCCGCGCAGGGTATCCAGCAGACGCTCGTTGTCTCGTTGGTGAAGCCCGATGCTCGGCTCGTCCAGGATGTAGAGCACCCCGACCAGTCGCGACCCAATCTGGGTGGCGAGGCGGATGCGCTGCATCTCGCCACCGGAGAGCGAGCCGGCGCCACGCCCCAAGGTGAGGTAGCCGAGACCGACGTCGGCCAGGAAGCGCAGACGGTCGGCGACCTCCTTGAGGATGGGGCCGGCCACGTCGGCATCCAGCCCGATCACGTTCTCGCCACTGCGCAGCGGCAACGATGAGACGAATTCGAGCGCGCGGTCCACCGGAAGATCAATGACTTCGCCGATGCTGCGGCCCTGCACCAGCACCGAGAGCGACTCGGGCTTGAGCCGGTGGCCGCCGCAGGTGCTGCACGGCATCTCGACCATGTACTGGTCGAGCGAGGTGCGCACCGCGTCGCTGGTCGACTCGCGGTAGCGCCGCTCGACGTTCCGGAGGATGCCCTCCCATTCTGCCTCGTAGGCAGTCTTTCCCTTGGCGCCGTCGGCAGCAAACCGGATCTTGCCTTCGGTTCCGTGCAGCAGGGCGTCCTGCGCGGCCGGTGGCAAATCGCCCCAGGGAGCAGCCGGGTCGAACCCGATGGTGCGGGCAAGAGTGGGAATCACGACCTTGCGGAGATACCCCCCGGGCTCGCCCCAGGGCAGTACGACTCCTTCGAGAATGGAAATGCTCGGATCGCCAAGGATGAGCCCCGGCGTCACTTCCTTGCGGGTACCGAGGCCGTTGCAATCGGGGCAGACGCCATACGGGGAATTGAACGAGAACTGGCGCGGCTCGAGCTCGGGAAGGGACAGCCCGCACACGGGACACGCCAGGCGCTCGGAGTACAACACCGACGACACCTTCCCGCCACGCCCGCCCTGCCCGTCGTGGCGAATCACCTCGACGATGCCGTCGGCCTCCTTCAGCGCCGTCTCGATCGAGTCATGCAGCCGCGAGCGGTCGGCAGCCCGCGCCACCAGCCGATCAACGACCAGCGCGATCTCGTGGTTCTTGCGACGATTCAGCTTGGGCACGTCGGCCAGGTCGTAGGTCTCGCCGTCTACCCGCACCCGGACGAAGCCGCGCCGGCGCGCGTCCTCGAGCATTTCCCGGAACTCGCCTTTTCTTCCTCGCACCAGCGGTGCGAGAACCTCAATACGGGTACCTTCGGGCAGCTGCAACACGGCGTCCACAATCTGCGCCGCGCTCTGCCGTGCCACTGGGCTGCCGTCATTGGGACAGTGAGGCACGCCGGTCCGAGCCCAGAGCAACCGCAGGTAGTCGTAGATCTCCGTGACGGTGCCAACGGTGGACCGCGGATTCTGGCCCGTGCTCTTCTGCTCGATGGAGATGGCGGGCGAAAGCCCCTCGATGGCATCGACGTCAGGCTTTTCCATGAGCCCGAGAAACTGCCGGGCGTACGCGGACAGCGACTCGACGTAGCGTCGCTGCCCCTCGGCGTAGATGGTGTCGAAGGCAAGCGAAGACTTGCCTGAGCCGGAGAGGCCGGTAATGACGGTGAGGCGATTCCTCGGGATGGACACCGAGATGTCCTTGAGGTTGTGCTCGCGCGCTCCCCGGACGACAAGGTATTCCTGAGCCATAGCCCCGAAAGATACCCGAAAGCCGGACCTGCTTCAATGAGAGGTTTGCGACCGGCGGCCGTGAGGCCAACTTCCGCAGCGGCACGGCTTTTTCTACTGTTCCGCACATTCCTGAGCAGCCGGCGCTGCCGGCATCCGGAGTTTTTCATGGACAAACCCAGCCCCTCCGCCACCCCTGAGGAGCCGGACAAGCAGAAGGCCGAAGTCCGGCGGGCCGCCGATGCCGCCTTCCAGGCGGCGGAAGCTGCGTGGCGTGAAGGCCGCTATGCCGATGCCTCCGCACGTTACGCGGCGGCACTTGCGGCGATGCCCACGTTCGTGGAGGCCAGGATTGGCCATGCCCGGGCACTGGAACTGGCCGAAGAACCCGAGGCGGCACTTCGATCGCTGGATGAGGCGATCCAGGCGGCGCCTGACCAGACCGAGTACCTCGTGGTTCGGGGCGCGCTGCGAGGGCGCCTGCGACAATATCCCGAGGCCGAGGCCGACCTTCGCCGAGTGCTGCGGCTGCATCCGGCACACGCGCCGGCATTGCATGAGCTGGGAGTGGTGCTCATGAACCGCGGCCTGGTGCAAGAGGCCGCCGAGCTGCTTCAGCGCGCCCTCGCGCTGCAGCCCGACCGTCCCGGCATTCACGTGTCGCTGGGTGATGCGCTGAACCGCGCCAGCCAACTGCCGGCCGCCGCCGAAGCATTGGCCAAGGCGACAGAGCGCAATCCGGCCGACCGCCGTGCGTGGCACATTTACGGCCGCGTCCTGGACCGGCTGAACCGGCCCGAGGAAGCGGCCCAGGCCTATCGCCGAGCCCAGGGATTCGATCTGTGATTCGATGCGTCGTCGATGATCTCGCGTTTATTGAAGCGGACGCGATACTCCGGGCTGCCAACGATCGGCTGGAACCGGTGACGGCGGCCGGAGTCCGACTCGACCGCCAGGCGGGTCCCGCATTTGCCGCCGACTGCCGCACCGCGATGCCGCTGGATGCCGGCTCGGCTGTCATTACGAGGGCTGGCGAACTGTCAGCGCCATTCATGTTGCACGTCATTCTCCAGGATCGGGACTCGGCGATCACGCCCGAGGTCCTGCGCCGTGCGCTTGCCTCGGCGTGGCGACGCGCCAGCGAGTGGGGACTGAAGCGGCTGGCCAGCGCGCCGCTCGGCACCGGACCCGGGCTGCTCGACATCGAGGAGGCCGCGGCGCTCATGGTCGAGACACTCGGCGCAGGGCCACGACCGATGCCGGAGCTGACGATTGTCGTGGAACGGGAAGCCGAGCGGGAACTCGTCGAAGCGGCGATCGGCCGCGGCGGGCCATGAGACCGCGCCGGCTTCATGTCGCCGGAGTGCTGGTCATGGCATCGTGGTTTGCCTGCCTCGGCTGGCTGATCAAGCGCCAGCAGTCGGGCCGCGGATTCGAGCCCGGAATAACAGCATCCAACCGACTTGCCCCAGGCAGCAGGTTCTACGCGGTGTACGCCGGTGGCATCCAGGTGGGCACTGCGTCATTCACTGCCGACACGCTGGCGGATGGCGCACGCGTGGAACAGCGGCTCGACATCGGGACCCGCGACAGCATCGAGAGCTATCTCGAGACGGTGACGCTGACTCCGACGCTGACACTGCGCGGTTGGACCGCCCGTGCGACCGGGCTTGCACCATCCATCGTCGTGGAGGGAAGCCGGGACAGCAACGGTGTCTTTCGCGCTCAGCTTCGGACTGGAACCCGAACGGTGCGCTCCATACGAATAGCTGATGCGCGGGCACTGCCTGTGCTTGCGGCAGCTCTCCGGATTTCGGTGTATGGGCTGCTGGTGCCGCGCGACACGATTTCATTGGACCTCCTGGACCCGCTGAGCGGGGCGGTCCATCGTGCCAGGTTCGTCTCCGTGCCGCCCACGGGCCCGCTCATCGTGGTCGACAGCGCCAGGCTTGACCGGGCCAGCGGCCAGTGGGTTCCTGCCCTCACTGACACCATTCAGGCCCGACTGCTCGTCGAACTTGGCAGCAGCGCGCCGATCATGCTGTGGCTCGACCCGGCCGGATTCCCGCTCCGCGCTCAACTGCCCAACGGGCTACTGCTCGAACGGACCGCCTTCGAGATCGCGCATCTCAATTTCCGGAACGGCGCGCGGCCGACCATCACCGAGGAACTTCATCGCTTTCCGCCTGCCCTTCCCGATCTGCTGATGGCCGAGGATACGGCTGAGACGCTGGACTTTCCCGCCGAGGATCCGGCGATCAGCGCCAGGACGGCGGGGGCCTTCCGTGGCGCCACCAGCCGGGCCGATTCCGTCAGCGGCCTGGCCCGCTGGGTTTCCCGCCGGATCGGTGGCGATGGGCAGGATGACGATGCCATCGCGACACTGGCGTCCCGCCGCGGGTCGGAGCTGGGCCGGGCTCGGCTCTTCATCGCGACGCTCCGTCACCACCACATCCCGGCTCGCCTGACCCTTGGCGCGCGGCGGGACTCGTCCGGATGGTCACCGGTGCTGCTGCCGCAGGTCTTCCTGGAGCACTGGCTGGCGGCCGACCTCAACACGGGGCGGGTCCAGGCGGATTCGACGCTTCACATCGTTCGCGCCAGGAGTGGCGGCGGTCCCATCCAGTACCGCGGCCTGCTGGCTTCCCTCGAGAGACTCCCGCAATGATCGAAGTCGAGCACCTCGTCAAGCACTATGGCAACTTTACCGCCGTCGATGACTTGTCCCTCAAGGTGCCAAGAGGCACGCTGTACGGGTTCCTTGGCCCCAACGGCGCGGGCAAGACGACCACCATGAGGATGATTGCCCAGATCCTCCGGCCAACATCCGGCGAGATCCGTATCGGCGGCGTTCCGACCTGGGAGAAGCCGCAGGTCATCAAGCAGATGATCGGCTACATCCCCGATCGCCCGTACGTGTACGAGAAACTGACCGGGGCCGAGTTCGTCCGGTTCGTGGCCGCCCTGTACGGCCAGGAAGGTGCCGGCGTCGAACGCAGGATGAATGAACTGCTGGAAGTTTTTGAGCTGACGCCGTGGCGGGATGAACTGACCGAGAGCTACAGCCATGGGATGCGTCAGAAGCTGATCATCTCCAGCGCCTTTGCGCATCGGCCTGAAGTCATCATCGTTGATGAGCCGATGGTCGGCCTGGACCCGAAGAGCGCGAGGACGCTGAAGGATCTCTTCCGGGCCTATGTCGATCGGGGCGGCACCATCCTGATGAGCACCCACACGTTGGAGGTGGCTGAGGGGATGTGCGACCGGATCGCCATCGTCCAGCGCGGCCAACTCATTGCCGAGGGCACCATGACCGAGCTTCGTCGGCAAAGCATTGCCGGCGACGAAAGCCTGGAAGCGCTGTTCCTGCGCCTCACGGGCGGCCTTCAGGGTGTCGGCCTCGACGCCATCTTTGATGAATAGCGGCCTCCCCGTCTCGGTGCGGCAGGTGCCGCATCAGCCCAGCCTCGGTGACGTCCTCGCTCCCAAGTGGCGCAGCGCGCTTGCGCGGAGCCGCAGCAGGCGGCATGGCCGCGGCACTCGCATGCTCCTTTTCCTGATCGTGGGCGCCCTGTTCTGGACTGCCGCCTTCGGGATCTGCTACCGGGTGCTCCGGTATGTCGGCACCCAGGAAATCGGCGTGCTCCTCGCCTCCAAGATGCTGGGTGTCATCTTCCTCGCCTTCGCCGCCATCCTGCTGCTGTCGAACCTGATCACGTCGCTCTCCAGCTTCTTCCTGGCACGCGACCTCGACCTGCTGGTGGCCGCACCGCTGCACTGGTTCCGCCTGTACCTTGCCAAGCTGCTCGAGACCGCAGGGCACAGCTCCTGGATGGTGCTGTTGATGGCAGTGCCCATCCTCACCGCCTATGGCATCGTCTTCCATGGCGGGCCGCTGTTCCCCTTCGTCGCGATGGCGGCACTGCTGCCGTTCATCATTCTGCCAGCCGTCGTTGGCGCCGGGATCACGTTGCTGCTGGTGAATGTCTTCCCCGCGCGGCGCATCCGGGACCTGCTCACCCTGGTGGCCCTGGGCGCGGCCGGCGGCGTGGCGCTGCTGTTCCGCCTCGTACGGCCGGAGCGGCTGGCCCGTCCTGAGGGCTTTGAGAGCCTGGTGGATTTTCTCGCCGTTCTCCGGGCGCCAACCAACCCCTTTCTGCCGACGCAGTGGGCGTCGGACATGATCATGAACTGGCTCCGCCACATCGCGGACCCCTTGCCGATTCTGCTCCTCGTGACCACGGCTGCTGCATTCGTCATGATGGGCGGGTGGCTCCACGGCCGGCTCTTTCGCGATGGGTACAGCAAGTCCCAGGAAGGTGCCGAGCGCTTTGTCCGCGGACGTTCATGGTCGGCCATCATCAGCCGCTTCATGGGAGGCATGGGCCCCGCTCGGCGAGAGTTCCTGCTCAAGGACGTGCGGGTGTTCTTTCGGGATCCAACCCAGTGGAGCCAGTTGATCCTGCTGGGTGTGCTGGTCGTGGTGTACGTCTTCAACATCCAGTCGCTGCCGCTGTTTTCGGGCGAAAAGGTCCCATTCTTTCTGGTGACCATCATCGTGTTCCTGAACCTGGGGTTGGCCGGGTTCGTGCTCACGGCCGTGGCGGCCCGGTTCATTTTCCCGTCCGTCTCGCTTGAGGGCCGCCAGCTCTGGCTCATTCAGTCCAGTCCGTTGCGCTTGCGCACGCTGCTGCTGAGCAAATTCTGGCTCGGCGTCACCCCGCTCGCCGTCCTGGCGCTCCTGATCACGATCACCACCAACCTGCTGCTGCATGCCTCGTCGTTCATGATGCTGGTGAGCTGCGGCACGATCCTCTCCTTCGCCGTCGCGGCCAGTGCCCTGGCACTCTGTCTGGGTGCCTTCTACCCGAAGTTCGACACTGAGAACGCGGCCCAGATACCGACCAGCTTCGGCGGGCTGGTGTTCATGATGAGCGGCATTGCGCTGCTCGGCCTTCTCATTGCGGTCGAGGCCATTCCGGTCAGCGCGTACATGCGGGCCCACCAGGCTGGCGAATCCTTCAGACTCTCGCCCGGGCTGGTGCTGGCGCTGGGCGCCGTGCTGCTGCTCTGCGGATGCACGGCGGTGATTTCACTCAGTCTGGCCGTGCGCCGGCTGGAGCAGATCGAGCACTAGACAAACCTCGCAGCAATCTCCCACCTCATTTTTACAACACCGGACGCGTTTCTCCGGTACCGGTAACCATGGCGGTCCTTCCGAGCTTGGAGCTTCACTCCACCGGAGGACACCATGAGGAAGTCACTTCTGCCACTGCTCCTGATCGCCGTGGCATGCAGCACCGGAACGGAATCGCCCGTCCTGGAGTCAGATACCCCTGCCGTAGCTCGGACTGCGAGCGCCAACCAGGACATCCAGCGGGAGCAACTTGCCCGCCGGTTTTCCCGGGCGCTCGCTCACGAGGATTTTCGTGCGTATATCCATCAGGCACTGGACAGCGCCTCCGTGCCCGAAGGCAAACTCGCGGTCGACCGGTTCCTGGCCGCGGCGGGTGGGCGAGGTGCCACCGCCCTGCACAGTGCCGACGGGGCCGCGGTGGACATGGCCGCCGCAGCGCAGCTGGAGGTCTATTTCCCCGTGCCGCAGCATCGCGCGAAATGGGACGGAGGGCCCGATCTGCTGGTGGGCACCATCGGCGCCGACGGAACGCTCCCAGTCGGGTTCACACTCGATGGCAAGCGCATCGCCCTGGATCCCGACCACCCGCCTGATGTCCCGGTCCTGGCCGTCGTGCCGCGGGAAACCGACTTCAATGCGATCAGGCGGCGCAGCCTGTCGTTTGCGATGTGTACCGACTGTGACGGCGGTGGTACATCGTCCGGCGGCGGCACCTCCTCCGGCGTCAGTACGTCATCCGGCCCGGTGCCGGGCTTGTACCTCACGCAGAGTCACCTCAACAGCACCTTCGAGTCCTGGCTCAAGGGTGCGCCGGAGATCGAGATCTCAGTGCTCGGCCAAAAGGGGAGCACGGATTCACTCACCTCGTACCAGTGCATCAACGAACGAGCCGTCGCGCCCTATTCCTTCAATCAGGACAACAAGGACTGGATCGGCTCCGCGTTGCTGATGAGCCAGGCACAGCTGGACAACTTCAAGGTCGCCCACCCCGGCCAGGCGCTCCGGCTCTTCTTTGTGGAGGACGATGACACGCCCTGCGTCATGAAGGCCAGTCAGACCGACCTGAAGTCGATCATCCAGGCCGTGGACGCGCTCGTAAAGGGGCTTGCCGGCGGAAACGACGTTACCACATGGTACGGCAAGGTCTGGAAATATCTGCCGGTGGTGCAGCAAGTTGTGTCGCTGGGAAGCTCGCTGATCAAGACCAACGACGACCTGATCGGCAATGCGGTGGAGGATATCACCACGACCGAGCGGCACGCCGGCTACAACTGGATCATCAAGGGCAAGAACGCCGAGACCAATGGGTACATCGCGTTGGAGATGCGATGAACCGGGTCACCATCGCACCGGTCGCCGTACTCCTGCTGGCCCTGCCGAGCGCAGGCAGGGCCCAGGAGCACGGCTGGTGGACCACGGGCGCCATCGGTCAGACCTGGTTCAGTCCGGCTGCACACCGTGACGGCACCAGCTTTGGACCTGGCCCAGGGCTGGGTGCGGACGTGGGGGTGCGTCGCAGTGCCGGCAGCCTTGAGTTTGGTCTCGCCGTGGAAGTGCAGCCCTCGGCTCTCCGGGCGTCGGATTCCGCATCGGCTGTTCAGCTCTCTGCAGTGCCGTTTTCGCGCACCGGCGTGGTGCTGTCGCTGGCGCATCCGGTACACCGCACCGGCGGGGCCACGCTCCTGCTGGACCTCGCAGTCCGCGGTGACATCTGGACGTTGAGCAGTGCAAGCCGACGAACCCGTCTGGGCGCTGGCGCCGGCATCGCCCTGCGCTTCGGCACGGGGCCGCTCCGATTCGAGAACCGGCTGACGTCAGGCATCTCGCAGAGCGTGTTCAGCGGTGACGACCTGGCCGAGGGATACCGGCGAACGGCCATGGCCTGGGTGCGGATGGAAATGGGAGTGCTGATTCGGATGTAGACTAGGCGGCGCGGGCTCCACAACGCTCGCAGAATACGCCGTCAGCGGGCACCGGGGCGGCGCACGACATGCACAGGCGGCCGGTCGCGAGCCGGCCGCCGCAGGTCGAACAGAACACCGCATCGGGCTCCGGGCGAGGCCCACAGGTCTCGCAGGCGCTGGACGCCTGCCCTCGTCGAGCGGCAATCATTGCCTCGAGGTCGGCATCGTCCGGCGCAGCCGCACGTTCCTGTCGCATCGCCTGCACCGCGAGGCCGGTATAGCGGGACTTGAGCGCGGCGTAGTCTGCGTCCGACAGCTTGCCGGTGGCGCGATCAAACTCGATTTCGCGCAACGCCTCGACAGCGCGCGAGCGTGGGGTTTCGTCTACGTCAAAGGGATCCGCAGGCCGGGCGCGTTCGGGCGCAAGTGGCTGGCCCACCGGAGCAAGTACAAACCAGACGGCGGCGGCTCCCAGCGCCAGTGCACCGATCAGTTCCCAGATCATCCCGCATCCGCGTCGGAGATGGCGCGCTTCAATTCTGCCAGCTCGGCTTCGGAGGCATCGATCGCCCGTGGTTCCGCCACGCCCTCGGGCGCCACCAGCGCCCGCCGGCGCAACAGCACCCACGCGAGCACGGCACCCAGCATGAGAATGAGAATGCCCGGGACCAGATATCCGGCCAGATTGAAGCCGCGGGGCGGCGGCGCCATCAGTGCCTTCTCGCCATACTCCTGGACAAACGCTGCGATGATCTGGTCGGCTGACTGGCCGTTGTTCCAGAACTCCATGATCTCGCGATGGAGCTGCGGTGAGTAGGTGCAGGTGAAATCAGTCGTGCGGCAGGTGTAGATGTCGAGTCCGCATCCGCAGGAGCAGCGCAGCCGCTTTTCGAGCGCCTGAATGGCAAGGTCGTTGTCAGCCGCGGTGGTCGGGGCCATGGGCCGCCCGGCCAGGCCCGGCGCCCCGAGGGTGCCAATGGAGCCGCCACCCGCGAGGCTGTCACCCTGGGACTGGGTCTGCGCCCCCAGCATGGCAGCGCCACCGGTCGTGAGGAGTCCGACCAGCAAACCGCGGCGGGTCATCGTTGCGTCCAGCTCAGGCACTGGCACCAGCTCCTTCCAGCGTCACGGTGTAACCTGCCTGCGTGCGTGTGGGCGTCGTGCCCGGCGGCTCTCCCGGCCACATCGTGATCAGGCCGCCAATCGCAAGCAGGACGCCTCCGTACCAGACCCACCAGACCAGCGGATTGATGGTGAAGCGGTAGACCGCCTCTTCGGTGCCATCGACGGCGCCCGCAAACACGATATACAGGTCTTCGCGCAGGTCGCTGCGGATTGCCACCTCCGTGCTCGGCTCGAAGGAGGCCACTTCCTGGCCGTTCTCCACCGTGAAATGCTGGCGCTTCTCGGAGGTCATGATGCCGAGGTCCTTGCCATCCCGGCTCACGCGCACGCTCGCGGCCGTCACAAACCGGTTCAAGGCCTTGTATTGCGAGACTCCCACATGCGTCAGCGTGTAGTTATGGCCGAAGGGGCTGGCAAGCTGGATGCTCTGGCCCGGCTTCAAGGTTGCTTCGCGCTCGCGCTTGAACGCCATCCCGGTAAAGGCGACGAAGTAGATGACGATCGCCACGTGCACGATGTAGCCACCGTAGCGGCGCCGATTACGTGCAATCAGGTGGAACAGCGCTCCGACCACGCCCTCACCGTGCATCCGCCGCCGGGCACGCACCCCCCGGAAGAACTCCTGTCCGATCGTGCCGGTGACGAAACCGCCCAGGGCCAGGGCCATGATCGGGTACGGGTCTCGCATGCCCGCAATGAGCAGCACCAGGCCCGTGCCAAGCCCCGCGCCCAGCGGCACCGTGAACTGGCGCCGGAGGTTGGCGCGGGATGCCCGGCGCCAGGCGATGAGGGGCCCGATGCCGGTCAGCGCCAGCAACAGCAGCCCGAGCGGGATGTTTACCTTGTTGAAGAAGGGCGGACCGACCGTGATCTTGGTGTTTCGCACCAACTCCGAGAGAATCGGGAAGAGCGTGCCCCAGAGGACGGAGAACGCGATCCCGACTAGCACCAGATTATTGAAGAGAAAGGCGGCCTCCCGGCTCAGCATGCTCTCCAGTTGACTGTCGGGTTCCAGCGACGGCCACCTGGTGTACAGCAGCGTGTACGAGAACGCGCCCGCGATTGCCAGGAAACCCAGGAAGAAATAGCCCACGTTGGATTGGGTGAAACTGTGCACGCTGGCAATGACACCCGAGCGGGTGATGAACGTGCCGAAGATGCTCAGCAGGAACGAGCCCACCACGAGGCCAAGGTTCCAGCGCTTCAGCATCCCGCGCTTTTCCTGAATCATCACCGAATGCAAAAAGGCCGTCATCGTGAGCCAGGGCAGGAAGCTGGCATTCTCGACCGGATCCCACGCCCAGTAGCCGCCCCAGCCGAGTTCAACGTAGGCCCACCACATCCCCAGCGTGATGCCGATCGAGAGGAACAGCCAGGACACGAGGGTCCACTTGCGAATCGCGACCACCCAGCCCGAATCAATTCGGCGCGAGAGCAGCGCGGCCACCGCAAAGGCAAACGGAATCGTGACACTGATGTAGCCCAGGTAGAGCATCGGCGGATGGATCACCATGCCCACGTTCTGGAGCTGGGGATTCAGGCCGTGACCGTCGAGCGGGGTGAAGTCCAGGCGGCTGAAGGGATTGGCAGCGAAGATCATGACGCTCACGAAGAACGCCACCACCGAGTTGGTAACGCCGGCCACGTATGGGAGGAGGTGCGCATGCCGGCGCGCCGTCAGCAATTGCGCGAGTGCTGCGAAGGTGGAGAGCACCACGGCCCAGAAGAGCAGCGATCCCTTCTGCCCCGCCCAGAACGCGGACACCACAAAGTAGGTCGGCAGGTTGCGCGAGGTGTAGGACCAGACGTACTCGATGTTGAAATCGTGCGCGAGCAGGCCCTTCCAGAGGCACAGCGACGCCACGGCCAGGGCCGCGAACACCATGAACACCGAGCGGCGCACGCTGCGCGCCAGCTCGGGCCGCTCGCGCCAGCGCCCGGAGAATGACACGACGGCGCCCCAGAGACCAACCAGGAACGCCGTCCAGAGGGCGAACTGTCCGAGAAAGGTCATTGTGCGTCAGGCCTGGCGGCGCGCGTCCTCGGCCGCCGCCTCGTAGCGCGACCCGCATTTCGCCAGCACTTCGGTGGCGCGTATGACCCCATCATGCCCCAGGCTTCCATCAACGATGACCTCGATGTCGTCGGCACCCGTGAAGGTGTCGGGTACGATCCCGTGATAGTGCACGGGGTACTGTTGACGGCCGTCCGAAATGCGGAAGTCGATGTCCTGCGACGCGACGTTCCGGGTCACGGAGCCCGGCACGACCTTGGCGCCGCCGACCCGTACACCAAGACCGAAGTAGCTCGAGTCCACCGAGGCCCGTTGAGCCAGCTCAGTGGGCGTGAGGTAGTAGACACCGGTCTCGCGCACGCCAGCCACGATGAGCCAGCTGACCGCGGCGACGATCACCGCAGCCCCGACCAGGAATTTGGTTCCGGCTTTCATGTCGACCTATCTCCGGGAGGCAGTCATGCCCGTCGTCCGGGCAATCACGTGCAACATAGCAGCATGGACGCCGGCCCGTCAGTTCGATACGGTGGCCGAGGCGCCACGGCGGGTGTCATCCAGTATGGTCCGGTGCTCGGCGTACTCCGGTCGGCCCGCCTGGAGTTCGGCGTCGTAGTGGGCCGCAAAGGCACGCTGGGCGGCGGCGGCGGCGGCGGTATCCTTCCGCCAGCGCGCCACGGTCAACTGGATCACGTATCCGAAGAGGTGGCCCGGCGTTGCAGCCAGAATCGAATCGGCCAGCGCCGCAGCGCCGGGCACGTCTCCGGTGTGCAGCCGGAGCATGGCCGCATGATAGCGCGCATCGGCATCCACGGTGTCGAGCTGGGCATACGCCAGCAAGGCCATTGGTGCAAAAGTGGACAGGGTGGATGCATCGCCCGCTTCGGCTGCCGTCATGCTGCGGTTGTACAGTCGGTCAAACCGTTCGCGCGGCGACATGCCACTGATGTCAGGTGGCATGACCGCCCCGGCGCCGGCGGCCGATGCCAACGACGAGTCCGGCTCCGCTGGCCGCCGCTGGGACCGAGCCAGCAGCACCACCCCGGTCAGCACCACCAGTGCACCCAGGATGACCGGCGACGCGGCGCATTCCGCCTGAGGCCGTCACCGGGACGCCATCGGCTGGCGCTCCGCATGCGCCGCAGAAGCGGCCGCCGGGCCGAAGCTGACTCCCGCACGCCGAGCAGAACCGTGGATTCATCACAGAGCCCCTAGAATAACGAGACGACGACCGTGTGGTTGTAACAATGAAGAGTGGGGCCGGGAAGCGCAGATTTCATGAAGAATATGTGACGATCCGCTCATGGGATACCCACAGCGCTTGCGAAACTCCGCAGATGTCCGTAGGTATTGTATGCAGATTCCCTCTCAAGGGTCAAATATGACTGCGCCAAGCCGACGCCGTGCCAGCTTCCTCTGTTTCACCCTGACGGCCCTCGCCTTGCTCGTAGGCTGCGGTTCCGACAAGATCGTCTTCCGGGACCGCCCGCCGTTCAACCCGCCACCTGACAGCATCAATGGCTTCCTTGGCCTGTTCGACGTCGCCAGCAACCAGACGACGTGTGGCAATTGCCATGTCGAGCACGGGAAGGACTGGAAGACCTCAGCGCACGCCGAGGCCTATGCCACGCTGATCAACTCGGGTCATTCGCAGCCCAGCTGCTTTGGCTGCCATACCCTGAACGAGAAGGGTAACGGCCTCACCGGACCGGCCGGCTGGAATCTGGTCGAGGATTCGGCCTACCATAACGTCCAGTGCGAAAACTGCCATGGCCCTGGGCTGGAGCATGTGCAGGCCCCCGACCTGCCCGGTAACGTGCCGTTGGCGCACATGACGCTGGATGATTCTGCTGCCAGTTGCGCCGCGTGCCACTCGGGCGGCCACAATCCCTTCGCCGATGAGTGGAAACAATCCGCCCATGCGCAGGTGGTTGCCTCGCCGGCGAGTCGCGCCGAATGCCAGAGCTGCCACGAGGGCAAGGGGGTCCTGCGAGCCTGGAACGCGGATGCCAACTTTGTGGAACATGACGACGCGACACCCATGGCCACCACGTGTGCAGTCTGCCATGATCCGCATGGGTCGCCCAACGAGTCGCAGCTCCGGTTCTCGATCTCCAATCCGGATCCCGAGCTGAACCTGTGCATGCGCTGCCACATCCGGCGCTCCGAACCTGCCGGCGGGAGCCATGGAACGACGCCACACGCGCCGCAGGGCGCCGTACTTCTCGGTACCGCTGGCTACCGCCCTGCCGGGTTTGCATATGACACGTCCCGGATCTTCACGTCCCATGCGTCCGAGCGGAATCCGCGGCTCTGCGCCGGATGCCACGTCAATGCCTATCAGCATACCGACACCCTGACTGGCGAGCAGATCTTCTCGACCGGCCACCTGTTCCGGCCCATCCCCTGCCTTGATGGGACCGGGAAGCCGGTGGCCGACAACAGCTGCAGCTACACCACCAGCGCGCGCACCTTTGCCGCGTGCAGCAACTCCGGGTGCCATGCATCGGAGGACGTGGCGGCGTCGCTGCTCGTCAACCTGCGTGACCGGCTCAAGACGCTGGCGGATGTGCTCTGGACGGATGTGGATGGCAACGAGGCCATTGATCCCGGCACCGACACCGGCTATCTGCCGACGATCAAGGGCAGCAATCCGGAAGAGTTTGCCGGAGACTCGATCATCACGTCTGCTGAAGGAGCCGAGTTCAACGCCCGCCTGGTGGGCGAGGGACTGTACGCCAACGGCGACAAGAGCCTTGGCGTCCACAATCCCTTCCTGGCCGAGGCGCTGCTGCGCGCAAGCATCAAGGACATGCAGGCCAACTATCCGTCGTTGCCCGCGCCGCCGGCCGTTGCACGGCGCTTGCTCGACGAGCCGCTCCCGGCTTCGAGCCTGCAGCCGGCGCGCCGTTCGCTCACCATGCGTTAGACCTGGTCGGCACGGTGTACGGCGCCGCCATTCGTGCAGTCTTCACTGGAGTCCTGGCCCCTGGCCAGGACTCCAGTGTTGTGGGAGCTGGCCAGCAGGTGGCGCTCGACTCCATCCTCACGCACCCTCGACTGGATGACCCGGTCATCACCGTCGTCCAGTGGATCTTCCAGCGGCCGCCCTGGTTGATGTGGGGTGGAGCCATTCTCGCCGTCATCGTGGCGGTGGTCGTCCTCCGGTGGCTCTGGCTTCAGCGCCGGGGCATCGGCACCTGGTTCAGCTCGCGATCGCTCGGGCTCAAGCTGGCCATGGCAGGACTCGCTGGCGTGGTACTGCTGCTCGTCGCCGGCATGGGCTATCGCACCAACCAGTTCATCGAGAAGGACAACCGGTTCTGCAACGGTTGCCACATCTTTGTCGGCAGCGGCGAAGCCTGGGTGCTGCCGGATACCGGCTACTACAGCCTGGTGCACCGGGTGGAGGGCAAGCACGACACCCTCAGCTGTCACGTTTGCCACGCGCTGCATCCGACCAAGGAAGCGGTCAAGCTGATCTTCTGGATGTCAGGGCGCCGCGACAAGGAAATCCCCCCGCATGCCAAGGTACCGCGCGATGTCTGCGAGCGATGCCACGTCCGGGGGGATGCCAAGGAGACGTGGCAGCAGATTGCTTCGACGGCAGGCCACCGCGCCCACCTGGAGAGCGATTCTCTCCGGGGAAAGTTGGAGTGCCTGACCTGCCATGCCCAGACTGCGCACCGGTTCCGGCCGGTGAACGCCACTTGCGCCCAGCAGGGATGCCACCTGGTCGACAGCGTCAACATCCGGCTTGGCAAGATGGCGGATCAGGCCACCATCCACTGTACCGTTTGCCATCAGTTCACGCGGGAAGTCCCGCGGCTGGCCACCCGAGACTCAGCCGTGGGAACGCTGGTGCCTCACATGGAGCAGTGCCAGTCATGCCACCAGATGCTTGCCCTCACGGCCAAGTTCGATCCGGCAAACGACCCGCACAACGGCACCTGTGGCACCTGCCACAACCCCCACCGCCAGACTACGCCTGGCGCGGCCCTCAAGTCGTGTGCCTCGGCCGGCTGCCACGCGGACTGGAAGAAGTTCCCCTTCCACACGGGGCTGCGCCACCGGAGCGTCGCCACGCAATGCGAGACCTGTCACCTGCCACACCAGGCCAGGGTGGACGCCAGCGACTGCACCGGGTGTCACGAGGCCGTGCGTGAGCGCACCGGGGGGAAACTGCGGCCGCCCGAAGCGTTCGATACGACCAAGGCGCTCCAGCGCGTATCGATGGGCGCCACAGTCCCGCCTGAGCTGGTGGCCGGCCTCAGGCCGGCCGGCGATGGATTCTCGACGCGTGACTCCCCATCGCTGTTCCCCGCCGGCACCGTCCGCGCCGACACGTTCTCGCATGCGCGCCACCACGCTCTCCCCTGCCTCACCTGCCATTCGACCAGCACCGGCCACGGCGGCCTGACCTTCCAGCCGCCACGCGGCTGCCAGATCTGCCACCATCAAGCACCCGCTACCAACACGTGCCGCACCTGTCATGGTGCCGACGACCTGGCGCCGTCCATCCCTGAATCGCTCTCCGTCCAGGTCGGGATCCGGACCCCGCGCGTCCGCGAAGCGGCCTTCCAGCATAGCGCCCACGACAGCGTGACGTGCACCACCTGTCACACCGCTCGGGTCTCGATGGCGCCTGCCGCGGCCGTGGTCACGTGCACCAACTGCCACGAAGCGCATCACACGCAGCAACGCGACTGTTCCACCTGTCATGCCGGCGCGAGCGTGCGTCCGGCGCATGCGCGTCCCGTCGAGGGGCACCGTGCCTGTGACGCGTGCCATGCACCAGGCACGGTGGCGCAACTGCATCCCACGCGGAGCCTGTGCCTCACCTGCCACACCGAGCAGGTGAGCCACTTCCCGGAGCGTGAATGCACGACGTGCCATCTGCTCGAGCCACCCGACGCGTATCGTCCGGCGCTCACCGGAAAACGCAGCCCATGAGGGTGCGTGCATGGGCTGTGGCCGCCGTGCTACTGGGCGGCGTTGCACCGGGACTCCATGCCCAGGGCTACAGCCTGCGCCTGGATTCCCGGATACAGCGGGTGGACTTCCGGGGTGTCGTTGAAGACAGTGTGCTGGAGGCGGAAACCGTGACCGGACCAACCGGCGGCCCGGTCACCCAGGCTGGCTTTGCCGTGTCCTGTGATCCGGCCGGTGTCTGCCGTTACTTCCGGCCCGGCCCTGTCGTCCATGCCGCCCCATTCGCGCAATCAGCGGTCGCGACCGTCTGGGGGCTTGGACTGGCGCGTCTCAGCCTGCATTTCGATGGCCGGCTGCTTACTGACTTGGCTGACCGCAATGCCTGGCCTGGCACGCAGCCGTCGGCCCAACTTCTCGAGGCCTACGCGGAATACGCTTCCACGCCCGTCACGGTGCGAGTGGGGCGCCAGACGATGTTGACGCGGCTCGGAGCCGCCGGGTTCGATGGTGCGCAGGCGAAAGTCCGCCTGGGCAGATCCGGCGTCGAGGCGGAAGCCTACGCCGGCTGGGGCCTGGCACGAGCCACCGCGCTCCCGATCACGAGCCCGGCCCTCAACCCGCTCGACGAGTACCGGCCAGACCAGCGCACCCGGCTTTACGGTGCGGCGGCCGGCTTCAGCGGCGTCGGCACGAATCTCCGCCTCGAATATCAGCGGGAGCTCGATGGACGCTCCGACTACTTCGTGTCCGAGCGCATGGCACTCTCGGGAGACGTTCGCGTCGGCCGTTACATGTCGTTGGCCGGCGGAGGCGAGTACGATATCGCGGCAAACCTGTGGGGTACCGCCGACATCCAGGCGCGCTATGCCAGTCCCCAGGTGACCGTCGCGCTGGCCGCCCGTCATTACCGACCGCATTTCGATCTATGGACCATCTGGGGTGCGTTCAGCCCGGTGCCGTTCAACAGCATCGCCGGGTCGGTCTGGATACGCCCTGGACGCCGGATCGAGCTCCGCGCCCGGGGCGAGCGGTACTGGTTTGAGGCCAGCGATGCGTCGACGCCGCTGGTGCGTGCCGAGGACGCCGGCTGGCGCGCCACTGTAGGGGGATCGGTCTGGCTCACGCCGCAATGGCAGTTCGACCTTGGCGCGCACCGCGAATTCGGGCCGGGCGCCGCCTCACGAGGCCTCGACGGCACGGTCACCTACACCGCCGCTCCACGGCTCTCATTTCAGCTCAACGGTGCCGCGCTTCAACGACCGCTGGAATTTCGGTATGACGACGCAACCGTGAGCACGGTCGGCTTCGAGGTGGACTGGGATGCGTCGGACCGGATTCGGGCTGGTGCCGGCGTGGCGCGTTACTGGGAAACCCGCGATCGTCCGGACGCCGCGGCCTTCGACTGGACCCAGACTCGGCTCAACGCCCGCCTTACGCTGCTTTTCGGTGGCGCCGGCACGACGCCGCTTCCCCCGGCGCGCCGGCGCAAGCCTGGCGCGGAGCAGCGCAGCCGATGACCTGGATCCGAACTCATCTGCGGCTGGCGCTCGCGCTGGTCGGGCTCACGGCCATCGGATTGGGCGGCGCCCGCCTGGGCCGACAGACCGATCGCTTTGACCATGACCAGCATGCCAAGTTGTTCCCGAGCTGCACCAGCTGTCATGCCGGCGTGCTTACCGGCAGCCAGCCATATCCCGCAGGCGTGGCCTGCACCATCTGCCACGACGGGAGCGTGGAGCGCCGGGTGGATTGGACGCCTCCGACCGAACTGCCGGCCACCAACCTCGACTTCCAGCACACCGCGCACGCCGCGAAGTACAGTCGCTCCCGCGGAATCGCCGTCGATTCAGCACAACGCTGCGCTGCCTGTCACATCCCCCCTGGCAAGGGCTGGATGCAGGTGTCGCTTGCCGTTAGCGGCGCCTGCCTCTCCTGTCACGGTGTGACCGGCGGCCACTTCGCTGCACCGGACACGGCGTGTGCCACCTGTCACGTGCCGTTGTCCCAAGCGACCCGGCTCTCAAGGCAGGACATCGCTCGCTTCCCGGAGCCAGCGTCGCACCAGGTTGCCGGCTTCGGCAGCAGCGGGCATGGACGTCTGGCCACGATGGGGGCTACCCACGGTGTCGCGGCGTCGTGCGCAACTTGCCACGCCCGGAATTTCTGCCTGCAGTGTCATGTGGACGCGCCCGAGACACCGGCGATCCAGGCGCTCGCGCCCGACCCGCGATCCACCGCGATCGCAGCGACCCTCGCGGCGCCCGAATCACACCAGTCATCCGGTTTCCTGCAGTCACATGGCCGGGGCCTCAGCACGGCGTCAACCTGTGCCACCTGCCACACACGGGAGAGCTGCCTCACTTGCCATGCCGGGAGTGAACCCGGCGCAGTGAAGCGCCTGGCCGTGGCCGGTCCAGGACGGGCCACCGGTGCCGTCGTCACCCGGCGGCGCCCCGCCACGCATGGCGCTGATTTTTCCGAGGATCATGCGGCGTTCGCTCGCGCGGCCCCGCGCACCTGCGCCACCTGTCACGCCCGGACCGAGTGTCTCTACTGCCACGTGCCGACACCCGGCACCGCGCAGGAGTATCACCCGGCCGGCTTCCTCACTCGTCACCCGGCCGCGGCATTTGCGCGCGCGTCCGACTGCGCGGCCTGCCACAACACGGCCTCATTCTGCATGACCTGCCATGCCGAGGCGGGGCTTCGCTCCAGCGGCCCGCTGCGGGGCAACTATCACGATGCCAACCCGACCTTCCTCCTCGGGCACGGCAAGGCGGCCCGGCAGTCCCTGGAGACTTGCGTGAGCTGTCATGTCGAGCGCGACTGCCTCACCTGTCATTCGGCCAACGGCGGGCGCCGCTTCAATCCGCATGGTCCCGGCTTCGATGCGGAGCGGCTTCGGAGGAAGAATCCGGAGATGTGCACCGTCTGCCACGGCGCTGCTATTCCGTGACCTGATCGGGCGTTGCCCATGCAAGCGTTGCCGCCACCGCACGCCTCCATCCGGCGAGCTGGCGCGCGCGCTCCGCGGCGGACATCCGGGGCACAAATTCGGTGAACGATCGTGCCGCAAGAAAGGCCTCTGCATTCTTCCAGATGCCGACGGTCACGCCGGCCAGCCCGGCCGCGCCGAGCGCCGTGGATTCGATCACATCCGGCCGCTGCACGGGAGTCCCCAGGATGTCCGCCTGAAACTGCATGAGCCAGTCATTGGCCGATGCCCCACCGTCCACCTTGAGGCCCGACGTCGCACCCATCGCCCGATAGAGCTCCGCCGTGCCAAAGGCCATGGCCTCCAGCGCGGCCCGCGCGATGTGTGCGCGGCTGGTTCCGCGGGTCAGGCCGGTAATCATGCCGCGCGCCTCGGGCGCCCAGTGGGGTGTGCCAAGTCCGGCAAATGCGGGCACGAAATGCACGCCACCGGTGTCGGGCACGCTGCGGGCCAGCCGTTCCGTTTCGCCCGCCGTGGAGATGATGCCGAGCTGATCACGCAGCCACTGGACGGCGGCGCCCGCGATCAGAATGGAACCTTCAAGGGCATAGGCGGGCTCGCCCCGTGCGCCGCAGGCGGCGGTCGCCAGCACGCCTTGCGGCGGCACGGGGAGCACGTCGCCCTGGTGGACCAGCAGGAACGCGCCCGTCCCGTAGGTGTTCTTGGCCTCGCCCGTGGCCATGCAGCCGAGCCCGAAGAGCGACGCCTGCTGGTCGCCCGCCATGCCGGCGATGGGGATCGGTCGCCCGAACCAGGCCGCGTCCGTCTCGGCGACGATACTACCGGACGCGACAATACGTGGCAGCAGCTCCCGCGGAATGCCGAACATTGCCAGCAGCTCATCGGCCCAGGTGCGGGTCGAGAGATCGTAAAGCAGTGTGCGGGACGCATTGGTATGGTCGGTAACATGCGTGCGGCCGCCGGTCAGCCGGGCGACAAGCCACGAGTCGATCGTGCCGGCGGCGAGCTCCCCATGCGCCGCCCGCTGGCGCACCGCTGGCTGGCGCAGGAGCCATTCGAGCTTGGTGGCGCTGAAATACGGGTCCGCGACCAGCCCGGTTCGCTCGCGCAGAACCGCTTCCTGCCCATTCCGCTGCAGCTCCCGGCAGCGCGGCGCGGTGCGGCGGTCCTGCCAGACGATTGCCGGCGCAACCGGAGCGAGGGTGCGACGGTCCCAGAGAACGATCGTCTCGCGCTGGTTGGTGATACCGATCGCGTCCGGTTGCTCGCCAGCTGCGCGCAGGGCGTCGCGCGCCGCCTCCACCGTGAGCCGGAAGATCTCATCCGGATCATGCTCCACCCATCCGGGCTCGGGAAAGAACTGCGTGATCGGACGGTAGCCGGTGCCCAGCACATGCCCGTCGTCGTGGAGGACGAGCGCGTGTGAGCCGGTGGTCCCCTGGTCCAGCGCAAGGATGCAAGGCATGAGCAGTGGGAAGCGGGAATCAACCTTCAAGATCGCCACGTTAGCGGGTCTGGCAACTATCTTCCAGCTACCAACCTACCACTTCCAACCTGCCGAGTTGGCCATGTCCTTCGAAACCTTGATCCTGGACGTCCACGAGCGGGTCGCCACCGTGACCGTCAATCGCCCCGACAAGCTGAATGCCCTGAATGCCACGGTGATTCGCGAGCTGGGCGAAGTGGCCACCAGGCTCGCGGCCGACGAGCAGGTCGCGGGCGTCATTCTCACCGGTGCGGGCCCCAAGGCATTTGTCGCTGGCGCGGACATCGCTGAAATCGCCGCACAGGGCGCGCTGGATGGTGCTCAACGCGCACGGACGGGACAGGCCGTGTTCCGCCAGATCGAAACGCTGGGCAAGCCGGTGATCGCCGCAGTGAACGGCTTTGCCCTTGGCGGCGGTTGTGAACTGGCCATGTGCTGCCACCTGCGAATCGCGTCGGCGTCAGCCCGGTTCGGCCAGCCGGAGGTGAAGCTCGGCATCACTCCGGGCTACGGTGCGACCGTTCGGCTTCCCCGGCTCGTGGGCCGCGGTCGCGCGCTTGAGCTGCTCCTGACTGGCGCAATGATCGATGCCGCCGAAGCCTGCCGCATCGGGCTGGTGAATCGCGTGGTGCCCGCTGACACGCTGCTTGCCGAAGCCGACGCGTTGCTGCGGCAGATGCTTGCCAATGGCCCGCTGGCGGTCCGTGCCTGCCTTGCGCTGGTCGATGGAAGCAGTGACCTCGCGCTGGAACCCGCGCTGGCTCAGGAGGCCGCGGTTTTTGGACTGCTCTCGACCTCTCCCGAAATGGCCGAAGGGACCGCCGCGTTCCTGGCGCGGCGAGCTCCTGAATTCCATCGGAAATAGGCTGCGCGACCCTCGTTTTCGCGGGGCGTAGCGGCTATATTTCCATGGATGTCGCACCCCATAATTTGCCGTTTGAGGGCCGGCCTGGCGCCGCTCTGCGCAGGCGTCCTGCTGATGGCGGTGGGCTGTAACGACCGGGCGCGCCCCATCTTCGGTCCCGAGTCGACGGCCAAGGGCCCGGTGACATTTATCGATTCGCCGGAGGCAGGATTGGCCCGCGTGCCCGACGGGGCCGATGGCGCTGGTGGCCGGCCGGTCAATCGACGAAGACGGTGTGGACTCTGTGTACGTGCTGGTCGTGGGTGGTAGCGAGCGCTTCCCGCCACTCACGCCCGAGGAGCCGACGGATACACTCCGATTCATCCTTCCCATCTCGACGTCGAACCACAAGGGCGACACCCTGACCGTGCTGGTGTTTGCCACAGATATCGGCGGCGTGCGCGGCGACACGGCTGCGCGCACGCTCATTGTCGAGTAGTGCGTCTCGACCGACTGGTCGCTCGCGGATTCAGGAACCTCGAGGATCTGGATCTGGCTGTGCCGGCCGCCGGCATGCTGCTGCTTGGCGACAACGGCCAGGGCAAGTCCAACCTGCTCGAGGCACTCTGTTACACGGTGCTCTGCCGATCGATCCGCGGAGCGGCCGATGCTGAACTGGTGCGCTTCTCGGGCACGGGCTTCCGGGTGGTCACGTGGGGGCATGGCCGGGAAGTGGCCGCCCAGTGGAACACGGCGGAGCGACGCAAGCGCATCGCCGTCGGCGGGAATGAGGCAGGTCGCCTGTCCGATGCCATCGGCTCCTGGCTGGCCGTCGCCTTCCTGCCAGGGGATGTCGCCCTTGCCTCCGGCCCGGCTGCCGGGCGCCGGCTCTATCTCGACCGGCTGCTCGCACTGGCTGACAGCGCGTACCTCGGCGCCCTCTCGCGCTATCGAAGCGCGCTGGCACAGCGCAATGGCGCGCTGCGGCTGGGGCGCGGCGATCTGGCAACGGCCTTCAACCAGCCGTTGGCGCGAGCAGGGGCTGCGGTGATCCGTGCACGCCTTGCCTGGGTGGAGCGGGCGCAGCCGGCCTTCGTCGAGGAGATGGAAGCGTTGGGAGAGCGGGCCGACACCCGGCTGCTCTACCGTGGCCACCCCGAGCTGGCGGAGGTCGACGCCTGGGCAGTGCTGCTCGAGGAGCACCTCGCGCGGGATCTGGCCCATGCCGCAACCGGGCTCGGTCCCCACCGCGACGACCTGCGGCTCGTGCTCGATGGGCGAGAGCAGCGCACCTTCGGCAGCACCGGCCAGCATCGAACCTCGGCCATTGCGCTCCGGCTGCTCGAGCTGCGGACGCTGGCGGAGGACCGCGGAACCGAGCCGGCGCTCGCCTTGGATGACATCTTCGCCGAGCTGGATGCCGAACGCCAGGAGCGACTCGCGGCCCGGCTGCTCGCGGGCGCCGAGCGTCAGGTGTTCCTGACCGCACCCCGGCAGGACCACCTGCCGGCGGGATTGGCCCTTCCGGTGTGGCATGTACGAGGTGGCAAGGTGGCGGCATGAGCGATGATCCTCGCCCCGCATCGATCAGTGATGTGCTGGCGCGCTACCTGAAGCGGAGCGGGCTGGCCCGACGCGTAGAGGCCGCCGGCATTGTTGCCGACTGGGCCGATCTCGTCGGGCCGCAGATTGCCGCGGTCACGGAACCTGACGCGGTCACGGCCGACGGCATCCTCTGGGTGCGGGTCGTGAGCGCCCCATGGGCGCAGGAGCTACGGATGATGACCCCGCGCATTCTCGGCAAGCTCAATCAGGGGCGAACCGGCCGCGTGCGGGAGATACGCTGGGTTGCGGCGCCACCTCGGCGCCAGCCCGAAACCTGACGGACAGCAGCGAGGGACGATGAGCGCGACAGCACAACCGAAGTACCAGGCCGATTCCATCCAGGTCCTCAAGGGTCTGGAAGCGGTCCGCAAGCGCCCGGGGATGTATATCGGCTCCACCGGCGAGAGCGGCCTGCATCACCTGGTGTACGAAGTGGTGGACAACTCGATTGACGAAGCACTGGCGGGGTACTGCGATACTATCAGCGTCACGATTCACCCCGACAACTCCATCACGGTCACCGATAACGGCCGAGGCATTCCGGTGGATGTCCACCCGATCGAGAAGCTGCCAGGCGTGGAACTCGCGCTCACGGTGCTGCACGCCGGTGGCAAGTTTGACAAGAACAGCTACAAGGTCTCCGGCGGCCTCCACGGCGTCGGGGTCTCGGTGGTGAACGCCTTGTCGGAGCGGCTGGAAGTCCTGGTGGACCTGAACGGCCAGCGGCACCACATGAGTTTTGCGCGTGGCCACACCACCAAGAAGCTATCGGTGCTCGGGAAGACACGGAATACCGGCACCACCGTGCGGTTCAAGCCCGACCCCGAAATCTTCAACGTGCTTGAATTTCACTTCGACACCTTGGCCGAGCGGATGCGACAACTGTCGTTCCTCAACAAGGGCGTGCGCATCACCCTCAAGGATGAGCGGGGCGACGGACAGGAGGAAGTGTTCATTGCCAAGGGTGGGCTGACCGAATTTGTGCAGTTCCTGAACCGCAACCGGAAGCCGCTGCATCCCAAGCCCGTCGCCTTTACGACCGAGAAGGACGATGTGGACGTCGATCTGGCGCTGCAGTACGACGACGGGTTCAATGAGAACACGTTCACCTTTGTCAATAACATCAACACCCACGAAGGCGGCACCCACCTCACCGGCTTCCGGGCCGCACTCACGCGAACCGTGAACGACCTGGCGAAGAAGTCAGGCGCGCTCAAGAAGGAAAACTTCACCCTCACCGGCGACGACATCCGTGAGGGCTTGACCTGCGTGATGCATGTCAAGGTCCGGGAGCCGCAGTTCGAGGGCCAGACCAAGACCAAACTGGGCAACTCCGAGGTCGAGGGCATTGTGCGCCAGGTGATCAACGAGCACCTGAGCAGCTACCTCGAGGAGCATCCGCCCGTGCTGCGCGCAATTGTGGAGAAATCGGTGGCCTCGGCGCGGGCGCGCGAGGCGGCCCGCAAGGCGCGCGATCTCGTTCGCAAGAAGTCGGGGCTCGAGAACGCGGTCCTGCCGGGCAAGCTGGCCGACTGCTCCATCACCGATCCGGCGATGAGCGAGATCTACCTGGTCGAGGGCGATTCAGCCGGTGGCAGCGCCAAGCAGGGGCGGGACCGCCAGTTCCAGGCCATCCTGCCGCTCCGGGGCAAGATCCTCAATGTCGAGAAGGCCCGCATTGACCGGATCCTCGGCAACGAGGAGATCCGTTCCATGATCACGGCCATCGGCACCGGAGTCCGGGACGACTTCAAGCTGGAGGACGCCCGCTATCACAAGGTCATCATCATGACCGATGCGGATGTCGATGGCGCCCATATCCGGACGCTGTTGCTGACCTTCTTCTTCCGGCAGATGCAGGAGCTGATCGAGGCCGGCTACATCTACATCGCGCAGCCGCCGCTCTACCGCGTGGCCCGTGGCAAAGAGGAATTCTACGCCTACACGGAGGAGGAGCGCGGCGAGTTCGTGAAGCGCCTTGGCGGCGCTGAGGGCAAGGGCAACATCATGATCCAGCGCTACAAGGGGCTGGGCGAGATGAATCCGGACCAGCTCTGGAAGACCACCATGAACCCGGAAACGCGCACCGTCCTGCGGGTCACCATGGACGACGCGGTCGAGGCGTCGAAGCTCTTCGAGGAGCTGATGGGCGACACCGTCGAGCCGCGGCGTGTCTTTATCGAACGCAACGCCAAGTACGTGTCCAACCTGGATGTGTAGGCGCCGGCGGCACATTCACGTCGTCGGGCCCGGCGACCGGCTCCTGGCTGGCGTGGGATCGCGCCGTTTGAGCGAATGATCGCCCGTTCATCGTGAGCGAATTGCCACCTGAACTGCTGGCTGGGCTCGCTCTCCAGTATCGGCTCGACCGTGAGCTGGGGACGGGGGGCATGGCCACGGTCTATCTCGCCGAGGACCTCAAGCATCATCGGCAGGTCGCCATCAAGGTGCTGCGGGCGGATCTGGCCGCATCGCTCGGCCCTGCCCGATTTCTCCGCGAAATCGAAATCGCCGCCCAACTTCAGCACCCCAATGTGCTGCCGCTGCTCGACTCCGGCGAGATCACGCGGGCCGAAGGCGCGGCGTACCTGTACTACGTCATGCCATTCGTCTCGGGCGGCTCGCTCAGGGAACGGATCGATCGTGAGGGCGAGCTACCCCTGCACGAGGCGCTTCGGCTGCTCAAGGAAGTCGTCGACGCGCTGGCCCACGCCCATGCGCGCGGCGTGGTCCACCGGGACATCAAGCCCGACAACGTGATGCTCTCCGGCCGCCACGCGCTGGTCGCCGACTTCGGCGTCGCCAAGGCGGTCAGCGAGGCCACCGGGCGCAACACCATCACCACCCTCGGCGTGGCGATCGGCACGCCGACCTACATGTCGCCCGAGCAGGCCGCGGCTGACACCCACATTGACCACCGCTCTGATATCTACTCCGTGGGCGTGATGGCGTACGAACTCCTGTCCGGGCGGCCACCCTTCATCGGGAACACGCCGCAACAGGTCCTCGCCGCCCACGTCAGCGAAATCCCCGATTCCATCTCCAAGCGGCGCCCGGCCATTTCCCCTCTGCTGACCAGTGCGGTGATGCGCTGCCTGGAGAAGCGGGCCGCCGATCGCTGGCAGAGCGCCGACGAGCTGTTGGCGCAGCTGGAGCTCGTGCCCGCCACAAGCGGCGGCGTGACTCCAACCGACACCCGACCGGTGGCGTCCGCGTCAACCCGGCGGCGAGGCCTGCTTTTTGGCGGCGTTGCGGTCGTGCTGGTCGGGGCCGCGGCCTTTGCGATGGGTCGACTGCTGCGCCCGCCCGCGAGCGTCACCTTCGGGGCCGCGACCCAGATTACGGCCGATGCGGGCCTCGAAATTCTCCCAGCGATTGCGCCCGACGCGAAGTTCGTGGCGTACGCCGCCGGCACATCCACCCGCACCCGCATCTTTGTCCGACCGGTCGGAGGCGGGCGTGTCATCCCGCTCACCGATGACAGCAGCGCGGTCCAGACGCAACCTCGCTGGTCACCTGACGGCAGCACGATCCTGTATCTGGCCAATGGCGGCGTCTTCACCGCCCCAGGGCTGGGTGGGCAGGCCCGACCGTTGATCGCGGCCCGCGGAGGAGTCGCCATTCGTTCGGCAGCGTGGTCGCCCGACGGGAAGAAGGTGGCGTTCGCCCTCGGTGACAGTCTGTACGATTTCACCGTCGCTACGGGAATGGCCGTTGCGGTGGCGGCCGGCCGACAGCTTCACTCCTGCACCTGGTCAACGACGGGACGCGCCCTTGCGTGCGTGTCGGGCAATCCCGAGTTCGTGCAGCCGGGCAGCAATTTCGGGAACACCGCGCCGAGCGGCATTGTCATCCTGTCCGTCACGGGCGGCGTGGCCATTCCGGTGACCGACAGCATCCGCAACAACCAGAGCCCGGTCTGGTCCCCCGATGGGCGTTCGCTCTTCTACGTGTCAGACCGGGACGGGTCACGCGACATCTATCAGCTGCGCCTGTCGCGGACCTTTCACCCGCGGGGAGCTCCGGCCCGCCTCACGACCGGCCTCAACGCCATGTCCGTCAGCCTGGCAGGCGACGGCAGGGAGCTCGCCTATGCGGTCTACACCGCCAAGGCGAATATCTGGGCTCTGCCAGTACCGCATACCCCGCCCGCGTCAATTTCGGTGGCGCGGGCGGTGACATCGGGCAGCCAGGTCATCGAGGGATTTCGCGTGTCGGCCGATCGCAAGTGGCTGCTGTACGATTCGAACCTGCACGGCAGTTCCGACCTGTACCGCATGCCGATTGCTGGTGGCGAGGCGAGCCGGCTGACATTCGCTGCCGCCGATGAGTTCCAGCCGGCGCTCTCGCCGGATGGAACCGAAATCGCCTACCACACCCTTCAGGATGGCGTGCGGCAGATTTTCGTGCTCCCGCTGGGCGGCGGCAGTCCGGTGCGCGTAGCGGCATCAGCCAGCGAACAGCGTGTGGCCGATTGGGCGCCAGACGGCAAGGCGCTTGCGTGGTACAGCCGGGATGGGTTCGTGACCTCAATCTCGCAGCGAAGCGCGAATGGCCACTGGGGCCCCGCCAGGCAACTGGCCAGCCGCTTTGTATGGCCACGCTGGTCCCATGATGGCCTGCGGCTGACCGGCAATACACCCGATGGCCGCATTGTCGAGGTTTCGCCGGCTACAGGCGCCGTGGACACGCTCTATTCGCCGAGGCCTGGCACGAATGACCCGCATGCGGAATGGCCCGCCGAAGGGGCAGACGACCGCACACTCTGGTTCAAGAGCCACGATGCCGAGGGAAGAGCAACGCTGTGGGCGCTGCCGCGCGACGGCAGCGCGCCCCGGCCTCTTGTCATCTTCGACGATCCGATGCGCCCGTCCTACCGGGTCGAGTGGGCGACCGATGGCAACCGCATCTTCTTTGCGATCAACGACCGGCAGAGCGATGTATGGGTGGTGGAGCTGAGCGGCGAATGAACATCGGGCATGGCCGCAGCATGTCCCGCATATTGGCGTTGCTGCTCCTTCTTCTGGTTCTGCCGTTCGTTTCCCTCCGGAGCCAGGCCGTCTCGCCCTCTGGCACAGCTCTCCGCATTTCCGTCATTACCATCGGCCCGGGTGCCGAAGTGTGGGAGCGCTTCGGGCACAACGCCATCATGGTGGAAGACAGCATAACCGGCGAGGCACGCTGGTATAACTACGGCATGTTCGACTTTGGTGCCGCCGATTTCTGGCCGCGCTTCCTGAAGGGCGACATGCTGTACTGGATGGCTGGCGGCAATGTGCGCTCGGAACTCGGCGCCTACATCCAGCGCAACCGGTCGGTCTGGATCCAGGAACTCGCCCTCTCGCCTCCACAGCGCCTGGCCCTCAAGCAGTTCCTGGAATGGAATGTCCGGCCCGAGAACCGGTTCTATCACTACGATTACTACTACGACAACTGCTCCACGCGAGTGCGAGACGCCCTCGACCGGGTCATCGGCGGCGCCATCAAGGCGCAGACACAGGGCCTGCCTTCGGGGACGACCTTCCGCGCCGAGACACGCCGGCTGACCGAGAATAGCCTGCCGGTCTATGTCGGCATTGAACTGGGGCTGGGCCGCTCCACCGACCGCCCCATTTCCCAGTATGAGGAGATGTTCCTGCCGATGGCGCTGCGCGACCATCTGCGTGACGTTACACTGAGGGACCCGGACGGCACGCCTCGGCCCCTGGTCAAAGCAGAGGAACTGTTGTTCCGGTCGACCGGCGAAGCCCCACCCATCACACCACCAAGGTGGTGGCCGTGGTTCCTGCTGGCCGGGATGGTCGCGGGCGGACTGCTGGTTGGCGCCGGGTCGAGGCTGTCGGACTCAGGTCTGGCGCGCTGGAGTTTTGCGGTCATCGCGACTGGCTGGCTGTTGCTGTCCGGGCTGGGTGGACTGCTGGTCGCGGGGTTGTGGGGGCTGACCGATCACACGGCCACGTACGCCAACGAGAACCTGCTGCAGCTGTGCCCGCTGGCCCTGCTCCTCCTGCCGTTCCTTCCGCGTGCGCTTCGCGGGCATCGCGTTTCCCCGATGGCGGCGCGGCTGGCGTTGGTGGTCGCGCTGACCTCAGTGGCGGGCTTGCTGGTCAAGCTGCTTCCGGGACGGAGCCAGATGAACTGGGAGATCATAGCCTTCGCACTGCCAGTGAATGTGGCCCTGGCGCTGGCGATGCTGCGCCAGACTCGCCGCGATTCGTCCCCATCCCAGTCCCGATAATTTCACACGAAAACAGAATAGGTCGTCGGTCTTCAGGCGTCAGCAGCGGGTGAAGACCGGAGTCGCCTCATCGACGACCTGCCGGTGCTACAGCAGCTCGGGTGGCCGAG
The DNA here is from genome assembly GCA_963798915.1 of uncultured Gemmatimonadales bacterium. Lineage (GTDB taxonomy): Bacteria > Gemmatimonadota > Gemmatimonadetes > Gemmatimonadales > GWC2-71-9 > CAMLHP01. The sequence goes on along the minus strand of CAWCVB010000005.1, from coordinate 437,366 downwards.
GCCGGCCAGTGCCCGGCCCCCAATCGGCGCCCGGCGCCTCATCTTCCGGCCGTATTGTCGAATCCCAGCTCTGCACTTCGCGCTCGGCCTCCTCCAGTGCATCCCAGTCCACATCGTCCGGCGGCCGATCCTGCTGGCGGTACTCGCTGTGCTCGCCCCGACGGATGAGCCATCCGGCCAGCGCCAGCGCGGCCATGAGCGCAAAAAGATAGACGATCATGCCACCCGTTCCACGCCGTTGGCGGTGACGCGATGCGATACCAGCGGCAGCAGTTCCGCACGTTCCCCGATGGTGATCGCGCCGGAGAGAGCGTCCGCGCCGGCGGCAGCGGCCGCCGCGCTCTGCGCATGAATCTCGGCCACCCGCTCACCTCGCTCCACCCATGCGCCCGGCTTGGCCTCGAAAACGAAGCCGACGGACGGATCTATCGTGTCTTCCATGCGCGCGCGACCACCACCCAGAGCTACGATGGCCCGGCCAATGGCGCGCGGCTCGATCGAGGTCACCCAGCCTGACAACGGCGCCAGGTAGGGTTCCCGCGTCGGCGCCAGCGGAAGCCCTTCGGGATGCTCGACAAGCGCGGGGTCCCCTCCCTGCGCTTCCACCATCTGCTGCAGTCGCTCCAGCGCGCGGCCCGACGAAATGGTTTCAGCCAGGCGCTTGCGCGCCGCTCCGGGATCGGTTTCAAGTCCGACCACACCGAGCATTTCGGCGCCCAGCGCGAATGTCACTTCCATCAGGTCATCGGGACCCTCACCCCGAAGGCCCTCAATGGCCTCCCGTACCTCCAGGGCGTTGCCGGCAGTCCGACCCAGGGGCCGGTCCATGGCGGTCAGCAGCGCCGTAACCCGGCAGCCTCGGGTTTCGCCCAGCGCCACCATGGTGCGGGCCAGGTCCAGCGCCTCGTCAGTCGAGGGAAGAAACGCTCCGCTGCCCGTCTTCACGTCGAGCACCAGTCCATTCAACCCTTCGGCGAGTTTCTTGGACATGATGCTTGCGGCGATGAGCGGGATCGATTCCACGGTGGCGGTGACGTCCCGCAGGGCATAGAGCCTCTTGTCCACGGGCGCAATTTCGGGTGTCTGGCCAATCATGACGCAGTTGAGGCGCTTGACCTGCTCTTCCGCGACCCGAAGGGGAATGGCGGTCCGGAATCCCCGGATCGACTCGAGCTTGTCGAGGGTTCCGCCGGTGTGCCCCAAGCCGCGGCCGGACATCATCGGCACAGCCACGCCTGCGGCGGCGAGCATGGGGGCGAGCAGAAGGCTGGTCTTGTCTCCCACACCACCGGTGGAGTGCTTGTCGACCCGCGGCGTCCGCCATCCCTCGAACCGCAGGCAGTCGCCGCTGCCAAGCATGGCGTCGGTCAGCGCACTCAGCTCGGCCGCGCCCATACCGCGGAAGAAGATCGCCATGAGCATGGCGGCCATCTGGTAATCCGGCACCTGCCCGGCCCCGAATGCCTCGATGAGCGCCGTCCATTCAGCAGGCGCCAGCTCCTGACCGTCGCGCTTGCGCTCTATCAGCCGCGGTACGACCATTGAACAGGCTCCCACTCGGGACAGCCGTGGACTGGAGAATGCATGCGGGGACTCGCGGTATCTTTGTCGCTGGCGCTCGCGGCTGCTGCGCCGGCGGCGGCCCAAACGGCGGCCGAGCTGATTCAGGCCGGCATTGCCGCGCGCGACTCGCTCGACGCGGAAGGCGCGCTGCAGGATTTCCAGCGGGCCGCGGAGCTGGATTCCGCCAGCTACGAAGCGAACTGGCGCACGGCACTCTCGCTCATCGACGTGGGCCAGCAAACGCCGGACACCGTCAAGTCTGCCGCTCGCGATTCACTCTACGCACTGGCTGAACGGTATGCGCGCCGCGCCGTGGCGCTTCGCCCCGACGATGCCGAGGGTCACTTTGTGCTGGCCGACGCCATCGGCCGAGCCTCGCTCACCAAGAGCAAGAAGGAACGGGTTGAGCGGGCGCGCGAAATACGGGACGAAGCGCTGCAGACGATTCGGCTCAATCCCGGAGCACGACGGCGGATATCACATCCTCGGCCGGTGGAACGCCGAGATCATGCGCCTGTCGGGCGTGGAACGGTTCGTCGCCCGGAACTTTCTGGGCGGTGCGATCTTCAGCAAGGCGTCCTGGGACGGGGCCGTAGCCAACCTCGAGCGCGCCGTCGAACTCAACCCGCGCCGCATTGTGCATCGCCTCGATCTCGCCCAGGTCTACGTCGACCTGAAGCGCTGGGCCGAAGCCCGCACCCAGCTGGAGTTCATTGGACGGCTGCCGTCCGCCGACCCGAATGACCCGCGCAACAAGCAGCAAGCTGCGGCCCTGCTTCTGAAGATTGCCCAACGCCACTGACGCCGGTCAGCGATGCTCGGCGATCCGCTCCTTCACGGCATCCAGTCCCTCATCGACGCGCTCACGGAGCTGGCGACGCCGGCGGTTGAATTCGCGCCGGGCACGGGTCGATGCATCGTCCAGGCGGTCAATGGCGTCGTCCCGGACCGACCGGGCACGCCGGGATAGATCGCGGCGAGTATCTTCGCCGGCCTGTGGCGCGAACAGGAGGGCGACTCCGGCCCCCACGAGCGCACCAATCAGGATGCCCGAAAGCAGGCTGCCGGCACTTCCCTCCGAGTGATGATGTCGCATCTTGCGTTCCTCCCATGTCGATGGCCTGACGTATCATGGCCCAAGGCCCGCCTGGCCGCCGTGATTCGCCTCACGGGATGCCGTGAGTGCGCCGTATCGCTTCTTGACGCCTCCAGTAATTGTACACCGGAATGCCGGCTTCTGCATGCTATTCCGCCGGGGCCGAACCTGCTTAGATTCGGACTCCATACGGCATCGGGGACAGACTCATGGCGACCACCACGCGGGACGAGACCGAACTGCTCCAGCATCGTGTGCACGCGCTCGAGCAGGAGCGCCGCCACCTGCTGGCGGTCATCGAGATCTTGCAGGAGATCGGCGGCTCGCTGCACTTTGTCGATATCGTGCAGGCGGTGGCCCGCCGACTCGGCGAAGCGTTCGGGCTGGACCGTTCGTCCATCTTCCTGTCAGAACGCGACGGCCGCACGGTTCGCCTGGTGGCGAGCTACGAAGATCCGAGCATCCGCAATTACGTGGTCGATCTTGACCGCTACCCGGAGCTTCGCCAGGCCCTCCAGACTGGCCAGACGGTGCATATTGACGACGTCGCCACGGATCCATCGCTTCGCCACGCGCGCGGCTCCCTCAGCACCCGCCGGGTCCGCTCCATCACCGTCATTCCCATTACGTGGCGCGGCGCGGCGATCGGGGCCATCTTCCTCCGCACATTCCGGGACGGACATCCCTTCTCGGATGCCGACGTCAGGTTCTGTCAGGTCATCGCCAGCCTGACGGCACGGGCTCTCCGCAACGCCCACCGGTTCGAGCGGCTGCAGGAGCGTCGTGGCGATCCGCCCGAGTTGCGCGGTCGCGAGCGTGAGCGTGCCGCCCTGATCGGCTACCTGCGCCGGCTGCTCGATACGTTCTCGGATCGTGAGGGACCGTGGGGAGAAAGCGTGCTCGCCCGCGCCAGCGCCAACGAGATCGAGCGCCTGGTCGGCGTGACGATGGCCGTCGTAGCCCAGGAGGCCACCGGCCGATGAGCCGGGCCGCCGCCAGCGCTGCGGCTGAGGAAGCAGGGCGCCTGCGGCGCCTGATCGAGGAGGCCAACCGGGCCTACTACGTGGCCGATGCGCCGGTGCTGAGCGACGCCGAGTATGACCGGCTGTTTCGCGAGCTGCAGGCCCTCGAGGCGCAGCACCCTGAACTCGCCGCACCAGACAGCCCGACCCAACGTGTTGGCGCCGAGCCGGCGTCCGCGCTCACCAAGCGCACCCACCATCGTCCCATGCTCTCGCTCGCCAATGCCTTCAGCGATGAGGAGCTGGCGCAGTGGGAGGAGCGCAACGCGCGTCTGGCACCCGAGGTGCGCGAGGCCGGCTACATCCTCGAAGTCAAGATCGATGGCACCGCTGTGAACCTGACCTACACCGACGGTGCGCTCACCTTGGGTGCCACCCGCGGAAACGGGGCGATCGGCGAGGACGTCACCGCCAATTTGCGCACCGTGAGTGATGTGCCGCTCACGCTCCGTGGCAGCGGCTGGCCCGCCGTCATGGAGGTGCGCGGCGAGGTGTATCTGCCCTATGCGAGCTTCACCCGCTTGAATGCCCGCCGTGAGCGCGACGGCGAACCGCTTTTCGCCAATCCGCGGAATGCCGCCGCCGGCAGCCTTCGCCAGCTCGACTCACGGATCACGCGCGAACGGCGGCTTCGCATGTTCGCCTTCTCGGTAGAACCGATCGACGGACGTCTCGGCGTGACCTCGCATCACCAGATGCTCGGCCGGCTTGCCGAGTGGGGCTTCCAGGTCGAGCCACATCATCGACGCGTGGACGGACTCGACGCGGTACGCACCGCGATCCCGCAGTTCGAATCGACCCTGCCCCGACTGCCGTTCCCGGCCGATGGCGTCGTCGTCAAGGTCGATGCCATTGCATTGCAGGCGGAGCTGGGCGTGGTGGGCGGGCGCGAGCCTCGATGGGCCATCGCCAGGAAGTTTGCCCCAGAAGTCGCGGTCACCCGCCTCCTGCAAATTGCCATCAATGTGGGCCGGACCGGCGCCCTCAATCCGTATGCTGTCCTGGAGCCGGTTGAGCTTGGCGGTGTTGTCGTCTCGGCGGCCACGCTCCATAACGAAGACTTGATTGCCCAGAAGGACATTCGGGTGGGAGACTGGGTGGAGGTGATTCGCGCGGGCGAGGTTATTCCCCAGGTGGTCGGGCCGCTGCGGGAGCGACGCACCGGCGGCGAAACCGCCTTCGTCATGCCGGATCGGTGTCCTGCCTGTGGCACCGAGGTGGAACGCCCGGTGGATGAGGCCATGCGCTTCTGCCCCAACGCCACCTGTCCCGGTCGTGTTCTGGAAGGCATTGTCCACTTCGCCTCGCGCGATGCCATGGACATTCGCGGGCTGGGCTATGAACGAGTCCGCCAATTCCTCGACGCCGGACTGATCCGGGACGTGGCCGACCTGTACCAGCTCACGGCCGAGCAGCTGCGCTCGCTGGACCGGTTCGCGGAGCAGTCGGCCAATCAGCTTGTCGCCGCCATCGCTGCCTCGCGCGAGCGCCCCCTGGCCGTGCTGCTCTTCAGCCTGGGCATTCGCCATGTCGGCAAGACCATTGCGCAGACCCTGGCGCGCCGCTTTGGCAGCATGGACAACCTGCGGCACGCGTCGGCCGAGACGATTGCCGAGACTCCAGGCATCGGGCCGACCATTGCGGAAGCCGTGACCAGCTTCTTCGGCGACGTACGCAATCGTGACCTGGTGGAGCGGCTGGAGGCCGCCGGACTGACGCCGACCGTGGCCGGAGCCGGCGGCGGCGTCCTCACCGGCAAGACGTACGTGCTCACCGGCAGCCTGCCCACCCTGAGCCGCACCGACGCGACCCGACTGCTGGAGGATGCCGGGGCCCGAGTGGCAGGCAGCGTGAGTCGAAAAACGGACGCCGTCGTCGCTGGCAGTGACGCCGGCAGCAAGCTGGACAAGGCACGCCAGCTGGGCATCGAGATCATTGACGAAGCCGAACTCTTGCGCCGCGTCGGCAGCAGGTCCTAGCTTGGTTCACCTTCAGCATACTGGCCGATCATGAGCACCGCTGCACTTCTCTCTGACCATCATTGTGTCGGCCTCGGCCGGCGGGCCTTGCAACAGTTGCGCGTGAGCCTGGAGCGCGACACCGGCCTGCAGGCAGCATCCTATCTCCAGGAGGCGGGCTTCGCCGCTGGCGAAGAACTCTTCGCCGCCTATTCAACCTGGCTGGGGCAATCCCATGGCGTAGCCGAACCAGGCCAGCTCGATGCCAGCCACCTCAGCGAGGTGCTGTCCCGATTCTTTGCCGACACGGGCTGGGGCACGCTGGAGGTGCAGCAGCTGGGCGAGGTATCACTGGCGCTTGATTCCGCCGACTGGGCTGAGGCCAGCGACGACGGCGGTGCCAGCTACCCGTCGTGCCATCTCTCGTGCGGGCTGCTGGCAGATTTTCTGGGCCGCATGGCGGGTGAGACGGTCGCGGTCATGGAGGTGGAGTGTCGCAGCAAAGGCGATTCCCGTTGCCGCTTTCTGGCCGCATCACCCGAGACCCTCGCCGCCCTGTACGACCGGATGTCGCAGGGCATGCGATATGAGGAGGGACTCGGCCTGCTGGAAGGTGCCGACAGGGGCTGAGGTCCGCGTGCCACCGGCCCTGACGGGCCGACGCTCAACCCCTGTCAGCGCGTTGCCTACCTCGGAAGGATGCTGACGTCGCCCGATCCCGCGTCGATCGTAATCTGCCCCTTCCCGTCCCCAAGCGTTCCGGAAAGGTCTCCATCCTCGCCTCGACGGTCCGCCAGTGGCAGGCGCACGTCCACGCGGCCCGAGCCGCCATCCACCGTCAGGTGCGCGCCCAGGTCGGAAGGCGCGCGGATGGTCACGGATCCAGAGCCAGAGTCGAGATTGAGCGACTCCACATCGGTGTCGAGCGTTACGCTGATGGCGCCGCTGCCGGTGTCAAGGTCGACATCGTCGGCCGCGAGCCCGTCCAGCGTGACGTTTCCCGAGCCGCTGTCAAGGGTGAGCTGTGTCGCAGCGATATCGGCGGCCTCGATCTCGCCCGACCCGGTGTCGAGCGAGATCCGCTTGCCGCGGATCCGCGCCAACGACACCGGCCCGGAGCCGGCGTCGAGACTGAAGTCGCCGGTGAGGCCATCAACCGTGACCCCGGCCGCGCCCACATCCACCGAAATATTCCCCTCGACATTCTGCACCATGACTTGCCCAGCGGCGAGATGGACCTGCAGCGAGGCGCCGGCAGGGAGTCCGATCCTCAGATCGGCGCTGGCCCGCGTTCCCCGGCCTGCTCCGTGGATCCGCACGCGTCGTCCATGACCGACGCCGTCGTCGAACGTCCCATCGTCGCGCACCTGCAGCTCCGTCTCGTCGTGCTCCCCCATCCCGGAATAGACCACATCTGCGTCGGGATAGATCACGCGCAGCGCTGAACGGCCCCTGACATCACCCGTGGACACCCGCAGCGCGGCGCCGTCCGCGCCCTGGCGGCTCACATGAACGGCGAGCTGGTTGCCACTGGCGCGCTCGACGGTGAGGCTGCCCGCGAGGTTGTACACGGCGTAGTTGCCGCCGGCGAGATGAAAGTCCGTCTCAGGCTGCTGGGCCGGCAGGGCCGCCGGGACACAGAGCAGGAGTCCGGAGAGGGTGAGGCCACAAGGGACGAGCGCGCGCATCGGTGCTCCAGTGAAAGGGTACCACAGTGAGATCGGCCGACGGTCCGAAAGGTTGTCAGGCCAGCCAGTTGGCGTAGTCGGGGCGGACGACCAGTTCGCCATCGGCGACCACCTCGCGGTCCCACGGAAGGATGATCAGCTTTTCGGTCTCGAAGGCGTGGAAATCCGGCTGGTACGGCCCGGTTCGAATGGACACCGCCGTCCGGACATCGAGGGGTTCGTGCTTGCGGACCTCGTTCAACGCGAGCTTGAGTGTGCTGCCGCTGTCACAGGTCTCGTCAACCACGAGTACTCGCCGGCCTCGGACCGACGCCGGCGGGCCGGCCACCAGCACCGGTTCCGCGTCCTGCGTGGAACGTGTCGCCACCATCGAGGCGAATTCGGTCTGCAGAATGGAGGCGACGACGGCGCCTGGGATCACGCCCGCCTTGGCAATGCCAAGTACGACCTCAGGCCGGTACGCGTGAGCGACCTTGAGCGCCAGCGCGCGGCAAAGCTCGCCAAAGAGCGTCCAATCGATCTCCAGGACACCGCGTGGCCCGGACTGCGCGCGCGTCATCATGGCCCGAAGGTAGGCCCGCCCCGGTGCGCCGGCAACGGGGCCCGCTTGCGTTGCGGCCCTCGGGGGCGCGGACTATCTTCGGACGACACGACGTATCTCATGCAGCATCATCACCTTCCGCGGGGCCCGCACCGGCAACATGAGCTTGTGGCGACGATTTCTCGGCCGGGACACCGGCGACACGCTGAAGCCCCAGCGCCTCGACTATCTGAACGAAGGCCTGGCGCTCGAACGCCAAGGCGACTATGAAGCCGCCCTGACTTCGTATCGGCTTGCCTATCGTGACAATCCAGCCGATGCGCGGATCCTGCTCAACATGGCCATCATCTGCACCAAAGTGGATCAGCCCGAGGAGGCCATCCGGCATTATCGCCGGGCGCTCGAGCTGGATGATTCCCTGAGCGGCGCGCATTACGGATTGGCATTTCTGCTCCTCAAGCGCAGCGAGCGCGAGGAGGCCGCAGCCCACCTGCGCAGCTTCCTGTCCCGGCCACCGCGCGGACCCGACGCCGAACGCTGGGTCCGTCATGCCGAGACGGCGCTGCGCGAACTCGATGGCGCCCCGGCGCCGGAGTCAACGTGAGACGGCTCACATGGTCCGGCCTCCTCCTGCTGGCCGCCTGCAGCAACATCACCGCCGACGAGGGCGGTGTTGTGTCATTGGAAGTGTTGCGACCGGAGCCAGCCACCGTGGAGGTGGGCGACACCATCCAGCTCTCGGCACGGGCGCTGGACCAGCAGGGTGACAGCGTCGCGGCCACCATCATCTGGCGAACCGCCGATACCACGGTGGCGGTCGACAGTCTCACCGGCAGGGTGACCGGACTCATCGCTGGACAGACCGGACGAATCCAGGCGTCCGAGACCTCGCTGGTGAGCCAACCAATCACCCTGACCGTGCTGGCGGCGGCCGACAGCATCGCGGTCCCGCCCGAGACGCTGACCGTGGACCCGGCGAGTACGGCTTCTGCCCCGCTTGCGGCCATGGTGCTGTCCGCCAGCGATACCGCAGCCAGCGGGTTTGTGCCCGCGTCCGGCGCAATGCTTATCTTCTCGATTACCAGTCCCACATTCGCCGATCCTGCGGCCAGGACGGTGGAGCTCTCCGGCGGCGTGCTGGTGGACACGGTCTTCAGCGACGCCAGCGGGATGGCGACTCCCGACGTCACCGTCAATCGAGTGGCCGGAGTCACGACGCCCGATACCGTTCGGGTGACGATTGAAGGACGCCATCGCAGTGGAGGGGCGGTCGCCGGATCAGGCCAGGTGTTTCTCTTACTCTTTCAGTAAGGCATTGCTCCCATGAGCACGCCGCGCACGCTGAACGAGCTGTTCTTCGGCGCCGTTGAGCGCTGGCAGCAGCGTCCAGTTGTCATGCGCGTCAAGCGCGAGGGCAGCTGGCAGACGCTCAGCTACGCCGATCTGCTGGACCAGGTGCGCTGCCTCAGCGTGGGCCTGCGAGCCATCGGCGTGCAGGAGGGCGATCGCGTGGCCATCCTCGCCGAGAACCGGCCCGAGTGGGCCATTGCCGACTACGCCTGCCTGACCGGCCGCTGCCCCGACGTTCCCATCTATCCAACCCTGCCGCCGTCGCAAGTGCAATATCAGCTGAAGGACGCGGAAGTGGTTGCAATCTTCGTGTCGACCGCGGCGCAACGCGCCAAGGTGGAGGAGATCAGGGCCGAACTCCCCGCCCTGCGTTACGTCATCGCCATGGATGCCGACGCGGCCGGCGACGGGGCGCTCTCCATTGGAGAAGTGCAGCACGCTGGGCGCAGGGATACCGCGCGCCATGCCGAATGGCGCGCGGCCGCGCTCCGGGCCGACCCGGACGATGTTGCCACGCTGATCTACACCTCCGGCACCACCGGTCCGCCCAAAGGCGTGATGCTCACCCACGGCAATATCGCATCGAACGTTGCCGGTGGGCTCGCTCGCCTGCCCCTGCGGGACACGGACGAATGCCTTTCCTTCCTGCCGCTGTCGCACATCTTCGAGCGGATGGCCGGGCACTTCTGCATGATGCAGTCAGGTGCCATCATCAGCTACGCGACCAGCATGGACAGTGTCGCGGCGGAAATGGCCGAAGTCCACCCGACCGTCGTGCTGTCGCATCCGCGGTTATATGAAAAGGTGTATGCCCGCGTCCTGGAGGCAGCGCTCGCGGGGTCTAGCATCAGGAAGCAGTTGTTCTTCTGGGCAAAGCGACTGGGCGAGACCTGGGCCGAATACACCCTGGCGCAGCGCAGGGTGCCGGGTTGGCTCGCATTGCGGTACCGACTGGCCTCAAAACTGGTGTTCGCCAAGCTGCGCGCGCGCGTAGGTGGCCGCATTCGCTTCTTCGTCTCGGGTGGCGCGCCGTTAGGTGCCGATATCGCCAAGTTCTTCTATGCGGCCGGACTGCCTGTGCTCGAAGGCTACGGCCTCACCGAGACGTCGCCGGTCATTGCGGTCAATGGAACCAATGCCCTGAAGCTCGGCACCGTCGGCCGGCCGCTCGACAATGTGAAAGTGGAGATTGCGCCTGACGGGGAGATCCTCACTCGCGGACCGCACGTCATGAAGGGCTACTTCCGGAAGCCGGAGGAGACCAGCGCGGTCATTGATGCGCGTGGGTGGTTTCACACCGGCGACATCGGCATGCTCGATGCCGAGGGCTTTCTGCGGATCACCGACCGGAAGAAGGACATTATCGTCACGGCGGGCGGAAAGAACATCGCGCCGCAACCGATCGAGAATCAGGCCAAGACCAGCAAGTTTGTCGCCAATGCCGTGATGCTCGGCGACCGCCGCAAGTTCCCCATCATGCTGATCGTGCCGAACCAGGGTCAGCTCGAGGCATGGGCGCGGCAGCACGGCATCGACCAGCCGGATTGGCGCGCCCTCCTTGCCGACCCTGAGGTGGAGGCCAAGATGGATCGAGAGCTCAAGCGCGTGCTCCGGGACCGTGCGCACTTCGAGATGCCCAAGCGCATCCTGCTGCTGCCTGAGGATTTCAGCATCGAGGCCGGCGACCTGACGCCGACGCTCAAGGTCCGCCGGCGCATCGTCGAAAAACGGTTCGCCAGCGAAATCGATGCGCTCTATCTCGAAGCGGAGCGCGAGCACCCGCACGACTGAGCCTCAACGCCCTCGGGAGAGGGACCGGATCAGCTCCTCCTGTTGACCTTGGTTGCCACCCAGCAGCCGGCCGCGCTGGCGGCCAATTCGAGTGCTGGCAAGCTTGGCGGCGAGCCCTCCCCGACCACCCGGTTCCCGGGCAGCACGACCCGCGCGGCCTCGGCGACCCACGCGGGATCGTCCCCATAGTCCGGACCCAGGAGCGCCGCTCGCATGGAGCCACTCTTGAGCGGAAGCCGGGGACCGACCAGCCTGCTGCCGAGGGTCACGGCGGGCGACGCAGCGGGCGCATTCATCAGCACCAGCGCGACGTTCGGAAGGTGCTCCGCAAACTGGTCAGCATGCTGGGCGGCCCCGCCCAGAAGGACGACGTACCCACCGGGGCCGCCGAGACCGGCGAGGGCGGCCTGTGCGTCGGGATCAAGTTGCGTCGGCGCTGTTTCAGGGCCGGCGGAGCCGAACGAGGCTACACCTTGATCGATGGGATAGGTACGCTGGCATACAGGACAGCCGAGCGAACCCCGGACCACATCTCGCCCGTTCATGGCGTCGGGAATGAGCACAAGAAAGTGTTCATCGTGGTCTGCGGGGCAGCGCAGGTGGTCGGTCAGCTCGATGAACACGGTGGCACCGCTAGCGAAACTCGACCCAGGTCACTCGGCCCGGCTCGACGCGGACCCGGCGCCACACCTTCCGGCCGTCCACTTCGGTGCCAAGCTGGTAATTCCCCGGCGGCACCCCCCCGATCGCGAAGTGCTCGTGGTAGAGCGGATGGGGATGCGTCTTGTCGCGATACGTTTCGACATACGAGAACGGTGTCTCGCGCGGCTCCGACTTCCGCAACCCGTAGATGCGCGCACCGGGCACGGCATTGCCCGCGGAGTCCCAGACCTGGCCAGCCACGATACCGGTGCCGTCGACGGGAACTATCCAGAGTTCCGGATTGGTGGTGAACCGGGGAAAGCGCTCCAGGGAATCAACGATGAGCGGCACCGAATCATTGGTGGCCGCATGCACTTCAAGGTGAAGATGATCGTTGGTGGCCCGTCCGGTGTGGCCCACGAGCGAAATGACATCTCCACGCGCTACCCGCTCGCCGACCCTGACTTTCAGGGCTGAATTGTGGTAGTAGACGGAGAAGAGCGTTTGGGTTCCCTCCGGCGTCTGCAGGACCGAATCCATCCGGATGGCGACCGTGAGCGCACCGCGCTCGGCCGGGCCGGCATAGACCACCGCACCGCTTCCGATCGCATGAACCGGTGTGCCATCGGGGTTGTTGAACTCGACGCCCTGGTGCTGCTGAAAATTGCCGCCCATCGTTGACCCGTACCGATACGTCTGGTCGATCAGCGGGTTGTCGGCCGGCGCGATCGGCCGGCCGAACCAGGTCGTCTTCGGCGCCATCGGTGGCTGCGCACGCGGTGCGCGCGCCGCCGCGGCAGGTGTACAGGACCAGCGCGTGCCGACCAGGTGCAGGCCACACGTTGAGCGGGTGTAGCTCCGCCGCCGGAGAAAGACGAGGTCGGGTTCATTTGGTGGCGTAACGGTTGCCGGCTCCACCCGCCAGGCCCCGTCACTGGCCGACAACGCATAGCCGCCTCGCAACGTGGTGAACACCACGCGTCCGCGGCTGGCGCGCGCCAGGCCGAGGACGTACTCGTTGGCGAGCAGCACCAGGGCTGTGTCGGCGGGCCCGGTGGCAGCGGGCCCGGTGCTATCGACTATGGCTGTCCAATGATCGCCATCGTCCGTCGTGACCAGCAGGCCGTCCGCCGTGGCCACGATGGTGGTATCCCCCTGAGTGACGATGCCATCGGGTGCGACATACTGCCATTCCGGGCCAAGTTCATCGAAGGTCCAGTTCCGCCAGGTGCGGCCCGAGTCCAACGAGACGCCCCAGCCGTTTCCAACGGTTCCGTACCATACTTCGCCTGCTGGGCCGAAACCGAATGCGTGGACAAAGTCCCACGAGATCGACTGGGGAGTGGTATCGGCAACGATATGCTGCCAGCTCCTGGCATCCGGCCCGAGATAATAAATGCCGTCGCCATACGTACCCACCCAGACGCCGCCCGCCCGGTCCTGCCGCGCCGCAAGGACATGGACACCCCAGCCCGACGAGTCGGGCAGGGCCGGCAGCGCCCGGGGAGCCTGGGCGGCGAGCGGTGATGCGATCGTGACGATCAGGAGCAGGGAGCGCAAGTGCATGCTCAGTCCATGGACCGGGCATGGGCCAGGCGCAGAAATTCGTCCCGGGTCTTGGGGTCGTCGCGGAATGCACCACGCAAGGCGCTCGTCACGGTTCTGGAATTCTGCTTCTCGATGCCGCGCATCATCATGCAGAAGTGCGCGGCATCGATCACCACGCCCACCCCAGCCGGGTTCAGGACGTCCATGATCGCGTCGGCAATCTGATCGGTCAGCCGCTCCTGGACCTGAAGCCGTCGTGCAAAGACCTCCACGATCCGCGGAAGCTTGGAGAGGCCGACGATTCGCCCGTCCGGGATGTAGGCGACATGGGCCCGGCCATGGAACGGAAGCAGGTGATGTTCGCAGAGCGAATAGACTTCGATGTCGCGCACCAGGATCATGCTCTGGTGGGACTCCTCGAAGAGCGCGCCGCCAACGGCCTGCTCGACGGTCATGGCATACCCGCGGGTGAGCCACCGTAACGAGGCCTCAACCCGCTCGGGGGTGCGGCGAAGTCCGTCGCGGTCGGGGTCTTCGCCCAGGGCGAGGAGGATCTGGCGGACATTGTCCGCAAATGATTCAGTCACCGGCATATTCCACGTAATTCCGAGGGGTTTCCCACAAACGGAGACTCAGCTCGAGCTCTACCGGCAACGCCGCCCGCAACGCCCGCCAGATGCAGACGGCAATGTTCTCCGCGGTCGGAATCAGGTCGCGGAACCACTCGACCTCCAGATTCAGGTTGCGATGGTCGACGATGGCGAGCACCTCGCGTTCCACGACGTCCCGCAGCCGCGCCAGGTCCATGACCTCGCCTGTCTCGGGGTCGACTGTACCGGCCACCGTGACATCGAGTTCGTAGTTGTGGCCGTGGAAGTGCGGATTGTTACACAAGCCATACGTCTCCCGGTTCCACTCATCGGAGCGGCCGGAATTGTGCAGGCGGTGTGCCGCATTGAAATGGGACCGCCGGGTGACGGCACATCGGGGCATGCGTTGTCCTGTCAAGAGCCAGTTGGAAGATGCCCGGCCCGAGAGGCGAGTCAAGCGCCTCAACGCACGAATCGCCGGCATGTGGCCGGCGATTCGAGAATGGTGGTCGATGACGAAGAGGTCTACTGAAGCCCAATCAGTTACGCTTGGTCCCCTCGCCCCGGCTCCTGCCTTCCCGCATCGGGCATGGCATCGGCCGCGGTATGTGAGGACCGGATCGGACTTATCGGCTCAGTAACGGGTTCCCCGCCACCGCCACCCGCGCCTAAACTAGGAGTCGGTACGGCAACCGTCAACCATGAGGAGCGTGCGTGAATCTCGTTCTGCTCGGTGCCGGTCTCGCGACCGTCGCGTGGATCGTGTTCGGATGGATCATGCCAGTGGGCGTACCGGCCATCCACCTGCTGCTGGCGGTGGCCGCCATCCTGGTGGTCTACGGAGTCGGACGCTGGCGGTAGCGGCACGACTGGCGCGCTAGATCTCCCAGTTGGACATCACGATGCCCTTCCCAGGGGATTCGGGAGCATCGTGCAGGGTCATGCGCAGGTCCGTCCAATGGACCCGGTAGCTTCGCTCAATGAGCGCCCGATAGCTTGCGCGGTAGTGCGTCTGGCATCGGATCGCGACCCGCCGCACCTGCTGGCGGACCGCCACGGCTTCGAGGCGCTCGCACAGCGATTCCATTGCCGGCACGTCGACCGCGACCAGCTTCAACACCCGCAATTCGTCCCGGGGTCGCCCGGCCGCCAGTGGCGCCGCATGCCAGAGCGCGAAGGCGGCCAGTTCCCCGTGACGGCGCACCAGGGAGGCATTGCCCAGCGACAGCTCTCGCGTGATCTGCAGTTCGCGCGAATAGTCCACGCCCGGCTGGAGCCGATCAGTCAGCATCCGGCACTCTTCCATCTGCCGCGTGGCATCCGCCCCTTCACCCAATTCCTCTCCCGGGTCGCCCCGCGTGGTCACGTCCCGAACCAGCGTGATAGTCAGCGGTCCTGGCACGAGCCCGAGCCGGCTGTAGAAACCGATGTTCTCCACGGTGCGCGGCATGGTCTCCAGCCCGATGACCTCGGCGCCCTCCCGCCGCAGCCACTCGACCCCTTCACGAACCATCGTGGTACCGACGCCGCGCCCCTGCAGGTCGGGGCGGACCGCCAACGGGCCCATCCATCCCTCGACCCCGCTGAGATGGACCATGTTGAACGCCGCGATCTGGCCATCGGCATCGCGCCAGACCATGGCGCCATCCCCAGCATCCTCGATGGCGTAGCGCCAGACCAGCGGATTGAGGTAGGGCACCCGCACGCCGGTAATGCCGTCGCGAAGGTATCGGTCGGTGAAGGCCTCGGAGAATACGCGGTTCAGGGCCTGGACATCGCGGAGCGAGGGACGTTCCGGACCCGCCGGTGCGCGTTCACGCCGCAACCGGGGCTCCCGCCGCTTCGTCAACTACCGTGGCGACGCCGCGGGATACATCGTATCCCACCCGGATGATCCGATCGAAGCCTTCGCGCACGCTCTCGATGTGCGTAATGAGGATGACCTGCGGGAACCGGTCGGCCAGGCCGCGCAACAGCTCGACCACGGCCGAGCGGCGGTCTTCGTCAAGCGAGCCGAAGATCTCGTCCAGGATGAGCAGCGAGAGCGGCTGGCCGGCACGATCCGCAATCATCTGGCTGATGGCCAGCCGCAACGCCAGGTTGGCGACGTCCTCTTCGCCACCCGAAATGACCGGCTTTGCCTCCCCGTCATCAATCAGCGTAGCCAGGTAGTTCTCGTCGAGCTCCAGTTCCGTATAGCGCTCGTTGGTGAGGTCCCGAATGAAGGAACTGGCGAGTTCCGACAGCTCCGGCCGCAACGTCTGGTTCAGGTCAGTGCGCAAGTCAGTGAGTGCACGATCCAGCTCATCATGCAACAGCAGCCTGGAGGCCACCAGCGCCCGCTCGCGCTGGCGCCCGATCGCCTCCGCATGCCGGCCTCGTGATGCCGCGACGGCTTCGGCAGCCGACTCCCGCTCCCCGCGCGCGCGCACCTGCGCCAGTTCCGCGGCGCGCTGCGCCGCGGCGGCTTCGGCATCTTCCCGGCGGAGCCGCTCGAACGTATCGACATCAAACGGAACGGACCGCAGCTCGGTCCGCAGCCGCGACAGCTGCGCCTCCCGCTCCTCCAGCGCCCCGGCTGCACGGGCGGCTTCCGACGCCAGCTGGTCAGCCCGCGCTGCTTCGGCCCGCAATCGCTCGGCCTGCAGCGCAATCGGCTCCAGCTCACTGATCAAGCGCTTGACCTCGTCGTGGCGAGCCAGATCATAAAGCGTTTCGTCGCCACCCGCTGCCGCGTTCAGGTCGATCAGGCGGGCAGCGAGGCGTTCCTGCTCGGCCCGGAGTTGCTGACGCTCCGCCAGTTCGGCCTCAGCGCGTCCCTGCGCGCTGACCAGGTCGTTCATCTCGGACTCGAGCGCCTGTCGCGACGCCTCCAGGGCAGCCAGCTCAGCCGGCTCGCGAGTCAATTGCTCGATGCGTCCACGGAAGTACCTCCCGTTAGAGCGCACCTCGTCTATCTGCCGGTCCAGCAGGCCCAGCACCTGCTCGAATTCCGAGCCAAGGGGCCGCGAGCAGGTAGGGCAGACGCCTTCCGCCCCGGCGTCAGCGAGGCGGGTTCGCTGCGCAGTCAGCTCCTCGAACTGCGCCAGCAGGCTGTTGCGCTTGGCCTCGGCATCCGTTCGGTCCCTGACAGATGCCGCGCGGACGTCATTGATCTGCCCCGAGAGCGCCAGCACCTTGGCCCGGATCGCGGCTAAGCGGTCGTGCAGGGCGGCATGTCCATCATCGGGCGGCAATCCGGCGAGCCTCGCGAGAATTTCCTGCTGCCGGCTCAGCGAGGCATCGCGCTGGGCCACGGCTTGACGCCGAAGACTGGCCGCACGCGCACGCGCTTCCAGGTGGGCCGCCTCAGAGCGCAGCGGCGCGAGCGGCTCAAGGCGAGCCTCCAGCTCGGCGACTTCGGCCTTGGCAAGGGTGGCCGAGGCGGCCTCGCGAGTCAGGCGCTCAACCTGCTCCCGTCGCGCCGCCAGGTCGGTCTCCAGCACCCGCCGGTCGCCATCCAGTTTCAGGAACCGTTCGCGCACTTCCTGCGCGCCCTGCCAGGCCGGGCCGACGGCCGCGACTCCCTGTCTCCGCCAATCGCACCTTCTCGCCTGCCTCCTCCTCGGCCTGTGTGGCGCGGGCGAGGCGCTGCTCGTCCAGCGCCACGCGCTCGGCGAGCTGGTCCGCTCCAACCAGCGCCTCTTCCAGCAGCCGCAGGCGGGTCCGCAAGCTGGATCGCATCTCCTTGAGCCGGTCCTGTGCCGTGCGAATCCGCTCGTAGCCCAGCACCCGGGACAGGAATTGCGCCCGCTCCGGTCCGGTCATCGAAGACATCACGGCCAGTTCCTTCTGGCCAGTGAAATAGGTGTTGAAGAATTCGTCCCGGCTCATGCCGAGCAGGCGGGTGATCGTCTCGGTGACGGCTTCGATACTGTTCGCAATGGGGGAGGTAGCGCCATCCTGGTACAATTCGGCCGAATTCAGGCTGCGATTGATGCGGAAGTGGTGCGCGCCGAGCGCAAACTCCATTTCCACTTCCACGCGGGAGCGCGGCGGCGCACCACGCCGCCGCAGAGACTCCCGATTGCCTCTCGCGGCCTTGGTGCCGTACATCACCCACGCAATGGCCTCGAGCAGCGTGGTCTTCCCGGCCCCGTTGGGACCGATGATCCCCGTCAGGCCGGCGCCGAAGTCGAGCTCGGTGAGTTCATGCTGGCGGAAGTTGACCAGCTTCAGTCGCTCGATCTGCATCAGCCGCTCGCGATTTCCCGCTCGGCGGTTTCGACCAGTTCGACGCCCAGGGTGACGAACTCGCTTCGGTCGAGTTCCGCCGGGAGCGGTCGACGCTCCAGATACTGCTGCACGAGCGATGGAAGCGTCTGGCGCCGGCCGGGCGCGCCCAATCCGACATGCCGGGTGATTTCCGGTCGTCGAATGTCGAGTTGAAGGTGCAAGGCCTCCGCTCGCAGCGAGCGCAGGGTCGTCTGATCGAGCGACCTCGCCACGTGCCGTGGCACGTCGCGTACCACCAGCCGGAGCACACATCCAGCGAGACCATCGGGCACCGAGCGCAGGCGGCTGGCAATCAGCGCATCGAGTTCCTGCGAACTGAGTCCTGCGCCCGCGATGGGTTCCAGGTCGCAAAACCGCCGTGGCACCGGCACTGGACGCGGGGTGACGGTCCCGGAATCGGGATCCACCAGCAGCCAACCCTTGCCTCTGACACCCCGCGCGGCCTCTTCGCGCAGCTCGCCCCAGGGATTGCTGCTTACATAGTCAAGTGATCCAGCGTACCAGCTCCGCGGCGCCACCTCCCGCTGCACGTGATAATGTCCCAGCGCGACATACGACCAACGTTCCGCCCCAAGTTCGTCGGGGGTTACGACGGCACCGCCGTACTCCTGCACGCCGGGCGCCGGGGCGATCACCCCCTCGATGTCCCCGTGCAGCACCATCACCTGACGCCGGGCCGAGCCAGCCGGCCGCAAGGCGGGGCGCTCGGCCGCGAGGAGTGCCTGATGGGGAACGGCGAGCACCGAAAGATCCAGGTGTGGATAGTCGAACCGGCGAGCATCATTCGCGGCCACGTCGAGGCCAAGCCCCTCGAACAGCCCGAAGATCGACCCGGTTTCGGCGCTACGCGGCGTGTCATGATTCCCGGCGATCAGCACAATCGGAACATCCGGAAGCGCCTCTCGCAGCCGCTGGAATTGGCGGAAGGCAAAGATGATGGCGGCATTGCCAGGACGTACACTGTGGAACAGGTCACCCGCCACCAGTACCAGGTCGGGTTGCTCGGCCAGGACGCCGTCCACGGCAGCACGGAACGCGTTGGCCACATCGGCTTCGCGCTGATTAATGCCACCGGATGTCTGGCGGTGGTACTGGCGGATGCCGAGATGCGGGTCGGCGATGTGTGCGATTCTCACAGGGTGGAGAATGGTTCCGCATTGACGGAAGGGCAACCCGCACAACCCGCTTGCCCTTGGGGGCCCGGTGTCGCGAAATTCGCCGCATGCCCGCCACGCCTGATGGTCTGCCGGTTGCCCCCTCGCTTGAGCCCGCCATCCGGTCCGCCGGTATCCCCTGGCAACCGGTCGAGGACCGCCACCGGATACTGGTAATGAGCGGGCTGGCGCTCCTGGTTGGCTTCTCTGGCGCGGCTGCCGCCGAAATTCTGCTCCGGCTCATCAACCTGGCGACCAATCTCTTCTTCTTTCACCGTCTCTCGATCGGGGAGGCCTCGCCGGCCGACAATACCGTCGGCCTGCTGGTGCTCGTCATTCCCATCTTCGGCGGCATCATTGTTGGTCTCATGGCCCGTTTCGGTTCGGCCGCCATCCGCGGGCACGGCATCCCGGAGGCAATGGAACGGGTGCTCTATGGCGAAAGCCGTATTGCTCCCGGTGTCACCTTCTTCAAGCCGGTATCCTCAGCCATTGCGATCGGCACCGGGGGGCCATTCGGAGCGGAGGGACCGATCATCGCCACCGGTGGCGCGCTGGGGTCGCTGATCGGACAGTTGCTTCGGACCACCGCCGACGAACGCAAAGTCCTGCTCGCGGCGGGTGCGGCAGCCGGCATGGCGGCAACGTTCGGCTCGCCGGTATCAGCCGTGCTTCTGGCCATCGAGTTGCTGCTCTTCGAATACCGGCCCCGCTCGCTCATTCCCGTTTCCCTGGCCGCATGCACGGCCACCGCGGTGCGGATCGCCCTCCGGGGAAGCGCGCCGATCTTCGCCATGCCGATCATCGACCAGCCCAGTGACGCCGCGCTCATCACCTATGTCCTGATCGGCGCGGCGATTGGGTACTGCGCGGTGCTGGTGACGCGGGCGCTCTATGCAGTCGAAGATCGGTTCGAGCAACTGCCCATTCACTGGATGTGGTGGCCCGCGATCGGCGCCATCGCGGTGGGCGCCATCGGCTATTTCGTGCCCCACTCGCTGGGCGTCGGCTACGACAACATCCACGGCATTCTTGGTGGCAACATCGTGGGGGCCACGCTGCTGATCCTGGTGCTGGCCAAGTTTGTGTCCTGGTCCATCGCGCTGGGCAGCGGCACCTCGGGGGGCACCCTGGCCCCCCTGTTCACCATCGGTGGCGGGCTCGGCGCCCTCCTGGGCGGCGCGCTGCAGCAATGGATCCCCGCCTCCGGCGTAGATCCACGGGTGGCGGCACTGGTGGGAATGGCAGCCATCTTCGCCGGCGCATCGCGCGCCCTGCTTGCCAGTGTGGTGTTTGCCTTTGAGACCACCCGGCAGCCCCTGGGGCTGCTGCCACTCCTGGCCGGCTGCACCGGCGCGTTCCTGGTGTCGCTGCTTCGCATGCGCAGCACCATCATGACCGAGCGGTTGGCGCGCCGGGGTGCGCCGGTGCAGACCGAGTACACCGCGGACTATCTGTCGCAGGTGCTGGTGCGGGACTGTGCGTCGTCCGAGGTGAGCACGATCGAGGCGGACCGCACGGTGGAATCGGCCCGAAAATGGCTGGCATCCGGTGCACCCGGCAGCACCCACCAGGGCTTTCCCGTGATCCGCGCCGACGGAAGCTCTGCTTGGCGTGGTAATGAGCCGGGAGATCACCGCCTCGGCGGTCGAGCCCACCAGCACGGTCGGGTCCCTGGTTCATCGGCCGCCGGCCATCATCTATCAAGACCAGACGCGCCCGGAACGCAGCCGATCACATGGTGCGGGAGGGAGTGGGACGGTTGCCGGTGGTGCGCCGGTCAGCGCCGACCACGGTCGTGGGAATCATCACGCGCAGCGACCTGCTGGAAGCACATGAGCGACGGCTCGATGCTGCGACCAAGGCGCGCCGCGGAATCCGCTTCTATCGCTCGAGGCCAAGAATCTAGCGCGCGCCCGCCGCCGTCACAGATATGGATCCTCAGGCAGTGTCACGGACTGAACGACGTGGCGCCGCCCGGCCGAGGTCTCGGCCTGCACTCGCTTCCCCAGTACGGCGCGAAAGTAGCCAAGCACGTCCTTGGGCCGGGCGCGTCGGGTAGCGCCAAGCGCACGCCGCACGTCGTCCTCCCGGTGGCCGTCCAGCAGGTCGCGCACCACATCGCTGGCGATCGAACGGTCGAGCGTCCGGAGCTGACGGGCCACGGCGTCGGCGAACGGCAGGTCGGGTGCCGGTGGGAATCGCGTGACGCCTTCCCGCCCGGTCAGCACCGCCGGCCGCGGGAACCGGACAAAGACCGGCTGCGTGAAGTGGGGATGACGCAGCATCAGCTCTCCCTTGGGCAAGGACGCGAGCTTGCTGCGGGTTGCGGCGCTCAGGGTCGAATACCCCGGCGTCGCCAGCTCGTCGGCGTCCATCCGGCCGAACAGCGACGTGCCGGCATTGCCCACGACCCGGCGCAGCACCTGGCTGCGGAACTGCTGCGCGGAAAAGAGGACCAGCCCGAGGTAGCGGCCCCGCTCCGACAGGTCGAGCAGCATCTTGCGGACGTAGGTGTCCTGCCCATCCGAGGGCGCGTACTTGTTGAGTTCGTCGACAAACACCACCACATGCTCGACGCCGAGATCGCGGCGCTCGAGATGCTCGCGCAGGCGCGAGACGACGCGTGCGAACACCAGGTCCTGCGCCAGCGGATCGATGCCGGCGATGTCCAGCACATACAGCCCGCGGTCCTCGAAGTGACCCCACGGCAGGTCATTGGCCACGCCATCATCCGTCACCAGGCCCTTGGCCCGGGTACTGATATTGCCCAGCCGGTTCCGTACCTTGCGAATCGTGGCGACGTGGTGGGTCCGCCAGACTTCCCCACCCCGCCCCATCGCCTCGAGAAAATCGAAGATGGCGCGGAAGAACACCTCCAGGTCGGCAAAGGTCTGGACCTCGAAGGGCTCGCGTCGGAGCAGTTCGTCGTGGAAGGTCCGGCCCACGACCCGCTCGCCGAGGAAGTCGATGAATGCATCAGCCTTGGCATCGATGTCATCCCGGTTCATGACCACTTCGGCAAAATCCAGGATCTCGCGCAGACCCCACACCAGCGGCTCGGTCTCGCCACTCAGTGCCGGATGGGAGCGGAGCGTATTGAGGTTCACGCTATCGCCCTTGAATGGAGCGTAGTAGTGCACCCGGCTGAATGGCTCGGTCGAGAGGCCCAGCCGCGCATAGAGCCGGCGATCCTCGTCACCCAGTTCGGCGGGCTGGTCGAGGAAGCAGAGATCGGGACCCTTGACGTTGAAGCAGACGGCTGCGATCGAGCCTTTGTGTACCGGGAATGTCTGGAAGATGCTGGTCAGCAGGAACTCGGCAGCGCTGGTCTTGGTGGCGAGACCTGAGACGCCCGAAATGTTCAGGTGCGCGGCCTCGGGGCCGAGCAGGAAATCCGAGTCCAGCAGCACCGGCGCCTCCAGCCCGCCGCCGGAATACAGACCGACCGGTACGCCCGTGGCGCGTGCGCCGTCGCAGTATCCGTCCATCCGCAACGCGATCCGCACATCTGCGTCGGTTGCCAGGTAGACCGGTCCCAGCGGCACCGGCTGGAGCGGCTCCGGCGGTTCATGCCTCAGCACGCTGGCCAGGTAGAGCCGGATTTCGGTGCGCGATGAGGGCGGAGCCGAAGCCGCAGGGTCGCCGTCGCTTGCGAGCACCTCGTGCATGGCACTGAGCAGGTCAGAATAGGCCGCGCCATCAGTGACCACGGCATGCACCACATGACCATCCGATTCAACCCGGACAATGGCGCCGATGCCGATCGGAGCGCCGGCGGCAGCCCAGAAGTAGAACTGGTGTGGCGTGCTGGGTTTCTGTTCCGTAGCCACAACCCGGCCGACCACAGTGGGACTCTGCTGTTCGCTCATCGCGCTCCCGATTTCAGATACTGTTCCACTGAATGAATGCCGTACAGCAGCCGGTCCCAGCGCCCGTCCGCGCTGATCGGCGAGCGTTCGGCCAGGATCCATCGCGAGATGCGGTCTGCCACGGACGGGATGCCCAGCGCGGGGGCGACCTCCACCCGGACCAGTCCGTGCAGCAGGTCGCGACCCTCGAACGGCCACAGCCGGAGCGCCCACGCCACCACTGGCGCGTGTTCGCCAGCCGGCATGAACATGCTGCTCCGCGCTCCCGGGGCCAGGCGGAGGTAGTGATCCAGCGCCTCACCCTCAAAGGGCAAGGCAGAGTGGCTCTTGGAGAGCCCGACCACCCGCGGGTCGGCTGCGAGCCGTGGGCTGACCGTGAGCGAGCCATCGACCACCAGCCAGGAGTCGTGTCGTTGGCGGAACCGGTCGTACACGGCCAGCTCAAGGTTGCCGCGCACCCGATCAACCAGCCGGCGCACGAGGTCGAGATCGCGCAGCGGGTGCTGCGGCCCCGGATCGTCCACGACAAGCACTTCCATTGCCGCGAGCGCGGGGCTGGCGAGCGCGAGCGCGTCAGCACGACCGGCGACGAACAACAGCCGCTCCTCCTCGACCGTACGCAGCGTCCGCCCATCGCGCAGCCGCACCGCAGCCGCCACTTCGGCCACCACCAGCGGCGAGGACCCGGCATACGCCACGGTCTCGGACCGCTGTACCCCGTCCACGAATGCCAGCGGTTCGCCCAGAGGCACGGCCGTCCCGACCGGGCGTCCGGCGGGCGCGTCGGCTTCAAGCAGCCGTGCGGGACGGATGCAGGCATCCTCGAGACGGCCCGAGGCCTCGGGCGACGCGCTGGCGGTCACCAACCCCAGTTCGCCGAGCGAGGTGCGAAGCCGACTGCAATGCGAACGGAACATCTGTTAGACTACCGCTCCCCCGAAATCGTGACCTTGTCACGCACCGACCAGACGCCGGAGGATACCATGCGCCTGTGGGCTGCCGCCCTTGCCCTTACGCTGCCCGCGACGCTCGCGGCTGTGCAGCCGCCCGACTCCACGCCCGGCGGGCAGTGGAGTGCCAACGGCGAGTTCTCCTTCACCGATATCGCCGGCAACAAGTCGCTTTCACTCCTCAATACCGGGCTGGGCACCCGTTTGATGAATGATAGTCACTACGAGCTGGCGCTTACCGGGGCGGCCCAGTATGGGCGCAGCGATGGCGATGTGGCAGTGTCCAGCGTCCAGGGCGAGTTCAACTTGCGGCTCCAGCCTGCCCGGCGGATTTCGCCGTTCGTGCGGGCGACAGCGGCCCATGACGCCATTCGCAACCTGAACATCCGCATGTCCATGGCCGCCGGCGCCGAGTTCAACTTGATCACGGATGGGCCCAGCTCCGTTACCGTGGGGATTGCGCTGCTGCAGGACTACGAATCGCGCGCGCTGCCGGTGGGAAGCACTGAGGCGGCCGACGTCTCGTCCACCCGGTTCAACCTGCAGTTCCGGGGTGCAACACCTTTGCGGCCCGGCGTGACGGTCACGCACTCGTCACAACTGGAACCGGTGGCCGGCAAGCTGGACGACTACCTGCTCACGTCAAAGACTTCGCTCAAGGTCGCGCTCACCGACGCGCTGGCCTTCCAGACGTCCTACACGTTCAACCGTGACGCCAGTCCGCCACCCGGCGTGCAGTTCCGGAACGACCGGACACTCACCACGGGTCTGGTGGTCAAGTTCAAGTAGCAGCGGTCCTCAGCTGTCGTCGAAATCCGGAAATGGAGGTACGCCGGTGAGCCAGAATCCGGCCACGTAACCATCGCCGTCGATTTCCACATGCAGATGGTCGGCAATCCGCACCACCTCGACGTCCCGCTCCTCGCCCACGCGAAGATGAAAGACGGTTTCGCTGGGGTCGGTGACAATGCTGAGAGTCGTGTCCACCTCCACTGCTGAGATCCCTGGCCGCGAGGGCCGTCGCGCAACGACGACCCTCCCGTCCGTCAGCTGGGGCGGAACGGCGAGCATGGGCCGCGTCGACACTTCCGGCCACACGACCATGTCCAGCCCGCAGATAATGCCATCACTCACCTCAACCACCGCCACCGAGCCGGCGTCGTCGCTCAGTTCCAACGTTCCGGTGAGTCCGCCGGTCTTTCGGCCGGCCTTGAATGCGCCGGAGAGGATGTCTGTCTCGGGATCCCAGCGCCAACCCAGACTGGGCAGCTTGCCGTCGAGCGGCTCGACATGGGCCTGAAGACTCACCGGGACGATCCGGCCGGCACGCTGGCTTGGCGTTCGATGAACCGCAGCAGCCGGTCAAGGGCGGTCGCGATGGTGCGGTCGCTCGCCGCGTAGCTCAGCCGCACCCAGCGATCGTCCCCGAAGGCGGACCCCGGCACGAGCGCTACCCCTTCTTCCTGCATCAGCGCCTCGCAGAAGCCGGCACCGCCGAGGGGTTCCCGCTCCCGGATGCCGTCGACCCTGAAGAAGAAGTAGAAGGCGCCATGGGGCTCAATGAATTCGATCCCTGGCGCGTCCGTGCGGAAGCGCTCGACAATGCGGTCGCGTCGGCGCCTGAAGGTGCTCACCATCTTTTCCACTTCGGCCTCGACGCCGGGATCGCTGAAGGCGCTTGCCGCTGCCCACTGCGCCGGATGGTTGGCGCCGCTGGTCGTGTGCGACTGCAGCGCGGCCATCGCCTTGGCCAGGCGGGCGGGCGCCAGCGCCGCACCGATGCGCCAGCCGGTCATTGCGTAGGCCTTGCTGGCGCCGGCAATGATCACCACGTGCTCCAGCAACTCGTCCGGCAAGTCGAGCAGCGACGGCGCCGGCCCCGACCCATAGTAGATCCGGCGATAGATTTCATCCGAGATGATCCACACACTGTTGGCACGGGCCCACTCCGCAATGGCACGAAGCTCGGGCAGGGTGTACACCGAACCAGTCGGATTACAGGGCGAGCAGAGAATCAGCCCCTTGGTGAGTTTCGAGTGCGCCCGGTCCAGGTCCCGGACACTCACTTTCAGGCCCCATTCGATGTCGCCTGGCACCGCCACCGGCTCGGCACGCGTCAGATGGACAATCTGTGGATACGAGACCCACGCGGGTGACGGGATCAGGACCCGGTCGTGGGGGCCGAAGAGGGCAAAGCAGGCGTTGAAGAGCGCCTGCTTGGAACCGGAACTGACCACGATGTTGTCGGCGTTGACCGCGCGACCGCCCGATAGCCTGGAGAGCTGCGACGCCATGGCGGTGCGCAATTCGGGCAGCCCTGCATTGGGTGGATATCGGGTGTAGCCCTTGCGGATGGCTTGCATCCCGGCTTCCGCCACGATCTCCGGCGTATCGAAGTCCGGTTCGCCCACGCTCAGGTCGTAAACGTCCTCGCCAGCGGCCTTCCGCCGCTTTGCCTCGGTGGCAATCGCCAGTGTTTCCGAGGCCTTGAGGTGCTGGATATTGAGCGACAGCGGATCGGCCATCATGCATTCCGTGTTGGTCGGGGAACCGGGCGAGTGAACGCGAGAAAGGTTCCAGCGGAACCCGGCGATGTCAACTCGCACCGCTGCCCTACTCCCCGAGTCCTCCCCGCGCTACCTTCCGCGCCAGTCGCGTCATGCTTTTTGAGAACTGAGGGCGTCTGTGTCAGCATTCGAGGACCTGCATCTGGGCAGAGCGGCAGCTTCCGCGCTGGAACGGGCCGGCTGGGATGCCACCCTTCCACTGGTGCGCGATAGCGCGGCGACCGTGGCCCGGGGCAATAACCTGGTGTATCTCGCTCCGCCCTCGCCGGCGTGGGCTGCACCGGTGGTTGCTGGCGTCGTCAGCCGCCTGGCTTCGGGCGGCCGAGCCCTGCTGCTGGCTCCGCGCGAGGCGCTCGAGGAGTGGTCGGCACTGGTGGCCAGATTCACGAGCGATGGCGAGCTCACTTGGCATGCCGCCCGGGGCGAAGCCCGTGCCCTCCGCCTCCTTCGCGCCGACCAGCTGCAACTCCTGTTGTTGACACCGGAATCCGCCCTGGCCCTGGTTCGCCGCAGCGCCCTGAAGCTGGAGTCGATCACCACCATCATGCTGGTGTGGCCCGAGCGGCTGGCTGATGACGCCTTATCGCACCTGATGACGGATCTGCCCGCCGACGTCCAGCGAATCATTGTCACCTCCCGCTCCGACATGGCCGACGACGTCGGCGAACGCTACGCCCGGAAGGCCATGGTGGCCGGTCCGCTCGTGAGCACGTCGCCGACGGCCGCATCCGGTCCGATCCGGGCAGCGGCGGCGCCCTGGGGGAGCCGGGCCCTGGCAGTTGCCCAGATTATCGAGCTGCTGGACCCGGAACACCCGGTCGTCTTCGCGGCCGACCGGGGCGACGAGGCGACGCTCCGCGCCGTGGTTCCGGAGGCGGTGGCGCCCCTGGTCACCGACCCTCCGTCATCGGCCAGCCTGATCATCGCGTGGGACGCACCGACGCCAGAGCAGTTTGCCCGCCTCAGGGACGTCGCCGAGGTCGTGATGATCGTGCCACCGGGAACCGAACGCTGGCCGGGCAAGCTGGGCAGCCTGGTCCGGCCGCTGCGGCTGCCCGGATTCGTCGATGACGCCGGCACGCACGCTGCCAGCCGCCGCGCCGAAATCCAACAGGCGCTGGAGGAGCGTTCGCTCGAGAGCGAAGCGCTGCTGCTTGCGCCGCTCTTCGAGCGATTCGACGCCACCCAGGTGGCGGCGGCGCTCTATGCGCTGTGGGAAAGCCGGCTGGTCAGGCCCTCGGGCGGCGAACGGCCGACCGCTTCCGAACCGGCCACGGCCCGGGTGTGGGTCAGTCTCGGCCAGCGTGACAACGCAACGCCGGCCGACCTGGTCGCGGTACTCGTGAAGGAACTGGGCGTGGATCGTGGCTGGATCGGGAAGATCGAGCTTCGGGACAGCTTTTCGCTGGTCGAGCTGCCGGCGGCCGAGGCTCCCCGCATCGCCGAGCGGCTCACCGGGGTCATGATCCGCCGCCGGAAGGTTACGGCCCGGCTGGACCGCGGCGCCGAGCGGCCCCGGCGGCCGGTCGGACGCGGCTCACGAGGTCCTTGAGCGTCTTGCCGGGCCGGAACGCGGGTACGGTGGTCGCCTTGAGCGTAATGGTTTCGTTGGTGGCGGGATTGCGGCCCTTGCGTGCGGCCCGCGCACGCGTTTCGAACTGGCCAAAGCCGCTGATCAGCACCTTGCCGCCCCGCTTCAGCTCGGCCGCAATCAGTCCCTCGTCCCCGAAGAGTACGTCCACGAGTTCAGCCGCGCGGGCGCGGGTCAGTCCGGCGCGCTTCGCGAGTGCGGCAACCAGGTCCTGCCGGTTCACGGGCGACTCCTTGTACTGGACGGGGATTGAGGGCGTCAATATGCCGCGCCGAACGCACATCCCGCAAGCTGCGCCGACCGGCGCTTGACCGCAGCCGCTGCGCGCCGTAATCTCTCGGGCCCCGCACGCCACAGGACAGGTCATGCACGAACAGCCCCAGTCGGGATGGATCGAAGTCATTGCCGGCGTGATGTTCAGCGGCAAGAGCGAGGAACTCATCCGGCGCGTGCGCCGTGGCATCATTGCACGACGACGGGTGCAGGTCTTCAAGTCGCATCTCGATAGCCGCTACGCGGGACTGTACAGTGTCTCCAGTCACAGCGGCGGCGAGCTGGACGCGGCGCCCGTGGACAGCGCCGCGGAAATATTCCGGCAGGTCCGGCCTGACACGGACATCGTCGCCATCGACGAGGCCCAGTTCCTGGATGCCGGCCTCGTCGAGGTCGTCACGATGCTGGCCAATCAGGGCAAGCGCGTCATCCTGGCCGGCACCGACACCGATTTCCGGGGCGAGCCGTTCGGCTTCATGGGGCCGCTGATGTGCGTGGCCGAGCAGGTGGACAAGCTGCGCGCCATCTGTGTGCGCTGCGGGGAGCTGGCCTGTCGCAACCAGCGACTCATCGACGGCCGCCCGGCACGATACGACTCTCCCACCATCATGGTCGGCGGTCGCGAGAGTTACGAGGCCCGCTGCCGCACCTGCCATGCGGTGCCCCGGCGGGACGAAGACCAGGGCGACCTGGCGCTGAACGCGGCCGCCCGCCACGCCTCCTGAGCGGGGCGCATGCGCAGTATTGCCGTCACCGGCAACATCGCATCCGGCAAGAGCACCGTGGCCCGGCTGTTCGAGCTGTGGGGCGCCGTCCGGATTGATGCGGACGAGACGGTCCGCGGCCTTCAGGCGCGCGGCACTCCGGTGTTCGCTGCCATCGTTGATCGGTTCGGCGATGCCATGGTGCAGGAGGACGGCAGCCTCGATCGCGCCGCCCTTCGTCGGCTGATTCTGGCCGACGCCGATGCCCGGGCCGCCCTCAACGCGCTCATTCACCCCGCCGTCTTCTCGGCCATCAGAACCGCACTGGCGGACCTTGCGAAACGCGGGACCCCGTATGTCGTGGTCGAAATCCCGCTGCTGTTCGAGACCGGCACGGCACACCTGTTCGACCGGGTGGTGCTGGTCGAGTCACCCCGGCCCCTCATCGTCCA
This sequence comes from uncultured Gemmatimonadales bacterium, assembly GCA_963798915.1. Lineage (GTDB taxonomy): Bacteria > Gemmatimonadota > Gemmatimonadetes > Gemmatimonadales > GWC2-71-9 > CAMLHP01. Next base: position 407,739 of record CAWCVB010000005.1, on the reverse strand, counting down.
GCGACTCGAGGAGCAACGGCACCTGGATCGGGACAGCGCGGAGCGATTTCTCGACGCGCAGGCCATGGCCAGTCTGGTCCGCCAGCAGAGCGATTTTGTCATCCTCAATGATGGCTCGCTCGACCACCTCCGGGCCGCCGCGCAGGAGGTGTGGCGCGCACTCACCCACCCTGCTTGATTTCATGCTGGCGCGTACCTATCCTCTCACCGCAGAACAGCCCACGATCAAGGGGAGTGCCCGTGTCGAACGTCCCGGAAGCGCTGCGGTACACGACAGAGCATGAATATGTGCAGGACACCGGCGACGGTGCGGCCGCCGCGGTCGGGATCACCGACTATGCGCAGGGCGAGCTGGGCGACGTCGTATACGTGAGCCTGCCCAAGGTGGGGGACACCTTTGACGCCCACCAGTCGTTCGGCACCATCGAGGCCGTCAAGGCGGTCTCCGAACTCTTCATGCCCGTGGCTGGCGAGGTGATCGCCATCAACGAGGCGCTCGACGCCGACCCCGCGGTGGTGAACCGGGATCCCTACGGGGCGGGATGGATGGTCAAGATTCGCATGTCCGACAAGTCCGCGCTGGATGGCCTGCTCGACGCCGCCGCCTACCGGAAGCACATCGGCGAATAGTGCGCCGGCGGCATGAGAATGAGTCTTTATCGGCGCCCCGGGCTGCGTTCGCCCGGGGCGTCCGTCCGTTTACGCCTGGTTTCTTCGAGGTAGTTCGATGACCACCGCCACCCCACCCTCGCGTTCGGCACGACCGGCCACCACATCCCCAACGGCTGGCCCCCTGGTCGCCAACCGCCAGACGCATTTTGCCTCTCGCCACATCGGGCCGCGATCCAGTGACATCGACGCGATGCTTGGCCTGCTCGGGTATCAGTCGATCGAGGCGCTGGCCGATGCGGTCGTGCCCGAGGACATCCGGATGCGGCGACCGCTGGCGCTGCCACCGGGTCGGAGTGAACGCGAGGTGCTCCAGGCGCTGCGGGCCATGGCGGGCCAGAACCGGGTCTTTCGCTCGTACATCGGCATGGGGTACCACGGGACCTTCACGCCGCCGGTTATCCTGCGCAACATCCTGGAAAATCCAGGATGGTACACGGCCTATACCCCATATCAGGCGGAGATCGCCCAGGGTCGACTGGAGGCGCTGCTCACATTCCAGACGGTCACGGCGGAGCTGACCGGACTGCCCGTCGCCACGGCTTCGTTGCTGGATGAAGCCACTGCGGCCGCCGAGGCCATGGCGCTGACCCAGGCCGTAAGCCGCGAGTCGGGGCCGCATACCTGGCTGGTGGACTCGCGCTGCCATCCCCAGACCGTCGATGTGGTGCGGACGCGGGCCAAGGCACGAGGGATCACCATCGTCGAGGCCGAACCCAACTCATTTTCTTTCGGTGACGGCGTGATTGGCTGCCTGGTGCAGTATCCGGCCACCGACGGCGAAATCCCGGATTTTCGCGAGCTGGCCACGCGAGCCCATGCGGCTGGCGCACTGGTAACCGCTGCCACGGACCTGCTCGCCCTCGCCCTGATCGAGCCGCCCGGCGAATGGGGCGCCGATATCGCGGTGGGCAACAGCCAGCGGTTCGGGGTGCCGATGGGGTATGGCGGCCCGCACGCCGCCTTCTTCGTCACGCGCGACGAGTACAAGCGCCACCTGCCAGGACGCATCATCGGGATGTCCAAGGACACCGATGGCCGTCCCGCCCTGCGGATGGCGCTGCAGACTCGCGAGCAGCACATTCGCCGTGAAAAAGCCACCAGCAACATCTGTACGGCTCAGGTACTGCTCGCCGTGATGGCGGCCATGTACGCGGTCTACCACGGTCCGGACGGCATTCGGCGCATTGCTGAACAGGTCCATGGCCGCGCCGTGCTGCTGGCCAATGCGCTGCGCCGGCTACGGTATCGCGTGGTGCACGAACATTTCTTCGATACCGTGGCGGTGGACGTCGAGACCTGGGCCGCTGCGCGGATCATCGACGCGGCCCGGACCCGCCGGATCAACCTGCGCCAGCTCTCTCCCACTCGTCTCGCCGTGGCCCTGGATGAGACGGTGACGCTCGGGGACCTCGCGGATCTCATCACCGTCTTTTCGCAGGACGATCTCCTGCCATTCATGCTCGAGGATCTCGGTGTCAGTCAGGAGACCGCCATCCCCGCTGCCCAGCGACGGACCAGCGATTACCTGACGCATCCCGTGTTCCAGCGGTACCGGAGCGAGACCGAAATGCTTCGGTACCTCAAGCGGCTCGAGTCGCGCGACCTCTCGCTCACGACGGCGATGATTCCGCTCGGCTCATGTACCATGAAGCTGAATGCCACGACCGAAATGATTCCCATCGGCTTTCGTGAATTCAACCGGTTGCACCCGTTTGCTCCCGAGTCCCAGACCCAGGGCTACCGCGAACTCTTTACCCAGCTGGAAGATCAGCTCGCCGAAATCACCGGCTTTGCCCGGGTCTCATTGCAGCCGAACGCTGGCGCGCAGGGCGAGTTCGCCGGCTTGATGGTGATTCGCGCGTGGCATGAGGCCCGCGGCGACACCGGCCGCGTGACCTGCCTGATCCCGACGTCGGCCCACGGCACCAACCCGGCGAGCGCTGTGCTGGCCGGCCTGAAAGTGGTCAACGTCCGCAGCGATGAGCACGGCAACATCGACGTGGACGACCTCAGGGCCAAGGCCGCCGAGCACAGTGCGTCACTCGCGGCGCTCATGGTCACCTACCCGTCCACCCATGGCGTGTTCGAGGGCTCGATCCGCGAGATCTGCCGTGTCGTGCACGAGCACGGCGGCCAGGTCTACATGGATGGCGCCAACATGAACGCCCAGGTCGGATTATGCCGCCCGGCCGATATCGGTGCGGACGTGTGCCACCTCAACCTGCACAAGACCTTCTGCATCCCGCACGGTGGCGGCGGTCCGGGCGTGGGTCCGATCTGCGTGGCCGCGCATCTCGCGCCATTCCTTCCCGGCCATCCGGTCGTGGACCTCGACCGCGGCGCACCCTGCGGCACCATCTCGGCCGCCCCGTGGGGCAGTGCCATGATCCTGCCCATCTCGTGGGCCTATATCGCGCTCATGGGCGCCGAAGGCCTGCGGGAAGCGACCATCATGGCGATCCTCAATGCCAATTACGTGGCGAAGCGCCTCGAGGGCCATTACAACCTGCTCTACAGTGGGGCGCATGGCCTCATTGCGCACGAATGCATCCTGGACATGCGGCCCTTCAAGCAGAGTGCGGGCGTCGAAGTGGAAGATATCGCGAAGCGCCTGATCGACTTCGGCTTCCATCCCCCGACGGTGTCATTCCCGGTGGCCGGCACGCTGATGGTGGAGCCGACCGAGAGCGAGTCCAAGGAGGAACTCGACCGGTTCTGCGATGCGATGATCGCGATCCGCGAGGAAATCCGCGAAATCGAACAGGGCTCGGCCGATCGCAGCCACAACCTGCTCAAGGGCGCGCCGCACACGCTGGCACAATGCACAGCAGACAGCTGGGACCGGCCCTATGGCCGGGAGCGTGCCGCGTTTCCAACACCGGAATCGCACAGCCACAAGGTCTGGCCGGCGGTCTCCCGCGTGGATGGCGCCTACGGTGACCGTAATCTTGTCTGCACCTGGAATGCATCGTACAGCAGCGCCTGACGGGCGGGCTCGATCGTCGGCCGGAGCGCGGTGGCCAATCACCCCGACGCCCGTGGCTCCGCTCGACTGGCAACTCTGGCTGGATGAGGTTCCCCGGCCTGGCTGGTCCAACATGGCGCTCGATGCCGCGTTGCTGGACCTCGCGGCTGGGGGTGGCGCGGTGCTGCGCCTGTACAGGTGGGATCCTCACTGCCTCTCATTCGGGCGACACGAACCGGCTGCTCGCCGCTATGATCGCGCCGTCGTCGAGTCGCTGGGCATCGATACGGTCCGCCGGCCGACTGGCGGTCGGGCCGTCTGGCACGCGGAGGAACTCACCTACGCCGTGGCCGCGCCCACCGCGGCGTTTGGCGACCTGGCCGCAGCCTACCGGCTGATCCACTCGATGCTCTGCCGGGCCGTCTGTTCTCTCCGTGTTCGCGCCACCCTCGCCCCGGCCGAGGTCGTTCCGCTTTCACTGGAGGCTGGCGCCTGCTTTGCAAATCCGGTGGGCGGCGAGGTGATGACGCGGCGGGGCAAGCTGGTTGGCAGCGCCCAGTTGCGGCATGAGGGAGCGCTGCTGCAGCATGGATCGCTGCTGCTTGCAGGCGACCAGTCCCTGGTGCGAACGGTGGCCCTGGGCCCCGCGGCTGAGGCCCGCAGCACCTCGCTCAGCGCCGAACTGCGGCGTCCGGTCGCCTTTGGCGAGGTGGCCCAGGCCATCCGCTTGGCCGCGGAGAGCTGGCGAGGCAGCTGGCATGACCTTCGCACACCCTCACACCACTTGCGACAGCTGGCGGCGCAGCATGCGCCCCGCTTCCAGTCCGCGGAGTGGACCTGGCGGCGATGAGCCACTGGACGCAGCGGACCTGCGTTCTCACATTGGAAAGAGTGACGCGCTCGCGACCCCCGTCCAGGAGTGGCCCAAAGTGCGCCGACTGACCTCGATCTCCACCTGCATATGCCTGATGGCCGCTGGAGCGCCGCTCTGCGCCCAGGGGCCCTCTGGCACGATCGTGATCGTCACGGGGGAGCAGGCGAGCCTGCCGATTCCCACCCTGATCGAAGGTGCGGCCAACACCCGGGCCAACCAGGAACTGGCGGACCAGCTCTTCCTTCGCCTCGCTGTCCGGAAGCCGGGACATGCGACGACCGATGAGTCGGGATACGAGCCGCAGCTGGCCCGGAGCTGGACCCGGCGCGACTCGGTCACGCTCGTGTTCGAGCTCGATCCACGAGCGCGCTGGCACGACGGCGTTCCGGTCACGTCCCGCGATGTCGTCTTCACCTTCCGTCGCGCCCGGAATCCGGCCATCGCGCCCTCACTGGCCGACCTCCTGAAACATATTCGCGACGTGCGGGCCGAAGGTGACCATCGGGTGGTCATCAGCTTTGACCAGCCGTACGGCGAACAGTTCTTCGACGCGACGTATTACGTCCAGCCCATTCCCGCCCATTTGCTGGAATCCATGCCGCCTGACGCCGTTGCGCGCTCGGCCTATGCGCGAGCGCCCGTGGGAGACGGCGCCTTCCGATGGGTCCGGATGGTGCCGGGGGAATCCGTCGAGCTGGCGGCGGTTTCCCAGTTCTTTCTCGGCCACCCCGGCCTGGGCCGAGTCGTCTTCCGCACTGCCACCGACCCGGCAGCCCGGATGAACCTGCTCCTGAGTGGGGAAGCTGATGCCATGGCCGCCGTGGTGCCTCCGCTCGCCAACCGGTCGCGGCTCGAGCGCACCGGTGATTTCCGCCTGGTGACGACTCCATCCGACCTGCTCGGCTATCTGCTTTTCAACTATCGCGCGCCGGCGGACACAGCGCGGGCGCACCCCATCCTGGCCGATGAGCGGGTGCGGCAGGCCATCACCCTCGGACTTGATCGCCAGGCGATGGTGCAGTCCCAGTTCGGCCCCTACGGTTCGGTCCCGTTTGGTCCGGTCTCGCAGATGCTCTGGCTGGGCAATGTGTCGCCCAAGGCCCGGCCGAGGAACGCTGCACGCGCCGCCGCGCTGCTGCGGGACGCTGGCTGGCGCGATGCAGACGGCGACGGCATGCTCGAACGGGGCGGAACCCCACTTGAACTCTCGGTCATGATCCCGTCCTCCAGTCTCATGCGCCGCCAGATCGGAATGATGGCGCAGGAGCAACTTCGGCAGATCGGCATCAAGCTGGATGTGCTCGTACTCGAACGGCCTGTCTGGCAGGAGCGATTCGTGTCGGGGCGCTTCGACATCTCCTTCGGTGCGATGCGCCAGGTGCCCTCACCATCCGGGCTCACCGATTCCTGGACCTGCGGCGGTGCCAGCAACGTCTCGCACTTCTGCGACCCGGCGTCGGATTCGCTCCTCGCCGAGGCCATCATGGCGCAGGACAACGCCACGCCGCTTTACCTGCAGGCCCTCCGCCGCATGGAGGACGATGCGGCCGCCACCTTCCTCTTCGCTCCACTCGAGGTCCTCGCCGTGCATCGACGGTTCGAGCGCGTCGAACTCCGGGACGGCTCGCCCTGGTTGATGCTGTGGCACTGGCGGGTGCGGCATGGCCAGGAGTTGGCCCGGGATCGCGTGACCCATTGACATGAGATGGCTCGCCGGACGGGTGGGCCAGGCGGTGGTGACCGCCCTGCTCGCGGTCATCCTGGCGTTCTTCCTCATGCGCGCTGCGCCGGGCGACCCCCTCTCGCGGCTGGGCGAAGAGCATCCCCTTTCGCCGCAGCAGACGGCCGTCCTACGGGCCCGCTACGGCCTGGACCAGCCGCTCGCGGCACAGTTTCGCTCGTTTGTCGCCGGCGCATTGCGGGGCGACTTCGGCACGTCAATCGAATACGGCCGACCTGTGACGGCCCTGATCGCCCAGCGGGTGCCGGCCTCCCTCCTCCTGGGTGGCACCGTCCTCCTCATCACGTTCGTCCTGGGGTCGTGGCTTGGCGCCTTCCAGGCCACTCGGGCCGGCAGTCCGGGTGAGCAGGCCGCGGGTCTTGTGTCGCTGGCCGCCTACGCCACCCCGTCGTTCTGGCTGGGGCTGGTACTCGCGTGGCTGGTCGGCATCGAATGGCGCCTGCTGCCGGCCGCCGGCATGCACGATCCATTGCTGCCATCGGACGCCGGCTTCGGCGTGCGGGCGGTCGATATCCTGCGCCATCTCGTGCTGCCAGCCGTGACCCTGGCGGCCGTGAATATCGGCGCGACCATGCGCCACGAGCGCAGTGCCATGCTGCACGCGCTGCGTGAACCGTACGTGCAGGCGGCGCGCGCCCGCGGGCTGGGCGAGGCCGCCGTCCGATGGCGACATGCCTTCCGGAACGCACTCTTTCCGGTCGTGACGCTGTTCGGGCTCTGGCTGCCGCTTGTGGTGGCGGGATCCGTGTTCGTCGAGAAGGTCTTTGCCTGGCCGGGCCTCGGCGCGCTGGCGGCCGATGCAGTCGGGGCCCGCGACTATCCACTGCTGATGGGGATCACCGTCCTCGTGTCACTGATGGTGGTGGCTGGGGCGCTGGTGGCGGATGCCGCGTATGCCGTGCTCGATCCCAGGGTGCGACGCGCATGATGCCGGCGGCGCCTGCCCTCCGCCGCGCACTCCGGAGTCCCGCGGGACGCGCGGGCGCGATGGCCCTCGGTGTCATCGTACTCTTCGGTGTGCTCGCGCCCCTTGCCCTGCCGGACCCGTTTGCGCAGCCTGATATCGTCGGGGGCGCCACTGCACCAAGCCTGCTCCACCCATTCGGAACCGACCAGTTGAGCCGGGATGTCCTCGCCCGCGTGGCTTCCGGTGCCCGCATCTCGCTCTCTGTCGCCGGCGTGGCTGTCGCGCTCTCCATCACGCTGGGCGCGCTCGTGGGCCTGCTGGCCGGATTCGCCGGCGGCCTGCTCGATACGCTCCTGATGCGCGCAGTCGATGCGGCCATGGCGGTGCCCAGGCTGTTCGTGCTGCTGCTGCTCGTGGCTGCCTGGGAGCGCATGCCGCTGGTGGCGCTCATGATCACGATCGGCGCCACCGGCTGGCTGGGTACCAGCCGCCTGGTTCGAGCCGAAGTGCTGCGGCTCAAACACGCCGAATTTGTGCACAGCGCTCAGGCCCTCGGGGCCAGGGGCTGGCGCATTATGTTACGGCACCTGCTACCGAATACCCTGGGTCCCCTGCTCGTGGCCGCGACGCTGGGCGTGGGCGATGTCATCCTGCTGGAGGCCGGCCTGTCATTTCTGGGCATGGGCGTGCGGCCGCCGACCCCCTCCTGGGGTGGCATGATCCTGGACGGCAAGGACGTGCTCACCGCTGCGCCGTGGGTCAGCATCTTTCCCGGGCTCGCCATCATTGCCACGGTGCTGGCCGTCAACCTTTTCGGCGATGCGCTGCGCGCCGCCACCGATCCGCGAGAAACATGAGCAGTCTACTCCAGGTCCGTGACCTCCGCATATCCTTTCCCGACCGAGACACCGGACGGATATATCCGGTGGACGGCATCACCTTCGAGATCGAACGCGGGAAGACGCTGGCGCTGGTCGGTGAATCGGGATGCGGAAAGAGCCTGACCAGCCTGGCGCTGCTCCGCCTGGTCCCGCCGCCCGGCCGGATCGAGACCGGCAGCGCCGTCATGCTCGACGGTACTGACCTGCTCGGCTTGAAGGACGAGGCCCTGCGCCGGGTCCGCGGCCGTCGCATTGCGATGATCTTCCAGGATCCGATGACCAGTCTCAATCCGGTCTTTCGGGTGGGCGACCAGATCACCGAAGTGATCCATGCCCACTTTGACGTCACCAAGGCCGATGCAAGGGATCAGGCGGTTTCGCTGATCAAGGAGGTCGGCATTCCTGATGCTGAGGAGCGCCTTCGCGCCTATCCCCACCAGTTGTCCGGAGGCATGCGCCAACGCGTCATGATCGCGATCGCCCTGGCGGGGCAGCCGGAGCTGCTCATCGCCGACGAACCCACCACCGCGCTCGACGTGACGGTCCAGGCTCAGATCCTCGAACTGCTCGACCACCTCCGCCAATCCCGCGACATGTCCATGCTTCTCATCACACATGACCTGGGCATTGTCGCAGGGCGGGCCGACGACGTTGCGGTGATGTACGCCGGCCAGCTGATCGAGACCGCATCAACGAGGCAGCTTTTCGAGCGGCCTTCCCACCCCTACACCATCGGTCTCTTTGCCTCGGTCCCGCGCCTCTCCGGGCCGGTGACACGCCTCTCGCCGATTGCGGGCACGGTTCCTCCGCCCAACGCGTGGCCGGATGGGTGCCGGTTCCGGCCCCGATGCCCCATCAAGCATCCCAAGAGCGGTACGATGCCGCCGCTTCTCGAAGTCGAACCCGGCCACCGGATGCGCTGCTGGATTGCGGAGGACCCGGAATGACTGTCGCTGCGGCCGAGACGATCCTGATGGTCAAGGACCTGGTCAAGCACTATGAAGCCGGGGGGTTTCTGCAGCGCCAGCGGCCGCCAGTGCGAGCCGTGGATGGTGTGTCATTCGAGATCGGTCGTGGCGAGACGCTGGCGCTGGTCGGTGAATCCGGCTGCGGGAAGAGCTCGGTAGGACGCACCGTTCTTCGTCTTCAGGAGCCGACCGCCGGTACGGTTCGATTCGAGGGGCGCGATGTCTTCAGCCTGGGGCGCGAACCGCTGCGGCAGTTGCGTCGGCGCATGCAAATCATCTTTCAGGACCCCTATTCGTCGCTCAACCCTCGCATGACGATCGGTGATGCGGTCGCCGAGGGCATCCGGATTCACCGGCTCGCCCGGGGTGCCGAGGTTGGCAGGCGGGTGAGCGCCCTCCTCGAAGAGGTCGGCCTGGACCCGGGATATGCCAGCCGATATCCGCACGAATTCTCGGGCGGGCAGCGGCAGCGGATCGGCATTGCCCGCGCGTTGGCCGTCGAACCGTCCTTCATCGTGTGCGACGAGCCGGTGTCGGCGCTCGATGTCTCAGTCCAGGCCCAGGTTGTCAATCTGCTGCGCGACTTGCAGGAGCGGCGCGGGCTTTCGTACCTCTTCATTGCGCACGACCTTGCGGTGGTCCGGCAGATCGCCCATCGCATCGCGGTGATGTACCTCGGACAGATTGTGGAGACGGGGCCTGCGGAAGACGTGCTGGCCGACCCGCGCCACCCGTACACGCAGGCGCTGCTGTCGGCTGTCCCGGAGCCCGATCCTGACGCGCCGGAGGATCGCATCCTGTTGACCGGCGACCTGCCGAGTCCCTCCCGACCACCAGCCGGTTGCCGGTTCCACACGCGCTGTTTCCATCCACTGCGCAATCAACGCTGCGTTGATGAAGTTCCGCTCCTGCGCCCCATCTCCAGGACCCGGGCCGCCTGTCACTACGCGGAAACGGTGGCTGTGCCTCGCGTCACGGCGCCCTCGCGCTGAGCGCCGTATCGTACAGTCACACAAGCCCGGAGAACGGGCCCTTTCAAGCCCCGTCAAGGAGTGCAACATGGCGACGGACGAACGGCGGAACTCGCTTGCCGAGAAGGGCGCGGAGAATCGCGTGAAGGGCAAGGTCGAGGAAGTGGGCGGCAAGATACGCGGTGCCTATGGTGTCGCGGCGGACGACGAGAGCCAGGAATTCAAGGGCAAGGCCAAGGAGCTCAAGGGCAAGCTGCGACAGGAGGTGGGCAAGGTCGAGCAGCACCTGGCCGAGGCCTCGGAGCCCGACGACAACCTCGACAATGACAAGTCATGATGTTCCGACCGGCGGCCAATGGCCGCCGGTTTTACTTTTATGCTGCCCCGCCCCACCAAGCCCATTCTGAGATGAACCGGAGGTTGAGTCCAGGTGAGTCGTCAAAACGTATCGAGCGGAGCCCCGTGGGAGGCGCCGGTGGGCTATTCCCGCGCGGTACGCGTCGGCAATCATGTCTCCGTGTCCGGCACCGCCGCCGTGGACAACGATGGCCAGGTCCATGCGCCTGGCGACGCCGCTGGCCAGACCCGCTTCGCGCTCCGGATCATCATGCAGGCACTCACGACACTTGGGGCATCGGTCAGTGATGTCGTGCGCACCCGGATGTTCGTCACCGACATCTCGCAGTGGGAAGCGATCGGTCGAGCGCACGGCGAATTCTTCGGCGCCGTGCGGCCCGCCACGTCGATGGTGGAGGTTCGCCGGCTCATCGATCCGGCGATGCTGGTCGAAATCGAGGTGGATGCCATCATCCCGGAGGAGCACCGAGCGTGACGCGCCAGCCCATCATTCAGGTCGATGCCTTTGCGGAGCGTCCGTTCGAAGGCAATCCCGCCGCAGTCTGCGTGCTTGACACGCCCGCCGACGCCGGAGTCATGCAAAAGATCGCCATGGAGATGAACCTCTCCGAGACGGCATTTCTGCACCGTCGTGATGACAGTCGCTGGGACCTGCGCTGGTTCACCCCCACCGTGGAAGTCGACCTCTGCGGCCATGCCACGCTCGCCAGCGCCCATGTCCTGTGGCAGGAGCTGCGCCTGACCGACGCCGAGCTTGTCTTCGAGACCCGCAGCGGAACGCTGACGGCGCGACAGTCTGGCAACGCAATCGTGCTGGACTTCCCGGCGGTCCAGGTGCACGCCGAGGCCGCGCCCGACGGGCTGCTGCAGGCGCTCGGGGCACCGGCGCGCTCGGTGGCCCGCAATCGCATGGACTGGCTGGTAGAAATGGAAAGCGCGAGCGCCGTCCGCGAGCTCAGCCCGAACCTGGACCAGCTGGCCGCCATCCCGGCCCGAGGCGTCATCGTCACGGCGGCGAGCGATGACCCGCGATTTGACTTCGTGTCGCGATTCTTCGGGCCCGGGTCGGGCGTTCCTGAAGATCCGGTCACCGGATCGGCGCATTGCGCACTGGCGCCGTTCTGGTCGGGACGACTTGGGAGAGACGTTCTGACGGGCTACCAGGCCTCGGCGCGTGGCGGGGTGGTCGGTACGGAACTCCGCGGCGACCGGGTACTCCTGCGTGGGTGTGCCGTGACCGTCCTGCGCGGGGAGCTCCTGCTGTGACCAGCGGCGCCGACGCGTTCGAGACCCTCGACCTGCGGGTAGGGCGTGTCACCCGGGTCGAGGCCAACGCGAGGGCCCGGAAACCGGCCTATTGTCTCTGGATTGACTTCGGCTCACTGGGTGAGCGTCGCTCGAGCGCGCAGCTGACCAGCCTCTATGGCGCTGAGGCCCTGGAGGGGCGATTGGTCATTGCCGCCATGAATCTGGGTAGCCGCCGCATCGCCGGTTTTGAGTCGGAGGTGCTGGTGCTGGGCGTGCCCGATCCTGCGGGCAATGTTGTGTTGCTTGTGCCGGAACGCGACGTGCCGGTCGGCGGCCGCGTGTTCTGACTAGCCGGGCGGGAGGGAATCCCCGGCCGGTCGGAGCATGAAGCCAGTGACCGTGCCGTCCGGAGCCATGGTCCACTGCAGCAGCATCGGCCGTGACGACCGCGCGAAGCGGGCCCGCCGGGAGTACACCGTGAGTGTGCCCTCGTGGGAAAGTTGCTCGACCGCCGCTCCCTGCTCGGCCCCGAGCTCGGCCACCGTACGGCCCGCGAAGGACGCGAGGGCGTCCGCCGACGGGAAGGTCTGCTTCATTTCGGGCGAGAATCGCGCCCAGAGCGAGGCGAAGTCGCGCTGATAGAACCATTCCGTATACGCGCGGCCATGCTGGCGGGCGCGGTGCCCCTGCCCGGCGCAGGCGGCGAGCACAGTCAGTCCGGCCAGGATCAGCATCCGCAGGGACGCAGGCATGCTCCACACTCCATGAAGGCGTACCTTGAGCCTAGCACCATGCTTCTTCTTCCCGCAAGCCGGAGCCGGCATGAAGGTCTATCTCTCAGTGGACATGGAAGGCATTGCCGGCGTCGTGCACGAGATCCAGACCGATCCCACCAATCCGGCCGCCGCCGCCGAGTATGCGCGTTCGTGCCGGCTGATGACGGGAGAGGCCAACGCTGCCATTCAGGGTGCCCTTGATGCCGGTGCCGACCGCATCGTGCTCAACGACAGCCACTGGCTGATGCGCAATCTCATCGCCGATGAACTGCACCCGGAGGCAGAGCTCATCAGCGGAAGCCCGAAGACCCTCTCCATGGTGGAAGGCATCCAGGAAGGCTTTGATGCCGCCTGCTTCATCGGCTATCACGGGCAGGCCGGCACCCGCCAGTCAGTCATTGACCACACCTACACCGACCGAGTTCATCAGGTCCGCGTCAACGGCCGGCCGGTCGGGGAGCTGGCGCTGAATGCGGCCGCTGCGGGATGTCACGGCGTTCCAGTGGCGTTTGCCAGCGGCGACAATACGCTTGTCGCCGAGGCGGTGGACTTCCTGGGGGAGCAGGTGGGCATCGTTGCCGTCAAGTACGCCCTCAGCCGATACTCGGCGCGGAGTCTCTCCCCCGAGCGGGCCCGCCAGGCCATCCGCGCTGGCGTGGCCGAGGCGCTCCAGCGAAGCCATCCCGTCTTCAGCTTCGGGACGCCCGTCATCTTCGAAACCGAGTACGCCCGGTCAGTGCAGGCGGACATGGCCCAGCTGGTGCCCGGTACGGAACGGATCGACGGCCGCACGGTACGCTACCAACACGACGACTACCTCGCCGCCTTCTCCGCCTGGCGCGCCATGTATAACCTTGCGGGCGTGGAGTAATTGTGGAGACCGTATTCATCACCGGGGCCAACCGCGGCATCGGTCGGGAACTGGTACGGCAGTGCACCGAGCGCGGTGACCGGGTCATTGCCACGGCCAGGCGCTCTGACGCCGTGGCCGAGCTGCGCTCGACGTATGGTGACCACATCATTGCGCTCCCATGCGACGTCGCCGACGACGAATCCATCCAGTCGGTGCGCCGGTCGCTGGAGGGCGTCGTCCCCTCGATCGATATACTGGTTAACAGCGCCGGTCGCTATTCGCTGCACTCGGACCATTGGGACGCCGCGGCGACCGGGTTCGCGTCGCTGTCGCGCCGCGAGCTGGCGACGATCTACGATGTCAACGCCGCCGGCCCGATGCTCGTCATCCAGGCGCTGCTCGACCTCCTCCGCCGTGCGCCACGGCCGCGGATTCTCAACCTGTCGTCGCTGCTGGGCTCGGTCTCTGATCGCACGAACGGCGGCGACTATGCCTATGCCGCGAGCAAGGCGGCGCTCAATATCATGACCCGAAGCTTCGCGGCGGAGTTCCGCCGGGACAGCATCATTGCGGTAGCGATCACGCCCGGGTGGGTGCGCACCGAGATGGGTGGCCGTAACGCTACCCTGTCGCCGGCCGACTCGGTACGCGGCCTGCTCGCCATGGCGGATCGGCTCCGGCTGGAGGACAGCGGGTGCTTCATTGACTACCAGGGCAAGCCGCAGCCCTGGTGATCAACCGCGCCGAAGCGTGAAGATGGGTAGTTCAGGTGGGCAGCAGAAGCGTGCGCGGATTTCCACGGTGCCAACGCCGCGTGTCACGAAGAGCGGCGCCGGCGTGTCGCGGTACCACCCTTCGAGAAACCGGCCCGAGCCGATGGGTCGGTACGGCACCCAGCCCGGGAGACGAATCTGGCCGCCATGGGTGTGGCCCGCAATGATCGCAGCCGGCAGGCGGGAAACATGCGGGATGCGTTCGGCGTAGGCCGGACAGTGCACCAGCCAGAGATCGGCATCGGACAGCGAGGGATCGAGAATCTGCGGGCCGAGGGATGGCGCGCGGTAGAGCGCATCACCGAGTCCGGCGATGCCCAGCCGTCCCCCTCCCTCCCGCAACACCATCCGGGCGTCCTGCAGCATGGTCGCACCCGCTGCTCGATAGGCTGCCGCGAGCTCGGCATCGCGAATGTGGCTCTTGCGTTCCCAGTTACCGAAAATCCCGATAGTGGCACGCGAACCGCGTGCGGCGCGAACAAATTCGGTCAGCATGCCGAGTGCCGCGTGATTCTCGACGAGGTCGCCGGTACAGATCACCACATCGGGCTTCTCTCGCCGCAGGATGCCGAGTGCCTCGCGCGCCGCGCGATGATTGCCGGGAAAATGCACGTCGCTGACCTGCGCGATCGTCATCCCCTCAAACGCCCGGTCGAGGCCCGGTACCGGAAGGTCGCTGCGGGTCAGCAGTACTTCAGCCGCTTCCAGCCCGAATCCGTCCAGCGCAAGACCGCACGCCGCAAGCGTGCCCCCAACGAGCAGGCGGCGACGCCCAGGCATGCGAAGATCCGAAGTGGCCGTCGTCACGTTCCGTGATTCTGGTGCGTGCATGCCGTATATTAGCCCATCCATCCGTCAGTCCTGTCCTCGGGAGAAAGCTGATGTTCGCATCCGCCCGGCAATGGTCGTGTGCCTTGCTGCTATTGGCGCCATCCGCATTGATCGCGCAAGGAGTGCCTGCCCTGGCGGATTCCGTGCTGCGCCGGCCGGATTCGCTGTCCACCGTCCAGCACCTGACCAGCGATGGTCTCGGTGGTGCGGCGGCGGACAGCGTGGAGGGCCCACTGCTCTTCCTGCCGGGTGTGGATGGTTCGCTTCGGGGCATTTCCGTCCGCGGCGCCGAGCCGGGCCAGACCGGCGTGCTGGTGAACGGGATCGACATCACGCCCGGCACTCGCACCGCGTGGGTCGCGCTGCCCACCAATGGCGTTCGCAATGCATGGGCGGTCACTGGTCCGCTTTCCGCCCGCTACGCTGCCGCTCGTGCGCTGCAGTTTGAAGTGCCGACAGGGTTGGACTCGGCGGGCGCCCGCTTCGCGTACAGCACCGACCGCTGGCTCGGCGCCTCCAGCCTTGGCATCAACCGCTTCGAGGCCCACGCCGGTACAACGGGACGCAATTATCGCCTCTTCCTGGCGGGCACGTTGATGGGGCAGAAGAGCGCCGACTTCGGCACCGACGCGCGCAGCGTCCCGATCTTCGCGCCACTCGGCGTCGATACGACCGTCCGCTTCGCCGCCATCCCGGGGAACAGCTTCAGCGACACGCTGGTGGTGGACGTGCCGGCGTGGGGCGTGACTCGCGGCGACTGTGACGCCTTCCAGGCCAGCGCCAATACCGGGATCGCCAGCAATTACGGCACCGACTGCACCGGGGACCGGACGCCGCGGTCGGCCCAGTCCCGGTATCGCTTCGCCGTCAGTGGCCAATTCGACCTGAACCGCACGGCACGGCTTGGCTTCCTGGCGCTCAAATCGCGCACGGACGCACGACTCTTCGATTACTCCAACATCAATAATCCCGCGAATCTCAGGGGTGACCAGCAACTGGCGAGCGTCTATGCAGTCACCCTCTCTGGCCAGTTGGGACGCGGACCGACACCGGGTGCCTACCGCCTGGGCGTCTCCAGGCAGGCCAACCAGCGCATGGATGGGCCACTCACTGCCGAAGGCGAACGCAAGACCCGGAACCCGGCGCTGGGACTCATGCTTGGCGGCCTCGATTTCCGCTGGGACTTCGAGAGTTTCCCCGTCGATACCGCGCTGGTCAACAATTATCGCCTCAACCGGCAGGGTAGCCGACGTTCGCCCTATGACCTGGCCAATGTGGACCAATACAATCTTCAGAACAACTACCGTGACGGTCCCTATGGCCTGTATGGGTTCGGCGGTCTCACGCCCTTTTATGAAGCTGGCGGTCCCGTGGGTGGGCTCGCACTCTTCCACGAACGGCGGACCACCGGTTTTGCAGACCTTGCCTGGCAGGTCAACCGCAATTCCGTGGTCAGTGTGGGCGGCACCTTCGCCCGCTACGATGTCACCAATTATGAGCACCAACTGACCAGCCAGATCTTCTCCGACGTTTACATCGAGCATCCCCGCAGCGGCGCGGTGTACGCCGAGCAGAAGTTCAGCTATGACCGCGTGGAACTCTCCGCGGGCCTGCGCTACGACTTCTTTTCCTCAAATGCCGACCGGCCGGCTACGCTCGATACAGTCGGTTTCATTTGTTGCAGTGGACAGGCCAACCCCGACTATGGCACGTACCAGCAGTACCCCGCCATCTCGAGCTATGGCGCGGAAGGGCAGACGGCCACGATCAACGGTGAGGTCCTGCCCCTGCGAGGTACTATCGAGGACCAGCGACATGCGGCCTGGAGTCCGCGCGTCCGGGCGTCACTGCGGATTGGCGAGGGCACCGTCCTCCGAGGAGGCATTTCGCGCGAAGTCCGCATGCCCGACCTGGCCCAGCTCTATGCCGGTATCAACACTGATCTCACCCTGACCAGTGCGGGGCAGATCTTCGGAACGGATCTTGGGTTCGAGCGCAGCTGGCACGAGGAGCTGGGCGTGCGCCAGCGGCTGGGCGACGATCTGTCGCTGGACCTGGTCGGCTTCCACCGCACGATCGACAGTGTGGCCCTGTCGCGACTGGTGAATCTCCGGAATCCCACGCGCAACGACAGCCCGACCTCGATCAGGCAATATGTCGATATCGGGCATTACGCGACGCAGGGTGCGTCCTTCTCGCTCGACTACTCCACGGCGACGCTCGGCGCCATGCTCAGCTACCAGTACCTCGATACCGACGAGACTTTCGAGAATGCCAGCTGGAATGCGTGGAGCCGGCCGCATATGCTCTTGGCCGTGGTCCAGATCCGCGCGCCCGCAGCGCTTCGCTCCGGCTGGCTGGCCCGTTCACAACTCTGGGCAGGATTCCAGCTGGCGAGCGGAACCAGTTACCTCGGCTGCGGGTACCCTCTCACCTTGGCGCTCACGTACTCGGACCAGGCCTGCCCACCCCCGACCGGCATCGGCGGAATCAGCGCCGCCTATACTCGCCTGCCAATGAGGAAAGTGCTGGACCTTCGGTTCGCGAAGGCACTGGGAAGCGCCGCGTATGCACCGCGGTTCTTCATTGATGCGCGCAACGCCCTCAATTTCCACAATGTCATTCGTGCCTTGCGCGATTCGGGAAGTGTCGGCGTTGCGCGCGAGCGGGCTGTCCAGAATGGCCTCGGGGAGGTCCGCACCGAAGCCCTCATGAATGGAGCGTACGACGACACGAACGGTAGCGTGAACCTGTCCACGCCTGATGCGTGCCAGTCATGGGTCACGATCAACGGGAATCACGGCGGCGCGCCCAACTGCGTGGCCCTCCGTCGTGCCGAAGCGCGCTATGGCGATGGCGACGGGGTCTACACCGTGGGTGAGCAGCGTGCGGCCGTCAACGCCGCTTTTGATGCGACGTACGGAGTGGGGCTCAACGGCACGCCGCGGCGGATACGGATCGGGATTGAACTGGGAATTTGATGCCCGCCCCCTACGGCGCCTCATCCCCCGCCCCCATCCGCCGCTGCTGGGCAGCGCCGGCGAGTCGCGTCAGCAGCCCGCGTGGCGTAAGCCGGACCGCCTGGGCGTGCATCTTGTTGACGACACCGGGCACCACGATCCGCTCACCCCGAAGCGTCGCGGTGTAGGCCGCCTCCGCGACGCTTCGGGCATCCATCCGTGCACCCATCATGGGCGACGAGCGGAATCCGGCGCGCTGGGCGAAGCCGGTCTCGGTGGGCCCCGGACAGAGCGTTGTCACTGTCACGCCGGAGCCACGCAACTCCTCGGCGATCGCTTCCGAAAAGGACAGCACGAACGCCTTGGTCGCGAAATACACCGCCTGGAAGGGGCCAGGCTGAAAGGCCGCCGTGGAGGCGACATTGAGAATCCGGCCCCGGCGAGTCTGCAGCATTGGCGGCAGGAGGCGCTTGCTCAGCGTCACGAGCGCATCCACGTTGAGTGCGATCATGGCCAGTTCATCCGTCAAGGACGTCTCGGAGAATCGGCCCGCCCCGCCGAACCCGGCATTGTTTACGAGGACATCCACACGAATATCGGACGCCGCGAGCGTGGAGAGGAGCCGCTCCAGTTCAGCAGGCACGCCAAGGTCGGCAGGAACCGTGGTGACCGTGGCGCCATACGCGTCACGCAGTTCGGTCGCCACGGTCGCGAGCTTGTCGCCACTCCGACTCACCAGCACAAGCGCAAACCCGTCGCGGCCAAACAGCCGTGCCAGTTCGCGCCCGATTCCTGTCGAGGCTCCGGTGATGAGGGCCGTCGGCACCCTGCTGGAAATCCGGGGCGCCTCGGACGGACCACCGGTCATGCGCGCCTCAGGACGCCCAGGACGCGCGGACATGACTGAAAGTGGCGCGGATCAGCGGTGAACACGGGACTCCGAGGCGCCCAGCAGGACGCGCCGGAGAGCGAGCGCCACGAGGGCCCCCGCCACGGCGGGCAGAAGCGCAAGCAGGGTGGCAGCAAGGTTGGGTTGCGGCGGGTAGTCGATCACCGCGCCGGCAATGGTGGCCCAGAGATAGGCAGCTGGCACGCCGAGCCCGACCAGCGTGGCCGACATCCAGGCAAATGCCGGGCGCAGCACGGCGAGCAGGAATGCCGCGGCTGCCAGCAAGACAGCCGTCACCAGCGTGTTTCCCGTGCCGACGTTGAAAAAGCCAATGCCTGTCCCGGCACCAAGACCAAGCACCACGAAAACCAGGCGCATGAGGACTCGTCCTCCCGAGCGGACGCTGACCGCTGTGCCGCGTCCCCGCGGCACCAGAACGGGCAGCGCTTCACCCCTATAATCCGTCCCGATGCGCTGGCGCGCCAGTGCCTGCTGAATGTGTCGCCTCCTTTGCCCATGCTTGTGCAAGACGTCCAGTCTCCGCTCCCAGCCGCGCCGGCCACCGCCCGCGCGTTTCACTCCGCAAGATATCAGCGCCGTGCCCCGGCCGGTGTGAGTCACGCCACAGGCCAACATTACAGGCGCGGGATAGCAGTCAGCAAAGTTCGCGACTGCACCATCGCGTTCTGCGGGCCCGGCACCAGGTAATCAAGCCAGCTACCCCAGGTGACCCGCAGCCCCGTGATGCGCCGGCCTGGTGCCAGCGAAAACTGTAGTTCCTCCTGATGCTGCCGGCCGGCCAGAAGCGGACCCGATTCCCAGACCGGCATGAGGACGCAGGACGGCGCCACGATCGTCCACGGCGCGAACGTCGAGATGCGACGGATACTCTGGCGCCCGGCGCGCGTCGCTTCGCAGACGAACCTGCACGCGGGCGCCGTCGACATCGAGCACCGCAACGTGCAGATGGCAGTCGAGGCCACAGAACGACACTTCTTCCCCCATGGCGAGAGTGCGCCGCGGCGCCAGCAGCCATCCGGCGGCGATTGCCAGCCCATAGGTGGCGAGCACCGTCACGCAGGCAGCCGTCGCCCACCGGGTCGCGCGACTCCTCCCGCGCGCCAGGACGGTTACACCCAGAGCCAGCAACGCGACGAGGCTGGTGACCGCTGCGAAGAATAGCACCGGCCCGGCCAGGCGCAGGAGCGTGCTCATCAGGAGATCCTCCGATCCGTCTGGACGGGTTGGGGCACGGCCTGGAGGCTGCCGAAGCGCCGCTCTCGAGCGTGAAAGGCATGCAGCGCCGCCATCAGGTCGGCCTCCGCAAAGTCGGGAAACATGACGGGAAGAAAGAGCAGCTCTGCATAGGCGCACTCCCAGAGCAGAAAGTCGCTCAGGCGTTGTTCTCCACCGGTCCGGATCAGGAGGTCGACATCCGGCGTGCGGGTGGAACCGTGGTCCGCAATGGCGAGGAGCCGGCCGAAGCGCTCGCGCGTCAGTTCCTCCGTGCCGGCACATGCGGCCGCTCGCAGGATGGCGTCCCGCGCTGAATAGTCGACGGCAACGCGGAGATGCAGCCGGGTACCCTCAGCCGTCTGTGCCTCGGCACGCTGGATCTGTCGCAGCACCGATGGGGCAAGGCGGTCGCGCCGCCCTATGATGCTGAGCCGGGTCCCGGTCGCCACACAGCGCGCCGTTTCCCCACGCAGATATTCGCGAAACAAGCGCATGAGCCATTGCACTTCGCGCGTGGGCCGTTGCCAGTTGTCGGAGGAAAAGGCGTACAGCGTGAGCGTGCTGATCCCGGCGCCGGGTGCGCCCTCGACCAGGCGGCGCACGGCTTCCACACCTTCCCGGTGGCCCGCGGCACGGGGCAATCCCTGCCTGGTGGCCCAGCGCCCGTTGCCGTCCATGATCACCGCTACATGCAGGCCTGTGCGGCGGCCTGCCCACTCTCCTGCCATCGGCTCGGTCCTTTCCAATAAGTGCTTTGTATCACAAAGTTGCAACGGCAAAAAAAAGCCACCACCGCTCAGCCGCTTCTGGTCGCGGCGATCAGGGCCTCCATGTGCGACAGATACTGCTCGAGCGCCCGGCGTCCGGCGGCGGTGAGTGAATACTCGGTGCGCGGCATCCGCCCATCGAAGGACTTGCGGCAGGCGACGTAGCCAGCCTCCTCCAATTTCCTGGCGTGCACGCTCAAGTTACCGTCACTGACGTCGAGCAGCGCCTTGAGTTCGCTGAACGAGAGCGTGGAATTCACCGCGAGCGCACTGACGATGGCGAGCCGGACCCGTTCATGAATCACCCGGTCGAGCGCCAGCGCCTCGCCTTCCTGTCCGCCGCGCACGCCAGTCAGGCGGCGAGCCGCCTCGTGGTCCCGTCCCGTCTTTCGTGCCGCATTGCTCCTAGCCACCATACCTCCGGGCAATTGCCAACCCAAAAATCACGTGCAGCCCTCCGAAACCCGCCGCGAGGAGCCAGTTGCCTGCTGACGCCGGCAACGCCAAGGCCAACGCGCCCAGCCCCATGAAACACAGTCCCATCACCGGCACCACTCGCACCGAAAACGCGCCGCCGGTCACCACCCCGGTCCCGTAGCAGAGGAGCCAGGTGCCGGGAAGGGCTTCGGCCAGCGACCCCCGGTACAATACCACCGTCAGCAGCGCTCCCACCACAATAGGTGGAGCGTAGCTCAAGAAGAAGCGGCGGCCGGGTCGCCCCAGCATGGGAGAGCCGATGCGCCGCGCCTTCCGACGCATGGCAAGGCCACCGATGGCGGCCCCCACCACGGCCTCGGCCATCCACACTGCCAGCCAGCCATGCACCTGCCGCTGGACGGCGGCCAGCGCCGCCGCGAGGAGGGCCGACAGCCCCATGGCCACTCCGCCCCACCCCGGCACGGCCGTGAACGTCCCGGCGCGCTCCATGGCAGATCGGATGTAAGACAGGTTATCCATCGCCCGGTCATGCAGCGCCGCCGGCGCGTCCACTCGTCGTGGTGGCGAAGCCATAAACTACTTTACAGTGTAAAGCATTGGCCCGTCCTCGTCAAGCCGGAGATCACAGGGCCGACGTGCAGTTGGGACATTTCTTGGCGGCCAGCGGAATAGCGGTCGCGCAAAAGGGGCAGTTCTTCGTGGTTGGCACTGTTGCCTCCTTGGGGCCCTCAAGCCGATTGGCGGCTCGCACCACAAGATAGACGCAGAACGCGATGATCAGGAACGCGACCACGGCGTTGATGAACGAGCCGTAATTGATGGTGACAGCCCCGGCGGCCTTGGCCTGTTCCAGACTCGCGCCGCGGGGTAACACGCTGGTCCCCTCCTTCAGCAGGATGAAGCGGTCAGTGAAGTCCACATTGCCCAGCAACATGCCAATCGGCGGCATGAGGATGTCGTCCACGAAGGACTTCACGATCGTCCCGAATGCGCCGCCTATGATGATACCGATAGCCAGGTCGAGCACATTGCCGCGCATGATAAACGTCTTGAAATCCCTGAACATGGTGGCCTCGGGAGTGGAAGAAACCGGCGGATGCGACTTGCGTTTTCTCGCAGCGGGACGTTTGATAGAGAGCCCGCGCAGTGTCCTGCCCGGGCTGATCCAGAACATATACGGCGTGAACCGCCGCTGCGGAAGCGGGCAGCACGGCCGGCTGGACTGCCGTCTCCCGATGGTCCACCGGAAGAGGAGTGCCCTGTGCACCGGCTTTCAGCCAAGGCGTCCCCTCTGACGAATCCAGCCGAGGCCAGAGATGCGTAGATGGCAGCCGCTCCATCCAGCACTGGTACTGCTCACGCTCATGCAGCTTGCCTGTTCCCACAGCGAGCCCTTTGCCCCACCTGATACGGCCACGGACAGCCCGCTCGAGCCCAACGTCCATCCGCTCCGGCTGACCTATGGCGGCGGCACCGATCCAGCCTGGCTGTCGGACACCGAGATCCTCTACTCGTACGCTTCGCTCGAGCACGGCAACCATCATCACAGCCCCGACATCTGCCTCGGAATTCTCCCTTCTTCGGGTGGAACCCGCGTGCGCAGCATCTGCAGCGCGTCCGCGCTCGAGGCTGACACGCTCGACATCTTCACCCAGGCGGCTCCAGAACCGGGATCGGACCGGCTGGCCTTTATCCGGGCCAGGCTCGATCCGGCCAACCAATCCGGTCTCACCAGCGTAGTGGCCGGGCCGCTAGACTCGATTCCCGACGGTGTGGTGCTCGCCAACGCGCGCTTTCCCGGGCCGCACGGCCAGGTCGTGGCCATCGGGCTGCTCCGCTGGATGTCCGCCGGCACGCTGGTATTCCTTGGGGCCGACGATGCGGTCTCGTCACCATGCCCCACCTGCGACCCGCTCGTTGTGCGCCGATGGCGTGACGCCTACCTGCTGGCGGCCTCGGGTTCGGGAGCGCCTCAGGTGCTTCCGGGTGCCGACTTCGCGACCTCGGCCACGCCCGGCGCTTCAGGGCAGGTAGTGCTCACGTTCGCCAGTGACCCGCGTGTGGTGCGCCATGACGTCGGCTCGGGCGCCGAGTCGGTCATAGCGACGTTCGACCCGACGCGCATCCCGCGCGATGCTGACCAGGCGAATGGTCGCATCGTCGTCGTCGCGGGCGGCAAGCTGCTGCAGGTGACTGACGATGCCGGCGACCCCGCGCAGGGATTTGATCAGGGCGGTGAGCTGCAGATCGTGGACGCGACAACCGGCCTCATCACGCCAATGCCGGTCCCAAACCTCTTCTTCCGGCGGCCGCGCTGGAGCCCGGATGGCAAGGCCCTTGTGGCCGAAGGCTATCCCTACGAGATCGTCACGACAGTGCCGCCGGACGGCACTCCAAGCTACCCCGACACCGTCGTTTCTCCGGTTGCTGACCTTTACCGGATCGATGTCCCATGAGCGCCCGCAGCCAATCACGTCTCGTGACGCTGATGCTTGCCTGCGCCGTGCTGACCTTCAGCGCCACTCGCGCAACCGCCCAGTCCGCCGGGGCCATCAGCGGTATCATCACCGACAGTGCCACTGGCGCAGGCATCAGCGGGGCGCTCGTGACCATCGACGACGGACGTCGCGGAAGTGTGACCGACACCGCGGGTGCCTACCGGATCCGCGCCGTTCGGGCCGGCAGCTATACGCTGAATGTCCGTGCCCTCGGCTATGCTCCCCTTCGCCGCGACAGCCTCGTGGTCCGCGCCGGTGCCACCAGCGTCGCCAATGTCACGATGCGGCCCCGCGCCATCGAACTCGCCCCCCTGATTGTCGAGACCTCCGACCGGGTTCTCGATCCGCTCGCCACCCAGTCCGAGCAGGTGATTTCGAGCGCCGACCTCCGCCGGCTTCCAGTCAGCACACTCGAAGATGCCCTGGCGCTTTCGGCGGGTGCTGTCGGCGAAAGCTACCGGGGCGGCCGTCTGGGCCAGCAAGCGTTTGTGATCGACGGGCTGGGCGTCAAGAACCAATTGGACGCCTCCACCGGCGCGCTCGGCCTCCGTTTTCCGACCGACATGCTCACCGAGGCATCCCTGGTGACCAATGGCTTCTCCGCCCGCTATGGGCAGGCCATCTCCGGCATCGTCAACATCGTCACCAAGGACGGTGGGGAGCAGTGGTCGGGACGCACGGCATATGAAACCGATCGGCCCTTTGGCGATGGCTGGGACTATGGTCTCGACCGGGCCGTCTTCGAGGCAGACGGGCCGGTGGCGGGCGGCATTCGGGCGGTCGTCTCGGCGGATCTCTCCGCCCGGCTGGATGCCGACCCGGTCAACGCGCCGCCGCCTGAGAACGCGCTCGATCCCCGAGCGGGGAATCCCTGGATGCTGCCGCACAACGGAGGCGAAGAGTACAACTTTGGCGGCAAGCTCACGATTCCGCTTGGCCACACGGAAACGATTCGGGTCTTCGGACTGCGGTCGATCGACCAGCGCCTGCTCTACGATCCCGTCTTCAAGTACGACCCCGACGGTGGTCCGGCGCGACGCGTGGCGGGCACGCTGGGGAGCATCCATTTCCAGCACGCCAGCGGACCGACCTCGCGGCACCCGTTCGTGGCGGACCTGCGCCTCTCGGTCTTTAATCGTGATTTCGTGCGCGGCACACTCGACAGCAGTCCGGACTACCAGTTCGGCGCCTTCACTGGCTCACGCTTCAACGTCGTCGGCGAAGATATCGCGCGGGCGCAGGACACCACCGCGGCGGCCGCTCCCATCCCGGGGCTCGAGGCGCCAACCCTGGCGGCGGGTACTCCGTGGGGCGTTCCGGCGTTCTTCCTTACCGGGGGCTCCCGAGGCGAATTGGCCTGGAACCAGTTCCGGGAACTCCGGTCACAGCTCGACTTGACCTTCAGCGCCGGTAGTCATGGTGATATCTACGCCGGCGGAGAGCTGGTTCAGCAACGCGTGCGCACCTTCCAGCGCATCCTCGGGTACCTGCCCACGGGCGACTCGGTTCCACCGGCAACGGCCTCCGAATTTTCGCCAGTGGCCGCCGCGGCCTACGCGGAGGGTCAATTCCGCCTGGCCGAGCTGGGCTTCACCGCCGGACTGCGCGTGGATCGCTTTGACACGCGCGTGGACCTGCCCGGAACCGACGCCGGCGCGAAGCTGCGAGTCAATCCCCGCATTGGTGTATCGACTGTTTTCCACCATGCCACGTTCGTGGCGAGCATTGGCCGCTTCAGCCAGCCACCCGATTATCAGTACCTCGTGGACGCGGCCTTTGACGACACGACTCGTACCGGACGGTTCCGCCAGGGCAACCCGAATCTCGGCTTTGAAGATTCGTGGCAGTACGAAATGAGCTTGCGCGCCCGTCCGCGCGACAATCTTACGGTGCGGGCCAATATCTACGTCAAACGGCTGGAAGGGCTGGTTTCGTCAGTCCCGCTGGGCCAGGACCCCGATTCGTCGATTTTCGGCAACACGGATATCGGCACGGTCAAGGGCATGGAGCTGATCCTGGATCGCGACCTGCAGCATGGGATCGGCGTGCGAGTCGCGTACACACTCCAGCAGGCGACCGCTTCGTCGAGCAGCGCCTTCCTGCTTCGTCGCGCCATACGGATCGACACCCTCACGCACGACACGATCTTCCCTGCCAAGGTCGAGTTCCCGCTCGACTTCGATCGGCGCCACACGCTGACGATGATCCTGCAGGGGCAGGTACGCGACAGCGCAGGGCCCTCATTCGCGGGGATCCGGCCGTTCGCCGGTTTCGAAGCGGCGCTCATCAGCCGGATCAACTCCGGCCTGCCATACACCAGCAGGCCGATCGGCAGCGACACGATGAACGGGCTTCCCAATGACGCCCGGCTGCCGTTCACGACCACGTTCGACGTGCTGCTGCGCCGGCCGCTCACGCTGGCCGGGGTGCGTGGCGGCATCTACCTGGACGTGCGGAACCTGCTGAACCGACGCAATGTCGTCGCGGTCCGACGCGATACCGGGACGCCTGACGCCCCTGCCAGCGTCCTTTCGTCGATGGCCATGGATGCGTACCTGCAGCACCCCGAAGCCATACCGTATGAGTCGGAGCGATATCGCGCGGCCGCCGACCTGAACCATGACGGCTTCATCGCGGGCCAGACCGAACTGCTGCCACTCTACCAGGCGGCCGCCATTGACTACACCCAACCGCTCTTTGCCTACGGGACCCCCCGGCTGGCGCGACTGGGTGTGGAGTTGGTGTTTTGAAGGCTGAAGGCTGAAGGCTGAAGGCTGAAGGCTGAAGGCTGAAGGCTGAGCGAAGCTACTGCCTTCAGCTTTTAGCTCTCATCTCTCTGCCCTACCGCGGGGACGCCAGCGTCGGATAGGCCGCATCCGGTGGTGCATCGCCGTTGGGCCAGTCGTTTTCCTTTCCGGGCAGGTCGGGACGGGGCTGGGCATTGATGTAGGCGGCGAGATTGGCCGCTTGGGCGTCTGACAGCGTCCCCGGCTTGTCAAACGGCATGTTGTGGCGGATGAACGAGCCAGCGGTGCGGATGCGCGCCATGCCGGCGCCAATGTTGTAACTGCCGTCTCCCCATAATGCCGGCCCCACGTTGCCCGAGCCATCGGCGTTATGACATCGGGCGCATTCGGCGGCGTAGAGCGCGCGGCCGGCCGCCGTATCGCCATGCAGCAGTTCGAACCGCGGCAGGCCCTGTCCTTCCACCTTGGCTCCTTGCGGCACGCCCCGCGATAACCACGCAAAGTAAGCGACGATGTCGGCGACATCCCGGTTCCCGGCTGGCGGCGCCGTGCCGTTCATGGATCTTCGGAAGCAGCCGGCAATTCTCTCTTCGATGGTGAGGACGGCAGCACTGCGCGCACGGTATTGCGGAAAGCGGGCATACACGCCCACCCAGGGAATGGCGTTGGCCTGAGTGCCATTGGCGGGATGACAGCTGGTGCAGTTCAGCCTGTTGCCTACAAATGCTGGCATGCTGTCACGCGTGTGATCCAGCAAGGCACGGCCGCGCCGGATGGCAATCCCCATCGGCCCGTCCGGAATCTCCGAGTCAGGCGGCACCCGCAGCGCGACGACACCCGGCAGGCTGGTGGAGGCCGGGCTGGCCGGCGGCCGGTCGCACGCCGTCAACGCGACACTTCCGAGGGCCATGCAGGCGGCGATCCGAAGCCGCCTCACGCCAGCGTCCTCATTCCCTCGCCAGCATCCGCTTGATGGGCCGGACGAATACCAGCATCAGGGCACATGCGCCGAGGACAAAGACCGTCACGGCCGTGAAAATCTGGTCCGTGGTGAAGGCATCGTACAGGCCGGCCACGTTGCCGCCAATGAAATTCCCGACCGACGCCGCCAGGAACCATACGCCCAGCATCAGGCCCGCATAGCGTATCGGCGCAAGCTTGGTCATGGCCGACAGGCCGACCGGGCTCAGGCACAGCTCGCCGATGGTATGCAGCAGGTAGGTGGTGATCAGCCAGCCGGGACTTACCGACCCTCCGCCGGCCGAGAACCGCGCCGCCGGGATGAGGATGGCAAATCCGGCCGCCAGAAAGAACAACCCAAGGGCGAACTTGGTGGGTGTGGATGGTTCGCGCCTGCCGAGCCGGAGCCAGAGCCATGCGAATACCGGTGCCAGCAGAATGATCCAGAGGGAGTTGACCGACTGGAACCACGACGCGGGAAAGGTGATGCCAAGGAATGCATGCCTCGTGCTTTCCTTGGCGAACAGTGTGAGCGTCGAGCCCGCCTGCTCGAAGGCCGACCAGAAGACGGATGCTCCCAGGAAGAGCACGAAGATGACAAGATGTCGCTTCCGCTCGTCGCGGTTCCGGCTGCCGACGGTCAGCAACCAGGTGAAGAACGCGATCGGGGTAACCAGCAGCACCACGGCCATGGTCTTGTTGACGGTGGGCATCGCAGCGATGGCGCTGCTGCCCGACAGCAGCAGGATGGCGGCGCCCCCCAGGATCAGCGCGGCCAGCACGATCTTGGCGAGATTGCGTCGGTTGCGCGCAAGCGGGTCCCCGGGCGCGAGACCCGCGCTGCGCAGGTGCCGCGCACCCAGCACATACTGCAGGATCCCGAAGAACATCCCGACCGCGGCCGCTCCGAAGCCCCAGTGCCAGGACCGGTTGGGGTTCATGCCCCACGATTCCAGCAGCATATGAAAGCGGGGATGTTGGGCCAGGAAGCCGCACGCAAGCGGCGCGAGGAAGCCGCCCAGGTTGATGCCCATGTAGAAGAGCGAAAAGCCGGAATCACGGCGGGCATCATCTGCCGAGTAGAGCTGGCCCACCATGGTCGAAATGTTCGGCTTGAGCAGTCCAGTGCCACAGATCACCAGGAAGAGGCCCAGGAGGAAGAATGGAAGCCCTTCCATGGCCAGCGAGATATGGCCAAGCATGATGACGATGCCACCGATCAGCACGGCGTGCCGCTGGCCGATTACCCGGTCGGCAAACCACCCGCCTGGCAGTGCCACGACGTACACCATCGAGGTGTACAGGCCGTAGATCGGCCCCGCGGTCGCGGCATCGAATCCGAGACCACCGTTGACGACCGCGGCCGTCATGAACAGCATCAGGATGGCTCGCATCCCGTAATAGCTGAACCGCTCCCACATTTCGGTGAAGAAGAGCGTTGCCAGGCCGCGGGGATGGCCAAAGAAGCCGCGGTCGGCGGCTGGATCCAGCGCGGTCTCGGCCGCTTGGGCATGGGAGGGCAAGGAGCGGGCTCCTGTCGTGAGAAGGATCAGGGTTGTCGTCCGAGCTTGCGTTTGAGCTGTGCCAGCTGTGCTTCTACGGCAGCTTCATGCAGCTTCCGATCTGCCTCGGCCTTCTCCAGTTCAGCGTCCAGATCCATCTCGGGCCGGGTACCGCCGGCCGCCGCCAGATCGCGCCAGGCGCGCTTGATCGACGCCGCCGCCTCCCCGGCCCCGAGGGAAGACGAGCGATACTGAGCCGTGAGTTCCTCGACCTCGCGCTCGGCCAGCGCAAGCTCGTCGCGCTGCACCGAGAGCTTGCGCTCAAGCACCGCCGAGCGTTCCCGATGGCGAATGACGAAGCGCTCCGCGACTCGAACCGTTTCCGCATCGTTGATGTCGGCGGCCAGCGACTGTCGCCGCTCCGCATCACCGAGCTGACGCCGCTCGGCGGCCAGCTCCTGCTCAGTCCGGTGCAGCGCATCGCGCATGACGCCAAGGCCCACGCGCATTTCGACCAGCGCCTCCCGCAGGCCGGCGGCGGGATCGCCCGCCGATTCCGCAAAGAGTCGTTCCAGACGGGCTTTGAGTCCGTCAAATGCTGCCACGGGGCGCCTGCTCTCAAGGGAAAGGCAAACGTTACGAGGGGCAACCCGGGGCGTCAAGCGACCACTCGGCGACCAAAGGCACGTTATCTTTGCCATCAGCGACTCAGCGAGGCCCCGGCTGGAGCTTTGGAATGCCAAGATCTCATGCAATGTTCTGCTTGCTGCTCGCGGTGCTTGCCTGCAAGGGCAGCGGCACGTCGGGCCGTGCCAATTGTGGCATCGCCGCCATGGTCGGGCCGTCGCAACTGCTCAATCAATTCACCATCCCGCAGAGGACGCTGGGCCGCGCCCCACGGCGGCTGCCCCCGCGCCTGCCGGCTCGCATCGCCGGGGGCGGGGCATTTTCCAGCGTGATCGGCAGGTCCGCGGCCGCTGACTCGGTAGTTCTCGTTGGTGTGGAGGGCGCCGTGCCGGCCAATTTCGTGCTCGGCTTCGGGGTCCTGGTCACCGATCCTGACGGTACTGCCAAGGGCGTCATGCTGTACAAGGGTCCGCCCATCGAGGGCGCGCCCGAACTGGGCACCGTCACGTTTGGCGAGATGACCGCGCCGCTGATCGGCGTCGAGGCCGGATCGGATGTGTACGAAGATCCGAGCTGCGGCGCGTTCCCGGATTCGCTCCGCAAGTGAGTGGCGGGCGCGTGCTGGTCACGGGCGACATAGACCAGCGGGGGGCACGAGCGCACGCTGGCGTCGACGCGCCTTATCTGCGCGCGCTGTCAATGCAGGGCGTGCCCACGCTGGTCGCCTCGCCGCTCAGCCCGCTGGCGCTGGCGCCACGCTTGCTGGACGGCATGGCCGGACTCCTGCTGACCGGCGGCGAAGACATTGATCCGGCCATGGCGCGCGACCGGGACCAGCTTGAGCTCGCCCTGTTCCATGAGGCGCGATCTCGAGGACTGCCCGTGCTCGCCATCTGCCGGGGCATGCAATTGGTCAATGTCGCGCTCGGGGGCACACTCTGGCAGGACCTGCCATCCGAACGCCCGAGCGCCGTGGGCCATGCACCCGATGTGCCGCGCGAGCAGCGAACTCATGCCGTGCAGGTCGTCGCAGGCAGTGCCTTGGCGCGCGCCCTCGGCTGCGGAGAACTGGCCGTCAACTCGGCGCATCATCAAGGCCTGCGCGAGCTGGGGCCGGGCGTCGTCCCGGTGGCCTCCAGCGATGACGGCCTGGTCGAGGCGATCGAAACCCATGCCGGTCCCTGGATGGTCGGCGTGCAATGGCACCCGGAAGACCTCGTGGGTGTGGACCGCGGCGCACCCGAGGCAGGCCTTTTTCAAGCGTTCGCCCAGGCGCTCAGTGCACGCCCAGTTGCCGCATGAGGCGCTCAGGGGTCAGCGATGACGGAAACAGGAAGCGGTCGCTGACACCATTGAGCGCGGCACGCAACGGCACAATGGAAGCAGCCGCCACGCGGAAAACGTCATCCAGACCATAGCGGCCGGCGAGCACGTGCTCAGCGGCGAGGCCGAAACCCCGGCGGCCCATCGAGTCATAGTACGAAACGTCGGGTCCACCGTGGCGCGCGCGCCGCGCGGCGATATAATCCGGGAAGAGGCCGGAGAGCCACAGAGCATAGTTGCCAAGGTGGACCATCACCTGGAAACGTCGCTCGCCCTCGGTGCTTTCGAGGTCGGCCAGGATATCGACCAGGTAGGTGTGATGCTGGTCGTCGTGCCATGCCACGCGATTGGCGCGGTCCCGTTCGCCGAATGCAAGCACCAGCGAGGCCAGGTAGTCGGTGAGATCCCGGTCGTCGAGCCCGGACGCTCGCAGGAAATGGCGCATCGCGACGTAGAGAAAAAGCCGCTCACCCGGCACGAGCATGCTCCGCGCGGCAACCAGCAGCTCCAGCAGGCCCGGCGAATCCAGCAGCGCATCTGGACCTTCGACCGCAAGCTGCCGCTCGAGACGCTTCCGGTGCCCGGCGGAGCCGCCACTGAGCAGCTGCAGCACCAGGTCCAGATCATCAGCCTGTAGACTACTGCGCAGATCGGCACGGATCATGGAACATCCTCTCGCACGTCCAGACCTTGCTGATTCCGGCGCCCTCGCCAGGCGCCTGGCCCGCCTGAGCCACGAACTTGCCGGAGTACTACGCCAGGATGCGGTGATCGACATCCTGATGGAGACCGCACGCGAGGTCTTCCGCCCCGCGGAAATCGTGCTCGCCCTGTCCGAGGGCGACGCCTCGCGCCCGCCGCTGCTGCACACGTGGCCGGAGCCCGATGCGGACCGCAGCTCAATCGCCGACCATCTGGCGGGCGAGATGCCCGTAACGTTCGACGACGCCGCCGGCCACTGGAAGCTGGCCCCTTTCCTCGCTCGCCGACAAGTGCGCGGCTTCATCGCGGTTCGCGACCCGGTCGGCGGGCTCGCCGCCATTGCTGGTGACCTTCTCGCCGCCATCGCCGCACAAGGCACAGTGGCGATTGAGAGCGCCAAACTCGTCGATATCTATGATGATGGCCGGCGCTCATGGCAAGAGGTCGTCGACGCCCTCAAGCTCGCCATCTGCATCGTGGACCGCTCCGGAAGCATACGGCGTGCCAATCGCGCCTTCGCCGAGCTCGTGAGTGCTCCGCCGGCGGTGCTGGTCGGCCGTCCGTGGACCGGATTCGTGCCCAGCGAGTGGGCCGAAGATCTCGAGCGGGTCCTCGCGTTTCCCCTCCGGCAGGAGGTCGAGCTCCAGACCGCCTCACGCTCCTATGCGGTGAGCGGCATTCCCGTTGGCGAGGGTGAGAACGCCGGCATTGTCCTGCTGTTCCAGGACCAGACCGAGGAGCGGCGCCTCCAGGAGCAGCTGTTGCAGAGTGCCAAGCTGTCCGCCATGGGCCAGCTGATTGCCGGCGTGGCACACGAGCTCAATAATCCCCTGGCTTCGGTCGTCGGCTTTTCTGATTTCCTCGGCGAAATACCCGACGTGCCCGCCCCGCTGCGGGAGCCCCTGGCCGTCATCCGCGAGGAAGCGGAGCGGGCCTCAGCCATCGTTCGCAACCTGCTCAACTTTGCTCGCAAGCAGGATCATCAGCGGGCACCCGCCGACCTGCGCGAACTGCTGGGTTCCACCATGGCGCTCCTGCGGAACCCGCTGATGTCGAGCCGGGTGGAAGCGCACCTCGACGTGGAAGCAGGATTGCCGCCTATCGTTCTTGACTCCAACCGGATGCAGCAGGTCTTCGTCAATCTGCTGACAAACGCTGCGCAGGCGATCGCCTCGACCAATCGCCCGGGAACGGTGACGCTCACGGCCCGGCGGTTCCACGAAGGTGTCGCCGTCGACGTGCGGGATGACGGACCGGGCATGGCACCGGAAGTGGCACAGCACGTCTTCGACGCGTTCTTCAGCACCAAGCGCGATGGCGATGGCACCGGCTTGGGCCTGCCCATCAGCCAGGGCATTGTCCGCGAGCACGGTGGACGTATTACGCTGGTCACCGAACCGGGCCAGGGTGCCACGTTCACGGTGTACATCCCGTTCACCGAGGCGACGAGCCCCGCCTCCACACGCCTCCAGCAGGTGCGGCCGCTGGAGCGGACGCTGCGCGTGCTGATCGTCGACGACGAGCCGCACATTCTGCACTATATGCGTGCCACCCTCGAGGCATGGGGACACGAGGTCGAAGTGGCCGCGGACGGTGCCGAAGGACGCCAGCTGGCGCTCAAAGAGACGCACGACCTGATCATCTGCGACCTGCGCATGCCGCGGATTGGCGGGCGCGAACTGTTCGAAGATGTCGCCCGGGAGCGGCCCCAGCTGGCCCGGCGGATCTTCTTCTCCACCGGCGATACGATCCGGGGCGACACCCTGCAATTCCTCGAAAGCCTGGAGCGCCCGTGGCTTCACAAGCCCTTCGGCCTCTCCGAACTCCGTTCGCTGCTGGCCACCGCCGCCCGCATGGCGACCGGCCGTGACTCGGGACACCACATGGCTATCGCTGACCCGCCCTGATTTCGCAGGAGCCGGCCACCCCGCTATCATGCAGGCGACCCTCGACCCAGAAAACGACGCATGATCTACGTCTGCATTCCGTCCCATGATGAGGCCCGCACTGTCGGGCTCCTGCTCTGGAAGATCCGGCGCATCTTCACGGATTTCCCCCGGGAGTACCAGCTGCTGGTCGCCAATGACGGCTCGACGGATTCGACCGCCGAGGTGCTGTCACCCTATTCGCGGGTGCTGCCCCTGACGGTGACGACCCATGAGACGCGTCTGGGGTACGCTGCGACGGTGGAGGCGCTGCTTCGCGCTGCGCTGGAGCGAAGCGACCGGCCCAAGCGCGACTACGCGGTTGTCATGCACGCCGACTTCACCCACGACGCGGAGGTGCTGCCCGACATCGTGAGGCGGCTGGACAGTGGAGCAGACCTGGTGGTGGCAGAGGGGCAACATGACGGCGAGCCCTCACGGGCCCGGCGGTGGTTGCGTCAGCTGGCGCCGTTGCTGCTTGGCGTGCGGATCCCGGGGGTGAGGGACATTGTCAGTGGATATGCCGCGTTCCGGCTGATCACGCTGCGGCACGCGTTTCGTGACCGGCCGCAACGCCTGTTGCGCACCGACGGCTGGGCCGCGCGGGCGGAACTCCTGGCGGTCACAGCGGTTCACGCCCGGCAGATCGAGAGCTTACGGGCACCAGAGCATCACGAGTATCGGCCGCGGCCCAGCCGGGTTGTGCCGCTCGAAGCTGCCCGATCGCTCTGGAAAGCGCGGCGAGATCTCGGCGGCGTACCGGCAATGTCCCGGGCCCAGGCCGCCGAGCACGCCTGACGAAGCGCTGGTCAGTCCGCCTTGCCGCTGATCACGCCGCGGAGCCGCGCCGCCGTATCCGGGGCGACCGCCTTGAGGATCAGATAGAACACCCAGCCCCAGAATGCCCAGATCAGGATGGTAACGATCAGGGACAGGATGCCGCCCAACAACCCGAGCACCAACTTCATCGCCAGTACGCCGACGAACGCGAAAATCGAAAAGCCGAGTATGCTCCGGACCATGCTATTTTCCTCCGAGGTGGCCGGTCGCGTCACCATACGCCCCGATGTTTCATTAAGTTTCGTCGAGGCACTAAGTGGCTTCCAACTATGATGTTATCGTAATCGGGGGCGGCGCGATAGGGGCAGCGTGTGCCCGTGAACTCGCCCGCGAGCGGCGCCGGGTCCTCGTCCTGGACCGCCCCGACGTCGCCGGGGCAGCCTGGCGCGCGGCGGGAGGAATGCTTGCGCCCCAGATCGAGAGCGACAAGAGCGAGTCACTCTACGAGCTGGGCGTCGCCAGCCGCGACCGGTATGTGCAATTGGCGGCGGAGCTTCAGGATGCCACCGGCATCGACGTGGGGTTCTGGCGCGAGGGTATCGCCCGGGTTGCCTTCGACGAAGCCGACGCGACCGGCCTCAAGGCGGACGTGGCATGGCAGCGGCAACAGGGACACCGGTGCGACTGGCTGGATGCGGGCGAGGTCCGGCAGCAGTGGCCCTGGTTGCGCGCGCCATTGGGCGCGCTCTGGTCTCCCCTGGATGGCGCGCTCGATCCGGTCAGCCTCGTCAATGCGCTGCTGGCCGACGCCGTGCAGCACGGCGCAACCATTCTCCGCCGCACCGCCACGCGCCTCGAGCGGGATGGGGACCGGGCCACGGCGGTCATTGCCGACGACCGGTTTGCGGCCGACGACATCATCGTGGCGGGCGGCGCCTGGTCCGGGCGCCTCGAGGGTTTGCCCCGCCCTTTGTCGGTGGAGCCCGTGCGCGGACAGATGGCGGCCTTCACCTGGCCGTCCGACATGCGGCGAGCCATTCTCTATCATCAACACGCGTACGTCCT
Source organism: uncultured Gemmatimonadales bacterium (assembly GCA_963798915.1). Classification (GTDB taxonomy): domain Bacteria; phylum Gemmatimonadota; class Gemmatimonadetes; order Gemmatimonadales; family GWC2-71-9; genus CAMLHP01. The sequence goes on along the minus strand of CAWCVB010000005.1, from coordinate 372,503 downwards.
GGCGCGCGGAGGCGAGGCCCTCATTGGCTCGACCATGGAGTATGCCGGTTTTGACGCTTCTGTCACCGACATTGGCCAGCAACGGATCTGGGCATCCGTGCGGGAACTTTGCCCTCCGCTCGGTGCTCGTCCTGAAAGCCGCAGCTGGGCCGGTCTGCGGCCAGTCACACCTGATGGACTGCCTCTCGTCGGGCCTGCGCCGGACCTCGGTCATCTCTGGTATGCGACTGGCCATGGCAGGAACGGGATCCTGCTTGCGGCTATTACGGCCATCCTTTTGCAGCAGATGATTCGCGGCGAGCCGGTACACGAACACGCCAAGGTGCTCGATCCAGCACGGATGTGGGTGTGGTAGTCGCGCATCGTGAGTCGAACTTCCGGGAGCCCCACTTGTGAATCAGCCCCGTGCAGTGCTGGCCCTCCTCTGCATCGTCGCCGGCCAGCTTCCGGCGCAGGAGCCGGCCCTCATTCGCGCCGAGCGCGATGCCTTTGCGACGTGGCTGGCCAAATCGCCGATTTCTCCCTATGCCGCCGTGGCGCAGCTGCCGGTCGGCTCCGGTCTTCAGCTGGGTCCGGCCGATGCCGACCTCGCCCTTCCTGGCATCGGGTCCTTGCAGGTCACGACGACAGGTGGCTCGATGCAGCTGGTCGGACCGCAGGGTCGTCAGGCCATGTCGCGCGGACGGCCCGTGCGCGCGGGACATTACCTGCTGGTCGCCAATGGAACTGCGGATCGCCCGGTAGTGACCATCTTCGACAGCACCAGGGCACGGGGGCGGCCCGCCTGGTACCCATTCGACCCGAGCCTCAGCTTCGTCGGCCGCCTCATTCCACCCGATTCGACTCGTCGGCGCACCGTACTGTCACCGGATGGCGTCGAGGTACTGGCCGAGGAGGCGGGCTCCGTTCTTGTGCCGATCAATGGACACGATGTGCGTCTCGCAGTGCTGCGCCTTCCCGATCCAGCGACCGATGAGGCGGATCTCGAGATCTACTTCCGAGACGGAACCAACGGTCAGGGGACCTATCCCGCGGGTCGCTTTGTGGCACTCATACCGGCAGGAGCCCGCGGTTGGCGTCTTGACTTCAACCGCGCACGCAATCCGTTCTGTTCGTACAGTTCTGCCTACGCCTGTCCTGCTCCTTGGCGCGGCAACACCATTGATGCGCCGATCCGGGCTGGCGAGCAGTACCTCGAGCATTGATGAACTCGGTGCTCTTCGGGCTTGCCCTCGCGCTCCCCTGCGGAACTTCGCTGGATGGCCCCTGGCGGGCCGCGCTTTCTCTCGCCGGCGGCGAACTCGAGTTTGTGCTGCGCATCGATGACAGCGGGACGGCGGGGCAGATCTGCAATGCGGGTTCCTGCGAGCGGCTGAGCGGCGTTCGGCAAGTTGGCGACTCGGTCATTTTCGAGATGGCAGATTATGCGGCCACCATTGGCGCGCGCTGCGTTGGCGACACGTTGGCCGGCATGTATCGCAACGTGGGTAACCGAGGCCCGCGGGTGATTCCCTTCCACGCGAGTCGGGGTGCCTTTCCGCGGAGCGAAGCGCCCCGCGCGGTGGTGGGAAGCTGGGACGCCACCTTCGTGACGGGGGAGCGGCGCAGCCCGCGGCTCCTGCTCTTCCAGAACACGCCCGGCGGATTCGAGGGAACCGTCGTCGCGAACACCGGCGATTATGGCCGGTTTGCCGGCCACGCGGCTGGTGACAGCATTGTCATGGCCCACTTTGATGGCTCGTTTGTTTATCTGGTGACGGCGCGCCTCGACGGCGATACCTTGCGCGGCACCTTCCACGCGGGGCTCCGCACCCAGACGCCGTTCACGGCGGTCCGCAGCTCGGGGCGGCCGCACCTCAAGCGGCCGACCAGCATGACCCGCGCCGACACCAGCGCGCCGTTTCAGTTTGCCTTCCCAGGTGTGGACGGCGGGATGGTGCGCAGCAGCGACCCAAGGTTCCAGGGCAAGGTGGTGCTGATCGACATTTTCGGCACCTGGTGCCCCACCTGCCAGGAGGCAGCGCCGGAGCTGGTCGCGCTGTGGAACGAATTTCACTCGAGGGGACTCGAGATCGTGGGCATTGCCTATGAAGTGTCGGGCGACACCGCGGTCGATGCCGCACTGGTCCGTCGCTACCGGGCGCGACACCGGATTCCCTTCCCGCTTGCGCTGGGCGGCACCAACACGGTCGAAGCCACGGCGGCAACGCTACCGCAGCTCGATGGCTTCACCTCCTACCCGACGTCGATCTTCCTCGGGCGGGATGGTCGGGTTCGCCGGGTCTACGCGGGATTCTACGGGGCCAGCACCGGCGCCATGCACCAGCAGCAGCGCGATGCATTTCACTCATACATCACACGTCTTCTGGGAGAACCGTGATGCCAAGAGTGCTGGGCTGCATGCTGCTGCTCCTGACGGCAGTCGCCAAGCTGCATGCCCAGGTTCAACTGGCCACTCCCGATGGCTGGACCTTCACGTTTGCGGGCAACGTCGGCGCGTTCTACGTCTTCGAGCACGAACGTGACGGCGGTCAGGTCGCCACGCCGGGCACTGAGGTCGGCGTGGGCCACCAGGGCTCCGCCATCCGGTCGGGCTACTTGCCGGCCTTTGCGGTGCTCGATGCCAAGGGCACTGAGGGCGTCACGGAACTCACGGCACATTTCGGCCTTGCACCGGTCATTCAGACCGCGGGTGGCCACGACGATGGCGAGGACCTTGGCGCGCGGATCGACCTGCGCCAGGCATACGTCTCGGCCGCTGGCACCTGGGGCCGGGTGCTGGCGGGGCGCGAGGTGGGCGTCTTCGGCCGCCAGAGCATGTTGAGCGACATGTCGCTGTTCGGTACCGGCGCGACGGGCGGCATCGCCGGCAACCCCGGCGGCACGACGCGGGGACATAGCGGGTTTGGTTACATCTATCCCGGCTTCAACGCGCAGTTTGCCTACAGCTCGCCAGCGGAGCGGCCGCTCCAGGTCACACTGGCGCTCTTCGACCCGAGCAGCAACAATGGGTTTGACGAATTGATCGCCCCTCGCGTCGAGGGCGAGGTGCAGTGGGAACGGGACGGGAATTCGCTGTGGGCCTCGGGCCTGGTGCAACCGCAGAAGGACACCCATCTGGGCGCCAGTGCGACGGCCTGGGGCACCTCGGTCGGCGGACGGCTCCAGTATCGAGCGCTCGCGCTCTCGCTGCAGGGCTACACCGGACGCGGCATTGGCACCACGCTGCTGTTTCGCGATGGGCGTACGGCGGACAGCACCAGTGCGGCGCTACGCCGAAGCGCCGGGGTCTACGGCCAGGTGACGCTGCAACCCCGCATGGGGCCGCTCACCCTGGGCGCGGCGCTGGGCGCAAGCCGCCTCTCGTCGGCGCCTGGTGAGCCCGCATTCCGCACGATCAATCGTGCCGCCACGCTTGGCGCCTACTATCAGGCGACCCGCTCACTCAAACTGGTGAGTGAAGTGACGGAAGCGTGGAGCCTCGACGACAATCCGGCGTCGGCAACCAACCGATCGATGGGCCTGGCGGCTGGAATGATGCTGTTTTTCTGAGTCCGTCCTGCTGCCCGTCCCCATACAAAACCCTCCCCAGCCCGACTACTTTTCCGGCCTTCGGACGCTCCGTCCGGACTTCGGACTGAGGAGATGGAGTGGCGGCACCATTGGTACAGCTGACGCGCGCTCCGGCCGCTCGTTCGGCCCCGGCGCGCAAGCCGGGCTGGCTCACGATCAAGCCGCCTGGCGGGCCCAATTATGCGCACCTCAAGCAGGTGATGCGCACACTGGACCTGCACACGGTCTGCGAGGAGGCGCGCTGTCCCAACATGGGCGAGTGCTGGGAGCACCGTGCAGCAACGTTCATGATCCTGGGCGACGTCTGCACTCGTAACTGTACGTACTGCGCGGTGGCGCACGGCACGCCCAAGGCGTTCGACCCACTGGAGCCAACCCGGCTGGCCGAGGCGGTGGCGCAGATGGGCCTGCAGCACGTCGTGATCACTTCGGTGGACCGCGACGACCTCCCCAACGGCGGCGCCGAGGCGTTTGCCGGCTGCATTACCGAGATCCGGCGGCGGTTGCCGGACACGTCGGTCGAGGTGCTCGTTCCCGACTTCAAGGGTTCGCGTCGGGCACTGGGCATAGTCATGGACGCCCGTCCCGACATACTCAATCACAACCTGGAAACAGCGGACCGGCTCTATCGGCTGGCGCGGCCGGGTGGCCGCTACCGGAGGGCGCTGCAGCTGCTGCGCAACGCGCGGACGCTGGGCGGGCCAGGCGCCCTGACGAAGAGCGGCATGATCCTGGGCATGGGTGAAGAATGGGATGAAATCCTGGTCTGCCTGCGGGACCTGCGGCGCGCCGACGTGAATATCGTGACCCTGGGGCAGTACCTGCGCCCAGGCGATGGCCACCTGCCGGTCGCCCGCTATTACACCCCTGAGGAGTTTGCCGAACTGGCAGAGGCGGGACGCCGCATGGGCTTTGCCCATGTCGAAGCAAGCCCCCTCACGCGCAGCTCGTACCATGCCTGGGCGCAGGTCGACCATGCCCGGGCCCAGCAGAGGACCATGTGATGGCAGGAACGGCAACACGGTCGCGCAAGGAAAAGGGCGTCAATGACGACACCGCCAGGGAATGGCGTCACTGGCTGCGCCAGATGCTCCTGATCCGGCGGTTCGAAGAGAAGGCGGGCGAGGCGTACAGCCTGGGCAAGATCGGTGGCTTCTGTCATCTCTACATCGGGCAGGAGGCCGTGGCCGTGGGCACGCTCGCGGCGCTGGGCGAAGACGATTACGTCGTGAGCGCGTATCGCGAGCACGGCCAGGCGCTGGCGCGCGGCATTTCGGCGCGCAGCGTGATGGCAGAGCTATATGGCAAGGCCACGGGATGCTCCAGCGGCAAGGGCGGTTCGATGCACCTCTTCGATGCCTCGCTCCACTTCATGGGTGGGCATGGCATTGTGGGTGGCCAGATTCCGCTGGGAGCCGGATTTGCCTTCTCGGCCAAGTACCGCGGCACCGATCAGGTGTCGCTCTGCTACTTCGGGGAGGCCGCAGCCAACATCGGCGCCTTCCATGAGACGTTGAACATGGCGGGCCTGTGGCGGCTCCCAGCCATCTTCGTGATCGAGAACAATGGCTACGGCATGGGTACCGCCGTCGGGCGCGCGTCGGCCATCACCGATCTGTTCGAGCGCGCGGCAAGCTACAACATGCCCGGCGTGGTCGTCGACGGCCAGGACGTCGTCGCGGTGAAGAGTGCCACGGACGACGCGGTGCGGCGCGCCCGCGAGGATTCGGCGCCGACGCTGCTGGAGATCCGGACCTATCGCTACGTCGGCCACTCCATGTCCGACGCCGCGCACGGGACCTACCGCACCAGGGACGAAGTGGACGAGTACCGCAAGCGCGACCCGATCGAGGTGCTGGCGGCGCGGCTTCGCGAAGCCGGTCTGCTGGACGATGCGGCCATGGCCGAACTCGAGCAAGAGGTCGCCGCGGAGGTAACCGACGCCGAGCAGTTCGCGGAGCAATCCCCGGAACCGGACCTGAGCGAGCTGCGCACCAACGTCTACGCGCCGGAAGCGGGCGCCTGATGACCGTCCTCACCTACCGTGATGCACTGAACCAGGCGCTGCGCGAGGAACTCGCGCGGGACGAGAACGTGTTCCTGATGGGCGAAGAAGTGGCCGAGTACAACGGCGCCTACAAGGTCAGCCGCGGGCTGCTCGAAGAATTCGGCCCGATGCGGGTGGTGGACACACCCATTGCCGAACTTGGGTTCACCGGGATCGGCGTCGGTGCCGCCATGACGGGCCTCCGTCCTGTCATCGAGTTCATGACGTGGAACTTCGCGCTCCTGGCGATCGACCAGATCGTCAATGCCGCCGCCAAGGTCCGTTACATGTCGGGCGGCCAGATCGGGTGCCCGATCGTGTTCCGTGGGCCGGGCGGCGCCGCGCTGCAGCTCGGCGCCCAGCACTCCCAGGCGTTCGAGTCGTGGTACGCCCACGTGCCAGGGCTCAAGGTGATTGCGCCCGCCACACCGGCAGATGCGAAGGGGCTGCTCAAGAGCGCCATCCGGGACGACAACCCGGTGGTGTTCATGGAAGGCGAGATGCTCTACAACACCAAGGGTGAGGTGCCCGAGGACGAATTCACCACGCCCATCGGCAAGGCCGAGATCAAGCGGGAGGGCCGGGACCTGACGATTGTCTGCCACTCCAAGACATTGTCGGTGGCGCTCAAGGCGGCCGACAAGCTTGCCGGGCAGGGCGTCGCGGCAGAGGTGCTCGATCTGCGCACCATCCGCCCGCTGGACACGGAGACGATCCTCAACTCGGTGGCCCGGACGCATCGGTGCGTCGTGGTCGAAGAAGGCTGGCCCTTTGCCGGCGTCGGCGCGCAGGTCGTGTACGAGATCCAGGAACAGATCTTCGACGAACTCGACGCGCCGGTGCTGCGGATCACCCAGGCCGACGTGCCCATGCCCTACAACCGCGCCCTCGAGAAGGCCGCCAAGCCCGACCCGGATACGGTCGTCGCGGCCGCGAGGAAAGTGCTCTACCTCGATGAGTGATGCCGGTGCGGCACCCGATCCACGACTCATGACCCACGATGGATACGATGGCAACTAAAGTCGTCATGGAGGCGCTCTCGCCCACGATGGAGGAAGGGCGCCTCGTTGAATGGAAGAAGAAGGAGGGCGACACGGTGGCTGTCGGCGACGTGCTGGCGGACGTCGAAACGGACAAGGCCGTGATGGAGCTGGTGGCGCGTGCGGACGGCACCCTGCTGAAGCAGGTCGCCGCCACGGGCGCCACCGTGCCGGTCTCGGAGACCGTCGGGTGGATCGGCCAGCCGGGCGAGGCAGTGGGCGATGGAGCGCCGACCGAGGCCGGCGGGAGCCAGCCGGCGACCGAGGAGCCGGCCGCCAACCCACCCACCGCCACCGGCGGCGTGACACGTCCGGAACCGGTCGAAGCGCCGCGCCCCGAGCGCCGCGCCGAACCCATCCCGGCAGCGGCACCGGTCGCGGCGGCGGCGGCGCCAGGTCCGGCTGGGGCGCGGGTCAAAGCTTCCCCGCTGGCTCGACGCATTGCGCAGGAACGCGGCATCGACCTCGCTGGCGTGCGCGGCTCGGGGCCGGCCGGCCGAATCGTGCAGCGTGACGTCGAATCGGCGGAAGTTGCGGCTCCGGCCGGGGCCGCCGCGAAGGCGCCCGCGCGGGCTCCGCTCGTTCCCCCGGGTGAGCCCTTTCGAGATGTCCCGCTGAGCCAGATCCGGAAGACCATTGCCCGCCGGCTGGTCCAGTCAATCGGGCCGGTGCCGACCTTCTACCTCACGACCGACATCGACATGGAACGCGCCGCCGAGGCGCGGGATGCCATCAACACGTTGGGCGAAGGCAAGATTTCGTACAACGACATCGTCATCAAGGCCACCGCGCTGGCGCTCCGGCAGCATCCTGAATGCAATGGCTGGTGGCAGGATGATCATATCCGCTATTGGAACGAGGTGCACATCGGCATGGCGGTGGCGATCGAGGATGGCCTCATCACGCCCGTCATCCGGCACGCGGACCTCAAGTCGCTTCGTGAGATCGCAACGGAGGCGAGGGACCTGGCGGCCCGCGCCCGCGACCGCCGGCTGACGCCCGAGGAGTACAGTGGGAGCACCTTCTCCGTGTCCAACCTGGGCATGTTGGACATCGATGAATTTACCGCAATCATCAATCCGCCCGAAGCCGGCATCCTTGCCATCGGCCGGATTGCCGAGCGCACGGTGCCCGCAGCGGACGGGCTGGAAGTGCGCAGGCGGATGAAGGTGACCATGTCATGCGACCATCGTGTGATCGACGGCGCGACCGGGGCCAGGTTCCTGCAGACACTGAAGCGCATGCTGGAGAACCCGCTGGCGATGGTGTGGTGACAGTCGACGGTTGACTGTCGACCATTGACCGCTGGCCCTTGACCTCTACGACCTACGCTTACGATCGAGGACACCCGTGGCACAATTCGATGTCATCATCCTGGGAGGCGGCCCGGCCGGTTATGTGTGCGCCATCCGTGCCGCGCAGCTCGGCCTGGCCACAGCCGTGGTGGAGAAGGACAAACTGGGCGGCGTCTGCGTCAATATCGGCTGCATTCCGACCAAGGCCCTGCTGTACAGCGCGTACATCGCGCGCGTCCTGGCGCATGAGGCCAAGGACCTCGGCATCTCGACGGGCGAAATGAAGACCGACTACGGCGTCGCCATGAAACGCTCCCGCAAGGTCTCGGAGCAGAACTCAAAGGGCGTCGGGTTCCTCATGAAGAAGCACAAGGTCACGGTCCTGAACGGCACCGGCTCCGTGCTGCCGGGTCGGAAGGTCAAGGTGGGTGAGGACACACACGAGGCGAAGAAGGCACTCGTCCTCGCCACCGGCTCGCGGGTGAAGGGCATCCCCCAGATCGGGCTTGAACTCAACGGGAGCACGGTCATCAGCTCCGACGAAGCACTGTTTCTCGAGTCTGCGCCCCGGACATTGGCGATCGTCGGCGCCGGGGCCGTCGGTACTGAATTCGCTGACATCTTCAATGCCTTCGGCACCAAGGTGACGCTGATCGAGGCGTTGCCTCGCATCCTCCCGATCGAGGACGCCGAAAGTTCCGAGGCCGTGAGCAAGAGCTATACGAAGCGTGGCATCGACATCTACGCCGGCGCCAAGGTGACCTCGGCCAAGGTGGGCAAGGACAAGGTGACGCTCGCGCTGGAGGTCGGCGGCGACAAGAAGACCGTTGAGGCGGAAAAGGTCCTCATGGCAGCCGGCCGCGCCCTCAATACGGAGGACATGGGATTCAAGGAGGCCGGGATCGAACTCACCGACCGCGGCTTCGTCAAGGTCAACATGGATACGCTCGAAACCACGGCCCAGGGCGTCTACTGCATCGGTGACGTCGCAGGCCCCCCGATGCTGGCCCACAAGGGCAGCCGTGAAGGCGTGGTGGTGGCCGAGCGGATCGCAGGCCATCAGCCGCCAGCCATCAAGTACGACAACATTCCCAGCGTCACCTATTGCAAGCCCGAAGTCGCCAGCATCGGCCTGACGGAAGACCAGTGCAAGGAACAGAAGCTGGCATATCAGGTTGGTCGCTTCCCCTTCAGCGCCAATGGGCGGGCGCGAGCCACCAACGAAACGGAGGGATTCGTCAAGGTCATTCGAGGCAAGCAGTACGGGGAAATCCTCGGTGCCCACATTGTGGGCGGCCACGCCTCCGAGATCATCCACGAACTCGCCGTCGCACGCGAAAACGAATTCACCGTGGAGGAAGTGGACCTGGCGGTGCATGCCCACCCGACGCTGAGCGAAGCCGTCGCCGAGGCGTGCCTCGACTCGATGGGTCGCGTCATCCACATCTGACATGGCGTCGTTCGAGGAGCAGGCGGCGCCGGAGCCAGACGCCGGGGTCGCTCAGCACGAGGCCGATGCGGCCGTCAGGCGGCTGGTGCAACTCGCCCTCCGCGGCACGGCCATGGGGACACTGGCCGGTACCGCCATCGTCGTCCTTGCGATGCTCGCCGTGCTCGCATTCCAGGTCCGGATGACCCCCAGCGAGAGCACCGCCGTGCTGCTGATTGCGGGCGGAACCATGGCAGGGCTCGCCGGAGCGGCACTCACCACCTGGCTCGTGCTCGCTCCCCTCGGCAACTGGTTCCGTCGTGGCATGCTGGCCACGGTCAGCGCCTTCGCCACGGTCATCAGCATGCTGCTGGCGCTGCCGGTGCGGGCGCTGCTGGGCCCGGCAGGGCTGGTTGGCTTTGCCGCGCTGTGCCTGCTTGGTGCGCTGCTCCTCGGCCGAACTGTCCGGCGGCTCGCCATCTGATCAACCGCGCGCCGCCCACCTCCGTCGTTGAATTCCTGCCCTGTCGGCACCGGTTGATTTGGCGGCACGACTCCGCCATTCTCCGAACCATGGTTGACGACACCAGGCCGGGCACGCCCGACCAACGGGTGCAGGATATCCTGCGGGCGGCCCGGCGCTGGGCGGCAGAGGCCCCGGCGGCGCTGGAGCCGGCCATCCGTGCGGTGTGCATTCGCCTGGCTGAAATGGTGGCGGACCAGCGGCACTACCTCGCCCCCTTGCCCGAGCCGCAGGAGAGTGAGCGGAAGGAAGTGCTGGCGCAGGTGGCGGAGCGGCTGCGTTCAGCCGAGGTCTCCCGCGATATCCGGCCGCACCTGGCGGCGCTGGCCGAGATGGAGCTGCGTTCAACGGGCTCCTGGTCGCTGGTGGCATCGGCCCAGAGCGAATGGATCGAGACGGCCATTCGGTATCTGGAGCGGTGCGCCGAGGCACTTCCCGAAGCCGAGCGTCCAGATCCCTACTGGGCCGACGACGTGGTCGCAGGGATAATTGCGTCGGCGCGCGCACTGATCGGCGTGGACGAACTGCAAGCCCGCACCGAGGCCCGTTATTCGGGCGGAGTTCCCCGCCCTGCCATTCCGCCAGAGGAACGCTGAGCAGCGGCTGCCTGGGTCCGCGTGGTAACGTCGGCTCCCTCACCCAGCCTGAGCATCGCGGAACAACTGGAAGAAGTTCGCAAAGATGTCCACCCCATCCCACAACTGCTGCAGGTCGAGCTTCTCGTTGGGCGAATGAAGGCCATCGTCCGGCAATCCGATGCCGGAGAGCACCACCGGAGTCCCGCGCGAGCCCAGCACTGACACGATGGGTATGCTGCCGCCAGAACGCACCATCACCGTACCCCGGCCAACTTTCTCCCGGAATGCCTGGTCCAGCAGTTCGAACACCGGATTCGAGACGTCGATCTGCACCGGATCGGCACCGTGAATCAGCCGGACCTCCACGTCCGCCCAGCCCGGCGTGAGGGCCTGAACTGCGCTTCGAAGCCCCGCCAGCACGGTGTCGAGCGTCTGGCCCGGCACCAGCCTCAGGCTGACCTTCGCGAGCGCCGCCGCAGGTATCACGGTCTTGGCTCCCTCACCGACAAAGCCGCCGCGAATCCCATGAACCTCGAAGGTGGGCAGTGCCCAGGTCTTTTCAAGCACGGAACGGCCAGGCAGTCCTGTTAGTGCCTTGGCGGTCAGTTCATCCCGCAGATACCGGTCGGCATTCAAGGGCAGGGCTGCCCAGGCGTCCAGCTCCGCTTTCGATGGCGGCTTGACGGCTTCGTAGAGGCCCGGAATGCGGATGGTGCCGTCCGCGTCCTTCAATTGCGCCAGGATCCGTACCAGGGTTTCGAGCGCATTGGGAGCAACCCCGCCATAGCTCCCCGAGTGCAGATCGCGCCGCAGCGTTCGCAGATGGATCTCTGCATAGCAGATCCCCCGCAAGGCGGTGTAGACCGCTGGCCACCCGCGGGCATAATACGCCATGTCACAAACCAGCACCGCATCGGCCGCAAGTCGTTCCGGCTCCTCGGCGAGCACTTCCGCGACCACCTCGCCGCCGCACTCCTCCTCGCCCTCGATCACCAAGCGAATGTTCAGCGGCGGCCCGCTGCTCTCCGCGCAAGCCGCTTCCCATGCCTTGAGCAGGCAGTAGACCTGTCCCTTGTCGTCAGCGGCACCACGGGCATAGAGCTTGTCATCCCGAACGGTCGCGTCGAAGGGTGGCGTCACCCATTCGTCCAGCGGATCGGCCGGTTGCACGTCATAGTGGCCGTAGATGAGCAGCGTCGGGCGACCCGGCGCGGCCGGTCCCTCCGCCCAGACGACCGGGTGGCCTCGCCCCTCCAGCAGCTGGGCGACCGGAAATCCGAGCCGCCGAAACTCGGCCACGAGCCATTCCGCCGCACGACGGCAATCTCCGGCATGCTCAGGCAACGCGCTGACGCTCGGGATGGCCAGAAAGTCCGTAAGTTCCCGGAGCATGCGCTCGCGGTTGTCCTGCACGAAGCCACTGTCCATGCGATCACCTGGTTAGGGACGAATCTCGCAGCCAAACCCCAAAAGCTTAATGAGAGCCAGTCACCAGCGCACCGTCCGACGTGACGTGGCGAAACGCGCGGTGGTGAGCGGACTCACAGAGCGAACGGGAGCAGATCGCTAAACTATGGCCTCGCGGCTGGTGCCGAACGTGACTCCGGACCAGCTCCAAGCGCTCTACCGCAAAAGAGGCGTAACGTTATGAGACACCGAATCCCACTTCTTTCCACCGGATTGGTCCTGGGTCTGCTTGCAATCGGCGCTGGTTCGGCGCAGGCGCAGGATTCAGGCAAACCCAAGGTGAATTCCAAGACCCTGCAGAAGCAGTGCCTTTCGCTCGCCGAGCGGGACAGTGCACGGGACAACTCGAACATGGCCGCGCCAGCTCCCGCCGTGACCGACTCCCTGCGCACCATGTGCGACAGTGTGAACGCGGCCAATCCTGACTTCCAGACGAAGATGGAAAAGCGGGACAAGCGTGACTATCCCTCCACTGGCACGCCGGATCGCGACACCACGGCTGCCACGCCACAGTCGGCGCCTGGCACGAACGCCGTTACCCCCGCCACGCCGCCATCGTCGTCGGTCGATCCCACAGTGACGCCTGCCACCCCGGCGAGCCCGGCGACGCCGGCTTCACCTGCGACCCCTGGCAACAACCCGGTGGTTGACCCGAATGGGCGGACGGACAGCACGCCGGCCACCACCACGAGCCCCCCGCAGTAACCCTCGTGGATTCCTGACGCAATAATGCCCCGGCCGCTCGCCGGGGCATTTGCGTATCAGAGGCCTCGGCCTGCCCTTACGACGGCGCGGGGTCCACCACTGCGTGCTCCAGGCGGCGAAAGGCCTCATCTCCATCCGCATCCTTCATGAGCGAACGAAGCGCGGCGACCGTCTTGGTAATGTCGGTGTCATGCCGCCTGAAGTACGCCTCGAACCAGTCAAGGTGCGAACGGTAGATCGTGGCGCCAATGAGGCGTGCATTGTTGACCGGTCGCTCGGGAAGCGCGCCAACCCGATAGGTCCGGAGGGAATCCGCCAGCGGTCCCTCCAGTTGGCTGCGAGCCCACCGGCCCTCCGCCAGCCGGCCTGAGTCGAGCGCCGCCGAGTCCGGCGCCCCGGCATAGAACCGGTCCAGCCGATCGGTCAGCTCGGTGTAGAACGCTCCCAGCAGTTGCTCATCGTGCCAGCGGTCAGCGGCCCGGCGGGCGTCGAGCGTGTCGCCTCGCTCCCGGAAAAAGCGCTCGGCCGCCCGGTAGCCAACCAGCTGGGCAAAACTCTCGTTGAATGGGGTCGCGCTGGGCACATAGAGCGAATTGTGAGCGATTTCATGGAAGACTGTTGCCACGAGCTCCATCGAGTCGGCTGAGAGTGCCGTGGACAGCAGCGGGTCCTCAAACCATCCCAGCGTGGAAAACGCGCCCGACGGCCGGAGGTACGTGTCATAGCCGCGCCCGGCCAGCCGCTCGGTTTCCCTTTTCGCCGATGCCGGGTCGAAGAACCCCTTGTAGGGCATCCGTCCGACAATGGGCCACTTCCAGGTGTAGGGACAGATACAGTCGGGAGGCGCGGCCTGCAGCACCAGCAACAGTGTGTCCCGGCCGACATCGGCATAGGTCGTGTAGGTCCGCGCCGCCTCCAACCCCAGGGAATCGGCATAGTCCCTGGCATCGAGAACGAGCCGGAGGGAGGCGCGTAATTCCGGCGGCGTCGCCGAATCGGCCACCAGGCGCGCAATGGGTTCGCGCGCCTGCAGGATACGGATTTCCTCAAACCCGGCGCGGGTCACATAGCGGACATCGTCGCTGGCGACGTACGCCGTGCTCGCACCGGCGACGAGGGCTCCCACGATCACGAGAAAGATCATGCGCCGCCGCCTGCGCACCTGCTCAACGAATCCGCGCGATGCCGATGCGCGGCGCCGCGGTGCTCGCGCCGATCGCGCGACGCAGACTGTCGGTCAACTGCACCGTGACCGTCTCTCCCTGAGCTGGCTGAATCACCCGAAGGAACGGCCCCGAACCGGCCCGAAGTGTGCCCTTCCGGTCATAGGCCGACGACAGCATGGTGTCCGGCAGTAACGGGTAGCCAGCGGCGAAGCTGCCGGGATTCTGCTGATGGAACGCATCGAACGTTGTCCGGAAATTCCAGCTGGAATATCGAAGCCGGGCGTCCTGGGCCACGAAGCCCGGCAGGTCGTCGAGGTAGTTGGCGAGTTGCCACTGTGGCACCAGCGTGGCGAAGGCCACGCCCGTGATAGCCGCTACGTTGTCGGCGCCAAGCTTGGACGTCGCCACAAGCGAACGGGTGAAGGTGGCGCCGATGATATCGGACCCGAACTGGTCCACCAGCCAACGCACGAACAGCCAGTTGGCACCGCGTTCCTCGAGCAGCCCCGTTGAGGAACTGGGCTCCACCAGGAAGAACGACTCGGGATCTCCCAGGTAACTGTAGGCGTTCTGGAGATCGCCGATGGCGAACTGGGTGAGGCAATCATTGTTCACGCAGTATTGATCCGGAATGCTCCGGCTGCCAAGCTCTTCGGCATAATGCGACAATCCCTCGTTCAACCAGGTGTCCTCGCTCAACCCGCCACGCACCAGCACATGCTGGTTGAAGCTGATCATGTGCTGGAATTCATGAATGAACGTAGGTGCCAGGTACGCGCTGGCGAACTCGTGCGAGATACCGCACTTGGTGTTGGTCGGGTCCGGAACGAGGCCGTAGAATACCTCACCGCCGTTGGAGCCCACATTGGACGGCAGCAGGTCATTGCCGTAGAAGAAACCCAGAATCACACTGCCATCGGCATCGCAGTTGGGGCTCAGCGCGTTCACCTGGTCGGTCAGCAGCACCGCGACAACGCCATTGTTGTCCAGGTCCGACTCCCGCCCAAATGACACCGTATCCACTGGATACAGGTAGTTGTCGAACAGGAAGCCGACCGAATCAATCTCGGCCAGCGTGTAGCCGCCGGACGGAACGCTATCGTCCAGGTAGATGGCGCCCTTGGGTCCGACATGCCTGGCCGTGGCCGCGACATCCACGAAGGCGGTGCAGTCGATGGTCTTGCAGACCTTGAACGTCCGGTGACTGCCAACCACTGGAGGAATGGGTACCAGGTTGGCACTGATGCGGGCCCGACTCAGCGAGACCGCCGCCGTGTTCCGGGCCAGGCTCCGCTCGCGCTGGCGCAGCATGGCGTCGAAGCCAGCGTTGCGATGCGGTACCGTGCTCAAGGAAAGGGACTGGGGAACGGGCGAGGAAGGATTCGCCATCGACGCGGTCAGCGAGACTGGCGCTCCACGCAGCTCGTAGCTGACCGAAACACCGGCGGACGATTCGTGCCCATTGGTGGCCGCCGCCAAGTAGAGATACTCGGCCCCGTTCGCTGCGGCCGCCGGGAACCGGACGCACCCGCCGTTGCTCGCCGGATCCAGGACCTGTGCGCCGCCAACGGGGAGACTGATGTCCGTCGGGTTGGAACAGCTGACGATGCCGGGAGACGGCGTGCTGTCGCCGGGCGGCCCGTTGCCTGGGTTTGGTGCGACTGCGTCGCCGCCGCAGGCGCCAATGGCGAGCACAAACAGCGCCAGCGTGCCCAGCCTTCGCATGTGCAAATCTGCCTCCAGATCACCATCCCGACCACGGCCAGGACCATTAAGCGTAGGTATCACAACAGTTTTTGACAATCGGTGACACGGCCGATACCTTCCCGCCGTGAGACACGAGTTTGCAATTCACGTTCACTTCTGCAACAATGTAACTGGCCCGATGTGGGGGCTGTCGCCGCTCTGGGTGTGCCCCATCCGGTTGCAAGAAGCGGGCACGCGCGCGCGCTCCCCGCGATAGACGCCATGGCATTCGTACACCTGCACACGCATAGCGAATATTCGCTGCTGGATGGGGCCAACCGGATCGGCGACCTGGTGTCGCACACCCGGCGGCTTGGCATGGATTCGCTTGCCGTGACCGACCACGGCAACTTGCATGCTGCGTGGACGTTCTACGAGGCCGCCCGAGCCCAGCAACTTCGGCCCATCCTGGGCTTTGAGGCCTACCTGGCCTTCGGCCCCCGCCAGGCGCGGGAAAAGCCCACTTGGGCACCCGCAGCATACAGCCACCTCGTCCTCCTCGCCCGAACCCGGGCCGGATACCACAACCTCGTCCGACTCTCATCGATCGGGTACACGGAGGGCTTCTACCGTCGGCCGCGAATTGACCGTGAGGTACTGGAGCGGCACTCCGAAGGGTTGGTGTGTCTGGCCGCGTGCATGTCCGGCGAGATCGCCTTGTACTTGCGCCAGCAGAAGTTCGATGAGGCGCGGAAGACCGCCCAATGGCTGTCGGGAGTCTTTGGGCCGGAGAACTTCTGGCTCGAGATCCAGAAACATGGTATTCCGGAGGAAGACCTGGTCACGGAGGGCATGTTGAGCTTGAGTCGCGATCTCGGGCTTGGCGTCGTGGCCACCAACGATGCGCATTACCTCCGCCGTGAGGATGCCGAGAGTCACGATGTGCTGCTTGCCATCGGCACCGGCGCCGACCTCGACGACCCCAGGCGCTTCCGCTTCACCGGCACCGAGTCGTACGTCAAGAGTGAAGCCGAGATGCGGGCGCTGTTCCGGGACCAGCCGGAAGCGATCACCAGCACCCAGACCGTGGCCGATCGATGCGAGTTCGACTTCGAGAAGCGCTACTTCGTCCCCAGTTTTCCCAAGCCGGCGGGGTTTGAGAGCGACGAAGCGCTGCTGCGGCACCTGACGCTGGAGGGCGCAGCGCGCCGCTACGGGACACCCCTGCCCGCGCCGGTGCAGGAGCGAATGGAGTACGAACTGCAGGTCATCGAGACCGCAGGCTACGCCGGCTACTTCCTGATCGTCCAGGACTTCATTCAGGCCGCGCGCGAGCGGGGCATCCCGGTCGGACCGGGCCGAGGCTCGGCGGCCGGCTCGCTGGTGGCCTATGCGCTGGGCATTACCAATGTGTGCCCATTGAAGTTCGACCTGCTGTTCGAGCGCTTCCTCAATCCGGAACGTGTCTCGATGCCGGACATCGACGTGGATTTCTGCTTCGAGCGGCGGGGCGAAGTGATCGAGTATGTGCGTGAGCGCTACGGGCGGGACAGCGTCGGGCAGATCGTGACGTTCGGCACCATGAAGGCTCGGGCTGCGGTGAAGGATGTGGCACGGGTGCTTCGCATTCCGCCCGGCGAGGCCGACCGCCTGACCAAGCTGATCCCGTCGGGACCCGCCTACAGTCTCACGATTCCGGAGGCGCTGCGCCGGGTCGATGAACTGCGAGAGCTGGTGCGCGGCAACCCGGCCTATCAGCGCCTGATGGACCTCAGCGCGCGAATCGAGGGAGTCAGCCGGCACATGTCAGTGCATGCCGCCGGCGTCGTCATCGCACCCGGCCCGCTCGCCGACTACGTGCCGGTATGCACTGCGCCGACCCGTGGTGCAGGGGCCGGGCTGAATGGCGCGGATTCCATCATCACTCAGTTCGAGATGGGGCCGCTCGAAAAAGTCGGCATGCTCAAGATGGACATGCTCGGCCTGAAGACGCTGACCGTGATTCATGACGCGGTGGAGATGATCCGGTCGCGGCGCGGCATCGCGGTGGATGTGGATGCGCTGACGTTCGACGACCCGGCGGTCTACAGCCTGCTGCGGGCGGGCCGCACAGGCGGAGTGTTCCAGTTCGAGTCAGCGCTGGCGACCGAGACGCTGCGGGCCCTCAAGTGTGATCGGTTCGACGACCTGGTCGCCTGCAACGCCCTGCTCCGACCGGGCCCGCTCGATGCCGGAATGCACACCGTGTTCATCCGGCGCAAGCTCGGCCAGGAACAGGTGAGCTATCCGCATCCGCTGCTGCGCGAGATTCTCGAACCGACGTTCGGCGTCATCACCTATCAGGAGCAGGTGATGCGCATCGCCAACGTGCTGGCCGGCTTCTCCCTGGCCGAAGCCGATGTGCTGCGCAAGGCCGTTGGCAAGAAGGACCAGGAGATGGCCAACGCAGCGGTGGCCAGCTTCGTTGAGCGGGCCGCGGCGTTGGGGCATCCCAAGCCGATGATCGAGGAGCTGGGCCGCCAGATCGTGACGTTCGGGCGCTACGGCTTCAACAAGTCGCACTCGGTCGCGTACTCGGTGCTGTCCTACCAGACGGCGTGGCTCAAGGCTCACTATCCCGCCGAGTTCATGGCGGCACTGCTCTCCTCGGAAATCGGCAGCACCGACAAGGTGGTCCAGTATATCAACGAGGCCCGCAGTCTGGACATCGAGATCCTGCCGCCCGACGTGAGTGAATCGGGTTTCAAGTTCACCGTGGTCAGTGACCAGCGGGTGCGGTTCGGCCTGGGCGCCGTGCGCAATGTCGGGGAGGGCGCGATCCGCTCCATCATCGAGGCGCGCGCGGAGCGACCCTTCCGCTCGCTCGATGATTTTGCCGAGCGGATCGACATTCGTCTGTGCAACAAGCGGGTGCTGGAGTCGCTCGTCGCCGCCGGGGCCTGCGACGGGCTGGGCGGCCATCGCAAGCAGCTGAGCGAGGCGCTCGAGCACGTCCTGGCCGAGGCGCAGCTCAAGCAGGCGGAACGCGAGGCCGGCCAATCCTCCCTCTTCGGGGAGGCACAGCCAGTCCGCACCCACGCAGTGGCGCTGCCGGAGGTGCCCGCGTGGAGCGAGGGCGAACGGCTGGCACGCGAAAAGGAGGTCCTGGGATTCTTCATTTCGGGCCATCCGCTGGAACGCTTCCGGAGCGAGGTCGAGCTGTTCGGCTCACGCAGCACCGCCACGCTGCACGAATGGAGCGAGCATCCCGTGACGATCGGTGCCGTCGTGACCGTCGTAAAACGGCAGATTTCCAAGAAGACCGGGAAGGAATACGCCCGGCTGGTCCTCGAGGACTTTCAGGGCACCGCCGAGGCGATCGTCTTTCCGGACGCCTGGGCCCGCCTGAGCCAGGTCATCGTCGCCGACAGCCCGATGCTGCTGACTGGCGGATACAGTGACCGTGACCGCGGAGAAGACCGTGCGCCGTTCATCGTGGAGTCGGCTCGGCCCCTGGCAGAGCTCAAGAGCTCGGGAGCGTTGGCGCTCTGCCTCCGATGGCGCCTGACCGGGGCCCCGCCCACCGACTCGGTCCGGGCTGCCAGCGCGATCTGCGCGGCCCACCCGGGCCCGACCCCCCTGTATATTGACTGGAGCGACGGGAATGGGGAGGCTGTCCGCCTCCGAGCCCGTCGTATTCGCGTTCAGGCCGATGAGAATCTGGTGCGCGCGCTGCGCGAGATCCTCGGACCGGACGCCGTCCACTACGTCAAGGCCGGTTGACGCATGGCACCGTCACTCTACACGCTGGACTTCGAGAAGCCGCTGCAGGAACTGGAACGGCAGATCGACGAGCTCAGGCGCATCGATACGGAGCGGGAGATCGATGTCGATGACGAGCTGCTCGGCCTGGAGCGGAAGCTCGAGACCGCCCGCAGTGGCATCTACGCGGCCCTGACCCCGATCCAGCGGGTGCAGGTCGCGCGCCATCCCCGCCGGCCGTACACGCTCGACTATCTGAGCACGATCTTTACCGACTTCATTGAACTGCACGGTGACCGACTGTTCATGGATGATCCCGCCATCGTCGGTGGCTGGGCCCGCCTGGATGGCGATACGGTCATGGTCATCGGACACCAGAAGGGACGCGATACTCGCGAGAACCTCAAGCGCAATTTTGGCATGCCGCATCCCGAAGGCTACCGGAAGGCGCTCCGCCTGATGCAACTGGCCGCCAAGTTCGGCGTACCGGTGATCACCCTCATCGACACGCCCGGAGCATTCCCGGGTCTTGGTGCCGAGGAGCGTGGCCAGAGCGAGGCGCTGGCGCGCAATATCCTGGAGATGAGCGCCCTGCCGGTGCCGTGCATCGCGGTGGTCATCGGTGAAGGTGGCTCAGGCGGCGCGCTGGCCCTGGGGGTCGCCGATCGCATTCTCATGCTGGAAAATTCGGTGTACTCGGTGATCTCGCCCGAGGGGTGCGCCGCGATCCTCTGGAAGGACGCCTCACAGCGCGCCCGTGCCGCCGAAGCGCTCAAGCTCACCGCGGAGGATCTGCTGCGCCTCAAGATCGCGGATGAGATCATTCCCGAACCACTGGGAGCCGCCCACCTTGATCCCGATGCCGCAGGCGAAGCGCTCCGCGCTGCGCTGATCCGGCAGCTGGCCGATCTCCGAAAGACCAGGCCCGAGCGTCTGGTCCGCCGCCGAGCCGAGAAGTACGCGGCCATCGGCGCGTACACTGAGCACTGATGGATACGCCACTCACGGTCGAAGTCCGCTTCAAGGGCACGCGCAAGGCGTTCTTCCGTTCTCCGGTTCAGCTCCGTGATGGTGATGCGGTCGTGGTGGATGCCGAGCGCGGGCGGGACTATGGACATGTGACCGCGGTAGGTGAGGTCGCGGAGAAGAAATGCGCCGGCAGTTGCACCGGCTGCGCCGTGGGCGAGGCGATCGCCGGCGATCAGGGTGCCACCATGCGCGACGTGGTGCGCAAGGCCAGCCCCGAAGACCGGCAGGTCCACCGGGAGGTCCGGGCGTCGGAGGAGGACGTGCGCCGGAAGGTGATGGAACGGGTCCGGGCCCACGAGCTGATCATGAAAGTGAGCGACTGCGAGTGGCAGTGGGATCGCGCCAAGCTCACCATCTTCTTCACGGCCGAGAAGCGCGTGGACTTCCGGTCGCTGGTGCGCGACCTGGCCAGTCTCTTCCGCACGCGAATCGAACTGCGGCAGATCGGGGTCCGGGACGAGGCCGCCCGGTTGAGCGGGGTTGGCCGCTGCGGCCGGGAATATTGCTGCTCCAGCTGGCTCAAGGAACTGACGCCGGTCAACCTGGGACTGGCCAAGGACCAGCATCTCTCCCTCAATCCATCTCAGATCTCAGGCGGATGCGGACGGCTGCTCTGCTGCCTGAAGTACGAGCACGAGTTCTACGTCTCCAGTCGCAAACGGTTCCCGCGCGAGGGAAAGATTCTCCGCACCGCGCAGGGCGCCGAAAAGGTCGTGGCGGTGGACATCTTCCGGGAGCGCGTCTATCTCCGCGGTGAGAACAACGAGTCCCGCATCATTCCACTGGTTCAGCTCAGGGAAGAGCAGGAAGCTGCTGAAGCGGCGGCGCCCGTCCGGGCGGGAGCGGCACCCACCGACGTCGCCGTGCCGGGCCCGACGCCGGCTCCCGTTGCCGACGACCCGGAACGCCGCCGGAAGCGCCGCCGGCGGCGCGATCGCCGCCTGGACGAGCCGTGAGCCGGTTCTACCTCACAACGGCGATTGACTATGCCAATGGCGACCCGCATCTGGGCCACGCCTATGAGAAGCTCGGCGCCGACGCCATCGCGCGGTATCATCGGCTCGCGGGCGATGAGGTCTGGTTCCTGATCGGCATGGACGAGCATGGCCAGAAAGTCGCGCAGAGCGCAGCGGAACGCGGCCTGACGCCGGAGGACCTCACCGGTCAGGTCGCCGCTCGCTTCGAAGCCATGTGGACGCGACTGGCCATCTCCCACGACCAATTCATCCGCACTACTGCCGCAGCGCACAAGGCCGGGGTGCAGGAGCTGATCGAGCGAATCTTCGAACGCAATCCGGATGATTTTTACGAAAAGTCCTATGCCGGCTGGTATTGTGTTGGCTGCGAGTCATTCAAGCAGGACGCCGAGATCGAGAATGGCCGGTGTGCGCTCCATCCGACACGGACACTCGAGTGGGTGGAGGAGCGGAACTGGTTCTTTCGGCTGTCGCGCTATGCCGACTACCTGCTCGAGCTGCATCAGAACGATCCGGAGTTCCTCCAGCCGGAGTCGCGCCGGAATGAAGTCCTGAGTTTCCTGCGCCAGGGCGTCGAGGACATCAGCGCCAGCCGCGCCCGGTTCACGTGGGGTGTGCCCTTTCCCCGCCCGACGAGCGACGGCGAGCAACAGACCACGTACGTGTGGTTTGATGCCCTCCCGAACTACTGGACCGCCACCCGAGCGGCGGGATCGGGTGCCGAATGGCCGGCCCAGTTGCATGTCATCGGAAAGGATATCACCCGCTTCCACGCGGTCATCTGGCCGGCCATGCTGAAGGCCGCCGGACTCGAGCGGCCACGGCGGATCTGGGCCCATGGCTTCGTGTACTTCCGGGGCGAGCGGTTCAGCAAGAGTGCCGGCACGACGCTGGATCTCGACGATGCCATCACCCGCTTCGGCCCGGATGCCTTCCGGTATTACCTCTTGCGGGAAATTCCCTGGGATGCGGATGGCAATTTCACATGGGAACGCTTCGAGGAACGCTACACCGCCGATCTGGCGGACGGCCTCGGCAATCTGACCGCCCGCTCGCTCGCCATGCTCGAGAAGTACCGCAACGGCCAGGTGCCAGCGGCGATACCGTCCGACGCGCTGGAGGCGTCCGGGCTCGAGGCGGTGTCCCGCTATCGCCAGCGGATGGACGCGCTGGACCTGCGCGGCGCCGCCGATGGCGTCTGGGAACTGGTGGCAGCCGCCAACGGGTTCATCCAGACGTCGGCGCCCTGGGCCGTGGCCAAGGCCGGCGATGACGCAACGCTTGACCGGATCCTGAGCGCGCTCGCGTCCTGTCTCGCCCGGCTCGCGGTACTCGCCAGTCCGTTCCTGCCTGCGACGACCGAGGTGCTCTGGCAGGCCCTGGGCTTCAGCGAGCCGCTTACCAAGGTCCGCCTGAACGAGCTGGGGAAACTCTCGGTGCAGGGACAGCAGACGACCCGTCCTGCGGTGCTGTTTCCGAAGAATCCCCCATCCTAGCAGACTGCCAGAGCACGATCTTGCACGCGAGCCGATCTGGCGAGCATAAGTCATTGCCAGACAGTCACTTGCTATTTGGGCGCAGTTCTTGACATCTGGCTGAACACGGTTCATCTTCCTGCCGGGCTTTGCCGGCCGTTCAGATTCTCCCCGGTCGACTGGTCAGGCAGGGGTGGATTCAATCCCAGAGATGCGAGCTGTGGATGGCCAAGAAGCGCCGCTGGACTCTCGTGCTGGTTCCCCATGATTCGGAACCGTCCCGGATCATCGAAGTGTCCTACTCGTTGCTCAAGCTGGGCGCCGGCCTTGCCGTCGTGCTGGTCGCTGCCTCGCTGCTGTTCGGCTACGCCAATCTTTCCCATTCGATCGACCTCTCCCGCGCCGACCAGCTGGAAAAAGAGAACCGCGCCCTCGCCGCCGAGCTGGGCGACCTGCATGGCCGGCTGCATCACCTGACCGATACCGTGGCCGCGCTCTCCGAGCGCGATGAACAGATCCGCGTGCTCGCCAACCTCGACCCGATCGCACCTGAGGTGCGGGAGGCCGGCATCGGTGGTCCGGCCGAGCCCAAGCGCGCTGACAGCCAGCCCAAGAGCGTGCTGGTTCGTCGTGCCGATGAAATCAAGGTGGACCTCAGCGCGATGATCCGCCGCGCCAACCTGCTGGCCACGTCCTTCAACGAAGCCGCCGACAGCCTTGCCTCCCACAAGGACCGGGTGGAGGCCATGCCTTCGATCCTGCCCACGCAGGGCTGGCTCACCAGCAACTTCACGTCGGCCCGGCTGCACCCGATTCTCGGCTACGCCAGGCCGCATGAAGGCATCGATGTCTCAGCGCCGACCGGAACGCCGATTGAAGCACCCGCGGCTGGCCGGGTCATCGAAGTGGGGTGGGAATCAGGCTACGGCAACGTCGTCGAGCTGGACCACGGGTACGGCATCGTGACCAAGTTTGCCCACACCTCCAAGGCACTGGTCCGGAAGGGCCAGCGCGTCAAGCGGGGCGAGCGGATTGCGCTGGTCGGCAGCACCGGCCTCGCCACTGGCCCACATCTTCACTACGAAGTGCACGTCAATGGGCGTCCGGTGAACCCGCTGCGGTACGTGCTGCCGGATGTGGTTACTGATTAGACGGGAAGACGGAAAGACGGGAAGTGGAGTGAGGCAAGGGGCAGCGCCGCGTTATCGCGAAGCTGCCCCTTTTGGCGTCCCGCCTTCCCGCCTTCCCGCCTCCGTTCCTTCCGTCGTCTAGAACTTCACCTTCGGCGTCTCGGTCGCACCCGGTTCCGCCTCGAAGTAGTCCCTCGGCTTGCTCATGCCGAAGATCTTGGCGGTCAGGTTATAGGGAAACCGCCGGATGAATGAGTTGTACTGGTTGACCGCATCATTGTAGTCCGTCCTCGCCACGGCCACCCGGTTCTCGGTCCCTTCCAGCTGCGATTGCAGGTCGCGGAAATTCTGGCTCGACTTCAGGTCGGGATAATTCTCGGCGATGGCGAGGAGACGGCCCAGTCCGCTCGACAGCGCCGCGTTCGCCTGGGCCATTGCGGGCACATTGCCACTCTGGACGGCGCCATTCAGGCGAGCCCGCGCATTGGCGATCGAGATGAATACGGTATCCTCCTGCTTGGTCACGCCCTTCACCGTTTCCACCAGGTTCGGAATCAGGTCGGCCCGGCGCTGCAACTGGGTCTGGATGTTGCCCTGAGCCTTGTTGACCTGCTCATCCTTCGTCTGAATCGTGTTGTATCCGCAGCCCGACGTGGCCAGCGCCACGGCCAGCAGGGCGGAGGAGAGCCTGACGCGCTTCATTCACGAATCTCCGGTCTGAAGTTGATCGACGTGGTGCGCGGCGCGCGCCACGGACGTCACATAGCCTTCGAACAGGTCGGCGCCGCAGCTCCATGACTTCTGGTCACGATGACGAACCAGTGCCAGCAGCGCATCGGGGGCAAATTCGGAGATCCGGGCTGCCTCCCCAACCAGCCGCTCGGAATCGTCAGACGCGGCACCCTCGCCACGTTCCAAGCCGACCAGCGCCCGCAACAGGACCAGGATGGATGAGACTGAGCTCCGGGCGACGGGAGTCAGTTTGCCGGCGTCGTTGCCGAAGGTGGCGTACGCCTGTCGCAGCCGCATCAGCTTGCCGCGAAGCTCGCTCTCGAGCGCCTGTCGAAGCTCGGCCCGGCTCACCTGCATGGGCGCCACCGGATCACTACCCCGAACAACCTCGTAGTGGGACCGCATGTCGGTAATCTCTATCGGAAACGCGTCGGTCGAGTCTGCCCATTCAGACCGGGTGAACAGGAGGGGCGGCTCGCGTGACGCCTTGCTCCACGTACGCAGCGCCGATCCAAGTGCCCGCAGGACCGGAAAATCGGCGCTGTCCGCCACCACCAGGAGATTGACGTCACTCCGGCCGGCGACATAGTCACCCCGGGCGGCCGAGCCATAGAGCACCGCACTATAGCCCTTTGGCAGCGTGGCGTCCGCAGACGCAAGAAAGTCGTTCACCGTCGATTGCACTGCCTGATGCATCAGAACCGCCCTCCAGCTCCGCCGCCACCAAATCCGCCGCCTCCGCCAAATCCGCCGAAACCACCGCCTCCCCCACCGCCCCAGCCACCTCCGCCCCCGAATCCGCCACCAATCCAGGGCCCTCCCCAATATATCCCCCGCCGGCGGCGCCCCCGCCGGGAAAGGAGTGGGAGCACAAACCCAAAGAGGAGGAACAGCAGGAGAGGCAGATACCGGATGGGCGAACCACCGCTGCCACCACCGCGCACTGCGTCCGGGTTCCATGCCGTCAGCGTGGAGTCAGTCACGCCATTGGCGCGCGCGATCAGCGATGCCAAGGCTTCGACCCCAGCCAGCAGGCCCCGCCCGTACTGCTCCCTCGCGAGCAGCGGGCCCATGACGTCATCGCGGATCCTGCCCGCCAAGGCATCGGTCACGATACCTTCGAGACCGTATCCGACTTCGATACGAATATGTCCCGAACCAGCTCGACCATCCTGGCGCGGGACCAGCAGGACAACGATGCCGCGATTGCGGGTGGAGTCCCCGACCCCGCCCTCGAATCCGACGCCCCACTTTCGGCCGATGGCAAGCGCCACCTCGGCGCCATCACGATCGCCGATGGTCGGGAGGGTGACGACCGCAATTTCCGACTTGGTGGTGCCCCGAAGCCGCTGGATGAGATCGGTCATGCGCGCGCTGGATGCGGCATCGACGACACCGGCAAAGTCACTCACGAAGCCGGTCGGGCGGTCTGGAACGTATTGCTGGAGGCCCGCCTGCGCCTGCAGCCCGGCGGCCAGAAGTTGTAGCGGCACCAGCGCCGCGATAGCTTTCATTCGTGCTCCGCCCAACAGTCCTCCTTCTTGCGTTGTCGCTGGCCGCCTGCCACGGCCCTCGGAAGGTCGTCGTCCGCGTGGCCATTCCTGACCTGGCCGAGCGGCTGACACCAGCCAGCGGCGTAACCGTAACCGCGCTTCCATTCGACCGGGACAGTCTCACGACTGCCATGGAGCGCGAGCATGGAGGCGGCCGCCCGTTCACCGACCAGCTCGACTCCCTCTACAATGCCTTCAAGGGGCCCTTCCTGGCCTATTTCACGGCAAACCAGGCGCGCTCAGCCATCAGCGACTCAGTCAGCGCGGGCAGCTTGCCAGCCTCGGCGCTGCTGGCCGCCGACACCAGACTGGCCGAGGCCAGACAGGCGCTCAGTAAGGCCCGGACGGCGGTGGGCGACCGCATTGACTCACTGCGGGGTGCGGTGGCTCGCTGGGAAGATAGCACCTATGCGGGATATGACGGTCGAGCGAAGGAACTCATGCGCCAGACTGGTGGCAAGCCGATCAGCGATACCACCAATAGCGCAGGAGAGGCAGTCCTGACGCTGCCATCGCTGCCGGGCGGATGGTGGGTCAGCGCCAGTTCATGGGATCCGCTTGACCCGAACCGGACCTGGTACTGGAACGTGAAGGTCACGGGCGACACAGTGATGCTCGATCCGGAGAGCGGCCGCCGCCGCTCGCGCTGACGATGCTGATCCGTTCGCTGATTCTGGCCGCGCTCCTGGCCCCGGCATGCTCCGGATCGCCGCCGAGGCAGGAGCCGCCGCCGAACGTCTCGACGCCGGGGCCCATGGCCGCCGACACCGGGGACCCGCGTGAGGCTCGGGTGATGGGCCGGAGTGACGCACCCGTCACCGTCTATGAGATGTCGGACTTCCAGTGCCCCTTTTGCCGCCGTCATGCCGTGGAAACACTGCCGGTGCTGGAGCGCGAGTACATCGCCACCGGCAAGGTACGCTACATCTTCATCAACTTCCCGATCACCGAGATTCATCCCAACGCGCTGCCCGCGGCCGAACTGGGCCTGTGCGCCGCCCGGCAAGGCAAGTTCTGGACCCTGCACGACCTTCTGTTTCAGGCCCAGTCAGCATGGGCACCGATGGAGAATCCGGTGCCAGCGCTGTTGGGACTGGCGGATTCGGCAGGGCTTGACCGGGACTCGACCCTGCGATGTCTGGCCGATTCAACCGTCGAGACAGCGGTGCGTGAGGAGGCGCTGGCATCCGCCCGTACGGGCGCGAATGCCACGCCGTCTTTCTTCATCGAGGGAGGGCTGCTGATCGGCGCCCAGCCGATCGAGGTCTTTCGGCCGATACTCGACTCGATCATCGCGGAGAGGAGCAAGTAAGTCGTCGGTCGTTGGTCGTCGGTCGTCAGTCGTCGGTCGTCAGTGGCTATGGATCAGACTTGGCAGGCGACTGAAGATTGGCCCCTGAGGATGTCACTCAAACTGCATCGAAATCGGGTCACTCGCCGGGAAGGTCGCATCAACGGCGGCATCCAGCTGCTGGTCGGAATCCCCGCCGCTCTCCTCGACGCCTCGCTCCGTGTCAGCCGGTAGCGTCGCCGGTGTCACCGGTCCCCCGGACGTGTGCCCTGCTGCCCTGCCGGGCGCCCCTGCCCTGAATTCCCTGATGATCAGGTACCCGGCGACGCCGCCCAGCGCCCAGAGTCCGAGCGAGCGGAGCGTGTGGCCGGATGCGCGACCTGAAGCCATGGTTCGCCTCCACGTTGGGTCCGAACAGTGCCAAACCTGCCTTCACCGCAGGATAATCGACCGTGCGTCGCCCGGCGGTGACGGATGCCCCGAAGGGCGGAGCCAGCGTGTGCGATGCACAATGGTTCGCGATATGAAACACTCCTGAGGCCAGACCTCCGCTGGAAGGCCAGCTGCGGGTGCCAGTTGAGCCGCTGTGCTCAGGTGGCGAGGATCAGGAACACGTCATACAAGGCGTGTGTCCAGGCCGTGATGCCGAAGCCGCGCACCAGGTACATGATGCTGAACAGGAGACCGGCGACGAGCCGAAACACAAAGGTGGCCAGGGAGAAGGGATCTCCGTAGGGGCCAACGTAGTGGAACGCCGAAAAGAGGGCAGCGCCGACGCTGGCAGCCATGATCCCCCCCGGCAGTGGTCGCCAACCCAGCACTCGGCGCGCGAACAGCGCCAGCCCTCCGACCAGAAGGACCCTGAACAGCAATTCCTCGTAGATCCCCGCCCCGAGCGCGACGGTGAGCTGGGTTGGCACGCTGAGCGCCGCTACCGGGGCGAGCATCAGCCGGGGCACGCCACGAAGCAGCACTGCCGTGAGCAGGCCCGCCACCACACCGAAGATGAGTCCGCCGACGACCGATTCGCCCAGCATGACCCCAAAGACTCCGCCCCGAAGCGGACCGGGATTCCGCCGGAAGTCCCGGACGATGAAGATGCCCGCCACCACCACCAGGAGCACATCGAATGCTACCAGCCCGCGCCGGCCGCCAAGGGTGAGGAAGAGACTCTTGAGCAGGACGTCTGCCCCGTTCCGGACGCCGGAGACGGCGTCGCCGGACAACAGAAACGCTGCCGCCTCATAGAACACCAGAAGCGGCAGCGCGAACAGGAGGCTGTAGCGTGGCGCCCGGGAGAGGCGCCAATAGGAACTGGCCACCCCTCAGGGCCCGGTCACGGTCCCCTCGACCGTCACCGACCGCGGGACAATGATGCCGGCCGTGAGCACCGTGAAGATCACGTCGCTCACGCTGCTGCGAACCTTGATCCGCACGTTCTCGATGCGCTTTCCACCGACCAGCTGGCCGGCCAACGCCTTCTCGACCGACGGGTTCTTCAGCGACACCATGCCCCAGAATCCAAACATCGCATGCGATGATACCGAGAAAGCGGCCGCGCTGTCCGGCACCGTCGGAGACGCCGCGGAGGCCATGCTCGCGGGCACTCCGAGTGTCGTCGCGTCAAAGGTCTGTGCACAGCCAGCCACCAGCACGACACACGCGAGCACTGCGGCCCTCATAACGGCGTAACGAATGGTCAAAGGCCGGGCACCCGAAACGCATAATGGATCCCGGCCGAAAAGATGCCGGGCTTGACGTCGTTGTGCTTGGACCAGTCATAAGCCGCATGCAGGCCCATGCCGTTCAGCAGGTTCAATTCGACGCCGCCGCTCACCCCCACCCCCACGTCAGTATCGGAGTCGACTCCCGTCTGCGAAGTGCGCACGATGTCCACACGGGGAGCAATCCAGGGCTTGATGGCGAGGGCAGGATTGGGAATCGTGAATGAGACCCCCAGCCCGACGGGAACGTGCCACTCCTTGAGATCGCAGGCGCCAGGGGTGAGGCAGCGAAATTCCGGCGCCACGTAACCGGCCCCTGCCTGCAGGGTCACGGCAATCGGCACCAGCGGCCCGCCGAAGACCTTCATGTTGGCGGTGGCCCCGCCCGACCACACGGCGTCAGCCGCATCAGGATCCAGGCGCGAGATGGTGCCCGTCACGCCGAGTACGCCGAATCCCGCCTTCAGCGTGGCGCCCGCCGCCCAGCCGCCTCCGGCAGCGTCATTGGGAATGCCAGCATCCAGGGCGAGCCCGATGCCGCTGACAATCCCACTGTTCATTACGGGGAGGCCGGCGGCCTGCGCGTGCACCTGGCCAACAGCGGCCGTGACGAGCGTCGAGAGCAGGATGGCGCGGCCTACGGAGTTTCGCATGATGCTCCTCGTCAAGTATGCCCAGATGATGAACCCGCGGAAGCTAGCGGCAGCGGGAGGCGATGCAAGAGCGCCGATGAAGCTGCGCGCCCGGCGACAATCGCCGGGCGCGCAGGCTAAGCGTCACTGGGACAGATCAGTGCACAAATGCGAGCCCGATCGATACCCCGTCCCATGGCGAGTCGCCCAGCGCACCGGCTACGCGAACGTCAATCGACCGGGTGAACTTGATGTCCACGCCAAGCCCCAGCGCGAACTTGATGTCCGAGTCGTCGCCCAGTCCGCCAACATTGCTCCCGAAAACCGGCACCATGATGGGATGCACGTAGGGCACGAACGTCACATCCGAATTCTCAAGCAGGACGCGCCGGCCCAGTGAGATGCCGATCGGGATGAAGGCATAGGTACCGTCATTGAACCTCAGGCCGGCCCCGAGCGTCAGCGCCCCATCGAGTGGGATGCTCTCGGACGACTGCAACACGCGGGTGCGCGCACTGACGCCCGCCAGGACCTTGGTGCTCCCGGGCGTGTCGAGAAAACCACCCCGCAGTCCGATATCCCAGTTTTCATGCCCGTAGCCGTAGAAGCCTTCCAGGCCCCAGCCACTGCCACCCGGATCGGAGATCGTGGCGCCCACTTCACTTGAGGTATAGGTCCGATACGGCGACTTGAACACCGGAGTACCGGTCTCCTGCGCCGCGGCGTGGCCCGCCAGGATCAGCGCAGCGGCCGCAGCGGTCATGCCGACAATCAGCTTACGCATTTGGAGTCTCTCCTTGAACGTGCTCCGCGACGACGCGTACCTGCTCATCCACGACCTGCAGGAAGCCGCCCCGCACCCGAAATGCGTGCGTCGCGCCGCCCTGCCGGATGGCGAGGGTTCCTTCGCCGAGAAGCGTCATGAGCGGGGCGTGGTGCGGCAGAATGCCGACCTCCCCGTCGAACGCAGGCGCGACCACTGCATCGGCCTGCCCATCAAACATCCTCGCCTCAGGCGAGATGACCGTGACATGCATCACGAGCTCGCGAGTTCCTGCGCCCGGCTGACGACGTCGTCAATACCGCCCTGCATGTAGAAGGCCTGCTCCGGCAGGTGGTCAAATTCGCCGGAGAGCACCCGCTCAAAGCTCGCGATCGTTTCTTCCAGCCGCACGTATTTGCCGGGAAACCCGGTGAACTGTTCCGCCACATGGAATGGCTGGGAGAGGAAGCGCTGGATCCGCCGCGCGCGCGCAACCACCAGCTTGTCCTCCTCGGACAGTTCGTCCATGCCAAGAATAGCGATGATATCCTGGAGCGCCTTGTAGCGCTGCAATGTATTCTGCACCCCGATGGCAACGGCGTAGTGTCGCTCGCCCACGAACTGGGGATCGAGGATCCGGCTCGAACTGTCCAGTGGATCCACCGCAGGATAGATACCCAGTTCGGCGATGGAGCGCGACAGCACCACGGTCGCATCGAGGTGCGCGAAGGCCGTCGCCGGGGCCGGATCGGTCAGGTCGTCGGCCGGCACGTAGATGGCCTGCACCGAGGTGATCGAGCCCTTGGTGGTCGAGGTGATCCGCTCCTGCAGGTCGCCCATCTCGGTGGCCAGCGTGGGCTGGTATCCCACGGCGCTCGGCATCCGGCCCAGCAGCGCCGAGACTTCCGAGCCGGCCTGCGTGAACCGGAAGATGTTGTCGATGAAGAGCAGCACGTCCTGGCCTTCGACGTCACGGAAATACTCCGCCACGGTGAGCCCCGAGAGGCCAACGCGAAGCCGCGCGCCCGGCGGCTCGTTCATCTGGCCGTAGATCAGCGCCACGGAATCCAGGATGTTGGCTTCCTTGAACTCGAGGTAGAGGTCATTGCCCTCACGGGTGCGCTCGCCCACACCACAGAAGACCGACCGGCCGCCATGGCCCTTCTGCACGTTGTTGATGAGTTCCTGGATGACAACGGTCTTGCCCACACCCGCGCCACCGAACAGCCCGATCTTGCCACCCTTGACGAAAGGGGCGATCAGGTCGACCACCTTGATACCGGTCTCGAAGATCTCGGTCTTGGGCTCCAGGTCGGTGAACTTGGGCGTCTCGCGGTGAATGGGCCACCGCTCCACGTCCTTGCCGATGGGCTCTCCGCCGTCCACCGGCTCGCCCAGCACGTTGAGAATGCGGCCGAGGGGTGCATCGCCGACTGGAACCGTGATCGGCCCGCCGAGATCGATGATTTCCATGCCGCGCCGCATCCCGTCGGTGCTGCTCATGGCCACCGCGCGCACCTGGTTCTGGCCGATGTGCTGCTGCACCTCGGCCGTGACGTGGATGTCGCCGTCGTCCAGCCGCAGGGCGTTGTAGATCTCCGGCAGCTTCTCCGGCTCGAACTCTACGTCGAGGACCGGGCCGATGACCTGAATGATCCGGCCGATGTTCTGGGCTGCGATTGTGGTTGCCATTCTTTGGTTCCTCTAAAGGTCATCGGTCGACGGTCGACGGTCGACTGTTGACCGTAGACCGTTGACTCTCGTCTACCCTTGCAATGCCGCCGCGCCGCCGACGATCTCGGCGATTTCCTGCGTGATCGCCGCCTGGCGCAGCCGGTTGTAGGTCCGCTTGAGGCCGTCGAGAATCTCACCGGCGTTGTCGGTCGCATTCTTCATGGCCGTGCGCCGGGCGCCATGCTCGCCAGCAGCCGTCTCCACCAGGCCACGATAGAGTGCGTTCCGCACATAGAGTGGCAGCAGCCGCTCCAGCAGTGTGGCGGCGTCCGGTTCGAGCAGATAGTCGGGGCGCGGTCCCCGCCGCTCCGGCGTTTGCACCGGCAGGATCCGCATGACCGTCGGCGGGGTGGCAATGGCGCTCTCGAACCGGGCATAGACCAGATCGACGCTGGCCACCTCGCCGCGCGCATATCGCTCGGTCAGTGGCTCCATGATTTCGGTGGCCTGCGCCGACGTCGGCCGGTCGCCAATATCGATGCGCTCGAGGGCCAGGCTGCGGCCGAGGTAGCGGAAGTAGCCGATGCCCTTCCGGCCGATGCCATAAAGGTCAACCGTCAGTCCCTGATGCTCCAGCTCGGCCATCCGTCGCCGGGCTTCCTTGATCAGGTTCGAGTTGAAGCCGCCGGCGAGCCCGCGGTTCGACGTGACCAGGATGAGTGCTGCGCGATCCGGACCGCCAGCGCCAGGCGGGGCGGGCTCGCGCAGCAGCGGAAATTCGCTGGCCAGCTCGGGCGTGACGAGCGCTGCAATCACCTCTCGCAGGGCTTCGGCATACGGGCGGGCGGCGATGACCCGGTCCTGGGCGCGCTTCAGCTTGGACGTGGACACCAGCTCCATCGTCCGCGTGATCTTGCGCGTGTTCTGGACCGAGCGAATGCGGCCCCGGAGTGCCTTGGTCTTGGCCATTACACGGCGGCGAAGACGTGTTGGAACGCCTCGATGGCCGACCGCAACCCGGCAGTCAGCTCATCGGTCAGCTCCTTCCGAGTGCGAATCCCTTCGAGCACCTCGGGGCGCTGGGCTTCCAGGTACTTGAGGAAGTCCCGTTCCCACTGGCGAATGTGCCTGACCTCGACGTCGTCCAGGAAACCATTGGTCACCGCGAAGATGATCGCGACCTGCTGCTCCACCGGCACCGGCTGGTATTGCGGCTGCTTGAGGACCTCGACAAGGCGGGCGCCCCGGGCCAGCTGTCGCTGGGTGGCCGGGTCGAGGTCGGAACCGAACTGGGCAAAGGCTTCGAGCTCGCGAAACTGGGCGAGTGACAGCCGGAGCGGTCCCGCCACCTTCTTCATGGCCTTGATCTGCGCATTGCCACCGACCCGGCTGACTGAAATGCCCGCGTCCACTGCCGGCCGCACGTTCGAGTAGAACAGGTCGGTGGTGAGGAAGATCTGGCCATCGGTAATCGAAATGACGTTGGTCGGGATGTAGGCCGAGACATCGCCGGCCTGGGTCTCGATGATCGGCAACGCGGTCAGCGAGCCGCCCGGCTTCTTGATGCGGGGATCCTGCTCGATGGTGCGGGCATCTTCGGAAATCTTGGCGGCCCGCTCCAGCAGGCGGCTGTGGAGATAGAAAACGTCACCCGGGTATGCCTCGCGGCCCGGCGGCCGCCGGAGAATGAGCGAGAGCTGGCGATAGGCAGCGGCCTGCTTGGACAGGTCGTCATAGACGCACAGCGTGGCGGCGCCTTCCTCGTACATGAAATATTCGGCGATAGCGCAGCCGGAATAGGGCGCGATGTACTGCAGTGGTGCGGGCTCCGAGGCGGAGGCGACGACCACGATGGTATAGTCCATCGCACCCGCTTCCCTGAGCCGCTCCACCACCGTGGCCACGGTGGAGCGTTTCTGCCCGATCGCGACATAGACACAGATGACGCCAGTGCCCTTCTGGTTCAGGATCGTGTCCACCGCGATGGCCGTCTTGCCGGTGCCCCGGTCGCCGATGATCAGTTCGCGCTGGCCGCGGCCGATCGGGATCATGGCGTCGATCGCCTTGATGCCGGTCTGCAGCGGCTCCTTGACCGGCTGGCGCACGATGATGCCCGGCGCAATCATCTCCACCGGCCGCCGCTTGTCGGTGACGATCTCGCCGCGGCCATCCACCGGCCGACCCAGCGCATCGACCACCCGGCCCAGCATGGCACGACCCGCCGGCACTTCCAGCAGCCGCCCGGTGCGGCGCACTTCGTCGCCTTCCTTGAGCTTCAGGTAATCGCCCAGGATGGCGCACCCGACGTTGTCCTCTTCCAAGTTCAGGACCAGTCCGGTGACGACCTCGCCCGTTTCCTGGGCGGTGAACTCGAGCATCTCGCCAGAGGTGGCCGACCTGAGGCCGTAAACCCGCGCGATGCCGTCGCGCACCTCGAGCACAGTGCCGACTTCCGCGACATCGACGGTCGCGAGGTCCGCGCTCTCGATTTCACGGATGAGAATGTCCTTGAGCTCGCCCGGGCGAAGGATCGTTTCGGTGGCCATTGGCGTCCTGTGGGTTCGTCGGTGACGGTCCGGAACTAGCTTGTGAAATTAATCACAATGGCCGAATCGGGGAAGTGGGAGGGCACACCTGGGACCCTGCTAGTCGCCGGTTCGGGATCGGGTGTTGCCCCGGACAAAATGGGCCAGCACACCCCTCGGCCCGAGGCGCGCCAGCCCCTTGGCACCCACGCCCGCGATACGGGTGGCCGTGGCGTTCAGGTGGGCTGGTGAGGAGAAGCCGAGCAGTCGCGCGGCCGCGGCCGGCGCATAGCCGGGATTTTGCAGGAGCTGGCTTGCCGCCGCGACCCGGGTCAGGTCGATCACCCGCTTCAGGTTGGGAGCCCCACCCGCCCCGAACTGCCGGGAGAGGTGTTCCCGGCTCACGCCGAGGTGCCGGGCCAGCTCCGCCGTGCGCAGCGGAGTCGCGACATCACTGACGAGACGCTCCCAGGCCCGCCGCTGGATAGCCTCGTCCAGCTGCAGTACCCGCACTGCATCGGCCATGTCGGCGCGCCGACGGGCCGTCAGCGTGATCCGGCCGAGGAGCTCCCCCACCACCGCGTCGTCCACGTCGGCCACCATCACCGCGGCGACACCCCGGGCAAAAGTCTCCAGCATGAGCGGCGCATCGTCGGGGCGAAAGGCGGAGTAGACCACCGTGGGAATGCCGGGAAAGGAGGCATGAAGCGCGTGACCATCATGATCACCCAACCGGGCAGGACTCAAGATGATGGCGTCGGTGAGGTGCTGCTCGAGGTGCCGGTGCAGTGAGGCGGACGAACGGCAGGCGACCAGCCGCGGCCCGCCCCTTGGCAGCGCGCGTCGGAGTGCGAGCAGCGCCGCACGATCGTCGACCAGTGCGGCGACGAGTGACATGGTCAGCTGCTGGTCGGCGCGGGATGGGAGGTCGGACGGCCCGCGCCGACGGCCACGAGCGTTCGCTCCATGTCACCCGCGCGCTTCAGGACGCCGCGGGCGTTGTCGTAGGAGAGCTTGTCCAGCGCTCCGGCGAGGGGAAGCCAGCGGAAATCCGTGATGCCCTCGTCACGCTGGGGAATGCACTCGCCGGCCGGAGATTCCAGCAGGAAGAAGTGGCAGTACTTGTGAATGGGACGTCCGCGAAAGCGGAAATGCCAGTCGATGACCCGGATGGGCCCCCGCAGCACCAGCTGGTCCAAGCCGGTTTCTTCCGCCGTCTCCCGCACGGCCGCATCAGCCGGCGATTCGCCTTCTTCCAGGTGCCCCTTGGGAAATCCCCAGTTGCCATAGGAGTCGCGAATCAGCAGAAATCTTGCCTGCCCATCGGGATCGCGGCGGAAAACGATGCCACCGGCACTCACCTCGAGTTCCGCTCGTTTCTTGGGCATTCAGAACACCGAAATCTTGATGTACTTCCGCGGGTGCGCCTGGAAGTCGGTCATGAGTTCACGGAACTGCTTCATGGTGGCAGCGGTCTCACTGTAGAGCGTCGAATCGGTGGCCAGCATGCCGAGGGTACCATTGCCGGACTGAATCCGGGCGAGCAGCGTGTCCATGGCCTGGATGACGTTGATCAGGCTCGCCTGGTTCTGCTGCAGCGCGGTCATGACCTGGCGAAAGTCGGCGGATGCCGTCCGCAAGTCCGTGCTGGCAGCCGCCCCATTGTCGAGGATGGACTGGAGCTGGCCATGCGCGGTGGCGCTGTCGATGCGCTCCACGGTACGATCCAGATTGCGAGACACGTTGGCGAAACTGTTGGCCGTGACCTCGGCATTCGCCCCCACCCGATCCAGGCGGGCGCTCTGGGCCTTGGTGAAGCTCACGAGGCGGCTGGAGATCGCGGCCAGATCCAGGACACTCTGGCGAAATTCCTTCAGCGCGGTGCTATCGAAGGCCCCCTGGATGCGGCTGGTCACTTCGGCCACATCCCCGGCGATCCGGCTTGCCTGGGCGGTCAGCTGTCCGATATCCGGCAGCGTCGCACCGGGCCACGCGTCACCTCCGGCTCGATCGCTCTCGATCAGCGCCGCCCGCACGTTGGGATCGTCCGGCAGCGGCTCAAAGGAGATGATATTGGCACTCCACCCACCGAACAGACTGGCCGAGGACGCGATCACGGCCGGCTTCCGCGGCAGCTGCACCTTGGACTCCAGCTCCAGCTCGGTTTCCACCCAGTCGTCACCGGCGAGCCGGATGGCGGACACCTTCCCGACGCGCACGCCGCGTAGCGTGACCGGATTTCCGACCTGGAGCCCGTCGACCGTACGGAATCGGGCCGAGTAGTGATCTGGCTGCCCACCCAGCTGCAGCTGACCCAGCCAGAGCGCGCCGGCGATGATCACGGCGAGCGCAACGAGGACGGCGGCCCCGACGGCAAACTCGTTGGTCCTCTTCACTGGTCCGTCCTCCCGGGCGTCGGCGCATCAGGCCGGCCCTCGATGAACTGGGATACCACCGGATCCTTCGAGGCGCGCATTTGCTCCACCGTGCCGACCTGGCGGATCCCACCGTCGTACAGCATCGCGATGCGGTCGGCCACGACAAAGGCACTGTGCATGTCATGGGTGACCACCACGCCCGTCACCCCGAGATCACGGGTGCGGCAGATCAGCTGGCTCATCGAGGCCGACGTGACCGGATCCAGGCCCGTGGTGGGCTCGTCATAGAGCAGGTACTTCGGCCGCAGCGCGATGGCTCGCGCCAGCCCGACGCGCTTTCGCATGCCTCCCGACAGTTCGCCGGGAAACTTGTCTTCGGACCCGGTCAGGTGCACCACGTCGAGGGCCTCGGCGATCCGCTGGCGGATCGTGGCCTCGTCAAGATCGCGCCGGGCCAGCCCAAGCCGGATATTGCCCTCCACCGTCATCGAATCAAACAGCGCGGCGAACTGGAACACGTATCCCACCCGTCCACGCAAGCTCGCCAGCGCCTCGGGCTCCAGGTCGTCGACCGTCTCTCCATCGACTGTGACCTGTCCGGCATCGGGTCGGAGGAGCCCGATGATGCACTTCAGCAGGACACTCTTCCCGGTACCCGAATAGCCGATCACCACCGTATTCTGCCCGTCAGGCACGTCGAGCGACACCGCGCGCAGCACGTCCTTGTCCCCGAAACTCTTGGCCAGGTCGCGTATCTCGATCACGGCGCGCTCACAGCAATATCACTGCCCAGAAGGCATCGAGCACCAGGATGGCCTCGCATCCCAGAACGACAGCGCGCGTGGTGCTTTCCCCCACGCCCTCGGCGCCTCCACGGGAGCGCAGCCCGCGGAGACAACCCATGAGCGCAACGGCCCCACCGAAGGTCGCCGACTTGAGCAGCCCGAACCAGATGTCCTTGAACTGGTAGAACTGCCGCAACCCCTTCACGAATTCCTGCGAGGTCAGGTCCAGCAGGTTGATCGCCGTGATCCATCCGGAGAGCACGCCGACCGCCATCGCAAAGGCAGTGACCACCGGGAACATGATCATGGCGGCGAGCACGCGCGGCGCCGTGAGGAATGCGTCCGGGTTGTACCCCAGGGTTTCGAGGGCATCGACCTGCTCGGTCACCCGCATGGTGCCGATTTCGGCGGCGATGCTCGCGCCCACCCGGCCCGCCAGGGCCATCCCGGTGAGGACCGGCCCGAGTTCCATCATGATGGTCTTGCCGACCAGGGCGCCGACGAAGTACAGCGGGATCGCACCGGTGAAGATGTAGGATGCGAGCAGGGCGAGCACGATGCCCGTGAAGATGGCGATGAACAACCCGATGGGTACCGAGTCCACGCCAAGACGCCGCATCTGCGGAATCAGATGCGGACGCCAGGTTGGAACGTCGGCCAGGGCGCGGGCAGCGCCCTTGGCCGAATGACCGACCTGCACAATGGCCCGCGTCCAGAACGGGGCCGGCAATGGGGGTTGAGGCACGGGAGGAAGTTAGGGGGGAAATATCGTGGCGTCGAGCGCCCTACGCCGCAAAACTCGCCAGCGCCCGGCCGGCATCGCCCTCGCGCAGCCGCTTGAGGGCTCGGTCGCGCAGCTGGCGCACCCGCTCGCGCGTGACACCGAGCATGCTGCCGATCTCCTCGAGCGTGTGCTCCCGGTCGCCGTCCAGCCCGAAGTACAGCCGCAGCACCTTGGCATCACGCGGCGGCAGCGTCCGCAGCGCCGTTTCGATCTCCTCCGACAGGAACTGGTCCATGGCCCGTTCCTCGACATCCCCTTGTCCTTCGGCAACGAAGCGATCGATCAGCGAGCGGTCGCCCTCGGGATCGAGCGGCGCATCCAGCCGAACCTCGGCCGTATTCAATGCCGCGAGCGCCTGCACCACGTCGAGGGCGAGGCCCGTCGATGCCGCGATTTCCTCAGGCGTGGGCTCGCGGCGGAGTTCCTGGCGGAGGGCCTCCGAGGTCCGGCCAATGCGCGACAGGTCCGCGGTGCGGTTGAGTGGCACCCGCACGGTGCGGCCATGGCGCGCCAGCGCGGCGAGGATGGCCTGGCGAATCCACCACACGGCATACGAGATGAACTTGACGCCCATGTCGGGGTCGAATTTCCGCGCAGCGGTCAGGAGACCCACATTGCCTTCGCCAATCAGGTCCGTGAGCGCCAGACCCCGGTTCTGGTATTTCTTGGCCACCGAAATCACGAAACGCAGGTTGCGCTTGACCAGCTCCTGCATGGCGGCTTCATCGCCGGCGCGCACCTTGCGCGCGATGGCAATCTCCTGGGCCGACGTCAGGAGCGGCGTGAGGCTGACCTCGTAGAGGTATTGATCCAGGATGTCGCCGTCGGCGTCGTAAACGCCGAGCGACTTGGCGGTCTCGCGCTTGCGACTGCGCCTGCCCTTGGCGGGCGGGCTGGCCGCCAGGATTTCGGCCATCGACATGTCGTCGGTGATCGCGGGAATGGAGTCGTCGGGCGGCCGCTTGGTGGGCCGCTTGGGCGCCTGATCGCCGCTGTCGGATGCCTGCTTCTTGGTCATTGATCCAAACTAATGCGGAAACCGGAGGCCGCGAGGCGTCGCGGGCCGTGGCCGCTTGACGCGGCCGGGTGAATTCGGATAACTTGCCGTGCTGCCGCGCCTGCGTCCCCGGCCACTTCGGGGCGCGACAATATAACGGGGGCGTAGCTCAGTTGGGAGAGCGCGTGAATGGCATTCACGAGGTCAGGGGTTCGATCCCCCTCGCCTCCATTTGGTGGGACGCGCGGCAGCGTGGGAGCGGCAGCGTGGGACAGGACGGGTGCGGGGCTGGCGTTGCGTTGCGTGAACCGGCTGGCTAGCATTGTCGTCCGCTCGCGGGAATAGCTCAGTTGGTAGAGCACAACCTTGCCAAGGTTGGGGTCGCGGGTTCGAGTCCCGTTTCCCGCTCTAGCGCTCAGCGCTGAGCGCTAAGCGTCACAACGTCGCGGGGTGGAGCAGGTCTCGGCGGCAGGGCTTAAGCCCTGACCCAATGATTAGTGGCGGCCAAGGCCGCCACGGGGAATGGACCTGAAGTTACGGGTCGCGTCGCGGGGTGGAGCAGTCTGGTAGCTCGCCGGGCTCATAACCCGGAGGTCGTGGGTTCAAATCCCACCCCCGCTATGGCAGGAAGACGGTTAGGCGGCTGGACGGCTAGACGGTTGGTGGCCTCCGGTGAGGGAATGGCATCCGTCACCAGACCACTCTCCATCTAGCCGTCCGTCCGTCTAGCCGTCTGTCCGTCTCCTCGGGCGGTTAGCTCAGTTGGTTAGAGCGCCACGTTGACATCGTGGAGGTCACAAGTTCGAGCCTTGTACCGCCCATGGCTGGCGTGTTCTGCGCCGCCGAGCGCCCGTAGCTCAATTGGATAGAGCGTCTGACTACGGATCAGAAGGTTGGGGGTTCGAGTCCCTCCGGGCGCATGAAGGCTGAAGGCTGAAGGCTGAAGGCTGAAGGCTGAAGGCTGAAGGCTGAAGGCTGAAGGCTGAAGGCTGAAGGCTGAAGGCTGAGGCTGAAGGCTGAAGGCTGAGCGAAACTAGTGCTTTTCGACTGGAGCTTTCAGCCCACACGGGGCGTAGCGCAGCCCGGTTAGCGCGCCTGCTTCGGGAGCAGGAGGTCCCCGGTTCAAATCCGGGCGCCCCGATGGATATCAAACGGCCAGCTTGAATGCGAAGCTGGCCGTTTTTTCGTCCCGGTACCTGCGTCGTCACGACAAGCCCTGCCCTTCGAGGGTCATCTCCTCAGTGACACTGATCTCCGCACGACGACTCACCGCGCAGTCCCTCAGCCCCCTCGCCGGCGATGATCGGCGTCATGACCAGCGCAGCGACGGGGTCCGCCCACCACCACCCGAGCACTGCATTCAGAATCAAGCCGCCGAGGAGGATCACCGACAGGAAGGCACAGAGCGATGTCTGATTCGACTTCGGCCTCGAGTGCGCTGCTGTGTACGGCGACGATGATCGAAGAGGGCGGCTATCACAATGCCCAGAATGGATTCACTCGGCGCCTCCCGCCTGAGCCGCGCGCCCACCGCATCCCAGGCCACGCAGAAGGCGAGCGCCAGGAAGCAGCCACCGACGATGCGGAGCGTCAGCCGCTCCGCTCGCCGTCACCTCGATAAGACTGTCGGCCCCGAAACCGACGAGCGCGACACTGCCGGCAAGAACGCCCGCGCCGAGAGCAAGCGTTCCTTCGAGGGTGTTGTAGGCGAGCGTAAGATGGCTCAAGCGAAGGCCCCGGCTGGACAGCGCCACGGCATGGTAAATACATGCAGTATCCATGCGGCTTCAGTGTGGTCACGCGAGGGCGGCGGTCGTCAAGGCGCTACAATGCTTGCCAAAAGACACACGATGCTGAGGAATCCAACCAACAGTGTCTGGGCCGGAGAGACACGCCGGGC
Source organism: uncultured Gemmatimonadales bacterium (assembly GCA_963798915.1). GTDB lineage: Bacteria > Gemmatimonadota > Gemmatimonadetes > Gemmatimonadales > GWC2-71-9 > CAMLHP01. The sequence continues at coordinate 330,904 of CAWCVB010000005.1, read as the reverse complement.
AGCGTGGCTGCCTGCATGAGACGCCGCGGCCCCGAGCGGGCCGGGCCGGCGTCACCTGGAATGAAGCGAATACACGTACGCCGCAACGGCGCAGACCTGCTCATTGCTCAACGGCGCTCCACCCGTCGGCGGCATGAGACCCGGATATTGTTGCGGGTGCCGGGGCACCGGCGCGGACCAGCCCGACAATCAAGGCGTAGGTTCCATCAATGTCGAGCCATTGCGTATCAGTCAGGTCGGGGGCCGCCACCGTACCGGCGGCACTCGGTCCGTGGCAGGCGAAGCAGTTGCCCGTGCCGCTGAAGATCCGCCGACCCTGCTCCACGAGCGGCTGCGCTGTCGCTGGACAGCCCGCCGCCGCGGGCGCGGGAGCAACGCTCGCCTGTGGGGCGGCGGCGGTATCGGCAGGTGCACCCCCCATCATCGGCATCCGGCCGGACATCATACCCCGCATACCCCGGGGTGGCGGGGTATCGGGCGCGCCGTCGCCAGCTGCATTCCTCGGCCCGCCTTGCCGCGGGTCTGAGCACCCACCCGCGAGAAACACCAAGCTGACAACCAGCGCCGCGACTCCCGGACGAGCGCCCATCAGGGCGCCAGCGCCGCCGCGCGAACCGCGACCAAACTCGTCATGCACGTGAACATCATGCCCCCCATGAGCCACTGCCCGCCTATCCCGAGACCGGCACGTATGCTCACAGTATCACCGGCGGCAGTCATCAGTCCAGTTCCCATGTGCAGGGCGTAGGTCGAGTCGGCTTCCAGCGATGTGGCCGGCGTACAGGTCAACCCCGCGCTTCAGCGGCTATGTCGAGCGACTCCACGTTGATGAAACCGGCCAGCGGGCGGTGCTGCAGCAGCGGGACGCGGCCCTGGCCCGAATCCTGGAAGTCAAGATGGAGCTGGGCAAGATCGGGCGCGCCGAGACGACGACCGACATGGCACCGATGTCCGTGCTTGAGACCATTGCCATCCTGAAGGACAAGCGCGAATGGCGCCCCGGAGTAGCCTACGACTCGATCGTGAGCGACGCCACTGCAACGGTGAAGACGCCGGGAGTCGCCAACATGTGGTCGATGCCGATCAAGAACCGGCTCGACATGCTGACCACCGGAATCAAGACGCCGATCGGCATCAAGGTTTTCGGCCCGGATCTCGGCACCCTGGAGCAGATCGGAAAGCACATCGAGGCGTTGCTGCCCGGCGTCCCGGGAACCAAGTCGGAATTCGCCGGACTATGAGCGGTCGCTTCGCGGATGTGAAGGTGGACCGGACCGCTGCCGCGCGTAATGGAATGCCGGTCGGCGACCTGCTGATGGCCGCCAGCACAGCGGTGGGCGGGAAGGTTACTCGGTACTGGTCCGCTATCCTCGTGACCTCCGTGACAGTCCCGACGTCATCGCGAACACCCTCGTCGCAACGCCGTCAGGAGCCCAGGTGGCGCTCGGCACGCTGGCGCACCTTGCGGTCGTGCGCGGGCCGACGCTGATCAAGTCGGAGAATGGCTACCTCAACAATGTGGTATACGTCGATGTGCAGGCCGCGACGTGGGCAGCTACGTCGCGGAGGCCAAGGAGCTGCTCGGGGCCAGACTGGCGCTCCCTCCCGGATACCGGCTGGAATGGTCGGGCCAATACGAGGCGATGCAGCGCGCCAACCGCACGCTCAGGGTCGTGGTTCCCGTCACCATCGGCATCATCTTGCTGCTGCTCTATCTCAATTTCGGCAGCGTGGCCGAAAGTGCGATCGTGATGCTCTCGCTTCCCTTTGCGCTGGTGGGCGGGATGTGGCTCATGTGGCCGCCGCATTACAACCTGAGCGTGGCAGTCGCGATCGGGTTCATCGCGCTGGCGGGAGTGGCGGCCGAAACCGGCGTCATCATGCTGGTCCAACTGGATCAGCCGTGGCGGTCGCGCTGGGCCAGCGGCCGGGTGCCGGAGCGCGGGGACCTGGCCCAGGCAGTCACCGAGGGTGCGATGCTCCGGGTACGTCCCTTGATCATGACCGTCACGGCGGTGATCGGCGGCCTCCCGCCGATTCTCTGGAGCGAAGGGACCGGGGCGGATGTCATGAAACGCATCGCAGACCCGATGGTGGGAGGCATGGTGAGCGCAACGCTGCTCACCCTGGTGGTGATCCCGGCCATCTATTCGCTCTGGAAGGAGAGGGAGCTTGCGCGGCGGCTGCGCCTGGCGGGGACAGAGAGATTGAGCCAAACTCCGGCCGAGCCACTTTGCGGAACCCGTGCCGGCAGAGGTGGACATCTAGCCTGGGAGCGCAGCATCATGCATGAGATCAAGGCCTACGTGCCGGCCGGAGCGATCAGTCTCCCTCCTGGAAGAGCGCCAGCAGATCCTCGACCGACTCCACTGCCGCGAGCTCCCCGCCGGTTGCCGGGTCCTTCGCCAGTTCGGCGATGCGCCCCAGTACCGGCAGGTACTCATTCGACACCTCGACCGGCGGCGCAAGCAGCAGGAACAGGTAATGCACCGGCGCTGCGTCGACAGATTCGTAGGGAATGCCGCCCACCGAGCGCCCGAACGCCACCCGCAGTGTCGAGACCAGAGGCGTGCGCCCATGCGGCACCGCAATTCCACGGCCGATACCGGTGCTTCCCATCTCTTCCCGCCGCAGAATGGTTCGGAGCGTGGCAGCCTCGCTCTCGGGTGGCAGCCCGAAGCTCGCCAGCAGCTCGCGGATAGCCTCCGGCTTCGTGGTCGCGGCCAGATCGAGTCGCACGTTCTCCAGATCGAAGTAATCCGCCAGTCGTATCCCCGGCCTGCTCATTCCGCCGCATCCTTTCCGTCGCCGGCCGCGACCGGCACTGTGAAGCTGAAGACGCTACCCGGGCCCAGGCCGGAGTCCACCCAGATCGCGCCGCCGTGTGCCCGGACGATCTCGCGTGCGATCGGCAGGCCAAGGCCACTGCCGTCGGGCCCCGCCTGCCCGAGTCGGACGAACCGGTCGAAGATGCGCGCCTGATCCTCGATCGAGATTCCCGGCCCGTCATCCGCGACGGAAACCTGCACGAAGCGGCCGAACGCGTCCACCGACACGAGTACGCGCCCTCCGACCCCGACCTGCCGAAGCGCGTTCAGCACCAGGTTGTCGATGACTCGGCCGAGGCGGTTACGGTCCGCAGCGACCGCCGGGAGGCCGTCCGGCACATCGAGCCCGAGCCGTACGCCCCGCTCCGCCGCCACTTGTTGCAGCAGGTCGACCTGCTCACGGACGAGCGCCCCGGCATCGACCGCCAGGATGTGCAGCTCGACGCGGCCGGCCTCGAGCCGAGCCAGGTCGAGCAGATCGTCAGCCAGCCGACGCAGTCGCACGACCTGCTCCTCGGCCGCGTCAAGCTGCGCCATCCATTCGCTGCCGACTCCGGGCGACGCGCTCCGGAGGCGGCCGACCGTAAGCGCAAGGCTGGCGAGCGGTGCCTTGAGCTCATGCGACGCCGTCGCCACGAACTCGCTCTTCAGCCGGTCCAGCTCCTGGAGTTCGCGAACGCGCCGAGTCTCGTCAGCCAGTCGGCTCCGCTCGACGCCCGCGGCCACACGATGGAGAAAGGTCTCGAGCAGGTGCAGCTGCTCCGGATCGCGAAAGCGCGCCGCATCAATGTCCAGCGCCCCGAACACGCCCACCGTGCCGGCGGGTGCCGACAGCGGGAGGTAGAGCCCATTCGCCGATGGCAGGGTGTCGGTGCCAGCGCCCGCGCGCTCCCCATGGTCGTACACCCACTGGGCAACGCCGAGCTCCTGTGGACCCACTACGGGCGCGGGCTCCTCCGCCGTCCCCGGCCATGGCACCAGCCGCTTCTCCTCGCCGGGAAGCAGAATGACGGGGCGAAGACCAAAGACAGTCCTGAGCTGCCGCGTTCCAGCCACAAGGACCTCGTCGAGGTCGGCCGTCTCGATCAGCTCCCGGCTCATTTCGTACAGGGCGGCCGTGCGATGCTCCCTCGCGCGTGACCGCAGCACCTGCTCGCGCAACCGCACGGCGAGCCCGCTGATCGCGAGCGCGACGCCCAGCATGACCACGAACGTGAGGAGATACTGGTGTCGGTGACGGCGAACGTATAGTAGGGCGGAACCGTGAACCAGTCGAACGCGGCAACGCTCAGCACCGCGGCGAGCACCGAGGGCCCGCGTCCGAACCGCATGGCGATGACGAGCACGCCCACGAGGTACACCATGACCAGATTCACCGGCGAGAAGAACTCCCGCATCATCACCGCCACCACCGTCAGCACGGCCACGATGACGGCCACACGGGCGTAGACGGTCCACGGCGCCCGCTCGACCGGCACCACCGGCCGCAACCCGCGCGCCGGCACCGCCTCCGGCGCGCCGGCGATGATGTAGACATCGATGTCGCCACTGTGGCGGATGACGCCGTCGATCTTTGATCCGAACAGCAGCTCGCGCCAGCGCGACCGGCTTGGCTTGCCGACGACGACTGCGTCCGACGTTGTGGGTCCGAGCGTAGTTGAGTAGCCTCCCGGCCGGCATCCGAACCCGTGATCGTCACGGTGTTGGCGCCAAGGGAGTCCGCGAGGCGCAGCGTCTCCCAGACGCGCGCCCGGTCTAGCGTCCGCCCAATGGCGTGGCGTCGGGTGTCTCGATGAACAGCGCCGTCCACTCGGCACCAAGCCGGTTCGCCATTCGCTTGGCGGCGCGCACCAGCCGTGGCCGCACCGGCGTCGGTCCCACCGCGCACCAGGATCCGCTCCGTCACCGGCCAGATCTCTGCCACGCCTAGCGCGCGGCGGTAGGTCTGCATCTGCGTCGTCGACGCGCTCGGCGGCCTTGCGGAGCGCGAGCTGCCGCAGCGCGATGAGATTGCCCTTGCGGAAGAAGTTGTTCCGTGGCCCGCTGCGCCTGGTGCGGGATGTAGACCTTGCCCTCGGACAGCCGCTGCAGCAGTTCCTCGGGTGGCAAGTCGATCAGCTCGATTTCGTCGGCCTGTTCGAGCACCGCGTCGGGCACCGTTTCGCGTACCTGGACATCGTGATGCGGGCCACCACGTCGTTGAGGCTCTCAACGTGCTGGACGTTCACCGTGCTGTAGACGTCGATCCCGGCCCCGAGCAGCTCCTCGACATCCTGCCACCGCTTTGCGTGCCGCGAGCCCGGGCGCGTTGGTGTGCGCGAGCTCGTCGACCAGGAGCGAGCCCCGGCCGCGCGGGCGAGCGCGCCGTCGAGATCGAACTCGCCAGAGCGGACACCCCGGTGCTCGAGCATGCGCCGTGGCAGGACTTCGAGCCCATCCAGCAGCGCCTCCGTTTCGCGCCGACCGTGGGTTTCCACAACACCTACCACGACGTCCACGCCCTCACGCCGGCGGCGCCGCGCCTCCTCCAGCATGGCGTATGTCTTCCCGACGCCGGCGGTCGCGCCGAAGAAGACCTTCAGGCGGCCACGGACGCGCCGGTCCCCGGTCGTCGCTGCACCTGGGCGAGCAGCGCGTCTGGGTCCGGCCGGTCTCCCCGTCATCCGGCGACCGCCTTCCGCGCGCCGGAGGGGCGGCGGACTGACCGAGGGGAGTCCAGCGCCAGGTTGAGCAGCAGAACATTGACCCGTGTCTCGCCGAGCACGCCGAACGCCCGTCCTTCAGTGGCGCGCGTCACCAGCGCCTCAACGGCGGCCGGATCGAGACCGCGGGTCTTCGGCCACCCGGCCCACCTGGTAGCGCGCGGCAGCCGGCGAGATATGCGGATCGAGCCCGCTGCCCGGAGCGGTCACGAGGTCGACGGGCACCGGGCGCGTCTCCGGATCGGCGGCCCGGAGGCCTGGCGCTCGCTTCACGCGCCGCATCGATCAGCCGGGCTCAGTCGGTCCCAGGTTCGAGCCCCGGGAGCCGGCGCGCGTTGTACGGATAGCCGGCGCGTGGCCGAGGGCCGGCTCCAGAAGTAGTCCGGGGCGTCGAAAGACTGTCCGATGAGCGCTGAGCCGACGACCTCCCCGTGCCGGACGATCAGGCTGCCGTTGGCCTGTCGCGGGAAGAACAACTGCGCGAGACCGGTCATCGCCAGCGGATACACCACTCCGGTCAGCACGGTGAACAACGAGCCAGCAGCGAGGGACGGCCGCTCGCAGCCTGGGCCCGCCCTGGCCGTGCGCCTTCCATGTCGACCCCCAGGGCCACGAGGATCAGGTCGATGAGCTTGATGCCGATGAACGGCGTGCCACCAGCCCGCCCACGCCGTAGATGAGCAGGTTGTCGCCGCAGCAGCGCGCGCCGCGGCCTGCGGGCCGGTACCGGACGCCCGCAGCGCCAGCGGGATCAGTACGACGATGATCAGCGCGTTGAAGATCACCGCCGACAGGATGGCGCTCGCGGGTGTTGCCAGGCGCATGATGTTGAGCACGCCAGCGCCGGATAGATGCCGACGAACGCCGCCGGGATGATCGCGAAGTACTTGGCGACGTCGTTCGCGATGCTGAACGTCGTCAGCGCCCCGCGCGTCATGAGGAGCTGCTTCCCGATCTCGACGATCTCGATGAGCTTGGTCGGGTTCGAGTCGAGGTCGACCATGTTGCTGGCTTCCTTGGCCGCCTGGGTCCCGGAGTTCATGGCCACAGCGACGTCGGCCTGCGCGAGGGCCGGCGCGTCGTTGGTGCCGTCCCCGGTCATGGCGACCAGCTGGCCCGCCGCCTGGTACTTCCGGATCAGCTCGAGCTTGGCTTCGGGCGTGGCCTCGGCCAGGAAGTCATCCACCCCCGCCTCGGCCGCGATCGCGGCGGCGGTGAGCGGGTTGTCGCCGGTGATCATCACCGTCTTGATCCCCATCGCGCGCAGCTCGGCGAAGCGCTCGCTGATGCCGCCCTTCACGATGTCCTTGAGGTGGACCACCCCGAGCACGCGGTCGCCCTCGGCGACGACGAGCGGCGTGCCCCCGTCGCGTGCGATGTCGTCCACCGCCGCCGCGCACCTCGCGGGGAAGGCGCCCGCCCTGCTCCTGCACGTAGCGCTCGACCGCGTCAGCCGCACCCTTGCGGATCTGCCTGCCGTCGAGATCGACACCGCTCATCCGGGTCTGCGCCGTGAAGGGAACGAAGGTGCGCATTTCAGCTCGTGGACGTTCCGGCCCCGCATGTCGAACTCTTTTCGCCAGCACCACGATGCTGCGGCCCTCGGGCGTCTCATCGGCCAGGGAGGCGAGCTGCGCCGCGTCGGCGAGCCGCCTCGGTCACGCCGGGCGCCGGGAGGAACGCGCGGGCCTGTCGGTTGCCCGAGCGTGATCGTGCCGGTCTTGTCGAGCAGCAGCACGTCCACGTCGCCCGCGGCCTCGACGGCCCGGCCCGACATGGCGATGACGTTGGCCTGGATCATCCGGTCCATGCCGGCGATGCCGATGGCCGACAGCAGCGCGCCGATGGTAGTCGGGATCAGGCAGACCAGCAGCGCCACCAGAACCGTGAGCGTGATCGGCTCGCCGCGGCCGGCGGCCTGGATGCTGAAGATCGAGAACGGCACCAGCGTGACGCACGCGAGCAGGAAGACGATCGTGAGCGCCGCGAGCAGGATGTCGAGCGCGATCTCGTTGGGCGTCTTCTTCCGCGCGGCCCCCTCCACCATGGCGATCATCCGGTCGAGGAAGGTCTCGCCGGGGTCCGCGTGATGCGCACGACGAGCCAGTCGGAGAGCACGCGGGTGCCGCCCGTCACCGAGCTCGGTCGCCGCCGCTCTCGCGGATGACGGGGGCGCTCTCACCGGTGATGGCGCTCTCGTCGACCGACGCGACCCCTCGACCACTTCGCCGTCGACGGAATCACGTCGCCCGCCTCGACCAGCACGAAGTCGCCCTTGCGGAGCTCCGGCGCGGGACCTCGTCGACCGCCGCTCGCGGTCGGCGGCGTCGGCGAGCTTCTTTGCCATCGTCTCCGTGCGGGTGCGCCGCAGCGCATCGGCCTGCGCCTTGCCGCGCCCCTCGGCCATCGCCTCGGCGAAGTTGGCGAAGAGCAGCGTGAACCAGAGCCAGAGCGGCCACGGCAAGGATGAAGCCTGCCGACTCATCCAGGGCGCCAGCCCGCGAGCGGCCGCAACCCAGAGCACGGTGGTGAGCACGCTGCCCACCCAGACGACGAACATCACGGGGTTCCGGATCTGATGCCGCGGGCCCAAGCTTCCGGAACGCGGCGATCATGGCGCCGCGCGTGATCGCCGGATCGAAGAGGCCCCGGCGGACGGACCTGCTGGAGCGCCCCGAGGACGCCTGCTCGGCTCGGCGGCCTGGACACTGGTTGATGCAGTCATGATACGCCTCCTCGGTCCGCGGTCACCGGCCGGTGAACAGCGCGAACTGTTCGGCCAGCGGGCCGAGCGCCAGCGCCGGAATGAAGGTCAGGGCACCCACCACGATCACCACGGCGGCGAGCACCAGGACGAAGAGTGGCGTGTGGGTGGGCAAGGTGCCGGGCCCGGCCGGGACCCGCTTCTTCGCAGCCATCGAGCCGGCGATCGCCAGCACCGGAAGCGCCACCCAATAGCGGGCGAAGAGCATCGCGATACCACCCAGCGTGTTGACCAGCGGAGTGTTGGCGCCATAACCGGCGAAGGCGCTGCCGTTGTTGTTGCCCATCGAGCTGAAGGCGTAGAGAACCTCCGAAAAGCCGTGCGGCCCCGGGTCCTGAATGGCCGCGACACCCGATGGCGCCACCACGGCAATGGCGGCGCCATCGAGCACCATCGCCGGCGGTACCAGAACCGCGATCGCGGCCATCTTCATCTCGAACGGCTCGATCTTCTTGCCGAGATACTCGGGGGTGCGACCCACCATGAGCCCGGCCACGAACACGCCGACGATGACGAATACGAGAAGCCCGTAGAGGCCGGACCGACCCCACCATAGATCACCTCACCGAGCTGGATGAGCCACAAAGGAATGAGGCCGCCGAGCGGAGTGTAGGAGTCGTGCATCGAGTTGACGGAGCCGTTCGACGCGGCGGTCGTCGCCACGGCCCAAGCGCCAGTTGCGGCGATGCCGAAGCGCGCCTCCTTCCCCTCCATGTTGCCGCCCGGCCTGCAGCGGCGTCGCCGCCTGGTCCACCCCGAACGCGGTCAACGCCGGATTGCCGGACTGCTCCGCCACCGTCCGGCAGCAAGCAGCGGGACGAAGATGATCGTCATAGCCGCGAGGACGGCCCACCCCTGGCGGGTGTCCCCGACCATGCGCCCGAAGGTGTAGGTCAGAGGCCGCTGGAATCAGCAGGATCGCGAGCATCTCGAGAAGTTCGACACCGGCGTCGGATTCTCGAACGGATGCGCCGAGTTGACGTTGAAAAAGCCGCCGCCGTTGGTGCCGAGCTGCTTGATCGCGACCTGCGAGCTGGCCGGACCCAGTGCGATTGATTGATGCGTCACGACGGTCGCTGTCGCCCGGCTACCGGCTCGATCAGCGTAGCGCTGGCGTAGGGGTCGAGCGTTTGCACCACGCCCTGTGAGAGTCTGCAGCCAGCGCGAGGACGACTGCCAGACGGCAGGAGGATGTAGAGCGTCGTGCGGGTGAGATCGACCCAGAAATTGCCGATGCTCGACGCCTGGCGGCGCGCGAGCCCGCGGATCAGCGCAACAAGCACCGCCATCCCGGTGGCGGCCGACATGAAGTTCTGGACCGTGAGGCCGAGCATCTGTGTCAAATAACTGAGCGTGGTCTCGCCGCCGTAGTTCTGCCAGTTCGTGTTGGTCGCGAAGCTACCGCGACGTTCCATGCGGAGTGCGGAGCCACCCCCCGCATGCCAGCAGGGTTGAGCGGGAGAACACCCTGCAGGCGCTGCAGCAGGTAGACGAACAGCAGGCCGGCCGCATTGAACAGCAGCATTGCCAGCCGCATAGGTAGTCCAACGCATCTCCTGCTCCGGCCGAACGCCGGACAGGCGGTAGAGCAGCCGCTCGACGGGCCCGAGCACGCGCTCGAGGCCAAAGAGGGAACGGCCCTCGTAGACGCGCGCCATCCAGGCGCCGAGCGGCTTGACGAGCAGCAGCAGAACAGCCATGTAGAGCACCAGCTGCACCCAGCCATTGACGCTCATGAGAACCGCTCCGGCATCAGCAGCGCGACCACGAGATAGCCGAACAGCAGCAGCGCGATAGCGCCGCCGATCCAGTACCAGACGGTCATCATTCCCCCCGGAGCCGATCCGCCAGGCGGACGAGGCCCCACGACAGAACGAAGAAGAGCGCGGTGAGTACAACGAAGACCAGGTCCGCCATGGTTCAGCTCCTCCAGTGAAAGCCTCAGGCGCCTAGAAGCGCGCCGAAGCGCCGGCACCAAAGATCCAGTCAGTTGCGGCGCCGGTGAGGCCGCGGTCCACGAAAGCGTCGAGCTGGACCATCGGCTGCACGAGCCAGGTGACACCCACGCCGGCGTAGGCCGGATTGGGCGCGCCCTCCGTGGGATACCAACCGCCTTCCGCGTAGCCGCCGGTCCGGGCCGCCAGCGCGTGCGAGACGACCCCGACGAAGCCGCCGGCTACGTTGTAATCGCCGGGCGCGCCGGGATTCAGGGCGCCACCCGCGACGCCGGTCAGTCCGGTCCCGCCGGGCAACGACCATGAGGCAACCGCATTCAGGGTGTAGCCTGCGCGGTCGGCGGTCACCGCGTCGTCACCGAGCGGGAGAATTACCGATGGGATCAGGGCGAGCGCGGGACCTCTCGCCAGTGCAGTAGTGAGCTTGGCGCCGAGTTCGAGACCACCGAAACCGCTCGTCGTTGAGGCGGTACCGGCGGCACTGACACGGCTCGACGTATAGATCGGACTGGCTGCTCGAAGCTCGATCCCGCGTGCCACGCCGGCACGCAGGAGTGTCGGAAAGCTGAAGGTGCGGGCGTGCGCACCGGCCTCGTCGTCAAGCGCGATTGCCGGCAGGCCGGTTTCCACCTGCACAGCCCCGGCGGGCAGCGATCTGGCCGAGAATCCCAGGCCTGGCCGATCAGTGCTGATCGGATCGCGCGCATCCTGCGCGGCGGCCGGTCGCCAGAGGACGAGCACCAGGCCCAAGGCGATAACGCCAATGCATCGTGCAACTGAGGCTGATTCCATGGAGCCAAGCTACGGACGCAGCCGTTAACGCCGCACAAAGGCGAGCGGCGCCGATATTAAGGAGTTGTTAAGAAATGGTGGAGGGGAGATCGGCGGCGGGAAGCCGGAGCTCGAAAATACTTCCGCCACCGGGTCGCGGCGCATATTGCACCGAGCCGCCCTGCGCCTCGGCGAGGCGTCGCGCAATGGCCAGCCCGAGTCCGCTCCCGCCGACGTCCGGCGTGGTACCCAGGCGGTAGAAAGGTTCGAAGATGCGATCTCGCTCAGCGGCGGGGACACCCGGTCCAAGGTCGGCAACGCAGACGAGCAATATCCCGGTTTCGCGCTCGACCGTGAGATCCACCGGCGCCGCTGGCGGAGAATACTTCGCGGCGTTCTCCAGCAAGTTGACCAGAATTCGCGTCGCGTGCACCAGATCGAAGCGGCCGACGAGGAGATCATCCATTGGCGGCAGCCGGATCCGGAGTTCGTGCCCGTTGAGCGCCCCGGTGGCGCGCTGGACCGCCACCCCGACCAGATCCTCGGCCGCGTTCAGCTCCGGCTCCACTCGGACGCCGCTGTCGATGCGCGAGAGGTCGAGAAGGTCGGCGACGAATCGGCTGAGCCGGTCCGCCTCCTCTTCGATCACGCAGGCGCGCTCATCGCCAGTCTGCCAGATCTCCTGCGCGAGTCCCTTGATGGTCGTGAGCGGGGTCCGCAGGTCATGTGACACCGACGCGAGCAGCGCGTCCTTCAGGCGGTCCGCCTCTCTGAGCGCGTGTGCGTGCTCAGCCTCGCGCGCCAGATGCATCCGATCCACGCCGAGCGCGGCATAGTACGCCCAGCGCCTCGGCGAAGCGCCGCCGTGCCGAATCCAACCGCAGCCCGTCGCGATTGGCCAGACGCAGGAGGCCGCGAGTGATGCCATGGGTGCGGAGCGGGTACACCATGTCGTTCGCGTCGGGATGGAGAGCCAGCGCGTCGCCCAGGCCCTGGCCCACCGTCCCTCCGACCTGCGCCGTCCCATCCACGCGGCGGGTCGCCACGATGCCGTGCTCCGCTGCGTAGGGTAGCAGCTGCAGGAAGTCCTGGTCAGAGCCCTCAAGTACTCCCACGCCTGCGGCCCGCAGGATTCCACCGGTCGGATCGTACGCGTAGATCTCGCACTGGTCGATGCCGAGTGTGGTCCGGATTACGCGGGCGATTGCGTCGACAGCATCTGTGGCGCGCGGCGCGCTCAGGGTTTCCGCGCCCAGCGCTGAGAGGCGTTCGACCTCCTCGGCGCGGCGTTGCGCCAGACTCGCCTGCCGCTGGGCCCGGTCGAGCAGCTGGGCGGCGACCGCGCCCGTGGCGAGAAAGACGGCGAGCACAAGCCAGTCGAGTGGATCGGCGATGACGAAGGTGTAGTAGGGCGGCAGGAGAAAGAAGTTGAAGGCGAGGAATGCGAGCACCGCAATGAGCAATCCGGTACGTCGCCCCCGCCGCGCACTCGCGCCCAGGACCACGAGCAGGTAGACGAGCGCCGCATGCGCCTTATCGAGGTGCCCGCGCAGCGCAACGAGCCCGGCGGTCGCCAGCGCCAGCAGCAGTGGCCACCACAGCACCGTCCATCCAAGCCGACGCCACCGCCTCGTCCGAACCTCAGCCATGGGCCTCGAGGCGATACCCAACGCCGGGCTCGGTGTGGATCAGCCTGGGCCTCACCGGGTCGCGCTCGAGCTTGCGTCGCAGGTTCGCGATATGGACTCGAAGGTAGGCCTGGGCATCGCCGGCGGCGCCACCCCACACCTCATGAAAGATCTGCTGGTGAGTGAGTGTCCGGCCCAGATGCTTCACGAATGCTCGCAACAGGCTCCATTCCGTGGGCGTAAGGTGGATGGGCTCCCCCGCGCGCGTGATCGTTCGCGCCGCCACATCGACCGCGACATCGCCGAGCCTGACGATCGGGGACTCGGCGGGCCTCCCGCTTGTTCGCGCCCGCCGCACCTGAGCCCTGACCCGGGCCTGGAACTCCGCCGTGCTGAAGGGTTTGGTCATGTAGTCGTCGGCACCGGCGTCCAACAACGCCACCTTCTCCGCGTCGGAATGTCGGGCCGACAGCACGATGACCGGTGCCGTGCACCACTTGCGCAGTTCACGGCAAACGAGGAGCCCCGCCATGTCAGGAAGGCCGAGATCCAGTACCACGAGCGTCGGCCGCTCGGCGGCGGCCAGATCGATGCCTTTCTGCCCGGTGGCTGCCTCGAGAACGCGCAGAAATTCCTCCGCCAGCGCGTTACGAACGACACGCCGGATCTGCGGCTCGTCGTCAATGACGAGCACCGTCCCCTGGCCATCCACGCTTCTCTCAGGCATGCAATCTTGTCGGTTGAGGCTCCGAAGAATACTTCCGACCGGCGGCCGGTGGGGCCGCGCAATGGCGGCTCCAGCCGGGAGACCCGAACGGTCGCCCATTCCGGCGCGTCCGATTCGCCCGGAGCCGGCCGCCATGACCGCCCGATGACCTGTGGGTGCGGAGCCAACCAGAGGTCCGGCCAGCGCCGCCGGTCCATGCCCCATCGGTCGGGATCAGAACTCTCCCGGCCGTGATTCAGCCGGCAGGCCGCCAGGGCGGCACCCGAAGGCATGAAACCGACCCAGGATCCGCTCGAGCGGGCAGAAGCCGGTCAAGCTCGATTGCATCAGGTTGAGACCCACGATATGAAACGCAGCGCACTGTGCCAAGCTGTGGCCAGGGCAGGTATCGCATGCACTTGCGATAGAAGAGGAATGTCCGCGACAGCAGGCGAAAGAGAAGGAATGAGGTGCTCGCGCAATCACCCGGGGTGGCAGTCAACCGCGATCCGCCATGTGCCGTCCTTCCCATGGCGGTACATGCGCTGATAGCCACGCGGGTTGGGACCATTCGGGTCGAGCACTCCGATGGCGTAACCAAGCTCAGCCGACCCGACCATTTCCACGCGCAGTATCGATTGGTCGACATCCCTATCATGGTTGACCAGCGCGATCGCATCACCGCGCGTGGTCGTGGGCACGGTTCCTTCGCGATAGACGCGCACATCGTCGTCTGCGAGCTGCGCGAACCGGCGCTTGTAATCCTCAATCAGCCATCGCTCCACATCCCAGAGCTGCCGCTCGTCCAGGATCTCGCTATTGGTTGTGCGTGCGGTGAGCAAGGGCGCGGCATTCTCGGGACGCACCCGAATTGGTGAGGTTATGCCGCAATTGCTCTCGAGCCGCCACACACCGTCAATGCGGCGCCACATTGAGAAGAAATACCCAGTGATCGTCGGCGGCTGGCCACGCTCTCCAATTTCCTCCGGCCCACCGTCAAAACCGAACAGGCCATCGCTCGAGGTCTCCACGTAAGTCGGGGCCCAGACCCGCGAGAGCGTGGTTCGCAGGGGTCGCTGACCGAGCGACGTGCGCCCGATCACCGGTGTGGGCCGCAAAATCATGGCGCTGTCAGACAAGACCGCCAGAAAGGCCTCGTTGATGGTGCGTACACTGGCATCCTGTGCAAACGCCCGTTCGGCGGCCACCAGTGACATCGAGGCTTCGGACGTGCCGTCCGCTGTTCGTTGTGCCTGCGCGCCGGACGTGGCGCATAGCATCCCAGTGACCAACGCAATTGTTGCCGGTGAGAGCTTAGTCATTTGTCCGTCCCGGTCCTGCGATTTCAGCAGTTGGCAGCGCGCATACCGCACCTGCTGTCACGGATGGTATCGGAACGCGTAAGCCGCAGACGTATGGAGTGACCTCGGGCGCGCGCCCCTCCTCAACGGAGGCATCAGATCGGGCGCTCGACTCGGTGAGGAACGGCATGTGTCACTTCGCAGGCAGACCCGTCGCCTGGCGCCACTGGTGCAGCAACCGTCGAAACCACGCCTGGAACTCCTCGGTACGACCGAGTGGCCGCTCTCCCACTCCGCGGATCAGCAGCCTCTCAATCCGCCCCGTGTCATTGAAGAAGTAGGTCACTTCAGTCGTCATCCAGCCTCGCTCGAGCAGGCGATAGTAGCCGTTGATCTCACGCATGACCGCGGTGGCCGAATGCGGCTGCTCACGCCATGCGACGAGCGCCCGCTCCGACCCGAATTGTGCATCCCACCGGGGCTGGGTGGGCCTCATGCTCCAGCAAGGCCAAGAACCGCCGGGCGCGCGCGACAAGGGAGGTCTCGGCGACAGGATCAGCCCCGAGGAGTCCCACCCCATTGGCACCTCGGCCGAGACCGCGATCATCGATCCCGGCGGGAGCGCCATCGAGACGCCAGCGCGAGTGTCATCGCCGCGAGCCAGATCCAGTTGCTTTGGCCATGCCTGCTGGTCGTCGGTTCCGCCCCGAGGGCTGCTCAACAGGGGTTTCACACGACTCGCATGGAGTGAAACGTCGCTATGAGAGGTTTCGTCAGCTCGGGCTCCCGCTCAGACGCCCGCGTCGCACTACACGCGCCTTCGAGAGCGAGGCCACGATGTACAGAATGACGACCGCGAAAGCGGCGTACGCCCATCCGGCCGCGCCCGGCCAGTTCCGCGCCGGCGCGGCAATCGTGCTGGCCACGATCAGCGCAGCCATGATGTAAGTGCTGGCCCGCCCGCCAATCCGGGTGGCAACGTACCCGGCCAGGCCCACTATCAGCACGCTGAGGGCGAAGTCCAGGTACAGGACGCCATCCGACAGCATGGTCGCTCCCGGCGCAAGGCGACTGATGAGAAGGCTCAACGGAAAACTCAGGACCATGAGTGCCAGCCAGCCCACGACGGCACCCGCGATCACGCGGGCGACGGATTTCCGTAATGTCATCGGACCTCCTGGGTCAGTGGGTGGGTGAGTTCGATCAGGATGAGTGCCGGACGGGGTGATAGAAACCGATAAACGCGTGCATCCAGGTCGCACCACGATCAGCCGAAATGTCCCAACTCTGGCGGACGCGGCCGTCCGGCAGCGGGGTCCAGGTGATACGGTCCAGCACCTTGCCGCGCGGAGTGGTGCGAAGCTCGGTCCCGGTCAGCACCATCTCGCCCTGCTGAAGGCCGCCCTCCAGCCACAGCGTTGCGCCGCTGCCCACCCACCGCTGCGTCCACTTGCTCCGCTCGGTGTCGTAGGTATTAATGCTGACGCCGCGTCCCCCGCCCGCGCCGCGCCAATTCTCCAGCAGCGCGCACTGGCCGGACACCGGGCGGATCTCGTTGTGCCCGAGGACTTTCCCGGTAGAGTCGCGGACCTCCCACGCTCCCAGCCAGAAGTCAAACTCGCGGTACTCCGGCCCTTGGCACCGCTCGGCGACCGCGGTATCAGACGCCGATGGCTGCTGCGCAGCGGCGACCGAGCTGGTCAGGCACGCTGCAATAAGAACCATGCGGAGGCGGCAACTGACACCGCAGGAGGCGAAAGAGCTCATGGCGCGGATCTCCGAATCGTAACGGTTGTGGATCAATGGGACGCTTGGTTGCACCAGTGCCGTCGCCTGGATCGCTACTCCAAGAATCCTGGCCTCGAAGCCCGGCCTTCTGCGACGTGAGGAATTCCAGCACGGCTGAACAAGGAGCATTGACGGACCATCGTGCCCATCGTGCCCATTATACAATTTCAGCATGCAGCGGGCCAATTTCCCATACGCGGTCACGAACGGTGCAAGTGCGGGACAGGCCGTTGCTGGCAGGGACGATCCATCGCCGCTCCGTTGCACTCCTCAGGCCACCCTGCATTCGAAAGACAATGTGCGCAACTGAAGGCAGGATCCTGGCGAGCCGAAATAACCGCGAGCTGCCCTCTGAAGGCCGACAACCGCATCGTAACGGCCGATGCCAGGGAGAACGGCTTCCCGGCACCATGCAGCGACCGCGACTCGTATGAGAAATGATGATCGTCACTCGGTCCGTCATTCAGCGTAGCGCCGACGCCGACAGCAGCATACGCAAGACCTTTAGGGCCCTTCATGGCTACAAACGGATGATTGAATCGTACTATTCTCACCCACACCCGCGTGACGAGGGCTGTCATGCAACTCGTCGAAGCAAACCAGACCGCGGTCGTGTTCAAGGATGAGGTTGACACTCTATGCGATCGCTGCTTTCGGAACTCCCTTCCCTTCACCCGCACGGGGCGGCGGATGAATGTGGTCACTCAATCTCATCTTCACCGAGATTGAGAAGGACGTTCTACTGCCGGTGGAAGCGCCGGGCGTCAACCGCTATGGCAAGACAGGCGGCTCCGGAGGTGCCGACGATCCGGTTGGTGCGGATCGAACGCGATGCAGTGAGGAAAGAGCACCCGCCCTGGAGCGGCCGGATCGCGACCGCACCACCGCAGACGGTCTGCACGGGAACGCGGAAAATCGGCCGCATCAAGGGGACTTTCACCACCTACAGCGAACGGCAGCTGGCGCCCGGCACGGGTCAATGGCAGGTGTAGCGTAAGGCTGAATGACCTGCAGTTCGTCGCCTTGAGCCTCGTCACGCGTGCCGCCGCGAGATCATTCGATTACGCGCAAGCCAAGAAGCCAGCGTCAGTCGGCGGGTACCTTGCCAGGCTGACATCCGAGCAGATGCCATCGGCCCAGGATCCGCTCGAGCGGGCAGAAGCCGGTCAAGCTCGATTGCAGCAGGTTGAGCCCCACGAACGCGGTGAACAGGAACCAGAACGGGCTCACGAACCAGCCCAGCGCCAGTGACACCAGGATGAACGTGCCGGCAAAGCGCCGAATGATACGATCATGACACATGAGTACTCCCTCCGGGACCAGGTCCCGACTAGAAGAATCGCTCGACCGGCAGCTCCGCCACATGCAGCCGCTCCCCGGGCATCGCCGCGAGCGCCATCTCGCGAAGCGTCGCCGACAGTGCGGCAACGGCGTCGTCGCCGACCACCGTGAAGAACACGTCGGACTCGCCGGGCCATGCCCTGGTGCCTTCATGCCGGCCAGAACGGCCCGCACCGTGCGCGTTGGCGAGCTGGGTCCATCCGATCACGCCGTGCCTGTCCAGCAGGTCCGGCACCAGCTCGCGCCGGGAGCCACCATAGATGACCACGAGCATTCGCATTCCGCCTGCCCTCACTGAGAAGTCGCCACGTCACGCCGCCGAAGCTCCCAGTACAGCAGCGGCACCACCACCATGGTGAGCAGGGTTGCCACGACCGCGCCGCTCATCAAGGCCACCGCAAGTCCCTGGAAGATCGGATCGAGCACCATCACCAGGCCGCCGACCACAACGGCCGCTGCCGTCAGCGCGATCGGCCGGAACCGGACCGTACCGGCTTCAATCACGGCGTCCGTCAAGGCGGCGCCACGCTCTTCCGCGAGCTGGATGAAGTCGACCAGCAGGATCGAATTGCGGACGATGATCCCCGCCAGCGCGATCATGCCGATCATGGACGTGGCGGTGAAGAAGGCGCCGGTAAGTGCGTGGCCGGGTAGGATGCCGATCAGGGTGAGCGGGATCGGCGCCATGATGACCAGCGGAATCTTGAACGACTGGAACCAGCCCACCACCAGCACGTAGATGAGGACCAGCGCGCCAGCGAAGGCCACGCCCAGATCGCGGAAGACCTCGATGGTGATCTGCCACTCACCATCCCACTTGAGCGCGGTCTCGTCCAGCTGATCCGGCTGCACCGCATTGTATCGCTTGATCTCGGCGCCTTCGACGTGCACCGAATCCAGCCGCCGGTTCATGGCCAGAATGGCATACACTGGTGATTCGATCGTTCCGGCAACATCCCCGGTCACGTAGATCACCGGCCGCAAGTCCTTCCGGAAACGGGCGCTCTCGCGCCGCGCCGAGTCCACCGAGATGAAGCGCGCGAGCGGTTGCGGCCCGGATGCCGTCGCCACGGGCAGCGCAAGCAGTGCTTGCGCACTGGACCGGTCCTGCAGGGCCAGCCGGGGAACGATGGCCACGCCCTCCCGCGCCGCCGGCTCAGTGGCAAGGCCGACCCCGCGCCCGGACAGCGCCAGAGTGACCGCCTGCGTCAGCTGCTCCACGCTCGCCCCCGCCCCCGCCGCCCGCGCCCGATCCACCCGGAAGGTCAGTTGCGCCTGAGGCGCCTCCACCGTCCAGTCCACGTCCACAACCCCTGGCGTCGCCTCGAAGACCGCCTTGACGCGCCGCGCAGCCTCCAGCCGAGCCGCGTCGTTGGCCGCGTAGACCTCCGCCACGAGGGTCGAAAGCACTGGCGGCCCCGGCGGAATCTCCGCGATCTTGGCGCTGGCCCGATAGCGCGCCGCGATCGAATCGACGCCGGGCCGGACCGCCACCGCAATCGCATGGCTCTGCCGGCCGCGATCGCCCTTGGGTCGGAGGTTCACCTGAAGGTCGGCGACGTTCGCGCCGCGGCGCAGGAAATAGTGGCGCACCAGCCCGTTGAAGTTGAACGGCGCGGCGGTGCCCGCATACAACTCGGTGCTCTCGACCTCGGGCACGGTCCGGAGATAGCCGCCAACCTCCGCACCGAGCGCCGCGGACGTTTCCAGCGTCGTTCCCTCCGGCAGGTCGAGGATGACCTGGAACTCGCTCTTGTTGTCGAACGGCAGCATCTTCACCGAGACGATCCGCAGCGCCACCAGACCGATGGACAGCAGCAGCAGCACGACCACGCCGCCGTAGAACGCCACCCGACGGCGGCGATCAGACATGAGACGCGCCATCAGCCGGCCGTAGAACGGCGCGAAGCGCCCCGGCCTGATTTCCACCGTGCGCGCCGCCGGCGACGCCGGAACCGTCGCGCCCTCAACCGGGTGGGTGGTCACATGCCCGCGCAGCAGTCGCAGCGCAAGGTAGGGCGTGATGATGAAGGCGACCGCGAGGGACGCAAGCATGGCAACTGACGCCCCGACCGGAATGGGCCGCATGTACGGACCCATGAGGCCGCTCACGAACGCCATGGGAAGGATCGCCGCGATTACCGTGAACGTGGCGAGGATGGTCGGATTGCCGACTTCATCCACGCCCTCGATCGCGGCGGTTTCCGGATCCTTGTCGCCCATCACCAGGTGGCGGTAGATGTTCTCCACTACCACGATGGCATCATCCACCAGGATGCCGATCGAGAAGATCAGCGCGAAGAGGGTAATGCGGTTGAGCGTGTATCCCAGCGCGTAGTAGGCGAAGAGCGTGAGCGCGAGCGTCACCGGCACCGCCACGAGGACCACCAGCGCCTCGCGCCAGCCGAGAAAGAAGCCGATCAGAATGGTGACCGATATCGTGGCGATGCCGAGGTGCAGGATGAGTTCGCTGGCCTTCTCCCGGGCCGTCTCGCCGTAGTCGCGCGTCACCGTCATCACGACGTCCGGCGGCAGCAGCCGGGCGCGGGCGCCATCCACCCGGTCCAGCACCGCGTGCGCCACCGAGGTGGCGTTGGCGCCATGCCGCTTGGCAACCGTCATGGTCACGGCGCTCTCGCTCCCGCTCCCCTGCCCCGCGTGCGAGACGTAGTCGGTGCGCTCGCCGAAGTCCTCGGAGATGCGTGCGACGTCCCGCAGGTACACCGAAGCCACGCCCCGGCTCGATACCACCACGCTCCCCACATCCGCCGGCGTGTCGAGAGGAGCCCCGACGCGCAAAAGGTAGACCTGGTCCCCGGTAGCGAACTCTCCGGCCTGGAGCCGAGCATTGCCGGCCTGCAGCGCCTGCACAACCGCGCCGGAGCTGACGCCATTGGCCGCCATCCGCGCAGGCTCCAGCGCGACGCGGATCTGCCGTGGCTGCCCGCCGATCACCGATGTCTCGGCCACGTCCGGCACGGTGCGGATCTCATCCTCCAGATGGGTCGCGATCTGGCGCAGTTCGTTCGACCCGTAGCGCGCCGAGTGCAGCGTGAGCGCCAGGATCGGGACGTCGTCAATCGAATGCGGCTTGACCAGCGGCGGGGTGGCACCGGGAGGCGCCTGGTCCATCGCCGAGAACAGCTTGGCGTGCACCTTCACCACGCTTTGCTCCTGGTCCTCCCCCACCCGGAAGCGCACCGTCACCAGGGCGAAGCCATCGCCCGCCGTCGAATAGACGTGCTCCACTCCTGGGAGCTCGTACATCCGCCGCTCGACCGGGCGCACCAGCAGGTTCTCGGTCTCCGCTGGCGTGGCGCCGGGCAGGCCCAGCATCACGTCGATCATCGGAACCGAGATCTGCGGTTCCTCTTCCCGAGGCGTGGCGATGACAGCCACGAGCCCCGCGGCCAGGGACGCGATGGTGACCAGCGGCGTCAGCTTGGAACGGAGAAAGCCCGCTGCCATCCGCCCGGCGATACCCATGCTCAGTGCCTGCCTTCGAGTGACGCCGGCACGAAGACCCGGTCGCCATTGCGCAATCCGGAGAGCGCCTCCACCATCTCACCGGTGGGCCTGCCCAGCCGAACCCAGCGGAGTTCAGTGCCAGCGCCCGACTGCACCCGTACGCCGGTGAGGTCGCCTTCGCGCACGATGGCATCGACCGGAACCAGAAGGCCGGACCGGCTGCCCTGCGGCACGCTGAGCGTTGCGGCACCCCCGATGGGATACACCCCGCGCCGGTTCTCGACGATCGCATTCACGGTGTAGACACCGCCCGCCGATGAGGGCGCCACTCCCTCAACTATGGCTTCCACTGGCATTCGCTCCACCGTCCCGGCCAGCCGCATTCCTCGGCGCAGCGCGGTCGCACTGGATGGCGCCACCATCACCGAGATCCGCAGGCGCGATCCGTCCTCCACCGTCACGATGGGCGCACCCGGGGCCGCAAAGGCTCCGGGATCCATGAACCGTTTGGTCACGATTCCACGGAACGGAGCCCGTACCTCCGCATACGCTCGCGTGGCGTCCAGCTCGGCGGCGGCGGCATGGGCGCTCCGGACTCCCGCATCCGCGCGCGCGAGTCCGGTTTCCACCGCATCGAGCTGCGCCTGCGTCGCGGCGCTGTCGGCGTAGAGTGCCCGAAAGCGTTGCGCCTGCGTGGCCGCATCGCGCTGCACCGCTTCGGCCTCGGCCAGGCCCGCCTGGACCTGGGCCCGCTTCGCCTGGAGATCCCGGGCATCGATACGGGCGAGCAACTGGCCAGTGCTCACCATCTCACCCTCACGCACCAGCACAGCCATCACCGTCCCCATGAGCTTGGTGCTCATGGTTGCCCGCTGCATCGGCTCCGCGGTGCCGGGTGCATCGAGGATGGCGGCGATCGTGGTGTCCCGCACTTCGACCATGCGGCCGGCCGGCAGCGTCGCCCCGAGCTCAGCCCGCTCCGGCGCCGGCGCCTTGCCGCAGGCCACCAGCAGGACTGTCGTCATGCTCGCGAGCACCAACTGCCAGGGGGCGCCTTTGGTCTTCCTCCGCATCCTACCGCTCCATTGAGTCGAGACTGGTCAGTACCTCAAGGCTGCGACCGGAGGCGCGCCGGCCCTCGGCAAGGGCCACGATTGCCTGATAGCGCGCCTCGGCGAAGCCAAGGCGCACAGCGGTCTCTTCTGCAGCCGCTCCGAAGAGCTCCACCACGCTCACCAGGCCGGCTTCATACCTCCGTGCAACAATGCGATGAGCCTCACTGCTCTGGCCCACCGCACGGCCGGTGATGGCCATGCGCGCCTGCGCGACCGCCAGCGCGTTCGCTGCCTCCTGACGCTCCAGCTGCCCCTGAGCCAGCGCCGCTTCCGCCGCCGCCTCCGCGGCTCCCCGGCGGGCCGTGGCAGCCCGGCGCTCGCCCAGCTCGGCGCCGCCGCTGAACGGCGACCAGGTCAGGATCACACCGGCGGTCCACGCTTCAGTTCCGCCAAAGATCGAGCCACTTGAGTTCCATTCGAGCCGGCCGAATGAATTCACCCGGGGCAGGAAGAGTGCGGTGGCGCGCTGCTGGTCGGCGGCCGCGGCGGCAACCGACAGATCCGCTGCACGCACGTCCGCGCGATCGGTCAGGACGCCGGAGTCACCCGCTTCGGCCAGTCGGGCGATCGCCGCGGTATCGGGGAGCTGGGCCGGGAGCACAAAGCCGGTATCGGCCGGAGCGCCGAGCAACACGGCGAGCCGAGCATGCGAAAGCGCGGCCGCCCGCCGGGCGGCGAGGAGCTGAAGATCGACCTCGCCCGCCCGCACCGACGCGAGCAGCGCGTCCGATCTGGTGACGAGGCCATTGCGGTGCAGCGACTCCGCGGCCCGGGCGTGGGCCGCAGCCGCACGCGCCGCGCTGTCCAGTGTGCCGATCTGTTCCGCGGCGAGCACGGCGCCATAGTAGGCGCGCACGACGTCGAGGCGTGTCCCGCTGCGGGTCCATTCTTCCGACGCGCGCGCCGCCGCGCTCCCGCGAGCCGCCGCGCGGCGCCCGAGCAATGCATCAGCATTGAAGATCGGCTGCTCGACCACCAGCGCGGAGCCCAGGTTGCCGATGGCCGCCGGGTCATTGAGCCGGGCTGGCTCGAACGCGTCCGCGGTGACCGCGCGCTGCCGCAGCAGGAAGCCGAACGCCGACAGGGGTTCGGTAGTGCGGATGTAGCCGCCCTCGAGCCGAACACTCGGGAGCACGCCTCGCAGCGTCTCGGCGGCGCGCGCCGCCTCAGCGCGGGCCTGCGCACCGGCGATCCGGTTGGCGTAGGCGCCGTGCTCGGCCCGGCGGAGTGCCTCCGCAAGGGAGAGTTCCTGGGCCGGCAGCGCCCGGGACCAGGCGGCGACGGCCAGCAAGGAGATAGTCGCGAATCGCATCACCAACACGGTCATTCACCCGGTCCAGTCGACCCCGGCCCATCCGGGGTCCTTGCACAACTATACAACCATATAGTTATCTTTACAATGCCACGGCGGGTCCGATCGGCGACAGCTGTGGCCCGAAGTCCGCTCAGGTGATAATGATGGTGTGGAACTGCACCGGGAATGAGGACTGGATGAAGCTCCGTTCAGACTCCGCCACCCGAATCATGCGCGGCGATCCGTGCGCCTGGTCGGGCACCGGAGGCATAGTCCCCAGGAGGCGAGCGACACTCATGAAGCTGTCCCCCGAATTGATGGCCGGCGTGGCTGAGCGATTCAAGGCACTGGCCGAACCAGCCCGTCTGCAGCTGCTCCAGTGCCTGCGGACGGGCGAGGCAAGTGTCTCCAGCCTGGTGCAGGAGACCGGCCTGACCCAGGCCAATGTGTCCAAGCACCTGCAACTCCTTCTTCGGCTCGGGTTCGTCACTCGGCGGAAGGATGGCCTCCATGCGTATTACACGCTGGCGGACAAGGACATCTTCCGGCTTTGCGACCTCATGTGCGGGCGCATGAAGCGGGAATTGAAGGCGCAGCAGCGCCTGCTGACGTCACGATGAGCGCGCCGGGGGAGGCACAGCACCCGTCGGCGGCCTCGCTTCGGCAGGTGCCGCAGCGGTTGCCGCTCGCGCTTTTGCCGCCGTAGCGCATATTACCTGTCCATGAACGACATCCGTGACCGGCTCGCAGAGGGCTTGGCCGACCGCTACACCCTGGCTCGCGAGCTCGGCCAGGGTGGCATGGCCACCGTCTACCTGGCCCACGACCTGAGGCACGACCGGGACGTGGCGCTCAAGGTCCTGCGGCCCGACATCTCCGCCGCCATGGGCGCCGACCGGTTCCTGCGGGAAATCAAGCTCGCCGCCGGCCTCACGCACGCACACATCTTGCCGGTGTTCGACTCGGGCGAGGCCGGCGGGCTGCTCTACTATGTGATGCCGAGCATGGAAGGCCGCTCGCTTCGGGAACGGCTCGAACGGGAGCGCCAGCTTTCCCTGAGTGAAGCCCTCCGCATCACACGGGAAGTGGCCTCGGCGCTCGATTATGCCCACCGCCACCACGTCGTGCATCGCGACATCAAGCCGGAAAACATCCTGCTTCACGAAGGCTCGGCCATGGTGGCGGACTTCGGGATTGGCAAGGCACTTTCGGCGCAGAGCGCGTCGCTCACCCAGACCGGGCTCTCCCTCGGCACCCCGGCCTACATGAGTCCCGAGCAGGCGGCGGGCGACATCAGCACTGATGGGCGCAGTGACCTCTACTCGCTTGGCTGCGTGCTCTACGAGATGCTCACCGGCGAGCCGCCCTTCACCGGGGTCTCGCCCCAGGCGATCATCGCCAAGCGGTTCGTTTCGCCGGTGCCCCGGGTGCAGACCACGCGCGACGTGCCAGCGGGCGTGGATGCCGCCGTGAGCCGGGCGCTGGCCCGGACGCCGGCAGACCGTTTCCCTTCCGCCGCCGATTTTGCCGCCGCGCTCCTCAGCATCAATCGAGACTCAGACAGTGGCGAGCGTGGCGTGACCGCCGCGCAACCGCGCGTAGACCTGCGCGCCATTGCCGTGCTGCCCATGGCCAACATGAGCGCAGACCCGGAGAACGAATATTTCGCGGACGGTATGACCGAGGAGATCATCAACGCGCTCTCCAAGGTGCCAGGCACGCAGGTCGCCTCACGCACCAGCTCGTTCGCATTCAAGGGCAAGGAAGTGGACATCCGCCAGATCGGCGAGAAGCTGGGCGTGGGTTCGGTGCTCGAGGGAAGCGTGCGGAAGGTCGGCAACCGCATCCGCATCACGGCACAGCTTGTGAGCGTGGAGAACGGCTATCAGCTCTGGGGCGAGACCTACGACCGGCAGCTCGAAGACGTCTTTGCGGTGCAGGACGAAATCTCGCATGCCATCGTGGATGCACTCAAACTGCGGCTCAGCGACGGCACCGCCCAGGTGGTACCGCCCACCAAGGACCTGGAAGCATACACCCAATACCTGAAGGGCCGCTTCTTCTTTGCCAAGCTGTCGGAGCCGGCACTGCGGAAGGCCCTCGACCTGTTCGAGCACGCCCTGCTCCGTGACCCCGGCTTGGCGCGCGCCTACGCTGGCGTTGCCGACGTCTGGTGCAACCTGGCCGACGACTGGGTGGCGCCGGATGATGCCTATCCCCGCGCCAAGGCGGCCGCCGAGCGGGCGCTGCAGCGCGATCCCGAGCTGGCGGAGGCCATTACCTCGATCGGCAAGGTGCTCTGCTGGCACGAGTGGGACTTCGCCGGTGCGGAGGCCCAGCTGGCGCGTGCGGTCGAGTTGAGTCCGAGCTACGCCGAAGCGCATTATGTGCACGGGACGGCCCTGCCGCTGGTGGGCCGGCTGCATGATGCCATCGATACCATGGCCAAGGCGCTCAAGCTGGATCCGCTCTCGGTGCACTACTGCGAGTGGCTATCCCGATTCCTGATGTACGCCGGTGACTACGACGCCGCCATCGCGCAGGGTCATCGGGCGCTGGAGATGGATGAAGTCTGGCTTCGGGCGCCGCACTACATTGGCGCGGCTTACCTGCAAAAGGGCGAGCTGGAGGAGTCGCTGAGCTGGTTCCGCCGGGCTCAGGCGATGGAGAAGTCGGTGCGGGCCTACGATGCGATGATTGTCCGGGCGCTGGCGGCACTGGGGCAGCGGGACGAGGCCGAAGCAATCATGGCCCGGCTGGAGGAGGCCTCGCGCCAGCAGTACATGCGCTCGGAGATTCTTGCGATGGGCCACGCAGCGATTGGCGATTTGGACCGGGCCTTCGCCTCCCTGGAGCGGGCGTATCAGGCACGTTCGGCGGGCCTCATCTATCTCCACCTCGATCCCGGCTACTTGCCGCTGCGAGGGGATCCGCGGTTCGCCGACCTGGTCAAGCGTATCGGCCTCAAGTAGCGCGCCCCTCTCATCCGACCCTCTTTTCTCCTCCCAGACCATTCTCCGTCACTGACCTACCCCAATTACCAACCCAACACCAACGAGATTCGTTCTGCGTTGATGTTCCATGACTTCACCCTTTCTTCTGCCCACTCACACGAGTCATCCAGCCTCACGATGACACGCCCCGCATCCTGCTCTTTCATGCATCAGAGTAGTAATAACGCCCTATCTTATGTGTCGAGTGCCTCCCGGCTCAAGGTTCCCTGAATCGAAGGCCTGGCGCCGGACGGCAACCCGGCCGAACCCGGCACGGTCGCCTTCCCCGAATCATCGGTGACCGTGTGAACGAGCAGCGATCCGTTCTTCCACATCACCGTCCCACCGGCAACGATTCGCACGGTGTCTGGCGTGTATGTCAGGGTGTTGGTCAGTTCCACCCTGCCGTATCGGCCCATACCACCGTCGTCCCGTCGCTAGCGCAACTGATCCCGCACGCCACCGACGGCAAGCACCAGACCCGCGAGAGTCGGAGCAAGCAGCCGCATCGGTCACCGCCCGCTGGTGCCGGCGCGCTGGCCCGTCACCGCAAGATTTTCGAACATCACGTGCCAGAACGGGAGCTCCATGCCGTTGGGGAGCGAGAAACCGGTCTTCACCGGGCTCATCGCGAATTTCCCCGTCGCCATGTCGGGCATCATCGGTGGCACCATCAGGTGGAAATGCAGTCGGGTAGGCCCGACCGCGCTATCCGCAGCCAGCGCATATCCTTCGGTGCGCACGTACTCGGTCAACATCCCGTGAATGAGCCGGGGCTGGTCCACCACTTTGCCATTCTTCAGCACCGCGCCCATCCCCCAGAAGGCCGCGTAGGTGAATTCCGTTGGCATCAGCGGTGTACCGATTCGGGTGGACCCATGCAGCAGCGTGTTGGTCGCCACTCCACCAAACGTGGGATACTCCAGACCGTGAGTCGCGAGCATCTGGCAACAACGCACTTCATAGGTGTTGCCGTCCTTGTCCTTCCAGGTGGCGTCGAATTGGACCCGGTCTTCGGACTTGGCCGCGTCGGTCGCCGTTGCATCATGCAAGGTGAGGGTAAGCGTCCCGTTGCCCAGCACCATGTTCTTGTCACCAAACGGCGTCAGTGGTTTCGCCGTGGTGAAGCGAGCGTCGGCCGAGTCCCGCATGGCCACTGGCAGACCGGTCATGACCGGCGTACCCGCGAATGCGCGGGGGGCGGCCGGCGTCCCGAACACCGCCTCGTCCAGCGCGCGGCGATCGGGCAGTGCCACGAATACGCCGCCGGAAGATTGCTTGACGGTCACATCGACTGGTCCGCCCAGCAGGCCAAGCGGCCGGGACACGTCGCTGTGGGACTTCAGATAGCCCTGATAGGGAATCGAACCGGCCGGAGCCATCCCTTGCCCGGCCAGGAGAGAGGGAAGCAGGACACAGAGCAATGAGGGTACCATCCACTGGCGTCGCATGCGATCTCCACAAAGAGGAAAAGTGTATGACGCCAACCGGATGTGCGGAGGTCGAGTTCCCTGGTTGAGTCTGGGAACTTGCGAGACCGGAATCCGGTTCGGGCGGGAATGCCTCAATCATGCGGCCACGCGGGACACGATGCGAAAGGGTCAGCGCACATGGGTGGCAGAGACGCACTGTGGGATCGCGTCCAGACAGCATGGGCGGTGCTGGCCAAGCGGCCGCGCCATCTGGACGTGGCGCCGGGACGTCCCCGCGAAACGCCAATCGCGCCGCTAGGAGACGAGCCAGCTCTTGCAGCGGAAGGCTTTGCCGAGGAGGCGCTTCCGTGGCTCAACGCCGTCCACCATTTCTCGCTCCGGTTGGCCCAGGGGAACCAGGACGCGGCCGATGACCTGACCCAGGACACCTTTCTCCGGGCGCATCGCTTCTGGCACACGTTTCAGCGGGGAAGCAATTGCAAGTCGTGGCTCTTCACGATCTGCCGCAACACGTATCTGCACGAGCGGGAGCGGATTCGCAACCAGCGGGAACGGCCGGCATCGGATCTCGACGCTCGTGTCGAAGACCTCTCCGCCGCGAGCGCGCTTCCGAACGCGGCGCCCGGCGCGTCTCCGGACGACTTCGACGATCTCATCGACGACGAGGTAGTCCAGGCAATCGACGGTCTTTCCGACGATTTTCGCGAGGTGCTCGTACTGAGCGACGTGGGCGATCTGAGCTACGAGGAGATTGCCGAAGTACTCACCATTCCGATTGGTACGGTCAAGAGCCGCCTCTTCCGGGCCCGGCGACTGTTGCAGGATCAGCTGCGGGACTTTGCGGTCCGATCCGGTTACGTGCACGAGGATACACAGCCATGATGATGCGCATTGGTGGAGTGACGTGTGACGAGGCCTGGCGAGCCCGTGTTCACTGGACGGCTGCCACCTCAAAGTCGGTGCAGACGCACCTTGCCATCTGCAGCCGGTGTTATCCCAGGTACAATCCAGCGCGCTACTTCGAGTACACGCGACGTCTGCGCGAGCGGGAGCAGGCCTCGCCTGCCCTGCGGCATCAGTTGTTCGCCCGGCTGCTGGCCCAGGAAGGCGCCGCCGGGGAGGGCGCATGATCACCCCGCCGAACCGCGATGCGCTTGCGAGCGAATAGTACGGTACGACAGACCTTCTCGAACTCAAGAATGAGCACGAGCGATGCTACCGTCACGGGAACTGATCCATCCGCCATCCGGTTAGGAGGCGAGCGCCATCTACCCCTGGGCGAGTAAACGTGGCCGCATTGCCCGGTTCACCCCACGTCGCCCACTGGCGCGATGCGGACACGTCCGGCGCCGCCAGCTTTTCAGGCACCACACACCACCTGCCAGGAGCACATTCATGAAGTCGTTTAATCTTTCCCGCGCCATTGTTGCGGGTGTCATCGGAACTGCGGCGATGACCCTGATGACCACGATGGCAGGTCTTATGGGGATCAAGATGGATATCCCTGCCATGCTGAGCGGATTCATGAACGTGCCAACCGCCGTCGGGTGGCTCGCGCATTTCATGATCGGTACCATGTTCGCCATCATTTATGCAGCGCTCTTTGCCTCCCGGCTGCCCGGCGCACCGTGGATGCGTGGCGCCCTCTATGGGCTCTTTCCATTCCTGCTGGCGCAGATCGCGGTCATGCCCATGATGGGCATGGGGCTCTTCACGGCGAACGCCCCCAACCAGTGGATGCTCGTCATGGGAAGCATGATTGGCCACCTGGTTTACGGCGCCGTGGTGGGCGCAACATACGGCCCGCCTGTGCCCGAGGTCTCCGCCCGGCACGCCTGACGCGCTGAGGAATGTCGTTCGGCACGTGCCGCCTCTCGGCCAAGTAGGCGGCATCGTCTTTCATGAGCCGGTCGCCCTGCGCGGCGACATTAACCCGCGCCAGATCCTTCCGCGAGACGCCTTCCTAACCGCCGATCTTCACGTTTCCACCCACGTCCCAGTCCGCAACTTGCAGGTCGTCCCGAACCTGTTCGACTCCGCGAACCCTTCGCGCCATGGCCAGCACATCGGGCACCTCTCGGCCCGACACGTGTCCACCCAACGTGACGATTCCATCGTGGGCACTCACCTCGAGTTGTCCGCCATGGCTCACGTGGTGACCGAGTTCGGCGCGGACCCGGGCGACCAGCTGCTCGTCGGTCACGCCATGCTCCGACAGGCGCCCACGCACTTCCGCCAGCGCGCCCTTCGCGCGGTTGCGCAGGTCCTCGGCGCGCCGCCGAAACTCGCGCCGCCCACTCCGCAGCGTGCTGCCGGCACGCTCCCGCACGCGTGCACGCCTGGCCGGGCCCCGCAATGGATCCAGGATATACATCGCGATCGCACCAAGGCTCAGCCCCGCGAGCAGCGAGCGCACTTCATGTGAATGCCTCTTCATTGTTGTTCGACCTCCTCCTTCGGGCCAACCGTTTGGCCCTTGCCCTGTCAGGGTAGGCTACCGTCCCACCGCTGACTGTGAGGATCGTCACCTTCCTGCTTTCCGACGATGGCCTGGAAAAATTTCGCGAAGTCTTCAGCCGCTCTTCATGGCCACCCAGGTACCATTGGAGTGCACCTTTCTCATGCACGTCAGTGCAAGGAGGACCGCCATGAAACTCGCCCAGGCCAACCAGACTGCCGTCGCGCTCAAGGATGATTTCGAGCGCCTCTTCGACCGCTTCTTCCGCATGACCCCGTTTCCGGCACCCACGCGGGACGGCGGCCTGATGTGGTCACCGAAGCTCGACTTCTCCGAAACCGAGAAGGAGTTCGTGGTTCGCATCGAGGCGCCGGGCGTGGCCAAGGATGACCTTGATGTGGCTCTGGATGGCCAGATGCTGACGGTGGTGGGACGCCGCGAGCTGGCCCGCCAGGAGGAAAACGAGGAATTCTTCTGGCGCGAGCGGGAAGAAGGCCGGTTCGTGCGGAGCGTTCAGCTGCCGGAGCCCGTCGCTCCGGAGACGGTAGACGCCCGCTACAGCGACGGCATGCTGACAATCCGGCTCGTCAAGGCGCAACCATCGCCGCGCAGCCGGATTGCCATCAAGTAAGCAGGCGCAGCCGAGTGGCTGTCGCTGACCTCGTGGAGGGAGCCGCCATGTCGCGTCACCTTTCGTTTGCACTCCTGGCCAGCGTGTTGCTCGGTTGTGCGGCAAATCCATCCCCCGTTCCGGTGGAGGCAGCCGGGTCCGACCTCGGCGCCCTCGCCGGACGGTGGGAAGGCAGTTACAGCAGCGCACAGACGGGCCGCAGTGGCAGCATCGTCTTTACACTCGAGGCGGGGCACGACACGGCGACTGGTGATGTGCTCATGATTCCGTCCAACTCCGACCGGCCCTTGCGGCCTGCCGGGCAGGACAAGATTCAGCCGCAGCAAGCGGCGCCCATGCCGTCGGTATTGACGATCCGTTTTGTCCGACTGCAGGGTGATGAGGTCCGGGGCGAACTTCTGCCCTACCAGGCGCCTGATTGCGACTGCATGCTCGAAACGGTATTCACGGGACGCCTGAGCGGCGGTCGGATCGAAGGCACCTTTACGACCTACGGTGAACGGCAGCCGGCACCCAGCACAGGTCATTGGCAGGTGAGACGCAAGGGCGGCTGACCTGCCAATCTGCCACCGCAGCGCCTGCGGACTGGCGCGCCGCCGACGCGGTGAGCCGGCCGCACCGTGGAGTCAATGCACCTGGACTGTCTTCACGTTGACAAACTCGCGGATGCCATAGCTGCCCAACTCGCGGCCATAGCCGGACTGCTTGATCCCCCCAAAGGGGAGGCGCGGATCGGAGGCGACCAGTGCATTCACAAAGGTGGCGCCCGCTTCCAGCCTGAGCGCAATCCGTTCGCCCCGGTCCGGGTCGCGGGTGAAGACCGCGGCCCCCAGCCCGAAGTGCGAATGATTGGCCAGGCGGATTGCATCCGCCTCGTCCTGCGCCGGGATGATGGCTGCCACCGGACCGAACGTCTCCTCATCGAAGGCCGGCATGCCGGGAGTCACCCCCGTGAGCACCGTCGGCGGATAGAACGCGCCGGGCTGGTCGGGAACGCGCCCGCCCAACGCCAGCGTGGCGCCACGCTCGACGGAGGACGTCACCTGCCGATGCAGCGCATCACGCAGGTCTTCGCGCGCCTGCGGTCCGACATCCACTCCATCGTCCAGAGGATTCCCTACCCGCCGGGCGCCCATGCGCGAGACCAACCGCTCGGTGAAGGCCTTCAGCACCGCACCGACCACAATGAACCGCTTGGCCGCGATGCAGCTCTGGCCGCTGTTGATGAGGCGGGACCGAGCACAGGTCTCCGCCGCGAGGTCAAGGTCCGCATCCTCGAGCACGAGGTAGGGATCTGAGCCGCCAAGCTCGAGCACTGTCTTCTTGAGCACTGCACCCGCCTGGCTGGCGACGGCCCGGCCCGCCGGTGTGCTCCCGGTAAGCGTCACGGCGCGAACCAGTGGATGTTCGATCACGCTCTTCACCTGATCGCTGCCGATGAGCAGCGTCCGGAACAATCCCGGCGGCGCACCGGCACGTACGAAGATCTCCTCGATGGCGAGCGCGCAGCCCGGCACGTTCGACGCGTGCTTGAGCACGCCGGCGTTACCGGCCATGAGCGCCGGGGCGGCAAACCGGTAGACCTGCCAGAGTGGAAAGTTCCATGGCATGATGGCAAGCACCACGCCCAGCGGCTGGAAGGCAACGTAGGACCTGGCGGCCTCGGTGCCTACCCGGTCGGGCGCAAGTTGGGCCTCGCCGTGCTCCGCGTAGTACTCGCACACCCAGGCGCACTTCTCGGCCTCGGCGACGCCTTGCGCCAGTGGCTTGCCCATTTCCAGCGCCATGAGGCGAGCCAAGGCATCCTTGCGATCCCTGAGCATCCTGGCGGTTCCCTGCATCACCGCCGCTCGATCCCCGAAACTCGCGGAGCGCCAGTCGCCCCAGGCGTCGTTGGCATCCTCGACCGCGGATGCGACTTGCTCCGCAGTCATCTCGTCATAGGCCTGAATGGCGTCACCTGTGGCCGGGTTCACCGATACGATCGCCATGCTCATCTCCGCCTTCCGGATCACGTCAAATGTGCACGCGCGTCTTCAACCTTGGCATGATAGCCACGACTCCCGACGTGCACGAGCCGTCGTGCCCGGCCAGGGCGATCCCGTCACGCGGCAGGACGTGCGTGGGGGCAGGCAGTCGCAAGTGGGCCGCCTGCCCCCGATCCAGCGGTCTCCGTCAGTCAGTAGCTTTCATGCACTCACCTTCGCCGGTGGGTCGCCGCTTCCTGTCTCCGCACAAGAGGAAGCGGCGATCACCCAGGCTCACGTGGTCTGCGGCTCGTGGCGACCTGGCGTGAGGGAGAGCCGGTGTCGTAGTGCCAGATTTGCAAAGCCACCAATGATGCCCAGCGCGAGCACGCCGCCGCTGACGACCGGCGTCCACATCGCTCCCAGTCCCAGCAGCGCGTCAATTGAGAGCCCACCCGGACCGGTCAGTCCCAGCGCGACCGCGCCGGTGCCGTACAGCAATGGGACCTCGATGCCATTCGACATCGCAAAGAGCCCGTTCTTCCAGTGCACGCTGCCGGCGGCGACGATCATCACCGAAACCATCAGTGCGGGGCCGACCGGCCCAAGCAGGCCGAGCAGCAGGAGGATACCGCTGGCCATCTCGGAGACGGCGGCCGCGGTGGCAAACAACCGGCCGGGACGAAAACCCAGGGACTCGAAGAAGGCGCCGGTGCCCGCGAGACCGTGCCCGCCGAACCAGCCCAGCAGCTTCTGGGAACCATGGGCTGTCATCAGGCCCCCGAACACCAGACGCGCCAGCAGGAGGCCGACACTCAGTGACCCCGCGCTTACCGCAATAGAAACCGACATATCACACCGCCCCTGTTAAACGTTATCACTGTCACTGTTATAACACGTATCACTTCAGGAAAATCGGTCACCCGCCTTCGCGGATCGCCTCCAGGCTGCTGATCAGTGCCCGCAGGGTCCGGTCGCTCAGCCGGCCGGCCCGCCGCCGCTCCACCGCCTCGAGTTCCGGTGTCACCAGCGTGAGCAGCTTCAGGCCCGCGGGCGTAACGCGCGCGGTCACGTGACGTCGGTCCTCCGGGTCCCGCTCCCGCACGATGAGCTTCATGGCATCCAGCCGTTCCAGCAGTCTTGGGACGTCGGGCACGCTGGCCACCAGCCGTTCCGCAATCTCCCGGCCGCACAGTCCATCGGCACCCGCACCCCTCAGGATCCGGAGCACGTTGTGCTGGGTCGGCGTGATGCCAAATGGCCGGAGCGCATCGGTGAGATCGTGTTCCAGCACCGCCGCGGTCCGCAGAATGCTCAACAACGCCTCGGCGGCGCGGCTGGGAAATGGGCGGGTCTGCTTGATCTCGGCCTGAAGCGACATGCCCAGAAGATAGCTGTTATAACATGTAATGTCAAGCCGACCAGTTGCCACGACCGCGCAGCACCGCTTCGGCGCTGCGCGGCTCCGGTACAAGCCTATGGCATCCGGGCTGAATCCCGAGCGCTGGGCGAGTCGGTCCCGCCGAGATCCTTCCTCACTGACTTGGCGCGGGCAAGGTGCCCGGCGATGGTCGGCCGGATGGAACTCAGGAACTGCTTCAGCTCGGCGTTCCCGGCGCCGGGAATGAGCGTATTGTCCAGCGACGCCAGCACCGACGTATGCACGGCAATTTCGTGATCCATGTAGGCCCGGTCGAACGCCGCGCCCTTCAGGTCCTTGAGATCGGAGGTTGCGTTGTCGGCCTCGTCCTTGAGCTGATCGCTGACTTTGTTGCCTTCCGGCGACAGGTTGAGCTCGGTCGCCAGCTGCTCGGCCTTCCGGTTCGCCGCCGAGTGATCGTGGATCATGGTCTGGGCAAAGTCCTTGACAGCTTTGCTCTGGGCCTGCTTCAGCGCGAGCGCGCCAGCGGCGCTGTCAAGCGAATTGGCGGTGACGGCAATGTCGGCGATCTTGGCGTCATTGAGCTGCACGCCGGCCATGCCGGTCGTGCTATCGGCCGCCGGTGCCGCCATGCTGACGCTATCGCTCGCCCTGGCGGCGGCATCCTGCCGATTATTCGAGCAGCCAGTGACGGCGATCAGTGCCGCCATGACGGCGAAGGCTGCCTGGGTCTTGTGATGGCAATAATCCAGCAACATGGGATGACCTCCCTCATATCAGATTCAATCTGGTCCCTGTCGTCCTGCCCAAACCGGATCCGCAGGCGCCACCGGAGACCCGACGGAGCGCCCCTTGGCAGAGCGGATTCAGCTCCCCTGCACCACGCCGCAGGCGATCCGCTTGCCGGAGTTTCCGGCGGGATTGCTCTGGTAGTCGTCCGCCGCAGCGTGAATCACGATCGCTGCTCCATCGCCATCCAGCAGGGGGTTTTCGCCATGCAGGGTGCCACTCGGCGTGGTGGCGTGCACAGTCACCGAGCTATCGTCTCCCACAGTCAAGTTCTGCAGGTCGCCCAGGTGGGGACCGGCCGGGTTATCGGTGCCGTGCGCCTTGTTGGTCGGATTCCAGTGCGCTCCGGCGGATTCGAAGGACGGACCTTCGCACTTGCCGACGGCGTGGACATGGAATCCATGTTCTCCCGGAGGGAGGCCGACGAGCTGTCCGGATACCGCAATGCCGCCCCCTGACTCGGTCAGCGTGAGGGTGCCCAGATCGCGCCCGGCGGCACCTTCCATCTTGGCCGTCACGGCAGCACCGCTGGCCGCCATGGCCATGCTGGTGTCCGCCGGCATGGCGGTGGTGTCCTGGAGTGGCGGCATTGCCGCTGTGTCGGTGGGCGACACCATGGCCGATGTATCACGCGCCGGTGGCATCATGGTCGTATCTGTTGGGGGCACCATGGCGGAGTCGGCAGGCATGGCCTGACTGGTGTCGCGCGTGATGATCGTGGTATCGCGCCTGGTCGTATCCGGGGACGGAGCGGCCATGACGCCGGCATTGGGAGCGGTGGTATCGGCGGCCGCCGTGTCTTCAGGCGAGGGGTTGCCGGCGCAGGCCGCCAGGGTCGCTGAGGCGACAAGTCCCAGGGTGAGTCGTGAATAGGATATATGCATCATGCACCTCAAGGGGCAGAAGGGACCCGGGCGTCCGGTCTGTGGTGACCGGACAAGTGGGTAAGCTGCGACCTCGGCGTGCGTGGCGCCGTGACAATTATCACTGGCGGCATGGTCGGGGAATGCGGTGATGTCTCGCGGCGCGTCCACCAGCGAAACATGCGGCAGAAGGGGAGGCCGTGAATCGAGGCCGGGCCGGCTTCGCAGACGACCTGCCGAGGGCGCCCTCGCGGCCGCTTGCGCAAAGCGCTTGCGGTGACGACCTTTCCGCTCCCCAGGGCCCGTAGCTCAGCTGGATAGAGCGCTTGCCTCCGGAGCAAGAGGTCGTGAGTTCGAATCTCGCCGGGCCCGTGTGTGCTGCGAGCTACGCGCTTTATCGTCGCACTGCGCATAGCTCGTAGCCCACAGCACATCTGTCACTTCCTGATCACGCCATAACCCATCACGCATCTGGTCGAACGCTGGGCCCAGCCTTGGCATCGATCGCAGGGCACGTTCTATGACATCCAGTGCCAGGCGCTCACGCCCTGGCTGCCGGCCGTCAAGGCGCCAGGACCAGCACCCGGAAAGAGCCCGGCACCAAGGTCCGCCGGGGCCTCGGCTGCTGCGCGGTGGCCGCAGGGGCTGGCCCGAACGACGCCACGCTCAGAAAGACGCGGTGGGTGACGGGATCCAGCTCCATGGTGCGAGCGCCCGGCTGGGTCTGCACGCTTTCGATGACCCGGAAGCTGTCGGGCGTCTCCTCGTGGATCACGGTCAGCGTCCCTTCGCCGTTGGAAGCGAAGGCCAGTCCGGTGGCGGCGTCAAAGCGTGCGGCGTCCACCCCGTCCCCGATCGGGATGCTCGCCACGAGTTTCCCGGATTTCGAATCGAGGATCACCATCCGCCCGTTGCCGCAGGCCGAGAACAGCCTTCCGTGCGCGGCATCGTAGGCGAGCCCGGATGGCTCCTCGCAGCCTGGCAGGGTCCAGCGAGCCCGTTCACTGAGCGTGCTGGCATCAAACGCCACGATTTCGCCCTGGTCTTCGATGTTGACGAATACCCCGCCGTGGCCATCGGCGACCGCGAACTCCGGTTTACCGCCCAGCGCAATGGTGCCGACTACCGCCCCGGTCCGGGCGTCGAGCGCCGTCGCGTTGTCGCCCCGGCCATTGAAGGTGAAGACCCGGTGCGTCGTCGGCTCGTACATGATGGCGTCGGGGTTCGCGCCGGTGACATGGACCCGTTGCAGCACCGCCAGAGAGTGGAGATCGAACACCGTCACGGTGGTATCCCGTCCATCGCTCACGTACCCTCGGTTGAGGTCCGGCGCGAAGGCGATACCGTGCACACCGGGAGTGTCCGGAATCCTCCCCGCAACGGTTCCGCTGTCCGGGTTGACCACGGCTACCTCGGTTCCGTGGCTCACAAAGAGGTGATGCGTGCCGGGATCGTAGGCCAGGTAGTCCCAGCCGCCGTCGCCGGGCACGGATATCTGCCGCACGATGTGATAAGCAGCCGGTCGTGCCTGCTGCCCCTGCACCGCCGACGCCATGATGACCGGAACCAGGAGCGTCAGCGCGATCTGTTTCATTGAACCCATCGGACGCCTCGCGGAAGATGAAGAGTGAATCGATCAATCATGCTGCGGCCGGAGCGCGCCGAAGCTCGCGAGCAGAACCGGCACCACCAGCAGGGTCACCAGCGTGGACACCAGCAATCCGCCGATCACTGCGAGCGCCAGCGGCCGCTGCAGTTC
This sequence comes from uncultured Gemmatimonadales bacterium, assembly GCA_963798915.1. Taxonomy (GTDB): domain Bacteria; phylum Gemmatimonadota; class Gemmatimonadetes; order Gemmatimonadales; family GWC2-71-9; genus CAMLHP01. The sequence continues at coordinate 292,969 of CAWCVB010000005.1, read as the reverse complement.
GGCACCGGCTCCCAGCCCCAGGGCCAACGGCACCAGCCCCGCCAGGGTACAGACGGTAGTCATGAGAATGGGGCGGAGACGCACCCGCCCGGCAATGATGAGCGCCTCCCCGGGCGGTGCGCCGTCACGGGCGGCGTGCCGGGCAGCATCGAGCAGCAGGATCCCGTTCTTCACGATGAGTCCCACCAGCAGGATCACACCCATGAAGCTGGAAACGTTGAACGGCACGCCCGTCGCCGCGAGCACCAGCACGGCCCCGGTCAGCCCGAGCGGCACGGCGAGGACGATCGCAAGCGGCCCTCGGAAGCTCTCGAACTGGATCACCAGCACCAGCAGCACGGCACCGAGCGCGAGGGCCAGCACGCCGAGCAGTTCGCGGAAGGCCGCCTGCTGGCTGGCATACTGGCCACCGATCTCCAGTGACACGCCGGCTGGCAGCGTCACCCCGCGCAGTGCGCGGCGCACATCGGCAATGACGCTGCCGAGGCTCCGGCCGCTGGTGCGGCCGGTGACGGCCACGTAGGGTCGCAGGTTTTCCCGCAGCAGTTCGCTGGAGCCGACGGTGTCGCTCACGGTTCCGAGGGCGCCGAGCGGGAGCCAGCCGTTCGGTCCAACGATTGGCAGATGCCGCACCACGTCGGGCTGGTATCGGACGCTGTCCGGCAGCCGCACCCGGATGGGCACCAGCCGGTCGGGCTCTCGCGCGGTGCCAGCCTCGGCGCCGAACAACGCCGAGCGCGCCTGCGCATCAACATCGGCGCCAGTAAGTCCGAGCCGGCTGACCCGCAGCGGATCCAACTCGATCCTGACTTCGGGATTGGGCCCCTGTACCCCATCGAACAGGTCCACCAGGCCCGGCGTTGTCTCGATGGCATGCGCCACCGCGACCGCCGCGCGCTGGGACGCGACGTGGTCCCGGCTGAAGAGCTTGAGCTCCAGCGGCTCGGGCGACCCGGCCAGGTCGCCGATCACATCCTGCATGAGCTGGACAAACTCCACCTCGACTGCGGGTGCCGATGTCTCCGCCGCCGCACGGACCCGATCCATCACCTTATAGACGGAAGCCCGGCGGACGCCCCGGGGCTTGAGCAGCACAGTGAAGTCGCCGGTGTTGGGCGCCGTCGCCGCAAAGCCCAGTTCGCTGCCGGTGCGGCGGGTGAACGCCTGGATATCGGGATCGGCCCGAAGAATTCCTTCGATGATCTTCATCTGCCGGTCGGTTTCGTTGAGGGCGCCGCCGGCGGGCGCACGGTAATCGAGGATGAATCCCCCCTCGTCCATTTCGGGGAGGAACCCGGTGCCCATGACCCGTGTCAGCCCCAGCGAGATGACCAAGAGTGCCATCGCGGCGCCGATGGCCACCGCGCGGTGCGCCAGCACCCAGCCTATGGTGCGGCCATAGCGTGCTTCGGTCCGGGCCAGGGGAATGCTGGGCAGCGGTTTCCGGCTGGCCCCTGATGCATCCCGCACGCGGGAAAGCAGTCGCCCGGCGACGATTGGAATAAGAGTGATGGCGAGAACCAGCGAGAGCAGCACGGCGATGGCAAGCGCGAGCGCGAACGAGCGAAAGAACTCTCCCACCACGCCAGTGAGCAGGCCGAGGGGTGCGAAGACTACCACCGTCGTCAGCGTGGAGCCCGCCACCGGACCGAATATCTCGTCGGTACCGTCGCGGATGACATCAATGGGCGGGAGATCGGGATGCAGCGCCAGGCGCCGCTGGATGTTCTCGACCACCACGACGGCATCGTCAATGATGATGCCGATCGCCACGGCAAGACCGCCCAGGCTCATCAGGTTGAGCGAGTCGCCGGCCACAGCCAAGCCGAGCAGTGTGATGGCCACCGTGAGCGGAAGGGAGAGGGCCGCGGCGAGCGTAGTGCGCCACTCCCCCAGAAACAACAGAAGCACGATGACCGCCAGCGCACCGCCCAGCAGGATGGCGTCCCGAACGCTCTTCATGGATTCCCGCACCAGTGCGGCCTGGTCATAGACCGGCTGCAGCCGCACACCGACAGGTAGTTCGGGTCGGATCGAGTCCATGACAGCGTGGACCGACTGCTGCAGCCGCAGCATGTTGCCATCGGGTTGTCGAGCGATGTTCACCAGTGCCGCCGGCTGGCCGTTCCCGGCCACGATCTGAAACAGATCTTCCGCGCCATAGCCAACTGAGCCGAGATCCCCCACCCGCACCGGGCGATCACCAACCATGTGGACCACCACGCCGCGCACTGCGTCGGGCGTGCTGGTCAGTCCCGTGACCATAATGGCGTATTGCCGATAGTCCCGCTCCAGCCGGCCCGCCGCCTCGGCGCGATCCGCGTTCTCGATGGCGAGGGCCACTTCGTCAACTCCCACGTGCGCGGCGATGAGCCGGGTGGGATCGAGCTGCACACTGATCTCCCGCACCCGGCCGCCCTGCACTTCGATCTCGCCTGCGTCCTGGATGCCGGCCAGCCGGGGCCGGATGGTGAACTCCGCGAGGTCACGCAGAGCCAGCGGGTTGGTGCCGGTCAGTTCATACTGCAGCATGGGAAAGACCGAGGGCGTGAGCCGCTCGGCGCGCAGGTCGAGTTCCGGCGGCAGCGCGCCCGCCTCGGACGCCAGGCGACCCTGCACCTGGCTCAGCGCGAATTGCATGTCGGCGCCGGGACGAAAGTCCAGGCTCAGCTCAGTGGAGCCGCGGACGGTGCGAGCACGGATGCGGCGGAGCCCGATGATGCCGGTCATCACCTGTTCCAGCGGCCGGGTGACCGCCACTGTCATTTCGTCCGCTTCGAAGGTGCCTCCACGGGCGAGAACCACGATCCGCGGAAAGGTCACCTCGGGATAGATTCCGGCTGGCAGGGTGAAAAGTGCCCAGACGCCGCCCAGTGCGAGCAGGACGACGGTCAGCTGAACTGCGGCGCGGTGGCGCAGCGCATGCCCGGCAACTTTCACTGCGTGGAATCGGTCGAGTCACGGGCCGCCCCAACGCGCATGCCGTCTTCCAGGCCAAAGGCGCCTGCGGTCACCACCCGGTCACCAGGCTTGAGGTTGCCCTCGACTTCCACGCGACCCCCGGATCGGACACCGGGCCGCACCACGCGCTGGTGCGCGACGGAATCGGCGCCGACGACGAAGACGGCGCTGCTGTCGCCCGCCAGCACCAGCGCCGAATCGGGAACAATCAGGACATCCCGCCGCAAGCCAAGCCGGAGCCGTGCGGTGGCGGCAGCGCCCGGGTGCAACGCGCCATCCGGATTGGGGATCCGGATCACGGCGGTACCGGTTCCCGTGAGCGAATCCACCCCGGGCGCAATCCCGGCAACAAAGCCCTCGACCGTCGTCGTAGCTCCTTCTTCGCTGATGTCGGCGACCATCTTCGGCCGGAGCCGCCACAACGCATTGGCGGGAATCGCCAGCGTAAGGTCCAGCGTGTCCACGTTCACCACCCGGGCCATGGGTGCGCCCGCCTCGACCCGCGCGCCCACCTGCACATTCACGCTCTGGATTCGGCCCGCCAGCGGGCTCACGAGCCGGGTACGCGCGAGAAGTGCGCTGGCGGCTTGCGCCGCGGCGGCGGCCTGCCGCTTCGCCGCCACTGCTTCTTCGGCCTGGCGGGCCGAGGTGATGCCATCCGCGAGCAGCTGCTCCTGCCGCGCTGATTCGCGTGCCGCCAACGATGCGGCGGCGGACTTCTGCGCGGCATCGGCACTGAGCTCCGGGACGTCGATGACAGCCACCACCGCGCCCCGCCCGACTCGGTCGCCGATCTGCGCTGAGACCCGGCGCACCACCCCGGCCGCAGGCGCGGTGAGCTCCACTGCCCCGCCGGGGCGGGCGGAGAGCCGTCCGGTGAACAGCAGCGTTTCGCTGATGGAGTCGCGCACCACCACGGCAAAGTGAACAGGCACCAGTGCGGCGCCGGTCTGCGCGGCCTCGTCACCGGTGTCGGCCGAGCCGCAGGCAGCCAGTGCGAGAAGGACCAGCGCACGCAGGGAAGGTCTCATTCAGCTGACCCCGAAAGGGCATGCCAGTCGGCAAGCGCCAATTGGAAAGCGAGTTGATCCTGGATAGCCTGCAGCAGGATCTGCCGTTCATTACGGAGCGCGTCGAGCACCGGGAGAATGCCGGTTTCGCCGGCGGCATATCCGCGCATGGCCCGACTGCGAATCTGCGCCGCTGATGGCACCAGGGAGTCGCGCGCCACGCGGGCTCGCAGCGTCGTCTCCTCCAGATGGACCCTGGCACCGCGAATGAGCCGGTTCGCTTCCAGGCGAGTTTCCGCGGCAAGCGCGCTGGCGCGCCTGGCGCGGGCACGCGCAGCGGTCATGCCCCCGCCATCCTGGTTCCAGAGCGGCAGCGGAATGGCAAAGCCAATGGTGGAGAGCGAGCCGGGTTGAGAGGGATCGCCCCATTCCGCACCAGCCTGCAGCGAGGGAATCGGAACGCGGGCCCGCGCGGTCGCGCGCAACTCGGCGGCGGCAACCACGGAGTCCGCAAGGGCAGAACGGACCGCCGGCGTTGCCGCAGCCAGCAGGTCTGCGGGCGGCAGCTGGTCGAGTCCGGAATCGAGCGGGTCGGCTGGAACGACGGTGCCGTCAGACTGACCCAGCGCACGGGCCAGGTCGAGCGCAGAGACACGGGCGACTTCGCGCGCGCGGGACTCCGCCTGGCGGGTGAGCGCGGCTTCCTGCGCCGCCTGTTCCTGTTCCAGCAGTGAAATCTCGCCCGCCCGGTAGCGCGCGCCGGCGATGGCGGCGAGCGAGTCAGCCTCCATTGCCTCCGACGCGGCGAGCGCGGAGGCCGCGCGCGCAGCGCGCGCGTTCCAGTACGCACTCCGCACGTCGCGATCCAGCTGCGCCATGGACGCAGCCGAGTCCGCACCGGCCCGTGCCACGCCGGCGAGCCCCGCGTCACGATCAGCACCTCGCCGCAGCAGCCAGTCCAGCGGTTGCTCCACGGTGAGATGGTTGAGCGGAAAGGCTTCGCTGTGACTGTACATGATGGTGGGATTGGGAATGGCGCCGGCGGAGCGCAGCGCGCCTCGCGCCTCATTCACGCCGGCGGCGGCAGCTGAGCTCAGTGGCCGCTGTGCATGGGCGAGAACGAGCGACACACGGAGCGACAGAGTGTCGCCCGGCTGCTGCGCCGCCAACGCCAGCAGCAGCATCAGCATCGTGCGATCGTCTGCGGCAGCGTGAGGGCGAAGCAGACCGAGCCCGGCTCGGTGTTGCGCGCGAGCTCGCCGCCGTGCTCCGACGCAATCCAGTCGACCACCTGCAATCCCAGTCCGTGGCCTGGCGCCGGCGCCTCGCTGACCCCAGCCACGCCGTTCGACACCGCCACCACCGCCGAGGCGTTGGTCGCGGATACCGAAAGCCGCACCGGGACCTGCTGCTCGCCATGGCGACAGGCGTTCTCGAGGAGTTCCAGCACCGCTTCCCGCAAAAGCGGCTCGCTGCCGGTGACGCTGACGGCGTCAATCCGCCCCAGCTCCAGCCGGCGGCCCAGCGCGTGTGCGCGCGCGCGCATCAAGTCCACCGCTTCCAAGGCCAGGCCGTCCAGTTCAACCTGATCGGTGAGTGGCGCCCGCTCCCCCGCATCCGCGCGCGCCAGCAGCAGCAGCTCTTCCACCCGGCGGCGCATCTGGGTCGCCGCGAGCCGCACCCGGCGCAGTGCGTCCGTGGATGCCTCGGGCTTGCCGCCTGCGCTCAGTGCCAGTTCGGCCTCGCCCAGCACCAGCGTCAGCGGCGTGCGAATCTGGTGCGCTGCCTCCTCCAGGAAGCGACGATTCTTCGCCTGCGACGATTCCAGGCGCTCGAGCAAACCGTTGAACTGAATGGCGACCCGACCCAGCTCATCGGCATGACGGACCGGCAGTCGCCGATCCAGCTGATCGGGACCGATGGCGCCGATGCTGCGCTCCAGGTCGGCCACCGGCCGCAGGGCGCGGCGGGAGAGCATGTAGCCCCCAGCCAGGCTGAGCAGAGCCGCCACCGGTACGCTCACGGCAAGCCACAGAATCAGCGCTTCGGTATCCTCATCCAAGCGCTGCATCGAGCCCGCCATGACCACCTGCATCACTGGTGACTCCGCGCGAGCATGAATCAGGCGGATGCCATGCTCCCCAGCTCCAGGAACCTCCCGGGCGGACCATGAGTCCGCAGTCAGACTGGCGGGTGTCGAGGCTGCCAGCGCAGCAACGCCGCCAGTGGCAACCCTGGCCCCGAGCGGATCGTAGACCGCGAAGCCATCGAGACCGGCAGGAAATTCCTCGATGGCGGCGCTGGCGGCGGCCGTCAGTCCGGCCGCAGGTGTCTCGGCAAATTCGCGCTGGATGGCCTGGACCAGGTCCTTCGCCTCGGACGTCAGGGCCGATGTGAACCGGGCATCGTTACGGCGGTGGGTATAGAGGTAGAGGAAGAGACTCAGCAACAGGAGCCCAGCCAGAAACGCCAGCGAGAACCAGCCGGCCAGGCGAAGCCGGACGCGGCTAAGCGGCATCGTCGGGTGCGCTGGCGGCAAACAGGTACCCCGCACCACGCAACGTGTGAATCAGTGGCGACGAGCCGGCGATGTCCAGCTTGCGCCGCACGCGGCCGACCAGCACATCCACGGCGTTGGCCACCGGATCGAAGTTGTCGTCCCACACGTGATCCAGGATCTGGCCACGGGTGAGCACCCGGTCCGGGGTGCGAACCAGGTATTCCAGGAGGGCAAATTCGCGAGCAGTCAGCTGCAATGGAATACCAGCCCGCCGCGCCGAACGCAGCGCCGGGTCCAGCTCAACGTCGGCGTAGCGCAAGACGCCGCCGCGGGTGTCGGGCGGACGGCGAGCCAGTGCACGAAGGCGCGCAAGCAATTCCTCCACCGCAAATGGCTTGGTCAGGTAGTCATCCGCGCCGGCATCGAGCCCGCAGACCCGGTCCCCCAGGGCGCCGCGCGCGGTCAGCACCAGGATGGGCGCGTGCCCGCTCCGCGCGCGGTATTGCCGGCATACTTCGAAGCCGTCCATGTCCGGCAACCCTACGTCCAGGACCACCAGGTCGTACGGCACCACCGCCAGTGCCTCGAGGGCGGCCGCGCCCGAAACTGCGACATCAGCCGCCCAGGTGGCCTGACGTACGGTGCGCGCGAGAAAATCCGCGAGCGCGGGCTCGTCCTCGACGATCAGGATCCGCACAATTTCCGATCAGTCGGTGTCAGGGTCCTTGTCCTCCGCATCGCCCTGCTTGTCACGGGCCCTTTCCTTCTGTTCGGCGGCGGCGGACTCGTGCTCCACTCCGATCACGGCGCCGGTCATGGCATCCACGTTGACCTCCTGGATGCCTTCCTGCTTGGGCACCACGAAATCAAACGAGTAGATCAGCTTGCCATCTTCCTTTTCGATCTCGGCGCTCTTAATGTGGCCGGTCGGCACCCGAGCTGCCGCGGTGCGGGTGGCCGCCTCGGCCGTGACCTTGGCAGACTTCATGAGCCCCGGCGTCTCCTCCTTGACCGTTACGGATGGCACCGGCTTGGTGGTTGCCTGGGCGTGCGCCACCCCCACGGGCGTGGCGAGGAGGAGCACGGCGAGGGCTGTGCGCATGATACTATCTCCGGAAGAATATGTTTGGGCCACGACGGCCACCTCTCGCGGGCGATCGAGCCGGAGAAGCTGTGTTGCTTCGATGTCAGGAAGATGACACGGGGGCACGACAACACGAAAGTCACGAAAGCACGAACAAGACGAAAGACACGAAAACACGAAAGTTCGGGTACGCATGCGCTGCGCGGGTGCGAGGATCGGCATGGCTCCCGACAGCGACAGGTCCGCCGTCCGTCCTATCCGTTGCCCTGATTTTATCGCTTATGCGGCAATTCAGTCCGGTCCGCTCGTTGGACTCGGTCGGCATTTCCCATGGGGGGAGGCCAGTGGTGCGGTGGTTGCCGGGATAGCGCGCCTGCCTTCGGAGCACGAGGTCGTCTTCAGGGGATTCGGCTGTAGGTGACCGCGATCGTAGGAGGTGCCGATAGCCGGGCGGCGACGCGGAAGATGGGATTAAGTGCAATCGAGTCGAGGTTGTCGGGCACAATGGAGCCTGCCGGGCAGAGCGCGGCCGGACTGATGAGCACAGCCTTGGGACTCTCACCCTATAGTGTCCCTCTCTCTCTCTCTTCAACGCGAGGGAGCCAAGTGCTTCCGGATTTCCCGGCCTGCTGCTGCTGGAAGCGCGGCGACGGCGCACCGACGCCTGGGGAGGGGTTTCTACCGGCCGGAAGCAAGCAGCGCTTCGACGGCGTCAATGAAATCGGCCATGGCGAAGGGCTTCTGCAGTGTGCGGACATCAGCGATCGGCGGCAGGCCGCTCATGCCGTCGCTCCCGGTAATCCGCAGGATTGGTATCCCGGGGAATCGCTCCCGGAGCAAGGCGATCAACTCACGACCCGTCATCCTGGGCATACGGCTGTCGGTAATCACCAGGTCGAATGGCGGATCCGCCATCCGGGCCAGCTCCCAACCCTGAAGGCCGTCTTCCGCCACGACCGGGTCGGCGTGCGCCAGCCGGATAAACCGGGCAAGAAGCCGCCGCACATCAGCCGCGTCTTCGACCAGCAGCACCCTGGGTCTCTCGAATCCAGCCATCAGGACCTCGCTCGCATTGCTACATGACCGGCCAGCGCTCGACCTCAGCTCATCCCGCGGTATCTCGCCAGAGCAGCGCGAGCGCCATGGCCACGATGCCTATGACGGCAATCCACTCGAAGCGCCGGGCCCGCCGCATGAGACATGCATGGCACAACGACCCCTCGTCGGCCTGCTGGACGCCGCAATCGCGGCACCGTTCGGACATCATCGGGGGCTGGTCTCCGTCGCGAGGCGTGCGGACCCCCTCATGCGGCGGCAGGGGCAGAGGAATTCGGCATGGCATGTGATCCCTTCATGGTAGCGCGCCAACGGGAGCGCGCATACTGGGATTTTCCCAAATCCGATATTTCTACTCCCCTTTATGGCGCTGTCCCGACGTCGCCTCGTTGATCACAAGCAACAGGCCCCTTCCACCACCCCTGTGGCGTCCGCGCTCCAGCCGGGTCAGGCCCCCCTGGCCACCAGGGCGTGCTGCATCGCTGCCGAGAATTCGTCCAGGGTGAACGGCTTGTGCAGGGTCGTGGTGCCATCGCTGGCCGGCGCGTCTTCGGGTCCGTCGCTGCCCGTGACGCGCAGCACCCTGATGGATGGCGAGAGCTGACGGAGCTTCAGGATCAGCGCCCGGCCCGTCATCCTGGGCATGTGGTTGTCGGTGATTACGAGGTCAAACGGAGGATCTGCGGTACGCGCGAGCTCCCACCCCTCAACCCCATCACGGGCGAGGACGGGTTCACCATCCAGCAGCCGGACAAACCGGGCGATCACACGGCGGACGTCAGGCTGGTCCTCAACGATCAGAATGCGGTGACGGCCTGGCGTGGGCACGGGGGCCTCCCTGGCTGGGCTCCCCCACAGCATACGTCCCGCAGCCTCGGCGCGCCAGCGGTGCACGGGCTGGCATGGGGAATTGGACGGAAAGGGCTCGGCGGCTCGGCGGCTCGGCAAGGTCGGGCGAGCGGGCCGCCGTGCCAGCGGGCGCGTCAGTGAGCGGTCGCCCGGAGGACGAGCCCTGAGGTCGGAGCGAACTGCAGCGTCCAGCGGGACGGCGGCCGCGAGCGCGCCAGATGCGGCTCAGCCGCTCGCCAAAGCCGTGTCATTGCGAGGAGGCGCCGTCCGAAGGCGCCGACGAAGCAACCAGGAGCCCGACTGCGGTCGTCGACGGAGCCCCTCCGTCGGCCCAAAGATGCCGGCCGGGCGGACCGACGACCGTCACCCTATCGCGACTTCCAGCTCTGATTGTCTCGATTTACATCCGGGAAGAGTCCCTCCGGGTCAATCTCCACCTTTACCACCTTGGGGTGGGCCGCCATCCGCACCGCGGTGTGGCGGCTGCCGTCGAGCCATGTCGATGCTGGAAGCTCAATCAATTGGGTGGTGTCATCCTCTCGGGTAAGCACCAGCCGCACCGGCATGATGGCCAAGCCGAGATCGCTGATCGCGATGACCAGGGAGTCACCGTTGGCCGTGACCGAGTCGATCGCCTGGTCAAGCGACCAGCCGTGATTGAACCAGCTGTTCCAGAACCACGCCAGATCCTGATGGGACACGTCCGAGATGGTATTGAAGAAGTCATACGGCTCCGGGTGGCGTCCAATCCACCGCCGACCGTACTCCACCAACGCCTCGATGAAATACTTCGGGGCCCAATAACGCCACGTAGCGCCGCCAGGACCTGGGCGGTCTTGTTGTAGTACGTCACCAGATACAGGTCTTCTGGAAATTCGTCGCCGGGCAGCGACAGCGGCATGTCGTGACCCTCTCGCGCTGACTGCAGGTAGGCCGCGCGCTGGCCTTCCTCGGAATCGTTGCCCCGGCCTCCGCTGCGCGGCGCGCCGTAGACGGCGCGCATGCCCTGCGCCACGTTGAACTGGGTGAGCCCTTCATCCATCCACGGATGGCGCGTCTCGTTGGAGCCGACCTGCATCGGGAACCACATGTGACCCGTCTCATGCATGAGGTCACCGGCGAGCGACAGCGTATCCGCCCATGGCTGCATGATCGTCATCATCGGATACTCCATGCCGCCACCCAGCAACACTCCCTCCATCGAGCTCATCTGCGGCCAGGGATAGGGCCACAGCCATGCCGACATCTGCTCAATGGCATCACGCGTGAAGCGGGCACCCCCCACCGCCCATGCGGCCGCCGGCGGGTGCAGCCGGAAGTAGCTGTTGATGTCCACCGTATCTGGTACGCTCCGGCCCGCAACCGGCACCAGCGCACGAGTGGCATCCCACGCGTACTGATCACTCGTACCCCAGGCAAAGTCCCGCACGTTTTCGGCGCTGAAGTGCCAGGTGGTCTGGACTCCCTTGCCGGCAAGTGCCCGCTGCGCACCCTGCCCTGGCGTCAGCACTCGGACGACTCGACCTGACCGCCGCGCCACCGCAAGGCTGTCGCGCGCCGCCGGGGAGAGCACCTCCGTCGGGTTGCGAAGTACGCCCGTGGCGCCCACCACCCATCCGCGTGGAACCGTCAGGCGTACGTCGTAGTCGGCCGGATCCATGTAGAACTCGGCCTCCAACAGGTACGGATCGGCAACCCACCCGTGCACGTCATCATAGACGGCGACCTGCGGGTACCAGTAGCCCAGGAAATAGACCCGTCCTTCGCGTCCTTCACGACCATCGGACGGCGACGGCGCCACGGCATACGACCAGGCACACTCGAACGTAAGACTGTCGCCGGGCAGCAACGCGTGCGGCAGGGCGATCCACATGACGGTTCCCTGCACCTGATACTGTCCGCTGGCGCTCCGCCCTGGCCCAGCGCCATTGCGCTGGCCCTGAGGCCGTGGCGTGAGGAGCTGGCCATCGATTGACATCCGACCCAGCGCCATGCCACCGGTGATGGGCACCGGATCCCGCCGCGGCACACCCGCCGCGAAGACATTCTGCCGCAGGTGGACGGCGATGCGCCGGAGGGTGTCCGGCGAGTGGTTCTGGTAGATCACCTGCTCGTGACCATGGATCCGGTGCACCGACGGATCCAGCGAACCGTCGATACGGTAGCGGGCGTGCTGCACCCAGTTGGCTCCGCCCGGGGCACCGGTTCGCGTCCTGGTCCCGCGCCCGACTGCCGCCGAGAACTCCGATGATTCGAAGAGTGCGCCGGGAAGCGGGCGTCGACCAACTGAGGCTGCCGCGGGATCAGCGCTGGGCGCCGGCAACGATTGCGCAGTGAGCGTACCCGGGGGTAAGAACAGGATCAGCAGCACCAGCAGGTCAAGGCGGTTCACTGGTGCACGGCGATGCGACACAGACTCCTCCGAACGGGCAGACCCTGGTTGTGAGATGAAGAGGAACCGCGGACCGGCCCGTCAGGCCGGAGGGTGGCCATTGTCCAGCACATCGCGCACCTTGCGCGTCAACCCCTCACCGCTGAATGGCTTCTGGAGAAAGGCCATTCCTGGCTCGGTAATGCCGCGCTGCATGACTGCGTCGTCGGTGTAGCCGGACATGAACAGCACCCGGACACCGGGCCATCGCTCCCGCAGCCGGGAGGCGAGCTCACGCCCGCTGATGCCGGGCATCACCATGTCGGTGGCGATGAGGTCCATCGCGCCCTTATGCGAGGCGGCATAGGCAATGGCCTCTTCACCGCCCGGCATGCCGATGACGGAGTAGCCGGCACGGGACAGAATCTGGCAGCCGACCTTCAGCAGCGACGGCTCGTCCTCGACAAAGAGGATGGTCTCACCCGCGTGATCGCGAGGCAGTGGTGGAGGCGCCGGCGAAGCCGCCATTGGCACTTCGTCCACACGAGGCAGGTAGACCTTGAACGTGGCGCCCTGGCCCGGCTCGCTGTAGACAAGGACCGATCCGCCATTCTGCTGCACGATACCGTAGACGGTGGACAGGCCAAGACCGGTGCCTTCGCCGGGTGGCTTCGTGGTAAAGAAGGGCTCGAATATCTGCGTTTGCACTTCCTTGGAAATGCCGATGCCCTGGTCGCTGACGGCCAGCATCACGTATTGCCCGGCCGGCAGCAATCGGTTGCTGCGATGACGGATCTCATCGAGCTGGACGTCGGCGGTCTCGATGGTCAGCCGTCCACCCTCGGGCATGGCGTCCCTCGCATTGACAGCCAGGTTCATGACGATCTGCTCGAGGTGGCCCGGGTCCATGCGCACGCGCCCGACATCCTCGGCCAGTCGGGTCTCGATGCGGATGTCCTCGCCAATGATGCGCTCCAGCATCTTCCGCACGCCACCAACCGCCTTGTTGATGTCGAGCACCTGCCGCTCAGCCACTTGCGGGCGGCTGAACATCAGCAGTTGTCGGGTGAGTGCGGCTCCGCGATGCCCCGCCTCACTGATTTCCTCGATGTCCTCGCGATGTGGTGCATCGGCCGGCAGGTCTTCGAGGACCAGGTTGGAGTACCCCAGCACGGCGGAGAGAATGTTGTTGAAGTCATGGGCAATGCCGCCGGCCAGTCGGCCGACCGCCTCCATCTTCTGCGACTGGCGCAGGCGCGACTCGAGGCGGTTCCGCTCGGAAACATCCGACGCCATCACCAGCTCGGCCTGGCGGCCAAGGAAGCTGAGCGGCCGCCCGCGGATTTCCACGTCCACGATGCTGCCGTCCTTGAGCCGGTGCCTCCACTGGCTGACGTCCGGACGCAGCGCCTCGTCGGTTCTGGCCGCCTTCTCCATCGCCGGAACATCTTCCGGCGGCCGGATGTCGCGGATGGTCATGGCCGCAAATTCATCGTGGCTGTATCCGTACTTCTCCACGGCCGCGCCATTGACGGCCATGAACGCGAGTGTCTCGCGATCGTAGACCCACATGGGGTTCGGATTCAGGTCAAAGAGCATGCGGTACTGCTCTTCGGAAAGGCGCAGCCGCTCCTGCGCATCCGTGACGCGGGTAACCATGGTGTCAAAGGAATCGGAGAGACGCGTCAGCTCGTCCCCTCGTCCAGCGGCGAGCGGTGCGGCGCCCTCGAGCTGCGCCAACGCTTCGGCCTCCTGGGTCAACCGCCGCAGCGGCCGCGTCACCCGCCGGCTCATGATCCAGCCGAAGCCCGTCCCTGCCAACAGGACGACCAGGGCGATCCCCACCATCTCCCGCAGGAGCGAGCGCGTGCCGCTCATGACCGCCGCGACGGAAAAATCGGCGGCCATGAGCCATGGCGTGTTGGCAGCGGGAGCGATGGCACCGAGGCGCAACTGCCCGGCGCGGCGATAGACGCCGTTGCGAACCGAATCAGACAGGAGGGCAGAATCGGCCACGGTGGTCATGTCAGCCCAGAGATTGCCCCGCCGATTGCCGATGAAAATCCCCGCCCCGTTGCCCAGCATGGAGGCTATCGCGGTGCCACCACCACTCCCGTCGATGCGCTGCCGGATGATGAGATGCCAGGGCGGGCCTGCTCGACGGACGATGGGTGCGGTGAGCTCGTACAGCACCAGCGTGCCACTACGCACCAGCTCGCTCAGGGCGACGGAGTCCGGCCGGGGTCCCATCCGGCCGGCGTCCGCGTCATCGTCAGCGGTCGTTGGTCGCACGCTCAGGCGGAGCGCCCCACTGTCGTCCCGGATCTCGACCGCATTGCCACGCGCCGAATCGCGGGCAAACGGCCGCAGGATCTCGCGAACCGCGTTCGAGTCGAGGGCCTCGCCGTTGGCGAAGGCACGAACGACCCTTTGACCGGCAGACTGACCGATCGCCTCCTTTGATTGCGCGATCTGCTGCGCGACCCGGGCCGCCAACTGATCAGCCGACGTGCGCAGCCGCTCATTGGCAGCAGCGAATGCGCTCCGGGAAGCCACACGGTAACTCAGCGCCGCAAAAATGACGATCGCTACCAGCAGCAAACCGCCGATCAGGAGAGGCAAGCGGACGTTCAGCGAGAGGCGCGCGCCGTGCTGGGGCATCAGGCTCCCGAAACGGGGGGGCGGGTATCGTGCAGGCTGCCCGATGGCAGCTCGGCGGTCGACGATGGCGGCCGCGTTGATGCGGGCTATCCCGAATCTGGGGCCGTCAGCCGTGAAACGGCAACCCTTGGGCCAGACCGCGGCCAGCAGCGCCAAAGCAAGGCGCTGCTTGCCCTCCGGCGCCGACCTGAGTCCTTTCCGGCGCATGCCACAAAACCCTCCACGGGCCCACGGCCTGGCGCGCCGGGCGTCGCGCCATCTGTGGCGCGCGCTGCGGCTTCGTTGCCCCAACTGCGGAGCGCGGGGGCTATGGTCGTCCTGGTTTCACATGAGGGAGGCCTGTCCAGCCTGCGGGCTCCACCTGGAGCGCGGCGAGCATGGCTACATCGTTGGGGCGTACATGTTCAACATTGTCGCGTCGGAACTGGTCTTTGCAGGGATATTCCTTGCGGTTCTCGCCTTGACCTGGCCGCTGCCGCCGTGGCGAGTACTGCAATGGGGCGGTGCCGCACTGATGGTCCTCCTGCCTGTCGCGTTCTATCCGTGCGCCAAGACACTGTTTCTCGGGTTTGACCTGCTCTTTCGGCCCCAGGACTTCGAAGCAGACGAGCGGCAGCGCGGGCCCGGCAACCGACGCTAGGGCGCACGAAGCGCAATTGGTGTTGCAGGAGTGCGACTTCCTGCAGGGAGCGCCGCGTCCAGGCGTGAAAGGCTCGGGCACGCAGCATGCAACGCACTGTGTGGGTGTGGCGGAACGGCCACCAATGGCGCGTGGCGCGCCGGATGAACAACGTCAACTTGAGCTGAACCCATGCGCCTGCGGCGATCCCCCTTCGCTTCGGTGGCTGCCTCGCTGGTCGCCCTCCTTGTGCCTGCCCAAGCGTGGGCCGGCCCGGGTGCGGCACCGATGGTGTCGCTGCACCTGTCCATTCGCACGGTAGTCGCGGTCGCGATCATGATCGCCATTGGCGTGCTGGTCGGCTGGTTACTTGCGCGTCACGATGAACGATGGCCCCGTCTCTGGTGAGCTGAGCACCGCCGGGTCTCACGCGCTGCCCCGACGCGGGTTTGGCAGGCGCTATGTGGCAGCGGACGAAGCGGAGTCGTGGGGCGAGGGCGGGCCCAGAATCAGTGCCATCGGCAACCCGATCATGATCGCGTGCTGCACCAGGTTGATGTAGAAATTCGGCGAGGAGACCGGGGTCGCGCGGGCGCGGCTCAGCGGCAGGACAATGAAATCCATCGCGAGCCAGATGACCGGCCCCCAGAGCAGCCCGGTCCAGATGCGCCCGCTGGTCGTGGCGACGGCGCGCCTCAGCGCGGGGATGCGCCGGCTGAGCAGATAAAAGGCGATCGTCCAGCTGAAGGCGATCACGAGGTGAAGTCCGATTCCCAATGCCGCGCTCGCCGGTCCACCTTGGTAGGCCGCCTTGCCCAGCAGCCCCCTGGCAATGGACTGCGCCAGTTCCTGTACGGTCATTGCGCGCGCAATGAGCACCCACCGGACCGTCACATAGAGAAAATCAAGGGCCGCAACTGACAGCCCGGCGATCACAATGCGTGCCGTGTCGCGGGACTGCGCGCGCGTGGACGTCATGCTCATCGTTCCGCCGTCGTCAGGTGAGTGCCGTGGTATCGCTGCGAAGCTGGCCAGCCCGCGGCACGTGCGCAATTGAACTGTGACGAGCGGAGTTGGCTCGCCTCCGCTCGGGTATCGACACGGCGACCGACCGGGACGAACGGTCACCCAACGGTGCAGCCTGAAGCGGGCATTGGACCCCGGATGGTCAAAGCCCGACCAGTCGTGACTCAGCGCACAGCCGCAAACGGGCCCCTGTGGCAATCTGGACGCAGGTCTCAGACGACCAGACATGGATCGCCTGGCAATGCCAGGCGTCGCTGTCTCATGGCTGTTTCCAGATAAAGAAAGGTCCAGTATGCTGCTCAGTAAGACATTCCGCGCGGCAACGCTGCTCGCTGCCGTCGCGCTGCCGGTTGTGGGTTGTTCCAACGACAATACCGGTCCCGACGGGGGCAAGACGTCGCTGACCGTCAACCTGACGGATGCCCCAGGCGACGTGAAGGCGGCCGTCGTGACCATCTCGGAGGTGTATCTCGTTGGCGAGTGGCGATCAATCACACGTCACGCTGACCGACACACCCGTGACGACCAACCTGATCGACCTCGCCAACTCGACCGCGACGCTGGTTGACGGGAAGGACATTGCCAACGGCGACTACTCCGAACTGCGGTTTGTGATCACGGGCGGCTACGTGGAAGCGGAAAACGACGACGGCAGTACCAGCATCTATGCGTCGTCGCCCGACTACGAGGGGCTGCCAGCAGGCGCAACCGTCGCTGGCGAGCTGCAGATGCCCAGCCTCGCCGAAAGCGGACTGAAGGTGGACATCCCGCAGGATGACCTTACGCTGGACGGGGGAAGCGAGACCCTGCTCCTCGACTTCGACGTCTCGCAAAGCTTTGGCATGCAAGCCGGCAATTCCGGCATGTGGGTCATGCACCCGGTCATAACCGGCACCAGCTTCACAGAGGCGGCCCGGGCGCGAGCCCGGCTCACCCTCGCGGACGGCGTTGCGTTGCCGGAACTCAACGGGACCGTCCCGACACTGGCCGACTTCAACGCGGTGCTCACGTCATCAGCCGGGGGAACGCAGACGCTGGCGCTGACCGACACCGACGCGGACGGGACCTACGAGGCGACGTTCGATTTCCTGTTGCCAGGCGACTATACCATCAGCTTCACTGGACCCGACGGTCTGACGTTCACCACGGATCCATCCGGTCCAATCGGGGTGACCACGGCGGCCGGCACCACGGTGGATGGGAGCGCAACGATTACCGACGCAAGCCTGACCAATCCATAGTTGGCCTGAGATGCGGCCGCGCGGCGACCAGGACCCTTCCGGTCCTGGTCGCCGTTCGTTGTTGCCTGGTGAGGCCGGATCAGGCCGGTGCGGCTTCGACGGCGTCGGCGCGGGATCGGCGCTGACCGACCTCTCCCGCCTTGATGAGTGCACGCCGGAAGAGGATCGGTCCGATCGTCTGATCCACGGCGATCACGGCCAGGAGAATGGTTCGCATGTCGCCGCCCGCCGCCGGGTAGACACTGCTCGCCACATCCACCAGCCCGATTGCCACGCCGGCCTGCGCCACCAGACCCAGCCAGAGGTACCGCGTTTCCTGCGGCTCGAGGCCCGCCCACTTGCCGCCGAGCCGGCATCCGAACCAGAGCCCACCTGCCCGCACCAGGACAATCGGCAGGACAATGGCCCAGAGTCGCATGACCTCGGCGATGTCGAGCTTGGCGCCGGCCAGTGCAAAGAAGATGACGAACACCGGCGCCGCCGAACGCTCCATGGCTTCACGCAGTATCGTTCCGCGACCGCGGCGGGAGACATTCTGGGTCACGAAGCCGGCAACGAGGAGTGTCAGCAGCGGCTCGGCGTGGAGCAGCTTGGCGACTTCGAGGCCAAAGAAAGTCACCATGATGGCAAACAGGAACAGTTCGGCCTGGGTCACGCGGAGGTACAGCACCACCGCCAGCCCGATGGCTATCCCGATGGGAAACGCGCCTCCGATCTCCCAGAGCGTCGCCGCGATCGACCCGACGCCCCGTGCGCCCGACGGCACCATGGCGCGCGCGAGGGCCAGCGCCCCGGAAAAGAGCAGGACCACGATCACGTCGGCCAGGAGCACGATGCCGAGCGTGCTCCGCGCGACCTGGCCGCGGGCGCGGGTCTCAGTCAGCAGCGCCATCGTCGCGGCCGGCGAATGCACAATGGCGATCGCGACGAAAATAATGGTGAAGGCGATGGTCGCGGTCCAATTGGTCCCGGCCAGGAACGGCACGTACGACCGCAGGACGAGCAGCAGTACGGCCAGGGCGACAAACGACACCGCCAGCTCGGTGCCCGTGACCTTGAGGAGCGTGGCGCCGCGCCGCTTCAATTCGCCCCACTCCAGCTCCGCGCCCGCCAGGAAGGCGATGAGCGCGATCGCCAGGTCGCCCACCGGATTGAGCGCATGCACTTCACCAGGCCGGATCACCCCGACGGCGAACGGCCCGAACACCGCTCCCGCCACCATGTAGCCCACGATCTTCGGCACCCGGAAATTCTCCGCCAGTTCGCCCGCCGAATACGCCGCGAGGATCAGGAAGCCGAAGACCAGGATGGAACGCCCAGCCCCGCCGAATGGCGCCGCCAGGGCGATGAGCTGCATGGTGCCGAGCAGCAGGATCAGGATGATGACTCGCCGCATCTCAGCCTTCCCCGCCCACCGCCGCGGGCTCGGGCACTTCCGGCGCGGCAGACGGACCGGCGTCCGGACCAGCCTGCTCGCCCGAGGCGCGGGTTTCGTAGGGGCTGGTGGCAACCACCTTCTGCATCAGCCGGGCGGAGGCAAGATCAGTCAGCAGCACGCTGGCCACGGCCGCGGTGAAGATGATGTTGGGAAAGAACGAGTTGCTTTCGATGAGGTAGTTGAAGGCAATGGCCAGCGCGAGACCGCCCTGTCCGATCAGGGCCCGCCCCCAGTTCGGCCCCAGCACCCCGGTCATGTCGTTCAAGCTGGCAGCCAGCCGGGCCACGTACACCTTGCTCATCATGCGCGCGACGAGGAAGACCAGCACCGGCAGGAACCAGGCACCGCCGCCCGGACTCCACAGGGCGCCGCCGCAAAGCAGCAGCACGAAATAGAGCGGCCGCTCCACACTGTGGAGCACGGCCTCGATCTGCTGCCGGTTCCGCGACGTGTTCGCCAGGATGGCGCCCATGAGCAGCCCGGGCAGCAACGGCGAGAGCTGGAGAAAGCTCGCCGCACCAGTCACGAAGATGATCGCCCCTGCCAGCGAGATGAACAGACGGTCCGGATCGCGCTCCTCCCCAAGGAAGAGGTGGAACAGCGCGCCACCGGCCACGCCCACGCCGCACGAAATCACGAACCATTCGACTGCGGTCGGTGCACGCGTCAGCTGCGGGGTGCCGACATGATTGAGGCAGAAGACGGCCGCGACCGTCGCAATCGCCACCAGCGAATCCATGCCCACCGCCACCTCGATCTGGCGCACCACGACGCTCCGGCGGCCCAGCCGCTGCACGATCAGCTGGACGGCATCGGAGGCCGAACTGGTCGCGATGGCGCCAAGCACCAGCGCCGGCATGAGGGCGTAGCCGGAGGTGACGCCAAAGAGGCGCTGCAGCACAAGGAGGCTCGCACCACTCACGATCACGAGCGTGCTCACCGACTGCACAAAGGCGAGTCGGTAAAAAACCCCGCGCAGGCGCACCATGCCCGGCAGGTACAGGCGCATGCCGACCATGGCGCCCATCCAGCCCAGCGCCAGGGTCATGAAGGGGATGAAGGTGCGCAGCGCCTGTGGCGTCAGGAGGCCAGAGACCTGGGGTCCGAGCAGAATGCCGAGCAGGAGATATTCGGCCCCCGACACGATGAGGAAGTGCCGCCCGATCCACTGGAACGCCACTTTGGCCGCGACGTACGCCACCGCGACCAGCACGACAAGCAGGAGTGCTGAGCTCATTACTGGGGAGAGTACCTGCAATCGTTGGAGAGCGGAACCAGAGGCGCCGCACCAATGGTGCACAATGCAACAGTTCGGAGATTCGGACCCCGTGAAGCGCTATTCAGCGCAGCCGACGGGTTGCAGCCCCAAGCCGTTTCCGGTCGATCAGGCGGCCGATGGAGGTCCGCGGAACCGTCATCAGGCCGTCGCCGCTCATCACCAGCTTGATGACGTCCTGGTTGCGCCCGAACCAGCGCGCACTCGGCTCGAGATCGGATGGCAGGTCAAAGCCCGGAAGTGCCGCCAGCGCCAGCGGGGCCTGGCTGCCTATCCCGGACTCGGGCATGGTGCCGGCCCACAGACTGATGCCGTGCTGCCGGCCCACCTGCCAGATCCGGCCAGCCTCCGTGAGGCCTCCGACCCGGTGCACCTTGATGTTCCAGATGCTGGGGCCGCCCAGTTCGACCAGTTGGCGCGCCACGCGAACGCTCGTCAGTGTTTCGTCCACACAGATCGGCGTGGTCAGCGCCCGGCCGAGCTCCGCGTGGCCGAGCAACTCGTCGGGGGCAAGTGGCTGTTCGATATACAGGAGCCCGAATTCGTCGAGTGCACGCAAGCTGTCGAGACCGGCCGGCCATGGGTAGGCGCCGTTCGCATCCACCGTGAGTGGTACGCCGGTTCCAGCCAGGAGTGCCGCCACCGCGCGCACGGGGGTGGTGTCCCATCCGGGCCTGATCTTGATCTTCACCCGGCGATACCCGGTGTCGAGCGCCTCCAGGACCTGCATCCGCAGCGCATCCAGCTCGCCCGATGCCGGAATACCGAGCGCCACCCCGCACGGCACGGCACTCTTCGGCGTGGCGTCGAGTGCCTGGCCGAGCAGCTGCACCAGGCTGGACCGATGCTCGTCGGCAACGAGATCCCATGCCGCCGTCTCGATCGCCGCTCTCGCAAACGGGTTGCCTCGCACGTTGAGGACGAGCGCGTCGTGCACCGCGGCTGGCGTGGCGAATTCCTGTCCTTCGACCCGACCGAGCAGGATCCGCTCGAGCATGACCTGGGCGGAGCCGAGCGTCTCCTCGGAGTAGAACGGCAGGGCGAACGGCGGGCACTCTCCCCAGCCTTCAGCGCCCGTCGGCGAACAGAGTCGGACCAGGAGCGATTCGCGCTGCAGCATGCTGCCACCCGAGATGACAAATGGTTCGGCGAGCGGTAGTGTCAGCTGATACAGCTCGACGCGGTCAATCTTCATGGCTGCCGGTCGGACCACAAAAGTCACTGAAGTGCAGCAGCCCATCCCGACGCGCCAGCAGTCCCGCCTCCTCCGCGTCGAGCAGCGCGGCGATCAAGCCAGTTTCCGGATGGAAGACCAGCGCGTGAACCGCGCGCTGCGTCCGGCTGCCGGCTCGTGCCGGATAGGCCGACAGCGGGAGCTGAAAGAAGGTGTGCAACTGTACTGACTGGCAGCCCCGGCGCGCGTAAGCGGCCACTTGCCGCCCTGAACAGATGTTCCCGGTGCCGCAACGCGTTGGCCCTCCGGGGCCCGCCAGGTCCAGCACCCGAAGATTGCGATCCGAAAGGGCCCAGCCGCCGTAGGCGACCTGCCGTTCCTCGCTCCAGAGGCGATTGAACACCGTCACACCCGCAGCTTCCCGTGCCGCTTGCATCATCTGCACCTGGAACGCATCGCCGAACCGGGCATTCATCAGCTTGAGCGAGAGTCGCACCGGGCCGGCGGCCGCTGCCCGGAAAATACCGGGCACCTCCCTGACCCAGCGGAGGACAGTCTGCTGTTCCTCCGAACGGGAATCGCCTGCAAGTGTGGGCGAGAAGTCTTTCTCCAGCAGCAGCGGACCTTCTCCCCAGGCATGCTGCAGCACTGCCAGCGTGTGACGATACTCCCCCCTGTCGAATGCTTCACCCCTGGCAGGAAGATGAAGCTTGACGGATGGCACGATCAGTGGTCCGCCCGCATGCGTCATTCCTCGCCCTTCCCGCAGCAGGGCAGCGTAGCTGTCGAGCGAGCCGGACCATCCTCGTCCCTTCCACGTCACCGTCCAGCCCTTCCGGCCATCGGGTTCGACCCGCTGCTCGACCGTCATGCGCGTCTCACCGGTGGCCCACGCCTGCATGCGGCGCGTTCCATCGGGACGCTCACCGATCACGGTCTTCAGCACGATGAACGCAAGGCCGGCTTCCTGGTCCTGCTCCAGCTGGCGGGAATTCAGGGACAACTGCCCCGAGGCCTTGCCCAGCGGATGCGGAAGCGCCTCGCCCAGATAGGAGGCACTCAAGTCGATCCGGTGGTGCTCGCGCACATGCGACGCCCATTCGCGCGGCAGCTCCCGGCCGAACCGGTCAAAATCAGCGGAGAGCCGACTGCGCATCCCGCACCGCCAGCGCCACAGCAGCGATCTCGGTCTCGGGTAGCGTCGGCCCCCACGGGTCATCGCACGCGGCCAGGGGCAGCCGCCCCTCGGTGGCGGCGGCCCAGAGCATCCGGCGGATGTAGCCCTCCATCGGCTCGGCGAAGGTGGCCATGCCGAAGGCGTCCGCCGCCCGGGTCAAGGCGAGGAAGCGGGCCGGATC
The DNA here is from genome assembly GCA_963798915.1 of uncultured Gemmatimonadales bacterium. Lineage (GTDB taxonomy): Bacteria > Gemmatimonadota > Gemmatimonadetes > Gemmatimonadales > GWC2-71-9 > CAMLHP01. The sequence goes on along the minus strand of CAWCVB010000005.1, from coordinate 270,345 downwards.
CTCCTGGTTTCGGGCGTGGAACAGCGACGTGGCCAGGGCTGGAACCGCCGAGGCCATGCCGATCAACGCACCGTCGGCGCCCATCATGACGGAGTAGCCCAGGAAGCGATCCTCACCAGTGAGGATCAGACGGTCGGGGTGCTGACGGGCCAGCGAGACGAGATGCTGGTAGGTCATGACCGAGTCGAGCGTCGCGATCTTGATCCCGATGATCTGCGGAAGCTCGAGGAGTCGGTGCAACGTCGCGTCGTCGTACGGCACGCCGCCTGCGGCCTCGTACAGCCAGAACACGATGCCGGGCAGCTCACGGCTGAGCCGCTCGTGGTAGCGGATCGTGTCGTCGGCGCTGGGATGGATCAGCAGCGCATCGGCGCCGCGCCGGCGGGCATCGATGGCCGTGCCGGTATCATAGGCCCCGGCGACAATGATCTTCCCCGCCAGCACTTCCCGCCACGTCTCGAGCACGCAGCGGCGCTGCTCAGCGGACAGGTGCCGTCCACGGCCGGTATGGGCCCAGACCGCGACGCCGGCCAATGGCTCCGCCGCCATGCTTTCCGCATATCGGCGTTGGGCACGCTGGTCGATCTCGCGGCCCTGGCAGGGGACGGGAACCGCGGCCACAACCCCGTCGCGCAGCCGCTCCTGCAGCGCACTCACCTGCCACGGCCCAGCAGCGACAGCGCATTCCCCGATTCGATCAGAGCCCGGTCGGCCATGGCGATGTCGAGCAGGTCCAGCCGCGCGATGGGCGTCTCAGGCAGCCGCAGCGGCTGTCCGGTGCCGAAGAGGAAGCGAGTGGCGCCAACCGTCTCCAGCAGAATCTCGAGGTGATCCTCCGGCGGTCCCCAGATCCAGGAGATGTCCCACCAGATGCGCCGTGACTGGTCCGGCGTGGAGCCGAAATGCACTTCCTCGATGTAGCTCCGGTCGGCGTGGGTCACCACCAGACGGGCGCTATCGTCCTCCCGGATCAGGGAACGCACCGCCGCGGCCGGCAATTCTCCCGCGTGATCGAGCGGGTGGCGCTGGCGGCCGTCCTCGAAGCGGACCGCGAGCATCAGCACCACGTCGAGTCTCGCGCATTCGCGAACCAGCGCGCGCATTTCCGTTCCGGCTGGCGCGAGTCCATAGCAGGTGGGATCGGCACGCACGGCCTGCACGCCGTCTGATGCGAGCTGCTTGAGGTGATCGGCCCACCCGGGCAAGCCCGCATGGACGGCTGGCACCGGCGCGAAGCGAGCGTTCTGACGGCACGCATCGAGCAGCCAGGCGTTGCCCTCCATCGGATCCCGCCAGGTCAGACCGGGGAGGTGGAACACCCAGGCCTCGTCGATACCGGTGCGATCCATGCTCGTGCTGAGTGCCTCGGCGGAGGTGCCCGGAACCCGGCGCCAAGGGTAGGAACCAAGCGAAGCGTTGACGTCGATTCGCATTAGCGCTCCGGAAAGCTGCCAGCCGGGAAGATGGATGCGGCGTTGCGCCAGCGCACCTGGTCCAGCGCTGCTGCGTCGAGTTGCCGCTCCAGATATCGCAGCTTGGCCAGGCCTGTCCCGATGGTGAGATCGGTACCCCACAGCAGCCGCCCGACGCCGACTGCGTGAATACACTGCTCCAGCATGCCGCCATCGACCCCACTGCCCGAAAGATCTACGAATACGTTCTCGGCTCTCCGCACGGCTCGAAGCGAATGGAGCCAGTCGCCGCCGCCGCCAATATGCGCCAGGATAAAGGCGACGCGCGGATGCCGCCGTGCAAGCGCACACAGTTCCACCGCGTCCGACGCCTCCTGACCCGGAAAATCCTGGCGCCGGTGCTGCCACACATGTTGCAGCACGGGAAAGCCGTGGTCCTCAGCCGCAACGCAGACCGGATCCAGCAGGTCGTCATCGGCGCGCCGGCTGGCGGCAAGCTTGACCCCGATCATGCCACCATGCCTCCCCCGCTCAATTTCCTGGAGCGCATGCTCCGTAAAGTTGGGATTGACCACGGCATAGCCCCGCACCCGGTCCGGATACTGGGACACAATCTCACGCTGGATCTCGTTGGCGAGGGTGACGTCCGCGGGCGACGGGAAGTAGATGGGCGAGCGAGCGCCCCAGGACCCCAGCACAGACGAGACCTGCCAGGTGATCCCGATGCGTTCAGCAGCCCGCAGGCGGCTTGCGTTGCGTTCGCGCCAGTCGGCCCGGGGCGAACGAGCGTGGAGGAAGTGGACGTGGACGTCGATCAGCACAGGCGGAAGATGACGCGGCCGGGTGCCGCTGTCGAGTCAACGCCGTCCAGCCCTCGCGCGTATCTCAACCGGGCCCGACAGTGAGCCCGCACGAACCCCTTGGAGGCATCAGCATGAAGACGCGTTCCCTGCAGTTCGCATTCCTGGCCCTGCTCGCACCGGCCGCCCTTGCGGCCCAAGCCGGCACCGGGCCTGGCATGGGCCGGATGGCCGGCATGAGTCCCTATGTCACGGCAGCTCCCCCCACCGCCGACGTGCTCACCAAAGCGCTCGGCCTCAATGCCGATCAATCGGCCAAGTACACCAAGCTTCGCGCCAGCCACCTGCAGGCCACCAAGGCCATGCGCGACAGCCTCGCCAGTACGCGAGCCAAGGCCAGGGAAGCCATGCAGGCCGGCAACCGGGACCAGGCGAGAGAAATGATGCAGGGCTCGCGGGCTCAGATGGCCTCCTTGCAACAGGCGGCCCAGACGTTCGATGAGGGCGTGTCCGCCCTGCTCACGCCCGAGCAGAAGACCAAGTATGACGCGTGGGAGAAGGGCGAAACCGAGCGGCAGAGGCAGGAACGCCGGGGACGCGCCGGTGGTGGCCAGCCATCGCCCGGATCCCGTTAGCAGACGCCCTGCACCACGGAGTCCAATATGTCGAGCGCGCCGGCAACGGCGCGCTCGTCGTGTGCGAGGGACACGAAGTTGTAAGCTGAACGCTTGAAGAGTACGCCCTGGCGGGCGCAGCCGGCCACAATGTCCCGGCCGTGGTCCCCGGTCACGAACTCCAGGAAGCACATTTCCGGCAGCCCGACCGCCCGGCGCAGGGCAGCAGGATATCGGTCAGCCAGCCGGTGCAGTCCATCCAGCAGCAGCGTGCCGACGCGCTGGAGGTGAGCGGGCACAGACTGGCGTTCCAGCTCGAGCAACGTGGCTTCGGCCGCTGCGAGCGAGACAAACTCGGTCGCAAGGGTCGAACTGATCCAGGTGCGCGTCGCCTCGGCCATCACGTCCCGCCGACCGGCAACCGCGGCCAGCGGCATTCCGTTCGCGATGGCCTTGCCGAGCACCACCAGATCCGGCTCGCCACCCCAGCGCCCCGCGGCCCCATCCAGCGCGACACGCCCGACCGTCTTGATCTCATCGAAGATGAGCAGCGCGCCCACCTGTCGCGTTTCACGGCGGAGGGTAGCCAGCCACTCGACCGAGGGAGGCTCTTCGATGACCGGCTCGACAATGACGGCGGCCAGGGCGTCGCCCGCGAGCCGTACCTCACGCGCCGCCGCGTCCGGGTCGTTGAAGGGCAGCACGGAAAAGCATGAGGTGATCTCCGGCGGCACGCCTTGCGTGCCCGCCACCTGGGTACCGTCAAGCCATCCATGGTAGCCGCAGCCCAACACCCGCGAGCGCCCGCTGAAGCTCCGGGCCAGCCGAATCGCGGCGGCAACTGCCTCGGCCCCGGTCTTCAGAAACCGCACCTGCTCAGCCCACGGCATGATCCGCCCCAGATGCGCAGCAACCTGCTCCTCGAGCACCGGCGAGAGTGGACCCACCACGCCTTCGGCGGCCGCTCGCTGGATGGCCGTGGTGACAGCGGGGTGCGCGTAGCCCAGGGCCACGGCCCCTAATCCCATGATGAAATCGAGATACTCACGACCATCCTCGCCTGACACCCGGCATCCCGCCGCCGAACGCATGCGCAGCGGAACGCCCGCAGGATGGGCCGAGCCATACAGCGATTCAGGCCGCTTGCTTCCCGTCGACGTGAACCCGGGCAGGTGATCGTTCATGCCAGGTCGAGCACACCGAGCCGTGCAACGTCCTGCCGGTCACCAAGCAGGTAGACCCAGCCGCCGCCGCCGCTCCAGATCAATTGTCCCGCGCGACGCTGTCGGCCCGGGCGCATTTCGTTGATCGCAAGGTCGAAGCGGACCTCGTTGGCGAGGGCAAGGTCGCCCCAGAACGTCGGTGCGAGGGCGAGGGTGACGCGATAACCCCCCTTGACTCGCTGCCAGGCGCCGGTCACGGAGCCCGGCGTGACCAATGTCTCGCCGACGCCGCGAACGCGGAGGCCGCCGCCTTCCTCCGGCACCACGAGCGCCCCCCAGAGTTCACCGTCAGGAGCCCGAAGATAGAGCTGCAATCCATCCGAGTTGATATCCTCCACTTCGTTGTCAAAGTCGAGCGGCGTCGAGTCGCCAGGGCGGAACTGGAGCGCATCCTTGTGGATCTCCGCGGCGACGTACAGGGCATCCTGGTCCCAATTGACCGAGGCCTCGGCGCTGAAGTCCTCGGGGCCCAGGTAGGGCGACTCGCTTCGGCGGTACTGGTCATCGTGGTCCAGCATGAGCGGTGCGGTGGTGTCGAAGCCCTGGAGCGTGCCGTCGAGCTCCGGCGGCTCCGGCACCAGGAGGGCGGTGCCGCGGGCGGGCTCGTTGCGGATTCGCGTCAACAACGGTTCGAAAGGTGGTTGTCTGAGCAGGCGGCCGCCCAACCGGACCCGACTGGTGCCGAGCTGCACCTCCCATCCGTCACTGAGTGCGGCGTGCACGTGCCGCTCGCCGCCGCGCTCCACGATGATGGTCGCCCCTTCCAGTGATAGGTGCGGTGCCTCACCTTCTGCGCACACGACCGTCACGAAACGGAGATCGATCCCGCTGGCGCGGCGCAACACGAACCGCCGGCCGGGACCGCCCGGCAGGCCCGGACCGTCGGCCGAGTAGAGATCCCCCTCGCCAGCCATGCTGGCAATCAGGTGCTGGTCACGCTCGATCCAGGCGAGCGACCAGCCCTGTCGTTCCGCGTCAGGCGCGATATGGCGCACGTCCCGAACAAAGTCGCCCAGTGACACGTCGGTCGCGAGTTCCGAAGGCGTACTGGTGAGCGTCCCGGCGAAATGCCAGGGGAGCTCGAGTCGCCGGCGCTGCGCGCTGGCAAGGTGCACCACATCGAGCAGGTAGTCGGGTCCCAGCACGATTGTCCGCGTGACATCGTCCCAACTGGCCTGGACCCAGGACCACGGCCCGACCTCGAATGCGTCACAATGCGCATCGCCACCATGTTGTGATCGCCCATCCAGCAGCGGCGCGTTGTGCGCCAGGGTCGAGCGATACCAGAAGAGATCGGGATCCTGATAGCTGCCTGCGCCCTGATCCGGGAGCCAGTTGACGCCATCGGCAAAGTACGAAAGATGGAGCCGGTCGGGATGCCCATGCCCACCGCTCCACACTCCAGCTTCAAGGCTCACGTACCGCCGAGGGTCACGCAGGATGGCGAGCCCCTGCGACTGCATGAGAGTGCTGGGCGGTGTCCAGGTCTCCTCCTCGGGCAGCTCAGGCACGCCCTCCAGCAGGACGTTCCATGAGAGCGAGGTCCGGTCCCGCATCGGTGGGAGTGGCTGGCCGGCTTCATACAACCACGAGTCGAACAGGCGGGCTGGCGGCGCCGGATCACGGTATCGCTCGCGAAGCCAGTCGGCCATGCCCCCGAGATCCGCTCCCTCACGTCCGGTGAGCATTCCCAGACCGACTTCCCAGAGTTCCAGGTACATGGGCTGGGCGAGCGACACACCGAATCGCGAATCCTTTCGCGCCGGGAAGGTCGCATCAGGCAGCGCCGTGATCAGCGGCGCGCGGAGGGCCGCCGCGAGATGTGCCGCCAGCGACGGATCAGCGACGAGGTCCATGCCGCAAAGCCTGGCCCAACGAATGCCGGTCAGCATGCCCTGCAGGGCGAAGAGGTGATAGTTCTCGCCCTCATGCCACATCCCGTCCCCGCCCAGACCGTGCGCCATGAGGGAGAGGAGGCCATTGTCGCCTTCGATGGCACGCTCCGCCAGCTCGGCATCCTCGAACCACACGGCGACGGCGCTGAGCGCCGCCGAATGCCAGACTTGTCGGTTGGAGAACCCCTCGTTGAACTCGCCGATGATGGATGCGGCCTCATCGGCCACCTCGTCCACGATCGCGGGCAGATCCGCGGGAAGCTGGCCGGCCTCCCGCAGCATCACGGCGGCGGCAAGCCAGTTGCTCAGCCAGACCGATTCGAGATAGGTGGAGAAGAACAGGCGAGCCGGGCCTAGCACGTTGTCAACGTTGGGATACCCGGCGTAGTCGCCATAGGCTCGCAGGATGGCGGCTGCCCGATCGGCGGCCTGCGAATGCCCCCCGAGGGCCGACAGAGCGGCGAGCGAGGCGGACTGTTCCGCGAGCCAGAGATGCTGGTAGCGCGCCCAGTGGCGCCGGTGCCGTTCGCCCTCGGCCGTCGCGCCACATTCGGCGCAGGTCCACCGTTCGGGGCACCAGGGATCGAAACCCAGCGGCGTACCGTCAGCCGGACAGTGTCCGCCACCGCGCGACAGCAGCGCCTTTTCGCCCGGCACCACCGGCATCGTGGCCAGGAGCCGTTCCGACGCCTGGGCGATCCGCTTTTCCAATGCCAGCAGGTCGGCAGACTCATTGACCCGGGCCCGACGCACGTCGAGATCTTCCGCCGTTACCACGTGGTGACACCCTCCCGTGCCCACTGCACTTTGAGAATTGTCGCACCGGCATCGCGTGCCGCGGCCTCCACGGCATCGCGGCAGCCGGGCGCCACGAAGAACATGCATCCACCGGCGCCCGAGCCGGCTGCCTTTCCACCCAGTGCACCATGGGCTGCAGCCGCACGCTCGAGCGTGGCCATCTCCTGTGTACACATCGCCGGGTCGAGCCGCTGCTGCAACTGCCAGTTGCGGTTCAGGATGGCAGCGACTTCCCCGATGGAGCCGGCGCGCAGCGCAGCGGTCATTTCGTCAGCCAGCTGCCGCAGGCCGCGCAACGCATCGGTCACCTCGGCATCGCCCGCCTCATATCTTGCCATCACCCGGGCGATGGTGCTGCCGGAAACTCGGGACACGCCCGTGTAGCAGAGCACCATCGCCTCTTGCAGCTCCGTCACGAAGGCCGCGTCGAGCGCGAGCGGCTCGGTCCGGATGTCCGGATCGCAGAATTCGAGATAGCGAAAACCGCCGAGAGCGGCCATCCACTGGTCCTGGCGTCCGCCAGGAATCGCTGCGTCCCTGGTTTCGACTTCCCATGCTTCCTGCGCTGCGCGAGCGGGTGAGATCTCATCGCCCCGTGCATGGTGCAGCGCAGCGATGGCGGCGACCCCGAGCGCGCCGCTGGTGCCCAGCCCCGAGCCGGGGGGCGCATCGCTTCGCGAGATGATGGTGGCGCCGCCGACCGGCAGGCGCCGCACCGCATGAGAAAGGACGGGCACGCTGGAGGGAGCATCGCCCATCTGCTCGTGCACGCCCAGGTCCTCCGCAATCAGCTGCACGATGTGGCCGCCGGGAAGGACATTGACATGCACCTTGAGGTCGATGGCCACGGCGACGATGGCCCCGCCTTCTCGCTCCGAGAACGGGGGCACGTCAGTCCACGCACCGGCGAGGTCCAGACGCACGGGTGCCGCCGCGTGCGCGCGGCGCACCGTCACTGGGCCGTCCACTGCGCCACAGTCGGCAGCTCGCCGCGGAGATCCATGGTCACGTGATGTACCCGGCGGTTCATACCCTGCAGGCCTCGTGCGTGATAGAGAAACGCGACGGGAATCTCCTGAGCAAATGTACGCTGCTGCTGCTCAGCGCCGCCGCTCGAGGCGAGTCCGCTCAATTCGAGCAACGGGGCAAGGTAGCCGAGCCCAGGATCGCCGGCGACGCCGAGGACTGCGGCATCGAACTCATGATCAGCGCCATGGACTCGATCGAGAAAGGCGGACAGCTCCATCTGGCGGATATGAACGTCGAATCCGGCCCTCGCCAGCTGTGCCTGTACCAGCTGCTCCAGGGCCGCTTCACCAGACCCGACCGTCAGCAGCTCGAACGATATCCTGCCCGCCGCGGCAGGAACCGCGCTGCCCTCTGCCTCAGCGGGCGGTGCCAACGCACCCGGCAAGCCTGGCGGGACCGGTCCCCACGCAGGCGTCCCGAAGCCGAACAGGTAGCCATTCACGATCTCCGTGCGATCGAGTGCGTTCGAGAGCCGCTGGCGCACGTGCAGGTCGTCGAACGGCGCATGCCGGGTATTCAGCACGATCCCATAGGTGAAGAGCAGCGGGTAGGTGACGACCGCCAGGTCAGGATTTCGCCGGACGAAGGAGGCATGCGCCGGCTGAATGCCGGCGAAATCGAGCTCGCCTGATGTGAGTGCCGCCAACTTGGTCGCGGGCTCATCCACGACAACCACGATGAACCGATCGAGCTTCGGCGGGCCGCCGAGTGACGCCGGGAAGTCCGCATTCCGGCGAAACACCCAGCGACGATTGGCCTCGTGGGAGACAAAGCGAAAAGGCCCGTTGCCCACCGGGTGCTCGTTGAACTGGGCAGATCGAAGCGCGGCGTGCGGCACCCGGCCCAGCAGATGTACCGGCAGGATCGCCAGGTCGCTCAGCACGTCAGGTATGGCGGACTGCGCATCGCCGAAGGTGAGCACGAGCGTGCTGTCGTTGGTCGCGCGAACCGCCTTGAGGTTCCGGAGCTCCTGGTAGCGCGGGAATCCCGTGACGCTGTCGCAGGCGGCCTCCAGTGTCCATGCAGCATCGCGGGCAGTGGTCGGCGCGCCGTCATGCCAGCGGACATCGGAATGCAGGGTGAACGTGAGCTCTCGCCGGCCGGCTGACCAGTGCCAGGCGCGCGCGAGGTAGGGCCGCATCTGCATGAGGGAGTCGCGCCGGACGAGGGTGGTGAAGAGCACATAGCGCTGCACCTGGTGCGCCAGCGGATGCGGCGTGAGCAGGGGATTGATACTCTGCAGGTCGGCCCCGGATGCGAACATCACGGTGGCGCCGCGCCGGGACGCGGACGGGGTGCACCCGGCGAGGGCCAAAATTACCACCCAGGCCTTCCGCCTGTTTCGTGCTTCCATCATGCGGTAGAATAGGCCCATGCTGGCATCCATGCTGGTCCGCCTGGCTCGTGGTGCCGCCGTGATTGGCGGGGTCCTGGTGCTGACGTTTATCCTGCTCCACGCGGCTCCGGGCGACCCGGTGCGGCGACTTCTCGGACCCGACGCGGCTCCGGGACAGGTTGCAGCGCAGCGTCGGGCGCTGGGACTGGACCAGCCGCTTCCGGCGCAGCTGGGCCGCTGGGCCGCGGCGTTCGTGCGCGGCGACTGGGGCCGCTCCATCGCGACGGGCGAGCCGGTCCGCCGGATGATCGGCCGCGCATGGCCGCGCACCGTGGAGCTGGCCGGACTGTCGCTGCTCTTGAGCTACCTGCTCGGCATCGCCATCGGCGCGGTGCAGGCGGCGCACAACCGCTCGTCCGTGGACACCGGCCTCTCCATCTTGACGGTCACCCTGTTCGCGATGCCCAGCTACTGGCTCGGGCTCATGCTCATCATGCTGTTCGCCTACGCGCTGCGCTGGCTGCCCGCCTTCGGGGCCACCGGACTCGATGCAGATTTCCTGGCGCCGGGAGCCCGGATTCTCGACGCACTCCGGCACCTGCTCTTGCCACTCTGCACCCTCACCCTGATCGGGCTCGCGGGCACCGCGCGATTTGTCCGCGCCGCGATGCTCGACATTCAGGGCGAAGCGTTCGTCACGGTCGCCGCTGCAAAGGGCATCTCGAGGCGTCGCATCCGCTTCCATCATGTGCTTCGGAACGCGCTCGTCCCGGTGGTGACGCTGCTCGGCCTTTCGCTGCCGGCCCTGTTCTCCGGCGCGGTGTTCGTCGAAGCTATCTTCGCATGGCCCGGAGTGGGCCGGGTCCTGGTGGGCGCTGTCCAGGCGCGCGACTATCCGGTCGTCATGGCCTCCACGGCGATCATCGCAACACTGGTCGTCGTGGGCAATCTGCTGGCCGAGTGGCTCGCGGCATGGACCGATCCGCGGCTTCGGGGACACGCCCGATGATGGGCCGCAGGAGACGGGACGGCCGCGCTTTCGCAGGCGCACTGATCCTGGGCGCCATTATCACGCTGGCCGTGGCGGCGCCTATGGTCACCAGCATCGGGCCCGATACCACGACTGACGTGGTCGCCACCCGGTTTCTGGGGCCGGGCTCCACCGACTTTCGAGGCATCTATCATTTGCTTGGCACCGACCGGCTGGGCCGGGATGTCTGGGCTCGCCTGCTCTATGGTGCTCGCCTGTCGCTCACGGTCGGGGCGCTGGCCGTACTCATTTCTTCGCTGCTCGGCGTCTCGATCGGCGCCATCGCCGGCGCCTCCCGCGGCGTAGTGCGCACCGGCCTGCTCGCCGCCACGGACTTCGCCCTGGCCCTGCCCCGCGTGGTGCTCCTCCTCCTGCTTGCCGCGCTCTGGCAGCCGAGTGCCGCGCTGGTAGTGATTGTCCTGGGCGTCACCGGGTGGATGAGCGTCGCACGACTGGTCTTTGGCGAGGCGCGTTCGATCATGGCCCGGCCGTTTATTGATAGCGCGAGAGCGCTGGGTGGGAACCGGCTCCGCCTGCTCATGCGGCACGTGATCCCCAACGTGCTCACTCCGGCGCTGGTCGCGGCAGCACTCGGATTTGGCAACGCCATCATGCTCGAGGCGGGGCTCTCCTTCCTTGGCGTCGGCGTCCAACCTCCCGCCTCATCGTGGGGCACGATGATCGCCTCCGGGCGTGACACGCTCGTGAATGCGCCGTGGGTGGCACTCGCGCCCGGCGTGGCGCTCGTGCTGGTGGTCCTGGCGTCCACCCTGCTGGGTGACGCACTGCAGGATGCGCTCGACCCGACGCGCCGCGGCTGACGCCGCCAGCCTGGCGAGGCTGGTCACAATCGGACGTTCCATCCCCGCTTGTCGAGCACCAGCAGGACGGCATACCAGAAGACCACGTAGGCCATCGCGAAGAACAGTGAACCGTTCATCGAGCCCGCCCACTGGGCAAAGAGGTGCCGATACATCCAGCCTCGGGCAGGCTCGTGATCAATGTTCCATACGTTCAACAACCGGGCGACCAGGCCCGAGAGCACGAAGGCCAGCAGCGCGTTCACGCCATACACGCGGAGCGGCGTGCTCCAGCGGCGGTACTGCCGCACGTCGATCCACCAGTAAAGTGTGGCCAGCGTCAGCATGGCCAGTCCGCCTGTGAACAGCACGTATGAGCTGGTCCAGAGGTTCTTGTTGATGGGAAACCAGCTGTTCCAGATCCAGCCAGCCAACAGCGCGACGAATCCTGCCACAGCCACCCGGCTGGTGCGCTCGGCCGGAAGTTCGGCCCGCTGGAGGGTGAGGCCGGTGTAGACACCCAGCAAGCTCGTGACTACAGCGGGCAGCGTGCTCAGCAGGCCTTCCGGATCCCACTCTGGCTTCCACATGTGACCGGCGAGAATGTGACTGTCGATGAACTGGGCCAGGTTGCCCACCGGCTCTAACACCCCGGCACCGAACCCGGGAACCGGGACCAGCGTCATGGCCAGCCAATAGCCGATCAGCAGGGCACCGCCAACAAGCGCCAGGACCCGGCGCGAGCACACCAGGAACAGTGTTGCGCTGATGAAATAGACAACGGCAATGCGCTGCAGCACTCCCATTATCCGCAGCGTATGCAAATCGAAACCCGGGATCAGGTTGAGCAGCAGGCCGATCACGAACAGAAGCAGCGAACGCCAGACGATTCGCCGGAAGAGTGCCGCTCGAGTGGCACCCTCGCCTGCCCGGCGACGGAACGAGTAGGTCATGGCCACGCCGACGGCAAAAAGAAAGAATGGAAAGACCAGATCGGTGGGCGTCCAGCCATTCCAGGGCGCATGGTCCAACGGTGGATAGACGTAGCTCCAGCTCCCCGGATTATTGACCAGGATCATGCCGGCGATGGCCAGACCCCGGAACACGTCGAGGGACCGAAGCCTTGCCGCTGGTAGTGTCATTGCGACCTGATGGAAACGAGCGAACGAGCGGCGGCCCGGAAGCGCACCGTCTCACCGGCGATCGCGAGCGGACCGACCGGCGACTCGTCCGCCCGGACCAGCCATGCCTGCGATGGGGCGGGACGTATGCGCCAGCATCCCTCCACCGCTGTATCGGTGAGATTCAGGGCGCGCAAGATGGACGCCATCACCATCCTGGGCCGGCTTGACGGCGCTGACCACCAGGCCTGCTCCCTCAAGCTCGATGGAAGCGTCGGCCGACGGGGATCCCTGGCGGCCCCGGAACCAGCGCAACTGCGGACCCAGGAAGGCGGCCTCCCACGCGTCAAACAGATGCACGGGATCCTCGGCCTCCGCCCTGGTGCATGGCAGGAGTGCCAGGTGACAGGAGGACGCCGCGGGACACTGGGCGCCGGGCACTGAGGTGGGCCAGGCAGCATGGCCCGGTCGCTCCGGCAGGTCGTCCCGTGAAAGTTCGCCCACCGAGCGCAACACCGTAAACCGGAGGCTGCCGTCGTCACTCAGTTCGTATTCCATGAATCCGGGCACCAGGAGCGCTGCACCTCCCATTCCACCGGCAGCCGCCACGAAACGGTGCGCTGGCGCGGTCGAAACGAACTGCTCGCCGGGCCAAGTTGGCGAAGCCATCGGAACGGGACGGCGCTCAAATCCAAACGTCGACCCGGCCACCGCCTGGCGCGCGCCTCCGACCGGAACCTGGAGCCGGAGCCGGCGGTCGCACCCGTCGTTCCAGAGGTCGCCGCGCCAGCGGACGAATGGCTCATCGCGCCGCAGCTCCACCAGCAGCCGCACCGTGAGCTCATCCGCCTCGGCGCGCCCCTCCAGCGCGGCGACCAGCGGGCCGCTGGCCAGGAGGCGCCACTGCATGGGCCAGTGGATGCGCCGGACTGAACCCCGCAGGCCCACCGTGTAGCAATCCCCGGCGTCTGCCTGGATCTCCCAGCTCAAGCTGGAGGACAACGTGCCGCCGTTCCGACTGGAAAGATCGAGCGAGCCGTCTTCATTGGCCGCAACCCGGAGACAGTGATTCTCGAGCGTCAGTCCACGGCCCGTGACGGGATACCGCGGATTGGAGCGGCTCGCCGCCGAGTGAATGCCGCCCTGCGTGAGACTGAGGCCGGGCTGCGGCGGCATGGCCACGGCCACGCGCACCAGATCAACCACGTCGGCATCGGGATACCGTGCAGCGGAATCGATCCGTTCGATCGCCAGCCGCCTGCCGAGCACCTGCATTTCCAGCGGAGTGCCATCCCGCAGCTGCAGCGAGAAGGCACTGTGCCGCTCCACCTTCCGCGGGGTCCGCCCGTCGGGCGGACCAACCAGCAAGTCGGTTCGGAAGCGGGTGATATCGACGATGCCGATACCGCCGATACCAGTTACCCGCGGGTTCCAGCTGACCAAGGTGCCGGCGTCAGGTTGGATCGCGACCGCGACATCGGAAATAGCGCCGAGCGTCTCGAGGCTAGTGCGCAGTACTGCGCGGCCCAGTGTGCCTGCATTCGCCAGTCTCATTGCGGCTTCATTCGCCGTGGCGTCATTCACGGTCCCGCAGATGGTGTCATGGAACTGTGACTCCAGCACCGAACGCCAGGCAGCAGCCAGTTGCGCGGCCGATCCCGCCCGGCGCCGGCCGGCGACCATGGCCGCGAGCGATGCCAGCGGCTCGGCGAGCCGCTCCAGCAGCAATTCCGTCGCACTGTTGAGCCGCTTCAGTGGCAGACGGGTTCCATGCACCCCCTGCAGCGACCAGGTGTGGCCGTATCCCGCCCGGAGCTCGCCGCTCTCCACGGCGATTCCGTTGATCTCAGCCTCGGCCGCCGCCACCGTCAAGAAGTCATCCAGGCGGGAGATTCGCACCTCTGCGGCGGGCTCCAAGACCCGAAGCGAGCTGGCAACGGCCTCGATGTCGTTGCGCAGGCCGTGATGATCGGCACCCATGAAGAGCGCGACGTGCCGCGAGGTAGCTCGATGCGACCAGCCGAGCCCGCAGCGCGGGCCACACCACCCGGAGCCGAGCGGGATCGGCCGGCAGCCCGGCTGCCACTTCATAGCCCTCGGGCGGAAGGTGATACACTGGCAGCGTGGTCCCGTCTGGAGCCTGCCAGCGGAACAGATCGTGCTGCCCGGCGCGGCCCCGCCAGAGCACCAGACCGCCAAGGCCAAACTCGCGCGCCAGCATGGGCAGCGTGCCGGGATGCCCGAAGGCATCCGGCGAGTAGAGTGTCGCGAGCGCGCCGCCGAGCTCCGCTGCGTCGCTCCGGCCAAGGAGCAGGTTCCTGACCAGCGACTCTCCCGAGGGGATGAGCTCGTCGGCGAGGATGTACCATGGACCAACCTGCAGCTGGCCGCGCTCGGCCATCCGGGCGACGCTCGGTCCGGCTCCTGGCCGGACTGCCAGGTAGTCGCGCAGGAGTACGGTCTGGCCGTCCAGCAGAAAGGTCACGGCGGGGGCGATGGCAAGCTGATCCAGTGCCTGGTCCAACATGGGCACGAGCCGCGCCAGGAAACCGGCGCGGGTCTCGTACCACTCGCGGTCCCAATGGGTGTGCGGCAGCAGGTGAAAAACGAGTGGAGTCACGCGCGAAATGGCCCCGACCTGAGGCAGCGAGTGTTTACAATCGGCTGGGAACCCTCTAGAGTACGTGTTCCTAACATGGCTTGCGGCCCTCGTGGGTTCCGTTTGCCAGGGAAATCCAGATGAGCATATCGTTTTCCGGACCGCTCCCGGACGGTTCGGCGCGCTGCCTCGTGGCAGATCCCGATCCAGAGGTACGCCAGGCACTGGTGTGCCTCCTGACGGCACAAGGTTTCACGTGCCAGGAGGCCGCCACCGGCCGGGACGCACTCGACTGCATCGAGCGCGATGCCGAGCTTCCGCTCGTAATCGCCGATATCCGGATGCCGGACCTGGACGGGTTCGAGCTCCTCACCCAGGTTCGCGGCTGCGCTCCTGATACCGCCGTCATTCTCCTGAGCCGCGCCACGGACAGCGCCACCGCCGTCGAGTGTCTCCATTATGGCGCGGCCGACTTCCTGCTCAAACCGGTATCGATCCGGGAACTGCGGGCGCGGGTCGTGCGCGCCCTGGAAAAGCGCGCCCTGTTCCTGCAGAACCGCTACTACCAGGAATACCTCGAGCAGCGCATCCACACCCAGTCCCATCGGATCCAGGAAATTTTCCTGCAGGGCGTCCAGATGCTCGCCCGCGCCCTGGAAGCCAAGGATGCTTACACCCGCGGCCATTCGATTCGCGTCAGCCGTTACGCTGTGGCCACCGCGCGCAAACTGGGCTTCGATGGGGCCGACCTGCAGCACATTCGCCTTGGTGGTGAGCTCCATGATATCGGCAAGATTGGCACGCGCGAGTCGCTCCTGCTCAAGCCAGGCACGCTGACTCCAGACGAGGTGGGTCAGATCCGTGAGCATCCGGCGCTGGGCGAGCAGATGCTGGCGCCGCTTGCGCACGAGTCGCCCGCCGTCCTCCGATGCGTGCGCTCGCATCATGAACGGGTTGACGGCGCGGGCTTTCCGGACGGGCTGGGCGGCGACGCCATACCGATCGAGGCCCGCATCATTGCCGTAGCCGACAGTTTCGATGCCATGACGACCCAGCGTCCCTACCGCGCTCCCTATGACGCGGACGACGCCCTGGCCGAGCTGCGCCGGGTGTCGGGCTCGCAGCTCGATGCCAGGGTGGTGCTCGCCTTCGACTCCGTTTACACCGAGGTGGCGCCACTGGTGCCTGCGCTGTAGGGGCGTCCCGCGGGCCACCTCTACAGCGCACCCCCTACAATGCACCCCGCCGCTTCAAGGCGTGATACCGCTGCACTACCGCCTCGCCCGCCGATTCGGGCGGAACATCCAGGACCACGACGCCTTCGCTTCGAATTGACTCAAGTGCCCGTTCCCGCGCGAGCAGCAGTTCCTCCGCCGCTGCACGTTCATAGGCCTGGGCGTCGGATACGGGCCGGCAGGATGCCAGGCGTTCAAGCGCCGGGTCCCTGAGCATGACCGCTACCGGCAGGTGGCGCGGGCGGAGCGTCCCGGCCTGCGCCACGAGCGTCCGGCTCGCCGTCCGGTCGATCACGTCCGTGAACAGCACGGTGAGCGCCCGCTTCCGGTTGCGCGCCGCCAGGTAGCGGAACGCGAGCGGGTAATTGCTCTCTACCAGCCGTCCCTTGGCTGATGCGAGTGCGTCGAGCACCGCACGCAAGGCACGGCGGCCCCGAGCCGGCGCAACATACGCCTGCACCGTATCGGCGAATACCAGCAGGCCGATGTCGTCATCATGGTCCACCGCCGCAAAGCCCAGGCGAAGCGCCGCCTGCACCGCCTGCTCCAGCCGGGAGACCCCGTCCGACTCGGCAGCCAGCAGGCGCCCGGCATCAAGCATGAGGAGGACGCGCTGGCGACGCTCATCCTCATACACTCGGGCGATAGGCTTGCGCCGGCGCGCGGTCGCCTTCCAGTCAATGATCCTGGTGTCGTCGCCCGGCACCCATTCGCGCAGGCCCTCGAACATGCGGCCCTCGCCTGGTCGCCGCACACTGCGAAGCCCGGCCTCCCGGCGCCGGATGGCCTGCGCCGGCAGGCCGCGCGACACCACACCCGACAGCGCCGGAAAGACCGTCGCCTCCCAGGACAACTGTTTCCGTTCCTGGCGCCAGCCCAGGCCGAGGGGGCCGCGCCGCCTGAGTGACAGGACGCCGCCGACGCCGTGGCCACGCGCCCTCGGCAGGATGTCCACGCGTTCCTTCGTCTCGCCCGGCATGAGCCGAATCTCGCGCATGGGCAAGTCGGCTCCGCCGAGCGGCGCGGGCATCTGCTCGCGTACCTGAAGCACTTGCGGGTAGCGCAGCGGAGATGACCACCGATACCAGACTGGCAGAGTCCTCCCCACCGAAAAGGCCGGCGGCGCGTCGCGTTCGACCGTGAGTGGACGATTGCCGGCACGCCAACCGTCCCAGACAAGCAGGAGCAGCCAGACGATATCGAGCGCTAGCAGCGCGCCCAGCGCGGGTGGCCAGGCATACCCGGCGAGTCCCACAAGCGCGAGGGCGGCGGCGCCTGTCAGCCAGCGGCGGGACGGAAGGATCATGTGCCGGGTCAGCCGCCCGGAGAGGCCACACGTGGCCAGACGTTGTCGCTCGTGCTGGCATCGGGAAAGCGCCCGTCAGGATCCACGGTAATCGTTTCGATCCTGGTCTGATCGAATGGCAGTACCGCATCAAAGGTCCTGCTGCCGTTGAACCAGACATCCGCCGGGTACGTCACCCTGACGGTGTTGCCGGAGGCCCGGGCGCCCTTGACGCCGGCCACCGACGGCGCGGCCCCCTTGAAGACGAACTCGAGCACCACCGGCGATGGCATGTCGCCACTCTGCTGGACGGTCACCGTGAGCTGCCGGCCCGAGGCCTTCACGTTGGAAATCGCGTTGTCAACGGTGGCCGTGCTGAAGAGCCAGTAGTACCAGAACCAGCCGAGGTCGCGATCGAGGGCCTGGTCCAGATAGAACATGTAGTCCCAGGGCGACGGATGCTTGAATCGCCAGGCCTTGGCATAGCCACTCATGGCCCGCTGCACCGCCGAATCGCCGACGATGCCGCCCAGCATGGACAGCATGAGGGGCGCCTTGCCGTAGGTCACGAACGAATAGCGCGGGCCGTCATAGTTCGCGTCCCACATCATCGGCGGTTCGGATTCGTCCCCGGCAATCCGGCCGTACGCGCGGCCAGCTCCGTCGAGGCGGGGAACCGTATCGCGGAACGCCGCGCCGGAGAGCTGGTTCATATACTGGTTGAAACCCTCATCCATCCAGCCATACCACGTTTCGTTCACGCCAACCATCATGGGCCACCACTGATGACCGATCTCGTGGTCTGTCACGCCAAAGCCGGCACCGGAGAACGTCAGCGCCGGGTACTCCATGCCGCCCTCGGGTCCGTCCACCTGCGTAAAGGTCGGGAAGGCGTAGGGCATCCAGAGGGACGAGTAATACTCGAGCGCGTGGCGAGCGAAGGCCCCAGTACGCTGATAGCGGTCGTGCTCAGGCAGGTACAGCAGGCTGATGGGGATTGGCCCCTTTCCCGGGATCACCGCCCGCATGGCGTCCCAGACGAATTCGGCCGAGGTGGCCCATGCAAAGTCGGCGACGCTGTCGGCTGTGAAATGCCAGACCAGGCGGTCGCCGGCGGCCGTCGCCTTGCCTGCCCCGCGGTCCGCCGCCGCCACAACCACCATCTGGCTGTCGCTCGCCGTGGCGCGGGCCAGCCGCTGCTGCGTGGCGGGGGTCAGCACTTCACTCGCGTTTCGCAGGACTCCGGTGGCGCCGATGAGCCAGCCGGCTGGCACGTCGAGCTTCACGTCGAACGACCCGAAATTGTTGTAGAACTCGGCGTCGCCGAGATAGGGATCCAGGTCCCATCCTCGCAGGTCGTCGTACATGGCCACCTGGGGGTACCATTGCGCCACCTGGAAGAGCCGGGTGCCCCAGCTTCCCATGCGGTCACCGCGCACGCCCTCGGGCACCTTGGGCACCTGGAACGACCAGGCGGCGTCGAGCGTGCCGGTGGCGCCGGGCAGAATCGGCTGCGCAAGCTTGAACTGAACGACCGTCTCGTTCTGCCAGCGATCGCCAATCTCGATCGCCGTGCCATTGGCCGTCAGCGACGTGAGCGTCATGCCGTCGGTCAACGCCGCCACGGGCGAGGATCGCGCCACATTGGGCGCAAACAGGTTCTGGTAGAGCCGCAGCGCCACCGACTTGAGGGTGTCCGGAGAGGCATTCGTCAGGGTGATGCGCTCGGTCCCCGAAACCGTCGAGGTAGCCGGGTCCAGCTTGGCACTGATGACGTAATCGGTCTTCAACTGCCAGTAATGCGCCGCGGGCGAGCCGGATGAATCCCGCGATCCGGCGGCCAGCGCGTGCTGGAAACTGCGCGTGATCGGAATCGTACGCCGGATCGAACGCTCGGGCGTCTGCGCCACGAGCGGAAGCGCGATCAGCGAGAGAATGGATAGTGCCGCTACGGGACGCATCGTCGCTCCTTCGGGGTCGGAAGTCGTAAATCCTAAGTCGTAAGTCGCGGGTCAAGAGTCGAGGGTCGTGGATCACCGGTCATAACGAGGGCCGGCGACTGTCGACCTACCTCGGCGCTTCCACCCGCTCGATCACAGATGCGAGCGCCGCATCGGGATGGACGCCTTCCAGCTCCAGCTCCGGCGCCACCACCACCCGATGGCGCAGCACCGCCGGTGCCGCCGCCTTGACGTCGTCCGGCGTGGCATAGGGGCGTCCATCGAGCAGCGCGGATGCCTGGGCCATTCGGAGGAGGGCGACACTGGCGCGCGGCGAGGCGCCGAGCGTGAGCGACGGGACGTCGCGCGTGGCGCGGACCAGTTCCGTAATGTAGGCGACCAGCGACGCCTCCACCCGCACGCGGGCGCAGGCGGCGTGCAGTTGCGCCAGGCCCGCGCGATCAAGCACCGGAACCACACCGTAGCTGGACGGTCGGTCGGCCTCGAAGCCGCCGAGCACTCGATGCAGGATGTCCTGCTCGACCGTGGCCGTTGGATACCCGAGCTCGACCTTGACCAGAAACCGATCGAGCTCCGCCTCCGGCAAGGGGTAGGTGCCTTCGAACTCGACCGGGTTCTGGGTGGCAAACACCGTGAACTCGCGGCTCAGCTCATGCGAGATGCCGTCCACCGTGACCCGCCGCTCCTGCATGGCCTCCAGCAGTGCGGCCTGGGTCTTGGCCGGCGCCCGGTTGATTTCATCTCCCAGGATAAGGTCACCGAAGAGTGGACCGGGGCGGAAGGTGAACTGGCCGTCGGCGCCCAGCACACTCACGCCGGTGATGTCGGACGGCATGAGGTCGGGCGTAAACTGAATGCGGCGAAAGCCGAGACTGAGACTCTCGGACAGCGCCCGCACGAGCAACGTCTTTGCCGTGCCGGGAACGCCCTCGAGCAGGACGTGGCCCCGCGCGATCAGTGCGCCCAGCGCATCGCGAATGGCGCGGTCCTGTCCCAGCACCACGCTGCCAACCGACGCGAGCAGCCGCGCGCCCGTCTCTGCATGGGCGGCAACGACCGCATCGGGCGTCAGGGAGTCAGATCCTGCCACACATCCTCCACGGCAATCGCGGCCTGACGGACGCTCTTCACGTCCGCGGGACCGCTGGTAAGAGTCAACAGGCGCTCGGCGGCGGCGCGCCCGGCGGGAGAGTGGGTTCGCGCCGGCAATGCGGCCAGCCATTCGGTTATGCTCGCACGCATCGGGTCGCCTGCCCTGGTCAGCCGGCGGCGCAACCCACGCACCACCAGCGAAACGGCCACATCATGCCCGCCGGCCGCGGCCAGCGCCGTAGCCAGCGCGCGCACGTGCTCGAGCGCCGACCGCCGGCGTCGAACGATGACCTGGCGCGCCGGGCCGAACCGAACCGCACTGGTCAGCAGGACCAGCAGTCCGACGAGTCCCAGCTGGATGATGGCCCAGCCCGCAGGCGCCGAGAAAAGCCAGCGACGCGCCGCAGGGAGGATGCCCCCACCGGGGCCGAACCCCTGGTGGTACTCGTCAACCAGCACGTGGCCGTAGGAGCCGTAGACCAGGCCGAGCGTGAACTCGCCAGCGGTCGATTCCTTGAGCGCCCGGTTGGCAAACAGGCCGCCATCGGCCACCAGCAGGGCCGCGCCGCCCGAGTCGGTCGTGATCCGAACGGCAACCGGCTCCATGGTCGTCGAGCGCAGGAGCGTATCGGTCCGGTAGGCCCCGACGGCGCAGGAGGACGCCGCTCTCTCGCCGACCGCCGTCGAGTCCTGGCGACCTGCTTCGAGCACAGCGTTGATGGCCAGTGTATCGCCATCTATCACCGCATGGTCGCCAAAACGGACCGCCGGGCGAAGCCGGAAACACGCGAGGTAGGCGGCGCTGCCGCGTCCCGCGGCGAGGACCGAGCCGCCCGCGGTGCGCCAGGCCTCGAGGCGCAGGCCATCGAGCGGACTCAATCGCGCGGCCGGGTCGAGGATCGCGTACAGGTCGCCGGGGAGAGGCGCCGGTAACTCCGTTGTTCTTCGCCGGTGCCGCGCGACCCTGACGCCGAGCAGTTGTAGTGCGTCGGCCCACGCGCGGGCGCCCTGAGGACCGACCAGCAAGGTGGATCGACGAGGATCGGCATCCCCGGGTCGTGCCTGCCGCTGACCCAGCGAGGCGGCAACAAAGCCGACCATCGCCAGCGCCGTGGCGGCGATGATGAGACTAGTGCGCGGGCGCATGCCAGACCCCTTCCACCTCGGCATGCCAGGCCCGGTAATCGGCGGCGGCAACCGGTGCCCCGCCGAAGGCCGCGCGGTACAGCTCACCCACCAGCCGCTGCAATCGCACCTGATCGGCCCCAGCGAGCCGGGCCTCACGGGCGCACTCGGCCGGAGTCCTGGAGGCCTGGTACTGCAGCAAGCCGATGGCATCGAGGTGCAGGGCCAGTGCGACAAATGCCGCCTGCATCGCGTCGGCCAGGCGGCCCTCACCGGCCAACCGGTCCGCCTCGGCCCGGAACCATGCCGCGTCCCGTGCGGCCGGTAGCGCCGCATCCGGCATGCCGGCGACCCCTTCCTCAGCCCTTCGTGCAGTGCGGTACAGGATCCAGGCTGCATGCAGGATGATCGCCACGAGTGTCGCGACCAGCAGCAGCACCACCGCGTGATACACTCGCGGATTGAGGTCGCGCATCGTGGTGAGCCACTCCACCACGGCCCGCCACCGCTGCTGAATCCAGGTCACAGCAGTGTTCGGCGGACGCCAGTCGTATGCCGGCGAGGTGAAAACCGAATCCAATACCGCGCGCAGCGAGTCAGGCGGCATGGAGCGCCCGCTCAAGCCGCCAGCGATTCCGCGAGGACCTGCAGGTCAAAGGCTTCCTTGCGTACGCGGAGGTCATAGTAGAGCAGCGTCAGCACACAGTAGATCAGCGGCGTGAGCACGAACGTGACGGCGAGCGTGAGCACCGTCGTGAGTGGCGACGCACCGGCCGAGGCGCCATCACGGAGCAGGAGGCCGCCCAGCATGCTCACGCCGACCAGCGGAATCATGAGGAGAATGCTGGTGACCAGCAGCAGGCCCATCGTTCGCAGCCGAAACCCGCGGCTCAGCGACCAGGATCGGCGCAGGGCGCCGCTCGTGGTCAGGTTCTCGATGACCAGGGCCGGGGTGGCCACAGCGAGCCCCGCAAAGACCGCGAACGGCAGGGCGAGCAGGAGGAGCCCGCCGAGGAAGAGGCCCCCGGCGAGCGGCAGGTTGGTCGCGACGCTGCCGGCGGGCACCAGCAGGGCAAATCCGGCGCCGAACGCCAGGAACGCCGGCAGCGCCGAGATGATCAGCACCAGTCCGACCGACAGGGAGAGCAGGATGACAGGCCCGATCTTCGGCACCGCCAGCCGAACCGCCTGCAGCGGGCCCAGTGTGCGCCCGAGATAATTCTCGGAAATGATCAGCGCCACTGCCGCACTCGCGAGCGCCGAGAGCACGACGTTGAGCAGGAGGGCCAGGAAATAGAGCCCCGAGATCTGCTGGCCGCTGGAGACCAGGTAGAGCTGGATCGGCACCAGGATGCCGGTGCAGCTGATCTGCACCAGTACCAGCGGTGCGAACAGCCGGCGAAAGAGGTTCACCGCCTGATCGATGATTTCACCGAAGTTGAGCGGCCGCAGGGCCGGAGCCGTCATGTGCATTCCGGGCTTGAGAAGTGGGATTCGATCGCGGGCAGGTAAAGATGCAGGTGCGCCGCCTTCCGCGCGAGTCCTCCGCAGCGCTACGTTGAGGCATGATACCCACCCCGCCCGTGCGACCGGATCTGCGGCAGCACCTGCTGATCGAGACACCCGAACTGGTGGCGCTCGATTACGAAATTGCCGGTGTGGGCTCGCGCGCGGCGGCGGCGTTCATCGACCAGCTCATCGTCATTGCACTCATCCTCGCGCTGATCGTCGTCGCCATGGCGTCGGGACTCGCCGGAACCTGGTTCGGGCCTGTCGCCGGGGCGGTTCTGATCGGGGCCGGCTTCGCGATCTGGTACGGCTATTTCATCTTCTTTGAAGCTTTCCGTCAGGGCCAGACGCCGGGCAAGCGATGGCTCGGCCTGCGCGTCGTGAGCGAGTCGGGACATGCGGTAAGCCGGACGGGCGCCGTGGTGCGCAATCTGCTGCGCATCGCCGATTTCCTTCCGCCACCCTATCTCGGAGGGGCGCTGCTGGTCGCGCTTCATCCGAGAGGACGCCGGCTGGGCGACATCGTCGGCGGCACCATCGTCGTTCGCGACCGGCCCGCCGAGCGTGTCGAGGCGCCAAGGCCCAGGGACACGGGAGACCGGGTCGTCGAGGCACCTGAGCTGAGTGATCAGGAATTTGCGTTGCTCGAGGCATTTGTGGACCGAGCTGATGCGCTGGCGCCGCCGGCACGGGCTCGGCTGGCGGCGGAGCTGGGCCATCGCCTCGCCAAGCCCCTCAGCGGCACGACGCCGGACGTCGATCTCCCCGGCCGACTCGCCCTCTTGCTGGAGGCCGAACGCGCGCGGCGGAGCAGCGGGTTGGCTGCTCGAGGCGGCGGACCGGCATGGCAGCTGATCGCGCGGCAGTCGGCCCGCTGGAATGAGTTTGATGCCCTGGCCACGCGAGTCCAGCGCCGTGGCCTCGACGACCTCGCTGCCGCGGAGCTTCCCGACTTCGCCGCACGGTACCGTGAAGTCGCGGCCGACCTGGCCCGGCTTCGGACCTATGGCGCGGACCCGCTCATTGTGGGGCGCGTGGAGCGGCTCGCTGCTGCCGGTCACAACGCACTCTATCAGAACGAGGGTCGCGCCCTGAGTCGGGCGTGGGCCGTCATCGCACGGGAATGTCCGGCAGCGGTGCTCGGGGCGTGGCGCGAGGTGGTTCTTGCCTGCCTCATGTTCAGCGTCCCGGCCACGATCGGCTACCGGATGCTTCGCGACAAGCCCGAGCTGGCAGAAGAGGTGCTGCCAGACGTCATGCTGGATCGCGCCGAGGCGGGCCTGCGCTCCAAGGGCACCGGGGGTCGCTACGTGGAGATTGCCGCGCGACTCCGTCCGGCCATGGCCTCGGCGATCATCACTAACAATGTACGGGTGGCACTCTACTGCTTTGCGGGCGGAATTTTTCTCGGGGCCGGTGCGCTGGTCCTGCTGGCGCTGAATGGGCTCCAGCTGGGCGCGTCCTTCGGGCATTTCGTGAATGTCGGGCTTGGTGCCTATCTCGCCGAGTTCATCATCGGGCATGGCGTCCTGGAACTGAGCGCCATCTGGATTGCCGGCGGTGCCGGATTCATGCTGGGTCGGACCCTGGTGGCCCCCGGCGAGCTGACGCGCGCCGATGCCCTGGTACTGGCAGGGCGCCGTGCCATTCGCATGCTCGGCATGTCCGTCGCATGTCTGCTGGTTGCCGGACTGATTGAAGGGCTGGTCTCCGCCAGCTCGGCACCCTGGACCGGCCGCCTGCTGGTCACCGGGGCGAGCATCCTGTTTCTGGCCGGATACCTGATGAGTGGTGCAGCCTGGCGTCGTCACCAGACGGAGGTGGAGCGCTGACCTACGCCGTGCCGGTAGCGTCCTGCTGGCCGGGGCGCGTGACCGAGTCGCGGAGGATGGCGCGCATGCGAATGGCGGCCTTCTCGATCTCTCGCAGGCTGGTGCGGGTTTCCTCGTCCAGGGCGGACTCGTTCAGCAGGAGCAGCTGAGTCTCGGCCAGGAGCGCGGCGAGTGGATTGGCAAGATCGTGCCGCAGGCGGGAGAGGTTATCGCGTTCATCCATTCAGGCCAGCGATCGGTAAAGATCCCGGATATGATGCTCGCGAAGGCCTTGCAGTGAGTGCCACAGATCATCCTCGAGTGGACCGCAGAAGATTTCTGCGGTCGTACGCTCCTCGCCGGAATCAGCATCGGTGAACTGGAGGCGACCGCGCCAGGTGCCGTCCTCACTTCGGCGAACCATCAACGCCATTGCCACCTGCCGCCCATCCAGGCGCAGCTGGTCCAAATCGTACTGGCGGACATCGCTTGGGTCGCGGGATGACGAGCGGGCGTTGAGCAGGCTCATCGCATCTCCTCGTGGATCCGGCCTGGGACATCCGGTCCAACCGCTGGCAGCATCACGGCCGGGGATGGTCCAAAGATGATATTCCACAAGGGGATGCGCAATACAGGTCTGCGAAGAAGCTGGGCCTACAGGGTAAATGGCACCGGAACGAATGTCAGGATGAAGACCACGACGCAGGCCCAGCCGATCCAGCGCCGGCCCGGCGGCACCGGCCGTTCAGGGGCGAGTACGGATGGGTGGGTCCAGCGTCCACCGCCAATGAGCAGGGCAAGGATGGCCCAGATCCACCAGCTTGGTGAGGAGCGACCCAGCAGCAGCAGAGCGATGAGAGCGGCAGCCCCGATCGTGGTCTGGCGCCGGCCGAACATGGCGTAGAGTACATGCCCGCCGTCGAGCTGGCTCAGCGGGACCAGGTTGAGTGCCGTCACGAAGGCGCCCACCCAGCCGGCGAACGCCATGGGGCTGAGGGCCACGGCGGCCGCGTCAGGGAAAAAGTGCCGGTGCAGCGCCATGGTCAGAATGGAATTGCCGAGATAGATCTCGCGCCCAGCATAGGTGACGAATTCACCAGCCGTCTCAGGACCAAGCGACAGGCCTGCGCTATGCGCATAGCCGACCCATAGGACCACCAGCGTTACCACAAAGCCCGCCAGTGGACCGGCGGCACCCACGTCCAGCAGCTGGCGCCGGTCGAGAACCGGCGAGCGCATGCGGATGAAGGCGCCCAGGCTGCCTATGGGTGAGAGCGAGGGTGGGACCGGCAGAAAGAAGGGCGGCGATGTGTCAATGCCGTACCTGCGGGCGGTAAAGTAGTGGCCAAGCTCGTGGACCAGCAGAATGGAAAGCAGGGGAAAGGCAAAGCTCGCGCCCGGAAGGATCTCCCGCCACCCGCCCTGGAGCACATAGCCGAAGAAATGGAATCCGCTCAGGACGGCGCCGCCCAGCGCACCGTATCGGCTGATCTCGGCCGTCGGCGCCCAGGCACCAGCCAGCGTAGCTCCTGCGCCCAGCGCGCAGACGATCGTAATCAGACCCAGGACCAGGTGCAGCCACCAGCGCTCGGCCCGCTCGCCGGCAATGGGCCGCACGAGGACCAGGCCGGCGTGGCCACGGTCGGTCCAGTAGTGGGCGCCCGGCCAGCGCTTGAGTGCCGCCGCGAGGGCCGGCGAGGGTCCACGGTGGCCTGGTGCGACGACGGCATCGACGTATTCGCGCCCGCCAAGCCGGACCACCCGCCATGCCTCAAGGTTCCGGCTCAGGTCGTCAAAGCCGGGGGCGTTCAACGACCCTCTTGACGGCGTGGACGGCGTACCGTACGTTTAAGCATTGTAGTCCAGACCCTGCGCGGCCATTTTTCCCCAAGCCAGTCTGATCAAGCACGCCGGGCTTCCCCGGATCGACGATCCGCATATATCTGAGCAATTTCTCCTGTCATTCCTATCTGCCCGGCGCCTTGCCGCCTGGCGCTCCTCGCCGGAGTCCCTTCCGTGGATATCGCTGAACTGAAGCAGAAGTCGGTCGCTGAGCTGCATGCCCTGGCCGAAGAACTCAACATCACCAACTACTCAGGCCTCCGCAAGCAGGATCTCATCTTCAAGATCGAGCAGTCGCTGCTGGATCGGGACACGGTGATCCGGGGCGAGGGTGTGCTCGAAATCCTGCCCGAGGGTTACGGCTTCCTCCGCAGCCAGGACTGGAACTACCTCTACGGTCCGGATGACATCTATGTCAGTCCGAGCCAGATCAAGCGCTTCGACCTCCGCACTGGCGACACCGTCATGGGCCAGGTGCGGCCGCCCAAGGAAGGGGAACGCTACCTCGCCCTGCTCAAGGTCGAGAAGGTCAACTTCGAGGAGCCGGAAAAAACCAAGCACCGGATTGCCTTCGACAACCTGAAGCCCCGCTATCCCGATCGCCGCATTCGGCTCGAGCGCGCGACGGGCGACCTCTCGATGCGGGTGGTGGACCTCCTGTCCCCGATCGGCATGGGCCAGCGCGGCCTGATCGTCGCGCCCCCCAAGGCCGGCAAGACCATTCTCCTCCAGAAACTCGCCAATGCCATTTCGGAAAATCATCCGGAAATCGCGCTCATCGTGCTCCTCATCGATGAGCGTCCGGAGGAAGTGACCGACATGGAGGAGAACGTCAAGGCCGAGGTCATCTCCTCAACCTTCGACGAGCCGCCGGATCGCCACGTCCAGGTCGCCGACATGGTAATCGAAAAGGCCAAGCGGCTGGTTGAGCACGGCCGTGACGTCGTGATCCTGCTCGATTCCATCACCCGTCTGGCGAGGGCGCACAACGTGGTGGTTCCCCACTCCGGCAAGATTCTCTCCGGTGGTGTCGACGCCAACGCGTTGCAGAAGCCCAAGCGTTTCTTCGGCGCCGCGCGCAACATCGACAAGGGCGGCTCCCTCACCATCCTCGCGACCGCCCTGGTCGACACCGGCAGCCGGATGGACGAGGTGATTTTCGAGGAGTTCAAGGGCACCGGCAACATGGAACTGGTGCTCGATCGGCGCCTGGCTGACCGGCGCATCTGGCCCGCCATCGACATCCAGAAGAGCGGCACCCGAAAGGAAGAGCTGCTCATGGACAAGGACGAGCTCAACCGGGTGTACCTGCTGCGCAACTTCCTGGCGGACATGCCGCCGGTGGAAGCCATTGAGTTCCTGCTTGAGCGGATGAAGCGCACCAAGAGCAACAAGGAATTCTTCGCGAGCATGCAACAGTAGCTGCAGGTCTCAGACCCGCGGCTATTGGTTCATCACATCATGCCCATCCCGTGCACCGGCCGCATCCTCGCCCTTGACTGGGGCGCGGTGCGCATCGGGCTGGCGCTCAGTGACGAGACCCAGTTGATCGCCAGTCCGCTTGAGACCCTCTCACGGCGCCCCGGCAAGCGGTTTCCCATGCCCCCGTTTCTCGCGCTGGTCCAGCGTGAACAGCCCGTTGGGCTCGTGGTCGGACTCCCCCTCACGTCGGACGGGGACGAAGGCCTTGCCGCTCAGGCCGCCCGCGAGATGGGCAACCTGGCTGGCGAGCGGGCCGCACTGCCGGTCGTCTTCCTGGATGAACGATTTTCGACCGCACGGGCGCTTGGCACTATCCGCGAGCTCCAAGGTTCCACGCGCGGCCGGAAGGCCGACGTGGACGCCATGGCTGCGGCCATCCTGCTGCAGCAGTTTCTCGACATTCGCCGCAGGAAGGCCCCGTGAAGCCGACTCGGCTGGCCCTGCTTGCTCTGCCCCTGGTGTCTGCCTGTGCCGCGCCGGGGCCGCCTGGCAAGGCGGAACATTTTACCGTGCCGGAACACGCCAGCTTCGCCCAGGTGCTCGACACCCTCGACGCACACGGGCTGGTCGGCAATCGATTCCTGCTCAAGGTGCGCGCGCGCCTGTCCCGCGTTGATCGCCGGATGCATGCCGGCCGCTACACGGCAAGCCGCGGCATGTCAGCCGGCGCGCTGCTCTCGATGCTGGCCGAAGGTCGCACGGCCTCCGTCCGGCTGACGGTGCCGGAGGGCCTCACCATTGCCGACGTCGCGGAGCTTGCCGAGCGCGAGCTCGACATTCCGGCCGATTCAGTGGTCCGGGCCGCGCATGACAGCGCCCTGGCCGATTCGATCGGCATCCGCGCACCGAGCCTGGAGGGGTTCCTGCACCCGGACACATACCTGCTGGCGTCGTCCTCGAGCGCTCAGGAGCTGATCTCGCTGATGGTGAGCCAGTTCCAGGACGCCTGGAAACAGGAATGGACTGCACGGCTTGACACCGTGCAGCTGTCGAAGCTGCAGGTCGTCACGCTGGCATCGATTGTCGAAGGGGAAGCCCGCGTGGACGAGGAGCGGGAGACCATTGCTGGCGTGTACCACAACCGCCTGCGTATCGGGATGGCGCTGCAGGCGGATCCGACAGTCCAGTATGCCATCCAGTTGGCCACCGGTGAGCGCAAGAAGCGGCTGTTCACCAAGGATTACCGGACTCCCTCACCCTACAACACCTACTTGTACCCGGGGCTCCCGCCCGGACCGGTCAATTCGCCGAGCGTCCGCAGCATCGAGGCCGCACTATACCCGGCGGACGTGCCATATCTGTATTTCGTGGCCCGGCCCGATGGCCACCACGTCTTTTCCCGCACCTATCAGGAGCATCTGCGCGCCATCAGGCTGGTACGAAATTCCTCTGCCGCTGAAGCTGCCGCCGAGCGAGACTCGCGTCCCGCGCTCCCCAACCCTTCGAGCCGATAGGCGCCTTACGCACGGCTGAGTTCGGCGGCATAGGTGCGGGCGGCCGCGGTGACGTCGGCGGCGGCCAGGATGCCCGACACCACCGCCACACCCGAAGCGCCCGCCGCCATGATGGCGGCCACGTCTCCGGGGGTTACGCCACCGATCGCGATGCAGGGCCTGACGCCCGCCCTCGCAACCAGAGACCGCAATCCTTCGTCGCCCAACGCCTGGCCGGCATCCGGCTTGGTGCTCGTGGTGCGCCATGGACCCACGCCCCAATAATCCGCCGCAGCACCGGCCTCCATCTCAGCGGCCGAGCCGACCGACGCGCCGACAATGGGCACATCAGGCCACGCCCGGCGGGCATGCTCCACCGACAGGTCATCCGGGCCGAGATGGATGCCGGCGGCTCGCGCCGCCCGCGCCACATCGGGCCGGTCGTTGATGATCACGGGCACCGGCAGGTGAAAGACCATCGCCCGCGCCATGTGCAGAAGCTGGCGGGAACCTACCGTCTTCAGCCGAAGCTGGACTGACGTGACTCCGCCCAGCACCGCGGCTTCCACGGCACGCATCAGGCGGGCTTCCGGCAGAAAACGATCGTCGGTCACCAGCATCAGCCGCACCGTGGCCGCTAGATTTGCAGGCATGTCAGCAATCAAACAGGACCGTGGACGGCGAGCCAGATGACTCCGCTCGCGACGGTGAGTGCACGTGGCGCGGAACGCTGGGTCCGCGGCCATCCCTGGATCTTCCGCAGTGACGTCATCGAGGCGCCAGCCGAGGCCGGCGTCGTGCCGGTCTCAGATCAGCGGGGACGCTACCTGGGGCAGGCGCTCTATCTCGCCCCGCTCCGAGATTCAGTTGCGGCTGCTCGAACGCAGCGACCGCCGCATCGACGCGGCATGGTGGCGCGAGCGGCTCACTGCGGCATTCGAGCGCCGCGCCGGGATCGACGCATCGGCCTTTCGCATCGTCCACGGCGAAGGTGACGGGCTTCCCTCGCTGGTGGTGGACCGCTACGACCGGTGGGTCGTCGTGCAACTGCTCTCCGCCGGGATCGAGACGCAGCGGCACCTGATTCTCGAGGCGATCGACCAGGTGCTGACACCCGCAGGCGTTCTGCTGC
The DNA here is from genome assembly GCA_963798915.1 of uncultured Gemmatimonadales bacterium. GTDB lineage: Bacteria > Gemmatimonadota > Gemmatimonadetes > Gemmatimonadales > GWC2-71-9 > CAMLHP01. The sequence goes on along the minus strand of CAWCVB010000005.1, from coordinate 239,781 downwards.
GCCATGACGTGCCGGTACGGCGCAAGGAGGGCCTCGACCAACAGGTGGAGCTGGCCGCCGGCCAGGTGCCCGAATTCGTCGAAGTCCGCGAGGACGAGGTCCGCTACCTGGCCGCGCCCTGGACCGGCCAGAAAACGGGGGCATTTCTCGACCAGCGACCGGCCCGGCTGCTGGCCGGCGCCCTCACGCCGCGCGGCGGACGGGCGCTCGACTGCTTCAGCTACCATGGATCGTTTGCGCTGCACCTCGCGCGACGAGCCCGGCATGTGCTTGCGCTGGACAGCAGCAGTGCCGCACTCGAGCGCGGTGTGGTGAATGCTGAACTCAATGACATGCACAACATCGAGTGGCGCGTAGCCGATGCGTTCGAGTCGCTCCGGAGCATGGAACGCGCCGGTGAGCGGTTTGACCTGATCACGCTCGATCCGCCCGCCTTCGCCAAGTCGCGCCGCGCCGTGCCCGAGGCCCTGCGCGGCTATCGCGAAATCAACCTCCGGGCAATGCGGCTGCTCGCGCCAGGCGGCATGCTCGTCACGGCGTCATGCTCATTTCACGTCGGCCGACAGCAGTTTCTCGACATGCTCACCATGGCCGCGGGCGACTCAGGCCGGCGCATGATCCTCAGGGAGGTGCTGGGACAGGGCATCGACCACCCTGAAGTCCTGACCATACCCGAGACAGGCTACCTCAAGGGCGCGGTGCTGGCCGCGGCGTGAGTGCTTGCAGCCAGCCGGCAATGTCATTGATCACGTCGCTGGAGACGTGCCCGGGCACGCCGTACTCCGCCGGTGACGATGGCCCGCTTCCGGTCATGAACAGGTGATTGAGTTGAGGATATTCGCGGAACGTCACGCTCGGCCTCCCGCCCAGAGCGTCGCGCCAGCCTGCGGCCTCGGCACTCGTGACCTGGTAATCCCGACCACCATGCAGGATGAGCATCGGCAATCCGAGCGAGTCCGCGACCGCCACCGGATTTACCCGTTGGAGGTCCAGCCAGTAGCTGGCCGGGGCACCCAGCAGAAGTACCGTGGAGAGGGAGTCTGCCGGCGCCAGCGCCCGGATGCGGCCGACCAGGCCTTCGATGCCGGCAAACCGCCGTGAGGCGGTGACGGAATCAGCGCCGGACTGAGCCGCCAGATAGTGCAGTTGCCGGATGATCATGTCGGTAAGCGGCGCCGTGGCGCCCGCCATGATGACGATGCCGGCAGTGCCCGGCGCAAGCTGCGCCACTCGTGGCGCGAGTGTCCCACCCAGGCTGTGGCCCAGGACGACTACCCGCGTGGAATCGACCTCCGGGCTTGTCCGGAGCAGCGCGATAGCTGCCGCCGCGTCATCAAGCACTTCCTCCCGCACCGTGAATGGCGTGCCCAGGAACGACAAGGGCGCCACGGCACTCCGCTTGTCGTAGCGCAGCACGGCGATGCCGCGCGCGGCCAGGCCCCACGCCAGGTCGCGAAAGGGCTTGTTGGGCCCGATGGTCTCATCACGGTCATGCGCGCCCGAGCCATGCACCAGTACCACACCGGGCAGGCGGGCCGCCCCGCTTGGAAACGTCACGATACCCGGCAGTCCGCGCTCGCCAATGGTGACGGGCCGCTCGACGAGACCCGCAGGCAGAGGCGGGTCACTCTGGGCCAGGCTGGTCGACGGAAGCAGGGCCAGGGCAATGACCGGGAGAAGCCAGCGATGCCTCACTCGGATGTTCCCGATACGGCATGCACGCGCTCATGGCGCCAGAGGAGATAGGATGCAATGACCGGCACCAGCACGGCAACTGCGATGACGATCCCCAGCATGGCGGCAACATGATCCGGCTGCAGGAAGGCAAGCACCACGAGCACTGCCCCGGCCGCGGCGAAAACGCGGCCGGCCAGCGCGTGGGTCCGCCGCCACACGGTATCGCTCGTAAGCGTCCAGGGCGTCCGAATACCCATGAACCAGTTGGGTCGCATCTGCGGCATGAGAAACCCGACTAGAATGAACAGCAGGCCGGCCCCGCCCAGCGCCACGCCAGGCATCGAGACCGGCCATCCGAGGTTGTAGCCGAGCAGGGCGACATGCAGGATGGCGAGCAGGATCATGACAGCGTTGCCCAGGGTCCACCAGACTCCGCCGTGCAGCAGTCCTTCACGCCGCGGATCGGTGCGTGGCAGCAGCGCGAAGGCCAATCCGAGCACTGCGCCGACGAGCGGGAGGAAGACCGCCGCAATCGCCCTGCTCATCGTCCCATCCGGCTCGCCGGCCAGACTCCAGTGGGAGGCGACCCGGGCCGGAAGGTGCGGCAGGGCCCAGAGGCCGAACGCGAGCGCGGCCAGCAGGAAGGCAAACCCGGGCGTCAGTCGTCGCACAGAGGCAGCTCGCTGTCTGGAGGATGCTGCAAAATGCTCTGGCCGCCCGTCCGGGGGAACCGCATTGACAGCGGTTCCTCGAAGGGTCCACCTTTAGACCCATGCCACGCACCGTGACCCCGGATCGCGAGCAGCAGATTCGTCGCGTGCTGCTCGTGATCCTGGGTGCGAACCTGGTCGTCGTGGTCATCAAGGCGTTTGTCGCCGTGGCTACCGGATCGCTCGCAGTCGTGGGCGACCTGATCCAGGCATCGCTCGACGCGGTGAACAATGGGCTGGGCCTTGTGATCATGGCGGTGGCGGCCAAGGGACCCGACGCCGAGCATCCCTACGGCCACGCCAAGTTCGAAACCGTCGGCGCGCTGCTGATCGTGGTTTTTCTGTCGGTGTCCATCTTCGAGTTGCTGCGTGGGGCTGTGGCACGGCTGGTCGAGGGGTCGGAACCGCCGACCGTTGCGATGGGCAGCTTGGCGCTGATGGGCGTCACCCTGGTCCTCAATGTCGTCGTCACGGTTGCGGAGAGTCGCGCCGGCCGGCGGCTGAGCAGCGAATTGCTCCTGGCGGACGCGGTGCACACCCGCATCGATGTCCTGATCACCGTAGCGGTGCTCGGCGGCCTTCTCATGAGCCGGCTGGGGCTGAGGTGGGCCGACCCGGCGCTGGCCATTCTGGTGGCTGTGATGGTGGCCCGGGCCGGATATCACATTGTGCGGCGCACACTGCCGACGCTGGTGGATGAACGCGCCTACGATGCCCAGACCATCAAGCGCGAGGCCGAGCAGGTGCCCGGCGTCCGGGCTGCCTATTCCATCCGGTCGCGTGGAGCGGCCGCCACCTTGTTTGCGGAGCTCACGATAGCCGTGGACGGCCACTCCGATGTCGCCAGCGCACATGGCATCGCAGATGCCGTGGAGGTACAGTTGCGCCAGTCGCTGCAGTTCCAGGAAGTCGTCGTCCACGTGGAACCATGCTGAGGGGCACCGAAACCCGGCGTACCCGGCCACGGCGTCCGCCGCCGTCGTTGAAGCAGCATTATCACGAATATGTGCTGCAGCGCATCGAGACCTACAAGAATTCGCTTGGACGCTCCCGCCTGCTTGAGATCGGAGGCGAGGCGGCGAGCGAGATGCAGGATGCCTTCTCCGGCCAGTTTCTGCTCACCGAAGTGCTGATGCAGGAAGCCGTGGACCGGCTCATCATCAAGCGGCTCCGGCTTCCCACCTTCAACAAGTGGAAACAGCAGCATGCCCAGCGGCGGCGCGCGCAGCGCGAGCCGACCCACTGGGGCCTCGAGCCGGATTGCGCCCTGGCGGCGCTGCTGCCAAGAATCGAGCCAGAGGACGTGGTGCTGGTGGCAGGTGCAGGCGCGGCGCCGGCGGCGTATCTGCTGGCGGCGCATGACGCGCTGGTGACGTTCATTGCCGCCGATCTTGGCAGCGTGGACAAGGTTGAATCGGGACTGGCGGGCGAAGCGCTGGCCGGAACGGCTGAATGTTATTTCGTGCAGCCAGGATGCTGGATGCCGGCCTTCCCGTCGGAACTTGACCTGGTGGTGCTCGATGCCTCATCGCTCGGCGAGGTCGAACCGGCCGATCGCGCGGTCTTCATCCGGCAAATTCAGGAAATCACGTGCGCCGGCGGCGTCCACCTGCTGCAGCCCGGGCTGGGCGGGATGGCCCCGGAGGCGGTGATGGCCTGGTACGACGGCTGGCAGCGTGACGAGTTCGCCCGCAGCCGACGGCGAGGCGCCGCCCGGCCCAGCATCGGGGTCGTACTCACCAAGCCCGGCACGCCGCACGGTGTCGAGGCCGGCGCGGAGGCCTGACGCTCATGCCCACCCTGACCATCAACGGCGCGCCAGTCACCTGCCCGGAGGGCGCAACCATCCTCGCCGCCGCCCGGGCCTCGGGCATCGCGATTCCCACCCTGTGCTGGTACCCCAAACTTCCCGTGGTCGGCAACTGTCGCGTGTGCCTGGTCGCCGTCGAGGGACAGACCAAGCTGGTGCCTTCCTGCGCCATCAAGGCCGCCGATGGCATGGTGGTGTCGACCGAGTCGGCCCCGGTGGCCGACGCGCGCCGCGGGGTGCTCGAGCTGCTGCTCGAACGCTATCCCGGCGAGCACCTGCTGAACGGCGGCCGGGACCACCCGCACAATGAATTCGAGCGGTACGTCGTCCAATATGGTGCGCGGGTAAGGGCGCCGGCGGCGCATGAGCTGCCGCTCCGCACCGGCGATGAGCGCCCGGGCGACGCCATGATCCGCCATGACATGTCGCACTGTATCCTGTGCACCCGTTGCGTGCGTGCCTGCGCCGACATCCAGGAGGTTGGTGTCCTCGACGTAGCCGACCGCGGATCCGGCGCGCAGATCATCGTGGGTGGCGATGGCGACCCCGATCACGCCAGCTGCACGTGGTGCGGTGAATGCGTCCGGGTCTGCCCCACCGACGCCATCTTCGAATTCATTCCGCGGGAGCAGTTCGGCGAGCGGGCGCTGCGCTCGCCTGACAAGGTGGTCCGTTCGGTCTGCCCCTACTGTGCGGTCGGCTGCCAGCTGGACCTGCACGTGAAGGACAATGCCCTGATGCGGGTCACCTCGCCGTGGATCGAGGAGAACACGCCCAACCAGGGCTCGACCTGCGTGAAGGGACGCTTCGGCTACGATTTCACCCAGCATCGCGACCGTCTCACGGCGCCGCTGATCCGGCTTGGATGGGAACGGTTGCCGGATGGCACCTGGACCTGGACAGGGGAGCAGCCGCGCCGCCGGGAGGGACCCTGGCAGTTGATCGAGGACATGGCTCAGGGCGCCAAGCCGCGGCCACCGCAGCGGTCCCAGGGCAAAGGGCCGCGCACCGGATTCCGCCGGCGCGGCGCGGACGATGTCCGTGATCGCGTGGCCACGCCGGCTGACTGGTACTCGCGCTTCCGTCCGGCTACGTGGGACGAGGCCTTGAGCCTGGCGGCACAGGAACTCACCCGGCTGCGTGATACCCACGGCCCCGATTGCCTGGCGGCGCTCTCGAGTGCCAAGTGCACCAATGAGGAGAACTACGCCTACATGAGGATGGTGCGGGGGGCGCTCCGCACCAACAACCTGGATCACTGCACCCGGCTCTGTCACTCGACGTCGGTGAGCGCCATGAGCCGCGCGCTCAGCACCTCGGCCGCGTCCGGCTCGATGCGGGAGATCGAGGAAGCATCGGACGTGATCTTCATTGCAGGCGCCAATACCACCGAGTCGCATCCGGTCTTTGGTGCCCTGATCAAGCGGGCGGTGCGCCGGGGCGCCCGCCTCATCGTGGCGGATGTCCGCAAGGTGGAGCTCGCGGCCATGGCCGATATCCACCTGCAGATGCAGCCCGGCAGTGATGTCGCGCTGTTCAACACGATGCTGAACCACGTCGTGCAATCGGGCCTGGAGGACCGCGCCTTCATCGCGGCCCGCACGTCGGGCTTCGAAGCTGTCCGTGAGGCCGTGGCGCCGTACACGCTGGACGTGGGCGCGCGCATCACCGGCATTCCGGCGGCGACCATCGCCGCTGCCGCGGAGATGTACGCCCGCGGCCCGCGGACCGCCACGCTCTGGGCCATGGGACTGACCCAGCATTCCACCGGTACCGACATCGTCGCAAGCCTCCTCAATCTGCTGCAGGCCTGCGGCATGATCGGCCGGTGGGGCGCGCCGATGATGCCCATCCGGGGCCAGAACAACGTGCAGGGCGCCAGCGATGTCGGAGCCATTCCCTTTGCCTATACCGACTACCGCAGCGTGACCGAACCGGCCAACCGCGCTGACTACGCCCGCGCGTGGGGGGTGCCGGCCGAGAGCCTGTCGCTGAAGAACGGGCTCATGGTCACCGAGATGACCAAGCCGGATAGCGGTGTGCGCGGCCTGTTCATCATGGGGGAGAATCCGGTGATCTCGGACCCGGATATTTCCCACGCCGAGGACTGGGTGCGCGGGCTCGAGTTCGTGGCGGTCCAGGACCTCTTCCTGACCGAGACGGCACGCTGGGCCGACGTGGTCCTGCCAGGGTCCTCGTTTGCGGAGAAGCAAGGCACATTCGTGAACACCGAGCGGCGGATCCAGCTTTCAGAGTCGGCGCTGGACCCGCCCGGTGACGCCCGGCGCGACCTCGACATCATCATCGAACTGACTGATCGCCTGGGGCTGGCGACGCCGTGGACCTCGCCTGAGGAAGTCATGCGGGAAATTGCCCAGGTCACGCCGTCGTGGCGTGGCGTGACGTACGATGCAGTTCGAGGCTCCGGGATTCAATATCCCGTGCCCGAGGCGGGCCATCCCGGCACGGCCTACCTCTTTGCGGAACGGTTCCCCACACCCGACGGCAGGGGCATCTTCGTGCCGACGGAATTCCTGCCGCCCGCTGAGCTTCCCGACGCGGAGTATCCGTTCATCATGAATACCGGGCGGCAGATGTTCCATTGGCACACCGGCACGATGACGCGCCGCTCGCGCGGGCTGGACTCGCGCGAGCCGGTGCCGGTCGTGGAACTGAACCCCGGTGACGCGGCCAGGCTCGGCATCAACGATGGCGACACCGTGCGGGTTACCAGCCGGCGCGGCTCGATGCTCATCGGCAGCCGAGTCTCGGACCGACAGGCGCCCGGGCAGATCTTCATGCCATTCCACTTCCGGGAGGCTGCGGCCAATCTCCTCACCAACCCGGCCCTCGATCCGTACGCCAAGATCGCAGAGTTCAAGATCAGTGCAGTGAGCGTCACGCCCGCGTGAGGCGCGCCATCCCGAGACTCGCCATCGCGGCGCTTGGCACGGTCGTGCTGGCCTGGGCCGTGGCCTCGCTCTGGTGGCCATTCCAGAGCGACCACGGTGTGTACGCCTGGATGGGCGACGTCACGCTGCACGGCGGCATGCCCTATCGGGATGCGTGGGATGTGAAGGGACCCGTGGCGCTGCTGCCGGCCATGCTTGCCGAGGTGCTCTTTGGCCGGAACATGTGGGGCATTCGCCTTCTCGACCTCCTGGCACTCGGCGCCTCGGCATGGGCCCTCTACACTCTTGCCGCGCGCTGGACCAGTCGGCCGGTGGCCTGGCTCACCACCTTCATCTGGTTGCTCGCCTATGCAAGCACTGGATTCAACTCCACGGCGCAGCCCGACGGGTTCGGCGCGGTTCTGCTGCTGCTCGCTGCCGTGCCGCTGCTTGGCTCACGCCCACCGGGCAAGGCGGCCCTCTTCGGGGCGGCGCTCGCCGTTGGACTGCTCACCATGCTCAAGCCGGTCTACCTCGGCTTTGTGATGATTCCGGCCGTGGCCGCGCTGCCGTGGGAGGGCGAACGCGGGCCACTGACCGGCCGGTTCGGCGTCATCGCCGCCGGAACTGTCCTCCCGGTCCTCGCCTTCCTGGCCTGGTTCCAGGCGCGCGGCGCCCTCCGGCCACTCTGGCGGGCATACGTTGAGTTCAACCTGGCGAAGAATGGTCCCGGGCTCGTTCCGGGCTTCATCAGCATGCTCGTGCAGGGCGTCCTTTCCGATCCGGTCTGGTTGCTGCTGCTGGCGTGCGCCAGCGCGGGCGCAGTGCTGCTCTGGCCATCGCACCGGCGTGCCACCGCCATCCTGGTCTGCTGGATCGTGATGGCGATGTTCGTCATCCATCTGCAGCGGCCCTTCTATACGTACCGCGCCCACGTGCTCACAGCGCCGGTGGCACTGCTGGTCGCTGTTACCTGCTGGCAGGGGTGGCTGGGTGGTGCAGCCGGGCGCAGTCTTGCGCTGGCCATCGGCACGACACTGGCCATCATCTTCGTGCGGACGCCACTGGCGCAGGCGGTCCAGTGGGCGCGGTACGTGCCCGGACCTGGCGCCGTCCTCGACCTGCAGGAGCACTTTCTTTTTCTGTCCACGAGCGCGGCGGGTCAGCAGCGGCTCATCGGGCTGGTCAGGGAAGTCACTGCTCCCGGAGACTCGATTTTTGTCTATCGCCACCCGGCAGTCTATTTTCTCGCCGATCGTCCCTCCGTGAGCCGGTTCTCAGTCACGGCCGCCTTCGCGGCCGGAGCCCCTCAGGCATACGCCCGTGCCCAGCTCGCTGAACTGGGACGCGCGCTGCAGTCCTCCATGCCGAGTATGATCGTCTTGCCGGCGTCTGACACCGTGGCTGGCACCAGCCTTGGATGCTTCGAGCCCTTGTCGGACTTGCCGTCTGTTGCCACCGCCCTCACTCCCCACTACCGGTTGATCAAGCTGGCCGACGGATTTGCCGTCTTCACCCGGAGCGCATCCACGACGGAGGGCCGCAAGCCTCCGCAATAGCCGGTCCGGAGAATTCAGCCTATTTTTCCGGCCCTTTCACCGTCTCGCTGAAAGCTGCAATGCGCGCACTGGTCAAGACTGGTCCCGGCCCCGGAATGGAACTTCGCGATGTCCCGGTCCCGCAGTGCGGACCGAGCGACGTGCTGATTCGCGTCCACTTTGCCGGCGTCTGCGGTACCGACCTTCACATCTGGGAATGGGATGCCTGGGCCGCCGGGCGGCTACGCCCGCCCGTGGTCGTGGGGCACGAATTTGCCGGCGAAGTTGCCCAGCTCGGCCGCGAGGCCCAGGCGGCGGGACTGCTCGCCGTCGGCGACCTGGTAACGGCCGAGGGCCATGTGGTCTGCGGTCACTGCCTGCAGTGCCGCCTCGGCGAAAGCCATCTGTGCCGCCGTACGTCCATCATCGGCGTCGATCGTGACGGTGCGTTTGCGGAATTCATCGTGATGCCGGCGTCGAACGTCATGAAGCTTGACGGCATCCCGCCCGAGGTGGGCGCAATCATGGACCCGACCGGGAACGCGGTGCACACGGTGTTGCAGGGCGGAATGGCGACGGGCGGGCGTGTCCTGGTCATTGGCTGCGGGCCGATCGGTTGCTTCGCCGTCGGCGTGGCGCGCGCGGCTGGCGCCTCGCTCGTCATGGCAAGCGACCTCAACCCCACGCGCCTCGAGCTGGCCCGCGCCATGGGCGCACATGTCACCTTCGACGCCCGGGTGGAGGACGTGCCCGCACGAGTTCACCAACTGACCGGCGATGATGGAGCCGACCTGGTCTGTGAACTGAGCGGCCATCCCGCCGGGCACGCCACGGCATTTGCGGCCGCACGCCTGGGAGGCCGGATCAACCTGCTGGGCACGCCCAGCCGCACTACCGAAGTGGATTTCGCGCGCGACGTCATCTTCAAGGGGCTGACGCTCTACGGCGTGACCGGCCGGCGCATGTACGAGACGTGGGATGTCATGCGGCGGTTCCTGAGCTCCGGCCAGCTGGACCCGCGGCCAGTGATCACGCATCGTTTTCCGCTGGATCGCATGGCCGATGCCATTCAGGTGATCAAGGATGGTGAGGCGGGCAAGGTCATTCTGGAGATCGGAGCATGAGCTTGCCCGCGGGCAAGTTGCGCCTCGGCCTCCTGACCGACGGCGACGATGTGCCGGCCTGGCTCGCTGCCGCACTCATCGAACTGCGCCAGCGTGCGATCGCCGAAGTCACGCTGGTGGTGCGGCGCGTTGTGCCTGAGGCAGCACCGGAGAGAAGTCGTGTCGGCCGGTGGTGGTCCAACCGACGCCTGCTTGCCTTTGCCCTCGCTGAGCGGCTGGACGCGCGCCGCACCCTGCCTGGCCCTGCACCGGTGCCGCTGGCCGAGGTCGCTCCGGCAGCGCGCCAGATGGAAGTCACCCCACTTCTCGGTCGCTTCACCGATACGCTGACCGATACCGACGTTGCTTCGATCCGGCGGGAAGACCTCGATATACTCATCCGGGCCGGGTTCCGTATACTCAAAGGATCGGTGCTGGACGTGGCGAGGCACGGCGTCTGGTCCTTCCACCACGGCGACAACCGCACCAATCGCGGCGGGCCGCCGGGCATCTGGGAGGTGCTGGAGGACCGGGAGGTGACCGGCGTGACGCTGCAGCGCCTGAGCGCCGAGCTCGATGGCGGCGAGGTCCTGGCGCGTGGAGTCGGTCGGACCGAGCGGTTCGGGCTTTCACGGAACGTGGCCGCGCTGTATCCCCGTTCCAGCCGGATGCTGATCCGGTCGGTCGAGCGCCTGGCCGATGGACGATCACCTCGGCAGGCAAGCGGCGCTGCGGAAGATTGGCAGGCCTATCAGCACCGGCTCTACCGGCGTCCCGGCAACCCCGAGATCCTGCGCGCTGGCGCCCGACTGGCGTGGCGCTATCTTCGCCAGCGAAGCCAGTGGTTCGGGCGCCAGTCGACCTGGTCGCTGGCATGGCATTACGCTGCCGGTCGGCAGGGAGCAGTTCCTCACGAGGCGATGTACCAGTATCGTGAGATTCGGCCACCAGCCGACCGTTTCTGGGCTGACCCCTTCGTGGTTCACGACGGCGCTGAGACCTGGATGTTCTTCGAGGAGCTGGTGTTCAGGAAGCCGATCGGCCGCATCGTCGCATGGCGCATGGGTGCCAAGGGCCCGCTTGGCGAGCCGCGCGTGGTGCTCGAGCGGCCCTACCACTTGTCCTACCCGTTCGTCTTTCGGTTTGACCAGACGTGGTTCATGCTGCCGGAATCACAGGCGGCGCAGCGGCTGGAGCTTTACCGGGCAACGGCGTTTCCGCATGAGTGGGAACTCGACCGTGTGCTCATCGAGCCGTTCAACGGGGTGGATGCCACCCTTCATCATCATGCCGATGGATGCTGGTATCTCTTCACCAGCATCGCCGAGGCCGGCATCAGCTTCGACGAAGAACTGCACCTCTTCGTCGCCGCCAGTCCCTTCGGGCCATTCACGCCCCACCCCGAGAATCCCGTGGTGGCCGACGTCCGGCGCGCCCGCATGGCGGGCCGGCTCTTCGAACGGGGTGGACGACTGTTCCGGCCGGCGCAATATTGCGCCCCGCGCTACGGCTCCGGCCTCACCATGCATGAAGTCGAGGAGCTGTCCCCGACCACCTATCGCGAGCGTCCGGTGCAGGCGATCACCGCTGGCTGGGACGCGCGCTTCATTGGCCTGCACACCATCAACGCGCAGGACGGATTGTCGGTCATCGATCTTCTCCGGATCGACCGGGTCCCGCGCTGACAGAATCGGACTTCCTCATGGCCACCCAACATTCGAGTGCATCCCTGCCGTCCCGACTCGCGGCCGAACTGGCACAGTTCCGGGCCGACGGCGTCTACAAGCAGCTCAATTACCTCACCAGTCCGCAGGGCCCCCGCGTGACGATGGAGGGCCGGGGTGAGGTGATCATCCTCTCGTCAAACAACTACCTGGGATTGAGCAACGAGCCGGCGGTGGTCGCCGCCGGGAAGCAGGCGCTCGACCGGTACGGCGCCGGGACCGCATCGGTCCGGTTCATCTGCGGCACGTTCGACATCCATCGCGACCTCGAGGCCGCGCTGGCGACGCTGGTGGGAACCGAATCCAGCCTCAGTTTCGTCAGCTGCTGGAATGCCAACGAGGCGCTGCCCGCGTCAGTCCTCGGCGAAGACGACATCGTCATCAGCGACCAGCTCAACCACGCTTCCATCATTGATGGCATTCGTCTGGCCAAGGCGATCAGCAAGTGCCAGTCGGCCGTGTACCGCCACGGGGACCTCGACCATCTCAGGGAATTGCTCCGCGCTGCCAGCGACCGGCGCACCCGCATGGTGTTCACTGATGGCGTGTTTTCCATGGAGGGAGCCATCGCGCCGCTGCCCGACCTGCTGGAGATCTGTCGAGCGCATGACGCCGTGCTGGTGGTGGATGACTCGCACGCCACCGGTGTGCTGGGCGCCACCGGCCGGGGCACGGCCGAGCATTTCGGTATGCATGGCGAGGTGGACATCATCACCTCCACATTGGGGAAAGCGCTCGGTGGTGGTGCCGGCGGTTTTGTCGCCGCCTCCGCGGGCGTCTGTGACTTCCTCACGCAGCGGGCCCGGCCCCAGCTTTTCTCCAATGCGCTGCCCTGCACCGTCGCCGGCAGCGCACTGGAAAGCGTGCGGTTCCTGGAGTCGCATCCCGAGCGGGTCGGCGCGCTGCGGGACAACGCGGCCTACTTTCGAGGCCAGCTTCAGGCGCTCGGCTTCAAGCCCCTGCCGGGCGAGACCCCGATCATCCCGGTCATCCTGGGCGAGACCTCCGCAGCCATCCGCATGAGCAGCATGCTGCTGGACGAGGGTGTGTTCGTTACCGGCTTCGGATATCCGGTGGTCCCTCAAGGTCAGGCGCGGGTCCGCTGCCAGATATCTGCCGCCCACAGCCGGGAGGACCTGGACCAGGCACTTGACGCCTTCCGGAAGATCGGCGGTCGCCTTGGCCTGATCTGAACTGCTGGCCCCCTCCTTGCTACTCCCCCCTTGAACGCGGGGCAATGCCGTCGCCCCTCAGTTCCCAAAGTGTTATCTGGAAACGAGATAGTTCACAGCGGGGCGGCCTTCCGCAGGCCTCGCGATTTCCAACGGCCCATGCGCTATTCCATGGCACGGGCGGCACATCCGAGGGAGACAGGCGCAATGAGCCGGCTTTGCCGCAGCATTTCTCTGTTCGCGCTCCTGGTGACCGTCGTGGCCGGCGAGGCCGCTGCCCAGGACCTGGCGAACGACAATTTCCGCTGGTATGTCGGCGGCCAGGCGGGCGCCTTTGTGTATCGCACGCCCAACCAGACGCGCGGCGGGATTCCGATGGTGGGTGGGCACATGCTGATCAAGGCCCGGCGAGGCGGCCTCTACATCGCCGTGGATGAGGCCTTCAAGGACAACCAGGTCAGCAGCTATACCACGGCGGGTGGCAGCACGCAGAACGTCACCTTCTCTGATGTCCGGCGCTACACTTTCGCACTCATGGCCTTTCCGGTTCACGGTGCGGCCACTCCGTATTTTGGCGTGGGCGGCGGCATCATGAACGTGCAGAGCCCCAAGTCCGGCGGCTTTGACGATCCGGTTGCGTCCGATCTTGGCAGCACCGGGTTCGGCACCCTGCTGGCCGGCCTGCAATTCCGCGTGAGCGGCGTCAGCGCCTTCGGTCAGTACCAGATCCAGACCATCCCCGCCTTCAAGGGCAACGAGGGCGGCTCCGGGCGCCTGATCAACGGCACGGTGCACTCGATCGTCGGCGGCGTGCGCTTCAGCCTCGGCGCCTCACGCGAGGAACTCTAGCGCGGGGATCCGACGCCCACGGCGAGTTTCGTTCCACGAACCGCAATGGCCAATCAACGGCGCGCGTGATCCCCACGCGCGCCGTTGTTTCTATGTCCGGTGCACGCACCCCTTGGTGAATGGTCACGCCCGATGCGGCCATGGCCACGCCATCCATCGCGCGGGTCATGCCCAGCGCCATGGCCAACCGCCCAGGCCCTGACGCCAGCAGCCGGTCGGCGACGCCACCGCGGCGTTTCCGCATGACGTCGAGTCCCTCGAGCGGCTCGGCCGCGCGCAGGAGCACGGCCTCCGCGACGCCCTCATCCAGACAGACCAGGTTGGCGCACCAGTGAATCCCGTAGGAACGGTAAACGTACCACGTGCCTGGCGGACCGTAGATTGATGCATTCTGCTGGTTGCGGCGTCCATTCCATGCATGCGAGGCAGGATCGGCAACACCGAGGTAGGCTTCCGTCTCGACGATCCGCGCGACCGCGACATCGTCGAGCGTGCGCGATACCAGCACGGCACCGACCAGCTCGCGTGCTACGACGTCCGCCGAGCGCCGGAAAAAAGCAACGGGCAGCGTGGCTGCCCGTCGTCGTCTCATTGGGCCGCTCCGTCGCTGCCGGCGCCGGCCTTGGGCGTGGTGGCCTTCTTTGCCCGCGATCGGGTTCGCTTGCGTGGCGCTGGCTTGGTTTCTTCGCCTTTCGCTGGCGGCTCCGCTTTGGCGGCCTTGCTGGCCTTGGTTGACTTGCCGGCCTTGGCAGACGTCGAACGCTTGCGGGTCCGTCGGGGCTTGGCCGGCCCGGCCGCAGTCGCGGACTTGGCCGGCTCGGCGGGCGCGGCGGGTTCCTCCACCACCTTCACGACGCCGATCAGCGGGACTTCCGCCGGACGACTTGGCGCTCGGGATCCGCGGCGGAACCGTACACCCCGCCGAGCGGCCGGCGCCGCCGGCTCCGTCACCGCGGCCTCAGGCGCAGCGCCCTCGGCAACTGGGGCGCTCGCTGCCGGCTCCGCCGACCGGTACGATGGGCGCCGGTGCAGGCTGATCTCGAAATCGTCATCTCCGGCGGATCGGACATCGGCGATCTCGGCATCGTTGGCCTGTCGCAGCAGCCGCGGGAAACGCTCGGCATCGAGCAACTCGTCTTCCTTGCCAAACATGGCCGCCATTCTGGAGCGCAACTGCTCGTGACCGATTGGTCCGCGGAACTCGCCGAGGGCTTCGGTCATCAACTCGAACGCCCGTGCCAGCGTGAGGCCGCCCCCAGTGCGCGGGGCCGCAGGCGGGGCACCGACGTCAGCCGCGGGTGCGGCCTCGCGCTCACGGCCCCGGCCACGACGGCCACGCCGACGCGAGCCGGTGCGTTCCTCGCGCGCCGGCTCGGCCGGGCGAGAGGCCGCCGCCGCTCCCCGGCTGGCGGTCCGACTCGCCTTGGGGGCTGCAGTGCCGCCCAGACTGATCTCGTACTGACCGTTTTCCAGCTTGGTGAGCTGGAGCAGGCCGCGGTTGGCGGCTTCGGTGACAAACTTGCTGAAGCGATTGAACCCGGCGTTGCTTTCGTCGAAGTTGGGATCGATCTGCTGCATGACCTGCTTCAGGCGATCGCTGCGCATCACGTCGCCCTGTTGGGACATGCGCGCCACGGCGTCGGAAACGAGCTCCCATGGATCGTGCTGGATCGAGGGCGTCTCGCCTTCCTTGGTCAGCCCGGCGAGGTCAGTGTAGGAGAAGTACTCGTCGCAGTTCTGGATCAGCAGGTCGCTGGCCGACTCGCGGATGCCCACGCCGACAACGTACTTGCCGTACTCCTTGAGCTTGATCACCATCGCCGAAAAGTCGCTGTCGCCCGACATCACGATGAACGTGCCGATCTCCGGCCGGGTGAAGACCAGCTCGACCGCGTCGATGGCCAGGCGGATGTCGGTGGCGTTCTTCTTGGTGGTGCCAAAGGCAGGGGCAAAAATCAGGTCGATCGAGGATTCGGACAGCGGGACGATGTACTGCGGGTACCGGCGCCAGTCGGCATAGGCACGCTGCACCGCCACCTTGCCCTTGATGATATCGCTGTTGAGGAGGTTCTTCAGCTCCTTGGTCAGGTCGGAGCGAATGCCCAGGGTGACGTTGTCGAAGTCGATGAGGAGGGCCGCATGCGGAGCATGTGGCGCGAGTTCGGCCGAACGGCCGGGACGCAAGTGTGAGTAATTCACGACGGTCGCAGGTCAGGGCCGGCTGGCTCGAGCCTCATCCCCTTCAACGGGAATGGGTCCGGTCGCCGGCGCGTGATTCGTGGCCGTCTCCGGAGCGGTCAGCGGCGAGCGGTCGCACGCGTGGGGACACACCAGAGCGCCCCGTCGCGATCGGCCCGCCGCAGAACATGCATGGGAGAGCAGCGCCCCCCGATTGTCGGAGAGCCGCAGAAATGTAGAGGGAGGCCGTCTGAATGGACAGGGCGTATCAGCCGACCAGGCCCTGCCCCGCGACTGGAAGCGGCAGGGTGAAGCGAAAGCTGGTGCCCCGTTCCTGCTCGGTTTCCACCTCGAGCTCGGCGCCCATGGCCTCCACCAATTTGCGGCAGATGCTGAGACCCAAGCCGGAGCCCGAGAAGGCGTACTCGCCTTCGCGCTGGCGTCGGCGGAATGGCTCGAACAGGGTGGCCATGCGCTGGGGCGGGATGCCGCGGCCCGTGTCATGGACGACAAACTGCACTGCGTCACCGTCGAGGTCACGTCCGGTCACCTCGACCCGGCCTTCGTTGGTGAACTTGAGGGCGTTGGTCGTCAGGTTGAGCAAAACCCGGCTCAATGCCACGGGATGGCCAACCCGAAAATCCTGGCGCGGCCCGGCCAGCCGGACTTCCAGCCCCTTCTCCTCTGCAATGGGCAGCACGATATCACGGACCGAGTCCAGGATATCGACCACCGAGAACGGGATCGGGTCGAGGTCCACCAGCCGGTCGCCGCCACGGGCCAGTTCGATCACGTCGCTTGCCATGGAGGAAAGGCCAAAGGCGGCGCTGTAGATCAGCCCGAGCTGTCGTTCCTGCACCTCGTTGACTGGTCCGCTGCGGCCACGTTGCAGCGTCTCGGCCAGAAAGAGGATGGAGGTCAATGGCGAGCGGATGTCGTGGGCGACCTCGACCACCAGTTCGAGGCCATCGGGGCCCGACAGCCGGTCCGAGAGGTGCTGTGCCCAGTCGGGCTCCAGCGCCGAACCGACCCGCTCCATCGCGTCCATCAGCCGAAGCAGCTGTGGAACTTCCGGACTGGGCGATGAAGTGGCGGCTTCCCGGATGAAGGCTTCCCGCACGAGGCGCAGTTGCCGTCGGGCCAGCTGCGAGCGCCCGACGCTTTGCAGGTTGGGCACTTGGCCGCCGACCGCGGCGCGGATCGCCGTCGTGACTACGGCAAGGTGCCGGGCGGCCTCATCGGGCGAGACTGCGTGCTCGACGACCTGCTCCCAGTCGCGGCCCACGCGCTCCACCGCACGCCGCAACGCTGCCCAGAGCGATGGCGCGATGGTACCGTCGAGGGTGCCATCCCCATCCCACACTGGCGCTGCAGCTTCTGTGGGGTGCGGTGCGGCGCTTCGCCGCCGTTCACCGCTGGTCGGATGCGCGATATCCACGCTCACTCTTCCGATGTGGTCTCGGATCGTTGAAAGTCGTGCTTGTCCATCAACCGGTACAGCGTCGTACGATCGATGCTGGCCAAGCGTGCCGCCTTGGACATGTTGCCGCCGGCGCGCCCCACCAGCCTGGTAAGATACTCCCGTTCGAACTGGGCAATCACCTTTTCCTTGGCGGGATGATAGGCCTCATTCAGCAGCGTGGCCGAGGAGCCGGCCGACTCCGAGGGCCAGTCGCCCGGATCGTCGTAGATCGGGATTTCGCTGGGCTGGATGAGCTGGTCGGGTTCGGCCAGCACGGCCACGTGCTCGATCACGTTCTGCAGCTCGCGGACGTTGCCGCGCCACTGTCGCGAACGCAGGAAGGCGATGCTTTCCTCGCTGAGCTTCGGCATGCGATCGCCCATCTGCCGATGGCGCTGCCAGAAGATCGTGAGGAAATGGTTGGCGAGCAGCGGGATATCCTCGAGGCGTTTCCGCAGCGGGGGCAGCTTGATCGGCACCACACGCAACCGGTAAAACAGGTCGCTGCGAAGAATGCCCTGGTCCACCGCCTCCTGCGGATCGCGATTGGTGGCGGAGATGAAACGTACGTCCACCACGGCATCCTGGGTCTCGGATCCCACCCGGCGCACCACGCCATCCTGAATCACGCGCAGCAGCTTGGCCTGGAGCGCCAAAGTCATTTCCGTCAATTCGTCGAGGAAGAGCGTCCCGCCGTTCGCGGTCTCGAGCAGACCGGGCTTGTCCCGGTCCGCGCCCGTGAACGCGCCCTTGCGATGGCCGAACATCTCGCTTTCGAGCAGTGGCTCGGGAAGCGCCGCGCAGTTGATCGGGACCAGCGGACGACTGGCCCTGCGACTGTTCTGCTGGATGAACTGGGCAATGACTTCCTTGCCCGTGCCGCTCTCGCCACTGATGAGCACCGACGCATCGGTGGCTGCGACCTTCCGGGCCAGCTCGACCGCCTTCCGGAAGGACGGCGAGATGCCGATGAGCGCGATCTTGTCGCTGTGCCCGTGCTGCTGCTGCAGTTGGAGTCGCAGGTCCTGGGCTTCCCGGCCCACCATGACCGCGTGCGAAGCCCGCCCGACGAGCACTTGCAGGTGGGTGGCCGAGAACGGCTTGGG
Organism: uncultured Gemmatimonadales bacterium; assembly: GCA_963798915.1. GTDB lineage: Bacteria > Gemmatimonadota > Gemmatimonadetes > Gemmatimonadales > GWC2-71-9 > CAMLHP01. The sequence continues at coordinate 221,561 of CAWCVB010000005.1, read as the reverse complement.
CAGGTAGTCCCAGGCGCCGGCACGGAGCGCTTCGATGCTGCTGGTCACGCTCGGATTGCCCGTCATTACGACGACGATGGTATCCCGGTGCGCTTCCATGGCGGCCCGCAGGATTTCGAGGCCCGAGACCTGGGACATGTACAAGTCAACCAGGATGATGTCGAACTTGCGCCGCCGGACGGTGTCCAGCGCCTCCTCGCCCCGGCCGATGACGGTCACGTTGAAGCCGTCCATCTGCAGCACGCTTGCGCAGCTCTCGCGTAGGGTGCGCTCGTCGTCCACCACCAGGACCCGGATGCTTGCCTTCACTTCCGGCGGGATCGACAGCGGATCGCGCGCCGGATCAGCGGCGCTGGAGTTGTCGGACGGCGGCGTGCTGAACGCCAGCGAACTGCTCATGGGACTCTCCTCGGCGGACTCCGCGGCTCAGGAGTCACATTCTCACCACAGGCGATGGAACCAAGCCAACGGATGTGTCACAACTATGCAACGGTTTATTGTTGCGTCAAGCTGCCACTCTTGTAGCTTTATTGCAACAGTCAAGCTGGGTCCGGCAGTGAGTCGCCTACCCGGCGCATCAGCCATGCAAACCTAAGTCCACGCGGTACCGCGCTACCGCAACGGGTTGCCCAAAGCCATCCCGCGGTATTCAGTTTGCGTGGGGGAGGGGTGTCGCGGCAGGGCCAACCGGGCCCGGCTGCCCCCCGGTCACCGTGGAGTCTTGCAACTATGGCTGGCAACATGCTTCCTCCCGGCTCCAACGAGGGGCTGACCCAATACCAGCAGCCCGCCCCGCCTGCCGCCTACGACCCGGCGTCAGCCCTGGCCGACCCCGACTCGGGTAGCGGGCTCTCCATTGGCCGCGTCTTCTCCGCTATCCGTCGCTTCCGCTGGCTCATCGTTGCAATCGTCGTGGCTGGCACCGGAATCGGCCTCCTCGCCACCCACTTCATCAAGCCCGTCTATAACGTCACCTCCACCATCTGGATCCGGAGCGCCGAGGGGCAGGCCCGGAGCCAAGGCAAGGAGAAGGGCATTATTGAGGGCCAGAACTGGGTGGAACTGCTCACGACCAACGTGGTGCTCGACACCGTGGTCGTGAAGGAAAAGCTGTATCTCGAGCCCAAGAGCGTGGACGACACCACCCTGTTCAAGAGTTTCGAGGGCCAGTGGCCCTGGCGGCCGGGCGAGTATGTGCTGGAGCTGAGTCCCAACGGCAAGAACTACGCGTTGCGCGACAAGGCGGGCATAACGCTGGAAACCGGGCGGGCGGGTCAGCCGATCGGCCAGAAGCTGGGCATGCGCTGGACGCCATCACCTGCCCTTCTGGGCAGGGGCCGCAAGATCCAGTTTTCACTGGTCACACCTCGCGACGCGTCCAAGGCGCTGGCCATGGACCTGGTCTCCAACCTGGCCCAGGAGGGCAGCTTCCTCCGCGTCAGCCTCTCGGGCAATGATCCGGCCCGGCTCACCCGGACCTTGAACCTCGTCGATACCCAATTCGTGAAGGTGGCGGGCGACCTCAAGAACAGGCAGATCACCGCGCAGGCCAAGTCGCTCGAGGAGCAGCTCAGCGCCGTGGGCGACCAGCTCAAGGAAGCGGATGGCCGGCTGGAAAGCTACAAGGCGGCGACGATCACCAAGCCGAGCGAGGGCACGGCGGTCTCCCCTGCCACCGGTATCACCCAGAACACGGTGATGACCGACTATTTCCAGAAACGGGTGCTCCTGGACCAGATCCATCGCGACCAGCAGCGCCTCAATGAAGCCATGCAGAAGGCGCGCAACGGGGAGAAGATCACCGACGAGCTGCAAACCATTCCGTCGGTGCTCAACGCGCCCGATTTGAACCAGTCGCTCAAGTCGCTGGGTGCGGCTGAGCAGGAACTGGAGGCGCTCAATTTTCGCTACACACCCCAGTCGCCCAATGTGCAGGAGGCCCAGGCCAGGGTGGACACGCTGCGGCGGCAGGTTGTGCCCACTTACATCAATGCATTGTCGAACGCGTTGAAGGCGCAGGCGATGGCGCTGTCGAGCCAGGTGAACGAGGCGGGCGCCGAAATCCGCCAGATTCCCGGCCGCATGATCACGGAACAGCAGCTGACTCGCGAACGAGACATCCTTTCGCAGATGTTCGCCAACATCAAGCTGCAATACCAGCAGGCACGCCTGGACGAGGCGAGTTCGACCCCGGACGTGCAGGTGCTCGATCCCGCGGTGCCGCCGCAGCGCCCCTCCAGCAACAGCGCGGTCGTCCTGGTGCTGGCAGCGTTTGCCATCAGCCTTGGTGTGGCCCTGGGTCTCGCCGTGCTGCTCGATCGTCTGGACAAGCGTTTCCGCTATCCGGAGCAGGTCACCCGGGAGCTGGGGCTCAGCATTCTGGGCGCCGTCCCTGCCATGAAGCAACTGCGGGGCGAGCAATCGCCCGAAGAACTGGCGCAGGTGGTGGAGGCGTTCCGAACCATTCGCATGAACATTGCCCACGCCTATGGGGCGGCAGGGCCGGTCATGCTCACGGTCTCGAGCCCCAGCCCTGGCGATGGAAAATCGCTGGTCTCCTCGAACCTGGCGCTCTCGTTTGCGGAGGCTGGCTATCGCACCCTGTTGATTGACGGCGACATCCGGCGGGGCGAATTGCACCGCATGTTCAACCTTGATCGCCGGCCGGGCCTGCTGGATCATCTGTCCGGACAGGCGGCGCTCGACGACGTGCTGCGGGCCACATCACACCAGAATCTCTCGGTCGTCGCCTGTGGAACGCGCCATCACCACGGGCCGGAGCTCCTGGGCTCGGGCGCCATGCGTGACGCGATGGCCGCGCTCAAGGGTCGCTTCAACGTGATCATCATCGACAGCCCGCCGCTTGGGGCCGGCATCGATCCGTTCGTGCTCGGTACCGCCACCGGCAACATGCTGCTGGTGCTCCGCTCGGGTGAGACCGAGCGCGAGATGGCCGAAAGCCAGCTGCGGTTGATGGATCGCCTTCCCATCCGCCTGCTGGGTGCGGTGCTCAACAGCGTGAACACCGCGGAGACCGCGTACAAGTACTATCGCTATGTCTATGGGTACACTGCAGACGAGGAGCCGGCGCAGATCGCGTCAGCCGGCTGATCCGAGCCGCACAGGCCAAAGCCAGATGCGCAAAAAGGCACGAAGGAGTTTCCTTCGTGCCTTTGGCATCTCGTGGATCCGTCCGGGAGAGTCGGCGTGCTCAGTTCTGGTTCTGGAAAGCCCGCACCCGCTCGGAGCTTCCCTGCTTCCGCAGATCACGGAGCGCGGTCGTGGCGCGCAGCAGCAGCTCGACGGCATCGGCTTCGGACGAGGCGAAATCCTCCACTGCGCTATAACCGGCCTGCAGCCGGAGCTGACGCGGCGTGCCTCCAAGCTCGACTGACGTGCCGTCGAATGAGCTACCGAGGCGATTGACCATCTTCAACGCCGCCTCGGGAGACGTGGCCGGCGCGATCACGCCGAATTCGTTGGCTCCGAGACGGCCAATCGCATCGGAGACGCGGCCTGCCTGCCGAAACACCTGACCGACATGCTCGGCCAGGTGTTCTTCGTCTTCGTCGGAGAGTTCCCCACCCAGGTCCGAGTCGGAGGCAAAGACGACCGCAGCGAGGGGCTGGTGACGTCGCTGCGCCTCGGAGCCGATTTCGCGTGCCCGGCGCGCCAAACCCCGCATGTTGTAGAACCCCGAGGCGCTATCGAGCAGGGATTCATCCCGTAGCGCATCGGTGGCCACCTTGGCCTGGATGAAGGTCCGCAGCTTGAGCAGCAAGGCCTCGCCATCCACCGGCTGACCCAGGAACTCCCACGCACCGGCCCGGTATGCCTCCAGCCGCTGGGCTCGCCCCGATGGGCCGGCCGTAGTGATCAGTATCGGGGTGCTGGGGCCAAATCGCGGGTCGTCGCGCAGCATGCGGCAGACATCGAAGCCATGCATGTCAGGCATTTGCGCGTCGAGGATAATAAGGTCCGGCAATTCCTGGCGGGCCCGGTCCATGGCCTGACGTCCCGTATGGGCGCGAGCCACGGCGTAACCGTTGGGCGCGAGGATGCTCTCCAGCGAGCGCGCCGACCATTCCTGATCGTTGGCGATGAGCACCAGCGGCAGCACTTCGGCAGGCTCACGTCGGGCCATGGCTCCTCGTGCAGGGCGAAGGGCGAGGGGGCGATCCGCATGACGCTACCCAATGAGGCAGCAACGGCGGTTCCTGTACCGCAGGAGTCGTGCGGGCTTGTCATTTTTCCGCAACGCCCTGCAAGGCAACAACTTGGCAATTTGCCACCAGCCGGCCGACTGCGGCACAGGGGAGTCCGCGCAACAGTTGGCGCGCCACGCCTGATCTCAGAGTTTTTCCGGGTGGGGTAAGGATGCTTCACGTGTGGCCCCAAGTCAACGCTGCTGCGACCGGCCTGGCCGGTGCCGCCGGGCCGATCTCCTGCCGTAAACAATGCTGTCACAATGATTTACCTTGCATCTTGTGGAAGGTGTGGCGCTCCAGCGCACCCCGGCAATCCGCGGCGTCATCCTTGAAGTAGAACTGGCGTCGGCCGTCACCCCTGAGCGGCCACCGGGAGACAGGCAGAGCATGACTGAATCCGATTCTGCGGCACGAAATTCGACGAAGCAATCCGAGGATCCCGGCCAGGACCCCGCCCAGTCGGCGGACCTGAACGAGGAGCTCTCGCGCTTTGCCCACCGTCTGGCCGGCTTCGGACTGGGTGAGGCGCTGGATGTGTTGCTGGCGCGACGCGAAGTCGACGACCAGCCCATCGGACCGGAGCCCGACCCGGAACCATGCTGAGCCACGCACGTCCCGGCAGGAGCAGCCGTGAGGTCGCTCACGGGAATCCGAGCCCGGCGAGTTAACTTCGTAGAGTTCTTCGAGGACGGCGCTGGCCCACTACTCACCGATTGCGGAGACCCATGCGCTTCACTGTTCGCTACCTGCTGATTGCCCTCGCCGTCGCGGCGATTCCCCCTGCGCTGATCGCGCAGGACTCGGTCGCTACGAGCAGGGCCATGGCGTCGCGTGCTGAACTGCAGAGCATGCTGCAGGGGGCGTCGGGTGAGCACCGGGCGGCCATCCAGGACCGACTTGAGAATGGTGACTTCCACGCGGGCGATCTCATTGCCCTGAGCGTGGTGGAAGAAAGCACCCTGAGCGACACGTTCACGGTGCGGACGGGCCAGGTCCTCAAGCTCCCCAACGTGCCACAGTTTTCGCTGCACGGCCTCCTGCGCTCCGAGCTGCAGGACTTCATGGCCAAGAAGATTGCCGAATACATCCGGAATCCGCAGGTGGACGCGGTGGCGCTGGTGCGGGTTGCCGTCACCGGCGCCGTCAACCGGCCCGGTTTCTTCAGCGTGCCGGCAGAAACGCCGGTATCACAGGTCGTGATGGTGGCCGGCGGGCCCAACACCAACGCCAGTCTGCAAAAAGTGGAGATTCACCGCGGCGACTCGACCATCATCACGCGAGACCAGATGCAGACGGCCCTGGCGGCAGGAACCTCCCTCGACCAGCTGAATATTCAGGGAGGCGATCAGTTCGTGGTCGGCGAGAAGCCCGGAGGCTGGCGCGGAGCGTTGCAGACGGTCGGGCTTCTCACGGGCCTGTTTACGGGAATCTACTTTGCAACCCGAATCTTCTAACCAGAAGGTCGAAGACGACATGGGCATTGCCATGCCGGGAATTCGCGAGCACACTCCGACGCGACGCCGGACCCTGTCCGGCGCCGTCAGTCGTCCCGATATCTCCCAGCGGCCGGCTGTCGCCGTGCCGGTGGAAGGCACCATGCTGAGCACCGCCGAGCGCCTGCGTCGGGTGCTGAACTTCACTCTCGCGCTGCTGGGCCTGATCGTGGCCCTGCCGGTGCTGTTGCTGGTTGCCCTGCTGGTCCGGCTCACTTCCCACGGGCCGGTGATCTACACCCAGACCCGGGTCGGACTGGACCGCCGCGGTCTCGGACCCGACAGCATGAACCATCGCCGGCGCGAGGACATTGGGGGCAAGCCATTCCGGATCTACAAGTTCCGGACAATGACCATGAATGCGGAGTCCGGCTCTGGCGCCGTCTGGGCCCAGAACAATGATCCGCGGGTGACCTGGGTGGGCCGCTATCTGCGCCAGTACCGACTGGACGAACTGCCCCAGCTCTACAACGTGCTGCGCGGCGAGATGAATATCGTTGGCCCGCGGCCGGAGCGACCCACCATCTTTGCCCAGCTGCGCGAGCACATCGGCGAATATCCGCAGCGGCAGCGCGCCAAACCCGGGATCACCGGCCTGGCGCAGATCAACCACCACTATGACCGCTGCATCGAGGACGTGAAGACGAAGGTCAGTTATGACCTGAAGTACATCGAGCGGCAGGGCATTCTCGAAGACCTCAAGATCATGCTGCAGACGATTCCCGTCATGCTGTTCCGCCGCGGTGGCTGGTAGGTCGTGACGGCCACTGCCGAAACGGTGCCTTCCCTCGGCAGCCTCACCCGGCGCCCGGCGCTGGCGTTGCCGGCCACGCTGGCGGTGCTGGCCTTTGCGATCCTGTTTGCGAAACCGGCCCAGTTGCTGGTGCGCGACTGGTGGAGCAACCCTGAGGCGGGCCATGGGCTGCTGCTGGCGCCCCTGGCCCTCTGGCTGGCCTGGCGGCGCGGGCTGCTGCCGGTGCGCGTGCCGCGGCTCGCCTGGGGAAGTGCCATCCTCGGCGGCGCCGTCCTCCTGCGCTACCTCTCAGGGCTCGCGGCCGAAGTCTTCACCATGCGGGTGTCGATGGTCATGGCGATGGCCGGCCTGGTGGTCTTCCTCTGGGGATGGCGGCAGTTGCTGCACTGGTGGTTGCCGGCCGTGCTCCTTTTCCTGTCCATTCCATGGCCGGCATTGGTGACCAACGCATTGGCCCTGCCGCTCCAGTTCCAGGCGTCCCGGATGGGCGCGGCGCTGCTGCGCTCGCGTGACATTCCGGTCGTGTTGTCCGGCAACGTGATCAACCTCCCGGGACACCAGCTCTTCGTCACCGAGGCCTGCAGCGGCCTTCGGTCGCTGACTGCCCTGCTCTCGCTGGGCGTGCTGGTGGGCGGGCTCTGGCTTCGGACCCCGGTCGCTCGGATCCTGGTCCTGCTGCTGGCGATCCCTGTGGCGATTCTCATCAATGCGGTGCGGGTCTTCTTCACCGGCTTCCTGGTGTTCTTTGTGGACCCGAAGCTGGGCGAAGGGTTCATGCACCTGACGGAGGGCTGGCTGCTGTTCATCGTGGCGTTCGGACTGCTCGGTGTCCTGGCCTGGGTGGCCCGGACGGTCGAGCGCCGACTCGAAAAGGACGCGCCTGATGCGTGACTGGCATCGCTGGCTGCCGGCCGGCATCATGGGCTGCGGGTGCCTGCTGCTCTTCAGCATCCAACGGCAGCAGGCCGTTTCCCTCCGGGGTGACCTCGCGTCGCTGCCCCGGCAACTCGGCATCTACACCGGCTACGACCAGAGCATTCCGGCCGACCAGCAGGCGGTGGCCGGCATGTCGGATTACGTTCTCCGAATCTTCGCCACGCCCGACACGGTCTCGGCGTTCTCGGTCTACGTCGGCTACTACCAGCAGCAGACCCAGGGGCGCACGATTCACTCGCCGAAGAATTGCCTGCCGGGCGCCGGCTGGGAGCCGCTCAACGCCGGACGCCATCCGCTGGTACTGGGCAGCGATACGGTCATGGTGAATCGCTATGTGCTGGCGAACAAGAATGCGCGCGCGCTGGTGTATTACTGGTATGAAGGCCGGGGACGGGTCGAGGCCAATGAGTACAAGGTCAAGTGGGAATTATTGCGTGACGCGGCCCTGACGGGCCGCTCGGAAGAAGCTCTGGTTCGGATTGTCGTTCCACTCACGGAGCGCATGACCAACGCCGACTCACTCGCGACCAGCGTGGGCCAGATGCTGGTGCCGGCCGTGCGGCGACTCCTGCCCGCACCCGCCTGATTCAGCTACGCCCGACAATCAATCCTTCGCCGGCGCTGGACCGGCGGGTGGCACGCCGCCCGTCGGTGACCCGACTCGCCACCATACCCGTATAGCCCAGCACTGACAATGCCACGATGGCCAGCAGCAGGCTGATGCCCGCACGCATGGCGGCCATATCAAACTTGCCCACCAGCTCAGGTCTCACCATGCGCCGCAGCTGCACGTAGTCCAGCGCAAAGCTGGCCATGCCGAGGATCAGCAGCACACCCATCAGCAACGCAGCGATCGCCACTCCCCGCAGCACCAGACGGTGCTGCAGCAGGTAGGCAGCCAGCGCCAATAGTGCCATGCCCACGACGAATGTGGAAATCAGATGCTGCAGCCCGCCCACGAATCCGAAACGCCAACCGACTTCCGACAGGCGCAGCGGCCAGGCAGCGGCCACCACCTCGAGCGGTGGCTGCAGCAGGAGCAGCGCCCCGAGGGCGTAGAGGCCGCGGAGCCAAGGACGGGCAGGAATGGGAGTCTGTGCCATGGCGCAGTTCGGTTGAAGTCAGGTGCCGTAAGGTTGTGCCCCAGCCGGGATTGCACAAGGTGGGGCCGCGAGCGCTATGCGCGTGCGCTATGCGCGGTGCGCTATTCGCGACGCGCTGGCCGCCACCAGCGTGCTTGGCGTTCGGCCTTGGGGTTACCAATGAATGGGGCGCCCTGCGGCGCCCCATGTCTGGCTGATCGATCGGACCTGCGCGTGTTACGTGTTCTTCTTCTTGCGACGGCGCACCAGGCCAGTGCCGCCCATGCCGGCGAGGCCGGTGGCGAGCAGCGTCATGGTCACGGGCTCCGGTACGGCAGTGACGCCCTTCAGGGCGAAGATGGCGTCGTTGTAGTCTTCATCACCACCACCGAGGATATCCTCGAAGCCGATGATGTACGCGTAGTCGGCGCCGATGCCCATGGCATCCAGATCCACGCCAGCGTACGCTTCGTAGTCGTCATGCGTCCAGACGATGGTGTGAGGCAAGCCGTCATCGTTGGAGGTTGACGCCGTGCCACTGTAATAAATGTGGTCCGCCGAAGGGCAGTCGGGCTGCGGCGAGGCGCCGCTCTCGTTGACGCAGATGCCGAAGATGGCTTCGTCGCCGACGTTGAGCGTACCGTCATTGATGTCCACGACGGTTCCCGGCACCGACGCATGGTTGTCGAACAGGAACTGCGCCGTGCTGAAGTCCCCGACCGTGAGGAAGAAGTAGAGATCGTCGCCGTAGAACGCATCGCTCCCGACGAACGCGGCCTGCAGGTCCCCTGTCTTGATCAGGGGTTGGCCAAGAGTACCATCAGCGCGTGCCGTACCCGCGAACATCGCGAGCGAGGCCGCAACCAGGGCGCTCCGGCTGAGTAGCGTGCCAAGCTTCATAATTGAACTCCGAGTGTGAGAATCAGTGACCGACCACCAGACCTGCCGACCTTCCATCGTTGGCCCCCGCACCTGCCGCGCGCGCCGCACGCCAGCCGCCCAGCCCCAGCCAGCACGAGGCCAGCGCAGCCAGCACCGCAATCACGGTCGTCTTGACCGTGGCCGCGCGGAACGCTGGTGTGACGCGCTCGCTGAGCTTGGCTGCGATACCGCCGAAGTCAACGAGAAAGGCGACGCCTCCGATTACGAGGAACAGCGCCAGCAGGAGGAACACCAGGGACACCACCATCAGCCCCACTCGCTGCCGCGCAATCAAGGCAGCAGCGCCAGCGATCGCGAGCCCGATGATGGGCGTCACGACGCTCCCGAACAGCAGACCCACCGCTCCATATCGCCAATCGGCGCTGCCAGGATGCGCCGGCAACACCTTGGGAACCGTGTCGAGCAGCGGTACCAGAATCAGCAGGAGCGCAATCGGATATCCGGCGCGGGCCAAGGATCGGGCGGTTGCGGTGTTGGCCTGAATGGTCCACTCCTGTCGTGAAGAGGCGCTTGGCAGAGGAGCAATAAGCGTACTAAGCAACTCTGGCGTGAGCGTCCCTGCTAACACCATGACCGCAAAGGACTTGCGAACGTGACTTCGGGCAGATCAGCTTCATTCTTGCCCTCATGATGCGGAGGCACAACAACAACTGTGACGGCTTGGGCGACCCCGCCCGTGTACCTTGCCGATCGCCGGGAGTCTGGGGCACAGCGATTGCTGCTTCCGCCCCCAACCGTTGAGCATCCACCAAGGATTGAACTCTGTCAAGCGCCCCGCTCAAGATCGTGTTCGCCACCGACAATTTCGGTGTGGGTGGCACCGAACTGAACGCCGTTCGCACGGCCGAGCGGCTGGATCGCCAGCGGGTCTCACTCCAGCTGGTGTCCATGCAGGCCAGCGGGCCGTTGCGCACCCGCTACGACCAGGCGGGTATTCCGGTCACGGCATTTCCGCTGCAGAACATGTACGGGCCAGCGGCCTGGCGCCAAGGCCTGCGACTGGCCGCCTGGCTGCGGCGGGCGCAGCCCGATGTGGTGCATTGCCATGACATCTACAGCAATATTTTTGTCGGCCTCTGGGCCCGGATCGCCGGTGTGCGGAACATCATCGCCAGCCGACGCTGGGGCGCGGACTCGTCGCAGGCGCGGCTCGACCGTCTCAACGATTTCTTCTCGCGCCGCGCTACCCGGCTCCTTGCCAACAGCGCCGCCGTCGGCGCGGGGCTGGTGAAGGATCACGGCTATCGCGCCGAGCAATTGGCGATTGTTCCCAACTTTCTGGAGGACGATGCGTTCGAGCAGCCGGCCCTGGCCCAACGCCAGTCGAGTCGCACCGCGCTCGGCATCCCGGCCGATCGCTGGGTCATCGGCATCGTCGCCCGGCTCACGCCGGTAAAGAATCATCAATTGCTCTTCCGCGCGGTGCGACGGCTCACAGCGGGCGGCCCGGGCGTGCATATTGTCATTGTCGGAGAGGGACCCGAGCGCGAGTCGCTGGAACAGCTCGCCCGTGACTGGGGTCTCGGCGGAAGGGTCACGTTTACCGGCACCCTGCCGAATCGCCCCAATCCTCATGCGCTGTTCGACGTATCGGCGCTGACATCCCGAAGCGAAGGATTTCCCAACGCGGTGGTCGAAGCAATGGCTGCGGGGCGACCAGTGATCGCCACCGATGTCGGTGGCGTGCGGGATGCTGTCACCGACGGCGTCACCGGTCTGCTGGTTCCGGACGATGATGACGCCGGATTCGCCGGTGCACTCGACCGGCTGCGCGGCGACTCCGAGTTCGCGGCGGCACTTGGCCGTGCCGGCCAGCAGACGGCGAGGGACCGATTTTCGGACGAGGTGGTTCTGAATCAATTGATGGCACTCTACGAGGAGCTGGCACGGTGAAGCGGCGCCCAGAGGGCTGGCGCATGAACCGCTCCGTGACGGCCGCCCCGGCAGCGGACCAGGTCGGCGTGCTTCAAGCGCCGGTTGCGTCCGGCTCGAAGTCGCGCGGCACCGATCGCCGTCGCATGCACGACGTCTGGGCCGGCCTCGTGCGCCTGCGGTCCCGGCTGGGCGCGGTCTCCTGGTCGCTGTCGTTCATCGGCATCCTCGGCTACCTGTTTGCCTCGGTCACCTATCGCCTTCCGATCGGGGAGGCGTCCGTCATCCTCGGACTGGTTGGGCTGCTGCTGCTGCCGAACGGGCTCCGCTTTCCGGCCAGTGCCGGCTTTTTCTGGCGTTTTCCTGCTCTGGGCCGCGATGGGCGCCGTGGTATCGCCATGGCGCGGCGTGGCCTTGACTGCCTTGCTCGACCTCACCAAGGTGGGGCTGATCTACCTTGTCATCGTCAATGCTGTGCGCAGCCGGGCGCAGATCTGGCTATTCATGGTCATGTTTCTCGCCTTTTTTGGCTCTCACCCGGTCCGCGGTACCATTATCAACTACCTGACCGGCAACACCTACTTTGGCCGGGCCGCCTGGTACCGGGGGATCTTTCATAACCCGAACGACATGGCCGCACTCGCGCTATTGCAGCTGTCGATGGCGGCGGCGCTGCTGGTGACCGAACGACGGGGCATCGTGCGGCTCGGCGCCCTGTTCGCCGTGCTGGTGCTTCCCTTCACCATCGTCGTCACGCAGTCGAGAGCGGTCCTGGTGGCGCTCGCCATCTTCGTCATAGCCGCGGTCTGGGGGCATCCCAAGAAGGCAAAGATCATCGGCAGCCTGACGCTCGTCGCCGCGCTGCTCGTGGCGATTGCTCCGCATGGCGTGTGGGAGCGGCTCAAGGGCCTGCGCTACGCCACCTCGACGTCCACCCTCAATGAGGTGGACCAGGAGGGCTCAGCGGCGCAGCGCTGGGCCATCTGGCAGACCGGCTTCCGGATCGTCAAGGCGCATCCGATCTGACCGGGGTAGGCCTCGGCGCCTACTCGTATGCCAACGGGTCGGCCTCAGACGTGCTCGGCAACCGCGATGCACACAGCACCTACCTCACCCTGGCGGCCGAAAACGGGTTCATCGGCTTGCTGTCTCTTTCTGGTCCTGGTCGGCGCGACGGTGGCCCACTCGATGCGGGTGCGACGACGAGTGCGCTACGTCTACCGAGAGGGAGCGTTGCAGTTGCGGTTCCTGGAGCTTGGGCTGCTCTGCTTCCTGGTGGCCGGCATCTGGGGCAGCTATTCGAAGCTGACCTTTCTCTATATTCACATCGCCCTCATCTGGGCCGTGGCGACGGTGTGCGAGCGCGAGGCGGCCGAAGCGCGCCGTCTTGTGCTGCCCCGAGCAGCCTGACCATGTGCGGCATCGCCGGATTCGCCGGACTCTCCCTCCCACCCGACGAGGCGGATGCGCTGCTGGGGCGCATGTGCAGCGCGATCCGCCATCGTGGGCCCGATGACGAGGGCCACTTCACCGCACCCGGCGTTGGCCTGGGCATGCGACGGCTCAGCATCATCGATGTCGCGGGCGGGCGCCAGCCCATCGGCAATGAAGACGGCAGCGTGCAGATCGTCTTCAATGGCGAGATCTACAATCATCACGCCTTGCGCTCAGCGCTCAGCGCTCAGCGCCACCAGTTCCGCACTCATGCTGACACCGAGACCATCGTCCACGGCTACGAGGAATGGGGCGATGACGTGGTGTCCCACCTCAGGGGGATGTTCGCGTTCGCCCTCTGGGATGCGAGGCGGCAGCGGCTGCTGATCGCCCGTGATCGGCTGGGCATCAAGCCGCTGTACTACGAACTCCGCGACGGCACACTGCGCTTCTGCAGCGAACTGCGGTCGCTGCTGGCCGGGAGTGACACGGCTCCGGCGATCTCCGACGACGCGATTGCCTGGTATCTGGCGCTGGGATACGTGCCCGACCCGATGAGCGTGTACCAGGACGTGCACAAGCTCCTGCCCGGACACACCCTGGCCTGGCAGGCAGACGACCCTGACAACATGTCGGTGCGGCGCTACTGGAGCCCGATCCGCCCTGAACTCAGGATTTCAGCGGAAGAGGCAGTTGTCGAAATCCGCCGCCTGCTGGACCAGGCCGTCAGCAGCCACCTGGAATCCGAGGTGCCGCTCGGCGCCTTTCTGTCGGGAGGGCTCGACAGTTCGACCGTCGTCGCGCTGATGGCGCGAGGCGCGGCGGGGCGGGTCAAGACGTTCTCGATTGGCTTCGAGGAGATGGGCTATAACGAAGCGCCCCATGCCAGGAAGGTGGCGGAGGCGCTCGGTACCGACCACTACGAACTGATCCTCACCCCCGAGGCAGATCGGGTCATCGACGGCCTGGTCGCCCTGTTTGACGAGCCGTTTGCCGACTCCTCGGCCTTGCCGACTTATTTCGTGTCCGAGCTGGCGCGGCGACAGGTGACGGTGGCGCTGTCAGGGGATGGCGGCGATGAGCTTTTTGCCGGTTACACTCGCTACGCCGACGTGATGCGCCGCGGCGTCCTCCCGGCTGCCGCTCAGGCCCATTCCGGCCATGGCGGGCGCCTGCTTCCCCACGGCGCGTATGGGCGCAATCGCCTGCTGGACCTGGGGCGCTCATGGCAGGGCCGGTACGCTACGACTGTAGCGCAGCCGATCCGGCGCTGCCGAGGGCGGCGTGGCGCGCCCGGAGCTGGCCCGGAGACTACCCGCATTCACCCACCTGCTCGCCCACTGGTTCGAGGGCACGGGAGGCCGGGACCCGGTCACGGCGCTCACCATGGTGGACATGCAGACCTATCTTCCCGGTGACATCCTGACCAAAGTGGACCGGACCAGCATGGCCGTGTCGCTGGAAGCGCGAGTGCCGCTCCTTGACCATCCGCTGGTGGAGTTCGCCGCCTCACTGCCAGGTGCGCTCAAGCTGCGCGACGGGACGGGAAAGTGGATCTTCCGAAAGGCGATTCAGGGCATTGTTCCCGAGATTGTGCTGACCAAGCCCAAGCAGGGATTTGCGGTGCCGCTCGACCGGTGGTTCCGGCATCAGCTCCGGGCCGGATCATCCAGCTTGGGGCCGCCAGCCCGGCGCTGGAGTACGTGGACGAGCGTGCCGTTCGGCGGCTGGTCGATGAGCACCTTCGCGGGCGGCGTGACCATAGCCATCAGTTGTGGCGGGTGCTGGCGCTCCATCTCTGGCTCGAGCGGGCGCACTCGAGCGGCTTCGGCAGGGCCAGCCGGCCGCTCGTCTCGACTGGAGCGTTAGCTCCAGCGATGGCGCCTGACTGCTGAAAAGCAACTATACATTGCGAATCACCGGATGCCGGCCCCGTGCATTCGGTTGCACCCCTCCCAACGTCATTTCCCAGCAAATAGTTCGGCGCACCTTGCAGATGGCAAGAGGCTTGCTTCTGGCTTGGGCGCTGCTCAGAGCAAACCGGCGGAAACGCCGCGACGCAGAGTTTCGGGGCTTCAGCGCATCAGCGCCATGCCAGCCGGGCCGCCAGCGACACGCACCCCCAGCGAACAGGTGCGCCCGCCGGCGGCCTGTTGCGTTCCCAGACTCTTCGCGGAGCTTCTCATGCCGTTCAAGCACAAGCTGTCCCGTCGCCTCGCCCTGCTGCGAGATATGTCCGTCGCCGGCCTGATCGTGCTGGTAGCCGGCTGCATGGATGGCGGCCCCTTGGGCTCGGACTTCGACTCGCCCCGTGCCGCCAGCCAGGTGGTGGGAATTCTGGCTTCATCGGACAATCCGACCGTGGCGCCCGACCAGGCGACGCCGGTCCGGGCCATGGCGGTCAAGTCGGACGGCGAGAAGACCCCCGTCGAGGCTGACTGGGTCAGTCTCGATGGCGGCGAGCTTCGCGACACGGTCGTCAATTCCAAGCACATGACCTATTTTTCGGCCAAGGAGCCGGGCGACTACCGCCTGGTCAGCTTTGATCGCGGGAAGAAGTTCCGCGACACGACGAGGGTCTCCGTTCCAAGGTCGAACAGCGTGAGTCTTGCCAAGATCTACATCCTGCCGACGGTCGTCTCTCTTGCCGTGGGCCAGGGCCAGCAATTCTTCGTCTACGGTCGCACCTCGGCTGGCGACAGTGTCCCAGTGGTCGCCGACCTCCAGTCGACGCCCGGCGGCACGGCGAGCGGCCTGTACTACACCGCTGGCGATACCGCGGGTTCCTTCACGATTGTGGCCAAGCAGCATGGCGGGCCGCTGACCGATTCGGCCAGCGTCAGCATCGCGGCGCCAGCGACGGCGCCGGCACCAGCCCCGGCCCCAGCTCCGGCTCCAGATACCACGTCCGTCACGACGCCGACAACCACGAGCCCGACCCCGACCGACACGACGGTCACCGCCGCGCCGCTTCAGCCGATTGCCAGCGATGGCTCCGTGGAGCTTCCTCGCGTGGCGGTTGACAGCCGTTACGTCCCGCCCACCGGCAACACCATCGTGGTGCCGGCCGGCGGCGAGCTGCAGTCAGCGCTCAATGCGGCGCAGCGCGGCGACGTGATCGAGCTGGCGGCGGGCGCGACGTTCAGCGGGAATTTCACCCTGCCTGCCAAGTCCGGCACCGGCTGGATCACTATTCGCACGGCCACAACCCTGCCGGCCGAGGGCACCCGGGTCACACCTCAGGCGGCGGCCAATTTCGCGAAGATCATGACTCCCAATTCGATGCCGGCACATCAAGACGGCGGCGAGCGGCGATGCGAGTTACTACCGGCTCATGGGCGTCGAGGTCGGCTCCACGGCCAGCATGACCTACTCGCTGATCCAGCTCTACAACGAATCCGCGACCAGCGTGGACCAGATCCCGCAGGAGATCATCCTGGACCGGGTCTATGTCCACGGCGACGTCCAGCCAGACCCTGCAACGCTGCGTCGTGCTGAACTCCCGCACCAGCGCGGTGGTGGACAGCTGGCTGTCCGACTGTCATGGCAAGGGCATGGACACCCAGGCCATCATCACCTGGGCCAGCCCGGGCCCGCTCAAGATCGAGAACAACCATCTCGAGGGTGCGGGCGAGAACATCATGTTCGGTGGTGCGGACCCCA
This sequence comes from uncultured Gemmatimonadales bacterium, assembly GCA_963798915.1. Classification (GTDB taxonomy): domain Bacteria; phylum Gemmatimonadota; class Gemmatimonadetes; order Gemmatimonadales; family GWC2-71-9; genus CAMLHP01. The sequence goes on along the minus strand of CAWCVB010000005.1, from coordinate 205,177 downwards.
ACGTGTACGGGGTGGTCCCGAGCGACATCACCATCCGTCACAACCACGTCTTCAAGCCGCTCTCGTGGAAGGGTGTCTGGTCCGTCAAGAACCTCTTCGAGGTCAAGAATGCCCAGCGGGTGCTCCTCGAAAGCAACATCTTCGAGAACAACTGGTCAGACGCCCAGACCGGCTTCGCGATCGTTCTGAAGTCGGCCAACCAGGGCGGGCGCTGCGATTGGTGCGTCGCCCAGGATCTGACCATCCGGCACCAACCTGATCAAGAACTCCCCGGGCGGGTTCAACATCATCGGATTACCAGGCGCTGAGCGGCGGGACTGCCATCCCGGCCAACGACTTCCTCATCGCGGAAAACGTGCTCGAGGATGTGGCCCAGTCCACCCAGACCGGTACCCGCATTCTGTTCCAGCTCCTGGGAACGGTGCGAAACATCACGATCGCCCACAATACCGGCTTCAGCCAGGACAAGATCGTGCTGTTCGACGGCAAACCGACCTCGGCGCTGGTGATCCGGGACAATCTCTTCAGCCCGGGGCACCTACGGTGTCTTCGGCAGCAGCAAGGGTGAAGGGCTCCGCGGCCTTGGCCTACTATGCGCCGGACGGCGTCTTCCGCGGCAACATTGTTGTCGCAGCGCCTTCGACCAAGTACCCGTCGAGCAATTATTACCCCACCAGCTCACTCACCGTCGGCATGACCGACTATGCGAATGGTGACTATGACCTCACCACCTCCAGCCCATACTACGCGGGAAGCACAGACGGGCTCCCGCCAGGTGCAAATGTGGACGCACTGACCGCCGCGATTGTGGGCGTTTACTAGCCAAGGCACAGCGACATCGCAGCTCCGCAGCACAGCAACGCCCGGGCACCTGCCCGGGCGTTGCTGTTTTGGACGGAACCGTTCAGGAAAAGTGTGACGTGGGTCACCGCAGTAAGGTGCAGGTCCCTAGACATTGGGCAGGCTTCGATCCCCCCAGTCGCAGCCGGGCAGACAGCTGCACCGATCTCCCATTCTACACTCGGTACCCGAGCGCCCTCGACTCGAGGAGCGCCCTGGTACGCACTCCACGTACCGCCTGCCTGGCGAGCGCCGGATAGGCCTGCACCCGAGAGGTACCCGCTCGATGAACTTTCCACGCAACCCGTGGAGCTCACGGGCCGCACGCCTGCGGCTCGCCCTTCCCACTCTTCTCCTCGCTTTCAGCTTATCTGCCTGTTCTGACTCAACTGCTGGTCCTGAAGCCGGAATGCTCAAGGATGTGCCGGCCCCGGTCAGGCGGACCGGGCCGCTGCCAGAGCGCTTCAGGTCCGTGCCGACAGGCCGACTGTCCTGGCCGGCGATTCGACCGCCTTGCGCGCCACCCGCGGCAACGCGGAGGGGAAGCAGCTGACCGCTGACGTCACCTGGCGAAGTCTGGATGGGGGCACGCTGGTCCGGGGCGTCGTGGATTCGCAAGCGGTGACGCTGTTCACCGCCACCGAAGCCGGTTCATATCGCCTGGTCGGTGCCAGCTCGTCGCTGGGGACGTCCGACACCATGGTCGATCACCATGGCGAGCGTTTCGGTCACCTCCACCATCACGTCGCTGGTCATGCAAGCCCGCAGCAGAGCACCATCCAGCCGAATGACACGCTTCGGTTCGTGGTATGGGGCAAGACCGCGACTGGCGACAGCGTGCCGGCACCAGTCAAGCTCTATCCGGACCGCGGCTATGTGCGTGGGCTGGATTACTACTGCCCGATCGAGGGCACTTTTCGGGTGCGAGCCGTGCTGGACGGCAGTTCCATCGGAGGCCGAGGCACACGTCACGGTTTCGTCAACTGCCTCAAGCGGTACCGGCGGGACCACCAGCGGGACCCTGGCGCGGATCGTTCTCAGCCCAAGCCGCGACACGATTCCGCCGGGCGATACCCTGACGTTTGAGGTGCATGGGGTGACCACCACCGGCCAGACGATGCCGGTGAGCGCGTCACTGGTGGCCGATCGAGGCTACGTGCGCGGGCTGGACTGGGTCATGCCGGTCGAGGCCACCGTCCGGATCCGCGCCGTGCAGGTTGGCGGCAGCCTGGCCGACACATCCTGGATCACGGTCAAGAGCGGCGCAGCACCGTCCACCAGTGACGTGGGCTCCACTGATGGCAGCGTGCCGGTGACCACCGATCCGTCGAGTATTTCCTCTCCCCCGCCGTCAGGTGAGGTAGCGGAGATGCCCCGCACCTACCTTGACACCCATTATGTCCCACCGACCGGAAAGACCATCAACGTGCCGGCCGGCGGCGACCTGCAGGCGGCCATCAATGGCGCCGCCCGCGGTGATGTCATCCAGCTGGCCGCCGGCGCGCGCTTCGTGGGCAATTACTACCTGCCCGCCAAGGCAGGAAGCGGCTGGATCACCATCCGGACCGCGACGACCCTTCCCGCTGAGGGTACGCGGGTGACGCCTTCCACGGCGGCAAGCTTTGCCAAGCTTGTGACGCCAAACTCGATGCCGGCTCTACGGACCAGACCAGTAGCACCGCCAGCTATTATCGGGTCATGGGCATCGAACTCTCCAGCTCGGCGTCCATGACCTATGCCGTGGTGAATCTGGGAGATTACTCCCACACCGCCACCGGCATCGCAGACTATCCCCAGTTCATCATTCTCGACCGGGTCTATGTGCATGGTACGTCCAGCATGAACCTGCAGCGATGCGTCGCCCTGAACAGCCGGTCGAGCGCCGTCATCGACAGTTGGATTTCGGACTGCCACTACCGCTATCTCGACTCGCAGGCGATCTGGGGCTGGGACGGTCCGGGGCCGTACAAGATCGTGAACAACCGGCTGGAAGGGGCGAGCGAGAACGTCATGTTCGGCGGCGGCGACCCTCAATTCAGCGGCGTCGTCCCCAGTGATATCGAGATCCGCCGGAACCATTTCTACAAGCCGCTGACCTGGAAGGGCGCCGGCTGGGCCATCAAGAATCTCTTCGAATTGAAGAATGCCAGCGCGAGTGCTGGTTGAAGGCAATGTCTTGGAGAACAACTGGGCCGAGGCGCAGACCGGCTTCGCGATCGTGATGAAGACCATGAATCAAGGAGGACACTGCGACTGGTGCGTAACGTCGAGACGTGACCTGGCGCTACAACCGCATCATCAACTCTCCCGGCGGCTTCAACATGACTGGGCATCGCAGAACCCAATGGCGGCGGCGGTACGCCTCCCGTCGGCCAGATCATTGAGCACACTATCTTCGAGAAAGTCGGGACTGAGCGCACCCAGGCTGACACCAAGCGCATCTTCCAGATCCTGGGCGGCGTAACCTATCTGACGATCGCCCACAACACGGCGATGGGCGAGCGGCATATCATCCTGTTCGACGGGACAGCGCAGTACCTCGCCACCGCACTTGGTCATCACTAACAACATATTTGCGCGCGGTAGCTGGGGATTGTTCGGAAGTGGGAAGGGTGAAGGGAATCCAGCATTGGCCTACTACGCACCAGATGCTCTCGTAGCGCACAATGCGATCGATCAGCGCTCCAAGCAGCATCTACCCATCGAACAATTTCTTCCCGGCCAGTACGACGGCCGCTGGGCTGCTCAACTATCTGACCGGCGACTTCCAGCTGTCAGGCAGCAGTCCATATCTGCATTCAGCCACCGATGGTACCATGATCGGCGCTGATGCGGCCAAGGTGCCACCATGACCGTTGGCGTTCGCTAGAAACGGAACGAGGGAAGCCGCGAGCGGACCATCTCCGTGTGGCCCCTCGCGGCTTCTTTATTCGGTTACGCGAGCTTCTGCAGGACGAACTCGTTGCAGCCCACAGAACCGCCTGCGGTGGCCATCCGCAGCAGGCTAAAACCACGCTCACGATAGAAATCGAAAATGGCCTCTGGCTTGGCGTACTCGAACGGATAGCCCCCCAGCCAGTCGAACCAGTCATGCGTCATCGACATCCCGCGGTCCTTCCCGTAGTCCCGATAGCGCGCCAGCGGATTGCGCCTCCAGACCAGGTCAGCGAGCAGGCCTTGCAGCACCCAGTAAGGGATGGCCACGCCGCTCACCAGCGCCTTGCCCAGTGGGCCAGAGCAGTAGAAGTCGCTTGATCGCCTTCCAGCGGCCGGACCAGGCGCCCTGGTCGTTATAGATGGCAATGAAGAGCATGCCGCCCGGCTTGACCAGCGAAGCCACCAGGTCGAGCGCGCACCACATGTCGCCGGTGTGGTGCAGCACGCCCCAGGAGTAGACGATGTCGAATGTGCCCAGCCCGCTCAAGATATCCGGCATCCAGGGCTGAGCCGGGCTCGACGGTCCAGGAGGGATCATCCGGGAAATACCGGCGTCGCAGTTCTTCGGTGCACGCCACCGATGCGGATCATAGTCGAACGAATGCACCGTCGCACCCATCCGGCGCGCCACCAGGCTCGAAAGCCCGCTTCCCGAGCCCACATCGAGGAACCGGAGGCCGTCAAGATCCCGACGCCCGAGCATCCCTGCGAGCCCGTCCTCCGCCTGGCGGATTCGCTCGTCATCCAACACCCGGAGGAAGCGCTGCCAGTTGGCACCGAACTCGAACCGCTCGCCGCGGCGTACCTCGTCGGCGTGATCAGATGCCGAGCCCGCTCTCATGCTGGCGCTCACCAGCAGATGCCCTCGTAGCCGGGGCCATCCGAATGCGTGGACCGAAGGCCCGCACCAGATCGACCACCGGCTGATCATCGCGCAGGTGGCCCTGGATCTCCCGGAACTCGCCGGCGCTGTTGCCGATGATCACGGCATCCGAGCCATCCAGCACTTCACGGATGCTGCCACGCATGAGTTCCCAGATGTGGGGAATTTCCCGCTCGATATACTCGCGATTGGCACCCATGAGCCGTGAGCTGGTGACGTAGGGATCGTAGATGGACAACTCCAGGCCCTTGCCGATCAGCCGCTCGATCAGCGACACCATCGGCGATTCACGCAGATCGTCCGTTCCCGCCTTGAAACTCAAGCCGAGGACACCGACCCGCCGCCGGCCCGTGGCCATGACCATGTTGAAAGCCTTCTCGATCTGGAGGCGATTGCTTTCCAGCACAGCCTCCAATACTGGCACCGGCACATCGTGGGCTCGGGCATTGTAGACCGTGGCCCGCAAATCCTTGGGCAAGCAGGACCCGCCGAACGCGAATCCCGGGACGCAAGTAGTACGGGGAAATGTTGAGCTTCCGGTCTTCGCAGAAGATCCGCATCACCTCATGGCTGTCCACGCCGGTGGCCTTGCAGATATTCCCGATTTCGTTGGCAAACGCCACCTTGAGGCCATGGAAGCAGTTGCAGGAATACTTGACCATTTCCGCCGTGCGCACCGGAATGACGTGAACCGTCGCCTCGATCCCCTGGTACAGGGCGGCAACCACGCGGCCAGTCTCGGCATCGTCCGCACCCACCAGGGTGAAGGGCGGGTCGTAGAAGTCCCGGATCGAGGTGCCTTCCCGCAGAAATTCGGGGTTGCCACAGACGCCGAAGTCCGTGCCCGCCTTCTTGCCACTGGTGCGTTCGAGGGCTGGCACTACCACATCGTGGATGGTGCCGGGCAACACGGTGCTCCGGATGACGATCACATGCCGGGCAGCCTTGCTGCGGATGGCCTGGCCAATCTGCTCCGAAACCCGCTCGACATAACTCAGGTCAAGACTGCCATTGGCCCGGCTGGGCGTGCCGACGCAGACCAGCGACACCGCCGTCTCCTGCACCGCCTGCTCGACACTCGTCGTGGCGGTGAGCCGACCTGACTCCACCATCTCGGCCACCAGTTCGCCGATGCCGGCCTCCACGATGGTGGCCTTGCCGGCCATGATCATGTCCACCTTGGCAGGATTCACATCCACACCGGTGACTGCATGACCTTCCTTCGCGAAGCAGGCGGCTGAAACGCAGCCGACATAGCCCAATCCAAATACGCTTATCGAGGTCGTCATCTTGCTCCCTTGAGATTCACCACCATCAGGCGTCGCGGAATGCCAGCCGCCGAACTCGCAGATAGAGCGGACCGGCCACTCGCTTCAGCACCTTCTTGGTTGTCCAGACCGCGGCGGCCCGGCGCCGCGCAGTTCCCTGCCCGGTCGCCAGAGCGCGGGCCGCTGCAGCCGAAGACTTCCGTCGCAACGTAAAGCGCCCAACGACGGCGCAGCCCTGCACCACGCTCACGCGGGGTGATGGCTCGGAGGTGAAGAGCCATGCGTAACCGGCGCGTGCCGCCTCCCGGGCGACAGCCAGGGAATGATAGCCGCCCGGCACCGAGCCCATCCGCACCTCGCACCCCAGGATGTCCTCAAGAATGCAACGGCTTTCGTGCCATTCCCGCCGCATGTCCTCGGGCGAAAGCGTGCTGAAGCGAGTAGGGTGTGTCATCGAGTGACTGCCAATAGCATGGCCGCGTTGGCGCAGTTCACGCAGGTCGGGCGGCCCCAGAAAACCTGGCTGCCCAATCCGGCCAACAGTCGTGAAGAACAGACCGCGCATCCCGCGTTCCTCGAGCATCGGGGCGGCCACCCGGATGGCATCCACGCCGCCATCGTCGAAGGTGAGCAGTACCGACGACGGTGACAGCTCGCCGCTGCCATCGGAGGCCAGCCGTGCCACCAGTTGACCGTCCAGCGCCGCGAGGTGCGCGGCAAAGCGCTCCGCATCCACCTTGTAGCTGGCAGCCGATGGACCGGCGAAGCCCGACGCATCCTCGGCACCGGCGTGCACGATGTCGTGATATTCGAGGACCCCAAGCCGCCCGGGCAGCCGGTTCATGCCTCGGGACCAATCATGCCGCCGGCCGCGCCCGGTGCCACCAGGCAGTCAGCTTCGGCTGGCCCCAGACGCCCGACTCCCGGCCGGACGTGTCCACTGGCGCGGCATCTCCTGCGACGACCGCTTGCAACCGGTCCATGACGGGGGCCAGGTTCTCCAGGACCATCTGTTGCTGCAGGGCGATGGGCGAACGACTCCAGCGCGACTGCGGGAGGCTGAAGTAGCCGAACGTGGGACCGGTGTCCACGCCCTCGTCGATGCGAAGCAGCGTCATGCCCACGCGTGCGTGATCGGCGCGGGTCAAGGCCCAGAAGCATCCGTGCGCGTTCCGGTACTCAGGGCAGATTCCCGGATGCAGGACGAAGGTCCCATGACGAGGGAGCGCGAACACGGCCGGCTTCAGGATGTGCTTCACCAGCGCGATCATGATATCAGCATTGGCCTGCGCAAGAAATTCCTGCACGGCGACGCCATTGGGCGCTCCGGTACGCAGGACCGGCGCGGCCACTGGCTCTGGCCGGGCCCCGACCAGCTCGGCGAGCAGGCCCGCCCGCACCCGGCGCGCCTCTGCCCCGTAGCGCACACGATGATAGACCCGCCATGCCACCACATCCGCCAGGCCAAGCGTGCCGGAGCGACGCCATTCGCGCTGGATCCGCCGCCGCCGAACACGGGCCGAGTCCACGATCCGGATCAGTCCGCAAAGCTGCTCGCGACCGGTGAGCCAGCCGGCCACGCCATCGGCGTAGAGCTCATCTTCGTCGTGCGCCATCACGACAACGCGGAGCCGTTCGCCACTCACGTCCTGGACCCCTGCGCCGACGATTGGAGCGGCGCCCCCACGTCGCCGCACAACCGGGCAAACTCGCCCGCCACACGATCCCAGCCGAAGTGCTCTCGCACATACCGACCACCGGCAGCTGCAATTCTCCCAGCGTCGGCCGGCGACTGAAGCAGGCGGATGCAGGCATCGGCAAATGAGCCGGGATCGTCAGCGGTCAGCAGGTGCTGGCCAGTCACCAGCGGCAGCCCCTCGGCTCCGATCGTGGTGGAGACAACCGGTCGGTTCGCCGCCATGGCTTCATAAATCTTGAGCCGGGTCCCTCCGCCCACACGCAGCGGGACGATGACGACCGCGGCGTCCCGGAGGTAGGGCCGCACGTCCGGCACCGTTCCAGTGACGTCTATTCCACTGCCGGCATCCGCGAGCCGGCGGACGGCGGAACCGGGATTACGCCCAACGACCGTCAAGCTCGCGTCTGGCATGGTGATGCGGATGCGAGGGAGCACCTCGCTCGCAAACCATTGAATGCCGTCCTCGTTGGGCATCCAGTCCATGGCGCCCACGAACACGAGCTTTCCCGGCTTCGCGAGTGAAAGGTCCGTGTCGGCGAAATACTTCGTGTCGACCCCAGTCGGCACCGCGCTGACCGCGCTCACACCATACTGGGTCCGGAATGCCGCAGCATCCTCTTCCGACACGGCGACGACGAGGTCGAAGCGCCGGCATTGCTCGTGCTCGAACCGTTCCATCCGTCGGCATTGCCGCGCAAAATATGCCCGGGCCAGGGCGCCGGTCTGCACCTCGACGTGCCGCCGCCAGATACTGGCCTCGACGTTGTGCTGGAAAAGCACGGTCCGGCAGGACAGATGGTCGGGAACATTCTGCGCCGGCATCAGGAAGTCGCAGACCAGCAAGTCGACCGTTCCCGCCGCCACGCGACGCTCGATGAAGGATCGCATGTCGGATGAATGATACTTGGCAATGGCGTACGGAAGCGGCGAAAGGAGGTTGCGGGTCAGGTCACGCCAGAACGCCGCCGTGCGCCGCTCGGGTTCAGCGTATGGGATGCGCACCAGTTCGTCGCAGTATTCCGCCGCGAGGGCCGCGGCTTCCGCAGGGGCGCGGCCATTGTCCAGGGCGACGTAGGTCACGTGATGGTCGCGTTTCAGGGCGCGCAACATCTGATAGGTGCGAATCCGTCCTCCCTTGTCCACCGGATGCAGCAGACTCGGTCTTGAGCCAGAGAATCCGCATCAGCGCGCCGCTCCGCCGCGAGCCGTCCAGGTGGCGCCCGGCACGATCCCTCCGGCCGCCTCGCCGTCAAGGTAAAGTCCGCTGCCAGATTTCCAGATTCAGCAGCGCCCACAACCGTTCATCATGGTTGGCGTGTCCGGCACAGTGCTCGCGCACCAGTTCCCTCACGGCGTCCGGCCGGAACAGGCCCCGTCCCAGCGCCCGTTCCGAGAGCAGATAGTCGTCGAGCAGGGGCCGGAATTGTCCCTTGAGCCACGCACCGACCGGTACGGGAAAACCCATTTTGCGACGGGAGAGAATTTCGGGTGGCAGCATGTCCTTCATCGCTTCGCGCAAGATCCACTTGGTGGTGCTTCCACGCAGCTTGAGGCGTTGGGGCAGGCGGGCGGTGAACTCCACCAGCGGATGATCCAGGAAGGGCACCCGACTCTCGATCGACGCCGCCATGCTCATCTGGTCCTGCTTCATCAGCAGTTCATGGAGATAGGTCTTGGTGTCGGCGTAGAGCAACTGGTTGAGCAGGCTGGCGGCATCGCCGTGCGCGATGGCGTGGTGGGCAGCCGCGTAGGGATCCGGATCGCCCAGCTCGGCACGCAGCTCAGGCGCCAGCAATTCGTGCTGCCGCTGGCGCCCAAAGACGGCGAAATTGTCGAAGTAGAGCGTGTCCAGGTCTGCATGCAGCGCGAGCCCGGTACGCAGCAGGCGCTGCCGGAGACGCGACCTCCGTGGCAACCGCTCCACCCCGGCCCGAACAACCCGCTGCACCACTGCCGGCGCCATCGACTGCCAGCGCTGGCTCAGCGCCAGGTTGAGCACCGTGGTGCGATAGCGGCCGTAGCCCGCCAGCGTCTCGTCGCTTCCCTCTCCCGTGAGCACCACCTTGACATGCTGTGCCGCCAGCCGCGAAACAAAGTTGAGCGCGACACTTGAAGGATGCGCGATCGGCTCGTCCTCGTGCCAAACCAGGGACGGGAGCGCACCGAAGAACTCCTCCGGACTCACGATCACTTCCCGGTGATCCGTTCGGTAGCGGTTTGCAACCAGCCGCGCATAGTAGAGTTCGTTGGCCTCTCGCTCACGGAACGCCACCGAAAAGGTCTTGATCGGTTCACTGACCAGGGTTGCCATCGTGGCCGTGATGGCCGCCGAATCAATACCGCCGGAGAGGAACATGCCGAGCGGCACATCCGCCATGAGGCGAAGCCGCACCGCCTCACGGAACCGCTCAGCGTACTCCGCCACCAACTCGGCGTCCGAACGGCGGTCCATCGGCGCGGCAAACGACAGATCCCAATACGAACGGAGCTCAACCCGCCCGTTCTTCCATGTCAGCGTGTGCCCGGGCAGGAGCCGCTTGACGCCTTCGAAGAGGGTGTCTTCGCCCGACGTGGCATGGTTGGCGAGATAGTCGGGAAGAGCCCGGCGGTTGAGCACCGGCGGTACCGCGCCGGCAGCAAGCAGCGACTTGATCTCGGAAGCGAAATAGAGCGCACCGTCTTCGGTATGCACGTAGTACAGCGGCTTCACGCCCAGCCGGTCGCGGGCCAGGAACAATTCCCGGGTCCGCGAGTCCCAGATCGCGAAGGCAAACATGCCACGCAGCTGCTCTGGTGTCCGGGGGCCGTGGCGCTGGTAGAGGTGCAGGACCGTTTCGGTATCACAGTGCGTGGCGTAGGCGACGCCCTGCGCCTGCAGGAGCGGCATCAGCTCGGGATGGTTGTAGATCTCCCCGTTGTAGACAATCTGAACGGCGCCGCCCTGAGCGGCCATGGGCTGCGCGCCATGCGCCACGTCCACGATGCTGAGCCGCCGGTGTCCCAGCGCAATGCCCCGGTCCAGGAAGGCACCGGCACCATCGGGACCGCGATGCACCAGCTGGTCGCGCATGCGCACCAGCAGTTCCCGATCCAGGCGGCGGGACGACAAATCCGGCAGGGCAATGCCACAGATACCACACATGATTCCGCTTCAGTCTCCGAATGAGTCGAGAGTCCTGCCATCCAGCCGCCATCCCGTCGGTCCCGCCGAGGCTTCGACCACCTCGCCGGTCCGTTCGAGGATGACCGTCGTACCGGTCACGTCACGGGCGTAGGTCAACTGGCTGGGAGCCGCCCGCAGCACCGTCAGCAGTTCTCCGCCATGCGTGACCTGCACCGTCAGTGACTGCACGGTCTCCCGGGCGCCATACACGGGTGAGAACAGGGACTCCCCCACGGTCAGGTCACAGCTCGCCGCAAGAACATCCAGCCGCATCAGGTTGGCACCTGACTCACGGAACAACGCCGTGTTCCGGCGCGCCGCCACGATGATGCCTGGCGCACAGTGGAAATGCGCCGCGAAGGGCGCCTCCGTGCCTTCGAAGCGATCGCGAATGATCCAGCAGCGCCACTGGCGCAGCCACAACACCTGACGCCGGTGCACGATGTCCGCGCCGAGCTGCCGAAAGCCCCGCTGGCGGCCGGCGACGAAGTCAAAGGCGCTCGACGACTTCCATGCTTCGAACTCGGCCTCGCTCCGATGCGCCCAGCGAAACGGTCCAGCCGGCACGGCCGAGGATTCCCCGGCCAGCGTCACCGTGGAGTGCGACATGCCGGACCGGAACTGGTCCCGCAAGGCGGGCTCCGCCACGTATGTGAAGGTGCCGGCATCCTGCAGGACCATCGTTCCCGCAACCGCGACTTCGACTGCCAGGGCATCGGCGTGGGCGTGGCCCCCCGCCAATCCGCCATGGGGACCGGCCTCCATCAGCAACCAGTCGCCTTCCCCGCTTCGCATGACGGCATAGCCGCCCTTGGGAAAGAGCGCGAAGCCTGGCGGCGGCACGGAGCCCAGCGCCTCCCAACGGGCCCTGGCGCCAGCTCCGAGCAGCCACGCAAGCTCCGAAGGCGCCCTGCCCGGCAAGCAATATTCACGCCTCCCGAGCAGCACCGCGCCGAGTGCCAAGGTATCACTGAAATCGTTGGAATTTCGTGACTTCAGCCACACCAGCCGGCCCCCATCTTCATCTCCGATCAGCGGCCAGGTGCCGTCCGGGCGCACGATCGCCACCAGGTAATCCAGAAGGCGGGCCAGCGCCTGGTCCAGCCAGTGCGGCCGTCCCCCCTCCTGCCCAGCCATGAGCAGTGCAAGATGCAGGTAGAAGTCGGTAGTGTAGCGGTGATAGTAAGTCGCCTGCTCGAAATACACGCCGTCAGGCAGGAGCTGGCGGCGACTTTCTTCTTCCAGAATGCGCAGGCCGCTGGTCCGCCAGCGCTCGCTCCGGCGGAACATCGGCAGTGCCCGGCCAAGATACACCAGCGCCAGCGCCTCGCCGGTAAGGTGGGTATTGGGACTGAACCAGGTGGAGAGGTGCGATTCCAAGTGTCGCGCGTGAACGTGCAGCATGCCAGCGCATCGCTGCACCAGCTCGGATGGGAGCCCGTCGCCGGCGAGCGCCAGTGTCCAGATCCAGGCGATGGCGCGGAAGCCGACCTCCAGGCTGCTGGACCAGTTCATGCCCAGCTTGGGTGGGTTGGCATCCATCCAGCCTTCGAGATGCGCAGCAATTGTCGCGGGAAATCTTTCGTTGCCCGTGATCAGCCACGCCTGCGCCAGGGTGACCAGATACTGATGCCGATTCAACTCCCAGGTGACCTTGTGGTCCCCGACCTTCGCGGCATCCAGGTAGGGAATACGGCTTCGGTGGATCAGGGGTGCGCGCCGGCCCGACACCGGGTCAAGCTGCCAGTCGGGCATCTGGCCGACCTTGAGTTCCGTGTAACCGAGAAGATCGAAACTTCCGTTGAGAATGCCTGTTCCGCGCTCGACCAATGCTTCTGCATCGTCGGGCCAGGTCGCCACGATCGCGGCAGCCGCTCGGCCCGGGTCCACCAGGCCCGGAATCGTTGCCCTGCAGCACGCAACGACATCGGCTGCAAGCCCGAACCGGCCGGATTCAAGCCCCGGCTCGAGAAGCTTGGCCAACCCGCCCGAACGGGGCTCGCGCGCCCAGGGGAGCAGTCCGACGCGCTCGGCCGCCGTCAACAGGGCCTGCACACCGCGACCACGAAGCTCAGGAAGGGACCGGCCTCGAATTCGCCTGCTCATCATGGCCGTGCGGCTCCGTCCGACGCACCTCGCCGCTCGAGATACGGCATCAGTTCGTCAACCAGCAGGCGGGCATTGGTGAGCAGGTCAAAATGTCGTGCTACATACTCACGCGCAGCGATCACCATGGCCGTCGTGCCGGCCTCGTCAGCCAGCAGCCGGGCCATGCACGTTGCAGCTCCCTCGGCATCACCGGCGGAAACGAGGAGCCCTGTGACACCATGCTCAATCAGCTCCGGGACGCCATTCACTCGGCTCGCGACGCAGGGCACACCAAGCGCCATCGCTTCCATGAGCACAACCGGAATGCCTTCCGCAAAGCTGGTGAGTGCGAAGAGATCGGCCTGGGCGAACTGTTCGCGCGTCTCGATCTGGTTGAGGGCGCCGGTGAAGGTGACGCGGTCCTCGAGGCCGAGGCGCACGGCTATCGCCTCAAGGCGGTCATGTTCGGGGCCGGAACCCACCAGCGTCAATGCCGCGTCCACCCCACTCTCCACCAGCAGCTTCATGGCCTCGAGCAGCACCGCCTGCCCCTTGACCGGAGCCAGGCGGCCTACGGTCAGGATGCCAGAGCGTGGAGGGGCGGGGCGTCGAGCCCGTAGCGCGTAGCGGGCCGTGTCCACGCCAAGCCGGACAACGCGAACCTTCGGCCAATCCTCCAGACGCACCTGCCGGAGCACCTGCGAGCGCCCGAACTGGCTGATCGTCACAATCAGCGATGCGTGCTGGACCTTCGCTCTCATCCCGAAGTGGGGCGTTTCGAACTCGGCCGGACCATGAATGGTGACGGAAAAGGGACACCCGGACGCGAGGTGAGCCAGCAGCCCCACCGTTGAGGCGAAGTGCACATGTAGATGCTGCGCGCTGGTGCGCGCCAGGTGGTCCGCGACAATCATCGCCTCAGCCCAGTAGAAGAGATGCGCCACGAGGGCGCGCACGTCCCAACCGCCCAGCCGACCGGCCATCAGCGCCGAGCGAACCAGCCGGCCTGGGGACCGGGCAGCCTGTCGCGCGAACGCGAGCAGGAAGCCCCCTGCGCCGCGCACCTTGACGTACCAGGTCTGATCCCGCTCGACTCGTTCCTCGTCGGTCAGCCGAGCGAGGGGACGGTCGTCGCCGCGAATCGAGATGGTGGAGACCGTCACGCCAGCCTGGCGCAAGGCCTGGATTTCACGCAGCACGAACGTGTGATTGAAGGCCGGATACTGACTTATCAGATACGTGACTTGAGCCACTCAGTGTCTCCAGACGTTCCAGCGCCCAGCCACACCATTCATCGTCGCCACGGCAATCGCGGCCTGCATGACGACGAACCAGCGCAGATAGCCCAGAACAAGCTTGCGCACGCCCAGCACCTCGGCGGCGATGAGGCCAGCGGCCATGAGGGCCGCCGCCACCCGCACCGCCATCCATCCCCAGGCTGAGAGCATCAACCCCACCACACCAATCACGAACGCGATTACCAGCCAGGGCGTGAGCAGCCGCAGTACCTTGTGCAGCATGAACTGGGGCCAGACCGGGTTACGCCAGGGCAGCAGCATCGCCGGAAGCCAGGCGCACAGCTGGAAGTTGCCGGTCAGGGTCCGCACCTTCCTCCGGAACTCCTGCCCCGCCCGGGTCCGCCGCGAATCGAACGCCTTGGCCGCTTCGGTGAATCCGACCCGGTAACCGTCGAGGATCAGGCGCATCGGCACGTAGAGATCATCCAGGATCAGGCCAGCTGGCAGTGGCGACCACAATGCGCGGCGCATGGCGTAGATGGAGCCGCTCACACCAATGGCGGAATGGATCCGTGCCTCATCGCGGCGAAGGCGCCGCTCGAAGCGCCAGTACTGTTCGACCAGCGAACGGCGGCCCGCATCGGCCAATTCGAGCTGACCCGATACCGCCCCGAAACGGTTGCCCTCCAGCATCCTCACCAGCAGCCGAAGGGCACCTGGGTCGAACCGCTGGTGAGTGTCACTGAAGACCAGAATCTCGCCGGCCGCGGCCTCGACGCCTGCGTTGAGCGCCGCAGCCTTGCCGCCCGGAGCCTCGCCCCGCACAACGACGACCCGCCCACCAGCGGCGTCAATCTCCGCTGGCTCGGTTCTGGCCTCATGGTCCAGTGCAACGACCACGCTCAGGCGGTCGGCGGGATAGTCGGCGGCCAGCGCATCCCGCACCCGCGCATTGACGAGCCCAGCGTCCTCGCGGGTCGCAACCACGACGGTCACGTCGGGCCAGTTGTGCGGGTCAACCGTTCCCGGGGCGCCGGAGGGTCGGCGTAGCGCCGCAACCCCATGTACTACAACGGGATATACTGCCCAGATGAGCAGCAGCAGCCCCCCGGCGCCCAGAGCAAGCTCCAGCATTACGGCCTCATCTGGATAGAATTCAGCAGACTCGCCAGACTGTGATCCCCTTGCTGGAGGCGATGCCCGTCAGGGTCCAAAAGTAGCCGCCCACCGCCTCCGGTGCCGCTGGTGAGACGGATCAGTGCGGGCGGCCGGTGGGCAAATTGCAAGCCAGATGCGAAAGGAACGCATTGCTCAAGATCAGCGTGGTGATTCCAGCCTATAACTCAGCCACCTTCCTCGCAGACGCCCTCGCGTCGGCCTGGGGCCAGAGCCGGCGTCCCGCCGAGATCCTGGTGGTGGACGATGGCTCGACCGATTCGACCCGTGCGCTGGCTGCCGCCAGCGGGGCGACGGTGCTGGAAACTGGGGTCAACAGCGGTCCAGCCACGGCACGCAACATCGGTATGCGCGCAGCGATGGGCGACCTGATCGCCTTCCTGGATGCCGACGATCTCTGGGAGCCGGATCATCTGCTGGTCTGCGCCGGCCTGCTGGAGCAGCACCCGGACGCGGCGGTCGCCTTTTCCATGGTGAGTCACTTCGGCGCCACGAATCATCTGCCGCCGTTCGTACTGCCAGATGGCGTTCCGGTAGCGGCACTCGAGACTCTCTGGGAGCAGAATCCGGTGATCCAGAGTGGGCCGTGGTGCGGCGAACGGCGTTGCTCGCGGCAGGAGGTTATCGCGATGGCATGCGCCACGCGGAGGACTACGACCTGTGGATGCGGCTCGCCCATCACTACCCGGTTCGTCTGCAGCCATCAGCGGCTGGTGCGCTATCGGGTGCATGGCGCAGCAACATTCCCGGAGCTTGAGCCAGATGTTCCGCTCCGCCTGGCAAGTGCGACACGACTTCTGGCAGGACTTGGCCCCCACTCTTGAACCCGTCGAGCGGGATCGCAGCGTCGCGGCGTTGCATCGCGCCTACGAGGCGGATCTGAACACCGCTTGGCACCAACGCGCCAATGAGAGTCTCAAGGCCATCCTCAGCCTGCACCCGCTGGTGCCCGAAGCGGAGCCCATCTACCGTCGCTGGCGGCGACGCACCACGCTATTGCGGCCGGCCTGGCGGCTGGGGGCCTGGGTCTTCGATCGGATACCAGGCGCGCTTCAGATGCTCCTTCGTCCGCCCCGGTCTGGACGCCCCCGCGCGGGCGGGTGATTCCGGCGCTCTGCAAGCTGGCCGCACGAACGCAGGCACGATTGCGCCGAGCCTTCAGCCACAAGACTTCGTTCTCAGACGATGGCGTGGCGCGGGAGACTTGCGTCACCAAAGCAACGCCCGGGCGTCGCGTCGTTGCGTGACAGCGACGAAACTGTTGTATTTCCGCCGCGACCGACGACGCGGCCCGCGCTGATTCATGGCATCGCGCGCCGCAGATGTATCCGTCTGGCGCACGAAACTTGCTCCCGGCCAGCCGGATTCTACCTTGAGCAGGGAGAATACCGCGCGTGACTGACGCAATCAGCAGCGCTCGTCCCCCGTCGCCAAAGTCCGCTGGGTGACTTGCGCGAAGTCATCGCCGACCTCCGCGCCTTCCGCGAGCTGATGTTCGAGTTCGCACGGCGCGATATCCGGATCCGCTACAAGCAGGCTGTCATGGGGTTCGGCTGGGCCATCTTCATGCCCATCCTGATCGTCCTCGCCGGTGCGCTCATCCGGGTGGCCATGGGCCAGGCATCGGGAACCAGTGTCGGACGAGCGGACATCGCCGGCATTGCCTCAAGGGTGTGGCATGGTCTTTCTTCGCCGGTGCGGTCACCTTTGGCACCACCGTGCTTACCTCCAATCACAACCTGATTGCCAAAGTCTACTTTCCGCGCGAGGTCCTGCCGATTGCTGCGATCCTGGCGCAGACATTCGATACGGGCATCGGCCTCGTTGCGCTGGTCGTGCTGCTGCCGCTCCTCGGCGTCACGCTGCACGTCACGGTGCTCTGGGCGCCGCTCCTGCTCGCGATGCTCTGGCTGCTCACCTCCGCGATCGTGATTTTCCTGAGCTGCGCCAACCTGTTCTTCCGGGACGTGAAGTACATCGTCCAGGTCGTCCTGACGTTCGGCATCCTCTTCACCCCGGTATTCTACGAGCCATCCATGATGGGCCCCGGAAAGCGTTCTTGGCTCATGTGGCTCAATCCGCTTACGCCGGTGCTCGAAGGCCTCCGGCTTTCGGTGGTGCAAGGGCATAACTTGCTCGAGCCGCTCTCGATCGTGACCAACAAGGGCGAGGTGGTCGCGGCATGGCACCCGCGCCTCCCTGCTCTACACTGGCGGCTGGGCCGTCCTCGGCCTGATCCTGGCGGTCCTCATCTTCCATCGCTCTCAACCCGCCTTTGCTGAAAATGTCTGACATCGATCCTGGCATGAATTCGACCGGGTCTGGAAGAAATTCCAGCGCGGCGAGCGGCACGACAGCCTGCGCGACCTGATTCCTGCCGTTGCCCGCAACCTCACCGGACGCGGCGTCAAGCGGAGTGAACTGGGCGCGCGACCAGTTCTGGGCGGTGCGGGACGTGAGCTTCGAGGTGGGAGCCGGAGATGTGCTGGGCATCATCGGCCGCAATGGCGCGGGCAAGTCGACCATCCTCAAGACGCTGATCAAGATCCTTCCGCCCACCCTGGGACGCGCCGAGGTGCGGGGCCGGGTGGGCGCCCTGATCGAGATCGCCGCCGGCTTCCATCAGGACCTGACGGGACGCGAGAACGTCTTCCTGCAGGGCGCCATCATGGGGATGCCCAAGTCGCTGATTCGCCAGCGGTTCGACGACATCGTCGAATTTGCCGGCATCGCTCCCTTCATCGATACCCCGGTCAAGCGCTACTCCAGCGGCATGAATGCCAGGCTGGGCTTTGCCATCGCCGCGCATCTCTCCCCCGACGTGCTCATCATCGATGAAGTGCTGGCGGTGGGAGACTTCGAGTTCCAGCAGCGCGCTTTCGGGCGCATGAAGGATCTGGCCCGCAGCGGCATCCCGGTGGTCGTGGTGTCCCATCAGCTTGACCGGATCGCCGAGCTCTGCACCAAGTCCATCCTGATGGAGCACGGGGAGGTGAAATTCGCCGGCCCCACCCCCGAGTGCATCCGGCGCTACCTCGCCGTGGAACAGGCGCCGACCGACCCGGACGGCCCCGTGGTGCTGGAACGCATCCGGGTGGCCGAGGGCGAGCAGGTCCGCTCCGGTGGTCCCGTCCGAGTCAGCATCATTGGCCAGGTCAACGGCCAGCGCTCCACCGGCCGCGAAATTGTGGTGCTGGCGCTTCGCAGTCTCGAGGATGGCCGGCTGCTTTCGACCATCACCACCGACCACGGCGAAGTGGCCCTGCCCCGCTCCGGGCCGTTCGAGCTCGAATTCCAGCTCGACATGAATGTTCCGGCGGGCCTGTACGGCCTCGATTCCAGCGTCCGCCTCAAGGACCGGCGTGGCGACATCGCCACCGGACCCGGTGCTCACCTGCAGGTGTTGAAGGGACGGCCGTTTGAGGGACTGGTCCAGACCAACGCTCAGGTTGCCCTGGCCCGGATACCGTCAGCCGGCACCGCCCGGCAGCTCGAACCCACTCCACGAGGATCAGCCTAGATGGCGGCATCCACGACCACCTGCCTGGTGACGGGCGGCGCAGGCTTTATCGGTTCTCACATCGTCCGCCGGCTGCTGGACGACGGTCATCAGGTCACGGTCATCGACAACCTGAGCACCGGCTCACGCGAGAACCTGGCCGAGGTGATGGAGCGCATCGCGTTCATCGAAGGCGACATCCGCCAGGCCGCCGACTGTGACCGCGCCTGCAAGGGAGCGGAAATCGTGTTTCATGTGGCGGCCCTGCCCAGTGTGCCCCGGTCCATCGAGGACCCAGTCGCGTGCAATGACCACAACGTGAATGGGACGATCCAGGTGCTCGAGGCGGCGCGGCGCGCCAAGGCTCGGCGGGTCGTCTATTCCAGCTCGAGTTCGGTCTATGGCGATACGGCGGTGCTGCCCAAGGTGGAGACCATGGAGCCGCTCTGCCGGTCACCATATGCAACGGCCAAGCTGGCAGGCGAGCAGTACGTGCTGGCCTACGGCCGCGCCGGCCTGCTCGAGGGCGTTGCGCTCCGTTACTTCAATGTCTTCGGGCCGAGGCAGAGTCCCACGAGTGCGTACGCAGCGGTCATCCCGGTCTTCCTGCAGGCGGCACAATCTGGAGCAACTGCGACAATTTTTGGTGACGGGGATCAAACGCGCGACTTCACCTACATCGCCAATGTGGTGGAGGCGAACATGCTGGGCGCGTTCGGGCCAGCCGAGCGCGTCAATGGATGGGTCTCCAACGCCGGGGCCGGCAGCAGAATCTCGTTGAACCAGTTGCTGGACCTCGTGGAAACGGTCACCGGACGCAAGGTGAAACGGCAGTATGCCCCACCACGCGCGGGTGATGTCCGTGATTCTCAGGCGAGTCTCGAGCGAGCCGCCCAGGTACTCGGGTACCATCCAGGCGTGAATGTGGAGGAGGGCCTCCGCCGAACTTGGGAGTGGTTTACCACATGAGATGCAACCCGTCCGCTGGCATCGCTTGATCTACCATGACACTGATCGAGTGGCGCAGCATGGGACACCTCCCCCCCTTGAATAGCGGGAAGGCGCCGGCGAGGCGGTGACAGTCGTCACCGGGCAAAAAAAGGGCGGCCATTGGCCGCCCTTTGATTGTGCTGCAAACTACGCGTCGCTACGATGTTCGGCTCGTGCCCGTGAGGGCGCACGACCAGATGCTCGTATTACGCCTTCTTGTTGCGACGACGAACCAGCCCAGCGCCGCCCATGCCGGCAAGGCCGGTGGCGAGCAGGGACATGGTAACCGGCTCAGGCACCGTGGTGGTGGCGCAGTCCGGGTCGACCGAGGAGATCGTATTCGGATCGCCATTCGGATCGAGGAACAGCTTGGTGGAGCAGCCGTTCGGGCCAGCCTGCGAGTGATAGCCGAACGTAGCGCCAGCCAGGCCCGGGTCACCGGTGAACACCAGGGTGAAGGTGTAGGTGTTCCCGTCGTTCGCGATGCCATACACGTTGGGATCGCCTGGGCCCTGTTCCCAGCCAGCCTCAGCCTGAATGTCGTTCGGCCCACCGGACAGCACGGGCGACCAGTTCGCGAGCGCGCCATCCACTGTGCCCGACGTCGCGGCCAGGGTGAGGCCGTCGAAACCGATGGCCGTGATCTTGTCGCCATTGGCCGACAAGTTGGTGATGTCCACCGTCAGCGTGTTGGTAACGTTATCAAAGCCGATGGTGATCGTGGCGCACGTTTCGAAACTCGTGCCGCCACAGACGTTGGTATAAGTGCCAGGGCTGATGGCCCACGCATTGCCGGCAACAGCCAGCAGCGCGGCAGCGGCACCGATACCGCGAATGACATGCTTCATACGGTACTGTCCTCTCAAGTGGGAATGAAGGTGACTCTTCGCTGCGCTACCGCCGAGCGCGTGCGTGGCGGATTCCCTGCCAACCGATCCAGAGAAATGCCACCGGATACAGAACGGCCTGCGCCACGGTCTTGGCCACGGACTTTTTGAGGCCGAGCCGGGCGACAGGTTCCTGCACCGACCTGAAGGCGAGCGGAAGATTGAGCGCCCATATGACCGTCGCCGCCAATATCAAGACTGCCAGGACGATGCCGATAATCGCCCAAATCCGCGTCCCCAGAATCCATCCTCGGGCTACCGCGGCACCGAGGAGCAACGCCAGTCCCAACATGGGGACCGGCAGGCTATTCAGGCTGGAGCCGACAGTGCCGAATTCCCAATTCGGATTGCCGAACATCGGTGGATAGAAGGCCAACCCGATGTCCAGAAGCCCTGCGATCAGGAGCACGGCACCAACCCAACCAAGCAACTGCCATCCGAAGTCCGGTGCGGGCGGGAGCCAACTGCGCTTCCGGCCTTCCGTGTCATCCCGCACCAGCACGCGAGGTGAAGCCATTGGACCTCAGCACAAGCGTTCAGGGTGATTTACGCAGAAGTCAGGCCAGTACCTAACCCGCTTCGGGAAACCTGCTATCTAATTTTCTGACAACAATTTATTCGACAGCATCGAAGGTCTCAAGCCTGAACATCCGGCACAGTACCCACAGCAGTTGTGGCGCTCGCTCACCAACTACCTTTGAGTCATGGTCAAACGTCACATTTCGCTGCCGCTGGTGCTTGCCCTGGCTGCCACGCTCGCGGCCATCATGGCCTTGACGCTGGTACCAGATCCGCGTCAACTGCAAGCGGCTGCAGCGACGCCCTGGTACTGCCTGCTCTGCGGTGATGAAGGGCTGGTAGATGTGCTCCTGAACGTTGCGCTCTTCGTGCCATTCGGCTTCGCCCTCGGCCTGATGCGGACCCGTCCAGCTTACGCCTGGTTCGCCGGACTCGCAATCTCGATGGCTATTGAGTTGGTACAGGCCAAGTTAGTGATTGGCCGTGACCCCAGCCTGAGCGACGTGCTGACCAACAGTTCGGGCGCGTGGCTCGGTGCCTGGATCGGACTCGCGGCGCCACGACTGTGGCGTCCGGGCGTGGCGCGCGCACGGCAACTTACGCTCGCCTCTGCCCTTGCCTGGTTGGCAATGCTGGCATTCACCGGGACGGCGCTGCAGCAGGACAGCCCCCACGCTGCCGCCTCACGACTGGTCCAGGCGCCGGACAGGCCCCTCCAGGCGCGCTTCGACGGAGACATTCTGGACGCCCGCGTAGACTGGGCCACACCGGGACTCCGACTGGCTGCCCGGGTCCGTACGGCCGGCCTGACGGAACGGTTCGCTCCCATCCTTGAAATCGAGGATGGGCACCGGTTCCCGGCTGCACGCCTGGGTCAGCTGGGCCAGAAGCCCACCTACTCGTCCCGGCTCAGGGCCACGGACCTCCTGCTGCGGACCCCGACCGTGCGGATCTACGGTGGCGTGATCCCGCCTGCCCCCGTCGCAGCGATCATCGAGGGCGGCCAGCGCGGCGCGACCATCTGGACTGCTGCGACCATCAATGGCCATCGCCAGCGCGCCGAGCTCGCGCTCACGCCGGGTGCCGGATGGATGCTGCTCCTTCCGCTGGGCTACCCGTTCGATCGGTACAGCAGATGGACGTCCGCCGTCTGGCTGGCGGTACCCCTGTTGCTGGTGGGTTTCTGGGCTGGCGCTGCGCGTCTGAAGGTCGGTGAAGTGCTGCTGCTTGCCGCGGTGGTCCTGCTCCTGGGACTCGAAGGCGCACCCGTGGTGTTTCGCCTGGTGCGGGACGGTCTGCCGGCGTGGGGGCTGGGTGTCGCGGCGATCCTCGCCGGGTGGTCCTGCGGACGCGGTCAGGCCTCGGCGCGCAGCTCGAGCTCCGATCCAACCAGCGTGGCCTCGCCGCCCAGCGCCCGGAGCGCCGCCTCGCCGTAGAACAGCCGGATGTACTTGGCCTGGGTGACCGTGAGCCGCCGGACGGCCCAGGACAGGTGAACGAAATGTGGTTCCACCGGCGCCACCATCGGATGCATGCCGCATTCGGAGGGCAGTCGGTTGCCCTTGCGGGTGTTGCAGCTGCTGCACGCCGTCACGCAGTTGCGCCAGTCGTTGCCGCCGCCCCGGGACAGTGGCACCACGTGGTCCCGGGTCAGGCACTCGCGGGAGCGGAGGTCCCGCTGCCCGCGATGGCAGTACATGCAGCGATAACCGTCCCTGGCGAAGAGGAACGTGTTGGTGACCTGACGACGGAAACGGCGGGGAACATGAATGAAGCGGACCAGGCGGATGATGGCGGGCCGGGGAAACTCCATCCTGGCACTTCGAACGACATCGGCGTCGTCTGCCTCGACGATTTCGGCCTTGCCTTCAATGACGAGGCGCAGCGCACGGCGCACCGGGACCATCGTCAGCGGTTCGAAGGATGCGTTGAGCGCGAGGCAGCGCACGGCATTCTCCCGAAATGATTGAAGAACAAGGCGATCCCGGCAACGCTATAGGCTACCCGACCGCCCCGGCGTCTAGCAAGTGGCCCGCAGCCTATCGTGGTGGCGGTCGTTGCGCTGGCGGCGGCAGAGCCGGCGGGGGCGTCTGCGCCGTCAACGTGTCGCGGGTCGTGGCATTCGAGTCCGCCGGCGGGGCACTGAATCCAAAGGGGCTCAAGATGCCCTGCGAGTGGACCGGGCAGTACTCGGTCGGCTCGGTTCCGGGAATGAAGGACTCGATCTCGTGCACTTCGGCCGGACAGAACGCCGTGGCCAGGTATCCGGTGGTGTTGTCGATCTCTGCGGCTGCCAGGTCCGACGGCCGGGACCAGGCGGCCGGAACAGGCCGCCGGGAATAGATCTCGTTCATCACGGCGGTCCAGGCCGGCGCCGCGAGCCGACCGCCCTGGGCGTTGCCCATGATGCGTGTCGGCTGGTCGAAGCCCATCCAGACGCCGGTGACCAGGTCGGGGGTAAAGCCGATAAACCAGACGTCATTGTAGTCGTTGGTCGTTCCGGTCTTGCCGCCCGCGGGAAAGCGGATCTGTGAGCCCACCGAGTGGGCCGCCGTTCCCTTGCGGACGACATCGCGGAGCGCATCCACCATGAGCCAGGCCTGCTCCCGGCTCATGACCGGCATCAGGCGCGGCCGGGGCTCCCAGACAATGTTGCCGTCACGATCCTCCACTCGCTCGATGGCATACGGCTCGGCCCGGTCGCCCAGGTTGGCGAAGGTGGTGTAGGCGGAGAACATTTCAAGCGGAATCACGTCCGCCGAGCCAATGGCGATGGCCGGCACCGGCAGAATCCGCGACGTGATGCCAAAACGACGGGCCTCGCTGATGATGGCGTCCGCGCCGATCTGGAGTCCCAATTTGATGGCCGGGATGTTTCGCGACTGATACAGGTTCCAGCGCAGCGTGTGGGCCCCGGTGAAGCCAAGCTCGTAGTTCTGCGGGGTCCAGGTGTCCTGGCCGGGAATCTCCATGCTGAACGGTTCGTCTACGATCACTTCCGAGAGCGGAATCCCCGACCGGAGCGCCGCGGAGTATACGAACGGCTTGAAGGTGGAGCCGGGCTGGCGCGTGGCCTGGGTTGCCCGGTTGAACTTGCTGTCCTCGAAGTCCCGGCCGCCGATCATGGCACGAATGGCGCCGGTGCCGGCGTCGAGTGTCACCAGCAGTCCCTGGAGATAGGGCGAGTTGGGGATCGCGGCATCGCCCGAGCCTTCGTCGGCCTTCCGTTCCTCGTATTCCCCGTAGGTCTCGTGATGGAAGCCAGGAGTCTTCTCGATCTCGCGCAGCTGGTCCTCCAGCGCGCGCTCGGCGGTGAGCTCCATGTCCAGGTCGAGGGTCGTGTAGATCCGATAACCTTCCCGGTACAGATCCGAGCCGAATCGAGCCTGGAGAATCTGGCGGACATACTCGACGAAGTACTCGGCCACGCCGGAAAAGTCGGATCGCGCTGACAGCCGGAGCGGGAAAGCCTTCCACCGTTCCGCCTCTTCTGCACCCAGCTTGCCGTTATCCCGCATCAGGGCGATGACGACGTTTCGACGCTGCACGCTGTTGTCGGGATGCTTGCGCGGGTTATACCGCTCCGGCGCCTTGGGAATGGCGGCCAGCGTGGCGGCCTCGGCGACGTTGAGGTCCCGGACCGACTTGCCGAAATAGCGCTGCGAGGCGGCTTCCACCCCGAACGCGCGGTTGCCGAGGTTGATCTGGTTGAGGTACAGCTCGAGGATCTTGTCCTTGGAATACTTCTTTTCGATCTCCAGGGCGACCTTGGCTTCCCGGAGCTTGCGCCGCAGCGAGCGGTCCCGGCGGTCGATCGCATCGGGCCACATGTTGCCGGCCAGCTGCATCGTGATGGTCGACGCCCCGCCCGCGATCCGCCGCTCCACCAGCATGTCCTTCATGGCGCCGAAGACCCGGATCCAGTCGATGCCATGATGCCGGTAGAAGCGCTTGTCCTCGGTGCTCACGAACGCGGCGGTCACCGCAGGCGACATTTCCGCAAGCGGGACCACGGTCCGCCGCTCCAGACCCAGGTCGGTGAGCAGCCGTCCGTCGGCGGCGTACACCTTGGCCGCCTGGTTGGGATCGTACGATTCCAGATTGGCGACAGCCGGGCAGGAATTCCCAAGGCAGACGGTAAACCAGAGGGCGAGTACGAGCGCCACGCTGAGCGCGGCAGCGCCGGCAACGCCGAGCACCAGCCAGCGGCGGGTGCGCGGAGTCCACCAGCGACGCTCCGGCACGGTGCCGGGAGAGCGCCTGGAACGGGATCCGAAGCGGAAAGGCATATGCAGAAAGCTAGTTGTTGGAGCGCATGGTGGCCACGGGGCCTTCTTGCCGCCGTCCCCCCTTGCACCTACTGTTGGCGCCTATGAGCATGTTCCTCGACCACCTTGTTGCGCGCGGTTTTGTCCAGGACGTCACACCGGGCGCCGCCGAACGGTTGTCTGACCGGCCCATCATCGGTTATGCCGGGTTTGACCCGACTGCGCCCTCGCTCCATGTCGGCAATCTGGTGCCGGTCATGGGGCTCGCATGGCTCCAGCGCTTTGGGGGAACCCCCATCGCACTGGTCGGAGGGGGCACCGCGCTGGTTGGCGATCCCAGCGGCAAGCGCAGCGAGCGGCCCATGCTTGCCGAAGACGAAATTCTTAGCAACTCCGAGGCCATCGAGCGCCAACTGCGCGCTTTCCTGCGCTTCGAGGGTCCCGCCAGCGCGAGCGTGCTCAATAATGCGTCGTGGCTCGGAAGCCTGGGACTGATGGAGTTCCTCCGCGAAACAGGCAAGCATTTCACGGTCAACTACATGCTCCAGAAGGAGTCGGTCCGCAGCCGGATGGACTCGGGAATCTCCTTCACCGAATTTGCCTACATGCTGGTCCAGGCCCACGATTTCTGGCATCTGTTCCGCAGTGCGGGCGTAGAACTCCAGCTGGGCGGCAGCGACCAGTGGGGCAATATCACGGCCGGTATTGAGTTGATCTCGAGAAAGGAAGGAGCCGCGGCGCATGGCGTGGTGTTCCCGCTCCTCACGACAGCCGCGGGCGCCAAGTTCGGCAAGAGCGAGCAGGGCAACGTGTGGCTCGACCCCGAGCGCACCAGCCCCTACCAGTTCTTTCAATTCTGGCTCAATGCCGATGACCGCGATGCCGCACGCTGGCTCAGTTTCTTCACGTTTCTTCCGCTGGAGGAGGTTGCGGCTGTGGTGCGCGAGCATGAGCTGGATCCGGGCCGCCGAGTGGCCCAGCGACGGCTGGCCCGGGAGGTGACCGCGCTGGTCCATGGCGAAGCGGAAGCCGACCGTGCTGAAGCGGCGGCGCGCGCGGTGTTCCGGCCGAAAGTCTCGACAGATGTCCTGCTGACGACGACGGAATATCAGGCACTCGCAGCCACCATGCCCAATTGCGACGCCACACTCGCGGAACTCGAGGCCGGGCTTCCGCTGGTGGATGTCCTTGTGCGGGCCGGTCTGGCGTCCTCCAAAGCAGACGCCCGTCGCGGACTCCAGGGTCGCGGATTCTCGGTGAATGATGTCCAGGAAGCAGATGTTTCCCGGCGGCTGACGGTCGCGGATCTCCGGAACGAACGATATATCCTGCTCCGGAAGGGGAAAAAGCATCATGCGATGGTGGTGGTGAGCTAGGGTCGTGGGTCGTGGGTCGTGGGTCGTGGGTCGTGGGTCGTGGGTCGTGGGTCGTGGGAGCCGAAACTCGCCCAATCGTAAACTCCGCGAAGGCGGGGACGCATGAGGGGCGCGCGCATGGCGATCCGGCCCTCGTGAGCCTGCTTGCATTCCCGCTCGCGCTGGACTTGCGGGCGCCTCGGGTCCAGATCAGGTCCTGCCGGAGTCGAGGCCACCTACCAGCGTCCAGATTGGCAGTGTACGAGCGAATTATCCGCTGGGGATGGGCACACCATGCAAACAGGCTGCACCGCCCTTGTTTTGCTCGCCGTTTCGCTGGCCGCGGGACCGCTCGCGGCGCAGTCTCCGGTGCAACGCCTGATCCTGGCACAGGGCGTGACCGACTCTCTCCCTCCCACCTCAGCCGCCAGCCAACTTATCCAGCAGGGGCTCCAGCTTCTCCGGACCGGCCAGACTCGGCATGACCGCCAGTCGCTCTTCGACGCGCTGCGCGCCATGGACGAGGCGCGCCTCCGCCAGCCGACGTGGCCCTGGCCTCGTTTCGGGCTGGCGCTGGCAAAGCTGGCCCTCGACGAGGATGGGGCGATTTCGCGCCCGGCGCTGGGCGGCCAGCTCACGGGCGAGAGCTATCGCGAGGGCTTCTGGCGCAGTCTCACGGAGACCTTTGCCCGCGATTCGATGTTCGAGCCCGGGCTCCGCTTTGCCGTCACCCAGACGGCGGAACAGCGCGACCGGGTGCAGCCGGTCGCGATCGCAAGCGCGGTGGAGCGGGCCGCGCACCGCTGGCCTGAGGACACGCTGGCCCACCTGGCGCTGGGCTACACCTATCGCACCGCGCTGCGCTACCAGCAGGCCGCGCAGGAATTTTCCCGCTACGCCGAGGCAGGTGGCGATGCCGGCATCGCCCAGCTCGAGCAGGCCCGCGCTCTGGCGGGCGATTCGCTGCTCGTAATGGCCGCTGAGCTCTACTCGCAGGGGATCCGGCACCCGAGCGATTCAGCCAAAGCGCGGTATCGCAACGACCTGGCGTGGGTGGCTACCGGGCGGGAGCTTGCCGCGTTCGACGCCTTGCCTCGCGACTCCATCGCGGCGTGGCTCACCCAGTTCTGGCAGAAGCGCGACGCGCTCGCCACCCGCGCACCGGGCGACCGGCTGGAGGAGCATCTTCGGCGTTGGGCTTACGTGTACCGCAACTTCAGAGTCGATGCGCCCGAGCGGCGATCGGACTTCGTGCGGGTCTGGGGGTCACCACCGGGACAGCCGTGCACCCGGGTGCTGCCCGAAGGTCTCAAGGAACTCATGGCCGAAGACGACAGGAGCCGACTGGCCGACGGCCGGGACGATGAGGCGGTGCTGGACCATCGCGCCATCGTCTACATGCGGCACGGAGCACCTGCCTGGGGCATGGCGGCCGAGCCGCTGCTTACGGATACAGGCGTCAGCATCCCCATGGGCGCGCGCAATGCGATGGACTCCGCCTTGACCGCGGGCCCTTCCCTGGGTGTGGATCAGAGTCGGCGCTCGGCGCTCTGGGTCTACTGGATTCTAGGGACGCGCCCGCGCCTATTTCTTCCTGCCTGGGACGATGGCCACCCCGGCGGCGTTCGGGAGCCTGGCCAGTGCGCGCGGCCCGATGACCCTCTCGGCGACGCTTCCGGTCGGCCTCACCCCGTATCTCGACAAGCTCGATCCGGTCTACCATCGTGCAGCCCACATGTATCAGGCGTACCGCGACGGCTTGCCGCATGCCACCCCGCTGCTGTGTTCGCCGAATGTCCAGAAGATGACGATTCGGAGCGAGCAGGACGTGAAGACCGCCGTTCGCACCGACAGCTATACCCTGCTCTTCTCCCACCAGCTCGAGGCGCTGATGCAGGTCTACGCGGTGGGCAGCGCCGCGCGCGGCACTGCCCGGCTGCTCGTCACCACCGCTATCCCCTCCAGGACGCTGGAGCCGGTGGCCATGCGCTCGAACGGAACCATCACATGGCCGCTTCACATCCGTGTCACAGCCGTGGACACGTTCTCGGGCACAGTGACCCGCTCTGACACTGTTCGTACCTTCGCTCGGCCCGTCGCCCTTTCGAGCGGCGAATTTCTCGGCTTCACCACGGAGCTTCCAGTGAAGGCAGGACGCTATCTGGCACACGCCGCCGTGTTCGGCTCAACCGGTACTGATGGCAGCGCCGCCGAGTGGGGCAACGTGATAGTGCAGCCTTCCAGCTTCAGCATGAGCGATGTTGTCCTGGGCACCGAGCGAGGCGGCGTGCTCTGGGAGAATGGCGGCGATCCGTTTCAGGTCAATGTGACTGGCGCCTACCACCAAACCCAGGCGGCACCGATCTACTTCGAGATCTATGGACGGGTACCCGACCGTTCGTATCACACCACCATATCGATCCGACCCCGCGGCCAGGACGCCAAGGGCCGCGTCGCGATCGAATTCAGCCGAGTGGCATCGCAACCGGATGCGCACATGCAGCTTACGCTGGACCTTTCCCGGCTCAAGACGGGACTCCATGAGATCAGCGTGGTGATTCGGGACGAAGTGACGGGGGCTGAGGTGAGAAGCGAGCGCGTGCTGGAGATTCAGAAATAGGCCGACGGTCAACAGTCTACGGTCGACCGTTGACTGTTGACCGTTGACTCTCCAGCACCTCCACCACCTGTTCCATCTCATCCAGCGAATTGAACAGGTGGGGTGCAAGGCGGATGGCGCCTTCGCGAAAACTGACAATGATCCCGGCCTGCTGCAGCGCCTCGTAGGCACCACGCGCGTCCGGTGGCTTGAGGCAGAGGATCCCCGAGCGATGATGATCACGCGGGGACGTAACGGCGACGTCATTCTTGCTGGCCCATCCCAGCAGCGGCTGGTGCAGCTCCTCGATGTGCCGGGCGATCGCCGGAACGCCGTGCTCCAGGACCAGCTCCACGGACCGATTCAGGGCATCGAACTCCTGGTATGCCAGCGTAATGAGTTCGTAGCGCCTGGCATTGTCCCGCAGCGTGTCGCTGTACTGGGTCAGCCGCGTGAAATCGTCGGTGCCCTCATAGGCCATCCAGTCGATAATCGGCGGGCGGAGCTGCGCCTGCAGTTCCCGCCGCACGAAGGCAAAGCCGGTGCCCCACGGGCCAAGCAGCCATTTCTGTCCACCGGCCGCCAGGACATCCACCGGCGTCTCCCTGAGGTCCACGGGCACCTGACCGAGGCCCTGAATAGCATCAACCACGAGCCAGGTCTCACTGGCGCGGGCCGCGGCGGAGAGCCGCGCCAGGTCAACCAGGTAACCACTGCTGAACTGTGCCAGCGACACGGCCAGGACGCGGACCCGGGGATCCTGCATTCGCTCCACCATGCGATCCTCATCGGGCCATCCTGAGGGCAGCACTGGCAGCCGCTCCACGTTCACGCCCCGGTGGGCCAGCGCCAGCCAAGGGTACGCGTTGGCTGGAAACTCCCGATCGGAAAAGACCACCACATCGCCGGCCCCGAGGGGCAGTCCCATCGCGGCGAGGTTGATGCCGTAGGTGGTGTTGGGCGTCAGGGCGATTTCGTTGACCCCGGCGTTGAGCAGCCGGGCGATCAGGTCGCGCGAGTGGTCCAGCATGGCAAACACTTCATCATCCGGCAGCAGGTGCGGCGCTCCGCGACGGCGGTTGAAGATCTCCAGCGCGTGCCTCGCGCGTTCGGGCAGAGGACCGGTGCTGGCGCTGTTGAGGTACACCGTTTCGCCGAGCTCAGGAAATTCGGCTTCGCGAAGCGCGCGCGGATCCCAATGCGCCGGGCTCATCGTTCGCTCCGGAGACGAGGGTCGAAGACTTCGCGGAGCACCTCGCCCACCACGTTGAAGCCCAGCACCGCCAGTCCGATGGCGATGCCGGGCGCGAAGGATACCCAAGGCGCGGTGCGCAACAGGTCCCGTCCGTCGGCGACCATGGCGCCCCAGCTCGGCGTCGGCGGCTGGGCCCCGAGTCCGACAAACGACAGCGCCGCCTCCGCCATGATCGCGCCACCGATGCCCAGCGTCGCCACGATGATGACCTGGGCTCGCACGTTGGGCAGGAGGTGCTTCAGGAGAATGCGGCCATCGCGCGAGCCGAGGGCCTGGGCGGCGACCACGAATTCGGTGCGCTTGAGGGCCAGTACCTGGCTGCGGACGATCCGGGCCATGGCGGCCCAGCCGACGGCGCCGATCACCAGGAAGATGACCGGCAATGACGGCTTGACGGCGGCGGCAACGGCAATGAGCAGCAGCAGCGTGGGGAAGGCGAGCGTGATGTCGGCGAGCCGCATGACGAGGGCGTCCACCCAGCGGCCGTAATAGCCGGCAATCAGGCCGATGCTCACGCCCAGCAGGATGGCCACGGACTGCGAGATCAGCCCGACGCTCACGGAAATCCGGGCGCCGTAGAGCACCCGGCTGAGGACATCACGTCCCTGCGTGTCGGTTCCCAGGAGGTAGTGAGAGCCGGGCCGCAGCAGGTAGGCGTTGCGCAAGTCACCGACATAGGGACTGTGGGGCGCGAGCAATGGCGCGAGCAGCGCGGCCAGCAGCACCAGCGCTACCAGCAGCAGCCCGAACTGGAAGAAGCGGTCCCGGCGCAGCCGGTCGTAGAGCGGTGAGGGTGTTCGGGAAGAAGCCATGCCCTGCCAGATTAGTATTACGAACCCTGGCGCGGCGGCGGCGCGCCCAGTAAGCGATTCAAGTAAGCCTCTCCCCGATCCCGGAGCAAGCGGATGGCGTCACAGCGGGTCACGCTGGTGCTGGGTGGTGGCGGGCTCAAGGGCCTGGCACACATCGGCGTGCTCCGTGCCCTCGAGGAGCGGGACATCGAGCCCGGGCTGGTGATTGGAACCAGCATGGGTGCGCTGATCGGGGCAACCTGGGCGACCGGCATGCCGACTGGCGAGATGGAGACCCGCGCGGTCCAGGTCCGACGGCGCAATGTGTTTCGCGTGGCGCATTACAACATGGCATTCAAGCGCATGCGCAGCCCGGCCATCTATCGTCCGGAACCGCTCGACGACCTGGTGAGGAGTCTGGTCGGTGGCGTGACCTTCGACGCCTTGAAGCGGGTCGTGCTGGTCAACACTGTGGACCTGCATTCGGGACGACAGGTGTTCTTCGGGCTGCCCGGCACCAGGACCACGCCGCTGGCCGATGCCGTCTTTGCCGCCTGCGCGCTGCCGGGCATCTTCCCGCCTCAGGACATCGACAGCCGCTACTACATCGATGGCGCCGTGGTCGAGAACCTGCCGGTGCGAATCGCGGCCTCGCTGAGCAGCGACCCGGTGCTGGCGGTGGCACTGACCCCGCCGGGCGTCGAACGTACTCACGCCGATACCGACGGATTTGCGGCAACCTATATCCGCGCGCTCGAAATCATGATGCAGGCCCAACTTGCCAACTCGCTGCGCAGCTGGGAGGGCCCGCCCATCGTACTGGTGACGCCGGGCGTCGCACAGGTGCCAATGTTCTCGTTTCGCCACACCGAGAAGCTGATCGAGGAGGGCTATCGTGCCACGCTGGAGGTGCTCGAGCGGATCGGCGGGTCACCCGCAGAGCTCGCGCCCGGCGTGCACCCGCGCACGCCCATTCACCTGTCGGTGGACCCCCAGATCTGCATCGGGTGCGAACTGTGCGTGGAGCGGGCGCCGGCGCTCTTCAGGATGGAAGGCCGGAAGGCGGTCGCCATTGCGCCGGAACAAACCTGGTCGCCGGTGGACGGGGCCATCGTGCAGGAATGCCCGGTGGGAGCCATCGAGAGTCGGCCCGCGTAGCCGTTTAAGGCGGCCGGCGGTTTTCCACGCTACGCCGTCCGGCCGAATTCCTTCGCAATACCGATGAGGTCGGCGGTGGCCCGATCCCAGTTGTAGTACCGCTCCACCGCTGCCCGAGCCGCCCCGGCCAGCCGAGCGGCGAGCGGAGGATCGTCCAGCAGCCGTTCGATGGCATGACTGAGCGGGCCGGTCCGCTCCGGGTCCACCAGCAGTCCGGTCGCTTCATCCTGCACCAGTTCGGGAATGCCGCCACTCCGCCCGGCAATGACCGGCAGACCCGACGCACCAGCCTCCGCCAGCGCGATACCAAAGCCTTCGACACTCCGTGCCTCGCGGCGAGACACGCCGACGTACAGGTCGGCCGCCCGGTAAAGCGCGGGCAGATCGGCCTCGGCCACGTCGGGAATGAAGAGCACCCGATCGGCGACGCCATGGGCGTCGGCAAGACGCCGAAGCGCCTCGGTATGTCGCCGCGCGCCGGCCACGGCGTAGCGCAGCGACGGGCGCCGCTCCTTCAGGTCGGCGAGCGACCGGAAGACGGTATCGACTCCCTTGTGCGGCGCACTGCCGCCGACCGTGAGCAGCCATTCACCGGACGTCATGCCCAGACGGAGCCGCATGGCCGTCGGGTCCAGGTCGGGGCGAAAGCGCGCGGGATCTGCACCCAGCGGAACCACGCGGATGGGCACGTCCACGCCCAACTCGCCGGTCAACGCCCGCGCCTGGTCCCGGGTCCACTCGCTCACAGCCACCAGCACGGCGGCTGAGCGGAGGATCGCGGCAGCAGTGGCGCGTTGCATCGACGAGCGATGCACCTGGTGCTGCAGGGCCAGCAGGTCGTTGCCGTAGACCAGGATGCCGTACGGTACGCCGGTTCGCTCACGCGCCCATCTTGCCACATACCCGGCGGGCTTCAACTGGCCGGCCCACACAAAGCTCGCGTCGTGCCGCCGGACCAGGGCCGCGACCCGGCGGCCCCAGAGGAGCAGGCCGGGCACGACGCGAAGCTGTCGCGCGGACATGGGCATTCGGTCCAGCGTGATCTCTGCCGGATCGGGCTCGTCGGCTCCCGCCGGCGCGCGCCCGGTCGACACCATGAGGGTGCCCGGCGGATGCCGCCGCGACACTTCCGCCATCACCCGTGCAATGCCGCCGCGTGCCGGCGGGAACTCATGCTGCAACCAGCACGCCCAGCGACATTCGGCTCAGCCTCGCCTGGGCGTGAGCAGGGCAATGGGCAGCACCACCTCTTCAGGCGAGACGCCGCCGTGGAGGAATGCGCCCCGATACCGGGCCTGGTATTCCCTCAGTTTCGTGGGATAGACGAAGAAGCGGTCGCCGGTGGCAAGCAGGAGCCGGGTGGATGGCGTGCGGGTCGGCAGGCCGAAGCCAGCCAGGTCGTCCACCGACACCGCCGCTCCCGGGTCCTGCGCCTTGAGGTCCTCGCCGAACTTGTACCGCAGGTTGCTGGTGGTGTCACGCTTGGCAAAGACCGTTGCCGGCGTGTGGCAATGGATGGAGCCATGATCCGTGGTGAGCAGCACGGGCACCGAGCGACGCTCGGCTTCACGGAGTGCGTCCCACAGCGCCGAGCGCTCGAACCAGGTCCGGGTGAGAGTGCGGAGCGCGGTGGTATCGCGCGCTACCTCGAACAGCGTCGAATTCTCGGTGCGCCCGTGGGTGAGCTGGTCGATGAAGTTGAAGACCAGGGCGGTCACACCCTGGCGGGACAACGCCGCCGGCAGCCGCTTGAGGAGCGACTCGCCGTCCGACGCGGTGAAGACCTTTTCGTAATGCACCGGCACGGCGCGGCCGGTGAGCTCCCGCAGCTGCTCGCCCAGGAGGTCGGCCTCATGCGCGTTCAGGCTGGCCTCGTCGTCCTCCGCCCACCACTGAGGATGCCGGGCCTTGATCTCCACCGGGAACAGGCCGCTGAAGATCGCATTGCGGGCAAACGGCGTGGCCGTGGGCAGGATCGAAAAGTAGTGGGCCGTCTCCACGTCGAAGAGCTGGCTCACGATCGGTCGGATCATGGCCCACTGATCCAGCCGCAGGCAGTCGACCACTACGAACAGCACCCGCCCGTGTGCTTCCAGCACCGGCCTGAGGAATTCAGCGCCGACATCTACGGACAGAGGTGGCCGGTCAGCGCGGGTGTCACTGATCCAGCCGGCGTAACGCTGGCCCAGAAAACGCCCGAAGTCGTCACGGACGCTCGTCTGGAGGGTCCGCAACGCGTCCTGCAGCCCCGGTTCGTCCGCCTGGCCAAGGCGAACCTCCCATTCGGCGAGTTCGACCACCAGCTCCACCCACTCGCGCCAGGCGAGATCGGTGCCCCGGCGCGACTCCAATTCACGGAAACGGGTGGCAAAATCACGGGAGAGGCGTTGCTGGCGGATCCGGTCACCCTCGAGGAGCCGGGTAACCACGGAGAGGATCTGGCGCGGGTTCACCGGCTTGACGAGATAGTCGGAGATTTCGGCGCCAATGGCGTCCTTGAGTGTCTCCGCCTCCTCGCTCTTGGTCACCATCACAACCGGTGTCGAGAGGTCGAGCCCCCGGATGGCCCGGAAGATCTCCATCCCCCTGCGCCCGGGCATCTGCTCGTCCAGCAGCACTACTCCGTAGGACTGGCGCTGCAGCAGCACCAGCGCATCATCGCCATTGGCGGCCGTCTCGACCGCAAAGCCCTGCTCTTCGAGGAAGAGGACATGAGACGTCAGGCTGGCGACTTCATCGTCTACCCACAGGATACTTCTGGGACGCGGCATGGTGAGGAAGGTTAGGGCAGCCCGCGGCCCGAGGCAACGCGGTGGCGGACCGGCCCGAGGGCCGGTACATTGGCGCCGGTGAGCGCCGCTCCCACGTCCCACCAGGCCCATCCGGAAAATGCCCTGCTCGAGCTGGTCGCCGGCAGCACCCGCGGCCCCCGCCGTGACGGCCTGTTTGCGCTCTGGATGCTGGTGCGGGTGCTTCGCGACTTCCAGCTCGATCCCCCTCTTGCTGACCGGCTGCACCGGCGCCGCGTCGCGGCGCTGGAGCGACGCTTGGCCACACTCACGCTTCCCGCTCCGCTTCGGCGCGCGGTGGCCTCCGCCCTCGCCTCGGCCAGCGATCCGGCCGCCGCCAGGCCGGCGGTCGTGCTGGCCCAGCTGGTGGCGCCGACCCGGGAGTCGGTCAGTGGCGAGGCCGCCGAGATTCTGGCCGATCTGGCGCGGCGGGCGCGCGCGGCGAGTCCCCGGCGGAAGGACTAAGCGAGACATCCCCACAAGAAAGGGGCGAAGCCGGTACGCTTCGCCCCCTGGATACTGGCCCAGCGGCGCCTACCGCGTCTTCAGGGTGTTTGTGGTATCTCGCGCCCGTTGCGAGCGGCGGGTGTATGACGTATCAAGTCCAGGCACGGCTCCGGTGAGTTCCACCCTCGTTTCCCCAGCTTCGGGCACCATCCGGACCCACATGGGCTGGTGGGTGGCCGTCCAGTCCACATGCATGGCCGTGACGCCAGCCGAGTCGGTGAGGTCGCTTACAATTGACCAGCCAGGCTGGGAAAACTGCGTGCGATAGTAGGAACTCACGAACGCGGGCGGGTGCGGCGAACGGAAGACCAGTTGCACCGCGTCCGCGCCGCCTGATTGCGAGACGACCGATGCGTCAGGCGGCAGCAGGACGGTTGGAAAGGCCTGCCCGATACCGGGCGACTTGACCTTGTCGGCATCCCCATGGCATGCCGCTGCGAGCACCAGCAGGGTGCTGACAAGCAGGCGATATTGGCAACGCATAGGCGGGGACTCTAGCGGGAGAATCAGTTTGCCGCAAGATGTGCCGCCGCTTAAATTTCCACACTGATACCGAAGCAAATTCGAGGTGGGCAAGGAGTCGGCATGGCTGGGCACAGCAAGTGGAAGCAGATCAAGCGCAAGAAGGCAGTGACCGATTCCCGCCGTGCATCCGCGTGGACCAAGGTCATACGTGAGATCACCGTGGCGGCCCGGGCCGGCGGCGGCGATCCGGGCGGTAACCCGCGGCTCCGGCTGGCCGTCGACGCCGCGCGGGCGGTCAACATGCCCAAAGAGAACATCGAGCGCGCCATCAAGAAGGGCACGGGGGAACTCGAAGGTGAATCCTACCAGGAGCTCACCTACGAGGGATATGGGCCCGGTGGTGCCGCGGTGTTCATCGAGGCCACCACCGACAACCCCACCCGCACGGTGGCCGAAATCCGTCATGCGTTCAACCGGAACGGCGGCAATCTCGGCGCCACCGGCTCGGTTGCGTGGATGTTCGACCATCTGGGGCAAATCGCCCTCGAGGCCTCACGCTCGAGCGAAGAAGCCACGCTCGAGACGGCGCTCGAGGCCGGGGCGGACGATTTTGCCGTCGATGGCGACAGCTATGTTGTCAGTACCTCGCCGGTCAACCTCCACGCGGTCGAAGACGCGCTGCGTGCGGCCGGGCTGGCGATCGAGTCGGCCGAGCTGGCGATGGTGCCCAGGAACATGGTTCGCGTCGAGGGAGCGGAGGCCGAGCAGCTGCTTCGGCTGATGGAAGCGCTCGAGGAGCTGGACGACGTGTCCAAGGTCTTCTCGAATTTTGACATCGATGCGTCACAGCTGGCGGAGGCCGACGCCTGACCCGGCGTCAGCCGTGAGAGTGCTCGGCGTGGATCCGGGCACAGCGGTGCTCGGATATGGAGTGGTGGAGTCGGCAGCCGGACGGGCCGGCCGGCTCATCGAATGCGGCGTGGTGCGCACGTCCAGCCGGGATTCCCTTCCCGCCCGGCTGCGGATCATCCACGAAGCCATCAACGACCTGATCGTCCGGCACCGGCCGGACGCACTCGCGGTCGAGAAAGCCTTTTTCGGGCGGAATGTGCACACTACCATGGTGCTGAGCCACGCCCGTGGCGTGATTCTCCTTGCGGCCGAGGAGGCCGGGTTGACCATCGGGGAATACGCGCCGGCGATGATCAAGAAGACGGTGGTGGGCCGGGGTGCCGCGCTCAAGCCCCAGGTGGGCTACATGGTGCAGCAGCTGCTGCGCCTCACCGCTGCTCCGGAGCCGGCCGACGCGGCCGATGGTGTTGCGATCGCGCTCACCCACCTGCTGCAGAGTGCTTCGGCAGCCCGGATGGCGCGATGATCGCACTGGTCAGCGGCACCCTGGTGGCGCGCGATGGCGATACGGTGACGGTGGAAACAGCGGGCGGCGTCGGTTACCTGCTCACCATTCCGGCCAGCACCATGGCGCGATTGCCAGCCGTGGGCCAGCCAGTGCGGCTCCACACCGAACTCGTGGTCCGGGAGGACGGCTGGCTGCTGTTCGGTTTTGACAACGGGCTCGACCGCGCGGTCTTCCGTCGCCTGCTGGGCGCCAGCGGTTTCGGGCCGCGGCTGGCCATCGGACTGCTGGCCGAACTCGGGGCGGAGCGCGCCGTGCGCGCGATCCAGGCGAGGGACCTTGCGGTCCTCCAGCGTGAGCGGCATTGGCCGCAAGAAGGCCGAGCGGCTGGCGCTGGAATTGTCCGACCGCTTCGATGATCTCGAACTCGCACCCACCGCGGCGGTGCAGCCTGGCGCCGAGGAAGCGGTTCGCGCGCTGGTGGCACTGGGCTACGCACCGGCGGCTGCCGATGATGCCGTCCGGCTGGCCAGCCGCGAAGTCGCCTTGGAAGACACTCCGCAACTGATCCGTCGGGCACTGGCCCAACTTGCTGGCGCCCGCTCCGGGAGAACTGTCCGATGACCGTCGCTGCCCTGACTGCTGAATGGCTCTGCACCCGCTGCGGCACCTCGAATCGCAAGCTGGTCATCGACACGGCGGATCGAGCGGTTGACCGCTGCCAGCACTGCGGTGCCCGCCACATCATTCGCCCCGGTGCGCGGCCGGTGCGCTGGGAGTCGGAGCTCGATGACTGACTTGAAGCGCCTGGACGTGACCACACCGGCGGAGCTGCCGGAGGAGGCGAGCACCGACTCGGCCCTGCGGCCCGCGCAGCTGGACGAGTTTGTCGGCCAGGAGCAGGTCAAGGCCTCGCTCCGGATCGCGGTGGACGCGGCGCGCCAGCGGGGCGAGGAACTCGACCACGCGCTCTTTTTCGGTCCCCCGGGCCTGGGAAAGACCACGCTGGCGATGCTGCTGGCGCGGGAGATGGGCGTGCAGCTGCGCACGACGTCGGGGCCGGTCCTGGAAAAGCCGGGTGACCTGGTCGGATTGCTGACCGGGCTGGGGCCTCGCGACATCCTGTTCATTGACGAAGTGCACCGGCTGCGGCCTGCGCTGGAGGAGTTTCTCTATCCGGCCATGGAAGACTTCCGGGTGGACGTACGCATCGGTGAGGGTCCCAACGCGCAGACCATCCCGATGGCGCTGGAGCGCTTCACCCTGATTGGCGCGACGACCCGGTTCGGCCTGCTGACGCCGCCCATGCGGGCCCGGTTCGGCCTGGTCGAGCGACTCTCGTTCTATCCGGCCGAGGACCTGGCCACCATCGTGACCAGGAGCGCATCGATCCTGCGGGTACCCATGGACGCCGAGGGTGGACTGGAAATCGCCCGCAGAAGCCGGGGCACTCCCCGGGTAGCGAATCGCCTGCTGCGGCGGGTGCGGGACTACGCGCAGGTGCGGGCGGATGGGCGGATCACTGTCGCGGTGGCACGCGAGGCGCTGTCGCGACTCAATGTGGACGAGTTCGGGCTGGACGACATGGACGCGCGCATCCTCTCCACCATCATCGAGAAGTTCGGCGGCGGGCCCGTCGGGCTGGGCACAATCGCGGTGGCGGTGGGCGA
This sequence comes from uncultured Gemmatimonadales bacterium, assembly GCA_963798915.1. Lineage (GTDB taxonomy): Bacteria > Gemmatimonadota > Gemmatimonadetes > Gemmatimonadales > GWC2-71-9 > CAMLHP01. The sequence continues at coordinate 165,776 of CAWCVB010000005.1, read as the reverse complement.
GGACGCCGGCACGCTGCAGGACGTCTACGAACCGTTTCTCATCCAGCAAGGCTTTCTCGAGCGAACGCCTCGCGGACGCATGGCCACGCCCCATGCCTACGCGCGGTTCGGGATGACGCCGCCCGAGCGGCTGGGCGGTGCCGCCGATGGCTGACCGGCCGGCACCGGGCCTCCGCACCTCCGATTTCGACTACGCACTTCCTCACGAACTGATCGCCCAGCAACCCACGGAGCAACGGGGCGCCAGTCGCCTGCTCATTGTGCGGCGTACCGACGGCAGCTGCACCGACGCGCGCTTTACCGACCTGCTGGATCTGGTTCCCCCGCATGACGTGCTCGCGCTGAACACGACCCGTGTCATGCATGCACGCTTTGCCGGCGCCCGCCCATCAGGCGCTCCGGCTGAGGTGCTGTTGCTGCACCCCGCGCCGGAGCCGGAGACGTGGATCGCGATGGGCCGCCCTGGCAGCGCGCTGCGACCCGGCAAGCGAATCGATATCGGACCGGCGGCATGGATCGAGACGCTGGCAATCCAGGAGGACGGCCTGCGTGTGGTTCGCTTTGGCGGCGTTGGCGCCGCGGAAGCGATCGACCGCTTCGGACGGCTGCCCCTGCCACCCTACATTACCCGCGATCCCTCGGCGCCGGACGAGGAGCGCTACCAGACGGTGTACGCCGATCGGGAAGCGAGCGTCGCCGCTCCGACGGCGGGGTTGCACTTCACGACCGATCATCTCGAACAGCTGGAGCGGCGCCAGGTGATCATCAGCCGGCTTGATCTGGCGGTGGGTCCCGGCACCTTCAGGCCGGTGGAGACCGAGAACCCGTCCGAGCATCCCATGCATGAGGAGCGCTACAGTATCCCGGCTGTCACGGCGGAGCAGATTACCAACGCGCGGCGCGCTGAGGCCGCGGTCTGGGCAGTTGGCACGACAGTGGTGCGGGCGCTGGAAAGCGCGGCCATGGACGATGGCGCGGTGCGGCATGGTGACGGATCCACCACGCTTCTCATCACACCGGGCTACCGCTTCAAGGTGGTCAATCACCTGCTCACCAATTTCCATCTCCCGCGATCGACGCTGCTCATGCTGGTGGCCGCTTTTGCGGGTTATGACCTGGTCATGCAGGCCTATCGCCACGCGATCGCCGAGCGTTACCGATTCTACTCGTATGGCGACGCGATGCTGATCATATGACCTCCGTGAAGCCCTTCACGTTCACCCTGGAGCGCGCGGAAGGCGCGGCTCGCGCGGGCACGCTTGCGCTGCCGCACGGCCTGGTGCACACGCCGGCATTCATGCCCGTGGGCACGCACGGCACCGTGCGCGGACTGCACCCGGCCGAAGTCCGTGCCGCCGGGGCGGAGATCATCCTGGGTAACACCTATCACCTGCACTTGCGGCCTGGCGAGGAGGTGGTGGCCGCCCTCGGCGGTCTCCAGCGGTTCACCCATTGGCATGGCCCGATGCTCACCGATTCGGGCGGCTTCCAGGTCTTTTCGCTCGAGACGCTGCGCACCATCTCGGAAGAAGGCGTCGCCTTTCAGAGCCACGTGGACGGATCCTGGCGGACCATTACGCCGGAACGTTCCATCGAGATCCAGTGGGCCCTCGGCGCCGATATCGCCATGCAGTTCGACCATGTCGTGCCGGGCCAGGCCGATCACGCCCTTGCCCAGGAGGGCATGGAGCGCAGCCTGCGCTGGCTCAGGCGGGCGAGCGAGCGGCACGCGGCGTTGGCGCTCGCGAGCGATGCGCTCCGGCAAACGCTCTGGCCCATTATCCAGGGCGGCACACATCCCGACCTGCGTGCCGCCTCGCTTCGCGGCATCCTCGACAGCGGCGAGTGGACCGGTGTAGCTATTGGCGGCCTGTCCGTGGGAGAGACCAAGGCACTGATGCATCAGGTCCTCGAGGACCTGGAGCCGTCGCTGCCACGCGGCGCGCCCCGTTATCTTATGGGGGTCGGGTTCCCGGCTGACCTCATCGAGGGCATCGCCCGCGGGGTGGACCTGTTCGACTGCGTGGCGGCAACACGAAACGGGCGCCACGGGACCGCGTGGACCTCGTCCGGCCGGGTGAACGTGCGGGCAGCGACACACCGGCTGAGTGATGCGCCGCTGGACCAGGAGTGCGACTGCCAAACCTGCCGCACGGTCTCCCGGGCGTACCTGCGTCATCTGTTCGTCGGTAGCGAAATCCTGGGCCTGCGTCTGGTGTCGCTGCACAACGTCCGCTTCCTGATCCGGCTGGCGGAGCAGGCCCGACAGCATATCCTGGAAGGCACCTTCAACGGCTGGAGCGCAGACTGGCTCGGCCGCCACCATCAACGGGGAACTACGTGACGCGATTTCTGCTCCTTGCGCTCCAGCAGCCGAGCGGCGCCCGCGGTGGGCTCACGATGCTGCTGGTGCAGGTCTTTGCGATCGGCGCCATCTTCTACTTCCTGATCCTTCGCCCGCAGGGCAAGGCCCGGAAGCAGCATGCCCAGCTGCTGGCACAGCTCAGGAAGAACGATGAGGTGATGACCGCCGGCGGCCTGGTCGGGAAAGTCAGGGAGCTGAAGGATGTCGAGGCCAACGGCGTGACCGAGTCCCTCGTCACGATCGAAACCGGCACGGCGCAGGTCATTGTCGAGCGCTCGCGGATCGTGCGCGTCGGGGGACCCACCCCGGGACGGGGCTGATGGCGCTGCTGAAATTGCACCTGCTGGGCTCTCCGGTGCTGCGCCAGCGCAGCGAGGAGGTGGCGGAGGTGACCGATGAGGTGCGTGGCTTCATCGATGACCTGTTCGCCACGATGGATGCCGCCAAGGGTGTCGGCCTGGCCGCCAATCAGGTGGGCGTCGATCGGCGCATCGCGGTGGTCGACGCCGATGGGACTCGCATCGTCATGGTGAATCCGCAGGTGCTCGAGGCCGAGGGCCGCGCAACCCAGGAAGAAGGTTGCCTCAGCATCCCTGACATCTACGCGGATGTCACTCGTCCCGCGCAGGTGACGCTGGAGGCAATCGATGCGCAGGGCGACGCCTATCGCCTGGAGGCCGGCGGACTGCTGGCTCGTGCCATCCAGCACGAGATTGACCACCTCGACGGGATCCTTTTTCTGGATCACCTCGGCCCGATGAAGCGCCGGATGCTGCTGTCGCGCTGGAAGCGCGAGCATCGTGACGACGCGACCTACATCAAGGAGGTGGCGGCCGCGACCTCCGCCCGGGAGTAATGCGAATCGTCTTCTTCGGGACGCCCGACTTTGCGGATGCGTCCCTCCGTGCACTGCTTCGCGCCGGCCATGATGTGGTCGGCGTCGTGACCCAGCCGGACCGTCCGCAGGGCCGCTCGCGCAGTGCGCTCGTTCCACCACCCGTCAAGACCACGGCGCTCGATGCGCAGATTCCCGTGTTGCAGCCGGTCAGGCCCGTCGGCGACCTGTTCCTGGCCGCGCTCCGCCGGCTCGAGCCGGATCTGGGTGTGGTGGTGGCGTATGGCCATATCCTGCGGCCAGAGGTCCTGGCGCTGCCACGCCGTGGCCTGATGAACGTGCATGCCTCGCTGCTGCCTCGCCTCCGCGGTGCGGCGCCAATTCAGTGGGCCATCGCCAACGGCGAAACCGAAACCGGTGTGAGTATCATGCGAATGGAGGAAGGCCTCGATTCGGGGCCGGTGTACCTGCGAGTCCCCACGCCGGTGTCGGGTGAGGACACCGGCGGCACGCTCAGCGACCGTCTTGCGGAACTCGGAACGCGCGCGCTGCTCGAGACCCTCAACGACCTGGTGCGGGGCCAGGCCGAGCCTGAGGCACAGGATGATTCGCTCGCCAGCTACGCGCCCAAGATTTCCCGCGATACGGCCCGCATCGACTGGACCCTCGACGCCGCGCCCATTGCTCGCCGGATCCGCGCTTTTGACCCGGCTCCCGGCGCCTGGACCACGATCGACGGCGCTGATGTCAAGCTGTTTGGTGCACGCACCGTCGCGAAATCAGGAGCGCCAGGCACGGTACTCGATGCCGGGGAGCACCTGACCATTGCGGCGGCGAATGACGCGGTGCAGGTCGAGCAGATCCAGCCCGCCGGGCGCCGCCGCATGTCGGTGGCGGAGTGGACGCGTGGTCGTGGCGTGGAGCGGGGGCGCCGCCTGGCGTGAGGCCGCTCGCACGACTGCATGCCATTACCAATGGCGCGATCCTTGGCCATCCGGACCTCGGTGTGAAAGCGGCGGCGATCGCCGCCGGCGGCAGCGCCGTGGCGCTGCACGCACGGGACCGCGGCGCGGCGCCGGCAGCGCTCGCCCGCTGCGCCGAGCGATTCGTGGCGCTGGCTCGACCGGCCGAGGCCCAGGTCTTCGTGAACGGGCGGGCCGACATCGCGCGGGCCGTGGGGGCGCATGGCGTGCAGCTGGCGGATGACGACCTCGCCCCGGATGATGCGCGACTGGTCCTGGGCCAGGGCCTGATCGGTCGATCGGCGCATTCCGTAGATGATGTGCTTCGCGCCCGGGATGAAGGCGCCGACTTTGCCCTGCTCGGGCATATCTTCGAAACACCGGGACATGCGTGGCGGCCGCTCGGACTGGAAGAATTGAGCGTCGCCGCAAAGACCGGAATCCGGGTGGTGGCCATTGGCGGGATCACGGCGGCGAATGCGGAGTCGGTGCGCCAGGCTGGCGCGTGGGGTGTTGCCGCCATCCGGGCGCTCTGGGATGCGCCCAGTCCCGCAGCCGCCGCCACGTCGCTCCTGGCGCCATGGATGGAAGGAAGCAGCAACAATGAATGAAGTGACGGTCACATTGAACGGAGAACCGAGGCAGCTGCCGGATCGACTCTCGCTGGATGCACTGCTGCGCCATCTGGGTCTCGACGCCCGCGCAGTAGTGGTGGAGCACAACCGGCAGATCGTACGGCGGGCTCACCTTGCCGATACGGCCCTGGCCGAGGGCGATTCCATCGAAGTGGTGCATTTTGTCGGAGGGGGATGACGCAATGACCATAGACACGCCCTTCGAACTTGGCGGCCGGGAGTTTCGCTCCCGGCTCATGGTCGGCACCGGGAAGTATCGCACCAACGCGGAGATGGTGGACGCGATTGCCGCGTCAGGCGCGGAGATCGTCACGGTGGCAGTGCGCCGGGTGGACCTTGATCGCGCCAATGACGCGGGCATCCTGCATCACCTGCCACCGGAACGGTATTTCCTGCTGGCCAACACGGCCGGCTGCTACACGGCCGAGGATGCGATCCGCTACGCGCGACTCGGGCGCGAAGCCGGGTTCAACGAGTGGGTCAAGCTCGAAGTCATCGGTGACCAGGAAACGCTGCTCCCCGATGTTGCCGGCCTGCTGAGCGCCACCAGGGAGCTCGCTGGCGAAGGGTTCAAGGTGCTGGCGTACAGCAACGACGACCTGATCACCGCCCTCCGTCTGGAAGAAGCCGGTGCCACCGCCGTCATGCCCCTTGCATCGCCGATCGGGAGCGGTCTCGGCCTCATCAATCCATTCAGCATCCGGACCATCAAGCGGCGGCTCTCCGTACCGGTGATCGTCGACGCCGGCGTGGGCACGGCCTCCGACGCGTGCATCGTGATGGAGCAGGGTGTCGACGGCATCCTCATGAACACGGCGCTGGCGGAGGCGCGCGACCCGGTCGCGATGGCGCATGCCATGCGACTCGCCGTGGAAGCGGGCCGTGCGGCCTGGCTGGCCGGTCGCATGCCCATGCGCCAGATCGCCATGCCATCGACACCGGAAGTGGGGATGCTGGCGTAGCAGGTCAACAGTCAATGGTCGACGGTCGACGGTCGACTGTTGACCGTTGACTGTCGACCCCCGAGCGTCCGCGGAGCCCTCCCCATGTCCACCAAGCAACGCACCTCAGGCCTCGCACCGCGCCGGGCCGCACTGACCATCCTCGCGCAGGTCCGGGAGGGCCGGCCGTTCGACCAGGCGCTCGAGGATGCGGTGCGGAGACTTCCCGATCCCGATCGCCGCCTGGCCCACGAGATCAGTGCCGGCGTGCTGCGGGGCCAGCGCGCGCTGGATGCGTCGCTGGCTCACGTGGTCTCGCGCAACTGGGACGCGGTCTCCCCCACCCTGCAGAACATCCTCCGGATCGGCGCCTACCAGCTCTCCAGTCTTGACCGCGTTCCCGATCACGCTGCCGTGGGTACGGCCGTGCAGCTTGCACGCGAGACCGCCGGCGGCCGCTCGGCCGGGTTTGTCAACGCCGTGCTCCGGAAAGTCGCCATCAGGGCGGATGGGTCCGGCCCGCATGCCGCGAACGCCACCGATACTATGGGTGCGCGGTATTCACATCCGGACTGGTTGGTGGACCGATGGACGGCGCGGTTCGGCGCGGATGAAACCGAGCGCCTGCTGGAATGGAATAACACTGCCCCGAAACTGGTGCTGCAACCGGCTCGGTCGAGCCTTCACGCTCTCGAGCGCCGTTGGAGCGCGGCGGGTATCCCGCTGCGGCCGGCGCCCTGGGGCGCCGGGCTGGTGACCGATCGCAGCCGCCCGGATGAGCTGCCAGGCTTCGACGAGGGCGCCTTCTTTGTGCAGGATCCGGCCCAGGCGCTGCTGACCTGGTTTGCCGAGGTGCCGGCCGAGGCGACGGTCGCCGACCTGTGCGCGGCACCCGGCGGCAAGACATTGGCGCTGGGCCGGCTGGTACGACGCCTCGCGGCCATGGAGAAACATCACCGGCGCGCCGCGCGCCTCTCGGGCAATGTTGCGCGCGCCGGCAGCGGCAGCGAGCTGGTGCTGGTCGGCGACGCCGCGAGGCCGCCGCTGCGCCCGGTGGACCTGGTGCTCCTGGACGCGCCCTGCCTTGGTACGGGCACCTTCGCCCGCCACCCGGATGCGCGGTGGCGGGTGACCGCCGAGGCGCTGGCCTCGCTCAGCGCGCATCAGGCGCACCTGCTGGATGCCGCCGCGGGCATCGTGCGGCCCGGAGGCCTGTTAGTTTACGCAACGTGCTCACTCGAACCAGAAGAAAACGACCAGCAGATCGCAGCGTTCCTGCAGCGACACCCGGACTTTGCACGCGAGAGGCCGGAGGGATTTCCGGCAGCGCTGCTGAGCACCGACGGGGACCTGGCCATCTTCCCGCAGCGCCACGGGATGGATGGCGCGTATGCGGCCCGCCTGCGGCGAGCGGAGTCCTGAGCTGATGCGATTCCGACGTCACATGCGGCCCGACATCGCACCCGACCCCATCGAAGAGCGCCCGCCAAGGCGTCGTTCGGGGCTCCGCGACGTCATTCTCGTGCTCCTGGTTGCCGTGGTCGGGTTCCTGGTGGCAGCAGTCTGGCTTTCGCCAGTGCCGATCTTTGGGCAGGACGACACGGTCCCACTGCTCACGGGCGCCGGCATCAGCGATGCCGAAGCGCAGCTGACCGGACTGGGATACCGGGTGCGGGTTGCCCCGGCGGTTGAGAGCCCGGATGTGGAGCGTGGCAAGGTGGTCCGGCAGGACCCGCCGGGCGGCACCATGGCGCCGCGCAATACAGTCGTGACGCTCACGCCGAGCGGCGGCGTGCGGGCGGTGCCGGTGCCCGATCTGGTGGGACTCGAAGCGCACCAGGCCATCGAGATACTTGCGGCGGCCGGCCTCAAGCCCGGGAGCATCGACTCGGTCATCGACCACGAAGAAGACGGCGGCGTGGTACTCGGCACCCGGCCTTCGGCCGGTGCCGGGCGGTTGCCGGGCAGCAGCGTGGATTTGATCATCAACGGAGCCAATCGATGACGCTGCGGATTGCCCCCAGCATCCTGAGCGCCGATCTCAGCCGTCTGCGAGACGAGGTACAGGCGGCGCTGGATGGCGGCGCCGACTGGCTGCATGTCGACGTGATGGACGGGCACTTCGTTCCCAACCTGACTTTCGGCGCGCCAGTCATCGCGGCGCTTCGGCGCCTCACGGATGTTCCAATTGACGTGCACCTGATGGTGGAACGTCCGGAGATGTACATCGAGCCCTTTGCTGTCGCAGGCGCGTCGGTCTTCACCTTCCACCCCGAGGCGTCCCCGCACGTGCAGCGGCACCTGGCTCACGTCCGGCAATGCGGCATGCTCGCCGGCCTGGCGCTCAACCCGGCAACGCCGGTGGCACACGTCACCGAGGTGCTTGACGACCTGGATCTCGTGCTGGTGATGTCGGTGAATCCGGGATACGGCGGCCAGAGCTATATCCCCGCGTCCACCGGCAAGATCAGCCGGGTGCGGGCCGTGCTGAATGCCTACCGCTCCAGCGCCGCCCTCGAGGTGGACGGTGGCATCGATCCGCACACCATCGCCGCTGCGTACGCAGCCGGCGCCGACACCTTCGTGGCCGGCACCGCCATCTTCGGCCAGCCCGATATCACGCGTGCCATCCGCGACTTGCGGGCGGCATGCTCCGCCCAGGTATAGCACCGTGTCCAGTTCAGCCCGCCAGTGGCTCGTCGTCGTCCTGATACTCACCGGCCTTGGCATCGGCGTGTGGGTGCTCACCCATGTCGGGCACGAGACCGCCCGCGTCGAGGTCGGCGCCCGCGCGCCTGACATCCGGGTCGCCGACCTGGCGTCGGGAGATACCGTCGCGATCCGCGATCGGTACAAGGGCAAGGTGACGCTGCTGAACATCTGGGCCACCTGGTGCGTCCCCTGCCGCCAGGAGATGCCGGCGATGCAGCGGGCCTATGCCCGGCTGAAGGATGAAGGCTTTGCCATTGCGGCTGTCAGCATCGATGAAGGCAGTCCCGAGGACGTGCTGGCCTTCACCCGCGAGTTCGGCCTCACCTTCGACATTCTGCAGGATCGCAGCGGACGGATTTCCACACTCTACCAGACGACGGGCGTGCCCGAAAGCTTCCTGCTCGACAAGCAGGGCGTGATCATCAAGCGGGTCATTGGTGCGCATGACTGGTCGTCTCCCGCCAACGTTGCGCTCATCGAACGCCAGCTCGGCGTCATCAGGCCAGCCCCCGGCGACAGCGTGGTCATCAGCCCGGAAGAACGACACTGACGCGAGTGCTTGCGCTGGAGACATCCTGCGACGAGACGTCGGCGGCGGTGCTCGACCATCAACCTGATGCGCCACCCGCACTGCGCAGTCTGGTCATTCTCTCGCAGGACATTCATGCCGTCTTCGGTGGCGTTGTGCCGGAACTTGCCAGCCGAGCGCACCTCGAAGCCGTCGGTCCCGTGGTGAAGCGCGCGCTGGAGGATGCCGGGACGACGCTTGACGCCATCGAGGGAATTGCTGTCACCGCGGGTCCCGGGCTGGTGGGCGCGTTGCTGGTCGGGCTCATGTACGGCAAGACCCTGGCCTGGAGCCGAGGCCTGCCGTTCATCGGTGTCAATCACCTGGAGGGCCACCTGTTCGCGCCGGCGCTCGAGGACCGCGAGCTGCGCCCGCCTTTCGTGGCACTGCTGGTCAGTGGCGGGCACACCCTGCTGCTCGACGTAAGGGACTGGGGACGCTATCGCCTGGCAGGACGGACCCTCGACGACGCGGCAGGCGAGGCGTTCGACAAGGTGGCCGTGCTGCTGGGTCTCGGGTATCCCGGCGGCGGCGCGGTGGAACACCTGGCCCAGGACGGCGTTGCCGGCCGGTTCACCTTCCCGCGACCGATGCTGGGTGCCGATGGTCCCAACCGTTACAACTTCTCGTTCAGCGGACTCAAGACGGCGGTGCGGCGCGCAGTGCAGCAGAGCGTGGACCTGGCGCGGGATCGGGCCGATCTGGCGCGGGCATTCCAGGACGCGGCGGTGGATGTATTGGCCAGCAAGACCACCCGGCTCGTGGATGAGCTTGGCTATGATGCAGCCATCATCGGCGGGGGCGTGGCCTGCAATCGCGCCCTGGCGCGCGCGCTGCGTGAAAAACTGGCGGGACGGGCGCGGGTGAGCGTAGCTTCCCCCCGGCTCAACACTGACAATGCGGCGATGATCGCCGCGGCGGGCGCATGGCGACTGGACCGGGGCGAGCGCAGTGATCTCGCACTGGAGCCTCGCGATGACCTGCCGATCCCCGGACTCGAAGACGGTGCGCTGCTACCATGACCATGTATCCGCTGCTCTTTCACCTCGGCCCGCTGACCATCACCGGTTACGGCCTCATGATGATGGTGGCGTTCCTCATGGGCGGGTGGCTCATGACCCAGGAACTCCGCCGGCGGCGATTCCGGGAAGAGTACTCCGCCGACATCGTGGTGGCCGCTTTGGTTGGTGGCGTCATCGGCGCCAAGCTCTGGTACGTGGCGCTCACCGGCGATCCGGGCACGCTGTTCGATCGCGGTGGCCTGGTCTGGTACGGCGGTTTCATTGGCGGCGCCTTGGCCGTCATCCTCAACGGCTGGCGTCGCCATGTCCCGCTGCGCTGGACCATGCAGCTCGCAGCGCCGGCCCTGGCGGCAGCGTATGCCCTGGGCCGGGTGGGCTGCTTCCTGATCAACGACGACTACGGCCGGCCGACCTCCGTCCCCTGGGCCGTGAAGTTCCCGCAGGGGTATCCCCCCTCGACGGCCTCCAACCTCGCGCATCTCGGCATCGCGAGCCCGCCGGGGCTCGAGCCAACCACCGTTCTGGCAGTCCACCCGACGCAGCTGTACGAAACGGCGATCATGCTGGTGGCGTTCGTCTTTCTCTGGCGCTGGCGGAAGCTGGACCGGCCGGCCGGCTGGCTGTTCGGCGCCTACCTGATCTGGGCCGGGGCAGAGCGCTTCGTCATCGAGATCCTTCGCGCCAAGGACGACCGGTTCTTTGGACCGCTCACGATCGCGCAGGTGGTAAGCGTCGCACTGGTGATCCTGGGCTTTGTGCTGCTGAACCGCTGGAGGCACGGCGAAAGCCCCGCACCAGGCACCTGGCTGAAGACGCCCAACATCGCGACGCCGTCAAAATAGCTGACAGCAACCTAAGTGGCTGTGCCATAAAGAATTAACAGTTAGCGTCGAATACTGTAGAGAAAAGTGACACCATAACAGCCGAAGTGCGCCCTCAGCTTCTTCGCAACTCTTTGGTACATGGCGACTTAGCGAATTATGCGAAGTGGCACGGTGGTTGCTTTATGAAAAGCCGAGGGCAGGACGCCCAACAAAAAGTGGTAGGTCGAAGAAGGGTGGAGCGGGCACATCGGTCCGTCTCCGTATACTCAGGGGGCGATCTACCACTCCCCATACCGAAAGCCCGCCCGCAATGGCGGGTTTTTGGTTTGGGGGAAAACGGCTGGACGGCTGGCGACGCTATCCCCCGCAGTCATTGCGAGCATCCCGCAGGACGCGCGTGGCGAGTTTCCTGCTCGACCCCTCGCCCTCTCGAACCTAGGGCTTCTCCGCCCCCAGCCGCTCCCGCAACCGCTCCAGCTCCGCCCGCGCCTCCGCCAGGTCGGTGTCCACGCGTTCCAGCGAGCGGACCAGGTCGTTCGATCCCGCCTCGGCTGGCGTCGGCACCGGCACCGTTGCCACCTGCTCGCGCCGCTCACGCGCCGGCAGGACCAGGAAAAGCCAGCAGAGCGCAATCAGCGCGAGACCCAGCAGCACGCCCTGTGCAATCATGGTCTCCACCGTCGGGTACATCCCCAGCGGGGAGAAGTGGGGCGCACCCGGCACGTACGTGATCGGCAGGATGCGTCCGGCCTGCAATTCGGCGATGCCCTTGCCCGCGAAGACGAAGGCCATCAGGTAGAGGAAGATGCTGGTGACACCGAAGAATGGCTTGAGCGGCAGGCGGATGCCGAACCGGTTGATCGCGAAGTACACTCCAACCAAGGCCAGAATGCCGGCCAGGATCCCGAGCGCCAGCGGTGCCGCGTCCCCCATGCCGCCGGAGGCGAAGAGTGCCTTGTAGAAAAGAATGGTTTCGAACCCCTCGCGGTACACCGCCAGAAAGGCAGCCGAGGCCAGCGCGAGCGCGGAACCGCTGGTAACGGCGCTCTGCACCCGCCCCTTCACGAAGCTGGTCCACTTGGTCACTTCCATCTTGGACAGCAGCCAGTAGCTCACATAGAACAGCACCGCCACCGCCACCAGCAAGGTGCCGCCTTCGAGTGCTTCCTGGTGCGAGGGTGACAAGCGGAAGATGGTCTCGAGCGCAATCGCCGTGAGGGCACTGGCGCCAAGCGCGGCGGCGACACCCCAATGGATTTCCTTGCGGCGATGGCCCGCGCCGGCGCGTGTCAGGAACGTCAGCAGGGCCCCCACCACCAGGATGGCTTCGAGCCCCTCACGCAGCATCAGCAGGAACGACTGGGTGAAGAGCGCCGTCGGCGAGCTGCGGTCGGAGAAGACCAGCTCGGCACGCTGCAGCCGGGTTTCCAGCGCCACCTGGACGCTGGACAGATCGGCCCCGCCTGAACCGGCCCGCGCCCTGAGATCCGCAAAGGCCGCCTCCAGTTCGGCGGCAAGCCCGGGATCACGTGCCCGCACGGTGCGCTCGACCTGCTCGAATGTCATGTACGCATCCAGCGCACGTGCCTCGGCGTCATCGAGCTGTCCGGCGGCCGCCAGCGCGATGCTCGAATCGACACGCTCCCGCACTTCCGCGAACACCCGCGTTGCGGTCTGGGCGCTGGGACCGGCGGTGCCGGCAGCGCGGACAGCGGCCAGTCGGCTGAGGTCGGCCTGGGTGGGGACACCGTTGACGCGAAGATCAGTGAGGAGCTGGCTATCGGACCGGCTCGCCGTGACCGGAAAGGCCGCCAGCGAATCGGGCACGGCACCGCGGGGCTCAGGAAGCCGCAGCAAGCTGGCGTACACCGCCACCGCCCAGCGGTCGTCGGGCGAGAGTGTGGTCTCGAACGACGGCATGGCGGTGCCGGCGACGCCGATGGTGACCCGGCGATAGAAGTCGAGGGGCGAGGCGCCGCGCAATGCCTCCTCATCGGTCAGGTTGGCTGGAGGTGGGTCGAGCTGCCGGCCGGCGGGACCGTCGCCCAGACCGCTGCTCCCATGACACGAGGCGCAAGCCGCCGCGTAGACCTCCTTGCCACGAGCCGCCAGCGGCGCCGCCGCTGGAACCTCGTCCATGGTGATGCCGAACCGCTGCGCAATCCCGTCGGATACCGCGCGCACGCGTCGCGCGAACAGGGCCGGACTGGCGGTGCCGTTGACCAGCGTGAGAAGGCTGTCGAGACTGGCCGCAATCCGGCCGCGCTCCGGTTCGCCGAGTCTGGCCGTGGCCCGCCGCGCCTCCTGAAGAAAGAGGCGCGCTTCATCGACCTCGCCCGCCGCCACAATCCGACCCTGATCCACCCCGACGGCGTATTCCTGCGCTGCCAGCGCCGCCATGGAGGCGATGCGCCGCACCACCGGCACCGCCTCCTGCTGCCTCGGCAGCGAGTCGGCGGGACCAAGGAGAGCGACAGCCAGCAACGCGTGAATGAGAATCATTATCAGCAAGTTTTGTGAAAGTCGAAATTAAAGTAGAGTGGATTGGTAGGAATTGCTAGGCAGGACGGGCGGGACGGGCACGACTGGCGGGACGGGCGGGTGGTCGTCGGTCGTCGGTCGTCGGTCGTCGGTCGTCGGTCGTCGGCCGTCGGTCCGCGCGATCTGTCATCCTGAGCGAAGCGAAGGATCTTCTCACCAGCATCGGGACCCGGACCAGTAGATCCTTCGGCCGCTTCGCGGCCTCTGGATGACACCTGCTGTGAGATCTGCCTCAGGCATTGTCGCCGCAGGCGACATTTGCCGAGCCGCCGAGCCGCCGAGCCGCCGAGCCGCCGAGCCGCCGAGCCGCCGAGCCGCCGAGCCGACTAGCCGTCCAGCCGCCGTTCCAGCACCGCCACCGCGGCGGCCGTCAGGTGGGTGTGGGTCAGCGACAGGTGTACCCGCAGGGGACCGTGGGCAGCGACCGCACTGGCGGCCAATCCATTCAAGACCACCGATGGTTTGCCGGCCTCATCCCGCCACACCTCGATTTCGCGCCAGCCGACGCCGCGGCAGCCAGGCAGCGATTGCAGCGCCTTGTACACGGCTTCCTTCGCCGCGATACGCGCGGCAAGATGCGGCACCGGATCATCCCGGCTCTCCACATAGGTTCGTTCCGCTTCACTGAGGAACTTGGTCATGGCCTGCTCACGACGGCGCGCGAGGATGCGCCGGACGCGGGCGAGCTCGACCAGATCGATACCGACGCCGACTACGCTCATCCGCGGCTCCACCACCACTCGGCCACCGGCCGGAACCAGGATGGACTGTCGATGAAACCGCCGAGCACTGCTGCAAGCCAGGCGCAAGCGGCGATGACCACGACGGTGATCACCCACACTGGCCAGCGCGCTCGCCGCCAGGTGCGGACGTCCGCCACGTCCTCCTGCCATGCCGCTTCCTCCGCCGCAGCGGCTGACACCAGGCTCAGCCATGCAGCCTCGAGCCGCCGGGCCACCGCGGCCAACGCATCGCGCCAACCGGCACCAGCCTGACCCTGTCGCGCCGTCTCGCGCACCGATCGTTCCATCTCGTCGAGCGCATCAACCAGCAAGGCCCCGCCGCTCCCGAGCCGGACGCCAATTCCCCGCCGCTCATCGGAGGTGAGCAGTACCCGTTGCAGGCGGCGCCCGGGCAGGCGGGACTCGGAAGCCGCGGAACGCAGGCGAGCCTCAATTCGATCGGCGACACGATCAGCGGCGGCGGCGACCGCGCGTTCCCACGCTGCCAGCCAGCCGTACCGGTTGAGCGACTGCGCTGCCGCGGCCAGATCGCCCGCTTCGGCAAACGAGCGCGCGGCGCCAGCCAGTTCAAACAGGTCGGACACCAGCCGCATGCGAATGTCGTCCAACGGTACGACGCTGGCCCGGGCGTCAGCCGGATCGGCCAGGCGACCCAGGAGCGGGCCAAGTTCAGGTATGGCAGTGACGGTCACTGGCGCCATGGAAGCTGGTCCTCCGGCATCCCGTCGGCATGGAGAATCGCGCGTTGCCCGGTGCGTGCCTCGAACCGGCCCACAAAACCGGCCAGCGGTTCGGCTGAGAAGCGGTCGCGGGGAATACCCGAGAGCGCAATGGCCGACTCGATAGCGGGTCCGGTGCCCTCGATCTCCACGAGGACGTCCATGCGGGGGTAGGTCTCGATCCGGATCATGGTATCCGTGAAGGCAAACTGCTCGACCCAGCGGTCCATCACGTGCACCTCCCGAAAGCCGAGCCGCTCGAGGATGACAGCGGGCGAGGCGCCGCTGCACTGAGTTTCGTGCTCTTCCCGTTCCTTGTACCCGTCGCTCGAGTGGCGAGTCGGCCCCTTCC
Organism: uncultured Gemmatimonadales bacterium; assembly: GCA_963798915.1. Lineage (GTDB taxonomy): Bacteria > Gemmatimonadota > Gemmatimonadetes > Gemmatimonadales > GWC2-71-9 > CAMLHP01. Next base: position 150,557 of record CAWCVB010000005.1, on the reverse strand, counting down.
AGGCAAGCACCACGCGGGGCGGCGCGTCGCTGCTCTCGAAGGTGCGGACCCGGAGCACCTCGTCCCGGCTCGACAGACGGCCGTTCCAGTCGTACCGGCGGTCGCGCATCAGGCCCGTGAATGCCAGCTCGGCGCCCGCCTCCCGCAGGCGCTGGCGCAACGCATCCGGATCCGCGACGACGGCCTTGAGTTCGAGTTCGGCTGCCACCGCTACGCCAGGATGGCGCGCACGACGGCGTCGGTGTCGGCCAGATTCTCGAATGCCGCGTATGGGCTGCAGGCTTGCAGCTCGATGAGCGGCCATGCGCCGGTGGCCACGGCGATTACGCGCGCACCGATCTCCTCGCCGCAGCGCACATCAGCCGGCGTGTCGCCGACGATGACCACGTCATGGCCGCCGGGGGCGCGCCCGCCAAACCAGGGCTTGGCACGCTCGGCGGCGATGGCAGGCAGGTCGGGACGGTGAGCGCTGTCGCTGCCGTAGGCACCAACCCGGAACTCGCCGGGATCGATCCCGGCGGCGCGCAGCTTGAGCACTGCGCCGTCCACCAGGTTACCGGTCAGCAGCCCGAGAACAACCTCGTCGTGGCCGACGAGCTGGGCCAGCAATTCGCGGATGCCCGGCATCAGGATCGTCCCACCACCGGGCACCAGCAGTTCGGCTTCCAGCAGCGTGACGTAGCGGCGGCACAGCGATTGGACACGGACGGCGTCGTGGGGCGGTGCGTGGCCGGAGGCATGGAGCAATTCCGAGATGATCTGCGGATCGGTCTTTCCATCAAACCGCACGTGCTGGAAACCGCTGATGTCATCGACTTCCTCGGCCAGCGCTGCCGTGATGGCGCGCCGGCCGGCACCGGATGTCAGCAAGAGGGTGCCGTCGATATCGAAGAGCACCAGACGGCTGGGCATCAGCCGACCCGGCGGGCGGCGACGAGCCGCGGTCCCAGCGCCTCACGCGCGCGCGAGCCCGCGCTGAACGACTCCTGTATCACGCCGCCGCAGGCGAGCGTGGCATGCACCAGCGTCTGTTCCTCCGCCAGGAATGCGACGTGAGTGATGTGGTCAGCTCCCGTCTCGCTGCGAAAGAACAGGAGGTCCCCCGGTCGGACGTCCGCCAGGGCCACCGGGTTTCCGGCCAGGGCCTGTTGTGACGCATCCCGCGGCAGCGGATGCCCGCGAAGCAGAAATGTGGTCTGCACCAGGCCCGAGCAATCCACGCCCAGCGGAGTCACGCCGCCCCAGAGGTAGTGCGATCCACGAAAGTATTCGAGTGCCCAGACTTCGGGTGGCGTGGCGGAGGCCGAGACCGCCATCTCGGCGGCATCCCGCACCACGCCGTCGAAGAGCCGGCCAGCCCGCCCGTCCGGCAGCGTCACCAGGCCATCGTCCAGCTCGAGCCGGGCGCGCAGAGGCGCGGACACCAGGTCGCGGCCGATCATCAAGTGCGCGCCCCCGCTGCGGGCGCCAGCCGACCGGCGCCAGGCATCGGCGTCGTCGGCCGAGAGCTGTCGCACGTACCCGTCGTTGACCCAGCCCGCGTAGTCATCGAAATCGGTACGGATGGAGCACCATTCCCCCTGGCGGCTGACCAGCTGGGCCGTCTCTCCCATCACCAGCTGCGTCACCTGTTCCGCCCGCACCGATGGTTCCGCCATGATGGGAGCCACTGCGGCGACTGCCACAACGGACGTCACGCGCCAGCGTCCTGCTTGCCGCACTCGGCGCAGAGCGTCACACCGCGGAAGGTGCAGATGAGGCAGATGAAGGTGCCGCAGCGCTCACAGGGATATCCCTCCGAGGCGCGCTCCTCGTTGCCGCAGGCACGACAGCGCATCGCGTCATGCTCCACCGGCTTTCGGCTGTCCGGGTGTTCCTGGGTCATGCGTTCCGCCTCAGCTGCTGATGCTGTATCGCTTGATCTTGTTGATGAGTGTGGCGCGCGAGATCCCGAGTTCCAGCGCCGCCCGCGTCCGGTTGCCGGCGTGGTGCTTCAAAGTCCGGTCAATATGCTGGCGCTCCAGGTCGTCGAGACTGAGCGGCGTATGGCGTCGGTCGCCGGGACCGGGCCGGGCCCGGAACTCGCCGGGCAGGTGCTCGACGCTCAGCATGGCCGTACCTCGCCCGAGAATCAGGGCACGTTCGAGCACGTTGCGCATCTCGCGCACATTGCCCGGCCAGGCATACTGCAACAGCCGCTCCACCGCTTCCGTGGTCAGTCCCTCCGGGCCACCAGGCAGCTCACGGCGGAGGTCCATCAGAATGCGGGTGATGAGCGCCAGCCGGTCCTCCCGAGCACGATCCCGCACGGCCGGCAGCCGCAGGGGCATGACGCTCAGCCGGTAGTAGAGATCCTCGCGGAAGCGCCCCTGCTCCACCAGGTCATGCAGGTCGCGGTTGGTCGCCGCAATCAGCCGCACGTCCACGGTAATTTCCCGCGTGCCGCCGAGCCGCCGGAAGGTCTTGGTCTCCAGGACCTTGAGCAGCTTCGGCTGCAGTTCCGGCGCGAGGTCCCCGATCTCATCGAGGAAGATGGTGCCACGGTCGGCGATCTCGAACAGCCCCTGCTTGCGGTCCTTGGCGTCGGTGAAAGCACCCTTCTCGTGTCCGAACAGCTCGCTGTCGAGGAAGGTGGCATTGAGGCCGGCGCAGTTCACCTCGACAAACGGCTCGCGCGCACGCGGTCCCAGGTCGTGAATCATGCGTGCAACCCAGCCCTTGCCGGTACCGCTCTCGCCGGTGAGGAGCACGGTGGTGCGATCGCTGTGCGCTAGCAGGCCGACCTGATGGGCCAGTTCCTGCATCTGCCCCGATCCACCGAGCGAATCGAGGCCGCGACCGGCCGGCACCTCATGCATGACCAGCGTCTCGTTGACGCGCTTGAGCCGGACCTTGTCCGCCACCCGCTCGGTCGCCGCTGCGAGGTGCGCCATGTCGACCGGCTTGGTGAGGAAGTTCTCAGCGCCGAGCTGCATGGCGCGTACTGCCGTCTCGAGGTCGCTCTGGCCAGTCAGGAGGATGACCGCGGCACCGCGCTGCCGCATGTGTTCCAGCACCTCCATGCCATCCATGCCCGGCAGCCCCAGGTCGAGGATGACAACTTCGGGCCGGGCCCGATCAAAGGTGGCCAGCCCCGCTTCGCCGCTCAGCTCACGAGTGACTTCATATCCCAGCCGTTCGAAGTATGCGCCGATCGAACGAAGGACGTCCACATCGTCATCAATGAGGAGCACGGAATCAGCCATTTGGGGGGTCTCCGTAAAGTCAGTCAACAGTCGGCAGTCGTCGGTCGTCGGTCATCGGTCGTCAGTCGTCAGTCGTCGGTCAGTGGTCGACCGTCGGCCGACGGCCCACGATCACTTTCAATGCACCCGGCACCACGGTCGCCGTGAAGGGGGTCTCCCCGTGCGCCTCGCCGTCGAGCTGCACCGGCTCGACCGGGGTGCTCACCACCCGGATCTCCGCGCCTTGCGCATACGCCACGAATTCGTCACGCCCACGGGCCGGGCCCTCGCTCACGAGATCCCATACCGCCCGCACGCTCTGGCTGAAATTCGACGCCCGTACCACGATCAGGTCCAGCAGGCCGTCATCCGGCCTGATGCCCGACTTGAAGCGGACGAACGGTGGGATGACCTCGCCGCAGTTGGCGATCAGGAGCATGGACGCGTCGGTCTCGTATTCCTCGCCGTCGACCGTGATGACATGGCGTGAGGGCCGCAGCTGGTCCATCAGGCGGAACGTGGTGGCCACGTACGCGGCGAATTTCCATTTGTGCTTCTGGGCCGCATCCGTTTCCGCCATCACGCGCGCGTCATAGCCCGCGCCACAGGCGACCGCGAAATACTGGGCGTCGTCGCCCCGCTGCATGCGCCCCAGGTCGATCTGGCGCGGCTGGCCGTGGACAATGGCCTGGGCGGCGCGAATCGGCGAGGTCGGAATACGCAGGTTGCCCGCCAGCAGGTTTCCAGTGCCGCCCGGGATCACTCCCAGCGCGGTGTCGGTGCCCACCAGGGCGGCGGCGGCCTGCATGGTCGTGCCGTCGCCTCCGAACACCGCGACCACATCCACGCCGGCGTCCACGCCCTGTTCCGCCAGCCGGCGGGCGTCGCCGGTGCCGCAGGTGGCCAGCACCTCGGCCTGCCAGCCGCCCGCGCGGAACGCATCCATGATGCCCGCGACGGTGCGTGCGCGGGTGCGTGCCGCAGCCGGATTGGTGATCACGAGCGCACGTGCCATCAGAACTCGCGCTCCCACAGCCCGTCGAAGCCGACCTGGTAACTGGTGTTGGGATCAAACTGTCCCAGCGTCCGTCCGCAGTTCCGGTAGGTTGGCTCGAAGGAGGTCTGCAGCCGCCAGTCGCGCGTGAGCCGGTAGTCGAGACTGGCGCCGAAGCCCGCCACGCCGCGTCCGGCGCAGTAGCCGGCGTTCAGCCGGAGGAAGGTGCGCCGGCCGATCTGCCAGCCGGCACCGAGTTGGAGGGCGCTCAGTTCCCGGGTGCCGCCGGCCAGGACCGGCCGGATCTCGATCAGGTCCACCGGGAGACCCATGTCGTTGACCAGGGCGCGCTCGACATCGCTGGACAGCGCACTGGTAAGCATGGATGCCACGCTGTTGACGGACGCCAGCTGCGCGCCCTGCGCCTGGCTCGACGGCACACCCAGGATGAGGTAGCTCACCAGGTCCACTTCGGAGAGCGGCGGCTGAATGGTCGGATCGGAGCGCAGCTCGAGCTCGGGGCGAACCAGCGTGCCGCCGATGTGCGCGATGACGGGAACGTCCTGGCCGCTCGCCGCACGGACACTGTGTTCGGCCGTGATGTCGAGGCCTGCGTTCAGGTCGGGTGTGCCGAAGTAGGTCACGCTGCCGCGCTGCACGGTGAAGTCGCGCGAGACCGGTCCGATCTTGAGGGTATAGGTGCCCGGACCGGCTTCCAGCGATCCGTCCAGCCGGTACTCCTTCCGAATCTTGTTGGTACGCACCTGTCCTGAAAGCTTGATGTTGGCCTCGCTGGAGCGAAGCCAGAAATCGCTGCCCATCTGCAGGTTGAAGTCCTCGATCCGCAGTCCGTCCAGGAAGCGACTCTGAAAACTCTCACCCAGGCGCCGACGGCGCAGGGCCAGGGTATCGAGCAGATCAAGATTGGACGGGTCTTCCAGGTCGATCACCTGCTTGTTGATCAGGTCGGCAAAGTAGAGCACGCCGGCGTCGGCAACGCCGGAGCCGGTCAGCGTGGCGCCGTAGAATGGTCCGGTCAGCTTGAGGCGACCCGAGGCCACCAGCGTGAGGAAGTTGCGCTTGTCAATGGCGCGGAATTGCCGCGAGACGACATTGAGGTCGAGAAACGGATGCGACAGGTCTTGCAGGCGGATGCTGCCGTTGACGGCCACGGCGCCACCGTCGCCACTGGATGCCCGCAGGTTCTCGACAATGGCCGAGTCGCCGGCAAAATCGGCCCGGCCAATCAGGGAGTCCCACGTGACGTTGAGCGCCGGCAGGTACATGCCGCCGTCCCGGATGCTCACGAAGCCCTGGAGGCTCGGCTCCGCCCAGGTCCCGGCGATGGCAACGTCAGCCGTCATGAAGCCGTGCACCTGCTGCACTGCTGGCATGAACGCCTCGATGATGCCGAGGTTCACGCTGTCGCCCACCGCGCGAATCGAGATGGGTCCCTCCAGGCGGCGGTCCTTGATGTCGCCCAGTCCCAGGTCGATCGGAAGGTGGCCATTGACGTGCATGATCGGCTGGCCCGTGCGCCAGAGCTGGAGATTCGCATCCAGCCGGCGTTCGCCGTAATTGAAGATGCCTTCGATATAGGGCAGCTGCGATTCGCCGAACTCCAGCCCGGACAGGGTGAAGCCGCCGCTGCCTTCCGGCATGCGGGCCGAGCCGCCCAGATGGAGATCGGCGCCGAGTGCGCCCTTCACGCCGGTGGTGTCCTTGCCCGCCAGGGCGTAGAGGCCCTTGAGCTCGAGTCCGTACGCGTCCACCGTCAGATCGCCAGGGGCTTTCATCGGAATGCGACCGCTCACCCGGAGCGAGCCACTCCGGTCCACGGCCGCGAACTCCAGCGAATCGAGCCGCGGCGCGCTGTCGCTCAGTACGACGGTGGTGGGTGACAGGAGCCGCCAGGGGCGGGTGATCAGATCGGCCCGGAGCGTGTCGACTCCGAGCACCGTGCGGTCGTGCAGCCGGGACCACCAGCCGGCGGCGTCCACCCGGGGTCCGTTCCCGATGCCGGTGCCGAAAGCCCAGTCCAGAGAATCCGATACGCCATCAGCCGAGGCGGTCAGCTCATGGAAAGTCCAGATGGACGAGACTAATGAATCGGTCTGGAAAGTGACGGTATCGGCCTCGAGCGACAGTGCGAGGCGGCCATCGTCACCCGCGCCGGAGCCGAAGGTGCCGCTGAGCCGGGGCGCACGGTAGCCCTGGAACGCGAGCGCGCGGGCATCGAACGACCCGACCAGCGCCAGTGAATCGAGGTTGCCGTTGAGTGCGAGTGCGGCGGTGGCGCTGCCGGCGAGCGGCACCTGGAAGGTCTTGGCCGAATCGCGTTTCTGTCCGGTGCTGGCCAGCAGCAGCGAATCGAACGCCACGAGACTGTCGGCAGCCAGATGAAAGGACATGGTGCCCACATGCGATCCGGCCCAGCCGAGGGTGCCCGAACCGCCCGCGCGCGCACCCTGCCATTCGGTGTACAGGGTGTCGACCGCAATGATGCTGTCGCGCACCGCAGTCCTGGTGAAGAGGGTGTCGAGATTCCATTCCCGGATCCGGCTGCGCTGCAACGCCGCTTCGACGACTCCCTCCGGGGCACGCAGCGTATCGATGCTGCCGGTCGCCAGCGCCTCGCCATTCAGGCTGGTGGTCGGACCGGCGCCGCGCAGCGCCGCCAGGTCAAGATGACGGAACTCGACTCGCAAATTGTCGGCGCCCCAGTGGGGCGGTCGCATGGTCACGCCCCCACGCGCCATCAGCGAGCCGATGGCGCCCGAGAGATCCGCGGCGATGGTCATGTGCTCGAGGGTGCCATCCATGGCCAGGTGGCCGCTCACGTCGCCCCGGGTCCGCAGCGCCGGGAAACCGCGACGGATGCCCTCGAATGACAAGGGATCGAGCTGGACGTCGAGCGAGACGCCGAGAATGTCGCGCCGGGTGTCCAGACGGACGCGCCCGTTCAGCCGGCTCACCGGCCGGTCGCCGTCGTGGTGTCGCGCGGTGCCGACAAAGGTCACATTGCGCATCGGCCCACTGAGCGTGCCGACCGCGTTCAGCCGGCCCGGCACCACCACCGCGGGCGCGAGCCGTCGAGCGGTGCGCAGGTCAATATCGGAGTCCCGGAGCCGGAGCTTGTCAAAGTAGAGCCCGGTGCGCTTGTCGAACCCGACGACCCCGTCGGCCACGATGGCGTTCACCGGGTGTCCCTCGACTTTGGTGTCGGTGTAGTCCCAGTCCGCCGAAATCCGCATGCGATCCAGCCAGCCGTCGCCCTGCAGCGAGCCGGACACGGTGCCGTAGAAAGGCAGCGAATCGGCATACACCCGCGCGTAGTCCAGGTCAAAGTTGCTGAGCAGGAGATCCATGTCGCGGAACCCCACGCCGCGCACCTTGTCCTGCAGCGCCACGAGGTGACCGGTGACGCGCTGGTTGCCATGGCGAAGATCGAGCTGGCGCAGGTCGTATGCCGTCCGCATCCCGGTCTCCGAGGTGGCCGCGACCGTGCCACTCCCGGTGAACGGAGGAAAGTCAGGAGAGACCCAGAGCAGGTCATTGAGGCTCGCATGCGGAGCTTCCAGCTGAAAATCGAACAGGAGCGTATCGTGCGGCCACGTCACGGCCCCGCCGCCTGCCACCTCGGTGTTGGGCAGCGCGCCGTGCTCGAGGCTGAAGACGGCGCTGTCACCGCGGATCACGACGCGACCGCGAAGATCGGTCACCGTCACGCCCGGGTCATTCACCCTGGCCGCGAGGGAATCGAGATCCAGGGTAAACGGCTTCCGGTCGGGCGACGAGATCTGCAGGCGCGAGAGCCTCGTCGTCAGGTCACGCAACTGGATCACCCGCCGGTAGCCCTCGGGCGTGGAAAGGATGATCCGGCCGGGATGGGCCCGCTCCGCGGCGAGGGCGCTGTCCAGTTGCTGCGGCGACCAGGTGGAATCGGTCCGCCAGGGGAATTCGATCTGGAGCGCCCCATCGAGCAACTGCACGTCGTGAAAGGCCACCAGGCGCGAGGGGCCGCCCGGTGTGCCCTGACCCAACCGCAACACGTCGGCATAATTCATCACGCCGTTGTGATGCTGGATGATCTGGATCTCGGGTTGGTCGAGCGCCAGCCGCGTGAGCACGATATCGCCGCCCAGCAGCCGGGTAAGTGAGTAGCCGACCCTGGCGCGCGGAATCCGCGCCAGCAGCACGCCCTGAGTGTCGCGCACCACTACGTCCTGCAGCGTGAGATCGTACAGGAACGAGCCCGAGATGCTGCGCACCGAGATGCTGCCATTCACCACCTGATCGAGCTTGGCGGACACCGCGCGCGCGAGCAGGTCGCGTCCGGGCGGCGTCAGGATCAGGGACGCCAGCACCCCGAGCACCGTGGCGAGGGTGCCAAGCAGAAAGACAAAAACGAAACGAGCAGCTCGGCGGCGCATGCTAGAACGGCTGTCCCACGGCGAAGTGAAGTGCGTAGTGATGACCCGGCGGCGCATAGGGCGTCCGGGTCGGATCCTTCGTCAGACTATTGTCCGGTTCGACGATGTAGAACTGTCCCGGCGCCAGTCCGCGCGGGTTGTAGGCGATGTCGAGCCGCGCGGGCCCGAGCGGGGTGCCGATCCGGATGCCGAAGCCGGGCGTGATGACCACTCGGGAGGACGTCACACCCCGTTCCCACATGCTCCCGGCATCCACGAACACCGCCAGTCGCATGCGCTCGGTAAAGATGGGCGATGGCAGCCGCAATTCCACGTTGGCCACGGCGATGGTGTTGCCTCCGGTGGGAAAGATGCGCACCGAGTCGGGGTCGATGGCCAGGCCTGAATCAGCCCGCGCATCCAGATGAGCCCGGGTGGCGACGTAGACCACCGGCCCCAGCTCGTTCCTGGGAAACCCGCGCACGTCATTGGGGCCGCCGGCGTAGAAGCGCTCCTCCGGCGGTACGAAGCTCACCGGCGACCCGGCCAGCTTGACCGGCGAAAAGATCGAGCCGGCGTGCACCCGCCAGCTGAAGACGAGGTCACGACCGATGGGGTGATACCAGGCGTAGTCACCCACGACCCGGGTGAATTGCTCGACCGGATCGGACCCGATGAACCGGCTCGCCACCGTCAGTTCGCCACTTGCGACATAGCCGCGGGTGGGATTGAGCGGATTGTTGGCGCGCGGCACCGTTCCGGTGGCGCTCACGGCGGCGAGCCGGCGCCGTTGACTCAGGAAGGTCACATCCGACGGATTGCAGGCATTGAAGAAAGCGCAGAAGCTCACCGGTGACGCCTCGGTCCGGCCCACCGTAAAGGTGTACGTCAGTGCCAGCGGGAGCCGGCGAATGGGGGTCTCGCGATTGATGCCGACGCTGGCGCCGACTTCCTGGCGCCGGTACACCTTGAACTCGCTGCGTCGCTCGGCGTAGGCGGACACCACCGCCGTATTGTTGGGCGAGAGGAATGCGGGCCGGCGAAGCGTGGTGGTAAAATTGTAGTTGAGCTTGCTCGAGCCGATGGTGTCCTCCCGGACCGGCTCGCAGAGCGTCTTCTCCAGGCCCCAGTCGAGCGGCTGGCCGACACCCACCTTGGCCACCCTGGTCGTGATGTCCAGCAGCCGGCCGGCCCCCAGGAAATTCCGGAAGGTGATTCCCGCCGAACCCCGGAGGCAGTCGGTGGTGCCGTACCCCAGCGAGGCCCGGGCCCGCCGCGGGAGCGCCTCGGCCACCTGGACCAAGAGCGGTACCGAATCGGAACCGGGCACGAAGCGGGTGGTGTCCAGATTGACCGCTGCCAGCCGGAAGAGGTCGCTGTTATACAGGTTTCGCTGGCTCTGGAAGAGATCGTCGCGGGAATACGTCTCGCCCGGCCGAGCGGTGAGCAGGGACACGACGGTGCGTGGAGTGGTGCGCTGGGTCCCCGTCACGGAGACCCGTCCGACCACCGCACGCTGGCCCGGCAGCGCATCGAGGGTCACGGATGCCCGGCGTTCGCCGGTGCGAACGATGTAGCTCACCAGCACGTCGGCCGAGGGATAGCCGCGGTTCTCCAGTCGCAAGGCGATGCTGTCGGCCGCCATCTGCATCACGATGCGGCTGAAGACGTCGCCCTCCGCCATCGGCAGGTCCAGCGTGACGGCGCGACGCACCTCTTCCGACAGCGAGTCGAGTCCGGTGACCTCGAAGGACTGGACCCGGATCGGTTCGCCTTCGGTAATCTTGAACGTGAGGTAGATGTCCTCTGGGGTGCGACGCACCAGTGTGTCGACCTGCACGTCGGGATAGCCGCTCTTGCGATACAGCACCTCGAGCCGGAACACATCCCGCTCGAAGTCCGTCTGGTTGAAGTAGCGCTTCTCGCCGAGCCCGAGCCAGCGCAGCAGACTGACGTGGGCCAGAAAGGCCGAATTGGTCGTGGCGATGCTGGCCGCCAGCACGTCGTCAGGGATGGCGTGGTTTCCATCAAAGGCGAGCTTGCGCACCACCAGGTCGGTGTTGCGCTGCGCTTGCGCGCTCCGCGCCGTGCCAGCCAGGGCCAGGGTGCCGAGCAGCAGTACCCGCAGCGCCGGACTCAGGATCCCCGGCGCCATGTGGTGACGAAAAAACGAACGCACGCGCCTCCCTGCGGCCGGCGCAGAACCGCGCAAACCGTCGTTGACGACATTCTGTAAGCACGGTATTTTGAGCAACTTACGTCGTGGTGTCAACTTTTTGACGCCCGCCCCCCTCGCCAGCATGCCGGGATTCTGAACGCCTATGCGTCCAATGCACCTCATCGGCAGCCTCGTGCTCGCCGGGCTTGCCGCCTGCGGCGACACCCACGGCGGCGACGCGACGCTCCGCTACTACCTGTCCGCCGACCCGGCGACGCTCGACCCGGCCCTCTCCACCGATGTCCAGTCGGGCGAAGTGGTCACGACCATTTTCGACAACCTGGTCCAGTTTGACGTGGACGGCCGGCTGCAGCCGGGACTGGCCTCACGCTGGGAAGCCGATTCCACCGGGCTCGATTACACCTTCCATCTCCGGCACGGCCTGCGATTCAGCAATGGCCGGCCCCTGACGGCCCGGGATGTCGAGGCTTCCATTCTCCGGGCTCTGGCGCCGGGCGCGCGGGGACGTCAGTGGCCCCTGGAACCGATCTCGGGCGCCGCCGCCTACCGTGATGGCAAGGCCGGCAACATCGCCGGGCTCCAGGCGCCGGACGACTCCACCGTCGTCTTTACGCTCGATCAGCCACTCAACATCTTCCCCAAGTTCCTGGCCATGCCGGTGGCGGCGGTGGTTCCGACGCCCACGCCCAACGACTTTGCCCAGCACCCGGTCGGCAGCGGGCCCTGGAAGCTGGTGAGCTGGTCGCACGACAATCTGCTGGTGCTGGCCCGCAACGACGATTACTGGGGCGAGAAGGCCAAGTCCGACAGCCTGACGATCCGGATCATCCCCGAGACGGCGACCCAGACGGCGGACTTCGAGACCGGCCAGCTCAGCGTCCTGGAAGTTCCCTACAGCGAGACGGCACGCTGGACCGGCAGCGCCGCGGACCGGATCAAGCGCCGGCCGGCCATCCGTTCGTGGTACCTGTCACTCAATACCACCCGTGGACCGCTCAAGGATGTGCGGGTGCGCCGGGCACTCAACATGGCGGTCGACGTGCAGACCATTTTGAAAACCATCCTGGCGGGACGGGGAGTGCAGGCCGCCGGCGCCATCCCGCCCGGCATTGATGGGTATGACGACGGACGCTCGCCCTACCCGTACAACCCCGACTCGGCGCGGGCGCTGCTCCGCGCGGCGGGCTACGGCGACGGCTTTCAGGTCAAGCTGTGGCGATCCCAGCGGACCGAATTTGCCCGCGTGGCCCAGGCCATCCAGCAGGACCTCGCCGCGGTGGGCGTCAAGGCGGAGATCATCGAACGCGACGCCACCAGCGTGCGTGCCGCCGTGCGGAAGGGGGAGACCGACATGTACCTGGGCGACTGGTACGCCGACTACCCCGACCCCGAAAATTTCACCTATCCGCTCTTCAACAGCCGCAACTTCGGGCCCGGCGGCAACTATGCTTTCCTGAAGGACCGGCTGGTAGACAGCATGACCGTGCGGCTCCGCACCACCCTCGACGAGCAGGAAAAGGCCACCCTCGCCCGGGAGGTGGACCAGCGGATCTTTGACCTCGCACCATGGGTCTTCCTCTGGTTTCCCGAGGACATGTGGGTTACGCAGGAAGGCCTGAAGGGCTGGGAGGTTCCGGCCGTGTTTACCGGCCAGCGATGGGTTGACGCCCATATCGAGCGCTAGTGGGCCGATTCATCCTGCTGCGCCTGCTTCTGGTGGTGCCAACGCTGGTCGGCGTGCTGGTGGTGACGTTCCTGCTGCTCTACGTCGCGCCCGGTGATCCGGTCGAGGCCATGGTGGGCGAGCGTGCTGACAGCGCCACCATGGCGCGGCTCCGGGCCGAACTGCACCTGGAGGATCCGCTGCCGGTGCAGTTCGGGCGCTACGTGGCCCAGGTGGCGCAGGGCGACCTGGGCCGCTCCTATATTACGAACCGCCCCATCATCCGGGACCTGCTGCAGCGCTTCCCCGCCACCCTCAAGCTGGCCGGCTCGGCCATGCTGTTTGCCGCGCTGCTGGGCATCTCCATCGGTGTGCTCGGCGCCTGGAGATCGGGTGGGTGGAGCGACCGGCTGTTTGCACTGGTCGCCTACGCCGGCGTGTCCTTCCCGGTCTATTGGGTCGGGCTGCTCCTCATCCTGGTGTTTGCCGTGGCGCTGGGATGGCTGCCCGCGTCCGGCTACGGCGGGTTCGCCTTCCTGGTCCTGCCCGCCATTACGCTGGGCATGCGCTCGGTCGCCTTCCTCGCGCGGATGACACGCGCGGCCATGCAGGAAGTCCTGCGGAGCGACTTCATTCGCACAGCGCGCGCCAAGGGATTGCGGGAGGCGCCGGTGCTGCTTTCCCATGGCCTGCGCAACGCATTGCTGCCAGTGGTGACCGTCATCGGGCTGGATTTCGGCAGCTACCTCACCGGATCCATCCTGACCGAGACGATCTTCTCCTGGCCTGGGGTCGGCCGATACGTGCTGAGCGCGATCGAAAAGCGTGACCTTCCGGCCATCCAGGGCAGCATCCTCTTCCTGAGCCTGGTGTTTGTGCTCGTGAACCTCATCACGGACCTGGTCTATGCGAAAGTGGATCCACGGGTGGCGTATGATTGACAGGATGGGCGAGATGGGCGGGATGGGCAAGGCGGGCGGGATGGTTGTCGGTCGTCGGTCGTCGGTCGTCCGCGCCCTCCGCCTGCGATTCCTGCCCATCCTGTCCATCCTGCCCATCCTGCCCATCCTGCCCATCTCGACCGCCCACGCTCAAGGCTGGAAGTCGCAGGTCGACGCCCTGATCGCGCAGCCGCCGTTCGACAATTCGTTCTGGGGCGTGGCGCTGGTGGACGACAAGGGCAAGCTGGTGTACGACCACAACGCCCGGACGGTCTTTGTCCCGGCCAGCAACACCAAGATCATCGCGACCTCGGTGGCGTCGGCCCTCCTGGCCCCCGACTTCACGGTGAGAACCAGTCTCTATGCGACCGGCCCGCTGGACAACGGCGTGCTGCGCGGCGACCTGATCCTCTATGGTCGCGGGGATCCCGCGGTGGGCGTCCGGTGCTATGCGGTGGATACGCTGGCAGCGGGCGTCTGCGATCGCGATCCCGTGTGGCAGATGCGGAAGCTGGTGGCGCAGCTGCAGCAGCGTGGCATTACCACCATTGACGGCCAGATCGTGGGTGACGGCAGTTACTTCGAGCCGACCATGGTGCACCCTTTCTGGAATCTGTTCGACACCTTCTGGTGGTACGCGGCACCCGTGACCGGGCTGGCCATGAATGACAACAGCGTGGACGTGCACTGGGAACCCGGGCCACGGGTGGGCGCGCCAGCCCAGATCCTGGTCTCGCCGCCGTTCACCGAGCTGCGATTCGAAAACCGGACCACGACGGCGCCTGCCGGTGGTGAAACCGATGTGCCGGACCGAATGTGGCGCGCTCCCGGCACCATGAACGCGTGGGCCGAAGGAAGCGTGGCGCTCGACAGCCGGGGCGGCACCGATTACTTCGCGGTGCCGGATCCCAACCTGTTCGCAGCCAACGCGCTCAAGAGCGTGCTGCAGCAGAACGGCATCGGCGTGACCGGCACCACCGTCTCGACCACCGATTCGACCACCTACGCGCTGGTGCGAAAGCAGCCGCCACTCGCCGAGGTGGAGAGCCGTCCGCTCAAGGACTGGGTCTTTCCCATTCTCAACACCAGCCAGAACTTCTACGCCGAGATGCTGCTGAAGCAGGTGGGCAAACAGTTCGGCGCGTCAGGGAGCTGGCAGGAGGGGCTCAAGGTGGAGCGTCGGTTCCTGATCGATTCGGTGGGGGTGGACTCGACCGAGTTTTCGCTTTCCGATGGCTCCGGGCTCGCGGCCAACAACCTGATCAGCCCGCTCGCCTTCACCCAGGTGCTCCGCTTCATCCGCAGGCATCCACACGCGCAGACCTTTCTCGCCGGACTTCCGCAGAGCGGCAAGAAGGGCTCGCTTCACAACCGCTTTCGCGGTACGGTGCTGGCCGACCGGGTGCAGGCCAAGACCGGCAGCATCTCACGCGTGAACACATTGTCGGGTTTCATCGACATGGGCGGCGGGCGGACCTGGACCTTCTCGGTGGAAGTGAATAACCAGTCGGTGGGGGGTGGGGCCACCATCCGGAAAATTGATTCGGTGGTGGTGGCGATGGCCAAGGCGGCGGGGGTGCGGTAGGCGGGATGGGCGGGATGGGCAGGATGGGCAGGATGGGCAGGGCAAAGCTCACCCACTCGTCCTGCCGCACAGTTATTCCGTCTCCCCGAAAATCGCCAGGTTCGACGAATGTCCCGGGTTCACCTTGGCCTTGGGGTCGATGTAATGCACCGCGTTGTTCACCGCGATGCAGGCCTCGCCCGCGCCCACGGCGATCAGCTTGAGCTTGCCTGGATAGCTGGTGATGTCCCCCGCAGCATAGATGCCCTGCACATTGGTGGACATGACCTGGTCGACCTTGATGTCGGCCTTTTCGGTGTCGAGCCCCCACTCGCGGATGGCGCCGAGGTCGGAATGAAAGCCGAGCTGGGGAATGACCGCATCCACCTCGACGTCGCGGGTTTCCCGGGTGTCGCGGTTCATGATGGTGACACGCTCAATGCGCTCGTCACCATGAATGGCGTGCAGTTCGCTCGAGGTGCAGATGGTGCAGGCGCCGCGGCTGGCATGCTCCATCACCTGCCGCACCGTCGCGGCGTGACCCCGGAAGTCGTTCCGGCGGTGCACCAGGGTGATGCTGCGGGCGATGCCCATCAAGTTGACCGTCCAGTCCAGCGCTGAGTCCCCGCCACCCACGATCACGACCCGCTGCCCCGCAAACTGTTGCGGCTCCAGCACGCGGTCATACAGCCCGCGGGTCTCCCACTGCTCCACATCCTTGAGCGGCAGCTTCCGGGGCTCGAACGCGCCGATGCCCGCCGCGATCAGCACCGTGCGCGAGGCATGCACCTCGACATCGGTCTCCAGCAGGAAGTGGCCGATGCCGCCCTCGGGATCAACCACCTTGCTCAACCCGGTGACCACCTGATTGAGGTGGACGTCAGCGCCAAACTGCAGCGCCTGCGCCGACATGTCGCGAACCAGGTCCTTGGCCAGCACCTTGGGAAAGCCGGCAACGTCGTAGATATATTTCTCGGGATAGAGCGCCATGAGCTGGCCACCCAGCGCCGGCAGCGCATCCACGATGCGGGCGGACGCGCCTCGCATGCCGGCATAGAAGGCGCCGAACAATCCGGTGGGCCCGCCGCCGATGATGGTGAGGTCCTTGATCTCGTACGGTTTGTCCTGCATGGTCACCAACCCGACTCCCGCTGCCTGAGGTTCCGGCCGGAATGGCCGCGCGCGGCGAATATAACCTCCCGGAGCCAGTATATTCCGGGCCATGCGCTTCCCGGACCGTCTCGTACCTGCCCTGCCGCTGACGGCGCTGCTGCTGCTGGGCGCGTGCGCGGCCACCCAGCGCTTTCTGAGCGAGGTGTTCCGCGAACGGGCGCCGGCGCCGCTGGAGCGGATGGTGACGGCGAGCGACGCACGGCTGGACTCGCTGGGCCGCATGGCCGGGAGCTTCGTCGGTGAGGGCACTGATCGCGCGGTGCACCTGATCTCCAGTGACAGCATGTTCGTGACCGACCTGATCGGCCGCTACGTGCCCAACCTGCGGCGGACCACCGATTTCTGGTCGGGCGTGCGCGCGCGAGGGGTCATCCGGGTACCGCTCCGCGAGGCGAGCGATGCCGCGGAAGATGGCGTGCTCGCCGCGCCAGCCCGGGTGGGCTCGCCGGCCGGACGCAGCGATGTGCTGGTCACCGCCATTACCATCCGCGCCGGTCGCTGCGGCGGGCGGGGCTCGCGAGCCGAGCTCATCGTCGAGCCACTCGACCGTACTGCGCCCCCGCTCACCGGGCCGGTGGTCGGTTCAGTCGACCCGACATTCGGCCGGGGCACACCGCTCTGGCGGCGGCCGCCGACCGGCCCGGATGCCCGGCTCGCCGATGACCTGATCCAATGGACGCGGGATGCCATGGACTCATCGCTCGCCAATGATTTCCCGAGCGTCGAGCCCGGCCCGCCGCTGACTGCCCCGCCCGAGCTCAACACCCTGACCGATGTGGATGCCGCCGACGTGATCGCCTACCGCTCGGCGGACTCGACAGTCCGGTATGCCGTCTCGTTGCGTGAGCGCCGCACGGCGGGGTCCGACACGCTGCTCAGCGCCGGCGTCATGAGCTGGAGCAAGGATGGCACCAGCCGCCAGTTCATCTTTCGTCCCACCTGGCTCCGGATGCGTGGCGGCGTCATCCGGCCGTTCGGCTCGGGGCGCAGCACGTTCTGGCGGCGGCTGGTGGCGGTCGCTGACTTCGGGTTTGTGCGCGACAACCTCTGGATGGAACAGGTAGATGTGCGCGATGGCAGCGTCATCTGGGGCATCATTCAGCCAGCCGACAACGTGGTGGTCGCTGCCGCAGAAATGGATGGGCCGTGCCAATGAAGATCTACACCAGGACCGGCGATACCGGGCAGACCGGCCTCTTTGGCGGCGGTCGGGTATCGAAGGATCATCCTCGCGTGGCCGCATATGGCGACGTGGATGAACTGAATGCCGCCATCGGCGCCGTGCGCGCCAGCGCACCGGCATTCGAGGCGTCGCTGCTGGAACAGATTCAGCGCGACCTCTTCTCGATCGGCGGCCACCTTGCGACGCCCGACCCGGAGAAGGTCAAGAAGGCGCTCGCGCGGGCTGAATTCCAGGAGGCGCGCATCGCCGAACTCGAGGCCGCCATCGATCGCGCCACCGGGCAGCTGCCACCGTTGCGCGCGTTCATCCTGCCCGGCGGTTCGGCGGCGAGTGCCGCACTTCATGTGGCACGGACCGTGTGCCGCCGGGCCGAGCGCAGCGTGGTGCACCTCGCCGGGCAGGCGCCGGTGCCGGAGCTGTTCCTGGTCTATCTCAATCGCCTCTCCGACCTGCTGTTTACGTTCGCTCGGCTGGCCAATCACGAGGCGGGGGTGGAGGACGTCACCTGGTAGCGCCGACGCTGGAAGTGCGGCAGGAAGGTGGTGCGTACCCGGTCTACATCGGTACCGGCCTCCTCGAACAGCTGCCCGCAATCGTGAGCCAGCTCCTGCCCGGCCGCCGCACCGCGCTGATTGCGGATGCCGGCGTCGCGGCGCTCTATGGCGAGTGGCGAGCTGGCGGACCGATGGGCTGGCGTGGCAGGGAGCAGTCGTGCAACGACGAAGCACCGGCCGGCTGGAGTGAGCCACTCACCTTCCCTCCCGGTGAGGCGTCGAAAACGCGGGAGACCTGGGCTCGGCTCACCGATGCGCTGCTGGCACGGACCTTTGGACGTGACAGCGCCATTGTGGCGCTGGGTGGCGGCGTCACCGGAGACCTGGCCGGATTTGTCGCCGCGACATTTGCCCGCGGCATTCCGGTGGTACTGGTGCCGACCACGCTGCTCGCCATGCTGGATGCGTCCATCGGCGGCAAGACCGGGGTGGACACGCCGCTCGGCAAGAACCTGGTTGGCGCATTCCATCCGCCCGCCGCCGTCGTCTCCGACCTCCTCACGCTCACCACCCTGCCCGATCGCGAATATCGCTGTGGCCTGGCCGAAGCCGTGAAGCACGGCCTCATGGAAGACGGCGATCACTTCGCATGGATCGAATCGCAGGTAGACCGGCTGAATCACCGCGACCTCGGTGTCCTGGAGGAACTGGTGCGGCGAAGCGTGGCCATCAAGGCCGCGGTGGTGGCGGGAGACGAACGGGAATCCGGGCGGCGTGCGGTGCTCAATGCCGGGCACACCGTGGCGCACGCGATCGAGCAGGTGACAGCGTACGCCAGGCCGCACGGCGAGGCGGTCGCGATGGGGCTGGTGGCCGAGTGTCGCGTGGGCGAGGCGATGGGAGTTACGGAAGCGGGCACGGCGGATCGCGTGGCCGGTCTGCTGACCCGCCTTCACCTGCCCGTCCTGCACCTCCTGCCCGCCCTGCCCGCCTTGACGGAGGCCATGCGTCTCGACAAGAAATCACTGGCGGGCGCGTTGCGGTTTGCCCTGCCTGCGTCGATCGGCCACGCGCATCGTGAGGGAGGTGCGTGGACCATCGCGGTGGATGAGGCGGTGCTGCGAGGGGTGCTGGGGCGGCGAGAGGGCTAGACGGCGAGACGGCGAGTCGGGTCGCCTGCTCGAGGGATCGCGTCTACCACGGTAGGTCGATGACGTTGTTGTGAATGCATTGCAGGAGGCTGGCTCCGTCGAAAATCGCGGTCGCACCTGCCCGTCCTGCCCGTCCTGCCCGTCCTGCTAGGCTGCCCCGCTCACTCCCTGGCCTTCCAGCATCCGCACGTTCGGCGAGGCACGGAGCTTCTCGAACGCGCGCTCACGGATCTGGCGGATGCGCTCGCGGGTCACGCCCAGGAGCTGACCGATCTTTTCGAGTGTGAGGGCTTCGCTGCCTTCATCCAGGCCGTAGTAGAGGGAGAGGATCTTGCGTTCGCGCGGGGTGAGATGTTCGCGGAAGAGCCGGTCGATGAATTCCCGCCGCAGGGTTCCATCAGTATGCTCTTCGATGTCGTTGATCGTGGTGCCGGCCACCCGCTCGCCAAACGTCGTTCCCACCTTGTCCTGCCGTTCGACCGGCGCATCCAGCGAGACTTCAATGGTACTGATGCGGCGGGCGGAGCGGATGTTGTCCACCGTCTCATCGAGCACCAGCGCCAGCTCCCGGTCGGTGGCGGTCCGCCCCAGCTCCTGCTGCAGCATGCTCTCGACTTTGGACATCTTGATCAGCGCGGCGTTCTGGTTGAGCGGAATGCGGACGGTGCGGGTCTGTTCTGCCAGGGCCTTGAGCACAGCCTGCCGGACCCACCACACGGCGTAGGAAATGAACTTGACTCCGTGATCGGGATCGAACTTCCGCACTGCCTTGAGCAGTCCCTCGTTGCCGATCGCCACCAGCTCGGCCAGCTCCAGGCCATGCCCCTGGTAGCGCTTCACGTAGGAGATCACAAAGCGAAGATTGGCGGTGACCAGCCGCTCGGCGGCCCATTCGTCGCCGTCCAGGGCTCGGCGGGCCAGCCGCCGCTCCTCCTGGACATCGGTGACCATGGGCAATTTCTGGATGTCGTGCAGGTACTGATCGAACGAACCGATGGGGACCGACGGACGAATCGCCGGGCGGACCTTCCCGGAGCGGACACGCGGCATGGACACCCCGATGGCTGCGGAACTACGTGTGGATCTGAGGGTTAGCGCGGCGGGCGCCGCGATTTGCAGACACGCAAATATGGGACGAAAACGCTGATCTGTCAACAAATTACGGTTATCCACATCACAAAATGTGACGGGAGAAGCGGTTGCCCGGATTGTAGACAATCCACATGGAAGTGGGAAGTGGGAAGTGGGATGTAGGACGATGGGCGGGATGGGCGGGATGGGCGGGATGGGCGGGATGGGCGGGATGGGCGGGGGGGGCCGAAACTCGCCTGATCGTCACCCCGGTGCACACCGGGGTCCATGAGGGCCTCGGGCAGGACCACTCGCCCCGGGGGTGAGCCCCGTGACTTCCGACCTTCGTCCGCATGACGACGCGCCGGCATCCCGCCTTGCCCGCCCTGCCCGTCCTGCCCGACCTTACAGCCCATGGAACTCTTCGAGCCTCACGCCACCGCCCTGCTGCTCCTCACCGCCGGTGTGCTCGTCGTCATCAGCGTGATCTTCAGCCGGGCCTCGGCTCGATTCAGCATGCCCCTGGTGCTGGTCTTCCTTCTCATCGGGATGGCCGCCGGAGCACCCAGTCTGGGCGGGATCGCCGTCACCAACGTGCCGTTTGCCTTCCGGCTCGGCATCGTCGCCCTGGTGCTCATCCTCTTTGACGGCGGGCTCAACACACCGATGAAGTCGGTGCGCCATGTGTGGAAGCCCGCCGGTGTGCTCGCCACCTTCGGTGTGCTCGGCAGCTGCCTGGTGCTGGCCTTTGCGGCGCACCTCTTCGGATTTACCTGGCCCCAGGCGCTGCTGCTGGCCGCCGTGGTGAGCAGTACCGACGCCGCCACCGTCTTCTCGGTATTGCGTGGGAGCGGCGTGTACCTGCGACGGCGCGTCGGGGTCACGCTGGAAGTGGAATCCGGCATCAATGACCCGATGGCATTCATGCTCACCATCGTGTTCACCCAGAACCTGCTCGCCACCGGATCGGTCAATCCCTGGACCGCACCGCTCGATATTCTGCTGCAGATCGGGGTCGGCCTGGGCTTTGGCGTGCTGATCGGCGCCGGCGGCCGGCGCGTCATCACCCGGCTCAGGGTGCCGAGCGGACTGTATCCCGCCTTCACGGTAGCGCTGGCCTTTCTCGCCTTCGCCGCGCCGACGCTGCTGCACGGCAGCGGGTTTCTGGCGGTGTACGTCGCCGGGGTGGTGCTGGCCGACGGACCGCTGCCGCTCCGGAGCGGCCTCTTCCGTGTCCATGACGCCATCGCGTGGCTCAGCCAGATCACCATGTTCCTGGTGCTCGGCCTGCTGGTGAACACCAGCGGGCTGCTCGACGTCTGGTGGATCGGACTGGGACTCGCGCTGATCCTCGCGTTCGTGGCGCGGCCGCTCTCGGCGGCACTCTGCCTCCTGCCCTTCCGGTACTCCCTGAAGGAAGTCAGTTATATCTCGTGGGTGGGCCTGCGCGGGGCCGTGCCGATTGTGCTCGCGACCTACCCGCTGCTGGCCGGCGCACCCGGATCGAATCGCATCTTCCTCGTGGTATTCTTCATCGTCGTCACCAGTACGATCCTGCCGGGCACCACCGTGGCGTGGGCCACCAGGCGGCTCGGGCTCGAGAGTCATGAACCGCCGTCGCCGCCCGCGGTGCTCAGTATCGAGTCGCGCCAGGAGCTCACCGGCGAGCTCACCAGCTTCTATGTGGACGACGACCTGGCCGTCGCCGGCGTGCGACTCGCCGATCTCTCGTTGCCGGAGGGGACGGCGGTCACGCTGCTGATCCGCGGTCTCGACCTGATTCCGCCCCGAGGTTCGACCGTGATCACGCCCGGCGATCACGTCTACGTCGTCTGCCGGCCGGAAGATCGCAGCTTCGTGCACCTGCTCTTTGGACGTCCGGAGGACGACTGACGATCGCGGAAGCACTCCTCGACGAATTGCGCGCCGTGGCAGGTCGCCGCTGGGTGCGGCATCGGACGGCCGAGCTGGCCACGTACGCCCAGGACGGACTGCCCACGCGCGTCTCACCGCCCGGCGCGGTCGTGATACCGGGCTCGCGCGAGGAACTGATCGGGGTGATGCAGGTGCTGCATGCGCGCGGCGTTCCGTTCGTGGCGCGAGGCGCCGGAACCGGTCTTTCGGGCGGAAGCCTGGGCGAGGCAGACACCGTGATCATCGGCTTGACGCGGCTCAACCGCATACTCGCCATCGATCCGGGCCAGCGACGCGCCGTGGTGGAACCGGGGGTGGTCAATGCCCGGCTCACCGACGCGACGGCACGCCATGGGCTGATCTATGCGCCCGATCCATCCAGCCAGACGGCCTGCACCCTGGGCGGCAACGTGGCCGAGAACGCGGGAGGTCCGCACTGCCTCAAGTACGGGGTCACGACCAACCATGTGCTGGCGGCTGAGGTCATCCTGCCCGACGGCACCGCGGTGCGCCTGGGCTCGCCTGCCGGCGAGCCGTGGGGCCCTGACCTGGTGGGACTCTTTGTCGGCAGCGAGGGCATGTTCGGCATTGCGAGCGAAATCACGCTCAGACTGGTGCCCGCCCCCGCGGCGATCCGCACTTTTCTTGCGGATTTTGGCTCGGTGCGGGCCGCGAGCGAGGCGGTCTCGGCCATCATCGCGGACCGGCATCGTCCCGGCCGCACTCGAGATGATGGATCAGGTCTGCATCCAGGCTGTCGAGGCGTCCATCTACGCCGCAGGGTACCCCACCGACGCCGCCGCGGTCCTGATCGTTGAACTGGATGGGTCGGCCGAGGCGGTCGAAGCCGATGCGGACATGGTTGGACCGTTGCTCCAGCGATTCGGCGGGCGCACCGTGCGCTCCGCCGCCGGACCCGACGATCGGGCACGGCTCTGGCAGGGTCGGAAGAAGGCGTTCGGTGCGATGGGCCGGGTGGCCCCGGACCTGGCCGTGCAGGACGCGGTGGTACCGCGCAGCAAGCTGCCGGTGATGCTGGACCAGGTAGGCGCCATCGGGCGGCGTCATGATCTGCTGGTCAGCAACGTCTTCCATGCAGGCGACGGCAACCTGCACCCGAACATCAGCTTTGACCGGCGCGACGCGCAACGAACCGAGCGGGTGCACCAGGCGCTTTCGGAAATCATGGGGGCCTGCGTGAATGCCGGCGGCACGCTGACGGGCGAGCATGGGGTGGGTTCCGACAAGCGGGACTACATGCCGCTGGTGTTCGATGCTGCCACACTCGATGCAATGTGCCGGGTGCGGCGGGTTTTTGATCCCATCGAGCGGGCCAATCCGGGCAAGGTTCTGCCGGTGCATGCGTGTCGGGAGTGGCGGGCCGGAGGAGTGACATGAAATCAGAAATCCTGGCCCGGCTGCGGGCACTGCTGGGCAACGAGGGCGCCTCCACCGGCGCGGATGGGGTGCCGCGCGCGCTGCCCGACAGCATCGAATCGCTGGCGCAAGTCTGTCATGTTGCTCACGCCGAAGGATGGAAAGTGCGCGTCGAGGGCGAGGGCGGCTGGCTCCCGCCCGATGCACCCGCCGACCTGGCGGTGAGCACCCGGGCACTGGATTCAGTGACTCGAGGTCAGTGCGTCGGACCTCGCCGCCACGGTGCAGGGAGGCACCGGCATGGACGCGCTTCGGCGCCGGCTGGCGGAGCATGAGCTGTGGCTGCCGCTCGATCCACCCGGGCGGCCGGAGCGGACCATCGGCTCGGTGCTCGCCACGGCGACCGCCGGTGCGCTCCGCCTTGGCCATGGCACGGTGCGCGACTACGTCCTGGGGTGTTCCGTGGTGACCGGCGACGGCCGGGTGGTGCGTGCCGGCGGGCGGGTCATGAAGAATGTTGCCGGCTATGATCTCACCCGGCTGCAGGTGGGTGGCTTCGGCGCCTTTGGCATCATCGCCGAAATTCACCTCAAGCTGCGCGCGGTGCCGCGGGCGGATGTGACGCTGCTGGCCAGGGGCACGCGCGACAGCCTCACCGCCGCGGCACGAGAGGTGATGCAGGCCCAAGTGCCGTGCGCCGCACTGGAACTCTTTTCCCCAGCACTGGCCGCGGATTCCAACTGGGTGCTCGCCGCCCGGATCATGGGCAGCGATGCCGCGGTCGGGGCCGACGCCGGCCGCCTTCACGGCGCCGCCCAGTGCGGATGGGCGCCGCTGGAGGCGGAGCTGAGCGCCTCCTTCTGGTCCCAGAGTGCGCGCGGCATCCTGGCCGCGCCCATCACCGTGCGTTTCGGTGTGCTGCCGGACGGACTGGATGACCTGCTGGACCTGGTGACCCGCGACCTGAGTGAGGGATTGATTACCGCCAGCGCCTGGCGGCGGACTCCGGTGGAGCGGCGCGGCCTCGGCCGATCGGCTCCGAACCCTGCGCCGGCTCCTGGCCGAGCGCGAAGTGCCCATGACGCTGGAGCGAGCCCCCTGGGAGCTGCGGCGCCAGCTGGGTCATTTCGGCGCCTACCGCGAGGGTGTCGGCCTGCTGGTCGCGGGCCTGCGCAAGGCATTCGATCCGGGGCAAACGCTCAAGGTGGCCCTCGAGGGCGCGCAGGCGTGAGGCAGGACATTCTCGAGCCGCTGTCCACTTGCGTTCATTGCGGCTTCTGTCTTCCCGCCTGCCCCACCTATCTCGCCACCGGCGACGAGTCCGACAGCCCGCGCGGCCGCATCGTGCTCATGCGCGGACTCGCCACCGGCGAGCTTGCGGCGAGCGACCCCGGCCTCAACGACCATCTCGATGCCTGCCTGGGCTGCAGGGGTTGCGAGCCGGTCTGTCCCTCGGGCGTGCGCTACGGTCAGGGACTGGAGGCCGCTCGTGACGCGCTGGCCCGGGCCCATGGGCTGGCGCCCGGCGCGCGGCTGGTCCTGCTGGTCTTCCGCCATCGCTGGCTCTGGAAGCCGGTGCTGCTGATGGCGCGAATGCTGCGCGCGACCGGCATCCCGGCCCGGCTTGCCGGTGCCGGGCGGCTGGGCTTCGCGATGGGGATGCTTGATGCCAGTCAACGGTCAACGGTCAACGGTCAACGGTTGCCTGTCGACCGTCGACCGTTGACTGTCGACCTGCCGGCCGGCAGTCCGCCCAGCCGTCTGTTCACCGGCTGCGTCATGTCCACCCTCTTTGCCCACGTTCATGACGCCACTGAGCTTGCCGTGACACAGGCAGGTTATCGAATGACCCGGCCACGGGGCCAGGCATGCTGCGGCGCGCTGCATGCGCATGCGGGCGATCTCGACGGCGCGCGCGCGCTGGCGCGGATCAACCTCGCCGCGTTCCGTGACGATGACAGCCCGATCGTGGTGAACAGCGCCGGCTGCGGCGCCATGCTCAAGAGCTACGCTCACCTTCTCGGCACCGAATCAGCGGCGCGGTTCAGCAATCGGGTGAAAGATGTGAGTGAGCTGCTGGTCGAGGGGTCGAGGCGCCGAGAGGTCGAGAAGTCGAGCGCACAGCGCACAGCTCAGAGCGCACAGCTCACAGCGCTCCGCGCTGTCTACGACTCCCCCTGCCACCTGCAGCATGCCCAGGGCATCGTGCAGCAGCCGTTGGCGCTCCTGGCCGGTGTGCCCGGGCTCGAACTCGTCCCACTGGAGGACAGCGACAAGTGCTGCGGCAGCGCAGGGATCTTCTCGCTCCTGGAGCCGGCAATGTCTCAGGCCGTCCTGGCCGCCAAGCTCGATGCCATCATGGCGATTGAACCCGCGCCCGACCTGATCCTGACCGGCAATCCCGGCTGCCTGATGCAGATCGGGGCCGGGCTGCGAGCACGCGGCTCCGCCATTCGCACGGCCCATCCGGTTGAGCTGCTGGTGACCCGGCACGATTAAGTTCCCTCCATGCTGGCCCGTGGCATTCTCTTCGATTTCAATGGTGTGATCGCGAACGATGAGGCACTGCATTTTGAGGCCCTCGCCGCGACGCTTGCCACCCATGGCATCCCGCTTACCCGGGAGCGCTATCTTGCCGACCTGCTCGGGCTCGACGACCGGGAATGCCTGCGCCGCGCGCTGGCGGCCGCCGGACAACCGGCCGATGCGCGCACCCTGCGTCATGCCGCTGAACAGAAGGCGGGTATCTATGAAGCGCTGGCCGGCGTCCGCATGACGCTAGTGCCGGGTGCGCGGGAATTCGTGGAGGCGGCCAGCGGGGCGGGCATGGTCCTAGGCATCGCGTCGAGCGCATTGAGGCGCGAGGTCGAGTCGGTGCTGGACGCCAACCTGCTGCGCGAACACTTCGAAGTCATCATTTCGGCCAACGAAGTGGAGCGCTGCAAGCCCGATCCGCAATCGTTCGAGAGCGCCAGACTGCGGCTGCGGCTCACGCGGGACGAATGTGTGGTGGTCGAGGATTCACGTCCCGGGATCGCCGCCGCCCGCGCGGGCGGGTTTCGCTGCGCCGCCATCGCCTCCTCGCTGCCGCCGGAGGCGCTGGGCGAAGCTGACGTGGTCTGGAATGATTTCACTGGACATCACCCTGCCGACCTTCCGTGGACCGATGCCTGACGCTTCCGTCGCCTCTGTAGCACTCAACCGCGAGGAACTCGCCGACGTGCGCCACGGCGCCCTGGCTGTGGTCACCGAGCCGACCGTGTTCAGCGTCTCGGGACCGGGCGCAGTGACCTGCATCCAGGGGCTCCTGACCAACGACGTGGAGCGCGCCGGCGACAGCAGCCTGGTGTATGGCGCCATCCTCACGCCCAAGGGAATGATCGTGTCCGACCTGTGGGTCGCGCGGGCGCCGCAGGAGCTGACGCTGGTGGCCCACCCGTCGGCACGCGGCCCCTTGAACGAGGTGTTCCAGCGTTCCCTGCCGCCCCGGCTCGCCAAGGTGGGCGACCAGAGCGGCGAGGCGCGGGTGATCTGGCTGGTCGGGCGGGGCGCCGTTGACGCGCTGCTCAAGGCGGGGCTGGGACCGTTGCCGGCCGCGCCCGGACACGTCAGCGTCATTGACACGGTGCGCGGCCGGCTGCTGGTGGCCCTGGGACCTGAGCATGCGCCGTTCGCCGCGTTCCTGGCCGGGCGCGAGGCGGCCGTCGCCCTTGCACTCGAGGTCCTTGCCGCTGCCGGCGTGGCGCCGCGCGACGCAAGACTGCTGGAGGCCGCCCGGATCCTGGCGGGCTGGCCGTCACTCGAGCGGGAGATCGGCGAGCGGACGCTGCCGCAGGAAGTCCGGTTCGACGAGGTGGGGGGCGTGTCCTACACCAAGGGCTGCTACACCGGCCAGGAAACCGTTGCGCGGGTCCACTTCCGCGGCCACGTGAACCGTGAACTCAAGGGGCTCCGCTGGGATCACGCATCCGAGCCGACTGACAGCGAGGTCACCAGGGACGGCAAGGCGGTCGGGAGCGTCAGTTCCGTCCTGCTGCTGGATGACCGGGTGCTGGGCCTGGCGCTGCTGCGGCGGGAAACGGACGTTGGCGACACGGTGGATGCGGCCGGCCGGCTCGCCACGGTCGTGGCGCTACCATTCAGCTCGCAGGATGTGGACGGGTGAGCGGATAGAAACACCGCGGGCCTCGCTGGAGCGCATATCCATGCGCTCCTGCAAGGCCCGTAGTGACAGTGCCGAGGCGGCCGGCCAGACTACATATGGCTCGTATCGCGCGCCATCGTGGTGTCCGTCATCATCGCGGAATCACCCATCATGTGCGTGGTATCCGTCATCATCTGGGTCGTGTCCGTCATCATCGCAGACGAATCGGCGGGCGGCGCCTCTTCACCCTTGGGTGCGCACGCTGCCACTGCCACGAGCACTGCTGCAAGCACGAGCTTCCGCATCTGTCGCTCCTCAAAGTGTAGGTCCAACCGGCCGATTCCCTTGGCACTGTCGCAAGGCGTGACGGCGCAAGAAGTTAAGGCGATGTTGCAAAATGTCAAGTTCACCCGCTGTCCAACCAATCAAGTTTCAGGTTTCAAGTATATATGAATAAGTCATTTACGCCACAGCATCCTGCCCTGCCCCGCTCGCTGGGGGAACTGCGCCGCAGTCCCTGGGGTGCAGCGCCGCTCCGCTCCCGCAGCGTCCGCGCCGAGTTGCGGCAGAACCTCCTCGCTCGGCTGGCCGAGGGTAGTCCGCTCTTTCCCGGCGTGATCGGCTACGAGGATACCATCGAGCCGCAGCTGGTGAACGCGCTCCTTTCGCGCCACCACTTCATCCTGCTGGGGCTTCGGGGCCAGGCCAAGAGCCGGCTGCTCCGTGCCGTGGCCAGCTTCCTGGACGAATGGATGCCGGTCGTCGCAGGCAGCGAAGTGAACGACGATCCTTTCCAGCCGATTTCCAAGTTTGCCCGTGAGCGGCTCACCGAGTGCGGCGACGCCACGGCGATCGACTGGGTGCATCGGGAAGACCGATACGTCGAGAAGCTGGCCACGCCCGATGTCACCATCGCCGACCTGATTGGAGACCTGGACCCGATCAAGGCCGCCCGGGGCGGGCACCTGCTCTCCGACGAACTGACCATGCATTTTGGCCTCCTGCCGCGGGCCAACCGCGGCATCTTCGCCATCAACGAACTGCCCGACCTGAGCAGCAAGGTGCAGGTGGGCCTGTTCAACGTGATGCAGGAGGGCGACGTCCAGATCAAGGGCTATCCGGTGCGGCTGCCGCTTGATGTGCTGCTGGTCTTCACCGCCAACCCGGAGGACTACACCGCGCGCGGCAAGATCATTACGCCGCTCAAGGACCGGGTCGGCTCGGAGATCATCACCCATTATCCGCGTACCGTCGAACTGGGCATGCAGATCACCGCGCAGGAGGCGTGGACCGACCGCGAGACAGTGCCGGTGGACGTGCCCTCATTCATTCTCGAGCTGGTGGAGCGGGTGGCGTTTGAGGGCCGTGAGGATCCGCGGGTGGACCGGAAATCGGGGGTCAGTCAGCGGCTGCCGATTACGGTGCTCGAGAACGCCGTGTCCGGTGCCGAGCGGAGGGCGGTGCTGAGCGGCGCCAGCCGGGCGGTGCCCCGGGTGAGCGACGTGCACGGCGCCGTTGCCTCGATCACCGGCAAGCTCGAACTGGAGTACGAGGGCGAGCTTCAGGGCGCGGCCACGGTGGCGCGGGAGCTGATCCGGAAGGCCGCCGGCAGTGTGCTGGATGAGCGGGCGGACGACATTTCCTTTGACGACGTGGTGGCATGGTTCGATGGCGGCGGCGTGCTCAAGTTCTCCCCCGATGAACCGGCCGAAGCCTGCCTGGAGGGCTTCAGCAGTGTTACCGGACTGGTGGACGCGGCCGTGGCTGCCGACTTGGCCACGAGGGACGACCCCGAACGCATGGTGGCGGCCTGCGAACTGATCCTGGAAGCACTGGCGGCATGGCGCCGGATCACGCGGAGCGATGAGCTGGGATGGGCGAGGACGAGACGGGCATGAAGGGATGGGCGGGATGGGCGAGATGGGCAAGATGGGCGGGATGGGCGAGATGAGCGAGATGGGCCAGATGGGCGAGATGGGCGAGATGGGCGAGCCGAAGCCCGCCTGATCGTCACCCTCGCGAAAGCGAGGGTCCATGAGGGCTCACCCGAGTCGCCTCGCGCCGGCCCCTCATGGATTCCCGCGGTCGCGGGAATGACGGACCACGAAGACCTGCCCATCCCGCCCATCCTGCCCATCCTGCCCATCCTGTCAATGTGTCAATCGCAACAGCCCCTGCCGGAAGCGACGGCTGACCCGGATCTGGCGGTCGTCGCTCAGCAGCGCCACGTAGTCGCCCCCGAACCACGGCTGCACTTCGCGGACGCGATCGAGGTTGACTACCGTGCTGCGATGCACCCGGATAAACTGGGCTGGATCCAGCTCGGCCATGAGCGAGGTGAGGGTGCTGCGCACCCGGAACGCGTCCTTGCCGCAATGCAGGAACACGTAGTTGCGGTCGGCCTCGATCCAGTCGATGGTCTCGACCGGCACGAACCGGATCCGCTCGCGCTCCTGCACCATGATGCGCCGGGCATGCACCTCCGGAGCGCCATGACGGGATTCCAGCAGTGCGGCCAGGGCGCCGTCCATGCCCCGGCGCCGCTCGGAGGTGAGCCGCCGGCGGGCGTGCCCCAGGGCATCACGAAACCGCTCGTCATCAAAGGGCTTGAGCAGGAAATCGAGCGCGTGCACCGCAAAGGCGCGGAGCGCATGCCGGTCGTAGGCGGTGACGAACAGCACCGGTGGCATCGCTTCCGCGCCGATCCGCTCGATCACACCAAAGCCATCCAGCCCCGGCATCTGCACGTCCAGAAACACCAGATCGGGATCATGCGCCTCGATCGCCTGCACCGCGGCCATGCCGTCGGCACATTCAGCGACCACGGTCATGTCCGGTTCCTGTTCCAGGGCAAGCCGCACGCAGTCGCGCGCCAGCGGTTCGTCATCCACGATGATGGTGCGAATTGATTCTGACATCGTCTCAGCCATGCCTCGCTCCTTCCCGGTGAAGCGGCAGCGTAATGCGCACTGCGCCACCACCGCCTGGTGCCGTCCCGGTGTCCAACCGGGCGGCGGGTCCGTACAACTGGGCAAGTCGGGCGCGAGTATTGGACAAGCCCACGCCCTGATGTGAATGACCCTCTCCTGGCGCAAATCCGGGCCCCGAGTCCCGCACCCACAGCACCAGCGATCCCTCGGAGCGCTCGGCGCTCACCCGGACCGTGCCCGGCCCGGGTGAGTGGGAGAGCCCGTGCCGCAAGGCGTTCTCGACAATGGGCTGCAGCACCAGCGACGGCACCAGCGCGTCGAAGAGCGATGACTCGACTTCCACCGCCACGTCGAGCCGGTCCCCGAATCGCACCCGCTCGATGGCGAGATACTGCTCGAGCAGGTTGAGTTCCTCCCCCAGGCGTGCTTCCTGGGTGGTGTGACCGTCGAGTGAGCGGCGCAGCAGTTCGCCCAGCCGGGCCAGCATGGTGACCGCCGCTTCGTTCTCGCCCCGCCGCACCAGTCCCGAAATGGCATTGAGCGCATTGAACAGGAAGTGGGGCTGCAACTCCATGCGGAGCATGGCGAGACGTGCTTCATGCATGCGCGCCTCGAGCTGTGCCGACACCACCTCGCCCTGCCGGTAGCGGCCATAGAACTCGACCGCGTAGAACGCGCCGACGATGCCAGCGTACGTCAGCAGGTCCAGGATCAGGTACATGTTGAAGAACAGCCCGAGCTCATCGCCCAGCGAACGGCCGGCCGGAATCATCGGCCCGTTGGTCCGGTAGATAGAGCGCCCCGGCCACGCCAACATGCAGCGCCGAGAGGCTCAGGCCGATCAGCAGGTGCGCCGCCGCGGAGGCCGGCCATCCTGGTCCGGTAAGCCGGAAGCGCCGGGCGGTGACAAAGACCAGCGGCGTGAGCGTGGCCCAGAGCAGCCACCATGGCATGTTGCCGAGCAGGGCCATGGTGAGCGAGCGGGGGACGTCACTCTGGCTCCAGAAGACGTAGGCCTTGGTGGACTCGATGACGCCCATGCCGACCCAGAAGCCCAGCACTCCGGGCCATACTCGCGGCAGCGCGGGCAGGGCATCCGGAATCGGCAATGCCGGCGCCATGAGGTCGCCGTTACGGCGTGGGGTTGTCACAGTGGTTGGGGACGAAAGGTCTGGTAGAATTGCACAGGGTCAGGGACGAGGGGAGCACTGGCAGGACGAGTCGTCAGGGCGGGCGGGACGGGCAGGACGGGACGCAGGGGCACGGCGTGCCGTGCCCCTACCGCCGTCTCGCCGTCTCGCCGTCTCGCCGCGCTCTCCCCAGAATGATTTCCGCCGCGCCGTCCAGGCCGAGCAGCCCGGTATTGATGATCAGATGATAATTCACCGGATCGCTCCAGTTGCGGTGGTAGTACTCCTTGTGATAGCGAGCCCGGCGCTGGTCCACTTCGTCCAGCTGCTCGAGTGCCTCCTCGGCGGAGAGCCCGAAGCGCTCCCGCACACGTTCGGCCCGGGAGGCGCGTGCGGCAATGAGCTTGACGTGCAAGGCATCCGCCTGCAGCCCGATGACAGCCGGCGCAGCCCGCCCCACGAAAACAACCGAGCCCTGGCGGGCCAGATCCGACACGACCCGCTCCGTGATACGCACCAGACTCGACTCCTCCATGTCCCGCACCGTGCCGCCCTGGGGCGGCACCAGCTCCGGGTTCTGGGCGGCGAGAGTTCGGGTCAGCCGCTCGACGAAACTGGGCGCGCGCTCCTCGCGCTGCGCCACCTCCGCCGCCGTCATGCCCGCACGGGACGCGACCTGCTCCACCAGCTCATTGTCCACCAGGTGCCAGCCCAGCGCCTTGGCCACTCGCTCGGCGACTTCGCTGCCGCCCGCGCCGAACTGACGGGAGATCGTGATGATCATGGGATCATTGTACGGCTGGAAGGGGAAGCCCGGAAGCTTGGCGCTCGGCGCGGAGTCGGCGCAGCCATTCCAGCCAGACCACGAACACGACGCTGGTGATGATGCATCCATTGAGGAAGAAGCTGGTCCGCACCCCGAAGTGTTCCGACACCCAGCCCGCCTGCAGCGACCCGAATGGCACCATGCCAAGCGCCACGAACGAATAGAAGCCCATGACCCGGCCCCGGAGCTGGTCGGGAGCGAGCCGCTGCAGCAGCGTGTTGGTGGCAATGCCGGTGGCCGACATGCAGCAGCCGGCCAGGATTCCCACGAGCAGCGCGGGAAAGAGATGCGGCATGAGCGCAAGCAGCATGAGGGAGAGCCCGAACGCCGCCGCCGAGCTGAGGGAAAGCCGGCCCTGCCGGAAGCGGGTGCCAAAGGAGGCGATAACCAGCGCTGCGGCCGTCGCGCCGACGCCGATGCCGCTCAGGAGTGCACCGTATCCGGACGCACCGACGCCAAGCGCGTCCTTGGCAAAGACCGGGAGCATCAGCAGGAAGGACGAGCCGAAGACGGTGATCGTCGCCGTGAGGATGATCAGCGTACGCGGCCACCGCTCATGCCAGATGAACTGGAATCCTTCCTTGAGCGCCGTGGTCATGGGTGGCCGCTCCGGCGCCTCCGCCGGCTGGACCGTACGCATCATCGCGAGGCCCACCAGCACGGCGAGAAAACTTGCGCTGTTGACAAAGAAGCAAGCCGCCAACCCGACGGCCGCGATCAGCACGCCGGCAATGGATGGCCCGATGACGCGGGCCACGTTGAACGCCGAGGAATTGAGCGCGATGGCGTTCATCAGGTTGTCCTTGCCGACGACATCGTAGACAAAGGACTGCCGGGTGGGCACCTCAAAGGCCGAGAGCAGGCCGAAGAACACCGCCAGCACCATGACCCAGTGCACCGTGACGGTGTGGGTCACCGTCAGGATGCCGAGCGCCAGCGCCTCGGTGGCCATGAGGGACTGGAGCAGCATGATGGTGCGGCGCTTGTTGACCCGATCGGCCACCACGCCGCCGATCAGGGTGAACAGCAGCACCGGCAACGACCCGAGGGTAAATACCAGGCCCAGCGCAAAGGGCGAGCTGGTGAGGGTGACCACCAGCCAGCCGGTCCCGACCTGTTCAATCCAGGTGCCGCACTGTGAGAGGAACTGGCCCGACAGGAA
Source organism: uncultured Gemmatimonadales bacterium (assembly GCA_963798915.1). GTDB lineage: Bacteria > Gemmatimonadota > Gemmatimonadetes > Gemmatimonadales > GWC2-71-9 > CAMLHP01. The sequence continues at coordinate 117,025 of CAWCVB010000005.1, read as the reverse complement.
GAGCCGGAAGTCGCGCTGCCTCAGCGAAGCAAACGCGGGAATGCGGGCAAGCGCGCGGAAGGGGCGGGGCATTGGGGGAGGATGGGCGGGATGGGCGGGATGGGCAAGAAGGGCGGGATGGGCAGGATGGGCGGGATGGGCGGGATGGGCGGGATGGGCAGGCCGGAAGCTACCCCGGCGCCATTGCTTCGCGCCTGCGGCCCTCGCAATGAGGCGTCGACGGGGGACCGTTGACTACCTGCCCATCTCGCCCATCCTGCCCATCCTGACAGCGCCTATCCGACCCGCCTCACCTTTCCCTTCAGGAAATCCATCAGGATATGCTGGCCCAGCGACATGGTGGACGTGAAATAGGCCTTGCCCCGGCAGATCGCCGTCATCCGGGTGACGAATTCGACCAGTGCCCGATCGCGCGCCAGCATGAAGGTATTGATCATGATGCCCGCGCGCCGGCACTCGCCCACCTCACGATACGTTGCCCGCAGGATTTCCGGGTCGAGCCCCATCGAGTTGACGTACACGCGGCCGCCCGGGAGAGTCATGGCGCTGGGCTTGCCGTCGGTGATCATGACGATCTGGCGCATGTCCTTCTTCTGATCGAGCAGGATGCGACGGGCCAGCTTGAGCCCTTCCGCGGTATTGGTGTGATAGGGTCCGACCTGCACCCGGGAAAGCGCCGAGACCGGCACCTCCTCTGCGGTGTCATGGAAGAGAACCACACGGAGGGCATCGCCAGGGAACTGGGTACGGATCAGGTGAGTGAGTGCCAGTGCCACCCGCTTGGCAGGCGTGAACCGGTCCTCGCCGTAGAGGATCATCGAGTGGGAGCAGTCCAGCATCAGCACTGTCGCGGCCGAGGACCGATATTCCGACTGGTGCACCATGAGGTCGGGATAATCCAGGTCGAGCGGCACCTTGAGCCCCGCCCGTGCGATCGAGCGCCGAAGCGTCGCCGCAACATCCAGATTCAGTGCATCACCAAATTCATACGGCTTGCTCTCGGCCTCGGCCTCCACCCCGGTGGCGAGATAGGTCGTGTCATGCGCGCCGGCGCTGGACTGGCCCGTGGCGCCAAGCAATTCACGCAGCGCCTTGTAGCCGAGGAAGTCGGCAGTCTTGGAAGTGAGATCGAATTGCACCGAGCGGGCCGCCTCACGCGCCTGGCCGGCCGGCCCCAGTACTGGCTGGAACGATTGGGGAGTCCGCGGCGCCTCTTTCGTTTCCAGGTAACCTTCGTCCATCAGTCGCTGAACGATGCCGTCGAGCAGTTCACCGAGCTGGCGCTCGAGTTCGGCGTCGCGAGCCTCGTCACCGCTGGTCTCACCCCGCAGGAGACGGAGCATGTCGGGTGTGAGCTGGCCCGACTCCATCAGCGCCCGGGTGATGGCGTCCTTGAGCCCCTCCATGGACCGGTCCGCTTCAGGCTCGCCCCACCAGTTGTTCCCGCCGGCAAAACCTGACTGGAGCAGAAAATCGGTGAGCGAGTCGAGCAGCGACTGGAGGTTCACCTCATCGGCGAGGCCGGGGACGAATCGGGAGAAGCGAGTGAAGCGCATGCTACAGGATGGGCAGGACGGGCAAGATGGGCAAGATGGGCAGGATGGACGCGGGACGCGGGACGCACGTCATTGCGAGGAGGGGCAGCAGGGGCGACGCCTGCGTCGCCCGAAGGCCCCGACGAAGCAATGACGCGCAAGGTGGGTGTTAGCCCCACGACCGTCGACCGTTGACCGTTGACCGTTGACCGTCGACCGTCGGCTCAACGAACCCGCTTGACCAACCTCCCCGCCTCCAGCTGGGTATCGGTCTCCACGCCGTTGATGATCGCCACTTCCTCCACCGGGATGCTGGAGGGATAGCGCTGGTTGAACTGCGCCAGCGTCATCCGACTGGGCAGCTTGACCAGATCGATGGTCTTGGGCTGGACATTGAGCGCCGCCGGGTCGGACAGCTGGGAGAAGCTGCCGATGATCTGGCGGAAGGTGGCATCATAGGCATTGAGCTTGGTGGCGCCGGTGTAGGCCAGCAGCTGATAGGTGTTGCCACCGTAGCTCACGTACGAGACCAGTCCGCCCAGCGTGCCCTGGTCGGTCTGGGCCTGGAAATATCCAGTGGCAGCCGGGAGCCCATTGATGGACGCGGAGCTGACCTGGCCCGGCTGGACACCCTGCTGGTTGAGGAACTGCTGCAGCGCACTGGATGGCGCACCCTGACCCATCGACAACTGGAAGATGGCGTCCTGCTGGCCGCTCATGGCCATCACCGCCTGCTTGGTGTTCTGGGTCTGCCATCCGTCCGGCAACTGGAACTGGAACTTGAGGTCCGGGTGATAGAAATGGCCGCCCTTGAAGTAGCCCTCGCGCGGGTTGGCGCCATAGATGAGCCCATCGGTGTGCTGCAGGAAGTCGCTGCGGTCCACCACCATGGTGGACAGATTGCGGTTGATGGAATCCACCCGCTGCAGCGCCGTCTGGTACCGGTCGCCCGGATCGGGGTGGGTGGCCAGCCAGGTCGGCAGCCGTCCTTCGGCCGGCGTCTCCCGGTCGAGGGTATGAAACATCGCCGCCATCTCGCGCGGATCGTAGTTGTCCTGCACCATGTAGCGGAAGCCCAGCGCATCGGCCTGACTCTCGTCATCCCTGCTGTACTTGAGGAACAGCACCTGGAGTCCCTGGCTCAGCAGTCCGCCATACCTGGCGACGGTGGGCGAAAGGATGCTGCCAAGGCCGAGGCCAAACGAGGCCAGCTGCTGCTGGCTCATCTGCTGCACTGAATGACGTGCCGTGATGTGGCCGATCTCGTGGCCCAGGACCGAGGCCAGTTCGGCCTCGCTGTTCATGACGCCGAGGATGCCGCGCGTGACGAACACCGGCCCGCCGGGGAGGGCAAAGGCATTGACGGAGGCGTCGTCGATCACGTAGAACGCCCACGGGAGCTGGGGCCGCTCGGTGCCCTTGGCGATCTTGAGTCCGACCGAACTCACGTATTTCTGCAGGGCCGCATCATCCACCAGGCCATACGCCGCCTTGGCTTGCTCGGCGGCCTGCTGGCCCATCTGGATTTCCTGGGATTCGGATATCAGGGAAAGTTCCGACTTGCCGGTCACCGGGTTGGTGGCACACGCGGCGAGCAGCAGCGATGCGAGCACCAACGACCGCTTGAGCATGGGGGTACCTCCGTGTCGATGTGGGTCGCGGGTCGTGGGTCGTCGGTCGTGAGTCGTGAGTCATGAGTCACTGATCATGAGTCTGAGAGCCGCGCAGCGGTCGACGAGGTCGCGGAGTCGATAGCTGACGCTACGCGCTCCTTCGCGAGGGCCGCAGGCGCCGAACATCCGTCACTTGAGGACCGAGACCGACTACCCGACCGGCGACCCTCGACCCTCGACCAAACCTACCCCTTCCCCCGTCTCACACTGTGACCTGGCTTCCAGGCGGGCTGTGAACTGAAGCTCGGGCCCGCCCCAATTCCGAACAGGCGCCGGACCCGGGAGGCACGTCACCGCGTCGAAAAAGCTGTAGCGCTCCGACCGTCCTGACCAGGTGGTACAGGTCCGCCGTCTCCCGGAATAGCCTGTCATCGCAGAGATAGCGCAGGGTACTTGCGGTACCCCCCATGTTACGAATGACCATCAGCGATGGTCGCGCTCGGTCGAGATCGACTGCCACTGCGTGTCTCAGTTCGCGCTCCACTGGAGTGAGCCCTGTATCGGTGTATGGACGGATACCACCTGGGAGCCGCACCGCGGCCGAGTCGTACGGGTAGATGAACCACAGATGCTGGAAGCGCCCGGTCAGCTTGAATCCTCGTTCAAGCGCGAGCGGGAAAGCGTCGCCCAGGCGGGATGACTCCATAGCGACGGAGCTGCCGTCGGGGACATCAGCGAGCAATTCCTCACCTCGTCTCCATCGGCGATGTGCGTCCCGAAATCCCGGTGGCTCGCCAGGCCGAAACCGCAGAAATGCGCGGTCATCGCCAGACAGTGCGATAACGGCCACGACCCGACGCAGTCGCGGACAATGCCGACGGTCGCCTGGCCCCTGCAGACCAGACCAGCAGCGCAACAGTCACTGCGCAAATGAATCCGGCATAATAGTGATACAGAAAACCCTTACCTTGTGCCATGACGGAAATCAGGAACCCGGCCAGCGCCCCGAGCCAGACAGCGATGGGAGCACGCGGCCGAATCAACGGCCACGCCAGCAGGGCAAGTGTCAGCGCGACCCAGATAGGCCACATCATCACTCCGACACCGAGCAGACTGAGCGCGGGTGCCCCCGAGAAACCGCGGTAGAACCCACCGAGTTGGCGGACCTCCGCCAGGTAACCAGGCGCCCAGAGCAGTGCGCCACCGGTGCACAAGGCCAGCAACTCCGAGCGCCCAGAACGATTCGTCGGATCGCCGCCGCCAACCGAGCCAGAGCACCGCGGCGACCAGCACCGGCACCAGTCCCGCCGTGACTTTGAGGGCGAGGCCGATGCCCGCAAGAGACCCGGCCAATGCCGACAGCGTCGGCGAAGCCCGGCCTCCCACGCCGCGCGATGTCGCGAGGCAGAGGTAGGGGAACATGAACACGATCTGGATATGCTCCCGTTCACCGAAGAACGAGATGGCGAGACCAGTACTGGCCAGAAGAAAGGCCGATATCAGCGCGCTGCGGGTTGCGTCGGGGAACGCAGAGCGTCGGAGCACCAGCAACAGCACGGCACCCACCAAGGCAGTGGCCAGCAGAAGGCCAATTCGGAACGTCAAGGCAGGAGGGGTGCCAGTGATGCGGGCGGCGGCCGCGAACGGGATGTGAAACAGGAAGGTAAAAGGCGGGTTCAGGTCAATTAGCCCGCGGTACAATGAGGTTCCGTCGAGAATTCGCCCGGCAGCGTAGAGCAGTGCCGCCGCATCCCCGCCCAACTCGCTGCTGAATTCTCCTACCACACCTGCCACTGCGAGCACAAGTGCCGCTCCACCCAGCAGCACCCAAGGCGAGGGCCGGCGCATCGATGACGTCAGTTGCCGCTGGTGTCAGCGGGGCTGCTGTCCTCCGTCTCCTGGCCGGATGACTGGCCCCGGTCGGAGGCCGAGATGGTGCCGACTCCCCGCGCATCCACCGCCACCGAGACCTTGGGAACGCCGGTGCGGTCGGTGAAGATGAGCGACGACGAGCCGTCGCCGGCGAGTCCGATCACCGAACGGGTCTTGCCGTTCACGTCGGCGAGCGCGAGCGAGATGCCCTGGTCCGGCATCATCGCAAAGACGGCGCGGTTGTGGCCGGCCGAATCGATGAGGGCAAACCCGGCCGCACCATCGTCGAGCAGACTCAGCCGCATGCGCGGTTGGCCGGTTGCATCCTGCAGCACCAGCCGCACCGCCCCCTTGTCGTCGGTACCCCAGAGTCCACGGACATTGCCGGCGGCGTCCCGCATCACGAACTGGCGGGCAGCCACGATCTGGGCCGTGCTGCCGGGAAGCCCGTAGCGCGAGGCCACGAACATCAACGCCACCGCCAGTCCGACCAGGATCGCGGTGATGGCGATGAGTGCCACCGACAGGCGGCGGAGCCGCCGGTTGTCGCGTTCCACTGCCTCGATGCGGTCGGTCACTGCCGCCGGGTTGGTCATTGCGGCTCCGAAGTATCGTCCAGGAAATAGGCGCGGCAGGCACGATCCAGCAGCTCCGGCGTGAGCGTGGGTGGCGCCTGCACAAAAGCGGCGATGTCCAGCACGTGATCCAGGATGTCGCGCGGGTGGCAGGCCCGCGGCTCGACACCAAGCCGGCGATAGACGTCCTTGTACACCGTCGGCACTGCCCAGTCTACCATGGGAATGCCGCGCTCGGCGGAGCAGCGCCGCCAGATCTCGGTGAAGCGTTCGATATCGGGCCCGAGGACATGCATCTTGTAGTGGATGCGGCGCATGAAGGCCTCTTCCACCAGGTCCTTGGGCGCGAGGTTGGTCGAGAAGATCAGCAGGCAATCGAACGGCACCGGGAACTTGCCGCCGGTGTGCAGGGTCAGGAAATCGATCCGCTTTTCCAGCGGCACGATCCAGCGATTGAGCAGGTCGCGCGAGGGCATCCGCTGGCGGCCGAAGTCGTCGATGATCAGCACGCCGCCGTTGGCTTTGAGCTGGAACGGCGCCTGGTACATCTTGAAGAAGTGGTCATACTGCAGGTCGAGCTGGTCCAGCGTGAGCTCGCCACCGGTAATGACCACGGGCCGGCGGACCCGCACGTAGCGCCGGTCGTAGGGCTCCGCCTCCTTGATCCAGCCCTCCCCGCCCTCGAGGCCTTCCTCCGGAATCTCGTGGTGATACACCGGGTCGTAGAGCAGCAGGATCTGGCCATCCACCTCGATGGCGTAAGGAATGTAGAGCCCGCCGCCCAGCATGGCGGCGATGGATTCGGAGATGAAGGTCTTGCCGTTGCCGGGACCGCCGTAGAGAAACAGCGATCGCGCCGAGTTCATGGCCGGGCCGATCACCTCGAAGGTCTTGGGATCCAGCACCATCTGCCGAAAGCCGGCCTCCACGTCTTCCCGCGTCACTTTCACGTGCTGGATCGACTGGCGCATGGTCCAGAGTCCATACTGGGCCAGCGGCACTGGTGCCGCGCCCACGTACTGGCTCGCTTCCAGCGCGGCACGGGCCCGATCGCGCCCTTCTGCCGTGAGGTCAAAGACGTAGCCGGCCCGGCTGTGGCCCGACGTGCCGCGCACTTCGCAGAGCCGCCGCTGTTGCAGGTCCAGCAGCCGGTGGTCCACGAAGTCAAAGGGCAGCCGCACCTGCTCGACCAGTTGCTGGCCGGTGCGGGCGCCCTGCACGTACAGGGTCTTGAGCAGCAGGTCGGTGATGAACTGCTCGCTGAGCCCGGTCTCCGCCACGGTATGCGGCGGCGGCGGGCGGTCCGGGATCCCGGGGCCGCGGTAGGCCGCGGCGCCCAGTGCCTGTGGTGCGGTCATGATCTCTCCTCCGTCACGTACGTCAGGCGGTCACCCGGCACGGTACCGGTCGAGGCCAGCGTGCCCGCCGGCAGTTCCAGCGCGGCGCGCGCTCTGCGGTGATAGCCGGTCCGGCGGCCGGCCGCGAGGCCGGCATAGACCGCAACCACCTCACCATTTCGATCCACAAAGGCCACATCCAGCGGGAAGCGCATGCCCAGCATGTGCACCGCCCGGCAGGGCTCCAGCAGCAATCCTTCTCCGTCCCCGAGCGACTTGCGTCCCAGCAACCCGCGCAGCCGCTGCCACCAGTGGCGGGCGTGCCCGATGCGCGTGCCGAGGACGGAGCTCCGGGTGAGGTTAGTGACAGTCATGGGTCGCGGGTCGCGGGTCGCGGGTCGCGGGTCGCGGGTCGCGGGTCGCGGGTCGCGGGTCGCGGGTCGCGGGTCGCGGGTCGGAGGGTCGAGGTTTTGTCATCCTGAGGCCGCCCTTGCGGCCGAAGGATCTGCTTACCCGCTTCCGGAACCAGGCCGGTAGATCCTTCGCTTCGCTCAGGATGACACGACCCTTGACTCTCGACTCTCGACTCCTGCCCGTCCTGCCCGTCCTGCCCGTCCTGCCCGTCCTGCCCGTCCTGCCCGTCCTGCCGTCACCCGAAATTGCTCAGCGTCTCCAGGATCTGGATCACCGCCGGCCCCAGAATGATCACGTACAGTGCCGGGAAGATGAACAGCACCAGCGGGAAGACCAGCTTGATGGTGGTCTTGGCCGCGGCCTCTTCCGCCCGCTGCCGTCGCTTGGTGCGCATGGTTTCCGAGTGGGTCCGCAGCGCCTGGGCCACCGAGGTGCCAAAGCGGTCGGTCTGGATCAGCATGGCCATGAGCGACTTGATGTCCTGCAGCCCGGTGCGGTCGCCCAGGTTGCGGAAGGCCTCGTCGCGCGCAGTACCGGCGCGGATCTCCAGGTTCACCAGCGCCAATTGCTCGGCCAGCACGGGACTCACCCGCTCGATCTCCTCGCTCACCCGGGAGATGGCCTGGTTGAGGCCCAGGCCGGCTTCGACGCAGACCACGAACAGGTCGAGCGCATCCGGCAGCGCCTTCTGCATCTCGCGCTGCCGCCGGTTGATGCGGGCGCGGATGAAGAAGGTGGGCAGGACGTAGCCGATCAGGCCGGCCCAGACCGCCGCCAGCACCGCGATGCTCCACCGCTGGCCCAGGGTCGGCAGCAGCAGCAGCATGCCCGCCGAGAGGGCGAGCGGCAGCCCGATGCGGAAGCCGAGATACAGCGGCACCGCGCTGGGATTGGGATACCCTGCCTGGATGAGCCGAAGCCGGAGCGCGCTGGTGTCGCGGTGCCCCACTTCGACTTTTTCACCCAGCGCCTGGATGATGCCGGCCAGCCGCTCGGCCTGCGCCTGCCGGCGGCGGCGGCGCATGATGTCAGGCAGGGTGCCGGCACCGGCCCGGAGTTCTTCCAGCCGGGCGGTGACGGCCGCGGAACGCGACGGCGCCAGCTCCACGAAGAAGAGCACGGCGGCACCGACAGCCAGGGCGACGAAGACGGCAGCGATGATGAGCATCAGATATCGATGTTGATGATCTTGCGAATCCAGAGGAACCCGATCAGCTGCATCACCACCGCCCCGCCGAGCATCAGGCGGCCCATCGGGTGGGTGAACATCAGCGTGCCATACTGCGGGTTCAGCAGATAGATGAGGGTACCCACCACGATGGGCAGGAGCGCGAGCACATACCCGCTCATGCGGCCCTGCGCGGTGTACACCCGGAGCTGGCGCCGGATGGTAAAGCGGGCCCGGATGACCGACGACAGGTTGTCGAGCACTTCGGCCAGGTTGCCGCCCACCTCGCGCTGGATCAGGATGGCGGTGACCAGGATGCGCACGTCCACGATGTCCACCCGGTCCGACAGCTCCTGGATGGCATCCTCGAACGGCACGCCAAAGCGGTTTTCCTCGAAGGTGCGGCGGAATTCGCCCGAGATCGGCTCGCCCGTCTCATCAGCCACCATCTTCATGCCGGAACTGAGCGGGTGCCCGGCGCGGATGGCGCGGCCCAGCAGGTCAATCGCCTCGGGAAGCTCGGACTCGAAGGCGTACAGGCGCCGGGTGCGGCGGCGGCGCATCCAGAAGTACGGAATGAAGGCGCCCAGCATCGCCACCGGAATGGCCACCAGGAACCGCTGGCTGACAACCAGTGTGGCGAGCCCGGCCGCCACCGAGACGCCTAGCATCAGCATCAGGAACGAGCCGATGGTCATGCTGGATCCGGCCTGCTGCAGCATCAGTTGCCAGTCGCCCAGGGTGGGCACCGACGTGGCCAGGTCCTGCATGAACTGGCTCTCGCGCACCGCGCGCCGCAGCAGGCCGCCGCCCTCGGCGCCCGCCTGCATCAGCCCCTTCTCGAACTTCTGGAGCTGCCCCACCAGGTCCTTCTGGCGGCGCCGCTCGCCCAGAAATTCGAACACCAGGGCCAGGGACACGGCACCCAGTGCCACTGCCACGAAGACCAGCGTGGCGGTGAGCCAGGTGCTGAGCGGGATGTTCACCGCCGCTCCCACGGGGCGGCGTGCTTGTCCTTGCCCGGCTCGAGGTTGGAAAAGAGCAGGTGCGACAGGTCAATGCCGTAGGACTTGAGCCGCTCGGTAAAGTGCGGCCGGATGCCGGTGGCGCGGAACCGACCGACCACCCGGTCATTCTCGTCAATGCCCATGCGCTCGAAATTGAAGATCTCCTGCATGGTGATCACGTCGCCTTCCATGCCCACGATCTCCGAAATGGAGCTGATCTTCCGGCTGCCGTCCGAAAGCCGGGCCGCCTGGATCACCACCTGAATGGCGCTGGCAATCTGCTGGCGCATGGCCTTTTCGGGCAGGTCCAGACTGGCCATGGAGATCATGGTCTCCAGCCGGGAAAGCGCGTCGCGCGGGCTGTTGGCGTGGAGCGTGGTGATGGAACCGTCGTGACCGGTGTTCATGGCCTGCAGCATGTCCACCGCTTCGCTGCCGCGGCACTCGCCCATGATGATGCGGTCGGGCCGCATGCGGAGGGCGTTGACCAGCAGCAGGCGCTGGGAGACTTCGCCTTCTCCTTCGATGTTGGCGGGCCGGGTTTCCAGCCGCACCACATGGGGCTGCCGCAGCTGGAGCTCGGCCGAGTCCTCGATGGTGAGGATCCGCTCATTGGCCGGGATGAAGGACGAAAGAATATTGAGCAGCGTGGTCTTGCCGGCGCCGGTGCCGCCCGAGATCAGCACATTGAGCCGGGCCTTCACGATGCCCTTGAGCATCTCCAGCATGGCCTCGGTGAGACTGTCCAGGCGGACCAGGTCCTCACCGCCATAGGCATCGCGCTTGAACTTGCGGATGGAGAGATGCGGGCCGTCAATGGCGAGCGGCTTGATGATGGCGTTGACGCGGGAGCCGTCGGGCAGACGCGCGTCCACCATGGGCGAGGAATCGTCAATCCGGCGGCCTACCGCGCTCACGATGCGGTCAATGACCTGCAGCAGGTGGCGGTCATCCTGGAAGCGGACGTCGGTCTTCTCGATCCGGCCTTCCCGTTCGATGAACACGTTCTTCCAGGTATTGACCAGCACATCGGAAATGTCCGGGTCCTCGATCAGTGGCTGGATGGGTCCGAGGCCGAAGATCTCGTCCAGCACCTGCTTCACCAGCTCTTCCCGCTCCTCGAAGTTGAGCGGCATCGACTCCTGGCCGATGAGGTCGAGCACCACCTTGCGGATGGCGTCGGTCACCTGTTCGCGGGTGAGCTTGTCCAGGTTCGAGAGGTTGAGCCGCTCCAGCAGGCGCCGGTGTATGCGGCTCTTGATCCCCTGGAACGACTGCTGGCCTTCGGTGCCGGCCGGTCCGGCGCCGTTGCGGCCCGTGGCATCCGCGCCTCCAGTGGGCGGCTGCAAGCCCTGGGCGGCCCGCGGACCGCCCCTACCGTCATCTTCCGGTGCGGGTTGTGCCTGGCGCGCGGCGCGTTCCCAGGGCAGCAGCGGGCGGCCGCTCTCGTCCGGGGCCGGCTTGGCGGGTTCCGTCATGATTTCTTCCCTTCTGACTTGCCTCGGAAGCGACCCATCACCCGGCCCATGACGCCCTTGCCACCGCGCTCATCCTGCGGGCGCAAGCCGGTGATCTGTGCCACCATGCTCTTGATGTCCTGCGAATAGGGCGACTTGCCGTTGAGCACCACCGGCTTGCCACGATTGATCGAGTCGATGACTGCCTCGAAGTCGTTCGACAGCGTGGCGTACACCTTGAGCCCCAGGGTGCGCTCGACGTCGCCCAGCGAGATGTCGAGGTCTTCCTTGAAGCGATTGACCACCAGGCGGATCTGTTCCTCGCCACGGGGCAGTGCCCGCTTGAGCATGGGCAGCGCCCGCTGGATGTTTCTGAGCGAGGGCAGGTCCAGGTTGGCAACGACAAAGACCTGGTCGCTCTGGTCAATGCAGGCAAAAGTCATGGCCGAGAAACTCTTGGGCGTGTCCACCACCAGGTAGTCGTAGTGCTGCCGCAGGAACTGGAGAATTTTCCGGATCTGCTCGGGCGACACCACCTCGGCACGTTCTGGGTGGAACGGTGCGGAGAGCAGGTGCACCCCGGACTCGTGCTGTTCGATGTAGGACGCGAGCAGCCCCGAGTCCATCCGGTGAAAATTCTGCACCAGGTCCACGAAGTTGAATCGCGGCTGGATCCCCATCACCAGGGCCACTTCGCCCAGCTCCAGGTCCAGGTCCACCAGCAGGGTCCGCTTGCCGGTGAGCCGGTGGAGCACGATGGCGGCATTGGCGGCCACCGTGGTGGAGCCGGAGCCGCCCTTGGAGCTGAAGAAGGTGAAGATCCGGCCCGGCTTGCGGGCCCGCTCGGTCAGCCGGCCCAGCTGTGTGCTCACCCGTTCCAGCGCCTCGCTGAGCGCTTCGTGGGTGAGTGGCTTGGGGAGGTAATCCCCGATGCCGGCCCGCATGGCGGCGAGCAGCATCTGGGGCTCGAGCGTGGGGCCGGCCGCGATGACCCGGAAACTGGAGGTGTCGTTGAGGAACTGCACAAACTTGATCCCGAGATCGGGATCATCCTGCAGGTCTACGATGACGATGTCGGGCGCCTGCTTCCGCAGGTGCTCGACCTGGCCCTCGTCGAACGCGTTGAAGCCGACCGGAAACTCCAGCACCAGCTCCACCGCCGAGTCCGGATCGGCCAGCTGATGCCGGACCTGGTCCTGGAAGGCGGGGTCGGTGGAGATAAGGGCTGCACGGAGTGTCCGGTCGCTCATGGCATGATTTCAGGGCCCGTCACTCGACGAGCTTCAGTTTCTTGATAAGGGAGCCGCTGGTCTCGCCCTCTCCCGTGCCGCGCGCAAAGAACAAGAACCGGCCCACAATCGGATCCTGCGGGGTGCCGCCATCCTCCAGGAAGAAAACTCCCAGGTTGCTGAAGCTGAGCGTGGTGCGCCCGGTGGTCACCTGGCTCGGATCAAACAGCGGTACGTACAGCGTTCGCGGGCTGCTCTCCCATCCCGGGTAATTGAGACTGCAGGCGGAGGTGCCCGGTGCCGCGCATGCCCACTTCGCCGGTCATGAAGCCGATGTGGTCGGGATCGGCGAATTCGCGCCAGCAGGCCAGCGAGTCCTGCTTGATGAGCGAGTCAATGCCCTGGTTGGTCGGGCCGATCATGTTGCCTGGCTCACTCAAAGACGAATCGATGGAATATGGCACCCCGATTTCGATTTCCACCGGGTTGCAGGTCTAGATGTTTTCCCGGTACGTATTGCCGCCATGCTGGTCCGGTTCCAGGTCCCATGCCATGAAGAAGCCTGGTGCCGGCGCCTGATTCGGGTTGTTGGGCTTGAGCACGATCCGGCGGCCAAAGTCGTCGTGGTACTTGGCACCGCCGAGCACCAGGTTATTCCGGAACGACGAGCCCCAGCCGGTTTCGGTGCCGGTGTTGCTGGGATTGGGATCCTGGTAGCCGCGGTAGTGATCAGCCGGCACCGCCTTGTTCTGCCGGGTGGTGGCGACCGGATCGCATTGCCAGTCTTCCTGCGGCCTGTCCGGCCAGAGGTTGCCGTTCTTGTCCTCGTTGATATTGTGCTCGTCCCAGATGTCGGGCAGTGCAAAGGGCTTGATGCACTTGCCGGCACCCGGGTGGCCGCAACGGCCGCCGCCTTGGCGGCGATGGGCACGTTGAGGTAACCAAGCATGCTGGCGAACAGCGTTCCCACGGCGGGCCGGCGCACGATGGACGCGCACCTTGGCGCTGTCGGGCAGACGACAATCATGTACCCTCGGCCGAGGTCGTGATGTAGCGGTTGCCGTTCACGGTGTTCGTGGATCGCCTTGCCCGATGTGTCAATGTACGTCGCCGCCGACGTAATTCCGTGCCAGGTGTCGAAGGCGCGAGTCGCGTGGCTCGATCCACGGCATCGATCGCCTTGTCGTCCTGATGAACGCCGAGGCGCCGGCCAGGGCAGCCGCGTCGGCCGCGCGCTGGGCATCTTCACGCTGCTTCATCAGCATGCCCATGTCGACCACCAGCGCACCCATCCCCAATATCACGACCAGCGACACCGCCACGATGGCGAGCGCCGCGCCTCGGCGATTTCCGACCGTACGACGAAACGTCTCCCGCATCTCAACCTCCGTGGACGGCGGCACGCCGCCCCTCCTGCGTTCGGGCCACGACATGCGCCCATTTCCGGAACCATCGACGGCCTGCGGGCCGCCCCTGTACGGGCGGCCTGCGGCCGCCCCATTCACGATCGGAACCCGCCCGCGGCACCGGCACGGGCGGCCTGCGGGGCCCAAATGGGGCGGCGGCACGCCGCCCCTACCGCATCACCGCTTGATCGGCTTGGTGAGACCGCCATCCATCTTCCAGGCCGACGGCTCGGCGGTCGGCACCGGCGGCGCCGAATCGGACGCCGTCACCAGCTCGGGCGAAATCAGCACCAGCAGTTCGGTGCGCTTCTGCCGGATCCCGCGTGACTTGAAGAGTTCACCCAGGATGGGAATATCGCCCAGGATGGGGATCTTGGTCATGTTGTTGGTCATGTTGTTGTCCATCAGCCCGGCGATGGCCAGCCACTGCCCTTCCCGCATCTCCACGTCGGTCTCGGCCCGCCGCGTCAGGATGGTCGGGATCTCGAACCCGGAGATGACCAGCGAGTTGGCAAAGTCCAGCGAGGACACTTCCGGCGCCAGCTTGAGCCGGATGGCGCCATTCCGCTGAATGGTGGGCGTGAAGCGCAGCTTGATGCCGAACTCGCGGAACACCACCGTCACCGCATTGGCGTTGTTGGCCGCCTGCAGACGTCGGGAACGGGAATTCGCCGCCGGCCAGGAAGTACGCCTCCTGCCCCGGCAGCGTCATGAGATTGGGCTCCGCCAGGCTGCGGAAATCGCCCCGGCTCTTGGCCGCCGAAATCAAGGCCGCGATGTTGGAGTTGCCGTTGTCCAGCAGGAAGTCTGATCGTGCCATCACTGTTGGTCTGAACCCGACCAGTTGCCCTTGTCGCTCAGCTTGTGCGGATTGAGGGTCGAGAGCGTGGAGCTCCAGTCCTTGGTGACGCTCCGCGCGATTTCGGCAAACCGCACCCGCAGCATCACCTGCTGGGCGGGCGGGGTGTACAGATTATCAATGACTGTCGCCCCGCTGGTCTCGGCGATCTTCACGGCGCGCTGGGCCGTGAACGGATCCTTGACCGAACCATTGAGCGTCACGGTGTTGCCGCTCGAACCCACCGTAATGTCCTCGTCCGGCAGGAGCGCCTTGATGTAGCGCTGCAGCGCCGGCGCGTCGGCCGTGACCTCGATCGAATAGATCCGCGGCTGGGTCTGGTTGTCCCACACCAGCAGCGTCGTGGAACCGAGCGCCTTGCCGTTGATCACCGCCTCGGTGGGACTGACCACCAGTGCATCGGCGATGCCCGGATCGCCCACCGTCATGCGGATGATGACGTGCCGTTCTGCAGCAGCGCGCTGGCGCCCTTGGAGACGGAGATCACCTGCTGGGGCTGGGTGAGGACACGCTGCGCCAGGACGGGCGAGGCGGTCATGACGGTCAAGGCGGCCGGAAGACCCGGTCTTCACCGGGTGAAGAGGCGCAGCAGGGCGGAACGGACGAGTGAATCAGACACAGACGCTCACCGGTTGAAGTGGTCCAGCCGTCAGAACGTTCTCAGCGACTGGCGCCACCGCGATAGACTTCGACGGTCGTGGGCGACGGCACCGGCGGACCGGTGCGGACCGGCACGCTGCGACGCCGGCCCGGCGCCGGCGCCACATTGCCCATCAGCGCACTGACGCGGGTGCCGCGCGTGGTGATGGTCGCGGTGTCGAGCGCGTTCCGGAGCGCGAGCTGGATGCGGCCCTGCTGCGAGGCCAGCGCCAGCGTCTCGGCCTGCTCGGGGCTCACCAGCAGCGTAATGACCGGGACCGCCAGCGGCTTCCCTTCCTTGTCCTGCTGGATGGTGGTGCCGGCCGCCAGGGTCTTGACGTCCTGCATGATGATCTTGGTGGTCTGCTCCTTGGTGCCGGTCGGCGCCGCCATGGTCAGCATCACGTCCACCCTGCTGTTGGGCAGCACGAAACCGGAGACGCCCACCACCTGGTCCACCCCGATGGAGATGGCCCGCATCCCTTCGTCAATCAGGACCTGAATGCCGCCGCCCGCGCCCTCAGCGGCCAGCTTGCCGGCCAGTACCGGCTCGTTGGGCTCGAGACTGGTGAGCAGCCCGCGTCCGACCACCTGCTGGGTGCTGCCCATATACCCGGGCGGAAGCTGCCCGCCGGTCCATGATATGGTCTTGATGTCTTCCGGACCCGACGATCGACCCAACCGGAAGGGCCCGGGAGGCCACCACCATCTGCTGGCGGGGCGGCTCGCGCGTGGTGAGCGGCGCGGCCTGCTGGCGCAGGTAGCGGAGCGCCAGGAACGCCGCCAGCACGCCCGACGCAAGGGCAAAGACCAGCAGGATGAGCGCGCGATTGCGACGAGCCATGGGGGTCGGGCCTCGTTATTCTTTGCGCATGATGAACTTGGACGTGAGCAGGACCTTCCTGTCACCCAGAGCCCAGTTGGCCATCGCGCCGAAGAAGACGAACCGGTACGGGTAGGCCACTTGCACTACGACGTCGTCTCCCGTCCGCCATTCCAGCCGGTGGCCGTGATGGTTGCACTGTCGGGCGCCATGTGATTGGACGCGAGCACCCGCTTGACCGAATTGGTGACGCTGTCGATCGTGAGTGGCCGGATCAAAAATCGCGCCCTTGCGCGCCCCTTCGCGGGTGGCATCCGTGAGCACTTCGTGCTCATTCCAGGCCCGCCCGAACTCGACGATGCCGAGCAGGAACAGCAGCAGGAACGGCATGATGAGGGCAAACTCGACCACGGCCTGCCCATTTTCATTCTTCGCAAAACGCGTCAGGGTGCGCGTTATCATAGAAACAGGTACTCCCCAGAACCACCAGATGACTGCACCGAGTGCAATCGCCAAGCCATACGGCACCTTGACGGCGCCGGGACTGTCCAGCGACCGGGCGGGGCCCGGAAGCCGGCCCAGCGTGGCCCAGCGCCGCAGCATGCCGCCGGCGTTGTAGACCGACGGCAGGATGGCGCGCTGGCGCACCGCCTCGGCAATTCCCAGCAACCCACCCAGCACGCCGATCAGGAGCAGGGCGCCGAGGAAGGGCCGGAAGCCGAAGAACGCGCCGGCAGCCATGAGCAATTTTCCGTCCCCGCCGCCCAGGGCGCCGAGGATCATGCAGAGCAGGCCAAGGCCGAAACCAAGGCCGGCGCCCGCCAGCCCATCAACGAGCGGGTGGACGCCGGCCAGGGCCCGGAGCACGAGGGCAGCCGCGAGGCCGCCCAGCGTGAGCCAATTGGGAATGCGCCGGGTGCGGAGGTCAGACACCGCCGCCGCACCCATGGTCAGCACCAGGACAACCGTGATGACCAGCGACACTCTCGCTACTCGATCCCTTCAGACCGCTGGATCAGTAGCTGCCCGACGGCGCGTTGTTCAGGCGATTCTTGCTCTCATTGAACACGTTGCCGATGGCGTTGCGGAACAACACCAGGATCGCGATGAGGCCGATGGCCACGAGCGCGATGATCAGCGCGTATTCGACGAGGCCCTGTCCGGACTCATCCTTCATGAACTTGCCGAGAACCGCCTTCATAACCGTACCCCTTGTGGATTGAGGAAGAACTGCCCGCTGAGCCACCCGACCCCAGTGCGCGGCGCGCTCCGCGCGGTGCGCCAAGCACATCGCGAAATGCCACTACCCGTTCGTCACAAAGCGTAGAACGCGGCCGAGCGGCTCACTGCGCCCTGTCAGCCGGCGTGGACCCCCTCCGGGCGCAACCTCCATGCCCGTAGAAGCCCGGAGGCCAGAATCGGCGCCAGAGGCCCAAGGTCAATGGACACAACTGATTCTGCCATCCGGGGTGGCCTTCGGGCGCCATGAGGGACGAGCCCAAGGGGAGCGCCGCATCATATCTGTTGCAGATATCCGACAAGAATTGCATATAGAGGATAGAAACCGGGACTGAATCGCGCAAGAAGTTCGATTTGGGACGTGGGGGAGGGAGGGTCGGTCGTCGGTCGTGGGTCGTCGGGGGTCGCGGGTCTCGGGTTGCGGGTCGTGGGTCGTCGGTCGTCGGTCGTCGGTCGTCGGTCGTCGCGTGAACGATGGCCAGCCCTGCGGCTTCCGGTGCATGCCGGATCTGTCGACGGCTGGCATATTGCTGCCATGGGCAACTATCGCGATCTAGCGGCGTGGAAGGCGAGCCAGGAGCTGGCGGTTGTCACCTACCGGGTGACCGACCGCTTCCCGTCAGGCGAGCGCTTCGGCTTGACCGCCCAGATGCGCCGGGCCGCGGTTTCCATCATGTCCAATATCGCCGAGGGGGCCGGACGCGGAACCGATGCACAATTTGCCAATTTCCTGCGAATCGCCCGCGGGTCGCTGTATGAGCTTGAGACCCAAGGACTTTTGGCTACTCGCCTGGGCTTCGGCAGCGACGGTGCAGTCGGTGAACTGCTCGATATCGGCCGCCAGACCGGTCGGCTCCTCCACGGGCTGCTGAGGTCGATAGAGGGGTCGTCCGAGAAGTCGTCGGCGCCCGGTCATCGGTCATCGGCCGAGAATGGCACATAACATGACGACTGACGACTACGACCGAAGACTGACGACTGGTCGTTGACGACCGAACACTGACAACCATTCGTTGACGACCGACGACCGATAGCTGACGACCCCGAAACCATCTCACCCCCAGACCATGCCCACCCTCTCCGTCGTCGTCCCGCTCTACAACGAAGAAGCGACGGTGGACGAACTCCATCGCCGCCTGGCCGAAGTGCTGGGCCGGGTGGAGCCGGACTTCGAGGTCATCCTGGTCAACGATGGCAGCCAGGACGGGACCGCCGGCGAGCTTGGCCGGATCGCCCAGGCGGGATCCCGGTGGCGGGCTATCCACTTTTCGCGCAATTTCGGGCATCAGGCAGCAGTCGCGGCGGGATTGCATTATGCAACGGGTCGGGCGGTCGTCGTGATGGATGCCGACCTCCAGGACCCGCCCGAGCTGCTGGAGCAGATGCTGGCCCGCTGGCG
The DNA here is from genome assembly GCA_963798915.1 of uncultured Gemmatimonadales bacterium. Lineage (GTDB taxonomy): Bacteria > Gemmatimonadota > Gemmatimonadetes > Gemmatimonadales > GWC2-71-9 > CAMLHP01. Next base: position 98,453 of record CAWCVB010000005.1, on the reverse strand, counting down.
CGAGGGCTACGAGGTGGTCTACGCCCAGCGGGTGAGCCGGGAACGGGAGGGTCCCCTCAAACGGGGGCTGGCCTGGGCCTACTATAGAGTGCTCCGGGCGGTGGCGCCGGTGGACATCCCGGCCGACACCGGCGACTTCTGCCTCATGGACCGGAAGGTGGTGGACCAGCTCATCGCCCTGCCCGAGCGGAACCGCTACATCCGGGGCCTCCGGGCCTGGGTGGGGTTCCGGCAGACGTCGGTCCAGTTCCAGCGCGCCGCCCGCTTTGCGGGCGAGCCCAAGTACACCTTCCGGAAATCGCTCTCGCTCGCCTTCAACGGCATCATCTCGTTTTCCAAGGCGCCGCTCCGGCTCGCCACCTGGCTCGGCCTGCTGGTCTCGGCCATGAGCTTCGTGCTGGCCATCGCTTTCATCATCCAGAAGCTCACGGTTGGCTACGACATCCGCGGCTGGGCATCCACCATCGTCATCATCCTGTTCCTGGGCGGGGTGCAACTGCTCACCATCGGCATCATCGGCGAATACCTGAGCCGGATCTACGACGAAGTGAAGCAGCGCCCGCTCTACGTGGTCCGCGACACCGACAACACCGGCACGCCCCGCGGCTGAATGGATCCCGCCCTCTGGGAAGAGATCAGCGCGGTCGAAGACCGGCACTGGTGGTTCACGGCGCGCCGCAGCATCATACGGAATCTCGTGACAGAACTGGCGCCCCCCGGTGCCTCGCTGCTCGATCTCGGCTGCGGCACCGGATTCACGCTCGAGGCCCTCATCGGCACCCATGATGCGTGGGGACTCGAGCCGGACGCCGGCGTGCGCGCTCGGGCGCGGGAGGCCGTGCGCCATCGCGTGCTTGCCGGCGACACCGCCGATCTCTCGGCGCTCGGCGGACGGACCTTTGATGTGGTGCTGCTGCTGGATGTCCTGGAGCATGTGAAGGATGACATCGGCGCGCTGCGCTCGGCGCAGGCGGCCCTGGCCCCCGGAGGCAATCTGGTGATCACCGTGCCGGCCGATCCACTGCTCTGGTCCGACCACGATGAACGCAACGCTCATTTCCGCCGCTACACCGCCGCATCGCTGCGGGCGCTGCTGGCGGAAGCGGGCCTCGCTCCCACGCTGCTCACCCACATGAACGCTCGGCTCTATCCCCTGGCACGGCTGCACCGCCGCAGGGGATCGAGTTCGGCCGCCGAACTGCGGGTGCCACCGGCGCCGGTGAATGCGCTCTTCCGGAGCGTCTTTGCCGGCGAGCGGCACCACCTGGCGCGCGGATACAAGCGAGGCCTTTCGCTCGTTGCGGTCGCTCAAGGCACTACTGCATCATGACACGCTATCTCGGCCTGGTGGAGCCGCGGGGGGCCGTCCCTGCATTGGACGGAGTGCGTGGCATCGCCATCCTCATGGTGGTGCTGTTCCACGCGGCCGAACCGTTTCGCACCGCCGGCAGGCAATTGCTGCCGGTGCTCGGACTGGACCTGTCTGCGCCGCTGCAGGTTGGTTGGGCGGGAGTCAATCTCTTCTTCGTGCTCAGCGGATTTCTGATCACGAGACAGCTTATCCGTCACAGTCATGACTTGGGGTCCTTACACGGCATCAGCAGATATTTGGCCAAGCGCTGGCTCCGCATCGTACCACTGTATCTCACGGTGCTCTTCCTAACTGTCTTCGAGGTCACTCCCGGGCATGTTGTCTCCGGCGAGCACCTGCGCCTCCGGGTCGGGTACCATCTCCTCTTCCTGCAGGACTACCTGCCGAGCGACATTCTGGGTCCTTTCTGGTCCCTGGGGGTGGAAGAGAAGTTCTACCTCATCATGCCTGTCATTCTGCTCGTCCTGCTGGCACTCAAGGTGCCGCGGAGGCAGATCTCCCTGCTCGTTGCTCTCGCGTGCCTGCCGCTGCTCGTGCGCGCCTCCAAGGAGTTCGGGGTGGATGGACCGGTGAGCAGATTCGATTTCGCCATGGGATGGCGTAGCCCGTTCCACATGAATCTTGACGCGCTGATGGCGGGTGTACTCGCAGCATGGCTGGTTCACCGGCGCGATGATTTCGCGCTCCTCCGTTCGGGCGGATGTGCCCAGACGCTTCGAGTTCGCCGGCGGCATCGGCTTTGGTCTCGTCGCGGCGATCACGCTTCTGGCGGCGCGGCCGGTTTGGTTTGACCGAGTGCCTCAGGAGCCGCTGCTCGCACTCAGCATGGGACTCTGGATCCTCGGCGTCACGCTGGAGTCGCAGGGTAGGCAGCGGCTCCTGGAAGGGCGCTGGCTCGCGCGTGCGGGACGCTCTGGCCTATGCCTGGTACCTCAGCCATATCCTCATTCAATGGTGGCTGCTCGATGGGCAGGTTCCGCCCGGCGATCACGCCGCTACCGCATTCCTCGCCTTTTTCCCGCGGTTTCTTGGCTTCTCATTCTCGCAGCACTATTGCTGCATCTAACGATCGAGAAGCCATTCCTGCTGCTGAAGGCGCGTATCGGGGCGCCTGCGCGCGCACTGGCCCCCAGATACACCCAGCTTAGCTCGAGCCCTTCATGAATCGCCGCATTCACCCATCCATTCCCGCCATCTCGTTCGTGATCTGGTGGGTTGTCGCGTCCGTGGTCTTCCCGGCCCGGATGCTCAATTCCGATGGCGACCTGCTGCGGCACATCGGCCACGGCGAGTGGATGCTCACGCACCACAGTCTCATCCACAACGACCCGTTTTCCTGGACCATGGGCGGCCAGCCGTTTGTCGGTTTTGAATACGGCAGCCAGCTCATCTTGGCGCTGGTGCATCGCGCCGCAGGCCTCGCCGGCGTCGCCATCTTTGCCGGACTGCTCATCGCCACGGCGTACGCGCTGCTCGCCCGTTTTCTGCTTTCGCGCGGGGTGGACGCGCTGCTCACCTATCTGGTCACCGTCGCCGCGGCGGTGCTGGGCGCGGTGCACTGGGCGCCGAGGCCGCATCTGTTTACGCTGGTGGCGGTGGTGGTGCTGTTGTTCCTGTTGGAGTCGTCAGTCGTCAGTCGTCAGTCGTCGTCAGTCGTCGGTCGTCGATCGTCGCTCTTTGGACGACTGAAGACCGAAGACCGACGACCTCTCCTCGCCCTTCCCCTCTTCGCCATCTGGGCCAACCTCCATGGCGGCTGGGTTTTCGGGCTGGTGCTGATCGGGATCTAGTTCACCGGTCACGCGCTGGACTGGCTGCTGCAGCGAGGACCGGCCGTGGCAGGTGGCCCGGATGAAGTATCTGGCCGCGCTGTTCGGGTTCGGGCTGCTGGGCACGTTCCTCACGCCCCACTTCCTCAAGCTGCATCGTCATGTGTTCGGGTTCCTTGGCGATCGTTGGCTGCTGGACAATACCCAGGAATTCATGTCGCCCGATTTTCACCAGATCACCGGGAAGCTGTTTCTCGTAGCGCTGCTGGGTGTGATGCTGGCGCTGGCACTGAGCCGGAAGCGGCCCAGCGGGCCGCACCTGATGGTGATCCTGGTGATGACCTACTTCGTGCTCAACGCCCGGCGCAACATGCAGCTCTTTGGCGTGACGGTGCTGCCGGTCCTGGCCATTCACATCAACGCGGCGTGGCGGCAGCTCCCCGACTGGCGCGGCATCCGCGGCGTCTTCGAGCGGGACGCCCGGACGGGCATTACCGCGCCGTACGCGCTTGTCATGGTAGCGCTCTTCGGCTTCCTGGCGGTGGGTCGGGGCAAGGCATTTGGCGTGGAGATCATCCCCAACAGGGTTTCGCCCTATGAGTTTCCGGTGGCGGTGGTGGGAGCGCGCGGGCCGAGGGCGTAAACGGCCGCATCTACAACGACTACACCTGGGGCGGGTACCTGATCTATGCCTGGCCCGAGCAGAAGGTCTTCATCGATGGCGGGACCGACTTCTACGGGCCGGCAGCTCACTCGGACCTGGAGCATGATCGGGCAGTTGCAGCCCTTCTGGCGGGATTCGCTGGCACGGTTCGGGGTGGACCTGGCGCTGGTGCCGACCGGCTCCGCCTTTGCGCATGAGCTGCTGCGGGAGCCGGGATGGCGGCTGCGGGATTGTGACGAGACGGCAGTGTTGCTGCAGAAAAAAGACGGCTGGACGGATAGACGGCTGGACGGCTGGACGGCCGGGCAGGATTCGAGTCGGCAGCAGGCCGCCGCACCAGCGGCGGATTCACTGCTCGCTGATTGCTTCAAGCGATCGCCGGTGCCATGACCGGTCGCCGCACGTGGGCGGTGCCGTCGCCGGCGGACATCGTCTTCATGCTGACGCTGGCGGTGGCGGTGATCGTCCGCGGCGCGCTGTCCATCAACGCGGACGGCGACCTGCCAAGGCACCTGCGAGTCGGCAGTGAGATCCTCTCCCACGGACTCTTTTTCACCGACCGCTTCAGCTGGACCATGCATGGACAACCATTCGTGCCGTACGAGTGGGGCAGCGAAATCCTCTTCACCCTGGCGCACCGGTTGGCCGGCCTCCCGGGCGTCATTCTCCTCATGGGACTCGCCCTCGGCGCCGCGTACGCCCTGCTCTGCCTGCTGCTGATGAAGCTTGGCGCCGACCCCCTGCTGGCGATGCTCACGTCCATTGCCGCCGCGGCGGTGAGTTCGTTCCACTGGCTGGCCCGGCCACATGTGTTTTCCTATGTCGCCGTGGTCGGGCTGGTGGCGATTCTCGAGACGGCTGGACGGCAAGACGGCAAGACGGCTGGTTGGTCACTAGCCAACTCGCCGTCTCGCCGTCTCGCCCTCTGCACTTTCGCCCTCTTCGCCATCTGGTCCAACCTTCACGCCGGTTTCCTCTTCGGCCTGGTGCTGATCGGCTTCTATCTGGCCGGGGACATCCTGAGCCGGTGGGTTCCGATGGATCCAGACACTCCGCGCGCGCCGATAGTACGGCGCCTGGTGCTGTTTGGCGCCGCCTTGGCGGGTACCTGCCTCAATCCCAGCGGGCCCGGCATCATCGTGCATGTCGCCAGCTACTTCCGGAAGACCTGGCTGGTGGACATCACCAATGAGATGCAGTCGCCCGACTTCCACTCGTGGATCGGCCGGACGTTCCTGCTCCTGCTGCTCCTGTGCCTGGTGGTCTTTGCCCGGTCCGAGCGGCGACCCTCCTGGCAGCATCTGGTGGTCTTCCTCGGCACCACCGCGTTTGCGCTGGAATCGAAGCGGCACATCGCACTCTGGGCGCTCACCGGCCTGCCGCTGGCGGCGCTGCACGCCAACCAGTGGTGGAGCACGGTCCATTGGGCGCCATTCGCCAGGGTGCGGAACGGACTGGCGGCTGGCGCGCGGCTGACGCACTCGGGCGCGTGGAGTCTCGTGCCCGTCGCAGTACTCGCGGCGGTGGCATTTCATGGCGGCAGGCTTGCCGGGGAGCAACTGATGCCAGTGGGGTTCGACCCTGCGGCATTCCCGGTGCGCATCGTGGAGCGGGCCCGCGCCCAGGGCGTCAGCGGCCGCATGTTCAATGACTTTGTCTGGGGCGGGTACATCCTGTACGCCTGGCCGGAGCAGCAGGTGTTCATTGACGGACAGTCCGACTTCTACGGCGTGCCGCTCAACCAGCTCTACATGTCCATTCGCCAGGCCGAGCCCGGCTGGGAGCGCCGGCTCGACAGTCTCGGCGTGGGCATGATTCTCCTGCCAGACCAGGCCCCGGTGACGTGGGCGCTGAGTGACTCTCCCAAATGGGTGGTAGCTGACTCCGCCGATGGCGCGGTGCGGTATGCGCGACGCTGACGGTCGGCTGGCGCGGCTTCCTGCCCTGGACGGTGTCCGCGCCGTTGCCATTCTGCTCGTCCTTGGCGGACATTTTGTCGGCATCCCGGGCCTGGCCCTCACTGGCGTCAGTCTCTTCTTTGTTCTGTCCGGCTTTCTGATCACCCGACTGCTGGCACATGAGATCGAGTCGACAGGTCGGCTGCGATTCAGCCGCTTCTACTGGCGCCGCGCCTGCCGGATCATTCCGGCCTATCTGCTCTGGGTGGGTACGACATGGATGATCCTGGGCCATGCCGGCCAGCCCGGCGACCGGAGGTCGCTGATCGCCCTGCTGACTTATACCTACAATTATCTCACGCCGACGGCGCACGGCTTCAACAGCATCATCCATCCGGCATGGAGTCTCGCGGTCGAGGAGCAGTTCTACCTGCTCTGGCCGCTGGCTCTGACGCTCCTCACCCTCCGCCGAGCCCGGGGCGCGCTCCTGGTGTTCTTCGCGGCTGTGGTGGCGTGGCGCTTCACCGCCTCGGTGGTGCTGCAGCTGCCGCAGACTTATCTGGACTGGGCCTTCGAGTGCAACGCCGGGACATTGGCCGCCGGTTGCTGGCTGGCACTCTACACCATGAGCGGCGGCTCGGCGCGGTGGACCCGATATGCCCGGCCGCGCTGGGCGACCATCGCGGTTGGCCTGGTTCTCTGTTCGGTCTCGCTGGGGTTGCAGGACGTGGGTTGGGCAGCCGTGTGGGCCGTGCCGCTGGCGGCCGTTCTCATGTTCCTGCTTCTCTCGGTGGCGCTTCAGTCGGATGAGACGTCACTCCTGGCCCATCCCATCCTCCGATGGGTCGGCACCATCTCCTATCCCCTCTATCTCTGGCACCTCTGGGGCCTGGCGATAGGTGAGCGGCTTGCGCTGCCGCACGCGCTGCAGCTCATCGTTGCGCTGATGGCCAGCGTGGGGTTGGCTTCGCTGAGTTATTACCTGGTCGAGCGACCCATCCTGCGGTGGCGGGATTCGCGACGTCGGCCTTCCGCTCGCCCGTCCGGTCTCGAGCCAGCTACGCCATGAATCGATCCCGGAGCTGGCTGCTTCCTTCGCCGGCCGACATCTCCTTCATGCTCGTGGCGTTTTCCGCAGCGGTTCTGCGGGGCTGGCAAGCCATCAACACCGACGGCGACCTGGGCCGGCACCTTCGTGTGGGTCGGGAGATCCTGGCGCACGGCCTGTTCTACACCGACAGGTTCAGCTGGACCATGCAGGGCCAGCCGTTCGTGCCGTATGAATGGGGCAGCGAAGTGCTCTTTGCCCTGGCTCACCGCGCAGCCGGGTTGCCCGGCGTCGTCGCCCTGACCGCGATCGTCATTGCTCTGGCCTATTTCTCCCTCAACCTGTTGCTGGCGCGGCTGGGTGTGGATCCACTGCTCGCCTTCCTCACCACGCTGGCTGCCGCCATGCTGGGCGCGGTGCACTGGCTGGCTCGGCCGCATGTGTTTTCGCTTGGCGCCGTGGTAGGGGTGGTAGCGATTCTCGAGACGGCTGGACGGCAAGACGGCAAGACGGCTGGTTGGTCACTAGCCAACTCGCCAACTCGCCGTCTCGCCCTCTGCACTTTCCTCCTCTTCGCCCTCTGGTCCAACCTCCACGGCGGCTTCCTGTACGGGCTGGTGCTGATCGGCTTCTACCTTGCGGGAGACGTTGCAGGGATCCTGTTTGATCGGCCGAGGCGGGAGCATGTCACGGCGGCCAGGCGGCATGGGGTGCTGCTGGGCGCGGCGCTGGTGGGTTCCTGCATCAACCCGAGTGGCCCCGCCATCCTGCCGCACGTGATGGGCTACCTGGGCAAGACCTGGCTGGTGGACATGACGGTGGAATACCGGTCGCCAGATTTCCACGGGGCATTCGGCCGGGAGTTCCTGCTGGTGCTTCTGGTTGTGATCACGGCACTCGCGCTGGTTCGGCGGCGGTTGTCCTGGCCCCACCTGGCCGCATTCCTCGGCACTACCGCGTTTGCGCTCCACTCGACGCGAAACGTGCCCCTGTGGGCCCTGACCGCGTTGCCGGTTGTGGTGCTCCATGCAGATGCGAGCTGGCGCCGCTTCAATTGGAGGCCCGCCATCAGGGTCCGGGGCGCGTTCGCGAACGGGGCCACACTTGCTCGTGCCGGCCTCTGGACGGCGCTGCCAGCATTCGCCCTTGTGCTCCTGGCGGTGCACAGCGGCCAGGCAGGCGGCGTCCAGCTCCTGCCCACCGCATTTGATCCCAGGGTTTTCCCCGTACGCATCGTGGAGCGTGCCCGTGCAGAACATGTGTCGGGTCGGATCTTCAATGAGCTGGCGTGGGGCGGGTATATCCTGGACGCATGGCCGGAACAGAAGGTGTTCATTGACGGGCAGACCGATTTCTATGGGGAGCCGCTGTCGCAGCTCTACGAGTTGCTACGCAGCGCCCGAGGTGATGCACCTTCCCGACTCGACAGTCTGGGAGTGAGCATGGTCCTGCTCCCTGATGATACGCCGCTGACTCGCTCGCTGACGTCCTCCCAGGGTTGGTTCGTAGCTGATTCGGCCGACGGCGCACTTCGCATCGCACGCCACTCCGGTCCCTAGCCGTCGGAACCGACCCGAAGCAAACCCTACAAGACGCTCGACGCCGTAGCTCGCGGTGAAGGTGCCGCCGAGCATCCGGTGTGAACCAGAAGCTTCGCTACGGTGATGTGATGGCAGCTGTCGATGCCGACGACCACAAGCTTCTCCTCGAGCGCCTGCTGAGCCGAATAGCGCGTCCCGCCATCCACCATAGGAGCGCGACCCCAATGATGCTTGCGTAACTGTCGATGGCATAATGCCAGCCGAGATAGATCGAGCCGCAGATGATAATGCCTGTGACCCCGAAGAGGAAAAGACCGAGGCCACGCCACACCCGGAAGAACACGATCCCGAAGAAGACAGGCAACGCGACATGAATCGAGGGGAATGCGCTTATATGGAGCCAGGCCAGGTCATGTGTACGCTGCAGGTTGCTCCAGATTTCAGACTGAAGCTCGACCGCCACCAGAGGTATTCTCGCGTTCACTGAATCGAGATGGGCCATGAGCGAGGCATACGGATCAGGACCGGCGACGACGTGATGATAGTACACCGGCCCGGCGGAACTGAAGATCTGGGCCAGCACCGTGCCAAGCACGATCCACACCAGTCCCCAGCACAACAGCGCGCGCTCACGAAGCCCCCGACGCGGCATCCACGCAACGGCGGCCCCCAGATAGAAGACGAGCGGGAACCACAATACATACGCCTGGTCCAGTGCCACTGTCAGGTTCGGCGGATGAAATATTGGATTCAGCCAATGGAACGCAGGCATGCCGCCACTGAGCGTGGCCGAGAGATGGGCAAAGGTAGCGTCCCAGCGGAACGGGTTCTCGGGCCGACCGATGTAGCGCTTGAAAGCCTCATTCATTTGGCTCTCCTGGGCCACAAAGAGCAGGACCACGAGGACGCCAATGAATGACCGGATCGTGATGTATCGCCGCTGAAAGCGTCTGATGGACCGGTGCCGGATCATCTCCGCAGCGAAAAGGAATGGGATAGGCGCGCAAAAACCAATCAAGCCATGGACATAGCCGGTGATGCGCCAGAACCGTGGCTGTTCTATCTGCATGACGCCAAGCCAGGTAACCATCAAGGCGAGGGCGATATGGAACGCCATTATCACTACCGGCCAACGCGTGTCGCGCCACACCAGCGGCCAGAGGGCTGGCCCTTCGGGATTCAGGCGATGTCGTGGCATCGGGGCAGATAACGCGAAACCTGCGCCAGCCGGGGCGCAACGACAAGCGAATGAGGGAAAGCAAACGGAGGCTATCCGATTGCTTCAGTGAAGCAGAAGAAAAATATGAAGGGCGGGGCCATCGCGTGGCGGCGGCATTTCGCCCGAATAAGCGAAGACGGATTAGCCTAACGAGGCTCCCTCATTGGTGCGTAAAGGCGCCTATTAAACCTCCTGTACCCGCCCATCAGCATCCGCTTTGGTTCGAAGCCGACCCACAGAGACTCGGCACTGGCAACCTCCAAGGGGGGGGTGGCCCGGAAGAACTGGGGTGCGAGAGAATGGAGAGAAGAACCAGCTGCCGGAGTCGGGCAGCTCATCATGTCGGCGATCACGGCCAGTTCGCTCCGCTGGCGAAAGCTTTTTGCCAGAGTTTTAAGGCCAGTTGAACGATAGCCGAGCGGCCACTAACATCGCGGTTTTGCATCCATGAGGCCTGAGATCGCCGCCCGTGACGATGCCGATCGAACCGGCTGATGGTAAGAATTTGGCCTGACAGGACTGAGGATCATCGCGCTGCCAGCCAATCTCGTTGCATTGCCATGTTTCTCAACGACGACACTTGCTGCGCCCCTAGCCGCGGCAGTGGATCCAGGACTCACGGAACCCCAATGGTGATCTTCACGGTTCGATCGGCATCGGCACTGCTCGAAGCCCCGTCTCCCCAAATACGTGGTGGTCGCTCGCCAGACTCATGATACTGTGCATCATCATTAACTTGCCATGTGTCAAACGTCCGACAGCCGGCCAGAATGTTCTCCACCGTCAGCATGGCGGTCATCATGGCGTGATCCTGGTTGTTGTACTTGTGCATGCCGTTCCGACCCACCGGATGAAAGGTGGGGAAGCACTCGTCCAGCTCGCGCCGCACCACGTCCACCCTCCCCTGATACTCGGCGTCATACACTGGATAGGCCCGCGCCTGTCGCACAACGGTGCCGTCAAGGAGGTCATCGGTGCTGCCCAGTCCCAGTTGGGCAAACTCCCGCGCTGCAAGCGCCACCAGGTCACTATCAGGCATGGTCCAGACGCTGTCGCCGGCATTGCAGAAATATTCCAGCCCGTAACACGCCGTGGCCGGATCGGGCACCAGGTCGGGCGACCAGGACTTGAAGTTCTGGATTCGTCCCACCCTGACGCCCGGGTCATGGACGTAGATCCAGTTATCGTCAAATCGGTTCCGTTCGCGCATGATGAGCGCGACGGTCAGGAAGTCCCGGTACCGCAGTCCCGATGCGGCCTCGGCTGCCTCCGCCGAGAGGGAGGGCGCGAGCATCGCGGGAAGATCGCCCAGTGGAATGGACGAGACGACATGGCGGGCGCGGATGGTCTCCTGCTCGTCGCCTCGCCTCACGCTGGCGGTCCACTCCCCTGCGACTGCATCCCAGTGAAGCGCGGTCACCAGCGCGCCTTGCATCAGCCGGGCGCCGGCGGCGGCTGCCTGCTCGGCTGCGGCGTCCCACATCATTCCCGGTCCCAGCCGGGGATAACGAAAGGTGTTGATCAGGGTCTTGATCGTGTCAGCGCCGCCGGCCGGACGCCGACGGAATGCGTGCAGCACCGCCCGGCTCAGCGAGAGCCCTCGTATCCGCTGGGCAGCCCAGTCCGCCGAGATGTCCCGGCAGTCCATGCCCCAGACCTTCTCAGTGTACGTCTTGAAGAAGATTCCGAACAGCCGACGCCCGAAGGCGTTGCTCACCCAGTCCTGAAATGAACGTACCGGGCGGACAGGATGCAGCCGGCTAGCAACGTAGGACGCAAGGCAGCGGATGGCCTCGACGCCGCCGAGGTTGGCCAGCGCCTCAAACGGACGTATGGGATAGGAGTAGAACTTCCCGCGGTAGAAGATCCGCGACTTGCGGGGCCGCACCAGCATCGGCTCAGGCAGGATCTCATCCCAAAGCTGCTCCACCGCCGCCGACTTGGAAAAGAATCGGTGCCCGCCGATGTCGAAGCGGTATCCCTTGTACTCCTCGGTGCGTGAAATGCCGCCCCAAAGACGCGGATGCGCCTCGGCCACCACGACAGGCACGCCCTTCCGCGCCAGCAGCCACGCGGCCGTCAGTCCGGCGGGGCCTCCGCCCACGACCAGCGTGCTTGCGCCAGCCGTCGAGTCAGCGGGGCGCATTGCCCGACCCAGAGCGTACCATCGGCACTGAGGCCTGGACGCAACGACAGAGTGCCGCCTGCGAGTCCCGGCAGCAGCCATTAGCGAGGCCCGCTCGGCCAGGCCAAGTCACGGGCTGGCTTCCGGTTGGACCCCAAATCGCTCGAGAGTCACGAGTTCCGTGCTCCATGAGGCGTAGTGAGTATCGATCGGTTGAGTGACATGTCCGAAGTTGGCCGCCAGCGAGTCTCGCAAGAACCCGGCCCGGCTGCGCCACGCTGCGGCCGGGCCGGCCCGCTCAGGCTCCATCGTCTCCTCAAGCATCCAACTGGCAGGCTGGACCAGCCAGACGGTGCGGCCAGCCAGACGCGCCGCCCGGAGGGTGTCCAGGGCTGCCGCCAACGCCGCACCATCAGTAATGCGTTCCATGAAATGATCAAACGGGAACAACTGCACCGGTCCCATGAAAGGGTAGTCGATCTGGCTGGCCCGGATACCCTCCACCTGATTCAGGCCCGGCCCGAAGGAGCCCGGAATCACCAGCACCAGGTCCGATGGCGTTGCCTCGGCGGCGATGTAGCGCGCCACCAGGTCCATGTTGGTCTTGACCAGGCCCACGCTGAAGATCGCGCTCAGCGCGACGCACACCACCGAACCCTGGATCCAAATCATGACGGCCAGCCGCCGCCCCGCCGTCACGCTCCCGACAATGAGTGCACCCGCCGCAACCAGGCCCAGCGGCGCAAAGGGAAGCACCAGGTGCTCCACCAGAACGCTGGCGCGATAGCCCATGATGATGAGACACAGGCAGAAGGCCAGGAACATCGCTGCGATGATGCGCACGGGTTCCGGCATCGCATCCGCGAGCTGCCGGCGCCGGACACCCCCGCCACGCACCAGGACCGCGATCGACGCAACCAGCCCCAGCAGCAATTCTCCGGGCGCCGTCAGGCCCAGCCGCCCGAACTGCCCCAATGGCGCCAGCGGACCGGAGGGATGGGCTGGCAGATAGCCCGTGACATGGGACTGGTGCCACAGCAGAATCAGGTCCGGAAGCGCGGCGAGTCCCAGTCCCACCAGCCACGGCGTCCATCGACCAGCGTGGGCAACGAATGTTTCGTCTCCCTGACGCACCACAACCACGATGATCACCTGCGCCGCCACCACGAAGATCGCCAGGTGATGGAGATAGAGCAGCAGCAGGAGTAGCGCTATCCACAGAGCGCGCCATCCAGTGCGGCGGGAACCTATTGCCCTGAGCATCGCCGCCGCAGAAACGACCAGCAGCAGGCTGAAGAGCGCATAGGGTCGAAGTTGGACGCCAAGGAAGCTGAGCGGAACTGAGAGCGCTACCAGCGCGGCGCTCAATGCTCCCGTCGCCGGACGGCCGGCCAGCGTACCCAGCCACCACACGGCCGGGATCAGTCCAATGCTCGCGGCCAGACTGAGCGCACCCATGCTGGCAGTGGCATTGCCGGTGAACGAGCCCAGCGCATGGGCGACAAAGTACAGCAGCGGCGGATGTGATTCGTGCGCAACGAGGAAGGAGACGATGGCATGATATCCCGGCAGCGCCGAGAGGTTCAAGAACTGCACCTCATCGCTCCAGAGTCCAATGCGACCGGGTGACCAGAGCCGCAGCAACCCGCCAACGATCGTGATGGCGGCGAGCAGCACCGCTTGGCCGCGCTTCACTGCATCGGCTGCCGGACAAAGAGGTTGAACCGGACAATGTGCAGAATGGCCGCCATCCCGTCCCGCCAGCCGATCTTCTTCCCTTCCTCATAAGTCCGGCCGGCATAGGAGATGGGAATCTCCCAGACCCGCGCTTCCGCCTGGGCCAGCCGCGCCGTCAGCTCCGGCTCGAACCCGAACCGGTCGCTGGTGAGCACCAGCGATTTCATCAATGGAGCCCGCACCATCTTGTAGCAGGTCTCCATGTCGGTGAGGTTGAGGTCGGTCAGCATGTTGGAAAGCAAGGTGAGAAAGCGGTTCCCCACCGAGTGCCAGAAATAGAGCACCCGGTGCGGCCCGCCGAGAAAGCGCGAGCCGAACACCGCATCGGCCTGGTCGGCGAGAATGGGCGCGAGCAGCGCCGGATACTCTTGCGGGTCGTACTCCAGGTCTGCGTCCTGCACCACGATGACATCGCCGCTGGCCCGGGCGATGCCGGTCCGGATGGCCGCGCCCTTGCCCCGGTTCACCGCATGGTGCTCCACGGCATCCACCAGCCCCTCGGCGCTGAGACGGTCCAGCTCGGCCGCGGTGCCGTCGCTGGAGCAGTCGTTCACCGCCACGATTTCGAGTTCCAGCGGGACGCTCCGCACCCGCTGCACGATCTCGCGCACGGTGCGCTCCTCGTTGTATGCCGCGATGATGACGCTCAGCCGCATTGGGTTTCCTCCGGGACTGGTTCCGTCCGCTGCCGCCGCATGACGACCGCCAGCAGCAGCAGGAAGAGACCGCCCGCCGCGACCGCCGCCAGGTTCACCCGCACTTCCGATGGCGCCGCGCTGGCAGCGGAGATATTCGCCTGTCCCGCGGCCAGCGGCGCCGCGGCCCGCGCATCGTCTCGCCTGGCCCAGACGAGGTAGTTGCCGCGCCGGCCGAGGGAGTCGTAGGCCGTCCACGCGGCGCGGAAGCTGGCGTCCTGCTTGAGCCATTGCAGCAGGTCCAGCCGCTGCATTCCCCAGCCCCGCTGGTGCACCGCGACCAGCGAGAGCACCAGCGGAGGACGGGAGGCGAGAAAATCCTCGACCGCAATCTGCCGCCCCAGCCGCTCGAGCCCGGTTGCCGCCCCGGGCCGACGTAGCCGTCACCGGCGCCGGCTGCCAGATGGCGCTGTCATAGGCCACCACCACCGGCCACATGTTGGAGAGCCGCGAGGGCCAGATATTGCCGGCGTAGTTGGTGAGCGGAAACCCGCTCGCCATGTTGGGGCTGATGATGAAGACCGGCCGGCCAGCGGCACGCTCCTGCACCATCGGGATCAACGCGCCAAGACTGGGATCGGGGTCATAGCGCGGATCGAGCGGCCGCGCCGTCTGCCGCACGGCCAGCACGGCGCTCACCGCCACCGCGGTGGCCAGCGCCGCCGGCGGAATGGCAGCAAAGACTCGCATCAGACGACTCGGAGCTGGCCGCCACGCGTCCCACGCCATCGCGGCGAAAAGCAGCATGGCGAGCCCCAGCGCCGGATAGAAATGGTAGCGCCATCCCTTGGCCTGAATCACCGCGGCCACAAAATAGCCCAGCATCGAGCCGGTCAGCACCCGCCACACGGAAGCATGCTTGGGGAGCTTCCGAAGCGCCACGGCCACGATGAGCGCGCCGAGCACGATGGCCGACCCATCGCCCAGCAAGAGCGTGATCAGCATGCTGTTGCGCAGGAATCGCTGGTAGGCCCATCCCAGCTGGCGCAGGAGATGGAAGTATTCGGGGTGAATGAGCTGGACGGCCAGCAGGTAGCCGATGCAGAGGAGAGGGACGATGAGTGCCTCGGCGTTGATGAGGAGCCGGGCGCCGCTCCAGGGTCGTCGGTCATCGGTCATCTGTCGTCGCGATCCAGAACCAGCTGCCGCCTCCGACGACTGACGACCGACGACTGACGACCATATTCCCAGCTCCCTCCCGAGCCACACCAGCACAAAATGCGGTTTCAGCGCGATCCCCATGCCCGCCGCGAGGCCAGCCAGCACTGCGCCGCGCGTGGACACGGCCTTCCCCCGTGCCCGAGCAATGCCCAACAGGATGTAGGGGAGCGTCAGGGCAAGGGAGAGATGTTCCCGCTCGCCCCAGTCGAGCCGGGGCAGGAGCAGCAACGCAAACGCGGCGACAAGCCAGAGCAGCCGGCGATAGGCCGGCGGTTCGTCGTCCAGGCCTTTCCTGAGCGCCCACCACGAACCGGCAAGAGACGCGAACAGCAGAAGGCTGACAGCGACTCGATACCACGTTATGGACTCGAGACCCGTGACCCGCGACAGCCAGGCCAGCGGCAGATCCAGCCAGATGAACAGCGGCGGGTTGATCTCGAGAATGTCCACGTAGAGCCGGGCGCCGTGCTGCATCCGGTCCGCCGCCCACAGCGGGAAAGCGATATCGGGCAGGGTGCGGGAAAGTGCCTGGGGGAGGAGGCCCAGGAGCGCGAAGAGCAGCGCCAGACTGATGGTCAAGCGTCGAGAGTCGAGGGTCAAGGGTCGCGGGTCGCGGGTCGTGGGTTACGAGTCACGGGTCACGGGTTTCGGTGCGTCATGGCGAGCCCGCAGGGCGAAGCGATCGGGTCCGCCCCAGCAGCCGCTTGCATTATACTGATTTGCATAATACAATTTTGTATAACGCATAAAGGTTTGGGGCACATGGACAACCCCTTTGAGTATGGCCGGGAACTTGGCCCCGGGGAACTCGCTGACCGAGAGGCCGAGGTCGCCGAGGCCGGCCAGACGCTGACATCGGGCGCCAAGGAATTTCTGATCGGTCCCCGACGGTACGGCAAGAGCTCGGTCCATAACGTCGCGTCACACAAGGCACGCGATGCTGGAGCCATCGTACTCCGCCACAACGTCGAGGCCTATGCCGATCTCGAGGCTCTTCTCAGCGCCATCGTTGCCGATGCCGCGAAGGCCATCACCGGCCCTGTCGAGCGGGTTGCCAGGCGCCTGGCAGAAATCTTCAAGCATGTACGGCCACAAGTCACCTACAGTCCACTGGACCCGACCTGGAGCGTAAGCCTCGGCAGCCGCGCCGGACACGGGGTCATCCCTCAGCTGGTGGATGTGCTGAACGGCCTGGAATCCCTGGCAGCCAGGAGCGATCGGCCGGTCGGCCTGGTCCTGGACGAGATTCAGCATCTCGTGGCGGATGGCGCGGATGCCGAGCGTCAGCTTCGCGCCGCCGTGCAGGAACACCGCCATGTGGGATACCTGTTCGCTGGCTCCGATACCCGCCTGCTCACCGCGATGACAAGTGACTCGGCCCGCCCATTCTACCGGCTGGGCCTGGTACGTATGCTCGAGGAGATCCCCCGGCCAGCATTTCATTTACATCTCGCGGCGGGCTTCGCGCCGCTTGGCGCCCAGGTCCCGGAGCGCGCGCTTGACGCCATCCTCGATGAAGCAGACGATGTACCATACAATGTCCAGCTTCTGGCGCACGAATGCTGGAACGACTTGCGCGACGCCGGCCCGAATGCCACGCTCTCCGTAGCCCAGGTTCATGCCCTCCAGGCCCGCTCAGCAACCCGGCTCGACCCCGTGTATAGCCAGATCTGGCTGGGATTGACCGCCCCGCAGCGTCGCGCGCTTCAGGCCGCCGTTCTTGAAGGTGGCGATGGCCTTTTCAGCAAAGGGACGCTGAAGCAGTTCAACATGACCGCGGCAAGCATGCAGCGCGCGATAGACGGACTCATTGGAAAACGTACCTGCTGGCGACAAAGCCATCTCGGAACCACCCGACTCCGGCTCGAAGATCCGCTCTTCGGATGCTGGATCCGGCAGTCGGTCGGCCCTCCATCAGGGTCCGCGTGACGAAAAGGCTGGCGGTGGGTGATAGACGCGGGACCAGCGCCGCGATCACCGGCTCGCTTGCGAGCCCACCGCTATGAGACAGGGTGCGCCAAAGCGCCTGCGGCAGGAGGCCCAGCAGGGCGAAGCCGAGTGCCAAGGCAACCGTCAATCGGCGTCCCGGAGCGTCAGGGCCACGGACGGGCACCCAGTCTGAAGCAGCGGTTGTGGAATGAGTGCAGCGATGATCAGCCAAACAGGGTACCGTACGGTTACCACACGAGTCACGGTGACCGGGACCGCTCTCCTACATGGAACACAATTCAGTCACATGCCCAGCATTTGCGCCGGTGCCGTCCCGAGGCGTTGGCGCCTCGTCGGGCGTTTGCAGCACCCATGTCGCGACCGGTCGATCAGTGTCGGAGGCCCAAGGCAACGCTGCCCCCTCCGGCATGGGGACAGCGTCGCCGAATTCCAGATGCGCTGCCAATCGGGATCTGAGCGACGCCCAGAGCTCGCCTTCGCGGCCGGCCTCCTCGGCGCCCGCCCCGGAGACTCCCGGCAGTTCCCTGATACGAAGAATGTCATCCCCCTCCGGTGTCCTTTCCTTCTGAACAGTCCAGGGGAGGCGCATCAGCAGGTCAAGTTTCTGTTCCATTGTCCACATCGGCGACCTCTTCTTCCGGAGCGATAATGCCGTGCTGGCGCAATGTTGAAATCATGTCGCGGATCAGATACGGTTTCAGCGTACCACTGCCATGATCCACCAGGCCAACGTAGAATGGCAGACCGTCCCGGCCAACTCCTCGCCATGTACGATGACTCGTGCCCGTCGAGCGCGCAAGTTTGAGGCCCAGACCTGACAGGACCGCGGCGGCTTCCCGGTACGTGTAACCCGATGCACTGCCGCGTCTTGCCATGCGTGTAAGCGTCTTCTCCCAGTGGGCCACAACGTACTACGCTCCAGGCCGGACCAGGACGGAGAACGGAGCCTCCCCAATGCGCGCTCCGTCTACCCAGAAAGCAAGGCAGTAATCCCCGGGTGCCGGCACAGACAACACGCCCGGACCGAGCCCAACCGACAGGACTGCCCGCATAGGATGGCCAGGCCCGGTGGCGTAGAAGGTCAACTCGCCATCGAGCTGAAATCCAGCGGCCTCTTCGTCCGCATTCAGGATGCGAGCCCGAATTCGATGATCCGAGCCCTCCGCGACGCTGGCCTCGAACACCGCGAGAAGATGGCATGGGGGAAATGGAACGGGCGAGATGCCTGGTGCCGTAAACACGTGGTCGAAGATCCCCACGACCGTCATCTTGCCATTCGCCCCTGCCCCGGCGTAATCCGCCAGGTGAGCGTACTTCAGTTTCATGCCCGCTCCTCGGCACGTGTCCGCCGCATAAGTCGGTCATCACTGCACGTATGCAATCTTGCGATCTCATGAGATGCAACAGACACGATGCGCGATCAAGAGCGAAAAATCGCGACCTACTTCCTCACCGAGACCACCACTCCGCGGTCCAGCACCACCACACGGTCGGGATAGACCCATTCTTCCACCAAGGTGCCTTCCTGACGGTTCACCAGCCGGGGCCGGCCGATCGAGGCCGTGACCTTGGCCGCCGAGAAGCCGACGGCGACCTTGCGGCAGGCAATGAGGAGCAGGTCGGCTCGGCTCCAATCGCGGTGCAGCACGGCCAGGGCGTTCACCCGGTCGCTCGATTCGCAGCTGTTGCGGCCGCTGGTGAGGGCTTGGGTGGGCGGCTCGGCGGCTCGGGTGGGCGGCCGCAGGCCGCCCCTACCTGCCCCCGCGGTCGCGGGGCCGGTGGTCCGGGGCGCCGCCGGGCTCCCCGGCGCGGCGGCCGGCTGGTCCGGCTCGGGCGTGGCACTGGCCTCGACCGCCACGGGACCGCCATCGGAGTGGAGTCCCGGCAGAAAGCGGCTGATGGCGCCCATCGGCACCACCCCGCCCACCACCAGCGCGCCCACGACCACGACCGTAACGGAAACGACCTGCAACAGCGCGCTGAGCGAGGTGCTCCGACCGCACCAGCTGCACCGCGCCGCGTAGGCGGGCATCTGACCGCCACACTTCCAGCACTGCGCCATTGCCAACCTCTTCCCTGGAACGACGGGGGATCGCAACCCGGGGAGCACGAGAGTCCGACTATCTTGCCAGTGGATGCGGCATGCTCGCCGCCCATGGAAGATTGCCCCGAGGGACCGTTCGGCGCTACGGGGGTCGAGGGTCAACGGTCGACGGTCGACGGTCGCCAATTAGCCAACTAACCAACTCGCCAACTCGCCAACCAGCCAACTCGCCAACTAACCCCATGCCCCCCATGCCCAGCGCCGTCCCGTCACCCTCTCCCACAACGGTGCCGTCCGCACCGACGACTGGTTCTGGCTCCGCGATCGTGAGGATCCCGACGTCCTGGCCTATCTCGAGGCCGAGAATGCCCATACCGATGCCTGGTTTGCCGCCAGCGGTGACCTGCGCGGTGAGCTGTACACCGAGATGCTGGGGCGGATCCAGGAGACTGACCTCAGCGTCCCCGAGCTGAGGGACGGGTGGCTCTATTACAGCCGCACCGAGGAGGGGAAACAGTACGCCATCCTCTGCCGGAAGCGCGGCTCGCTGGATGCTCCGGAAGAAATCCTGCTGGACCAGAACGCGCTGGCCCGGGACCAGCCCTATTTCCGGCTGGGCGCCTTCGAGCCCTCGCCCGACCACACCCTGCTGGCGTATTCCACCGACACCGATGGCAACGAGAAATACGACCTGGCGGTCAGGAACATCGCCACCGGCGAACTGCTGGGTGACCCGATCCAGAGTATTGCCGCCGGCGCCGAGTGGAGTGCGGACGGGCGGTACCTGTTCTATGTCACGCTGGACGAGACGCTGAGGCCGTGGCGGGTGATGAGGCATGAGCTGGGCGCTGGTGATGGTCGACAGTCGACGGTCAACAGTCAACAGTCAACAGTCGACGGCCAACAGTCGAGCGTAGACCGTAGACCGTCGACCGTTGACTCAGATCCGATCATCTATGACGAGCTGGACGCCCGCTTCGTCGTCGGCCTCGACACCACCCGCAGCCGCCGCTTCATCCGGCTCTATCTGGCCAGCCACTCGTCCAGCGAAGTGTGGCTCATCGACGCCGAGCGCCCGTTGGAGCCGCCCCAGGTGGTGATCCCGCGCCGGCCCCAGATCGAATACCTGGTGGAGCATCACGACGAGCGGCTTTTCATCGTGACCAACGAGGGCGCGGAGAATTTTCAGCTGGTGGAGATGCTGCTGGACGGGTCGTCTGTCTTCGGTCTTCAGTCGTCGGGAGCAGTGGAAGACCGACGACCGACGACCGACGACCCCTCTGACGACCGAAGACCGAAGACCGAAGACCTGGAACCCATCTTCGATCATGACGTGAAACTCGACGCCGTCGACGCCTTCCGGGACTATCTCGTCATCTGGGAGCGGGCCGACGCGACACCCCGGGTGACAATCCGTAATCTCCGCACCGGCGAGGATCACCGGATCGAGTTTCCGGAAGAGGTGTTCTCGGTCCGGCCGGGCGCCAACCCGGAATTCGACTCGGCCACGCTCCGGCTGGTGTACACCTCGCTGGTCACGCCGCCATCCGTCATTGACTATGACATGGCGACGCGGACCTGGCACGAGCGGAAGCGCCAGCCGGTGCTTGGCTACGACGCGAGCCAGTACCGGACCGCACGGGATTTTGCCATTGCAGCGGACGGCGCGCGGATACCCGTGTCGCTGGTGTGGAGAGAGGGGCGGGATGGGCAGGAGGGGCGGGATGGGCGGATGGGGAGCAGGGGTCAACAGTCAACGGTCAACGGTCGACTGTTGACCGTGGACCGTCGACCTCCTCTCCCCTCCTCCTCCGCGGCTACGGCGCCTACGGTGTCAACTTCGAACCGGTCTTTTCCTCCAACGCGGTGAGTCTGCTGGACCGGGGCATCGTGGTGGCGATTGCGCACGTGCGCGGCGGCGAGGAGCTGGGGCGCCCGTGGTATCGCCACGGCAAGCTCCTGGAGAAGCGGAATACGTTCAGCGATTTCATCGCGTCGGCGGAGCACCTGATCGCCACCGGCTGGACCAGCCCGGACCGGCTGGTGATGTGGGGCGGCAGCGCCGGCGGGCTGCTGGTGGGCGCGGTGCTGAACCAGCGGCCCGACCTCTTTGCCGGCGCCGTCGCCGAGGTGCCGTTCGTGGATGTGCTCACCACCATGCTGGACGAGAGCATCCCGCTGACGGTGATGGAATACGAGGAGTGGGGCAACCCCAACGAGGCGGACTATTTCGACTACATCCGCAGCTACTCGCCCTACGACAACGTGGAGCGGAAGGGGTATCCGGCGTTGCTGGTCACGGCGGGCCTCAACGATCCGCGCGTGGGATACTGGGAGCCGGCCAAGTGGGTCGCCAAGCTTCGCACCATGAACACCAGCCGGAATCCGGTGCTGCTCCGGGTGCACATGGGCGCGGGCCACAGCGGCGCGTCAGGGCGCTACGACATGCTGCGGGAGGTGGCGGAGGAGTATGCGTTTGTGATTGAAGTCGGGAAGACGGGAAGTCGGGTGGACGGGAAGTAGGGGCATGGGCTGTCGAGCCGACTACCACCCCGTCCGGAACAGGCGGTCAAGATCAATCACCAGAGGTTCCACCGTCGCATCGGGCTGCCAGGCAAGCCGGGTGTCCTCGATCACGGGTGACATGGCATGTGGCGCCCACACCTCGACCAGCCGAGCATCCAAGTCCACGATCCAGTACGTGCAGACGCCCGAGCGCTGGTAGCAGCGCCGTTTAGTGAGGCGATCATAGCGCGCCGTGGCGGGCGACAGCACCTCCACCACCAGGATTGGCACACCCCAGTCTTCCCAGTTGGCGGGCGGGTGGCCGGGGTCCACGCTGGCCACAAACAGGTCAGGCTGGACAATCTGCCCGGACCCGAGGTCCAGATCGGCCGGCACACTGCAGAGGATCCCGAGATCGTGCGCGGCGACGTACGGCGCCAGTGCACCGGTCAGCTTCATGACGGCCACCTGATGAGGAGGCCGGGGTGTCGGACTCGCCAGCAGCTCGCCATCCACCAGCTCATGGCGCGTGCCGTCGTCCGGCAGTGCCAGTACCTCGGCGCGAGTCCAGTGATGCGACGTGAGGGGCATGCCCATACGGTACGCTCGGCGGTCGGGAAATGGCAAGCGGACATGCCGCATGATGCGGCCCGGCTCGGCAGTTGCGTGACCGCATTGCTGCATGACGGCGCGCAATGACGCGATGATCGGGCCCTCGCCTCTTCCTCTGGGGGGCGGCATCGGGATGCATGTCGGCACCGGGACGTGTGCCGGCGGTGGGGCGGGTCGAAGACCCGCCCCTACGGGCTTCGCCCTTTCCTCCCGTCTTCCCGTCTTCCCGTCCTCCCGACTTATTTCCCCCATGCCCTCACCCGATCCCGACTCCTTCCCCACCGACGCCGGGAATTTCATCCTCACCCTGGGTCGAGCGCTGCATGGCTACGGCTACGAGGCGGGCCGGCTGGAGGATGTCCTGGGACTCGCCGCCCGCCAGCTGGGAATGGAGGCGCAGTTCTTCTCCACGCCGACCTCCATCTTCGCTTCCTTCGGCAAGCTCGATCGCCAGCGCACCTACATGATCCGGGTGGAGCCCGGCGATCATGATCTCGGCAAGCTGGCCAAGCTCGACCGGATCGTGGTGGAGGTGCTCAAGGGGACCATGACGCCTGGCGACGGCACCGAACAGGTGGCGCTGGTCTCGGCGGCACCGCCCACGTACGGCAACTGGGCGATGGTGGCGGCCTTTGCGCTGACCAGTGGTACCGTGACTCGGTTCCTGGGCGGCGGCGCCAGGGAAATGCTGGTGGGCGGGTTCCTCGGACTGGTGATCGGCCTGCTCTCGCTCGGCGCGGTACGCTACGCATCGGTGGCACGGGTGTTCGAGCCCATGGCCGCGTTCGCGGCGGCGTTCCTGGCCGGCGCGGTGAGTCATGTCTTTCCCCATTCGGTCTTCATCGCGACGCTGGCCGGGCTCATCGTGCTGCTGCCCGGCTTCACGCTCACCGTGGCGATGACCGAACTCTCCACCCGCCACCTCGCTTCCGGCACCGCCCGCATGAGCGCCGCGTTCATGACCTTCCTGGGGATCGCCTTCGGCGTGGCGCTGGGCAATACGCTCGCGGCCCAACTGTTCGGTGCGTCCGCCAACCTGCAGCCATCCGCCCCGCCGTCCTGGCTCATTCCGGTGGTCCTGCTGCTGGCGCCACTGGGCTTCGTGGTGCTGCTCAAGGCGGAACCCAGGGACGCGCCCTGGATCGTGGTGATGGGCCTGCTGGCATTCTACGCCAGCCAGCTCGGCGCCATCGTCTTTGGTCCCGACCTGGGATCGTTCGTGGGTGCGCTGGCGGTGGGTGGCGGCAGCAACATCATCGCACGCTTGCTGGACCGGCCGTCGCAGATCTATCTGGTGCCTGGCATCCTGCTGCTGGTGCCGGGCAGCGTCGGCTTCCGCAGCCTCGCCGCGCTCATGGATCGCGAGGTGGTCTCCGGGATCGAGACGGCCTTCAAGATGATCGTGATCGCGGTGTCGATCGTCGCCGGTATCCTGATCGCAAATGTGGTGACGGTGAGGCGGCAAGTTGGGTGAGAGGATGGGCGAGATGGGCGGGATGGGCGGGATGGGCAGGATGGGCAGGATGGGCGGGATGGGCGAGATGGGCGAGATGGGCGGGATGGGCAGGATTGGTACGAGGTGAAGCATTTCGATGCTCGGCAGGAGCGAACGACCCGCGATCTTGGCAGCATGAAACGATACAAGAACTTGATCGCGTGGCAGCGCTGTCACGAACTGGCGCTGGCGATCTATCGGGCGACCGAGATTTGGCCCGCCACCGAACGCTACGGGCTGACGGCACAAATACGCCGTGCAGCAGCCTCTGCGCCCACGAACATAGCCGAAGGATCCGCGAAGCGCGGAAAGGCGGAATTCCGCCGGTTTCTCGACATCTCACTCGGATCGCTCTCTGAGGTCAGCTACCAGCTGGAACTTGCCCGAGATCTGGGCTTCCTCAGAGAGGCGGACTGGCAAGCAATTGAAGCAGCCCGCGATGCCGCAGGTCGAGTCACATGGCTGCTGTATCGGTCACTCAGAACGTGAGACCTGCCCACCCCGTCCATCCTGCCCATCTCGCCCATCCTGCCCATCTCGCCCATCCTGCCCATCTCGCCCATCCTGCCCATCCGCCCATCCGCCCATCCTGCCCATCTCGCCCATCCCGTCGCCTCCACCATCCCCACCCATACCCCACGATCACTGCCGCCACGGCGATGATGGTGAGCTGCAGCGCCGTGAGTGGGAGCTTCTGGCCCAGCCAGGCGAGAAAGAGAAACTTGGGCAGCCTTCCCAGCCAGAACGCCAGCACATAGCGCCAGATCGAGTAGCCCGCGATCACACTCATGATCCGCGCGGCCCAGTCGGGCAGCGGAGACCAGGCAAAGATCCAGACCACCAGAAAGGGCTGCTTCTGGAACAGCCGCACAAAGCGGCCGCTGGTGGCCTTGTGCTTGAGGTTTTCCAGCCGCTTGAGGTCGGAGATCCAGTCGTAGACCCGGTAGTTGATCCACTCGACGATGCAGCTCAGCGTGGCACCGGTGACCGCGACGAGCCAGGGCGGGTACCACTTGCCGTAGAGCATGAGCACCGGCTCGTAGGCGGCCGGCAGCAGGGGCGACCACGGCCCGTGCACCCAGAGCGAGGTCACCACGAAGGCGCTGAACTTGCCCGCTTCAGCGGCCCCCTGGATCACGCCTGTGGAAAGACCACGCTGGGCAGGACCTGCTGGTGGCGGACGATCGCCACGACATAAGCTGCGATCACACCGATCCAGATGGCGACATAGAGCGGCACGAAGAACTGCCGCAGCGTGAGCCACTCGGGAAAGATCACCGGCTTGTTGGCAAACTTGCCGCGCGGCTTGCTGGGAAAGAAGAAGGTCTTGTACGTCTCGGTCGTGGCGATGACGAAGCCCTCGGCCGCAAGGGTGATGAACACCAGGTCATCGGTGAGCCGGGACATCAGCAGCGCATAGGTGCCCGCCATCAGCGGACTGCGGAAGAACTTGAGGATCTGGAATCCCTCGATGGGCGCATCCTTCCATGCTCCGCCAAAGGCCGAGATCCAGCCGCCGGCCGCGCCGATGATGAAGATGGCCCAGAGCGGGGGCGGCCCGCCGATGATGCGCTGGAAGATGATGATGAGCCAGACGGTGACCAGCATGATGCCGAGATAGCAGAGTCCCAGCAGCGCCCGCAGCCCACGATGGGTGACCACCTTGCCGAACACCGCGAACTGCATCGGGATGGTGTACTTGGACTGGTCCGACTCGCGGAAGAAGGTCTTGTACGCTTCCATGATGGCGCGCTCGACCACGTACACCACGCCGAAGAAGAGCACACCCGAGGCAGCATCCGCCGGCCAGAGCCCGGTCACCCGCCAGACAAGCGCCCCGATCACCGCGGCAAAGAGCATGCTGCGCATGAACGTGCGCACGGTGAATCCCTCGTGCGGCGCATCCTTGTACATGCCCCAGATGGAGGCGTGCGCGCCGGCCAGGAATCCCACGATGGCGGCGATGAGCCAGGGCGTCATGCAGGTGTCTCCCGATCAGGGTCCAGGGCAGTGCGATACGCGGCTTCGACCAGTTCGAGGTCGCGCCGCGCACGGGCAAGGGTGAGCTGGGCCGCCCGTCCACTCCGGAGCGAAGCCAGGATGTCGCTGAACATGGCGCCGAAGCCGCTGATGTCGCGAAAACCGGGAAAGATAAGCCGGCGGCGCGGGCCGAACACCACCACGCCGAGCCCGTTCGACTCGAACGCAATGGAGCCCTCGCTCCCGTAGATCCGCGAGAGCCGGAGCCCCTTGAGCAGCGACGGCGTGTCCCAGGCATGGAACAAGGTGCCTACCGCGCCCTCGGCGTAGCGGAACACGGCCAGCATGCTGCGCTCGGGACCGTCAAGCTTCCGGCCCGGCCGGAAACCCTCCACCGACTTCGCGTGCAGCCCGATACCGGCCATGAAGTTGACCCAGTGAATACCGCCCTCGAACAGCGCGCCGCCGCCGGCCATCGCTTGGTCGTCGCGCCAGCCACCGGTGCGCTGCTCCTTGAGCGCCTTGACGATCAGGTAGCGCACTTCGCCGATGGCCCCATCGGCAATGAGCCGCCGAAGGGTCCGCGCCAGCGGCCGGTAGTAATAGTTCTCCGCCACGAAGACCCGGCCACCATGACGGGCCTGGGCCGCCTCCACCGCGTCGAAATCGGCGGCATGAAGAAAGGGCGGCTTCTCCACGATGACATGCTTGCCCGCTTCCAGCGCGGCCAGGGTCAGCTCGAGGTGCTGCTGCGTGGGAGTGGTGACCATGGCCACGTCAATCGCCGGGTCGGCCAGCGCCGCTTCATAGCTGCCGAACGCGCCGACGCCGCCCAACTCGCGCTGGAAGAGCGAGGCCTTGGCGGCATCCCGGCTGGCAAAGTAGCAGCGCACCTCGTCGCGCCGGCCGGCCAGCAGCCGGGCATGGCGGCGGGCAATGCTGCCGGCGCCAAGAAAAGCCAGCCGAACCGGCCGGTCACCCGGCACCGTGCGTGGAGTGTCGCTCATGCGATGCGGATATCCGCGTTGTGACGGGTCTGGCCCAGCTCCGCGCCCAGCAGGGTGCCGGCGCGAAAGGCGGTGGCGGCAATGGTGAGACTGGGATTCACGCTGGCCGATGTGGGCAGGGCACTCGCGTCCGTGACGGTGAGATTGGCGAGTCCGCGATAGCGGCCGCGCTGGTCCAGCGGCGAGCGCGCCGGATCGGTCCCCATCCGCACCGTGCCGATGGCATGCGAGAAGGTCCAGATGCGGTGACGATAGAACGCAACCGCTCCCGCCGCACGAAGAATTCGCTTCCCCGCCCCGGCCAGCCGATCCACCGCGCGCTCATCACGTTGGCTGTAGTGATGCGTAATCCTGGCCACCGGCATGCCCAACCGGTCCCGCGCCGTCGCATCGATGCGGATGCGATTGCCGGCCTGCGGCTGGTCCTCCGCGATGGCGAGGAACCCGGTGATATGCGGCACCAGCCGGGCAGCGACCGGGCCAAGAACGCGGGGAATCTGGGCCCGGACCAGCGACACCGGTGGCGTGACCAGTTGCTGCAGCCCACCGGCCTCGCCGTAGAGGTCGTGGATGCCGATCTGCTTGTGATGCCGGCCCTCGGGATCGGGGCGCCTGAGGAAGAGCCCGAACACGATGCGATTGCAATGGCGCATGAGATACGCGCCGACCGCCTCGCGCGCAGGACTCAGTTCGTCCGCGCCCGAGGCCAGCAGGAGGTGCGGCGTGGCAATGGCGCCGGCCGCGAGGATGTAATGCCGGGCATGCAGCGTCTCACATGCACCGGTGGCCGTATCAACAACGTCGACAGTCGACAGTCGACCGTCGACGATGTGCAATTTCGTGACCGCCACACCGGTTCGCACCTCGAGGCCGCGCTCGACCAGTGACGGCAGCACTGCGGTGGCGAGATCGTTCTTGGCCTCGATGGCGCAGGGAAATCCGTCGCAGGTCGCGCACTCGATGCAGGGGTTCCGGCCCTCGCCGGCATAGTTGATGGCGAGCGGCAACCGGAACGGGTGGTAGCCCAGTTCCCTCGCCGCCCGCGCCAGGCGCGCCGAGATCGGCGCCAGTGGACGCGGCGCCGCCACGTAGTCCTGGCTCCTGAATGGATCGGTAGGGTCTTCACCCGCACGTCCGGCGACTCCCAGCATTGCTTCGGCGCGCGAGTACCACGGTTCCAGTTCGGCGTACCTGAAGGGCCATGCCGCGCCCGAGTCACCAGGTACGCTTGCATGGGGCCCGAAGTCGCGCTCGCGATATCGCAGCGAGACGCCACCATAGAACACCGAGGGACCGCCGAGGCAGAAGAACCCCCCGGTGGTGGACGAGCCGTGATCGTCGGTGATGAAATAGGGAGTGTCTTCCTGATAGTGCTCGGAGAGCTGGGCGGCGGCACCCGGCTCCCAGTTCTCCGGTCCCCGGGTCACCCGGCGGCCGCGTTCCAGCATGAGGACGCGCAATCCCCGGTCCATCAGCCCCGCCGCGGCAAAGACGCCGCCGAACCCGCTGCCGATGATGAGGACGTCGTGGGTGGGTGTGGGCATTGGGGGCATAATAGACGGCTGGACGGCGAGACGGCTAGACGGCTGGACGGCGAGACCGCGAGACGGCGAGACGGCGAGACGGCGAGACGGCTAGGCAAGGTTCGATGGCACCGGAATCCACCGCAGGAAAGCCCCAGGTCCTTGGAATCCACCGCGGAGACGCAGAGAGCGCAGAGTTCTTTGATGTGGTCTCAAAGTGAGCACTCTTGCGTTACCCAGCTGCGCATCGGCGGCCGGCTCGAGTACACCGCAGCAGTTCCTCTGGGTCCTCTGTGGCTCTGCGGTTGATTCCGAGGGTCCGGACGTGTGGAGGGCCGATTGACCTTTCGGTATTTCTTCGGTACTTTGCAGTCAACCAAGGTAGCGAGGTCCCCATGCGCGGTGCCGAACTCGAGCAGAAACTGGCCATCCTGATGTCGCTGGCCCAGGACGACCGGGAGTCCGCCAGCGACCGGCCCCTGCCCCCACGTCTCCGCCATACCCGGGACGTGGGTGCGCTGCGCCCGCTCAACATCCGCGACCTCCGGGTGGGCGGCGGCCGGCGCCGGCTGCTTCGCATCCTGATGACCAACGCCTGCAGCTACAACTGCCACTACTGCCCCATGCGGCGTGACCGCAACCTGCCACGCACGCTGCTCAAGCCCGAGGAGCTGGTGCGGATCTTCATGGGCGCCCTCGCGCGCAACTGGTGCGATGGGCTCTTTGTCACCACCGGCATTCCGGGCCGCCCGGTCAAGGTCATGGACGACCTCATCACCGCGCTCGCACTGATCCGGGAGAAGCATCGGTTCGGCGGGTACATTCACGTCAAGATTGTTCCCGGCGCCGATGCCGACCAGATCCAGCGCATCACCGCGCTGGCGAGCCGGGTCTCGGTGAACCTCGAGGCACCCTGCGGTCAGTCGCTCGCCGCCATCGCCCCGGAGAAGAGCCTGCCGGTTGCGCTCGAGACGCTGGAGCGCGCACGAGCGCAGGTGGTGCAGAACCGGATCGAGGAGCGCATGGGCCGGCCGCGAGATCCGCTGCATCCAGGCGGCACGTCGGGCATCACCATGCAGTTCGTCGTGGGTGCCACGCCCGACAGCGACCGCACCATCATGGAGCGGGTGACGGACGTGTACGCCGGCGGCGGCATGCACCATTCCCAGTTCAGCGCCTTTCGGCCGATTGCCGACACGCCGCTGGAACAGCTCCGCGCTGCGCCTGCCCTGCGGGAGCACCGGCTCTATCAGACCGATCACCTGATTCGCGACTATGGCTTCACTGCCGATGAGGTAGTCTACGACGACGCCGGCAACATCCCGCTGGCCCGCGACCCCAAGGCCTCGTGGGCGCTGACCCATCCGGAGCGGTTCCCGGTCGAGGTACGGACCGCGGGATACGATGAGCTGGTGCGGGTGCCGGGAATCGGTCCCGGCAGTGCTGCGCGCATCGTGGCCGAGCGCCACTCGGCAGTCTTCCGCGGCCTGGCCGATCTCCGCAAGCTGGGCGTGGTCACCACGCGCGCCGCCGGCTTCCTCACCCTCGGCGGCCGCCGGCTTCAGTCAACCCGCTGGTCGGAGCAACTGGGCTTCTGGGGCGCGGACCAAGAAGCGGGCGCCTATCAGATGGTATATCAGGTGAGCCCGGGGACGTTTCGCTAGGCGGGATGGCCGGGATGGGCGGGATGGGCGGGATGGGCAGGCCGAAGCTGCCAAGCGTTGTCATTGCGAGGAGGCGCCGTAGGGGCGACGCCTGCGTCGCCCAAGGCGCCGACGCTCCGCGCCCTCGCAATGACGTGGAGACGACATGGGCTTCAGCGGCGCACTGCCGCCATCACGTACCGCGGCACCCACTCATCGCGCAGCTTGCGCCAGACGCCATAGTGGTTGTAGTTGCCCGCTGTAAACACCACTACGAGGTCCAGCTCGGGGACCACGATCAGGAACTGCCCGCCATTGCCGTTCGCCTCCACCTCCTGATAGCTGCGTCCGTTGAGCCGCAGGATGTGGCGGTGCCAGCCGAATCCGTCCGAGCTGCCATCCGGCGTGACGATCTGGCTTGCGGTCGAGCGCTCGATCCAGCGCTTGCTCACCACCCGCACACCATTCCACGTGCCGCCCGTCAGCACCAGCTGGCCGAACTTGAGCAGGTCACGAGGCCGCAGGTAGAGTCCGCCCCCACCATAGGCCTCACCATTCGGCATCAAGTTCATCGCGTAGTCGGTAATGTCCAAGGGCTGCGCCAGCGACTCATCGAAGAACTCGGGCAGCCACCGCCCTGTTGCCCGCGCCACCACGCCCGCCGCGAGATTCATGGTGCCGGAACAGTATGCGTATGTCGAGCCCGGCTCATGCACCACGGGCAGGTCGAGCATGTAACGATACCAGTCCGGCTGCGTTCGCTGTTGCTGCAATCTCTCCTCATTGCCTGGTGACGTTTCGTCGTTGTCGTCACAGGCGAGGCCGGTGCTATGCGTCAGGAGCTGACCCACGGTGATCCGCGCCCGCCGCAGGTCCGATCGCAGCATGGAATCGAGCCCGAATATGGGGTACACCGGCGACTCGGTGGTGAACGGTGCCCCTCGATCCATCGCTGCCCCGACCATGAGCGACGTCATGGTCTTGGACGCCGAGCGCATGTCGTGTAATCGGTCCGGCGTGAAGCCGTAGAAGTACTCTTCCAGCACCAGCTTGCCATGCCGGGCCACGAGCACCGAGTGCACCAGTGGTGTCGAATCGGATGCTGGATCCATCTGCATGAGGCGCTCCACCATCGCCACCAGCGGTGCCTGGTCCATGCCGGTCTCGGCGGCGGGTGCGGCAACCCAGCCATCGTTCCCCGGGAGTGGCACACGGTAGACATACGACGCCGCCCCGATCCGCGGGTAGAAACCACGCGCTTCCTCACGCCGCAATGGCCGAAGCTGGAGCGGCGCGCCGAAATCGAACAGGATCGTCCGCTGGTCCGGGTCATAGGGCTGATGCCACTGCACCTTGCCGGTGGCGATATTGGTAAACGCGAGATTGTCATCCTCACGGCTGAGGCGGTAGGCACGTCCGGCATTCCAGCCGAATTCAGGGTTGCGAAAAATGCCGGTCCGGCTTCCGTCGGCTGCGCGTCGCACAAGCAGGTACAGCGAGAAGTGGTCGTCGAGCGGGCGGATAGTGCCGCGCCATGCGCCGGGCCCCTCAGCTCGCAGCATCACCGGCGATGCGTACTCCGGGAGGTTACCTGACGGCTGGATCCACATGGCGTGCGGCTCCGTCGCGCCTCCGAGGCGGATGCGCAGCGTGCCGGCTCCCCCCGGCAGAGAGATGCGCACGGTGTCGGCGTCGGCACGCGCGGCCGCTTCCAGGCCTCCGGCACGCAGCGTCCAGCGATCTCCGCGCTGCTCCAGCAACAGCTCCCCTCGCACCGCGGGCCCGAGCAAGGCTTCGGTCCCCCAGAGTCCTTCAAGCTCGGCATCTGGAGCTGGCATGGTATCGCCCTGGGCCAGGAGCGGAAACGGTGTCAGCGCCGCCAGGGCGAGCGCCGAAGCGAGGGGAAGCAGGACGGAACGCACAGGCATGGCCGGCCTCGGATGAGAGAAGCATTTCGTCTCGTGCGTCGTCGTGGCGCACGCGCTCGAGGAATCATGCCATGGTGACGCAGGACAGTCTTGAACGGATGCAACCTCGAATCAGCTCCCGGCCGGCCCCTCAAGAAGCTTTCGGTACACTCCAGGAGTAACACCGTACACACTGCGGAACAGATTGGTGAGATGGCTCTGGTCAGCGAACCCGCTGGCCGCAGCCACGGCGCTCAATGTGCTTCCTCCCCTGGCGACCAAGGTGGCTGCACGCGCAAGCCGGCAATGGCGCAAGTAACTGCCGGGTGACATGCCGAAGTGCCGGCGAAATTCCCGGGCGAGGTAAACGGGGTGCACGCCGCAGCGGACCGCGACATCGCGAATGGTGAGCCTCTCGGGACAGCAATCGTGCAGCACTTCGCGCGCATGACGGAGCCAGGCCCTGCCGCCAGGCTCGGACGAAGCTCGCTCGCGAAGGGTGCCGAGCAGCTCCATGCAATAGCCTTCGGCATGCATCGAGCCTCGGTCCCGCGAGGTGCGGCACAGGCCCAGCACCCGCATGGCAGCATCGAACGCACGCGGATGGGACAGGCGGCAAGCGTCTGTCGCCGTCCGCCACCGCTCGGGTAATACATCTGCCGCGACCGCAATCGAGAGGAAGCGGCCCATGGCGGCACCTTTCACCCGTTCATAGCGATCGCGATGGGTCGTGCCTGGCGGATTATAGATCAGAATCGGACCGGTCGCCCGGGCGGGCGCACCGGCCGCCGACGAGAGATAGATCCCCTCAAGATGGAGGATGAAGTGTGCGGCTTCGTGTGTGTGGAGATTCACTTCGAGGATCGGGTCGGGTCGCATGAGCGCAAGGTTGAAGCCGTCGAGCTCCACCCGCCTGTCGGCATCACCGAAACATTGCGCGTAGGGTAGCAGCTGGGTGCCAGCAGCGGTCTGTTCGAATGACATCTGAAGTCCACGAAGGGGCGCGGGTAGTTCGCTGCACCTGGCATCACGAACCGCCAAGCCGGAAAGTTTCAGCGGGCGGGATGGGCGGGCCGAAGCTCGCCCGCTCGTCACCCCGGGGGAAACCGGGCTTTCGCAGGAATGACGAGAGGGCAGGCTCAGGACGCTCGAGCCTCGACAACCTCGATCCTCGACCCGCAACTGCGTGCCCATCTCGCCCATCCTGCCCATCCTGCCCATCTCGCCTAATCCACCGCCAACGCGTCCACCTCCACCGGCTGCGCGTCCGCACCCCGCTTGCGCCGGATCAACCCGGTGAGTCCCTCTTTCCACCCTTCGAGGATCTCGTATACCGTTGGGATGACGAGCAAAGTGAGCAAGGTGGAGGTGATGACACCGCCGATCACGGCAATGCCGAGCGGCGCACGGAACTGGGCGCCCTCACCGATCCCCATGGCCACCGGGATCATGCCGGCGATCAGCGCGAAGGTGGTCATCAGGATCGGACGCAGGCGGATGGCGCCGGCTTCGATCAACGCCTCGCGCAGCGGCACGCCGTCCCGTTCCCGCGACCACTTGGCAAAATCAATCAGCAGGATGGCGTTCTTCGCTACGATACCCGCGAGCAGGATGACTCCGATGAGGCTCATGATGTTGATGGTCATCCCGCTGAAGGCGAGCGCCAGCATGACCCCGATCAGCGAAAGCGGCAGCGACATGAGAATGGCGAGCGGCGCAAGGAACGACCCGAACTGGACCACGAGGATCAGGTACATGAGCAGAAGCGCCGTGCCAAGGGCAAAGAAGATGCTGCCGAACACTTCGTTCTGCTGCTCCTGGTCGCCGCCCACCGACATGGCCACGCCTGCCGGCAGGGGAATCTTGTCCACCTGGGTCTGTACGTCGGTCATCACCTCGTTGGTGGACCGGCCCGAGACGTTCCATTCCACGTTGACCACGAGGTCACGATTGAGGTGATTGATGATCGCCGGCCCCATGACCGGCTGGATGGTCGCCACCTGACCCAGCGGCACCGTGACCGGCGCGCCGCCGCCCGGGCCCGGGATCACCAGCGGCACCTGCCGCAGGTCGGCGGCGCTCTGCCGTGACTCGGGCGCAAAGCGGATCTCGACGTCACGCGTTTCACCGCTGGGGTCCACCCAGTCGCCCGCGTCGATGCCGGCGAATGCCGGCCGCAGTGACTGCGCCACCTGGCCCGCGGTCACGCCCAGCGCACCGGCCAGCCCCCGATGGAGCTCGACGTTGAATTCGGGCTTCTGTCCCTTGCTGGACAACGCCGCATCCACGGCATTGGGTGTGGCCTTGACGATCGCCAGCGCGGAGTCGGCCACCTTGTTGATGGACGCGATGTCGGGCCCGGTGATCTGCAGCGCGAGCTGTTTTCGTCCGCCGCCGAACCCACTGGTAAACACTGCCATGGTGGAGCCGGTAAGGCGGGCGATCTCGCCGCGCACCACCGCCGCAAACTCCTCGGCGCTGATGTCACGGTCCCCGCGCGGCGTGAGCCGCACGTAGATCTGTCCCACATCCACCGCGCCCGAGCCCTGGCCGCCGAGCGTGGTGTAGGTGTAGCGCACTTCGGGGTGCGCTGCGACCAGTCGCACCGCTTCGGCGGCCTTGAGCCGGGTGTACTCGAGATTCGACCCGGGCGGCGTCTCGATCTTGATGTAGAACTCCGACCGATCTTCTTCCGGGAAGAAACCGACGCCCACCTTCCCCCACTCGCCCATCCGCGAGTAGATCCCCCCAGCTACCAGCAGGCCCAGCGGGATGAACAGGAGCCGCAGCCAGCGCTTGTCGTGGAAATGCGTCAGGCCCCAGACCATGACCACGATGCCGACCGCCACGGCGCCCAGGCCGCTCAGGCCCTTCATGGGCAGGGTGAATGAGCCGAAGAAGGCGCCCAGCGCCACGACCACCACGGCCAGGCGATGGTCGAGCGCCCATCCGATCACATGCCGGTACCCGTCCGCCAGCCGACCGAACCAGTCATTGAAGCGGTCGAGCTTCCGGGTAATCCAGTTCTTCTCGCCCTCTTCGAGCTGAGGGTCAGGCCAGTAGGCCGAGAGCATCGGGTCGAGCGAGAAGGAGACAAAGAGCGAGACCAGCACCGAACAGGCGATGGTCAGCGCGAAGGGCTTGAACCACTGCCCGCCGACACCCGACATGAAAGCGATCGGCGCGAAGACGGCGAGGATCGAGAAGGTGGTCGCCGCCACCGCGAGCCCGATCTCGTCGGTGCCCTCACGCGCCGCCGTGTAG
Organism: uncultured Gemmatimonadales bacterium; assembly: GCA_963798915.1. Classification (GTDB taxonomy): domain Bacteria; phylum Gemmatimonadota; class Gemmatimonadetes; order Gemmatimonadales; family GWC2-71-9; genus CAMLHP01. The sequence goes on along the minus strand of CAWCVB010000005.1, from coordinate 63,294 downwards.
TGATCCTTTCCCATCTCCACGTGGCGCACGATGTTCTCGCGCACCACGATGGCATCGTCGATCAGGATCCCGATGGCGAGCGAGAGTCCCAGCAGCGACATGGTGTTGAGCGTGAACCCGAAGGCCCACACCGCCACGAACGACGCCAGCACCGAGACGGGCAGGGCGAGACCGGTGATGACGGTACTGCGCCAGGAGTTCAGAAACAGGAAGACCACGAACACCGTGAGGATGGCGCCTTCGACCAGCGCCTCCTGCACGTTGCGCACCGCCGCGTGGACTCGCGTGCCCGCGTCCACCACCACCTCGAGCTTGGCGTCCTCCGGCAGCGTGGACTCGAGCTGGCGAACCCGCGTCAGGATCCGGGAGCTCACGTCGGTGGTGCTGTAGCCGCGCGACTTCTTGATGTCGATGCCGACCGCTTCCTTCTGGTTGAACAGCGCCAGGCTGCGCTGTTCCTCGGTCCCGTCGTGCACCGTCGCGACCTGTCCCAGCCGGATGATGTTCCCATCCCGCTCGCTCACCACCAGCTGCTCGAACTCGGCTGGCCCCTGCAACCGCCCCACCAGCCGGATGGAGCGTTCCTGCAGGTTGCCGGTCACCCGTCCCACCGGCGCAGCGAGGTTCTGCTGGTTGAGTGCCTGGACCACCTGCGCCACGCTCACGCCCGCGGCCTGGAGTGCGTCCGGCCGCAACTCGACCGTGAGTTCACGCTCCAGTTCGCCCACCACATTCACCTCGGCCACGCCCGGAATCGAGCGTAATTCACGGGTGATGCCAGGATCGGCCAGCCGCGTGAGTTCCGCCGGCGACAGCGACGATGAACGTCAGCGCCAGCGAGACAATCGGCTGGTCGGTGTCGTTCATCTTCTTGATGATGGGCTCTTCCAGCTCGTCCGGCAGGTCGGAGCGGATCTCCGAGATGGCGTCGCGGATGTCCTGGGTCGCCTCGGGCAGCGGCTTGTCGAACACGAACTCGATGAGGATCAGGCCGTAGTTGTCCTCGGCCGTTCCCATGATCTTCTTCACGCCGCTGATGGAGGAGATGGCTTCTTCCACTGGATCCAGTACTTCGTTCTCCACCCCTTCGGGCGATCCGCCCGGATAGACCAGGCTGACGGAGACGTAGGGCGGCGCGACCTCGGGAAACTCATCGGTCTGGAGGCGCAGCAGCGAGAACAGGCCAAAGACAACCAGCGCCAGCATCGTCACGATGGTGACGATGGGCCGCCTGATCGCAAAATCACTGATGAACATTGGTATCACCCGGCGTCGCCGCCTCGGTCTCAGTCTCGCGAGGCGCCCGCACCCGCGCCACGGTGCCCGGTGTCAGCCCCTGCGCCGCGCCGATGAGCACCGTGTCGCCGGCTGCCAGGCCCGAGGTCACCTCGGCACGCTCGTTCACCGCATCCTCGATCCCCAGCCCCACCCGCACCTTCTCGACCCGGCCGCGCTTGAGGCGCACCACTTCAGGGCGGATGCCCCGCCGGTTCACGGCGGCCGTCGGGACCACCACGGCGTGGCGCATTTCCGTCGCCACACGGCCCTCGGCATAGAGGCCACCCACCAGCGAGCGCGACGCATTCGGCACCGTCACGATCACCCGCACCTGGCGGGTCGTGGGATCGACCACCGGGTTGACCCGTTCGATCCGCCCCTCGAACACGCGATCGGGGTATCCGCTCACCGAGAACCGCACCGCCATGTCCTGCTTCACCTCCGAGAGCTGCTGCACCGGCACCGATCCCTCCAGCCGCATGGTGGAAGGATCCACCACGGAAAAGAGCGCCGTGCCGGTGGTGACCACGTCTCCCTCGCTCACGCCCGCCTCGCTCACGATGCCGCTGAACGGAGCACGCAGGGTGGTCTTGTCGAGCTGGCGCTGTGCTGATGTGAGGCGCGCCCGGGCGTCGGCTGCGGCGCCTTCGGCGTTCTTGACGCTGAGCGCTGCCGTCTCGAGGTCGCGCTCCGCCACCGCGCCCGCTGCATGCAGTCGCTGGGTGCGCTCCAGGTTGCGGCGCTGCAGCTCGAGGTTGCTCTCGGCGGTGCGCAGGCCAGCGCGCGCGCTCAGAAATGCATCGCGCAGCGAGGTGTCGTCAATCCGCCCCAGCACCTGGCCCTTCTTCACCGTCATCCCCTGGTCGGCGTCCACCTCCACCAGCGATCCGCCAATCTCGGCTCGCACCGTAGCCCCCAGCTCAGGCGTGAGCGTCCCCGAGATTACCGGGCCCGCCACCAGGGTCGCCGTGTCCGCCACGGCGATGTTCTCCGGGCCCAGCAGCGCGGGCGGTGGTGCGGCCGGCGTCTCCTCTGCCTTGCTCTTGCAGCCGGCAAGAATGAGGAATGCGGCGAGGGCGATGTGTGCTGCTTTCATGGTGTATCGTCGTCGGTCATTGAGCTACGCGTCGGTGCAGAGCCATGGCTCTGCCCGTGCGCGGGTCGAGCATATCGTCACCTCCGCGAAAGCGGCGGCTCGGCTCGTGTCGCCTGCGGCGACTCTGCTCGAGGCGATCTCATGGCAGGTGTCATCCAGAGGCCGCGCAGCGGCCGAAGGATCTACCTGCCCCCGTCCCGACGCTGGCCGCCAGATCCCTCGCTCGGGATGACAGGGGCCATGCGCGACGTTCGGTCCCGTCCTGTCTGCCCTGCCCATCCTGTCCGTCATGGTGACGTCGGCAAATTTCCCAATAGCGCCGTCCGCACCCGCGCCACCTGGAGATCGCGCGCACTTTGCGCCCGGTTGGCCATGGCCTGCTGCAGCTGCACCCGGGCATCACCCAGTTCTGTCTGGGTCGAGAGGCCCTCACGAAATCGGATCTCGGCGATGTGATAGGCCCGCTGCGCCTGCGCCACCACGCCGCTGCTCGCCTGCCAGCCCGCCTCGGCGGCGGCGAGGTTGGCGTCCGCGCTCCTGTTGTCGAGCGCCGCCAGTTCCCGCGCCTGCCGCAGCTGCAGCCGGGCTTCGTCCACGTTGGCTTGCGCTACCTGCTTCTCGCCGGCAATGCGGCCGCCGGTAAAGAGCGGCACCGATACCGCCAGCGAGACGGTCCAGTCGGTGACAAAGTCGCTCCACGAAGGGAACACATCGTCAGGATAGCCCAGCCGGGCGTAGCTGGACGTGACCTGCACCTGTGGCAGCGCCCCGCCCCGCACGGACTTCTCGGTCCCCTCCGCAGCGCGCACCGCTTCCACCGCCTGGCGAACGCTGGCGCGCGACTCGACGCCGGTATCGGCCGACATCGCGCCGAGTGGCGGTGGCGGCAGCGAGTCGCTGGAATCGCCCAGTGGCGTTTCGAGCGCGATCGTATCGGCCAGCGGAATCTCCAGCAACTGCTTGAGACGGAGATAGGCGACGTCACGTTGCGAGCGACGCGTGATCACGGCGGGCCGTGCGTTGTCGCGGGCCACCTGCGCCCGCAGCAGGTCGAATTCGGCCACGTTGCCAACCTGGTAGCCGAGGCGAGTGTTCTCGTAGGTCCGTTCGGCCTGTCGCAGGGTCGAGTCGGCAATGGCGAGCAGCCGGTCCGCCAGAACGGCGTCGTAGTAGGCCTGCGTCACGTCGAGCGCCGTCTGTGCTTGGGCGCTCGAGAGGGCGATCTCCGCCGAGCGCAGGCCAGCCCGCGCAGCATCGGCCCGGCCAGCCACGCGGCCACCGGCAAAGAGCGTCTGGGAGGCCTGCAGCCCGAGGTTGTACTGGTTGGCCCGGCCGAAGGGCAGGTCCTTGAAGAGTGCGAGGGGGTTCTGCCGCGATTGGCATTCGAGCGCGCTTTCGAGCGAATCGACCCGGTCGCCGATCGGCAAGGTGGGATCCGCGGTGAAGCGGCGGCACTCCGGTGCTGGCTCGCTGGTCGTGTCGGCCTCTGCCGCCCGCGAAAACTGCGAGGCAAGCGTCCGGGTGTAGCTGGCGCTGCCACTGAGCTGCGGAAAGAACGCGCTGCGCGCCTGCTTGAGCTGCCCGCGGGCGCGCAGCACGCCGGCACGCGCGATTCCGGTGCGTTCGCTCGCCTGCTGACCCTGCGTCAGTGCTTCCTGCAGTGAGAGTGAACGCACCGCGGGGACCTGCGCCACGGCCGGACGCAGAGCGACGAGCAGCAATGGCGCCCACGCGAGATGACGCAGCAGTCTCATGCAGTCACCCCGATGCCGCGCAGAAAGATCCGGACGTATTCCGCCACGTCATCGCCGCAGCTCTCGGTGAACATCTCCGCCACGCCCTCGCGGGTGATGGCGTCGGCAAAGAGCGTCCCGATCAGCATGGCCGCAGCCCGCCTGGGGTCCACGTCAGCATGCATCTGGCCGCGGGCCTTGAGCCGCGACAGGTAACCCGCCAGCAGTGCCGCTGTCCGCGCCGGCGGCGATCCCTCGCGCGGAATGATCTCCGGATGGTCCTGGAATTCGCCGAGGCGGGTGCGAATGAAGGCGGCGCAATCGCTGTGCAGTGTGTGATACTGGATGGCCCACGCCTTCAGCTCGTCGGCGGGGTGTGCGGGTTCCTCCGGCAGTGCCGGCAGTTCGAAACGGCTCCAGCCCAGGCCGATCACTTCGCGCAGCAGCGCTTCCTTGGACCCGAAATGGCGGAAGACCGTGATCTCGTTGACCCCGGCCTCCGCGGCGATGCGCCGGGTGGTCGTGCCCCGGAATCCTGAGGTTGCGTACAGGGCGGCCGCCGCCTCGAGAATGCGTTCACGTACGTCCATAGCGGGCGGAACGTAGCACGCTCCGGCCGGGATGCAAGTGGGTGCTTGCTATCACAGGACGGGCAGGACGGGCAGGACGGGCAAGACGGGCGGGATGGGCGGGATGGGCGGGATGGGCAGGATGGGCAGGATGGGCAGGATGGGCAGGCCAAAGCTCATCACTCGCCGTCATCGGCCCACGACCCACGACCCACGACCCACGACCCGCGACCCGCGACCCGCGACCCGCGACCCGCGACCCGCGACCCGGCAGTAATATTCAATTGTCAACTATTCATTTACAGCCTATTTTCTCGCCATTCGCAGCAGCAGGTGCCGCAACGCCGCGACTTCGTGGCTCGTAAGCATTGATACCGCCTCGCTTCTGGCTGATGCGGACTGTTGCTCGAGCTGGCCCGCCAGGGCGCGACCTTCATCAGTCAGGACGCATCGTATCTGCCGGCGATCGGACTTGTCCCGCTCCCGTCGAACCAGCCCCCGGCGTTCCAGGCGATCGATCAGGCCGGTAATGCCGGGAGCGCGTTCCACCACGCGCCTGGCAATCTCGAGCGTCGGAAGCCCGTGATCAGGATGCTCGAGGAGAATCCGGAGTATCATGTACTGCTGGAAGGTCACACCGAGGCTGGTGGCAATGGCACTGAGGCGGGCGCGGGCGGCCTCACCGGCCTGCCACAGCGCCATGAGCACTTCCTCTTGGCTGGTTTGCATAAGGCAAGCTGCATACGAATAATTAACTAGTCAAGCATTGCGCGTGCTTTGGGGATCTGCGCCCCGTCAGCTCTCGGGCTTGAAGGCCGCCTTCTTCTGGTTGCCCGCCGGAAGGTCTTTCACCCGTCCAGGCGCACAGGTATCTAACTTTCGCGGGTCATGTCCAGCACGCCTCACCTCTTCCTCGATACCGAACTGGCGCCGCCGCGCCAGCCCTGGCTCGGCCTGACACTGAGTGCGGTCCTGCATGTCGCGCTGCTGGTGGCGGCCTTGGTGTGGACCCGCAGCGAGGCGAAGCGGGACCCCAGGACTGAGGCGACCGCGGCCCAGCCCGAGCGCCGGGTCGAGCTGGCGACGCTGCCACCCTATCGACCTCCGGCCGCTCCCAAGCCGGTCACAAGCGCTCCCGTGGCGCCGAGCCGCCCGGTCCCCCAGCCGCCCCCAGACCGGATGCCGCGCCCGCAGGTGAAGCGGGGCGAGCACCTGCCCGAGGAAGTCACTGTCTCGCCGCAGCCACCGCCCGAAACCGGGCCGTTGGCTGAGGCGCCACCGTCGTCGAGCGTCGAGCGCCCAGCACCGCAGCCCGATCGATCGACCCTGAATTCCCGTCGCTCAACCCCTGATGAGCTCGCCATGACCGAGGAGGCCCAACGACTGTTTGGCCGCCAACAGCATGGCGTCACCAACGCGACAGGACCGCAACCGACTGCCCGCTGGCTCCGGGAGCTCGCTGATGACCGGGACAATGACTGCCGGCCGAGTCAGCGGCCCCGTGTCGACCCAGGCGCGCCCGTGGTGCTGGGCGAAGTGACGGGGCGGGTCTTCCGGGAGGGAACGCATGTCCCGCTGGGCGGCGCCTTCCTGCAGATCCTGGGGACGTCGTACAGCACTTTTGCCGACGATGATGGCTGGTATCGGCTGTCGTTCGACCAGAGTCTGGTCGATGCGTGCCGTACCCAGTACGTCCAGGTGTCCAAGGATGGCTTCCGGCCGCGCCGCCTGATTCTCGGCCTGGGCGCCCGAACCAGCAACGATATTCCCATGAGCCGGCGGTAGCGCCTCGCGCAGGTCGGGACTTTCGCTATCTTGGTGCCATGATCCCCATCAGATGGAGTCTCCGGGCCGCCGCCATGGCGGCAGCCCTTGGCGTGGCCTTCGCGCCCGGCCTGGCCCGCGCGCAGGCGACCCTCAGCGCACGTGTCCTGAATGCCAGTTCGCTGCCGCGTCTCGCCTCGGACCTGCGTGACCTCGGCGTGCCCCAAGCCGAAGTCAGGACGGCCCTCGAGGCCATGCACAGTGCCCGGGTCCCCGCCGATGACGCCATGCAGGTCTTGCGGTCGGAGTATCAGGCGCGGGTCGAGGACCGGGTTCCGGAGCAGGAGTTCGGGTCGGTTGTTCAGGAGAGCCTCGATCGGGGCTTGCGCGGCCGCGCCCTGGCGCAGGCCATCACCGCGGCACGTGCCGGGAAGCGGAATGCGGCGCACCCGCCCAAGGGGAAGCCACGCGTCAGGCCGAGGCCCGATCGATGATGCGGCGCCTGATGGTGCCCATGGCGATGCTGCTGCTGGCGTGTGGCGGCGAGCACCGCGCTGCACCCGCGTCGGCCTCCAGCGACACGGCGGCCACCGTGCGTGCGGGAGAAGTTGATTCGATGATGGCCCGGGTCATTCCGGCGGCGGCGGTCACGCTCGCGGTCCAGGCCATGCCGGACAAGGCCGACAGCATCCTCGCCGCCAATGGATTCACGGTGGATCGGTTCGAGGCAGCGCTCTACGCCATTGCCGCGGACACGACGGCCTCGCACCTGTTCGAGTCAGCGCTGGGCCATTGAGCCCGAACACCTGATCGGAGGAAGGGTGATGTCACGACGAGCACGACGGGGGCCTGCGTTTATCGAGATCGTCGTGATCGTGGCATTGCTGGCGACCTTGATCTCGCTGATCGTGAGGGCGCGGTGAGCGAGGCGACATAAGCTATGCGCTGTGAGCTAGCTGCGAGCTGCGAGCGCGCTGTGAGCTGAAGGCATCACTTATGTGAACAAGGGTCGGAGCTATCGCAGTTCCGACCCTTGGTTCACATAGGTGTCCGTTCATTCACACGAGCTCGCAGCTCGCAGCTCACGGCGCATAGCTCACAGCGCACAGCGCACAGCGCAGCCTCAGCTCTTCTCCACCCGCACTTCCCGTCGCATCGGCTGCATCCATTTCATCTCGCCATGTTCCGGCACGGTCCACGACACCGATTGCTTGCTCTTCTTGCGCATGATCTCGAACTGCACCGTCTCGCCCGGGGCGTAGGAGCCGAGAATGCGCTGTGCGTGCCCCTCGCTATTGGGAGTGCGGCCACCGATGGTGAGGATGACGTCGCCGGCGCGGAGCGGCATGGTCGAGTCACGCGGGGTGTCGGTCACCAGCAGTCCCTTGGCAGTACCGAAGTAGTCGCCCAGTCCGGCATTCATCTCCACCAGCTGGAGACCCATCGGCCGGCCCATGACCACGCTGAACCCGTGCGGCATGGCTCCGCCCTGCGCGACCCACTCGCGCGGCAGCTCGGCCTGCATCCGATCGAGGCCTCGCATGTCCGGCATCGCCATGGCGTACGTGCCGCGGGCCAGGTCCGCGGCCACGATGGTGGCGGAGTGCGACGAACCATTCCGGCGGTAATCGAGCTTCACCGTGTCGCCCGGCTCGAGCTTGTGGGCCATGTCGGCCATGGTGCCGGCCGGATCCTCGCCGGTGAGCGCCGTGCCGTTCATCCGGGTGACGATGTCACCCTGCTTGAGACCGGCCTTCTCGGCCGGGCTGTCGTCCATCACGTCCTGGACCACGGCGCCCTTGGCCGTGGAATCGTTGGTGAGCGTGAGGCCCAGGCGGGGCTGGCCCATCATCATGGTGAGTCGGGACATCCCGGGCATTTCCATGGTTCGGACGCGGGTGCGCGCTTCCGCCCGCGGTGCCGGGGTCTTGGGTGCGTCCTGCGCCAGGACCGCTGCCGGCGCCAGCGCCAGCAGCGCCGTGAGAGCGGTGGTGAGTTGCATTCGCATGGGTCTCCATCTCCGGTCGGTAAAAGGGGTTCCGGTAGAGGGATGCATGAGGTGGCGTGAGGGTCGCTTTGCAGGACGGGCAAGGACGGGCAAGGCGGGTGGGTGGTCGTCGGCGTCGGTCGTCGGTCGTCGGTCGGCGGGTCTCGGTCTCCGCCGCCGATCTGTCATCCTGAGCGAAGCGAAGGATCTTCTCACCAGCGTCGGGACCCGGACCGGCAGATCCTTCGGCCGCTTCGCGGCCTCTGGATGACACCTGCTGTGAGCTCCACCTCAGGCGTTGTCGCCGCAGGCGACACGGGCTGAGCAGCGGCTACAGCCGCGTGAGAACGCGCGAAGCCTCCCTCGAGCCGCCGAGTTACCGCCGCCTCTTCTTCTGCACCAGCCTCGGCCCATAGACCGGCGTGGCGCCGAATTCACCGGCGGCCCAGAGCGTGAGCAGCGTCGAGATCCCGGCGATGGCGCGTTTCTCGTCCTCGTCGTGGATCACCAGGCCATAGGTGTCGGCCACGAAGTGCAGGTTGTTGAGGATCTGGCGGGCAGCCTGGCGTTCGACCGAGCCATGCCAGTAGTCCACGGTCTCCAGGATCATGGCGCCGTGGCGGCGGATGAACTCGCCGAGGGAGAACACCTTGGACGCGCGGGAAGAGCGGGGCCGGCAGATGGCGAGCAGGTCCTCGACATACTCGTCCCAGCGCTGTGCCAGCCGGCGATTGGTTTCGCGCTGCAGCGTGCGGGCCCGGGCCAGCGAGAACTGGGCGTGGGTTCGCGGCTTGAAGCGAGGCACCACGGGATGCAGGTCGAAGCGGGTGAGGTAGGCATCCTCATCATCTTCGTCTTCCTCGTGGAAGACCCACATGCGCCGAAGCTGAGCCCATGAAGCGATCTCCACCACGCGCTTCACCCGGCTGTCGAGCAGGATGAACTTGCCCGATTCCGCCTTCACCGCGGTGAGCCAGTGACTCCACTCGTCCACGCAGAGCAGCACCGGAATGCCGCGCCTGAGGTAGGCGACCAGCGCTTTGCGCGCGCGCTCAGGATCGTTGCGCCGTACCTGCAGCAGGTCGCAATCGTACTTGCGCGCGGCTCGCCCCAACTGGATCTCGTCGGTGCCGGTCCACCAGTGCGTGCCGGCGATCCGGGAGATCTCGCGCTCGTCGCGCAGGATGCCCAGAACCACCAACGCATGCTTGAGGGCGAACGGCCCGCACTGCCAGAGGTTCGGTTGGGGGTATATTCCCATGGACATCCCGGCCGGAGACCTTGGGAAAGTATACGGAACCGGGCGCTTGCCAACCGGCGCCCAGGAGAGTGCCTTGGCCAGGACACGAGCCAACGTGATGGTGCTGTACAATGCGCTGAGCGAGGAAGGCTACGACCAGCTCAAGCACGTCGATCCCGCGACGCTGGGTTTCGAGCCGGAGTACGACATCGTCGTGCCCACGGTCAGCGAGGAGTACGAGGCCATCGTCAAGGCGCTCAAGGGCGAAGGGTTCCGGGTCCGCGCGCTCAACCTGCTGGACGACGTGAAGCAGCTGGAGCGGGTGGTCCGCCGCAACCGGCCCGACGTGATCTTCAACCTGGTGGAATCGTTCCGGGACGACGCCGAGCTGGAAAGCGCCATACCCGCCTTTCTCGAACTCTACGGCATTCCCTACACCGGCGCTCCGCCGATGGCGCTGTCCATGTGCCGGCGGAAGGGACTGACCAAGCGGATCCTGCAGTCGCACGACGTGCCGACCCCCAAGTTCCTGAGCCTCTGGAAACCCCGGATCGCAGTGCGACACGGGCTCAAGTATCCGCTGATCGTGAAACCGGCGCGGGAAGATGCCAGTGCCGGGGTGGACGCGGCCTCCGTGGTGACGGACCGGGCCCAGCTGCTCTCGCGCCTGGAGCACATGTTCACCGAATTCCAGCCGCCGATCCTGGTGGAGGAATTCATCGAGGGCCGCGAGCTGCACATTGGCGTGCTGGGCAACGACCCGCCCGAAGTGCTGCCAGCCCTGGAATACGATTTCTCGGAATTGCCTGCCGGTGAGCCGTCGATCATCAGCTTTGCCGCCAAGTGGGATCCGCTGGCGGAGGTGTTCCATCGCGTGGGCACCCACTGTCCGGCGCCCCTCACCAAGCGCCTGGAAAAGCGGGTGCGTGATGTCTGCATCCAGGCCTACCGGTCGATGGGGTGCCGCGATTACGCCCGGCTCGACATCCGCATCTCCAAGGACAACCATCCTTACGTGCTGGAGATCAACCCCAATCCCGACCTGACCGAAGGGGTCTCCTTCATGGAAAGCGCCGAGGCGGCCGGCCACACCTTCGGCGAAATGCTGGCGACCATCGTGGAACTGGCACTGGAGCGGACGCCGGTGTCGCCGGGCGTCAACCCGCCCGCTTTGCCGGACATGACGTCGGCATGATGACAGGACGGGCAAGGCGGGCAGGACGGGCGAGGCGGGCAGGTGGTCGTCAGTGTCAGTTGTCGGTCGTCGGTCGTCAGTCGTCAGTTGTCGGTCGTCGGTCGTCGGTGTGCGAGATCTGTCATCCTGAGCGAAGCGAAGGATCTACTCACCAGCGTCGGGACCCGGACCAGTAGATCCTTCGGCCGCTTCGCGGCCTCTGGATGACACCTGCTGTGAAATCCGCCCCAGGGAGTGTCGCCGCAGGCGACATTTGCCGAGCAGCGGCTTTCAGCCGCGTGACATGTGCCGACGAGGCCTTCAGCCACGACTCCAGCTCTTGCTCGGCGCGCAGTCCATCCATGTCCCGTCCCAGTGTCGCGACTGCCAGGAGCTTCCCTTCGCGGCGATAGCGCATCGTCGCTGAGCCCGCTTTCAGGCTGCCATCCAGTTCGGCCTCGTCCCACTCATCGGCGTGGCCGATGTAGCTGATCGTGGTGTCGTAGTGCGTGGTCCAGAAGAAGGGCACGTCGCGAAACGGTGCGCCCAGCCCCAGCATGTTGCGCGCGGCGGCCTGGCCTTGGCGTTCCGCCACCACCCAGTGCTCCACCCGCATGGTCCCGTCGGCGCGAGCATCGGGAACCCGCGCGATGTCGCCCGCGGCGTAGATGCCCGGAAGACTGGTCTCCAACCGTTCATCCACCACCACGCCCTTGTCCATCCTGGCACCAGCCGCTTCGGCCAATGCGGTGCGCGGCCGCACACCGATACCGATCACGATCAGGTCCGCCGCGAGATCGGCGCCATTATCCAGGTGCACGCCGATGCGGTTGATGCGTTCGACCTTGGTGCCAAGGTGAAATTCCACGCCCTGTCCCTCATGAACGCCACGGAGGAACTGGCCCAGCTCAGCGCCCAGCACCTTCTCGAAGGGCACCTCTTCGGGGGCAACCACCGCGACCGCCAGCTTCCGCATCCTCAGCGCGGCCGCGACTTCCAGGCCGATAAAGCTGGCGCCAATCACTACCACACGAGTCGCGCTGGCGGCCGCCCGGATGATCGCGCGACAGTCGTCGAGCGAACGCAGGTAGTGCACCGGCGCGCCCTCTTCCGTCGGTACCGGCATCCGCACCGGCTCGGCGCCGGTCGCGAGCAGGAGCCGGTCATAGTCCAGGGTCTCGCCATCCTGGAACACGAGCTGCCTGCTCTCGGGTTCGATCCGATCGACGACGGCGCCGAGCCGAAGGGTGATGTTGCGCTCGGCGTAGAACGCGCTGGTGCGGAGCGGAATCCATTCTTCCGGCGCGTTGCCGGCGAGATAGTCCTTGGAAAGATTGGGACGGTCATAGGGAATCTCGTTCTCCATCCCGATCATCGTGATGGCGCCGTCAAAACCCTGGTTCCGCAGCTCCTCCGCAGCCGCATTGCCGGCCGCGCCAGCACCGATGATGACCATGCGCGCGGGGGCGCCGGTCGGCGGCGGGGGCGGCGCCGGCGCACTGCGGCGGCCGGTGACGCGGATACGGCCGCCGGCCAACTCCACCTTCCAGCAGCTCACCGGATTGAGCGCCGGCGCGCCGACCGCGCGTCCGGTGACGAGGTCGAAGCAGGCGTGGTGCCAGGGACAATGCAGTGTTTCGCCGACCACCAGCCCCTCGGCGAGCGGGCCGCCATAGTGGGTGCAGGTGGCGCCGACGGCATGGACGTTCGGCCCACGCCGCACCAGGAGTACCGCCTCGCCTTCGACCGTTCCCGACAGCATGGCGCCGTCGGGCAGGTCTGCTTCGTCAATGCCACTGGCCAGGTCAGGGCCAGTCACGTCATCCGCGCCGCTCGCCATCTCGCACTCCGTCGCTGAAGCTCGGGCACCCAGGGCGTGGGCCTCCTACGATAGAAGCGCGATCCACCCGCCGCGGCAAGCGGCAAGCGGCGAGACGGCGAGACGGCGAGACGGCAAGACGGCGAGAGGGCGAGTTGGCGAGTTGGCGAGTTGGCGAGTTGGCGAGTTGGCGAGTTGGCGAGTTGGCGAGTTGGCGAGACGAAAGCTCGCCAGGCGCTGTCATTGCGAGGAGGGTCCGCAGGGGGGCACGGCGGTGCGCCCTGAAGGGCCCGACGAAGCAATCGGGTCGCGCCAATGGTTTAACACAGAGGAACGGAGGCACAGAGGACGCGGAGTGCTCCGTGAGAGGCCTTAGAATCCGGGTCTCAGCCGGGCACCCACAAAAACCTTTGTGAACTGAGCCCGGCAAGCGGAGAAGCTCGGCACCAGGAGCCCTCTGTGTGCCTCCGCGTCCTCTGCGTCTCTATGTTGAAGCAGTTCTCCGGTGATGGCGGTTAGCCGCGTGAGAATGCCGCGATGACGGCTTGAGCCAACCAGCCGTCTCGCCCCCCGCCCATCTGGCCCATCCCGCCTATCCTGCCCATCTTTTTCTCATGTCCCGAGCATTCGTAAACGACGACGCGGCGGGGGAAGCCCAGCCCGAACATCGCTATCCCCTGCCCCAGCGGGACGACCCTGCCTTTCCGCTCGCCGCCGCGCGTGCGCTGCTCGATGGCGCCAACGTCGGCGACTCGCTCGGCGCCGAAGCTGCGACCGGCTATGCCTTCGGCACGCCGGAACTCATACCTCAAGTGGAAATCATCCTGGCGGACGCACGGGAAAGACACGACGAACGGCTGGAGCAGTTGGCGGAGCGGTTTTTGAGGAGGGCGGGAGGGGAGCTAGGCGGCTAGTTGGCGAGACGGCGAGACGGCGAGACGGCGAGACGGCGAGACGGCAAGACGGCAAGACGGCGAGACGGCGAGACGGCGAGACGGCAAGACGGCGAGTTGGCAAGTCGGCGAGCGGCCAGGCAATGCGCGACATGGGTATGGCCTGCACGAGAATGATACCCAGGTCACCGCGGCAGACGGCATCTTAGGGGATGGCTTCGTATCTCGACCTCCTCGTGTGGCAGAAGGCGCATCAGCTGGTACTGCGCATTTACGCCGTCTCGAAGGCCTGGCCTCCTGACGAGCGATTTGGGCTCACATCGCAGATTCGGCGCGCCGCGGTCTCCATTGCAGCAAATGTGGCCGAGGGCTCGGCCAAGAGAGGGTCAAAGGAATTCCGTCGTTATCTCGACATCGCTGCGGGGTCGCACGCGGAAGTGGAGTACATGCTCAGGCTGGCGAGCGATCTCGAATATGCCCGAATGAGCGACGGTAGCCTGCTCAATGAGTGCGACGAAGTCGGCCGCCTGCTCTGGGGCCTTCACCGAAGCATCCGGAGTGCGCCATGATGGACCAGCGCCGCCAACTTGCCGTCTTGCCAACTCGCCCTCTCGCCGACTAGCCAACTAGCCAACTAGCCAACTCGCCGCCTCGCCGTCTTGCCGCCTCGCCGTCTCGCCGTCCCCTACCTCCCCTCCCCCGCCAGCTTCGCCATCGCCGCCTTCACCTCCGTCACCTGCGGCTGCAAGTCGGCATCGGCATTTTTCCATAACGCCACGAACTTGCCGTAGTAATCCAGCGCCTTCTGACGTTCACCTCTGGCTTCGTACAGCTCGCCGAGGCGGCGCAGGGCGGAGGGCTGCCAGATTGCGTCTTCCACGCCTTCATTGTCGGTGTTCGGCAGGTTGGCGGCCAGGTCATAGTACTTGAGCGCCGAGTCGCTGACGCCGGCGCGGTCCCACGCCTGCGCAATGAAGTGGCGGCCGCAGGGCGCGCAGTGGGCTGTGGCCACCGCGCGAGTCTGCGCGGCCGCCGCATCCTTCCAGCGCCCTTCCGCCCCGGCCACCAGGGCATCCCATCGCGGCGCCTGCCAGGGCGTGCGCTCTTCGGGCGGAACGGCGCGTTCCCATTCCGCGCGCAGTTTCCGGACCTCCTGGGCACGGCCGAGCAGCACCTCAAGTTCCGCCAGACCGAGGAGCGGGCGGTCGACGCTCCGCAGCGAGGTGAAGAGCGGCGAGTGCTCCAGCGAATCTAGGCTTGCGAGCCCACGCTCAGGTTGCCCGCGCTGCACCAGATCGTGGCTCGGCTCGGCCAGCAACACGCCGGCGGCGAGCGACGAGTCTCCTTCGGCCAGCAGTTTGCCGGCCATCGTGGCGAAGAGCGTGTCAATGGTGCGCAGTTCCCCGTGCACCTCGAAGACATTGGACCGGACGAGCTGCGCAATCCGGTCTGGGTTGGCTCCGGTCGACAACGGCCGGAGGACGGAATCAACGGTCTCATAGTCACGCTTGACCGATGCTGCGTAGGCAAGGTTAATGACCGTAAGCGGTGCATCGGGCGCCCGGGCCCGAAGCTGCTCCAGCACGCTGTCGGCCGCGGCATACTTGGCCTGTGAGAGCAGCGCCTGATTCATGTTGTCGAACATGGTGAGGGCGGGCTCGTGCCGCATCCCGCGCCGCAGGATCGTCTCCGCACTGGCGAAGTCGCCCAGCCTGTTGTACAGCAATCCCAGGTTGTTGATGGCCACGGGGTTCAGCGAGTCCACGTCCAGTGCCCGCTGATAGGCACGCGTCGCCTGTTCCGGCTTGAACTGGACGTTGGTGTAGAAATACGCCTCCGACAGCGCGCGCTCCAGCGGCGGCAGCCGGTCGCGGTGATTGAATGCCGCCGTCGCCGCGGCGCGCTGCTGCGACGAGCTGCCGGCCATGTTGTTGATCACCACGGCCAGCTTCCGCCATGCCATCGCAAAGCTGCTGTCGGTCTGTACCGCGCGTGTCAGCAGGTCGCGCGCGGTCGTGTAGTCGTTGCTCTCGAAGGCGCGCTCCGCCCGGGAATACAGCTCGAGCGCCGGCAGCGATGCCGTCGTCACCTGCTCCAGCGCATCACTGCGGCGAATGGTTCGCAGCGATTCGCCGATCTTTTCCCGCAGCGATTTCGAGAGCCGGTTGAGCGCCGGAATCAGCTCGGCGTCGCTCTCCGCCGTTTCACGCACCGGCGCCAGGGTCGCTCCATCGACCGACACCAGCCGGGCCGTGAGCACGTACCCCGTGCCCAGCGGCGAGACATCACCCGAGACAATGGCCTTGGCATTGGCGCGCCGAGCCACGTCACGCGCTACTGTTTCGGATAGCGGGCCGCCCGGCTCCTGTCCCATCCGCTGCAGCGTCGCATTGATCTCCTGCTGATTCACCAATCGCACGACGTTCGACTGCCCCAGGTCCACCCGCAGCGCTTCCGCCAGCGATGCGGACAGCGTCGAGTCGGACGTGTGGTTGGAAAAGTCGGCGAGCACGAGCCGGTCCTGGCTGCCAAGCGTGCCCGCGCTCAGCAGCGTCGCGCCTGGGCCGACGCCGAAATGCCGGGAGACGCCGAACGCCACCGTAGCAAGGAGCAGGGCGCCCAGTGCGAATGCGCCGCCCCACAGGGCCCGGCGCCAGGTGAAGAACTGCTGGTGCGCCGGCTCCGGCTCGTAGCGAAACGCGCCGGTGGCCTTGAGGATGGCGCGCTGGCGCTCCAGGCGGCCGGTATAGAGCAGCACCGGCAGGCCCAGCAGCATGCAGCCAAGCGCGCCGATCCAGACCCAGTCGGCCAATCCAAAGAGCCGGGTGAGCCCGAAGGCGCCGGCGGTGACGGCCGCGGTGGCCAAGGCAAACAGCGCCAGCACCCGCATGGGATGCGCCCGTCGCACCGAGCGCTCCGCCTGGGCCCGCACTGCCTGCACCGGTTCGGTGGGGACGGAGGGTATGCCACCCGAAGGCGTGGTTGCGATCTCCAGCTTCTCGCCCAGCTCCGCCGCGCTCTGCCAGCGATCGGCCGGATGTTTTTCCAGGCAGCGCATCACGATCTGCGACACGTCCGGCGGAATGGTCTGGCGGTGCGCGCTCACCGGATCGGGGGTCTGGGTCACATGGGCTGCGAGCATGCCCTGCGCCGTGGGCGCCATGAAGGGCGGCCGCCCGCTGAGCATTTCGTACGCCACCACACCCAGCGCATAGATATCGGCGCGATGATCCAGGTTGGGATCGGCCGCCGCCTGCTCCGGCGCCATGTAGGTGGGCGTGCCGATGGTCACGCCGCCGGTGGTGAGCCCCATGCTCCGGTTGACCGATGCACTCACCGCCTTGGCGACGCCGAAGTCGGTGACCAGTGCATGGCGCCCGGCCAGCATGATGTTGTCGGGCTTGATATCGCGGTGCACCACGCCGCGACCATGGGCGTAGGCCAGGGCGTCTGCGATGTCGCGGATGATGCGGATGGCCTCGCCCACCGGCAGCGCGCCCACCCGGGCGAGCCGGGCGGCGAGCGACTCGCCGTCGATGTAGGGCATGATGTAATACAGGAGCCCATCGGAGACGCCGGCGCTCAGCACCGGCACGACGTGGGGATGCTGCAGCGAGGCGGCGACCTTGACCTCACGTTCGAACCGGTCGGCCGGGATCCCTTCGGCAGCCTCGGGCGGGAGCAGCTTGATCACCACCCGGCGGCCCAGCCGCGACTCTTCCGCCAGGAAGACACGGCTCATGCCCCCGCCGCCCAGCTCCCGCTCTATGCGGAAGCTGTCGCCGAGTGCTGCCTGAAGCCGCTCGAGGAGCTCAGCCATGTGGGGCCTGGGTGGGAGATGGCCATAAAGATAGGGCGGGACGGGCGGGATGGGCAGGATGGGCGGGTCGGACCGACGGCTGGAAGATGAGACGCCGAGACGGCGAGACGCCGAGACGACGCTCGCCAAGACACCCCTGGGATGGGATTCCTCGACCGTCGCCTGTCAAGAGTTCGTTGCAAAGCCGTCGCTGGATGGAGACCCCGAGACCACTTCAGTAGTGACAGGGACGCACGATCTTGTCCCGCGTCCCTTCAATCCTGGAGATTTCGCATGATACGTTGTTCGATGAGCCTGCTGGCGGCGGCGATCACCGTTGCGGCCTGCAGTGGAACGTCCAACCCGACCGGTCCTGCTGCCTCGCATGCCGCCGCCCCGCAGGCGGGAGCTGCCGGCTTCATTACCAGTGCCCCGGCCCAGGCGATCGCACTCCTGCCCCAGGCCGAGCTGACCCCAATCATCAGCGTTGGCGATCCCATCCCCGGCATGGAGCAGAACGCTGATCCCGATCTTCGCGTCTGGGCCCCCGCACCAGACGGTCTCGGCGCCTATCTCGCGAACGGACGCCTCATTCTCTACGCCAATCATGAGCTGACGGCCGGCGGCGTTGACGGCCGCTTCACCTATTCTCGCGTGTCCCGGCTTGAACTCGATCCAGCCACCCGATCTGTCCTGAACGGCTCCTACCCGGTGACCGGCTCGCTGCTGCTCGAACGCCTCTGCTCCGCCACCTGGGCCGACGGTCAGGAGGGCCTCGCCAGCGGTTACTTCTTCACCGGCGAGGAAACCACCAGTGGCGCCAATGGCGGCACCAGCCTGGCCGTCGGCGGCGACGGATCGATCACGCCGCTTGGGGCTCTTGGTCGATTCAACCACGAAAACACCGTGGTGGTCCCCGGGTTCGAGGGCGGCACGATCGTCACCATGGGCATGGATGATTCGAATGGCAAATCGGAACTGTACATGTATGTGGCCAGCTCGACGGCCGATCTGCTGGCTGGCAACGGTACGCTCTATGTCTTCGCGTCCGACGGGGCAACGCACTCGGGCAATCTCGCACCCGGACAGACCATCGACGGGCGGTTCCTGCCGATCTCGCCCTCCGACATCTCGGCCAGCGAGCTTCAGGATGCCGCGGACAATGTGGGCGATCACGGCGCCTTCCCGTTTGTGCGGCTGGAGGATGCCGACTACGATCGGGCTGCCTACCGGAGCGGCACGGCGCCGGCACTCTATTTCGTGGATACGGGAAGCGGGAGCACCACCGGGCGCGTCGCCGGGCGGGTGAATGCTTCATGCGGTGGAGTATGCGACCACTACGGCTCGATCTACCGGATGGAGTTCGACCAGGCCGATCCGACCCAGCACGCACGTCTCACGCTGCTGGCCCGCTCGCGTGGCGTCGCCGCCGGCGACTGGGCGTCACCCGACAACATCGCGACCAGCACCACCAGTCTCATGCTGCAGGAAGATCCCGCGTACAGCGAGTTCAATCGCGCGCCGCGCATCTGGAACTTTGTCCGTCAGGGAAATGGCTCGCTGGGTGCGGCGCGTGCCGTGGCCAAACTCACCAATGATGACTGTGTCGATGCCGATGGTACCTGCTGGGAGTCCAGCGGCATCATCGACGCTTCGGAATGGCTGGGCGCTGGGACCTGGATCTTTGATGTACAGGCCCACACGCTGGCGGTGCCATCCGCAGGGTTGAGCGAGGATGGCGGTCAGCTGCTTGTGCTGCGGTTGCCGGGAAGCTGAATTCCTCGAGAGTCCCGATCAGGGCGGGCGTGTCTTCGCGGGCCGCCCCTACTCCCCCACCGGCCTGGGCGTGGCCTCGTAGCGCGCCTGGGCCTCCGCCCGTTCCTCCGGATTGCCAAAGATTTTCTCGCCGTCGTAGCGGCCGTTCTCGATGAACACTTCCGAGATGGCGCGGCCCGAGACGATGCTGCCCGCCATGTAGATTCCCGGTACGTTGGTTTCGAGCGTGTCAGGATTGATCGCGGGCCGGCCCGCGTCGTCCAGTTCGATGCCCATGTCGCGGAAGAGCGCAAAGTCCGGATGAAACCCGATGAGCGGATAGACCCGATCGGCGGGGATCCGCTCGATGCCGCCGCCCGCGGTACGAATCACCACGGCATCCTGCTCGATCGCCATCACCTCCGAGCCGAAACGGGCCGCGATTTCACCCGCCTTGATCCGGTTCTCGAGATCGGGCCTGAGCCAGTACTTGACGCTGGGCTTGAGCGCGGCGCCGCGGTAGACCAGGGTGACGTGCGCACCCGCGCGAAAGAGTTGCAGCGCCGCTTCGACCGCCGAATTCTTGCCGCCGATCACCACCACGTTCAGTCCCGCCCCCACATGCGCTTCGTCGAAGTAGGGCCGCACATGCGGCAGCTCCTCACCTGGCACGCCCAGGCGGTTGGTCTGCTCGAAATACCCGGTGGCGAGCACCAGGCGGTCACAGGTGACGGTTTCGCTCCCGGCCCGGCTCTCCAGCGTACAGCGCACCACGCCGTCCTCTCGATGGGCAGCGCTGAGACGCGTGAAAGTGCGGACGACGGAGACCCTCGGCCCGCGCCACGCCCCGGTAATACTTGAGCGCGTCTTCGCGCGTGGGCTTGGCGCCCGCGCTCACGATCGGATGCCCCCCGATCTCCAGCCGCTCGGGCGTCGTGAAGAAGGTCATCCCGATCGGGTAATGGAAAATCGAGTTGGCGATGGCGCCGGTATCGATGACCAGGGGATCGATGCCCCGTCGGCGCGCCGAGATGGCGCAGGCCAGGCCAATCGGGCCTGCACCAGCGATGATGGCAGATTCATGAGGCATGGGGAATGATAGTGGAGGGCTGAGGATCGAGAATTGTGGGCTGCGCGCTACGAGCTTTCTGGAGTCTCATGGCGGGAAGCCTCGCGGGCCACCCGGTTGTGTCCTGCCCATCCTGCCCATCCCGCCCATCTTATGTTGCATCATGCTCACCACCCTCTGCTTCGACATCGGTGGCAGCCATCTCAAGGCCGCGCTGGTCGGCCCGGACGAATCCTTCCTGAGCCAGCGGCTCTCGATGGCGACGCCCAGGCCGGCGACACCAGTCGCGTTGCTGGCGGGTCTCACCGACATGGGCCGCCAGCTCGCGCCCTTTGACCGGATCTCGGCCGGATTTCCGGGCATGATCCGGCATGGTGTCATCCGCACCGCCCCCAACCTGGGCACCCCGGCCTTTGCCGGCTTTGACCTGAGAGAAGCGCTGGAGAATGCGCTGGGCAAGCCGGTGCGCGTGGCCAACGATGCCGATGTCCAGGGGCTCGGGGCCATTTCGGGTCACGGGATGGAGATGGTGGTCACGCTGGGGACCGGTTTCGGCACGGCGATGTTCCTGGATGGCGTGCTGGGGCCGCACATCGAGCTGGCACACCACCCGTTCCGGAACGGGCGGACGTACGAGGAGGCCCTGGGCGACCGTGCACTCAAGCAATCGGGTGAGCCGGCGTGGCGGGACAACCTGGCGCGCGCCATCGAGCAATTGCGCTCGCTCACGGCGTTCGACCGCCTCTACATCGGCGGTGGCAATGCCCGACTGCTGGATCCCCGGGAGCTGCCGGCCGATGTCGGCATCGTGCCCAACACCGACGGCCTCACGGGCGGGGTATGGCTGTGGCGATCGCCGCCCGGCCCAGTGCCGAAATGAAGCCGGCGACGTGATCGGTGCCGTGCTCATCGGCCATGAAGGGATCCATCACCGTCGCGCGCAGGACCACCAGCCCCTCAGCACCTCCCGCCTTCCATTCCTCCACTGATCCGGCGCCAAGTTCCGCCAGCAGCGGGGCAATCGCCCCGTCATACATGGGCGTCTGGAATCGCGTCCGGGTAATCATGTACTCCGGCTGCTGGTCGCCCCGCATGCTCATCCGGGAAAAGATTCCCTCATTGAGCGCGTTCACCGCGGCCAGCGACGTGAGAGTGCCGGCGGTAAGGAGGAAGCAGACGATGTTGATGTCGGGCTCCGGCAGCATCACGGTGCGGAACGCGCCAAGATCGGCGTTGGCCAGCGCGGCATGGAGCCGGCGCGCACCCATGGCGGTGCGTTCGATCAGGTAGCCATAGCCGCGCTCATCGAGCGGAAGCACCTTGTGGCTCAGCCAGACCGACGCCGCCGCAGCGCCCGGCTTGGAGCCCTCGAAGATGTATCGCCCCAGGAAGGTGGCGTCGTTCGCGGGCGTACCGGCCGCCTCGGTGAGATAGGGCGGGTCGACCGCGACGAGGTCGCGGCCGCGCCGGTCGCGGAGCAGGAACGCGCCGGCGGGATAGGGGATGTACCCCAGCTTGTGAGGGTCGATGGAGACGGAATCCGTCTGCGCCAGCGCCCCAAGCGCGCGCACCAGACCGTCATCGGGCCAGTCCAGGCCGGTGCGCGCGCGTGCTTCCTGCGCCGGCCGGCGACTGCCGTCGGCTCGCCGTGTGATCGCCGCGGCGTAGCCGCCGTAGCAGGCGTCGGCGTGCAGGTGAAACGCGAGCCCCAGCTCCGCCTGGGCTCGCCGCCGCACCTCCACCACCTCGTCCAGGCGATCCACCGCACTTTCTTCCGTGGTGCCGCAGACGCTGATACAGGCAAGCACCGGCGTGCGCCGGGCCGCGAGGCCCTGCAACTGGCTCCAGAGCGCGTCACAATCGAGCCGGCAGCACCGATCCACCGGCACGAAGACGAGTTGCGAGCCACCGATGCCCAGCGCACGGACGATCTTCTCCCACGAATAGTGCGCCGTCGCCGCAACCAGCACGACCGCAGGCGGCAGCGAATCGCCGTACCAGTGTCCCAGCCGCACGCCGTACTCCTGATAGCCGACCGATGCCAGCGAGTGGGCGTCAAGCGCGGTGCGCACGTCCTTGGGCGGCGCAGAGCGTTGCAGCGCTTCGAGCAGGTCGAGCGCGCTCGCGCCCGTGATGTTGAGCAGGGCCCAGAGCGGCAGCGACTCGAGCGGAGCGGTGCTTCCATCCGGCAAGGTGACATCGAGCGCGACGCCCAGGCTCCGGGCCGCGCCGGTAATGGCAATGGGCAGGTAATGGATGTTGCGTGCGATCCAGAGAGCCTCGAAGTTGGCCACCGTGCCACCGGAGGTCAGGTGGCCCCAGGCCGGCCCCGCTTCATAGCCGATCATCCGCACCAGGTCAGCCGCAACTTCCAGTTCCAGGCCGGTGGTGACCGGGGCCGCTTCTGCCGCAATGTTGTTGGGATTGTAGAGCATGGCGGCGATGTAACCCACCTGCGCCGCCAGGGTGGGCTCGTAGATCATGTGGCCCTTGTATCGTCCGCTGAAGAAGGGCACATCGCGCTTGAGTGCGGCCAGCAGGCCCATGAGTTCCTGGGTCAGGGTGCCCACTGCCTGCTCGTAGCCGGGGCTCCGCTTGTCGGACTCGCGGATGGTGAGGCCATCTTCCGGATGAAAGTTGCGGCGCCAGAAGACGTGGTCGCGCAAGGCCTCGGTCACCAGCTGTTCCAGCAGCGCGGCATTCTCGGCCCGTGGACCCAGGAACCAGGATCGCAATGCCTCGATCGGTGGGGTTGTCATGACTGGATGATACTTCCACCGGGTGAATGAAACGACCGGATCCGCATGAAGGCGATCCAGTGGAATTCGTGAGGAAAATTTCCCCGTTCCTTCACGATTCCGAGTGTCGGCGCGGGGCACATTTGGGAGAGCCGGGAGACCCAGGTTCCCCAGCGAGTCCCGGCTATCCGACCCGGGAGGCGTCATGTTCACCGAAATCCTGGTCCCACTCGACGGTGGCCGCCTGGCGGAGGACGCGATTCCCATCGCAGCAGCGATCGCCGAACGGCATGGCGCGCGGCTGCATTTCGTGGCAGTCAGCATTCCCGCCAGTGGCTGGCTGAGCGGGATCGGCCTCTCGCCGGAAGTGCCGCTCACCGACCTCCGTGATATCGATCGCATCACCCGGACCGAGCTGGAAAACTACCTGTCCCGATGGGCCACGAATGTGGGGCAGACCGACAACCTGGTGATTCGCCCGACGCTCCTGGACGGGACCGAGCCGGTGGGCGACCAGTTGCTGGCGTATTGCGATCGGCACCGGATCAACCTGATCGTGATGCATACCCACGCTCGCAACGTGGTCGGCAAGATGTGGCTCGGCAGCGTGGCCGACGCCCTGCTCCACCGGAGTGGTATTCCCTGTCTCCTGCTGCGAGGACCGGCCGGCAACGCGACGAGGCAGAAGCTCATCCCGATCAATCCGCATCGCATTCTGGTTCCGCTGGACGGCTCGTCCGAGGCGGAGCTGGCCATGGAATTCGCGCTGGCCAGCGCACGACCCGGCGTCACGACGCTCTCGCTGGTCGCCGTGCTGGCGCAGTACAAGGGTGCCGGGCTGGACGACGGGCCGCTCACGGACCAGGTCGCCATGCTGGAAGCGCACCTCCATCGCGTCGGAAGCCGCGCGGAAGCCGCCGGCATTGCCCATACCAGCCGGGTCATCATGCACGACCAGCCGGCCAAGGCGCTGCTGCAGGTGATCCTGGATGAATCGGTGGACCTCGTGACCATCGCAGCGCATCACCGGAGCGCCCCCAACCGCGTCTTCCTCGGCAGTGTCACCGACTACCTGCTGCGCCATTCGCAGGTGCCGATCCTGGCCTGGCGCAGCCGGGCAATGGCAGGCACGGCGATGGGGTACGCCCGCAGCGACGCAACCGCGCTCGCGCACGACTGAGGGGCCCGCCAGCCCGCGGGGGTCCCCGCCCACATCCTGATACTGCTATCATTGCGAGCATGAGAGGCACGGCGCAGGGTGCCTCCCATGCTCGGCCGGCGTCCGGCCGCGTGCGTGCATGATCTCACCCGACGTCGGCTGACCACCCATGAGCCTTGAAATCCTCATCATCCTGCTGTTTGTGGTGGCCACCGCGGTGGCGATCGCCGCGCGTCGGCTGGGTGTTCCCTACACCGCGGCGCTGGTGGCGACCGGCCTGGTGCTGGGCGCGCTGCACGTGCTTGACCCTCCGCACCTCACCGAGGAGATGCTATTCGCCATCTTCCTCCCGGGGCTGATCTTCGAGGCGGCATTTCACCTGGAGTTCCGGTCCTTCTGGCGCGACCGGCTGGTCATCGCGTCGCTCGCCGTGCCGGGCGTGCTGGTGTCGCTGGGCCTCACGGCCGCGCTACTGGTGGCCTCCGCCCGGCTGCTGCCCGCCGGCGGTGAGTTCACCTGGCCCGTGGCCCTGATCTTCGGCTCGCTGATCGCGGCCACCGACCCGATCGCCGTCGTCGGGCTGTTCCGCAGCATGGGCGCACCCAGGCGCCTCTCGACCCTGATGGAAGGCGAGAGCCTGCTGAATGACGGCACGGCCATCGTGGTCTTCTCGCTCATCCTGGGCGCGGTCCTGGGCAACCACACCGATACCAGCTCGCTGGTGCTCGAGTTTCTCACCGTGGTCGGGATGGGTGCGCTGATCGGCGGGCTCATGGGCACCTCCGCGGCGCACGTGATCCAGCGGATCAACGATCCGATGATCGAGACCACGCTCACTACCATCGCCGCGTATGGTTCCTTCCTGCTCGCGGAACAGCTTCACTACTCGGGTGTGATCGCCACCGTAGTCGCCGGCCTGATCGTCGGCAACTATGCCGCGCAGACCGGGATGGCGCCGTCCACCCGCCTGGCAGTCGAGACCTTCTGGGAATACGTGGCCTTTGCGCTCAATTCGCTGGTCTTTCTGCTGATCGGCTTCGAAGTGAGCCTGCCGGCGCTGGTGGCGGCATGGCGCCCCATCCTGCTTGGCTTCCTGGCCGTCACCATGGCACGCGCGCTGGTGATCGGCGCCATCACGCTGGTGCTCGCCCGCTCCCGGCACCGCATTCCCAAGGCATGGGCCCTGGTGCTGACCTGGGGCGGCCTCCGCGGCGCGATCTCGATGGTGCTGGTGCTCGGCCTTCCCGCAGCACTCGGCGCCCGGTCCGAGCTGATCACGGTCACCTTTGGCGTGGTGGTGCTCTCGATCCTGCTGAATGGGCTCACCATGGGTCCGCTGATGCGCCGGCTGGGCATCGGACACTCGAGTGAAGAATGGGCCAGCTACCGGCGCGAGCGGGCGCGCACCCAGGTGGCGCGCGAGGCCCTGGCGGAAATCGATCGCATGGAAGCCACTCGGTTTACCCATGCCGGCGTCCTCAAGCGCCTGCGGGAGGAGTACACCGAGCAGATGGAAGAGGGGGAGCGGCGCTTGAAGTCGCTGCATGTCAAGCGCCACGAACTGGCGGAAGAGGAACTGCGCCGGGCACGCCGCCACCTGGCGCTTCACACCAAGGACTTTGCGCTCGATGCAGTGCGAACCGGCAGCATTGCGCGGGAGACCTATGATTCGCTGCTGCCGGACCTCGATGCGGAAATGCTGGACGTGGAGTCGGAGTGACGGGATGGTCGTCGGTCGTCGGTCGTCGGTCGTCGGTCCGCGAGATCTGTCATCCTGAGCGAAGCGAAGGATCTACTCACCAGCGTCGGGACCCGGACCAGTAGATCCTTCGGCCGCTACGCGGCCTCGGGATGACAAACTTCATTGTTGACGACTGACGACTGACGACCCGCAGCCTGCGACCCACGACCCTCGACCCTCGACCGACGACCGACGACCGACGACTGAACGCAGGAGTCACAGCATGCACACACGCACACTCGGCTCACCGGGCCTGATCGTCTCGGCCCTCGGGCTTGGATGCATGGGAATGTCGGAGTTCTACGGACCATCTGACGAGCGGGAATCGATCGCCACGATTCACCACGCGCTCGATATCGGTATCACCTTCCTCGACACCGCGGACATGTACGGCGTGGGCGAGAACGAGGAGCTGGTCGGGCGGGCCATCGCGAAACGGCGAAACGAGGTCGTGCTGGCCACCAAGTTCGGCAACGTCCGGGACCCGAACGACCGGAGCAAGTTCAGCGTGAGTGGTCGCCCCGAGTATGTCCGCGCCGCGTGCGACGCCTCGCTCCGGCGGCTCCGCGTCGATCACATCGACCTGTATTATCAGCATCGGGTGGACCTGGAGACGCCGATCGAGGAGACGGTCGGCGCGATGGCCCGCCTGATAGAGGCGGGCAAGGTGCGCCACCTGGGACTCTCGGAAGCCAGGCCCGAGACCATTCGCCGGGCACATGCGGTGCATCCGATCACGGCGCTGCAGGGGGAGTATTCGCTGTGGACGCGCGAGATCGAGTCCAGCGGGCTCGACACCTGCCGGGAACTCGGCATCGGATTCGTGGCCTACAGTCCGCTGGGCCGAGGGCTGCTCACCGGCAGCATCACCAACCCTGATGCGCTCGCGGAAGACGATACCCGCCGCCGCCATCCGAGATTCCAGGGTGCAAACCTGCAGCAGAATCTTGGCCTCGTGTCTCGAGTCACCGGTCTGGCGTCCGACAAGGGCGTGACGCCGGCCCAGCTCGCGCTCGCCTGGCTGCTCCACCGTGGCGACGATATCGTGCCCATTCCCGGCACCCGGAAGCCGTCGCGCCTGGACGAGAATGCCGCCGCCGCCAACATCGAGCTGAGCGAGGCCGACATGGCTCATCTGGACGAGGCGGCGCCGGTGGGTGCCGGCGCCGGCGAGCGCTATGCGCCGTCGGGCATGAAGACGGCGATGAGATAGCACAGGACGGGCGGGACGGACGGAACGGGCGGGACGGGCAGGATCTCCTGGCCCGGCATTGAATAGGGGCTCGGAAACTCAACGGACGACCGACGACTGACGACTAGCGACCCCTCCCGCTAGCCGCCTTTCACAATCCCATACATCCTGACGTGCTCCAGCCCATCGTCGTCCTTCCAGACACCCAGCATATAGTCGTGGCCAACTTCGGAGAGAGCAAAACCGGCCGGCAATGGAACACGACCTAGCAGTTTCCCCGCGGGATCGAACACATCGGCATCGGCAGGATCCGTCGGCAGCGCGCGTCCCTCGCTCACCCAGAGATTGCCGTCGGCATCCACGAGAAATGCATCGAACGCGGGCAGTTCCTTCGGCTTCGGCATCTTGGCCCAGCGCGCCTCGGCTTCGGCCCGGTCGTGATCCGACACCCCTTCCAGCTCGCTGGCCTTGACCCGTTCCAGGATGTCGTCGGTCACCGGCGTTCTCGGTCCCTGGTAGCGGATGCTCCGGACCAGTGTCCCGTCAGGCCGGTAGACTCCGATGACGTATTGTGCTGCGTCACCTGCGAAAATGAGCGAATCACCCACCGTGCTGGGGGACGAGAGCCCCAGCGGCAGGCTCCGCACGGACATGAACCGCTGTTCACCGCTCCCACCGGTCTCCACCCATGCCTCGTTGTCCAACAGGACCGTGATGGTATCGGTCACCTGGATCATGTCGGGGGCGACGTGCAGCAGCACCAGGCGCGGTCGCGCCACCCCAGCCCGGGTCTCCATGGTAAAGACGTTGCCAATGGTGGCTGCCCACGATCCGTCCGCGAGCCGGCCCATGGGGATAACCATCGGACCTCCCCTGCCCTCCGCCACTGAAACGGAAGGCAGGAACGAACCATCCGGCGCCAGACGACTCATGCGCCGAAGCTGGTAGTCATAGACAACGAGCGAGTCGCCGGGCAGATGGAAGAGTGCTCCCGCCATCTCAAATTCACCGGGACCCTGTCCCTTTCGGCCGCTCGATGAGAGCCACGTGCCGGTCGAGTCGTAGTACCTCACATCCGATGTCCCGGAATTGAGTACCGCCACGCGACCGTCATTGAGCCGGGTCGCACCAGCCACCTGCAGCAGGTCAAAATGCGGGTCGGTCGCACTGCCGCCGATGTCGAGCAGTGGCGTGGTGTCGATGGTCCACGCCTCTCCTGGCTTCCACGCTGGCGCCGAGCTGGTCACGATCTCGACACCGGCGCTGTCGGTGACGACGGCGGTGGGGCCGCGCGCACCTTCACCACAAGCCGCGACGAAGGCGAGCAGGAACAGGATCGGGCGGGAGTCGCCTGACATGGAGGGCCCTCGGTGTTGGAGATTTGTCTGCGCAGCGATGGTCGTCTGGTCGAACGCGCAGGGCCGCTAGTCCCGTCCAGCCGGCTTTCTCAAGCGATACATCCTGACGTGCTCCAAGTCCATCTCATCACGCCAGATTCCCAGGATATAGTCCGGCCCGATCCGGGCGATCTGGAGTCCGGGAGGGAGCGCCACAGTACCGAGCAGGCGTCCCAGGGAATCAAAGACGTCCGCCGTTCCGGAGTCGGACCGCACCAGCTTGACGTGCTCCACCCAGAGATCGCCGTCCTGGTCAACGTGGATGCTCCCGTAGGCCGGTTTGAGTGAGGTAAGCGGCGCAACCTTCCATGCGGCCTCCAGCCGCTCCTTCCCTCTGGCATCCACGCTGGCGAGTTCGTCCTCTTTCCACCGATCGAGTTCGCCGTGGCTAAGCGGCTCACGATCAACTGGCCGGCGAATGATTCGGGTCAGCGTGCCGTCGGACCGGTAGGCTCGAATTTCATAGCGCTCAGGATTCCCGACGAGGATGGATGAGTCCTGCAGCGCAAAGGTCGTCGACAAACCCAGCGGGAGTGGCATCACCCTGACGGAGCGGTTCTCGCCCTCGCCGCTCGTCTGGATGAACAGCTCACTGGCCGGAAAGCTGCCGACCGTGTCCGCCACGGCTTGCAGCGAGGCGGGCAGGTGCAGCACCGCCACACTATCGCGCTGTGCACCGCCGCCAGTCTGAACCGAGAACTCCTCCACCGTGGCCGCCCACGAGCCATCGGGAAGGCGGGCAAATGGCTCGACGCCAAGTTTCCCTCCCGATGGCGGCATCGGTACGGAGGAGAGAAAACGCCCATCCGGCGCGATGCGATTCATCCGCCGGAGCTGGTAGTCATAGAGATAGAGGGTGTCGCCCGGACCAGCCAGGATGGATGCGATACGACGGAATTCTCCGGGTGCCTCGCCGGCTCGGCCCGTGGTACTCAGGTAGGCGCCACTGGAATCGTAGAACCGGAGGTCGGGAATGCTGTTGTTCATGACCGCAATGCGACCGCCGCTGAGCCGTACCGCGTCGACCACCTCGACGAGATCGAAGTGCGGATCGGTGCCGCTGCCGCCGATATCGAGCAGCGGCGCGGTGTCGACGGTCCATGCCTCTCCGGACGTCCACGCTGGCGCCGAACTGGTCACGATCTCGACACCCGCGCTATCGGTCACGATCGAGGTGGCCCCGCTGCCCTCGCTGCAAGCGGCGGCGACAAGGGCGAGCAGCAGCAACAAGAAGCGTGCGTCTGCGGTCATGGCGGGTCTCCGGAAGAAGGAAAGGTTCAATGTAGGGTTGCGGCGGCTCGTTGGCTCGGCGGCTCGGCGGTCGTCGGTCGTCGGTCGTCGGTCGTCGGTCGGCGGTCGTGCGGTCGTCGGTCGTCGGTCGTCGGTCGTCGGAGACAATATCTGTCATCCTGAGCGAAGCGAAGGATCTACTCAACCGGCTCCGAAGCACGGCGGGCAAGATCCCTCGCTGCGCTCGGGATGACAGCTGAGCGAAGCGAAGGATCTACTCAACCGGCTCCGAAGCACGGCGGGCAAGATCCCTCGCTGCGCTCGGGATGACAGCTGAGCGAAGCGAAGGATCTACTCAACCGGCTCCGAAGCACGGCGGGCAAGATCCCTCGCTGCGCTCGGGATGACAGCTCCGGAGCCACCCCGAGCCTTGTACGGACAGAGCCATGGCGCAGCTCCGACCCGCGACCCTTGACCCTTGACCCTCGACTCATTACGATATATCGTCCGTAACAACGTACGATATACTGAGGTGACAACATGGGTAACGCACGTGGTGACTGGGGCTTCGGCGGCTTTGCCGGAGAGTTTCCCTTCAATTTCGGCGGCTGGGGTGGCCCGCGTGGCGGCCGGGGCCGGCGCCGCCGGCAGATGTTCGAGTCGGGTGAGGTGAAGTTCATCATCCTGCGCCTGCTCAAGGAAAAGCCGATGCATGGCTACGAGGTAATGAAAGCGCTGGAAGAAAAGCTCTCCGGCTGCTATTCGGCCTCACCCGGCACGGTGTACCCCACCCTGCAGCTGCTGGAGGACGAAGGGTACGTCCGGGTGGAGGAAACTGACGGCAAGAAGGTGTACCACGTTACCGCCGAGGGCGAAGCGTATCTCAAGGAAAACCGTGACGTGATCGACGAGATCGTGGACCGGGTGCGCGAGACGGTACGCGACGTGGCCGGCGGCGCGATGGGTGACGTCCACCGCAACTTTGCCCGCCTGGCAAGGACCACCTTCGGCACCGCCTGGCGCCGGGGTCCGGAAGATCCGGCCCTTGCCCGGGTGGCCGAGATCCTGAAGCAGGCGGCGGCGGATGTGGAAGTCGCATGGAATGGCGTGGCGGCCGAAGGCTGACTGTCGAGCGCTGAGCGTCGAGCGCGCCGATAACCTCAGCGCTTGACGCTTGACGCTCGACGTCCGGCCCCCGTCAATCGCTCCCGCAGCATCACCCGCACTTCCTCCGGCGCCAGCACTTCCGCGTCGGGGCCGTACTGCAGTACATGCCGCACTGCCCAGTCGGTGTCTGCCAGCGGGTAGTCGCGTGTGAGCGAGCCATCCTCCGCCAGTTCCACGCCTTCCCGCTCCGCGATCCATCCCGCCACGGCCGGTGCATACCGGATGCTGACGCTGGCCACCGGATCCTCCGTATGAAACACATGGCCGTCGCGCACCACGCTCGCGAGCACAGCCTCCTCGGGCCCGTCGAAGCGCTCGTCCAACCGTTCTACCGCGGTGACGCGATCGAGCCGGAACACCCGCAGGCCAGCACTCGATTCGCAGTGCGCCACCAGGTACCAGGTGCCCCGCGAAAAGAGCAGGCCATAGGGACAGATGACCCGTTCGCTCGCCGAGGCGGCGTCCGCCTTCTGGTACCCGAACCGGACCTTGTGCCGGTCGCGCGACGCCAGACGCAGGGTCTCCCGCATGGCACGAAGGGCCGGCGTCAGCGCGCCCAGACTTGCGGTACGCAGCGCCAGATGATCGGAGCTGTCGGGCAGCTCTGCCAGCACCTTGCGCAGCCGCTCCCGTGCGCTCTCCACCACGGCCTGGTCCTCGGGCGGACGGAGACCGCGCAGCATCGCCAGTCCCAGCTCCAGCGCGGCCAGCTCGCTCACGGTGAGCCGCATCGGACGCAGGAAGTGGCTGGCATGCACCGACACGACCTCGTCGTCATAGGTAATAGTGACTCCCTCCACGAAGCCGCCGGGATCGTCGAACCTGCTGGCCAGTGAACGCACATCCCGCAGCAGAGTGGCGCGATCCACACCAAGCAACGCCGCGACCTCGTTGATGTCGTGATTTTCGTCGTCGGCCAGCTTGGGAATGAGGAGCAGGACGCGCCGGAGCTGGTCTGCTGCGGTGTCACTCATGCGGTGCCCTGGTAGAGTGCGAGCGTGTCCCGCACGGCGTCGTGCCATGCCTCGATGAGTTCCGGTGGCGAAATCGGTGTCACCTGCCCGGCGAGCGGCAGCATCCACCGGACGAACGCGTCCAAGCGGCGCACCTGATAGGTCCGCTGCGCCGCCTCGCCAGGCACCTCGGCGCCGAGCTGCGCGGCGGCGTCCGCCGCACCGGAGCGGCTGGTGATGGCGACCACGGCCTCCAGCCAGTTGCCATCGCCCAGCTCCCAGGTGTTCCGCTGGCGCGCGTGCATGCGAAGATCGAATCCCTGCGGTCGATCGAAATCGGGACTTCCGGGCCGGTGGCCATTGGCGTGCGCGCTCGTCATGCGGCTCACCCGGAAATTCTTGACCAGTTCCTCGCCCGGTTCCCGGGCGGCGAGATACCAATGATGGCTGAGGTAGAAGAGACCCAGCGGCTCGACTGTGCGGTGGGTCATGGCGGCCGTGGCCACCGAGGCATAGTCAAAGCTCACCCGCTTCCGGCGCTCCATCGCGTCCGCCAGTTCGTCGAGCACGGCCTCGTCGTGGCGTGCCGTCGCCGGCACGACACGCTCCCGGCTGGACGCGTGCTCCACGCCATCCATCGGCAGGTCCACGGCCAGTTTTCGGAGCGCCGAGCCCGCGTCGCCGGCGAGATCGTCGTCTCCCAGGTGCAGCACCTGCCGCGCGCCTTCGGCGATCGCCGCGAGCTCATCGGCGGTGAAGGCGAGCAGTTCCAGCCCACGAAAGCCATCCCGGTTGACGCGAGCCGGCTCGGTGCGTCGTTCCGCGTCGACCACCGCCAGGTAGGGCATGTAGAAATCGCGTGCGCGGAGCCGGTAGCCCAGCACGTCGCCGTCTTCCCTCACCGTCTCGATCGGAATGCCAAACTGGCGCAGGTCGTCCTTGTCGCGCTCAAACATCCGCCGGACGCTCTCCGGCGTGCCACTGTAGGCGGGAACATCCTGTCGCAATTCATCAAACGTGACGGGATAGCGGCGCCGCAGCAGTGCCGCCAGGAGATCCATCCATCGCTGCAGTCTGGTGCCCGCCATCAGGTCTCCTGCACTCGAACGACCTCGCCCCGCGCCGATACACCCGAGCGCAGCTCGATCATGCGCGCGTACGCATCCACCTGCCGGCGGTATTCTGCTTCCCGATGCCTCCATGTGGTGTCGTCCGCATGGTCGGTCTTCCAGTCGAAGATCAGCCACTCACCCTCCACCAGGGCCGCCGCATCGGCAATGCCCTGGGTGATGACATCCATGTCCCCCTCGCGCTCCACCGTCAGAATCGGCAGCTCGAACGCGCGGTCGGTGGCAGCGGCGAGGCGCTGCCAAGAGGCGTCCTCATGCATGCGTCGCACCTGAGCCAGCACCCGGGCGACCGTCGCCTCGACTTCCTGTGGCGCTGAGAGTGGCTGCTCCTCGCGCGCGAGTGCGCGCACGTAGCGCTCGAGCGACAAGCCCTCACGCCCCCGCCCCATCGCCTCCAGGGCACGGTGCACCAGCCGCCCCCATGCCGCCCCAGCACCCCGGCGCGCACTGCCATCCATCCGCCCATCCTCGCGCTCCTCACGCAAGGTGCGCGTGACCGAGGTCAGCCGAACACCGGTCACTCCCGCGCGAGAGCGAGCCGTCCTCGCCTCAGCACAGCGCGCACGGATCTGTTCCGACGTCTCAACCGGCTGCTCGCGTCCGGCCGGCTCATCCATTGGCAGCGTCAGGCGCACAGCGTGCGCCGTGAGGGCGTCCGCAAACGGCGCCCAGAAGGACTTGTCGTCCGCCATCTTTGTCTTCAGTTGCAGGGCCAGCTGCGAGACGATCAGCTCCCTTCTGGCCCGGGTGGCAGCCACATAGAGCAGGCGCTGCCGTTCCGCCACCGCAAATTCGGCTTCGCGCGCCGCCATCTCCTGCCATCCTGCCGGTTGGGCCAGGACCGTCCTGTCTCCGGCGATGAGCATGCCGCCGCTCGCCGCACCATCGCCGTCCCGACGCACGTGTACCGATGGCGCGTGCTCCGACTGCGCCACCGGCGCCACCAGGATCACGACCCTCGCCTCGAGTCCCTTGGCCTTGTGCAGGTTCATGACCCGCACCGATTCACGCCGCCCGGGCCGGAGCGGTGTCTCGGCTCGCGACGCGTCCAACGCCGTCTCGATCAGCTCGACCCCGCCCGGCAGCGACAGACCCGATGCTCCGCTTTCCCGCCGCAGCAGCTCGACGAGATGCAGCAGCGCGCCGGCACGAGCGTCACCAAGCGCGAGGCCCGCCGCGTACGGCAGCAGCCCGGTGGCATCGAGCAGGTGCTCCAGCAGAAGGTCAGGCGGCATCCGCCGCGACGCCTGCCACCATTCATGCAGAACCCCGAGTGCCTGGCCACACCTGGTGTTCGCCTCCGTCGGCGGCTCGCACCCGGTGAACGCGAGCCCGGCCGAGCGGCCGGCGTCGAGGTCGGCGGGCGAGAGGCCGAAACAGAGCCCTTCGAGCGCTGCCGCGACCAGCACCGGGTTGGATGGATCAGCCAGCGCGCGGAGGACGATGAGCAGTTCGCCCAGTTCCTCCTCCTGCGGCAGCGGCGCGCCGGTAACGCTGACCGGAACATTGCGCGCCGAAAGCTCCCTGGCGTAGGGTGCGAGGGACTTGAGGTTCATGGCGAGCAGCAGGAAATCCGAGGGTACGTACCTGCCGCTGCGGATGCGTTCGGCGAGGAGCGATGCCACGCGCGCGGCGTCTTCGGCGTGGATATCGTCCTTGTTGTTCCCGGCCGGTGTCACGCCATAGCAGAAAACTCCGTCGGCATCCGCAGGCGGATTCACCGTGGCGAGTGGCGCAAACGGCGCCTGCACCGGCGAGCCATCCGCCGGGAAGTGACGCACGAAGTGGCCATCCACCATCGTCGCGATCGGGTGCACCGAGCGCCAGTTGCTGGTGAGCCGGAGCACCGCACCTTGCTCGGCCATCCGTCGCTTCACCATCTCGTAGGTCTGGATGTCGGCGCGCCGGAACCGGTAGATGCTCTGCTTCGGGTCACCCACAACGAAGAGGGCGCCGGGACGCAGCGTGACCTGCCGCCAATCCACGCCCTCGGAAGGATCGGACGCCAGCAGGAAGCAGATTTCCGCCTGGATTGGATCGGTATCCTGGAACTCGTCCACCAGCAGGTGACGGAAGCGCTCCCCCAGCACGCGACGGGCGCGGGCGCTGCCACGCAAGAGATGAGATGCTCCGACCAGGAGGTCGCCGAAGCCGAGGGTGCCGGCTCGCATCCGCTCCCGGCTGAATGCTTCGGCGGCGTGGGTGAGGAGCGCCATGACCGGGTGGTAGCAGTGCTCGCGCCATTGCGTGAGCAGTACGTCGGCCTCAGCGGTGAGGAAATCCGCCCACTCCTCGCCCAGCGCCTTGGCCAGCGTCTTGTCGGCCCAGCGATTCTGGGTGACGCTGCAGTTCTTGCCGCTCAGTGATGCCAGGGCTGCAGCCAGGGTCGGCAGGTGACTCCAGTCCTGGGTCCGCTGCCAGAAGCCCAGCCGGCGACAGGTGCGCTGGAGGGAGTCGTACCCGTTGTCCGGCTCCTCACCGGGCAGCATCGCGCGTGTCCTTGCCAGCAGCGCCAGCAGCCGCTCCCGGCAATGCGCGGGATCCGGCGCCGCAACCGCTGGGGACGGGAAGGTGACATCGGGATATGTGACCAGCGTGGCAAAGCCAGCCGCCAGGTCGCGCGGATCAATCCCCAGTTCGATGACCGAGCGGAGCCCGGCATCGTCCTCGCTGCGCAGCCGCTCGAGCCAGCGCCGCCAGAAATGCTGCACCAGCACCGGCCAGCCCTCCTCGTCCACCTCTTCGAACCCCGGATCGAGGCCGGCCTCCAACGGATGCTCACGCAACAACCGCCCGCAGAAGGCGTGGATGGTGCCGATGAAGGCCTGGTCCCGGCCGGGCAGCCCGCGTTGCTCGAGCTTCTCCTCGAACCGCTCGCGCAGCTCGGCGGCGGCCTTCCGGGTGAAGGTGACCGCGGCGATCTGGTCGGCCGGCGTGCCGCGGGCAATGAGCGCGAGCATGCGGTCCACCAATCCCCTGGTCTTGCCGGACCCCGCACCCGCTTCGACGAGGAGATTCGTCTCCAGATCGGTTTCGATGCGATCGCGATCGGGCTGGTCGGCTGTTACGCTGCTGCTCATTCGGCCGCTCGGCGCGCCAGCATGTCGCGGTATTGCTCCAGCGATTCCGCTTGGCGCTCGGCCCACGCCGCGCGTGGCGATGTGGTGCGACGACCGTCGTTCGAGGCCCGGCACACTGGCGCGTAATCGCAATAGGCGCAGTCATCCGCGTCGTTGGTGGGCGGAAACTCCCCCAGCTCCACGTGCCGCATGAGGCCGGCCACGATGGCACTCGCGCCGCCAAGTTCAGCGGCGTCGTACGCGACGTCATTGTTCTCGCCGCGCTCGGTGGGAAAGCGATACTCGAAGCGCGCCACCTCGGCGTTCAGTTCCTGATGCGCGGCCGCGGCGTAGATGGCGGGCTGCAGGTGCCGCCCGCCCCGGAACGGTCCGTCATGCTTGTCCTTCCGGTACCTGTCAGGCCTGCCGGTCTTGTAGTCGATGACGACGAGCTTGCCGTCACGGGTGCGGTCCACCCGGTCGATGAATCCCCGGACCGGGATGGAGCCCTGGCCCACCGGAAACCGCGCCTGGGACTTCCGCGGGAAGGCCAGCTCGAAACCTTCCCACGTGGTGCGCCCGCTCAACGCATTGTCGCGTTCGCCCTCGAGGAAGGCGAGCGTCGAGGCACGAATTTCCCGCGCTTCCGTCTCGTATACCGCCGTACTGGGTGGAACCAGGTTCTCGCGGTATTGCAGAAGGAGCGCGTCAGCAATGGCCAGCGCCGCCCTGCGTGCGGCATCGTCGAGAAGCTCCGGCTGGCGACCCTGATAGGCACGGGCAAGCTGCTCGTAGACGCTGTGCAGCAGCGAGCCGCGATCGAGCGGGCTCAGCCAGCATTCACTGTCATACTCCTGGACTTCGGGCGGCCGCAGGCCAAGGCCGTAGTGATAGAACCAGGCCAGCGGACAGGACGAGAGCAGTTCAAGCGAAGTCGCCGAAATGGGCGCCGTGCTCTGGCGTGGATCGAGCCGCCCCGCGGCGGCAGGAACCAGGCCCTGCCAGGCGGAGAAGGCGCTGCCGGCCCGGGCAGCCGCCGCCGTGAGCCCGGCGTCGAGCAGGGGCCACGCCGCGCGCACCAGCGCGGTGCCATCGCGATAGTCGCTTGAGCCGCCGGCAATGGCGGAGAGCCAGATGCCGCGCGTGTCAAAGGCGGACCCGTTGCGCGGGACCGCGCAGCACGGTTCGCCCAGCGATTGGTGGAGCTTCTCGTATCCCAGCGACTCATCGCCTTGCTGCTGGCGGAAGAGTTCGAGCACCACATGCGCCGGGTTCACCGTGTCCCCCGCTCCGTCATCGGCGGTCGATAGCGAGAGCGTGAGCCGCCCTGTGATGCGGGCCAGCATCGCCGAGAGCTGCCAGCGACCCTCCTCGCGCCGATCGCTGCTCAGGGGCAGGCGATCGGCACCGATCAGGCGGCGAGCGCTGTCGGACAGGATCGGATCCTGCACCCGGCTGCCGCCGGTGCGATCGGCATCGAGCCCCACCACAAAGACGCGGGGGCGGCCGGTGGTGCCGCCATGCGCAACGTCGGTCAGGTGAAGGGCGCCGCCGGAGGAGAAGCGCGGCCGCTCAGCCGGGCTCGCTTCGGTCCAGGCGCGGAGCTCGCTGATGCCGTCGCGCAGTTCCGCCATGGCCATGGCGAACCGGACATCAGTGTCGTCGCCCTCCGCCAGTTCGGACAGCCGGTCGCGCAGCCGCCTGGCGGCTCGCCGGTCCGCGTCACCATGCAGCGGCATCCTCGCCAGCAGCGCGCGCAATGCCCTCGCAAGCCGCGCGCATGAGCAGGGAACCTCGCCGTGCGCACCAAGTTCAGGCACGGGTGGCGTGACCGAAAGGAGCCACTCGAGAAACGGCAAGAGCGGTGCAAGCTCCGTACGGCGGCGTGCCTGCCGCTCGGCGTACTCCGCGTCCGCCTCATCCTCCCATCGGGACATCCGCTTGGTGAAATGATCGCCGCGCAGCCGTTCGCAGGCCTCCTCATAGCGACGCCGGCCCCAACCGATCTTCAGCCGCCTGAACGGGTCCACAGATTTCACGGATTGCACAGATTGCCCGGCGCCATCCGCAGGTTGTTGAGCCTGCAACGACACCACGGCCTCAGCGCTCTTCATGGATCCATCCGCGTACTCCGCGGAATCTGGGGATCGCTCTGGGGATGCGGACATGGAGACGTCGCCGGCTTCCAGCGCTTCTCGAACCAGCTCCGCCGGCAATCCGTCCGCCATCCACGCAAGCCAGCGCTCGGCCGCGCGGCCCACGCGCGTGCGCGTCAGCGGTACGCCATCGAACAGGGTGCAGAGAATTGCCTTATGCTGGCAGAGTGCATCGAGCGCAATCCCGTAGGTGTCGCGGTCGGTGGCGACGATTTCCACTTCATCCCACCGTCGCCCTTCCTCGACGACCCGGCGCAGCACCTCGAGAAGTTCGGCTGATGGGGATGAAGCCACGAAGAAATCGAGATCGGAGGCGCCGCTGCGAGCGGGCTCGGTGGAGTGACGCGGGAGCGGCTCCGGCAGTACGGAGGCGCCGGCGGCAATCAGCTTCTCCATGAGCGCCCGTGCCAGTCCGTGCGGCGCCAGCTCAGCAGCAAGCAGGGTGTGGCCGACCATCACATGGCGCGCCTCCTCGTCGAACCGATCGATCGCGAGACGGAGGAGCGCGGCGGGATCCAGCAGTGTGGATTGGGCGAGCAGATTCTCATATGCGGCGAGCACTGCCGCGGCATCCCACGCCGGCGTATGCCGCTCGACTGACGATTGCACCTGCTGCGCGCTCACGCCCGCCGTACGCAGGGTGAGCACGGCATCCTTCACGGCCCGGCGAAAGCCGAGGCCGGTGGCCAGGGCGGCAAAGCCGGAGCCAACGGCCTTTGCCGTGCAGCGCTCCATGAGGGCCCGGTCCACCAGCATGGTGAGCTCGACATCGCTCGCGCGGCGGAGACTGTGCTGTCCCATCTCGGTGAACGCAAGATCTTCGGCGAGACCCAGGAGCGTGGTGGCCTCCCAGCCCGACGAGGCCCCGGCGCTGACGCGCCAGCGCGACGATCGTCTCCCAGCCCCAGGCAATGTCGGGCGCAACCAGCAGCTTGCGTGCGAGCGGGTGGGTGGTGTCGAGGGTGGAGAGCGATGCTAGCATGAAGAGTCGTCAGTCGTCAGTCGTCGGTCGTCAGACGACTGAAGACCGATGGCCGATGACCCGTTGCACTCCCGGGGCGTCTCCTGCACCGGTTCCAGCATCTCCACTTCTTCCCCGGTCCCCGCGCCCAGCTCGCGGAATCGGCGGGCCGACACCATCACCCGGCTCTCGAACGAACCGATGGCATTGTTGTACGACGTGATGGCGCGCTGGATGCCCTTGCCGCAGTCGGCGAGGTGATGACTGAAGCTGCGCAGCCGCTCGTGCAGCTCGCGGCCCAGCTTGCTGATCTCCTCGGCGCTCTCGGCGATGCGTTCCTGCCGCCAGCCGAACTGGATGGTCCGCAGCAACGTGATCAGCGTCGTCGGGCTCGCCGGAATCACCGATTCACTCACGGCAGTGTCCACCAGGGTTGGGTCGCACTGGCACGCGGCGCTGAAGAAGGATTCTCCCGGCAGGAACATCACCACGAAATCAGGCGCGTCAGGAAACTGGTCCCAGTAGCGCTTGGCGGCGAGCTGATTGATGTGGGTCTTCACTTGTCGCGCGTGCTGCTCCAGACAGCGTGCGCGAGCGTCTTCGTCGGGCGCGTCCATCGCCCGCAAGTACGCATCCAGGGGCGCTTTGGAATCAACGACGATGGACTTGCCGCCCGGGAGCCGGATGATCATGTCGGGCCGGAGCCGGCCGCCGTCGCCGTCAGAGGCGGAGACCTGTTCGTCAAAATCGCAGTGATCCACCATGCCGGCCATCTCGACCACACGGCGGAGCTGGATCTCGCCCCAGCTCCCGCGGATGTGTGGCGTCCGCAGCGCCGAGACCAGGTGGCGGGTCTCGGTCTGGAGATTGACCTGGTTGAGCGTCATCTGTTCCATGTGGGTGCGGAGTTCCGCGTACGCAGAGGTGCGGTCCTTCTCGACCAGCCCCAGTTTGTCGTCCATCCGCTTGAGACTGTCCTCCAGCGGCTTCACCAGCGCAGCGACCGCCTTCTCGCGGGCTTCAAGTCCCTGTGAGGCGTTGTCCTGGAACCGGGTGAGCGAAACGGTGGCCAAATCGAGGAACTGCTGGTTATTGGACTTGAGCGCGTCCGCTGATAGCGCCGAGAAGGCCTCGCGGAGGCGCGCCTCGGCGGTGTCGAGCAATGTGGCCTGGGCGGCGGCGGCCTTCCGCTCCGATTCCAGGGTGGCCTTGAGACCACTGGCCTCACTCCGGGCAAGCAGCCAGCCGATGAGGACGCCGAGCGGGAGGGCCAGGGCGGCAATGAGCGATGATGATGACATGGGTATAATGGTAGGATAGGGCAGTGACAACAGGACGGGCAAGGCGGGAGGAAAGGGCGAAGCCCGTAGGGGCCGGTCTCAGACCGGCCCCACCGCCGGCACACGTCCCGATGCTGGGAAGACGGGAGACGGGCAAGGCGGGAGGAAAGGGCGAAGCCCGTAGGGGCCGGTCTCAGACCGGCCCCACCGCCGGCACACGTCCCGATGCTGGTATGGCGTGCCCCGTGAGGGCCTCCTACCCGATCTCCCGCTCCACCGATTCCCACTCCGCCATCAGCTGCTCGATCGCGCCGGCAACCGACGCGCGTTCCCGTCCGAGCTCATGGAATTCCGACGCGCGCGAGGCCTGATAGCCCGCCACATCGCTCAGCCTGGCGTCAATTTCTCCCAGCCGCTGCTCGGCCGCCTCGATCTTCGCCGTGATGGCATCGCGCTGGGCCGCCAGCTGCTTTTCGTTTGACGGCACGGCACGCGGTTTCACCGTCTCCCCCGCCCGCCTTGCCCATCCTGCCCGCCTTGCCCGTCCTGGCGACCTTGGCCGCCAGTACCACCCGCTCCGCATCGAGATGATCGTCGCCACACTGGGCGAGATAATCGTCCCAGCCGCCCTGGTAATCGCGGATGCCCTGCGCCCTGATCTCGACGATCCGCGTGGCGAGCTGTCCCACGAACCAGCGATCATGACTCACAAAGACCAAGGTTCCCTCGTAGGACTGGAGCGTTTCGACCAGCGCCTCGATTGATTCGAGATCCAGGTGATTGGTGGGCTCATCCAGGACCAGCACGTTGGGCCGCTCCACGGCAAGCCGGCAGAAGACCAGCCTCGCTGCTTCCCCGCCCGACAGCGCATCGAGCCGCTTTTCCGCTTCGTCGCCGCTGAAGAGCACCCGTCCCAGCTCCGAGCGCACCGTTCCGGGCGTCGCCGACGGCGCCGCTTCGGCAATCCACTGGAGCGCCGTCAGTGCCTCGTTCCGGAACTGGTCCTTGTGGTCCTGCGCGAAGTAGCCGGGCTGGGCCTCGTAACCCCAGGTGACCGTGCCTGCGTCGGCATCGGCCGCACCCATGGCGATCTTGAGCAGGGTGGACTTCCCGATGCCGTTGGGGCCCAGGATGGCCATCCGGTCGCCCCGGATCAACGTCAGGTCCACGCCGTGCAGCACTTCGTTCCCGCCGTAGGACTTCCGTATGCCCTTGAGTTCCAGCACCTCGCGGCCGCTCGAACGCCTGGGCGTAAATCGAAAGTTGGGCCAGCGGCGGGAGGACGGCGCCAGTGAATCCATTTCCGCCGTCTTCTTCTCGATCAGCCGCAGCTTGCTCTGGGCCTGGCGCGCCTTGCTGGCCTTGGCCTTGAACCGGTCCACGAACAGCTGATGATGCGCAATTTCCTTTTCCTGCGCCTCGATCGCCTTTTCCCGGCGCTCGCGTTCCTCCCGCCGAGTCTCCAGGAATCGGGTGTAGTTGCCGTGATAGAGCGTGACCGTCTGGTAATCCACGTCGAGGATGTGGGTGGCGACGTTATCCAGGAAGCGATGATCATGCGAAATCACCACCACCGGACCGGCAAAGTTGCGGAGGAACTTTTCCAGCCATCGAATAGAGAGAATGTCGAGGTGGTTGGTGGGCTCGTCCAGCAGCAGCGCGTCGGGGCCGCCCGCGAGCGCCTGCGCCAGCAGTACCCTGAGCTTGAAGCCGCCGGACAGGGTGGACATGGGCCGGCGGTGCACCGGCTCCGGCAGCCCCAGTCCCTCGAGAATCTCGGCGGCGCGGGCCTCGGCGGCGTACCCGTCGTGCCGCAGGATCGTGTCTTCCAGCCGGGCGTAGCGGTCGGCATCGAAATGCTCGGCGGCGCGCGCCAGCACCTGCTCCTTCTCGACGATGGCCTGCCACAGCTCGGCATTGCCGCGCATGGCGACCGCCAGCACTTCTTCGTTCTCGTAGAGGAACTGGTCCTGCCGCAGCACGCCGAGACTGGTGCGGTTGGGCATGGAGACGGTGCCGTCAGTGGCCGGCTCGTCGCCGGTCAGGATGCGGAGCAGCGTCGTCTTGCCGGAGCCGTTGGCGCCCACCAGCCCGTAGCGCTCGCCGGGCTGGAGCTGGAAGGCGGCGCCGGCAAAGAGCGTCCGGTCGCCGAATGCTTTGGCGAGATTGGAGACGGAAATCATTTAGAAGTGGGAAGTGGGAAGTGGGAAGTAGGGGACCGGCTTGCCGGGCCCGGCAAGCCGGTCCCCTACTTTTTCGCCCACTCCCTGGCGAAGGTCAGCCCGGCGGCAATCAGCAGCATCCCACCGATCAGCGGCCCGGGGCCACCGGCCGACTCGAACTGGAAGGCAAGCGCGTGAGGGCCGGTCATCCCACCGATCATCATGAGGACACCCCAAACCACACCGATGGCACCGATCAGCACCAGCAACCAGGCCAGCAACCGCATTCGAGCGACTCCCGTGAGCGAGTAGGGGCGAATTATAGACGGCCGGACGGCTAGACGGCTAGTTGGCGAGAAAACTTGCCGTCTTGCCGTCTTGCCGACCTGCCCATCTGGCCCATCCAGCCCATCCCGCCCATCTTGGTACCTGCCTCCATTCTTCACCAAGGAGCAGTACCATGCGCTGGAAGCACGTCCGGCTGATCTCCGTGACCGCCCTGGGCCTGTCCGTCCTGCCCGCCCTGCCCATCTCGCCCGTCCTGTCAGCGCAGTCGCCCTGGCGCCCGGACTCGGTCACCTCGGCCGATTATGCCCGGGCCGAGAAGTTCCTGGCCAGGAGCACCTTCCCGCTGGTCTACAACAGCGGCGTCCGGCCCAGCTGGCTTTCGGGCGACCGGTTCTGGTATCGCGTCAACACGCCATCCGGAACCCGGTTCGTCGTGGTGGACCCGGCCCGGAAGAGCCGGAACGACGCCTTCAATCAGGCCAAGGTCGCCGAGGCGCTGTCCAAGGCGGCAGCGGCAAGCTACAGCGCCGACAGCCTTCCCTTTGCCACCTTCGAGTACACCGAGGACGGCCGATCCATCACCTTCTCGGTGAAGGACAAGCGCTGGACCTGCACCGCGGACGGCACCACCTGCGCGCCGGCCGCTGAGGTCCAGAGCCAGATGAGCCGGGATGCCATCGTCTCGCCCGACGGGAAGCTGGCCGCGTTCCGGCGCGACAACAATCTCTGGGTGCGCGACGTCGCCACGGGCAAGGAGACCCAGCTCACCACCGACGGCATCGAGGACTACGGTTACGCCACCAACAACGCCGGCTGGACCATGAGTGATCGGCCGGTGCTGCTCTGGTCGCCCGATTCGAAGAAGATCGCGACCTTCCAGCACGACGGCCGGGGTGTGGGCGAGATGTACCTGGCGAGCACCAAAGTGGGCCATCCGGTGCTCAAGGAGTGGAAGTATCCC
This sequence comes from uncultured Gemmatimonadales bacterium, assembly GCA_963798915.1. Classification (GTDB taxonomy): domain Bacteria; phylum Gemmatimonadota; class Gemmatimonadetes; order Gemmatimonadales; family GWC2-71-9; genus CAMLHP01. Next base: position 19,544 of record CAWCVB010000005.1, on the reverse strand, counting down.
CTGCCGGGCGACTCGCTGATCTTCCGCATCAGCCGGGTCATCATCAACGCCGACGGCAGCGGCATGGTGCGGCTCAAGATGCCGGCCGATCCGCACCGCTCCACCATCTGCGACCATGTGGCCTGCAGTGGCGACACCTTTTCCGACGTGCAATGGAAGCCGGACGGCAGCCAGCTCGCCTTCGTGTCCAGCTCGCGCGACCACAAGGACGCGACGCTGCGGGTGGCCGACGCCGCCACGGGCGAGGTGCGCACCGTGCTGCACGAGCACCAGGACACTTATTACGAAAGTGGCGTGGACGGCATCAGCTGGCGGGTGCTCTGGAAGCGCGGCGAAGTGCTGTGGTATTCGGAGCGCGATGACTGGGGCAACCTCTACCGCTACGACCTGGCCAGCGGCAAGCTCAAGAATCAGGTCACCAAGGGCCCCGGTCCGGTGCTGGACGTCCTGCGGGTGGACGAGTCCGCCGGCATCATCTACTTCACCGGCGCCGGTCGCGAAGCGGGACGGGATCCCTACTTCACTCACCTCTACAGTGTGAAGCTGGACGGGAGCGGCGAGAAGCTGCTGACACCGGAGAATGCCGACCATACAGTGAGCTTTGCGCCTGACGGCGCCTGGTTCGTGGACAGCTATTCAACGCCCGACACTCCGCCGGTCACCGTGGTGCGGAACAAGCAGGGTAAGCTCAGGCAGACCATCGAGAAGGCCGACATCTCGAAGCTCCTGGCCACCGGGTGGAAGCCGCCGGTGCCCTTCACCGTCAAGGCCCGTGACGGCAAGACCGATATTTACGGCCTGATGTTCGTGCCAACCACGCTCGATTCGAGCCGCAGCTATCCGATCGTCAACCACATCTATCCCGGCCCGCAGACCGGAAGCGTGGGCTCGCGCTCCTTCTCGCCGGCCAGGGGCGACAACCAGGCGCTGGCCGAACTGGGCTTCATCGTCGTGGCGCTGGACGCGATGGGCACGCCGATGCGGTCCAAGTCATTTCACGACGCCTATTTCGGCGACATGGGGGACAACGGGCTGCCCGACCAGGTGGCGGGCATGAAGCAGCTGGCGGAACGCTATCACTGGATCGACATCAACCGTGCCGGCATCTACGGCCACTCGGGCGGCGGCTACGCCACGGCGGACGCCATGTTCCGCTACCCTGATTTCTTCAAGGTGGGCATCTCGGAAGCCGGCAACCACGACAACCGCAATTACGAGGACGACTGGGCCGAGAAGTGGCAGGGGCTGCTGGTACGCTACGGAAAGGATTCCACCAATTACGACAACCAGGCCAACCAGAACGTGGCCCGGAACCTCAAGGGCAAGCTGCTGCTGATGCACGGCTCCATGGACGACAACGTGCCGTTCTATAACACGCTGCTGGTGGTGAACCAGCTGATCGACGCCAACAAGGACTTCGACCTCATCATCCTGCCCAACCGCCGGCACGGGTTCGGGAACGAGCCGTATGTCATCCGCCGCCGGTGGGACTACTTCGTGCGGAACCTGCTGGGGACAGGGGCGCCGCGGGAATTCAGTCTGGGAGATTGAGGGGCAAGATGGGCAGGATGGGCAGGATGGGCAGGATGGGCGGGCAGGGCAGTCAGGGCAGTCAGGGTAGTCAGAGTAGTCAGGGTAGTCAGGGCAGTCAGGGCAGTCAGGGTAGTCAGAGTAGTCAGGGCAGTCAGGGTAGTCAGGGCGGACCGAAGTCAGTTCGGTGTCATCCTGAGGGAGCGTAGCGACCGAAGGATCTACTTGCTTGCTCCCGGAACTGGGCCAGCAGATCCTTCGCTGCGCTCAGGATGACACGCGATGCTCGCCTCGCTCGCCCCGTCGGCCCCGTCGTCTCTTCGGCCCCGTCCGTCTCTTCGGCCCCGTCCGTCTCGTCGGCCCCGTCGGCCCCCTCCGTCTCGTCGGCCCCGTCGGCCCCGTCCGTCTCGTCCCGCCCACCGCCCCCTCAAGCCTCCGTCGGCAGTTCCTCGCCCTCATTCACGAACCGGTCCAGCTCCACCCCGTACTGCTTCTCGTACAGCTGCCGGTAGCGGCCGTGCAGTGCCAGCAATTCGGGCTGGCTGCCCCGCTCCACGATCTCGCCGCCCTCGAGCACCAGGATCTGGTCGGCGCTGGCGATGGTGCTGAGCCGGTGGGCAATGACAAAGGTGGTGCGGCCCTCGCGCAGCTTCCGGAGCCCATCACGGATCATCGCCTCGCTCTCGGAATCGAGCGACGAGGTGGCCTCGTCCAGCAGGAGGATCCGCGGGTCGGCCAGGATGGCGCGGGCAATGGCCACGCGCTGGCGCTGGCCGCCCGAAAGCTTGACCCCGCGCTCGCCCACGACGGTGTCATACCCCAGTTCCATCCGCGATACGAACTCGTCACAGTGCGCCACCCGCCCCGCTGCCTCCACCTCGATCCGGCTCGCGCCCGGCTTGGAGAACTCGATGTTCTCGGCGATGGTACCGTCAAAGAGGAAGTTGTCCTGCAGCACCACACCCAGGTTGGAGCGGTAGTCGCGAAGCCGAAGCTCACCCAGGTCAATACCGTCGACCAGCACCTGGCCGGAGGTGGGCCGGTTGAAGGCCATCACCAGCGAGATGAGCGTGCTCTTGCCCGAGCCGCTGGCGCCCACCAGTGCAGTGGTGCAGCCGGCCGGGGCGCGGAAGGTCACGTGCCGGAGCACCGGCACTCCCGCCTCATACTCGAAGGAGACGTCCCGAAATTCCACCTCGCCCTGCAGCTCCGGCACGGCGTGGCGGTTGGCGTCATCGGCGTCTTCGGTTTCCAGCTCGCGGATTTCCCGGATCCGGTCCAGGCCGGCAAAGGCCTCGCTGATCTGGGTCCCGATCGACGCCACACCCACCAGCGGCGCCGCCACCAGGCCGATGAAGAAGACGTACATGACGAAGTCGCCCAGCGTCATGGTCTGGTTCAGCATGGCTCGGCCGCCGAAGACGATCAGCAGCACGCCCACCACCCCGATCAGCACGGTGGTGAAGCTGCCCACCAGGTTCACGCCGGTGATACTCCTGGCAATGTTGCGGAAGAGCCGGTGCACCCCGCGCGCAAAGACCAGCTTCTCCCGGCGTTCCGCCGTGTACGTCTTGATCAGCCGGATGCCGCCCACCGTTTCGGCCAGGCGGCCGGTGACGTCGGCGTTGATTTCGCCCCGCTCCCGGAAGATGGGGCGCAGCCGGCGGAAGGCCACGAACATCACCGCACCGAAGATGGCGATCACCACCAGCGTCGCGCTGGTGAGCTGCCAGTTGAGCCAGAACAGCACCCCCAGCGCCAGCGCAGCGGTGAAGACACCACCCACCAGCTGCACCAGGCCGGTGCCGACCAGGTTTCGCACCCCTTCGGCGTCGGTCATGATCCGGGAAATCAGGATGCCGCTCTTGGTGGAGTCGAAATAGCCGATCGGAAGCCGCAGCACATGGGCCTCGACCCGCTTCCGCATCTCGGTAATGGCCCGCTGCGCCGCCACGCTCATCACGATCGCGAGGCCAAAACCGGTGGTGGCCTGAACCAGCGTGGCGCCGGCGGCCGCAAGGGCCAGCGGCATGAGCAGATCACCGCGTCCCTGCCCCAGCACCTTGTCGATCAGCATCTTGGAGCTGCCCGGCAGGACAAAGCCGGCCAGCCGGTTGATCAGCATCAGCACCAGACCCAGCGCCAAGCGGCGGCGGTAGGTCCAGATGAGCGCGCGGGCTTCGCGCCAGGCGGCGGCAGTGTTGATTTTGCGTTTGGGTTCGATCAGGCATGGGGGGAAAGATAGTCGTCGGTCGTCGGTCATCGGTCGTCGGTCGCCGGTCGCCGGTCGTCGGTGGTCGGTCGTCGGTCGTCGGTCGTCGGTCGCCGGTCGCCGGTCGTCGGTTCGCGAGAGGTGTCATCCTGAGCGAAGCGAAGGATCTGCTCACCCGGCTCCGGAGCACGGCCGGCAAGATCCCTCGCTGCCCAACCCTCGTGCGGCCGGCCCGCGGGCCGCCCTCGACGCGCCTATCATACTCCATGCCCATTGCACTCCGCAGCGCCACGCCCCCCGATCGCGACCGCATCATCACGCTCTGCCAGCGCCTGGCCGATTTTGAGCTGCCGCCAGGCCGTACGGCGCACGAGATCGCCGTCGCCGACCTGCACCTGATCGACGCCCGGCTGGCCACCCCGGACGACTCGGTGCTCTTCCTGGTGGCGGACGATGACGAGCTTGGCGTCATCGGCACCCTGTTCGCCAACACGCGCGCCGACTACTTCACCGGTCGCGTCGCTGCCTATGTCGAAGTGCTGGCCGTGGCGCAGGAAGCCCAGGGCAAGGGCGTCGCCCGGCTGCTGATGCAGGCAGTGGAAGACTGGGCTCGACAGAAGCGCTTCTACCGGGTGGAGCTAAGTGTGTTTGCCAACAACCAGCGCGCCCGCGGGTTCTATCAGCACCTCGGATTCCGCGAGGAGTTCGTGCGTTGCGTCAAGGACGTCAATGACTGAAACGATGAGCGTCAAAATGTTGCGAAACGTCACGTCAAACGGTGTGATTTAGACCCTTGTATGTGGAGAGCCAAGTGCGATATTGGGGAACCGGATGGCCGGTGTGCGCATCCGCCCGCAGGCAGAGGCGGTGAACCGCCCCATTCGCAGGTGTTTGACCAAACCCCCAGAGGTCGTCATGGAACACATGAGTACACACAGCAAGTTCGCGCTGGGCCTTGCCTTCGTCGCCGCAGCGCTGACCGCCTCGACGCCGGCTCACGCTGACGGCGTGCTGGGCGGCCCGCTGATCAAGAGCGGGGATATTGTCGTTGCGTTCGTTGGCGCTGACGCGCTGTACAGCAACGATGTCTACTACTTCATGAGCATTGGTGACTTTAGTACCGCCAATTTCATGTTCAACAATCACACGTCCCCAGTGGGGACCGTGGGTGACCCCGATGACAGCGGCCTCAACGTCGGCGACGAGGCCATCTTCGGGATCTGCGTCAACCGCGCCAGCGAATCGCCCGGACCGGACTGCAGCAATGCGGACGATGTCTTCTACACCGGCGACGGCAGCCGCAATGCCGACGGCCTGGCTCACGCGCGGGTATGGACCCGGGCCGACTACGAGGCCGAGTTCGGGCCGCTCGACACTACCCTCTTCCCCCCCGAGTACACCTATATCGTGGGATTTGAAGACATCCTGGGTGGCGGCGACCTGGACTACAATGACGCCATCTTCGCCGTCAAGGGCGTGACTGCAGTGCCCGAACCCCTGACCATGGCACTACTTGCCACTGGTCTGGTAGGCATCGGCGGCACGGGCCTGATCAGGAAGCGGAAAGCTGTGAAGGCGTAGGAGGCGGGAAGGCGGGAGGACGGGAAGTTCTGGCGGAATAGCGCTTCCCGTCTTCCCGTCTTTCTTCCCGTCTTCCCGACTCTCTTCCCGTCTTCCCGCCCTCCCGTCTTCCCGACTTATACGCCTTCCTCCAACCCCGTCCCCCGCTCGCGCGCTTCCGTCTCCCGGCCCTCGGGCGTCTGGTCTGCCGGATGAACCCCGGCGGCGCGCCGGCCGCGGCGGACCATCAGCAGCAGCAGCACGCCGAAGGCCAGCATCACCAGTCCCCACCAGAGGTTCACGTTCACGCCCAGCGAGCGCTGGTACAGCTCTGACCCCCGGGTGGCCGCACCGAAGCCCACCAGCAGCACGCCGAGCACGCTGAACAGCCCACCCAGGGGAAGGCGAACGTCCAGGCCAAGCGGTTCAGTCATGCGATCCTCCGCTCAGAAGAAGATCAGGTTGAGTGCCAGGGTGAGCAGCAGGATGCCGGTGCCCAGCACTGCCGGCCGCTGCCACCACCGTGCAGCGCCATCCACCTCCCTCGGCGTTTCCGAATAGACCAGTCCGGCCAGTTCCTCCCTCGGCCGGGGCCGGGTCATCATGCTCACCAGGATCGTCACCACGAAGCAGGTGGTCCAGGCGGCGATCGCGGTCCAGAACGTCTGCGCCAGCTCACTGGGGTAGGTGGTGAGCGCGCCGAGGTAGCCGCCCTTCACCCCGACCACGGCGCCGGCCGGAAGCGAGAGCCCATGGTGGATGGCGGCGGCAAGCGTACCCGCCACCAGCCCGGTGAAGGCGCCGTGGCCGGTGGTGCGTTTCCAGAACATCCCCAGCAGGAAGGTGGCAAAGAGCGGCGCGTTCACGAAGGCAAAGACCAGCTGCAGCACATCCATCACGTTGTTGAAGCGCGGCGGCCACATAGGCCGCGGCCACCGAGAAGGCGATGCCGAACACCGTGGCGACCCGACCCATCCAGAGATAGTGCCGGTCGCTGGCGCCCTTCCGGATGTAGCTCTGGTAGATGTCGTAGGTCCAGACGGTGTTGAACGCGGTCACGTTGCCGGCCATGCCGGACATGAAGGAGGCCAGCAGCGCAATCAGGCCCACACCCAGCAGGCCCGACGGGAAATAGTGGACCAGCATCATGGGCGTCGCCAGATCAAAATCGAGCACCGGCGCGCCGCCGGCTGAGACCATGGGCATGCCGGTGAGTGCATCGAGCTTGGGCGGGATCATGCCGTGGCCGCCGGCCGTGAGCGGCGAGCGCCAGCATCTCCGGGCAGGATCACCAGGAAGGGAAACAGCATCTTGGGAAACGCCGCGATCAGAGGCGTGCGGCGGGCGGCCGCAGCGAGTCGGCAGCCATGGCCCGCTGGACCACCAGGAAATCCGTACACCAGTAGCCGAACGACAGCACAAAGCCGAGCCCCATCACCAGCCCGAACCATTCCACGCCGATGGGATTGTGCGCGGCCGAATCCATGTACTGCCAGGCATGCGTGTACGCGCCGGGCTGGAAGCCCTGCGACACCGCCTCGGTGGCGAGCTTGGCCTTGAGCCCGCTCCAGCCGCCCACGTTCTTCGAGCCCCAGCATACACCAGCGGCGCAAGCCCGACCACGATCAGGAAGAACTGCAGCACTTCGTTGTAGATCGCGCTGGTCAGGCCACCGAGGAAGATGTAGGCCAGCACGATGCAGGCAGCGACCAGCATGCTGAGGTTGAAGTCCCAGCCCAGCAGCAGGTGTGAGCAGCAGCTTGGCCATGGCATACATCGAGATGCCCGAGGAGAACACCGTCATCACCGCAAAGGAAACGGCATTCAGCGCGCGGGTCTTCTCGTCGAAGCGCAGCTTGAGGTACTCGGGGACCGAGCGGGCCCGGGAGCCGTAGTAGAACGGCATCATGAACAGCCGCCGACGAACACCATCGCCGGGATGGCGCCGACCCAGTAGAAGTGGCTGGTGGCGATCCCGTACTTGGCGCCCGATGCGCGCCATGCCGATCACTTCCTGCGCGCCCAGGTTGGCGGAGAGGAACGCGAGCCCGGCAACCCAGGCCGGAATCGAGCGCCCGGAGAGGAAGAAATCGGTGCTGGTCCGCATGTAGCGGCTGAGGGCCCAGCCCATGCCCAGGACAAAGGCGAAGTACACCAGCATGACGATGACGTCGATGGTGCTCAGATGGGCGACGGGCATGGAGTTTGACGGTTAGATGGTTAGACGGCTAGACGGCTAGACGGCGAGACGGCATAGACGGCGAGACGGCGCGCCGGGAAGCCAACGGTTTGTCATCCCGAGCACAGCGAGGGATCTGCTGGCCAGCGTCGGGACCGGACAAGTAGATCCCTCGCTCGCCTGGCTCGCTCGGGATGACAGCCTTCTCGACCCGCGAACCCGCGACCTACATCCCCACCACATACATCATCGCCCCGTGCGATGGCACCATCGCGCTCAATGCGTCGTTGAGCGGCTCATCCACGTGGCTCCACAGCTCGCGCGCGCGCCAGGTGCCGCGGGGGAGCCGGAGTTCCTGGCGGGTCACCCCGATCACGCCCGACGTCTCGCCCCGGTTGAGCAGTACCACGGCCACCGAGCCGTCGGCCATGGGCTTGGCCCAGACTTCCCGGTCGCCATCATCCCTCAGTTTGTAACCTTGCGACCCGCCCCAGTCCTGGTCCACCGCGATCACCTCGGCGTTCATCAGGATGCCGCCAGTGGTGTCGTTCATGGAGCGGATGTCGTTGCCGGCAATGAGCGGCGCGTTGAGGAGCGCCCACATCGAGAAGTGCGCCCGGTACTCGCGGGCGTTCATGCCGCCGTTCCCCACCTCCAGCATGTCGGGATCGTTCCAGCCGCCGGGTCCGGCAAAGGCCTGGAGCCCGATCTGCTGGTCCAGGATCCAGGTGACCGAGGTCCAGCGATCTTCGATGTCGCCGGTGGTGCGCCAGAGCGAGCCGTTCACCTTGCGGCCCCAGAGCCAGGGCCGGTTGGAGCCCCATTCGCAGAGACTGAAGATGATGGGCCGGCCGGTGGCAGCCAGCGCATCGCGCATGGCGGTGTAGCGCTCCAAGGCCGGCCTTCCTTCATTATTACAGTTGTCGTACTTGAGGTAGTCCACGCCCCACTCGGCGAACGACCTGGCGTCATCGGCCTCGTGATCCAGACTGGCCGGCAGCCCCTGGCACGTCCTGGTCGCCCGCCGAAGAGTAGATCCCCAGCTTCATGTTGAGGGAATGGACGTAGTCGGCCAGCGCCTTGATCCCGTGGGGAAAGCGCTTGGGGTCGGGCTGGAGACGGCCCTGGGCATCGCGCTCGGGCGCCATCCAGCAGTCGTCGATATTCACGTAGATGTAGCCGGCGTCCCGCATTCCGCTCGCCACCATCGAGTCGGCCGTCTCCCGGATCAGCTTCTCATTGATGTCGCAGGCAAACTTGTTCCAGCTGTTCCAGCCCATCGGCGGGTGGGCGGCGAGCTGGTCGGGCGGGGTCTGCGCCCGGGCGGGCGAGGCGATGGCAAGCGAGAGGGCAGCCAGAAGCAGTCGGCGCATGGGACCTCAGACGGCGAGATGGCGAGACGGCGAGACGGCTAGACGGCTAGAGGTAATGATGCAGCGCAGCGGGCCTGGGCGAAACCCCGGCCCTTGCCTTCCGTCCCCTGTCGCCCTTGCCTTCAGCACTCTCAACTCAAGGAATCCAGTGCCGTTTGCCTCGCTGAACCTGCATCCGAACCTCCTTCGCGGCGTCAAGGAACTCGGCTTCATCCGACCCACCCCGATCCAGACTGACGCCATTCCGCCGGCCCTCGAGGGCCGGGACGTCCTGGCCTGCGCCATGACTGGCAGCGGCAAGACGGCGGCCTTCATTCTTCCGGTGCTCAACCGGTTGATCGAGCGGCCCCGGGGCACCACCCGGGCGCTGGTGCTCACGCCCACGCGTGAACTCGCGGCCCAGATCCTCGAGGACCTGAACGACCTCGCCATCCACACCCCGATCACCGCGGCGGCCGTCTACGGCGGCGTGGGCATGGGACCGCAGGAGCATGCGCTCCGGAGCGGCGCCGACGTCATCATCGCCACGCCGGGCCGCCTGATGGACCACTTCCGTTTCCCCTACGCCAAGCTGGCCGGGCTCGAAGTCCTGGTGCTGGACGAGGCCGACCGGATGCTGGACATGGGGTTCCTGCCCGAGATCCGGAAGATCCTGCGGCACCTTCCGTCGGCGCCGAGGCAGACCCTCTTCTTCAGTGCGACCATGCCGCCCGAGATCCTCAAGCTGTCGCACACCCTGCTGCATGACCCGGTCAGCATCAACCTGGAGCGGAAGTCGGCGCCGGCGGTGGGCATCACGCACGCCGTCTACCCGGTGCCGCAGGAGCTCAAGTCGGCGCTCCTGCTGCACCTGCTGGGCAACGGCGACATGGAAGAAGCGCTGGTCTTCACCCGCACCAAGCATCGCGCCAACCGGCTCACCAAATATCTCGATACCCATCGCATTGCGGCGCAGGCCATCCACGGCAACCGGTCGCAGGCGCAGCGCACCAAGGCACTGGCCGGGTTCAAGAGCGGCGAGTTCCGGGTGCTGGTGGCCACCGACATTGCGGCGCGGGGCATTGATATCGAGTCGCTGGGCCACGTGATCAATTTCGACGTGCCCAAGGTGGCGGAGGACTACATCCACCGGGTGGGCCGGACCGGCCGGGCCGATGCCGTGGGCGATGCCTTCACCCTGGTGGCGCCGGACGAGGAATCGTCGCTCAGAAGGATCGAGCGGGAGCTGGGCAAGCGGCTGCCGAGGGTCCTGGTGCCGGACTTTGATTACAAGGCGCAGCCGGCGGCGCGCCTGGAGGTGCCGCTGGGTGAGCGGCTCAAGGTGGTGCGGGAACAGCGGGCCAAGGCGCGTTCCCGGAGCGAGGCCAAGACCACGCGCCGGAAGCGCTGACCCCTGGTTGTCTGATTTCTACCAGAGCCGAGCCAGCCGGGCCTGGTATTCGGCCACCGCGGCCGCCAGCACGTCGAGATCCCGCTGGCGCCGGGGCTCGCTGGTCTGCTCGATCCTGGCGGACGCTTCTTCCGGGCTGAGCCAGCTGACATCGCTGGTCAGGTTGGGATCGAACGGCTGACGCTCGCCGCCCGGCAGCATGAAAAAGAACTCGGTGTAGTCGGTGCCGGCGGTGTTGGTGAAGGTGCCGCGCACCGTACCGAGAATCCGGCCGGCATATCCCACCTGCTCCATCGCGGCTTCCAGCGCAGTTTCTTCCGGAGTCAGGTACTGGCCCTGCTGGCGTTCGGGGAAGGTCCAGATATTCCGGTCGGGGCCGGCGGCTGGGCGGCAGAGCAGCACTTCGCCTGCGTCATTGAACAGCACCGCTCCGTATGAGTGGTTCATGGGGCAATCCTCCTTTGCATTTGGAGGATGGGCGAGTTCGACAGGATGGGCAAGATGGGCGGGATGGGGCGGGATGGGCGGGATGGGCGGGATGGGCGGGCCGAAGCTCGCCCTGTCGTCACCCCCGCGTACCGTGATCTCCGCGTTGAGGGGCCTCTGCGCCCTCCCCATCATGCGGGGATGTAGCCTTGCCATCTCCTGCCGCCGAGCCGAACCTTATGGGTATGCCAGAGACTGCGGGACACGGGACATGGGACACGAAACGCTGGAGCCGGAAGGCGGTGCTTGCCTTGCCGGATGACGGCAATCGCTACGAACTCATCGATGGCAAGCTGATCGTGACGCCCGCCCCGCGCGGCGTGCACCAGGTCGCCGTCTGGCGCTGAACGCTCTGGCCAATGCCTTTCGTCGATGCATCGAATGTGGGCAAGGTTCTCGCACTCTCCAGCCGACATCGCCCTCGGTGAAGACGAGATTCTCCAGCCCGATCTCTTTGTCTACCGCACGGTGGCGGGCAAACCGCTTCGGGACTGGACCGATATCGTCTAACTTCTGCTGGTCATGGAGATCCTCTCACCATCCACGGCGCAATACGACCGCCGCCACAAGCGCCGCGCTATCAGCGCGCCGGCATCCCTGAGTACTGGATCGTGGACCTGGACGGCCGGGTGGTGGAGCGCTGGCGGCCCGAGGACTCGCGGCCGGAGATCATTACGGAGCGGCTGCGCTGGAGCCCGGCAGACGGTGTCGGAGCTGGATCTTGATGTGGCCGCGTACTTCAGGGGGGTGTGGGGGGAGTAAGGGGTCGAGGCTCGACCCTCGACCCTCGACGCTCGACGCTCGACCTACGACCTACGACCCCCGATCCACCCGGCGCCTATCCGGCGCCAGCAGGTCCTCGGGCAATTTGACGAGACCGTGCGTGGAGCCCCAGGCATGGCGAAGCGACCTCGCAGCCCGACGTTGTCATTACGAAAATGCCGCAACTGCCAACGCGGAGACGCAAAGGGCGCGGAGGGACGCCGAGAACTCCGCGCCTTTGCGATCAAGCCATGACCAAGGCGCCGAACCGATCGCGTCCCTCAGCGCTCTCGCAGTGCCCTCTCCAGCCTGTGCGCAGCTTCGATCAGGTCGGCAAGCAGCCGCTCCTCTATCTCGCCCCCGCCTTCGTACTCGAAGAGATTCCGCTGATCGTGCGCCTTGGCGAATATACGCCAGTCCGCATTGGAGACGCCCAGCGTGTGGGGCAACACCTGAAACACGACATAGCGATTGTCCGAGCGATAGCCAGCCTGCCTCAGCGCGGCAAGCGCGAGGGCACGGGCCGCATTGTACGCCAAGTCGAATCGGCTTTCCAGCGAAAGGTTCACATTCTCAGCGTCCGCGAGCCGGCGGCGACCTGATCGCAGCAGGCTCTCGATCTCCTCCTTCGGTGCTGGGAACGCCTTCAGCTTGCCGATCCGTGCCAGGTTGTCGAGTTCAGGTATTGGCATCGGCATTACCGAGAACCAGGAGCATCGGCCCGGCCGCCACGCGGGCGGCGAAGCTGGCTGGCGTCGCGCGCTTGCGCTTCCAGTCGGCGGGAGCAACCACGGTCGGATTGATCGTTCGGTGCAGCCGCTGTTCGGCGCCTTGAATGGCCTCGTACACCTCGCCATATGTCAGTGTCTCGGAGAGTACCAGCAGGTCAATGTCACTCGTGGCCCGGTCGTGCCCGCTGACCGTGGACCCGAACACGAATGCGCTCTGGATGTGATCGGCAAGTGGCGCGAGTGCATCCTGAAGCGGCCCTACCATGCCGGTCGTCTTGAGGGCGATGGAGTGAAGCTCGGCGAAGATGGGTGAGTCCGGGTTGGCCTGGTAAAACCGCTGGTTGCCGACCCGGTGCGTCGTGACCAAGCCGGCGCTGGCGAGCTGCTGCAACTGGCGATGCACGGCTCCCGTACCGCTGTTGGCGAGCCGGATGATTTCAGCGCTCTGGTAGCTGCGGTCGGGTTGTCCGAACAGGAGACCGAGCAGCCGCTGCTGCACGGGGCTGAACAATGAGCTCGCGAGCCCGGAACGCCGCGCTGGATATCTTCCCATATCGGGAACGAATATACCCATTTTGGGAACGGCGGCAAGGGTGGGTCGCGGGTCGCCCATTCGTCATTCCAGCGCAAGCTGGAAGCCATGAGGGCTCACCCGTGGGTGGGCGCCATGTCCGAGTCCCGCCCTTCAGGCCAGCGCCGGTCGCGGGGCCCGCTATCCAAATTGCACTGCCTTCGCGAACAAGGGCGTCGTGCGCCACTCCTCGTCAGCCAGCTTGTATGAGGTTGGATCACGCGTCCGACGCTCGAGCAAACCGGCTTCCATCAGCGGCCTGAAGAGCACGGCCGCGGTAAGATGGAGGAGCGCCGAGTCAAAGGTCCAGAATCCCGATTCGACCGCGTGCGCCAGTTCGTCCCGCACGAAGGGCGGCCAGACCGACTCGGCGATCTCCCGGGCGGGACGCCAGTCGCCTGACTGGCCAGCAAGTTCCGGATGGCAAATGGAAGCGCGATGAGCATGGCGTCCGCCCGCAGGGCAAAGGACGGTTCGAACGGCGGATTGACCACCGTTCCCATGAACAGCATGCCGAACAATGTTCCGGCCTTGAGATCCGAGAGCAGTTCCCTTCCTCTGGCCGTGATGCGGAATCCCTTGCGCCGATAGAGCAGGCCGAGACCCTGGAGAGTGATCCTCAATTGGAGGAGCGCGAAGACGTCCGGCTCGTTGATGACCTTCGATACGGCTCGAAGATCGTCGAGCCTTTCGGCATCCAGCTTCAGCCGGGGCAGTAGCGTGGCCACCGCCGCGCGATTCAGGTTCCCTTTGGCGGTCGCCCCGAGGGGGCCTTCATCGCGGAGCGTGGCCAGGAGGGTACGGGCGTTGTGGAAGAGCGGGGAGTCGCGCAGATCGCCGGGGGTGAGCCGCTGATTGAGCCGGAGTGGGGCGTCGGGAGCAACCCAGTCAGTGTTCAGGAGCGCCGCAAGCTGATTGGGCGAGAGGCCACCGAGGTCCGCTTGGGGCTCAGCGTTGTACCGGGCGACCACGGCATCGGCGATCCGTTGCATTTCGGCGTCCGTGGACGCGCCGTGCTGAAGCACAGCCTCGAGTTCGGCGAGGATGGCTGCTGGAAAGAGAGGAGGATCAGGCGGCCGCATGCTGCATCATAGCGCCGGATGGGAGATCGGGAAATGATTCTCCGCGCATCGATTGGATGACGCACCTGCCTGCGCCCTCCCCATCATGCGGGCATGCCCCCTTGCCAACTCCTGCCGCCGAGCCGAGCCTTATGGGTATGCCGCACGCTGCTGAGCGCTGGACCCGCGAACTGGTGTGGGCGCCTGCCGGATGACGGTCAGCGCTACGAACTCATTGATGGGGAGCTGCTGGTGACGCCCGCACCACAGGGGCGGCATCAGGTGGCCGTCGCGGAATTGGAGCAGCACTTCCGGGTTGCGCTGGCGGGGTCCTCGCTTCACGTACTCCATTCTCCCGCCGACGTGACGCTGGGCGAGGATGAGATCCTGCAGCCTGACCTGTTCGTGTATGCGACGGCGTCCGGTCGCCAATTAGGGGACTGGAGCGACATCACGGCTTTGCTGGTGGTGGTTGAAGTGTTGTCTCCCTCAACCGCCCGCTACGACCGCCAGCTCAAGCGGCTGCGGTATCAGCGAGCCGGTGTTCCGGAGTACTGGATCGTGGACCTGGACGGCCGGGTGGTAGAGCGCTGGCGGCCCGAGGACTCGCGGCCGGAGATTATTACGGAGCGGCTTCGCTGGAGCCCGGCAGACGGAATCGAGCTGGATCTTGATGTGGCCGCGTACTTCAGGGGGGTGTGGGGGGAGTAAGGGGTCGAGGCTCGACCCTCGACGCTCGACGCTCGACGCTCGACCCTCGACCCTCGACCCTCGACCCTCGACCCTCCACCTACGACCCCCGACTCACCTTCCTCCTATCCGGCGCCAGCAGCACCTCGACTCCGGCAGAGCGCACCGACCGGTATGCCTGCTCCACCGTGGTGCCGTCGGGGGTGCGGGCGCCGCTGATGTCATTCCTCCCGTAGAACTCGTAGGACGTTCCGTCGGTGAAGAACAGCCAGACCTGGAAGCCGCCATCGGCGTGGATCACCAGCATGGTGCGCTCGATGGTCTTCCCCGCCAGTTTGGGCAGGACGTCGCGCAGCTTGACGAGCGGGTTCATGGCGGGAAGCTGGGCTGAAGGTGACACTGCAGGACGGGCAGGACGGGCAGGTTCTGACTCGGTGGGCGGCAGCAGAATCCCCGCCCACGGGTTGATGCGCGAGGGCTCGACCGGGTTTCCGGTCTTGGCCCTCAACCACAGCGTCAGTTCCGCCGCACGGGTGTTGTCCATGAGCTCCCCGTAGCGCGTGAGACAGGACAGAGGCTTGGGGCGGGCCCGCTGGCTCCGCCGCAGCAACCAATGCGACACGATGATCACCATGAGCAACAGTTCAACGAGGTCCATTGACTCCCTCCACTGGTCGCTGGTCCTGCTTGGTGGGCCCCTCCTGAGGGCGCCGCTCAGCGTTGAAACGGCTCCCCGTCGTCAGGCGCATCTTCCTCGGCCTCCTGCTTCAGGGCGAGCAGGGAAATCGGCACCAGACTCACGTAGACCGCGCTGAACGGCCGGGTCTCGAGCCAGCGGATGAACTCCAGCCGCTGTTCCAGGACGGACTCCGCGTGCAGGAAGCCTTCGACATCGAGGTCCGACAGCTCCTTCCGGGTAGTCCGGAAGGAGTCGAGGTTCATCCGGAGCTGCGCAATCAAGGCCTTGGTCTCGAGCCACAGCTCCAGCGGCTCGTCCTCGCTGGTCAGGGCGGGCAGGGCATCCTGCTCGGGGGTCAGGTCAAAAGGATCCACACTCACCTCCAATGAGGGGGAAGCGTTCACCCGCCAGGAAGAAGCGGTCCCTTGACGACAAGAGCGCTATCCAAGCCCCTTCCCGGCACATCCGATGTCGGGCATTTCGTGAGAGGGCCCGTGGCAAGAAGATGAGGAGGGGGTGTGACAGGGAGGTCATCGGTCGTCGGTCATCAGTCGTCGCTGAGCCGGCGACCCGAGACCCATTCACCCAGCCCGCCGATATACCTCAAGCATGCGGTCATCAAATAAGCAGACCAGGATCTCTTCAAACCTGCCCTCGAATTCCCTCATCACCGAAAGCGCGATACGCGCCGCCTGGTCGGCCGGATAGCCGTAGACGCCGGTCGAGATGGCCGGGAACGCAATGGTCCGGATATCGCCGTGGTCCAGGGCGACCTGGAATGCACTGAGGGTCGAGGGTCGAGGGTCGAGGGTCGAGGGTCGAGGGTCGAGGGTCGCCCAAAGCTCGCCACAGCGCATAGCTCACAGCGCCCAGCTCACAGCGCCCAGCTTTCACCCTTCACCCTTCAGCCTTCAGCCCGACTCACCCTCCTCAGATCCGGCGCCAGCAGCACCTCAACCTGGGACCGTTTCACCGCACGGAAGACGTCCTCCACCACGGTTCCCGCGACGCGGCGGGCGCCGCTGAGATCGTTGCGGCCGTAGAATCGTAGGAGTCCACAGATTGCTCAGATTTCACAGATTGATCGGCGGAGTCATCCCAGCTTCCGCCGCGCTTCCCTGAGCGCCCGGTCATGGCGTCGCTCCAGCTTGGCACTGACGCCCCGGCAGCCGGCAAGCACTTCCTCGGTCCAGTCGAGATACGCCGGCCGGCGATCGAGACTCCAGGACAGCGGCGGGTAATGGGTCACGCAGCCCATATTGATGATCTTGTCGCCCAGCTTCACCAGCCTGGCCCGTCGCGAGCAATGCGGTGCGTGCTCCACCTGCAGACGCTTCCGCACCTGCCTGGAGAGCCACTTGTCGTCGGTCAGCATCCTTCCGCCGCTGCATGCAGTGCTTCCCGGCGGCGAAATGGGCGGCGGCGATGAGAATGGTCTGAGCGGGAATGCCTCAGCAGCTTGTTGCATCGTATCGCGTCCAGAAGCTCCGCTTCCGACCGTGGCGTTGGCGCAGCTGCGCGAGGTACCCCGCATGCGGGGTGATCTCCCGCCACGCCACCACCTGCCGCGCCAACTGGCCGAGCGAACGCAGGTACCGGAGCCCGTGGTGATAGATGCGAGACTGCCCGCGGCCAAGAATTGAATCCAGAAGCGCCCGGTACAGCACGATGGCGGCGAGATGCCGATCCGCCTGCTCGAAACCCTCCGCCAGCGGCAGGAGACTGGGCCATTGATCACCGTCGAGCTGGTCGCGGCGCTCGACGACGTGTGCCGCGGCATCGTCCACTCGACCGCACTCGAGCAGGAAGCGGGCGTCATGGGGCGCGAAGACTTCCGATCGGAGGATCATGGCGGAGGCTTCGGCAACGACCTTTTCTCGCCGCTCCTCGCCAATCACACCGAGCAGATCCTCCAGGCTATCGACACTGCGGTGGCCGCGGAATGCCTTCCATACGAGACGTTCGACTTCGTCCCGGTTCCCCAGCCGCTCGTGGACGGCACGCAGGAGCCGGTCGCGTTCGTACGCCATGAAGGCAACATCTGGCTCGATCCGCCTGAGCCATTCGAGTGCGGTACCAGCGTCGCCCGCCTCGAGCCAGGCACCCGCGATGTCGAGGCAGGCGGCGGTACCGAGCTCGGGGGACAAGGCCCGCCGCGCGCGCTCAAGCAGAGCAGGGTCGTTGAGCTGTCGTGCAAGCAGCGCGATCAGCAGGAACCAGTGGCCCTGGCGCCAGTCCCGTTCCGCTCGGTCCCGCGGTTGCGGCACCGCGCCGGCGGCCTTCCACATGCAATCGGTCAAATCCCGGAGCGCCGCCCTTGGCAAGTAGAGAGCGCTCCTTTGCAACACCGCGTCTCGCACACCGTAATCGTCTTCCCGCACCAGGTCGAACACCACGCTGGCAAGCCATTCCTTGTCGCGGCAGGCGGATGCGTAGCGGGCAAAGAGGTCGGCGGCGTCCCTCCGAAAGACATCACCCACCAGCCCGTCGGAATCGTCGCAGGTTTCGAATGCACCGGCGTCCGCGTGATAAAACCTGGCCACCAGCTCGACACCCGTCCGGGGATCGCGGACTCCGGCCTCGAGGTCCTCGAGCATGCTTCGGAGCTGGTTGGCGTAGGCGCCGGACTCGCGGTACCGAACCAGCCGACGGCGGCGCAGGGCGACCAGACCGGCCTTGAAACGTCGGACAGTCTCTTCCGGCGCGTTCACCAGCCGAGCAACCATCCGGGCGGCATCATCGTTTCCGCTGGCCAGGTCGAGCAGAACCCTGGCCAGCCGCTCCGCGCCCAGGGCTGAGAGACGTGCCGTGGCAGAGTCTTCGGTCATCAAGCAAGCTAAATGAGCATGCGGTCGAGGGTCGAGGGTCGAGGGTCGAGGGTCGAGGGTCGAGGGTCGAGGGTCGAGGGTCGAGGGTCGAGGGTCGCCCAAAGCTCGCCACAGCGCATAGCTCACAGCGCCCAGCTCACAGCGCCCAGCTCCACAGCGCCCAGCCTTCAGCTTTCAGCTTTCAGCCTCCAGCCTTCAGCCTGCTGCCTTCTGCCTTCAGCCTTCTGCCTTCACCCTTCAACCGACCATCAGGGTGGAAGACCAGCATGGTCCGGGCGATGGTCTTGCCCACCAGCTGGGGGAGGACGTCGGGGAGTTTGGTGAGGGCGGTCATGGTGGGAAAATCGGTTGGGGACGTGACAATCCACAGATTACGCAGATTAATCTGTGAAATCTGTGGACCCAGCGCGGCCAGTTCGCGTCATTGCGAGGAGGAGGCGCAGCCTCCGACGAAGCAACCGGGTGGCCCGCGTATCGATGCAGGGCGACCCGATTGCTTCGCCCTGCGGGCTCGCAATGACGCGTCGACCGAGACCCGCGACCACCAGCCGTCTAACCGTCCAACCGTCTCATACACCTCCAGCATCCGTTCATCGAATACACACGCCACGATCTGGTCGAACTTGTCTTCGAATTCCCGCATCACCGAGAGCGCGATACGCGCCGCCTAGTCCGCCGGATAACCGTAGACGCCGGTCGAGATGGCCGGGAACGCAATCGTCCGGATATCACCGTGGTCCAGCGCGACCTGGAATGCACTTCGGTAGGCACTTTCCAGCAGATCGGCTTCGCCGGCGTTGCCGCCCTGCCAGATTGGCCCCACCGCGTGGATCACGTACCTGGCTGAGAGCCGAAAGCCTGGCGTGAGCACGGCGCTGCCGGTGGGGCAGCCATGGAACTCGTTGAGCGCTTTCTGGAGTTCTGGGCCCGCAGCGCGGTGGATGGCGCCATCCACTCCGCCACCGGCCATGAGCCGAGCGTTGGCGGCATTGACGATGGCATCAAGGGCGAGCGTGGTGATGTCACCCAGGACCAGCGAAATCTCACCTCAGCGAACAAATGTAGATACGGCGTGCTCGGAGCGCGTTGGCGACTCCCAAGTTCCGCCTGTTAGATAGCACATCCGGCCGAGCGCATCTCGCGAGCAAGCAAACTGCTGCGATTGATTTGTCCTGCTGAATTGCGCAATTTGTGTTGGCAAGCCCAACTAGGCTGCACCACCGTGACCTGGAAAGACAGAGCTACCCGCGGCAACTCCTTGAGGTTGCCGTCCTCATTGTAATTACCGGGCCGCCATGAGGGCTGCGTTATTCCTGAGGCATGGAGAACTAGCGAAGTCCAGCAGCACCAACTTGCCGTCTCGGCCTAGCAGAAGGTCCACCTTGCCAGCGAGGATGTAGCCGCCTTGTCAAGCGAAACGTCCACCCTGATCTGTCAGGATCTTCGGCAGCTCGACCGTCAGGAACTCCGCCCCATGCTTGAGCCGTCGGCA
>CAWCVB010000004.1:0-62561 GCA_963798915.1 uncultured Gemmatimonadales bacterium | reverse complement strand
GCAGCTGGCGGGGCGGCCGTTGGCGAAGGTTCCCTGCGCGGCTGGCGCCAGCCAGGCCGAAAATGACCTTTGATTGCTGCCGGGGCCGCCGCCCCGCAGCTGAACCGCATGTCGTTAGGTGCCTTCGTGAGCCTTCGCGCAAGATTAGTACTCGATGATTGCCGAGTGGCCTTGGAGGAGCTAGAGGCGGCAGGAGTCGCCGGCTCTCTTCCGGGTGAGGTATGCGGCGTGCTGTGCCTGCTTCGCACCGTTGGTTATGTTCTGCGAAAGGGTGGATGCCGCGTCCTCGAGCCATGTTCAGGCCAGGGTGAACTCAGCTTGGACGCGTTGGACGCTCAGAAGGCTGAGCATTCGTTATTCTGGGAGTTCATCGACAACGAGCGACACCGCATTCTAAAAGAGTACGAGCTGGGCTTCGTTTACGGCGAGCACATGGTCATTGTAGAAAGCCCATCCAATACGGACGTTAATCCCTTCATTTTGGGGCCCGACCTTTACGTGCCATTGGACGACGGGGAGTTCGCAGGCGAGGACGTTCGCGACTTGATCCGAGACTCGGTAGCGTGGTGGGATCAGGAACTCGGCGCTGTGGAAGGCACCTAACCCGCAAATGGAGCAGCCGGGGCGGCGGCCTCCGAGGATAACCTCGATTAGGCTGCGGCCGCCGCCCCGCAGCTAAAGCGCCAACCGTTAGACGGCTCAGTTGGTTCCACCTCGGGCGCGCATTCTGGCGAGTCCGCTGGAGAGGGTCATGAGATGATCACGAACGGTCTGTCCACGGGTGTCAGGAGCGCGATGCGATTCCGGCGCCCAGCGCATCTCGCTGTTGTCCTAGCGCTGGCTGGAGTGGTCAGCCCGAAGCAGAGTCGCGCACAGGGCGCGGCAGCGCCTCCGGCTTTCTGGCCCGCGCGCGATACAACCATCACGGCGGACCCGAAGGGGACGTTGATTCGTATCGGGATTTGGGACAGCGGCGTCGACACGACGTTGTTCGCCGGGCAGCTTGCGCGAGACGCAAACGGACAGGTGCTCGTGCGCGGGTACGACGCCTTCAAGCGTCGGCAGGACTCGCCGATGCAGTTGCTCCCTGCCTCGCTTCTTGCTCGCGCTCCGGAGCTGAACGCCATCATCAAGGCCTACGATGAGTACTACGCGGGTAACGATACCATCACGGCAGTCGCCATCGATCGGAAGCTGGCGGCGATGCCAAAGGCGGACAGCGTCGCGTTCGAAGTAGCAAACGGTCAGTGGGCGGGCTATTCGCACGGGACGGCCGTTGCCGACGTTGCGCTTGCCGGGAACGCGCATGCTGACATTCTCATCGCGCGCATGGAGTGGTGGCACGGCTCCCCACCGGTGCCCTGCTGGTCACGTGAACTCGCGCACGCCGAGGCGGCATCGATTCACGATCTGCTGACTTGGCTCGTCTCCCATGGCGCTCGCATCGTGAACATGTCATGGGGGCGCTTCGAGAGTAGTTATCGCCACAATCTCGAGGAATGTGCGCCGCGCATGTCGGAAGCCGATCGGCTGGCACTCGCGGTTTACACGGTCGACACCATTCGCGCGGTGCTGCGCGCCGACATGGCGGCCGCGCCGCACGTCCTCTTTGTCGGCGCGGCCGGCAATAACGGGAGTACGGTCGCGGCGGCGAATCCCGCGACGCGGTTCTCTCTGCCGAATTTCCTGATCGTCGGGGCGGTCGACCGGTATGGTGCCAAGACCGACTTCACCAATACCGGTCCGGAAGTCGGCATTTATGCAAACGGAGACGGTGTCCCCGCACGTCTGGTCGGGGGGGCGCTCTCGCATGTGTCCGGCACGTCCATCGCCACTCCCGTCGTCGCCGGTACCGCCGCCAAGGTCCTGAGCGCGAACCCGAAGCTGAGTGGCGCCGACGTACGGGCGATTCTCGAACAGACGGCCGACACCAACAGCACCGGTCAACGCTTGTTGTACCCGACCCGTGCGGTCCGGGCCGCACGCGCGAAGAACGACCAAAAGCGATGATGGGACCGCCCTTCTCACGGGACCATTCCGTCCCGGCATATTCGCGCTCTGAGCCGTCTCACCCGCGCTTGCTGCCGACGAGGCCAAGGCGGCTCGGCCGCCGCGATGTACCCTTCATCTAACGACTGCGGCGGCCTCACCTGGCCTCGCGGCAGAAGCGCAGGTCGTTCGTTGGGCAGACCGCCTCAGAAAGGGCCGGGCTTGGAGTTGACCCGGTCTCGTGGACCGGCTCTCGAACGTTCGTAGGGGACCGTCTATGTGGGAACGTTTCTGGACCGTTTGGTGGATCGCGGGGGCAGGCGTCCTGCTCATATGGCCCGCAATCGCTGTCGGCCACATAGCAATGACCGTCAGGGATCATCGTCTCCGCCGAAGCTGGCGAACGACCGGCCTTGCGATCGCTTGGCCCTTCTCCTGCGTCGCCATGGTTGGCGCTCTCCAGGGCAACTTGTCACCCCCGTCCTTTGGAGTTCCACTGCTGCTGCTCTTTCTTCTGGTTTGGAGCAGGGCTACGGGCCTCTTCACAGCTGGTGTGCTGGCCTACTACGCTCTTAGCGCACTCGTCCTTGCCGCCGCCGGGCTCCGCGGTGAAGAGATCCATTGGTGGTTTTTGGCATTTTGGCCGATTTCCTTCGCGCTTCTGATCCTTTGGCGCAGGGCGAGGACGTCCGAACTTCCGAGTCCCGTTGTGGCAATGTGATGGGCGGTCGGCCGACCGAGCAGCCCAGCCGGCGTCGGGAGGTGTCCTTGAGGATCCACCATCACGCAGTGCTTTTTGCCGTCGCTCTTGTCGGACTTAGCGGGTGCGGTCCCGATCCCTTCGCCGTCATGGATGACCGCAGCCAGACAATCTCGCTGAATGTTGGCCAGGAGTTGGACCTCACCCTTGGGACGGTTGGCCCTGGCGCCTATCAGACGCCAACGATCGCCGGTAGTGCGGTCGCGTTTCTAGGCGACTCGCTCATCGGTCCCAATTCGCCCGCGGGACCACGACAGCTGTTCCGGTTCCAAGGCGTTTCCGCAGGGAGCGCGATCATCGTGCTCACACACTCCGGTGATCAGCCGACGATTACGGACACCGTTGTCGTCCACTGAGGACGCCACCTAGCATGCAAATGGAGCTGGCGGGCCGCACTCCAGCTACACTTCACAGCTGAAGCACGATCTTGGCTACGCGATGCCCGCCGCTTGTGGAGCACCGTTGGTAATCCGCGGAGGTGGTACCATGTCCATGCACTCGTGGGCGAGGCTGGGACTCGCTCTTCCAGCATTCGCACTCACCCTAGGCCTTCCCGGTTCGCTCGAGAGGCGATTCCCGGTTGGCAGCTACGACTCCGATGCGTACACCGTCACGTTCGACAGCATGGGCGCATTTCGCTATCTGAAAGGCGACCAGTTGATGGTCCAGGGCGAGTATATCGTCCACGATAGCACCGTGTCGATCACCGACGAGACGGGGAGAGATGCCTGTGTTGGGACTGAACGGAACCCAGGTACATATCGTTGGAAGTTGGTTGGTGGCGCCCTGTGGTTTTACACCCTTCAGGATCCGTGCCCAGATCGGATCCGCGGGTTGGCTGACCAAGCGTGGCAGCCACAACCCGCTCGCTAGGCCACAGGGAGGCCGGCGCTCCCAGTACGTGCGGCCTCACCCGCTGACGCAGCCGACAAACGCGGGCGACGTCGGACGCCGCCCGCGTCCCAGCCTCCTAGTGGCAACCATTGACCGTAGGTGTTCAGAAGTCGTCTGCCGCTGATAAGCTTGTCGTTAGGAAGGGCTGGAAACTTGCTCGTAACATCGGCACAGGAAGCCTCAGTGAGCGTCAAGCGGATGGACGACTCGGCATCGTGCTGGAAGACATCGATGCCGCGATCGAGTGCTTCACCGAACTGGGCCTAGTGCTCGAAGGGCGCGCCCCGATCGAAGGAGACTGGGCAGATGACGCCACTGGATTGCGAGACATGCGTGTTGCGATCGCCATGATGTGCACCCAGGCGGCCACAACCGGCTCGAGATGTCACGATTCCTCGCGCCGCCTGTGGTCGCCGATCACCGGACCACCCCCGTGAACGCGCTCGGCTACCTACGCGTCATGTTCACCGTGGAGGACCTCGAAGATACGCTCGCCTGGCTCCGCAAACGAGGCGCGGAGCTCGTGGGAGAAGTAGCCCAGTACCAGGACACGTACTCTGCTACTTCCGAGGGCCCGAGGGCATTCTTATCGACCTCGCCCAGGAACTGGAGCAGCAGACTACCAGATGAGCACACGTGACAGGCGCTGACCTGAGCTAGGCCGGGCGCTTCGGTTCTCGGCCCCCGGGCCGGGTAGAGTGGATTCGTGTCCCTTACGAGCGCCGTGCGAAGGAGCTTCAGTCTCCTCTGACCCGACCAAGAGAGCATCGAGTGAAACACAACGCCTTGACCGTCACGTCGCTTCTTTCGATCCTCGTCCTGAGCCTTCACGTAACCAGCGACTTCCTCCACAACGCGGGCGAGTTGAGTCTGCGGGGGCTCGTCACCTCGGCGCTCACGGCGGGTGGTCGACGCCGGTTGGTCCCAGAGGTGCTCCGGGTACACGGATGGCGCGTCTTGCGGATCTTCGTAGCCATGTCGGCGCTGTGGGTCCCACCCGTCAACGGGCAAGTCCTGCTGGCAGGGTCCGCGCTACGAGGTGCGGCTCACCTCACCTTCTCGGATTCGACGCTCGCCATCCATACGTCCGACGCAGATCGGGGAGATGAGACGCTGGCGTTCCGGCAACGCGGCGACACGCTCCTCGTCCGGCGAGCCGGCTCGGCCGGCGACTGTGCCGGAGCCCGCGGATCCTACGTCGCCCGCTTCACCCGAAACGGTCAACGCGTCTCCTTTGTCCGGTCGAGCGACGCGTGCCCGTCCGATCTCTGGCGCGCCTTGGATGGACAGTCCTTCGAGTTCGTGAACCCTACGGGGACCGCCCCGAGGGACTGGGCGTTCCGCGATCCGGTGGACGATTCGATCGCCGGGATCAGTCTGTACCGAGCCTATGGGCTGTTGCCGGGGAGGCCATTCCTCACCGTCATCGTGGCGGTCATCGACAACGGATTCGATCTCGGCCACGAAGATCTGAACGGTGTTATCTGGACCAACCCGAAGGAGGTTCCGGGCAACGGCGTCGACGACGATCACAACGGGTACATCGACGACGTGCACGGGTGGAACTTCCGGACGGGTCGGGACGGCACCATTGCCGAGAACGACCAGTCGGAAGCCACGCGCGTCTATGCACGGTGGAGGAACCGGTTCGATGCTGCCGACAGCGCGACGATGGACGGGCCGGACAAGGATCGATATCGCCTGTGGACAAACGCGAAGCGAGCGTATCTGGCCGCCCTGTCCCAGGAGCCGGACTCCAATGATCTGGCGTTCACGTACAATCCCCAGTACAGCTCGAGCGCCATCATCGGAGACGATCCGGACGATGCGGATCAGCGCGACTATGGTAGCCCCTTCTTTCCGCTGACGCCGGCGCTCAGCCACGGGACCCACGTCGCCGGGATCATCGGAGCCGAGAGGGACAACGGCATCGGAACGGACGGGGTCGCGGACCATGTCCTCATCATGCCGATCGTCGCCACCACGGCCACCGGAGACGAGAGGGACAAGGACGTGGCCAACGCCATCCGCTATGCGGCGGACAACGGCGCCCGCATCATCAACATGAGTTTCTCCAAGCTCCTCTCACCCCAGAAGTCCGCCGTGGACGACGCCATTCGCTATGCGGAGGAGCGGAACGTGCTCATTGTGCACGCGGCCGGCAACGATGGAGAAAACGACGACACTATTCCTCATTTCCCGATCGCGACCGACGAGGATGGAACGAGAGCCTCCAACTTTCTCACCGTGGGCTGGAGCAGGTCCGGCTTCAACGCCCGGCTGGCCCACCCCTACTCCGACTACGGCGCGCGTACCGTGGACGTGTTCGCGCCCGGAAGCGATGTCTTCTCGACGGTTCCGGGAAACGGGTATGACTACAAGTCCGGGAGCAGCATGTCCACCCCGTTTGTCACGGGGGTCGCCGCCATCCTGCTGTCGTACTTCCCGTCGCTCTCAGTCGGCCAGGTAAAGGAGATCATCATGCGCTCTTCCTTCAAGCCCGACATCCAGGTCAACAAGCCGGGAACCGAGCGGAGCGTGCCGTTCCGCAGCTTGTCCGTGAGCGGGGGCATCGTCAACGCATACGCCGCGGTGGCGATGGCGATCGAGTTCGGCGTCATCGGATCTCGGGCTCGGGCGCCTGGACCAGGAAGCAGACGGTGACGCACGTTCCGGATCCGACCGTGAATTCGATCCGTAGGCTGCCCTCGAGGCCGAAGACGAAACCGTAGACGACCGAGAACCCCAGCCCGCGTTCCTCGGGGGGCGGGTGGGTGAAAGGCATGGTACGATGGTCGTGACGTTGATGGCGTGCATGGAGAGGGTAGGTCTCACTTCAACGTATTCTAAATCGCCCCGGGATTGCCGGAGGCTCCAATTGTTGAGAGGTGTGCACGGGCACATTCTTGTGGCGCCGATGAGGAGGCGTGTCAACGGGTTCTGGATGTATCAGTTCATGGCGCGTGGTTTCCTGTGGTGTTTTGCCGCGACGCGCGGTGCTCCTTCGCTCTCTCGCAACATGCCGTTTGTAGGAACTGGACCGGACCTGCTAGTTCCCCTGGTCCCCTTGGACCGCAGTCAGCTTTTTGCGGCCATCCGCGAAGCCTTCCCGAACCTCTTCCCGACCAGGCCTCGGTGAGGGCTGTCGTCAAACAGGCGTTGCAGCTGGCGGTGGAGCTGCGGCACCCTATCCGTTAGGCAACTTCACGGGCATCGGGGCACACCTATTCCGAGTGGCGCCGCCGCGCGAGATCGGTTTGGGAGCGGCGGCCTCGCAGCTGATGTCATCCATTGGACGGTTCCTCTGCCGCAGACTCTCGTCCATGGCAGCACACATGCCATAGCGACACGGTCACAACGATATTCATGAGCGGGCACAACCAGCCGATGCACATCGAACCCTTCACGATTCGCGTTCCGGATCAGGTGCTCTCCGACCTGCGAACACGCATCCGGAACACCCGCTGGCCTCCGCGGGCGCCCGGCCCTGCCTGGGCCCAGGGAACCGACCTCGACGACCTGAAGCGCCTGCTCGACTACTGGGCCGAAGAGTTCGACTGGCGGGCACAGGAGCGCCAGCTGAATACGTTCAGGCACTTTCGTGCCAAACTCGGCGACGTCCACATTCACTTCGTACACCAGCGGGCACGGGAAGGCGGCGGCATCCCATTGGTCCTGACCCATGCATGGCCCAGCTCGTTTCTCGAAATCCTGCCGCTGGCGCCCCTGCTGACCGATCCCAGTGCCCACGGTATCGACGGTCCGGCGTTCGATCTCGTGATTCCATCACTGCCAGGATATGGCTTCTCCGAACGGCCGGCCCGTTCGAACTACCGCACGGTTGCACGGCTGTGGCATCAGCTCATGCAGGGACTCGGCTACGAGCGATATGGAGCCGGAGGCGGAGATTTCGGTTCGGGTGTCACCACGTTGATGGCCATCGAGAATCGGGCGCCCATGATTGGCGTCCATCTGACTACGATGGAGGCGGATCTATGGCCGCCGACCGGAGAAGGGACGCGCCCGCTGACCGAAGCCGAACGCGCATACGTCGCCCACATGCGCCAGTGGGACGAGGTCGAGCGGGGCTACTCCGCCATTCAGTTGACGAGGCCCCAGACTCTCGGCTACGCCTTGAACGATTCGCCGGCCGGACTCGCGGCCTGGATGCTTGACAAGTGGCGTGCGTGAAGCGACTCCGGCGGCGACCTCGAGCGTCGCTTTTCGCGGGAGTTTCTCCTTACGATGCTCACGCTCTACTGGGTTACGGAGACCATCACCCCTTCGATGCGCGACTATTTCGATAACCGGTGGCAGCCGGCGGCCATTCAGCCCGGCGCTCGCGTGCAGGTACCCGTGGGATTTGCCAATTTCGACAACAATTTTGTGTCGGAGGGACGCCTGCCGCGGGAATGGGTGGAGCGGCTGTATGACGTGCGTCGATGGACCTCGATGCCGAGCGGCGGGCACTTCGCTGCCGCAGAGGAGCCCGAGCGCCTCGCGCGTGACATCGCAGCTTTCTTCGCCGAGCTCTGACTCCGGCTCAGCCACACCCGGCGGCGACTGCCAGCAGCTGAAACGCCATTCGTTGCCGGCATACCGCGGGCGAAGCAGGATTCTAGGTCATTCTCTCGCCGGGTGTTATAGTCGTGCTGGAGCGCTTCGCTCCCTCACCCCGGAGCAGCAAATGACCCCCACGATTCTGCAGGTCAACTTGACATTCAGTATTTCCAGGACCGAACTCGAAACAGCCTGGCTTCAGGCCGCGAAGCCGGTGTCCGAGGTCACCGGTCTCCTCTGGAAGATCTGGTTGATCAACGAACAAGAACACGAGGCAGGCGGCATATACCTTTTTGAGAGCGAAGCTGCCGCACAGGATTACCTGGCTGGTCCCATCGTCGCGGCGCTCAAGTCAAGCCCCGCCGTCCGCGACATCACCGCGAAACTGTTCGACGTGCTTGAAGCACACACCATGATCACACGGGGTCCTGTGAAGAAAGCGTTGGAAACGGCCGCATCAGCCGGCTGACCCCGACGCCTCCTTGTCAGAGCATCGTCAATGCTTCGGCCATGGCTGCATCGCACCGCACGGTGGGCCGGTTCCCTGCCCCCGAAATAGTGGGCCAGCTCGCACGGGTTCAGAACGCTTCACCAACGGGCTGACAGCCCCTTGCGCCGGAACGGCCTTGATGGTGCGCTCACTGCTGTACCTCGGGATCCTGGCAGCCGTTGCCTCGTGTCGTGACCACTCGCCCGGCCCGGCAGGACCCGTCTACGACCTGGTGATCGTCAACGGCAGGGTGATGGATCCGGCCTCGGGTCTCGACGCGGTTCGTAATGTGGGGGTCGCCGGGAGCACCATCCAGGTGATTATGGATCACTCCCTGCGCGGTCGCGATACCCTCGATGCCCGCGGCATGGTAGTCGCGCCCGGCTTCATCGACCTGCACCAGCACGCACAGGACACCGCAGCGTACCGTGTCGAGGTGCTCGACGGCACGACCACCGCGCTCGAACTCGAAGGCGGCACCGTCGACGTCGATCGCTGGTATGAGGAACGCGACGGCAAGTCGATCATCAATTACGGCGTGAGTGTCGGACACGATCAAGTCCGAATGCAGGCGATGCACGATCCAGGCACCGAGACGCCAGTCGGTGCGGCCAAGCTCCGCGCCAGTACTCCTCAGGAACTGGCAGAGATCAAGGCGACCGTGGACCACGGCTTGCGCCGAGGGGCGGTCGCAGTGGGCATGCTGATCGAGTTCACGCCGGCAGCGACTCCCTGGGAGATCCTCGAGGTGTTTCGTGTCGCGGCGGAACATGGTGCCGCCGTGCATGTGCATGTGCGCAACGTCCCGGAGCCGTACTATTTCCTCGAAATCGAGGAGGTCATCGCGGCCTCTGCCGCCACGGGCGCCCCGGCACATATTGTACATATCCAGAGTTCCCTGGGGGAGGACACGCCCCTCGGGCTGGAGCTGATTCGTGGAGCCCGGGCGCGTGGGCTCGACATCACGACCGAGGTCTATCCCTACACTGCCTCCATGTCTCCGATTGAGGCCGCAGACAACGACAACTGGCGGTCCTGGCCTGACAGGAAGTTCCAGCGCATGGAATGGGCGCTCACCGGCGAACGACTGACGCGCGCATCGTTCGCCCGTTACCATGCCATCGGCGGCATGATCGTCGACTACAACAACGCCGAGGAGGTCGTCGCGGCCGCCGTGGCGGACTCGCTGACCATGATCGCCAGCGATGGCATTCTCAGGAACGGCATCGGACATCCACGCGTGGCCGGGACCTTTGCGCGGTTACTGGGCCGCTATGTCCGCGAGCAGCACGCGCTCACCCTGATGGACGCGCTCCGCAGGATCACCATCGAGCCCGCCCGCCGCCTGGAGCACCGGGTGGCCGCGATGAAGACCAGGGGCAGGCTGCAAGTCGGCGCCAATGCGGATATCGTTCTGTTCGACCCCACGACCATCATCGACCGTGCCACCTATCGTGAGCCGACCCTGCCACCCAGCGGCCTGCGGGATGTGGTTGTGAACGGTGTGGTGATCGTACGAAACGGTGCGATCGAGCCAGATGCCTATCCCGGGCGGGCCATGCGGGGTCCGATCGAGTGAAGGCTCACATGGCGGCTGTGGCATGGTGGTATATGCGGAAATCCCTGACCGAGGTAGCTCCATGAAGAACGTCGCGCAGTCTCGATTCACGATCAAGAGCTGGGACGAGAAGCCGTACAGTGAAGGCCAGGACCTGCCAAAGCTCACTCGGGCCGCGGTAATAAAGGCGTTTACCGGCGACATCGCGGGTGAAAGCCATGTCGAATACCTGATGATGTATCGTAGCGACGGCTCGGCCACCTTCGTCGGCCTGGAGCGCGTGGTCGGCCATGTCGCAGGGAAAGCGGGGACCTTCGTCCTTCAGCGCACTGGCACCTTTGAGGACGGCGTCGCGAAGGAATCGTATTCCGTCGTCCCGGGCTCCGGCACGGGAGAGCTTCAGAGCCTCAGCGGCGAGGGAACCTCCGCTGTTGGCCATGGGGCGGAGCATCCGCTGACGCTGAACTACGAGCTGGATTAGCGTCGCTCAGGCCAGGCGACGTGCTGGGTGGCAAGGGTTGCGCGCCACGATAACCGATGCTGGAGGCCGCCAATGACAGATACCGGTCTGGTTTGCACGCGGATCCATGACCGCGGTGTGGCTAGGCGGGGCAGACCGGTGCTCAGTCTCACTCGCTGCCTGATCGCCGCCTCACTCGCTCTCACCGCCTGCGCGCACCCGCCGGCCTACTCGGCGCCGGCCTTGGGCGCAATGCCCTTTCCGGTTGACAGCGCCCGCACTCTGGTGGTCGCCGAGGGCGTTACCCACCGCGTGATACGCTCGCCCAGGGGGCCATGGACGATCAACATCCTCTACATCGACCTCGATCGCTGCACTGCCGCCGAGGCAGTGGCAGGCGGCGAATCCACCCTCGGCCGCATGAAGACGACCGAGATGCTCGCCAGGCTCGCGCCCAGGACGAAAGTGCTCGGCGGCGTGAATGGGGACTTCTTCAATCTCAAGAGCGGCGTGCCGACGAACCTGCTCGTTATCAACGGCACCATGCGGACGCCGCCGATCAGCCAGCCGGTGCTCGCATTTGACTCCGCCGGAGCGCCCCACATCCAGGTCTTCACGCTCGAGCGTGGAGCATTGCGCCCTTTCCACCCACTTCAGGCCGTGGGCGGACGCCCCGTGCTCGCGCGCGACAGCACGATTGCCGGCGAGGTGGATACGTTCGGGCGCGCGTCGTTCCGCGCACGGAACCCGCGAACCCTGGCGGGCATTGCGCGCAACGGCCGGCGATTGATACTGGCGGTGGTCGACGGTCGCGAAGATGAAAATGCCGGCATGACACTTCGGGAGGAGGCGGAGCTGATGCTTGCCCTCGGAGCGCGCGACGCCATCAACCTCGACGGCGGCGGTTCAACCACGATGGTCGTGGCGGATCCCGACTCCTCCGGCAGGCTTCGGATCGCCAATCATCCGTCAGACAAGGAGGGCGAGCGCACGGTCGGTGACGCTCTGGCCGTGGTGCAGCAGTGCCGCTAGCGCCGGAAGTGCCGGCCCGGACCGGATGCGGTGCCCCTCCCGCCAGGTAACAGCCTGCAGGACCCGCTGGGCTTGACAGTATTACTCATACTAGTCATAATATGTCTATTATGAGCCCGCGCCGCACCGGCCTTTCACCGCTCGCCTTCGTCGTCCTCGCCCTCCTGGACGAGGCGCCCATGTACCCCTATCGCATGCAGCAGCTGATTCGCGAGCGGGGGAAGGACGAGATCGTCAACGTCCGGCACCGGGCGAGTCTTCACCAGACCATCGCTCGGCTGGCGCGCGATGGCCTGGTCGAGATCCACGGCACGGCCCGAACCGAGAACCGCCCCGAACGGACCCTCTACCAGCTCACCAGCACGGGCCGACAGACGCTGCACGCCTGGCTGCGGGAGATGCTCTCCACACCGGCCTCCGAATTCCCCGAGTTCCCAGCCGCGCTCTCGTTCATCTACCTCCTTGCACCGGAGGCCGCGGACCAGGAGCTGAGCCGGCGGGCCGGCACCCTCGAGGCCGAGCGGCGACGGCTGGCCGGGCTGCTCGAGGAACACGCGGAGTCAGTGCCGCGCCTGTTCCTGCTGGAGCTGGAGTACCTGAAAGCGAAGGTCGAGGCAGAGCTGGCATGGGTGCGCGGCGTCACCGACGACCTGGACGCTGGCCGTCTCACCTGGAGCCTGGCCGCGATCCGGCGCGCGGTCCATGCGACTCAAGCCGACGCGACCAATCCGTGACGCTCTGGATGCTCCTGACGAGAGCGTGACCGACGCCGAACGCCGACCAGCCGAGGGACCCACGGCCACCCGGGATTCAACCGCAACTGAAGCATGTCGAGCCGCCGTGTGCGGTGAGAGGGAAAGGGAATTGGAAAGAATGATGACACTGCGCAGAATCGCGCCTGCAATGGCGTTACTGATCATCGCCCCGCTCGTCGCGGAGTATCTGCTGGGCGACTTCAACATCCGGCAGCTCGGCTATCTCGCCGTGTTCATTCCGGTGTACGGCTGCGGCGCGCTGCTGGTGCGCGAGATCACGCGGCGCGCGCGGCGCGGCTGGCCAACGATGCTGCTGCTCGCGCTGGCATACGCGCTGATCCTGGAAGGCTTCACCAACCAGACGCTGTTCAATCCGAACTACGCGGGTCAGCGCCTGCTGGACTACGGCTTCATACCTTCGCTGGGAACGTCGTTCAACTTCGCGATCTACGTGCTGGCGCTGCACGTGGTGTGGAGCGTGGGCAGTTCGGTGGCGCTGGCCGAAGGCCTGGCCGGCCCGCGCTGGCGTGAACCCTGGCTACGTCTGCCCGGCCTGCTCGTGACCGCGGCCCTGCTGCTGCTCGGTTGCGCCGCCACCACCATCTTCACGCTGCGCACATTTCCCTTCGTCGCCTCGGTCGGTCAGTTCGCCGCCGTTGCTGTCGCCGTCTGCCTTGCCATCGTGATGGCGTTCGCCGGGTTCCGAGCCGTGCGCGATGGCACAGGAACGACCGGCAGCGGCGAGTCCGGCGAGACCGCCAGGCGCACACCCTCCTTCTGGCTGGTGCTGGCCGCGGCTCTCCTGCTGTCCAGCGCGTTCCAGCGCTGGTTCTGGTTCGCACCGCATCACGGGGTGAGTGCCGGCCTTGGACTGGCCGGACTGCTGTGCATCGCTGTAGCGGCCTTCGTGCTGTTCGCGGTATGGTCGCGCCGTGCGGGCTGGGGGCCAGTGCACGTGCTGGCGGCCTCAACCGGGGCGATCCTGACCTATGGCTGGATCAGTCTCCGCCGCCTGGTCGTCGCTGGTGGCACCTCCCTGGGCGTCCCTGCGACTCCGATTGACGTGGTGGGTCAGGCGGCCCTGCTGGTCGCCATGCTCGCCTTGAGCTACCTGGCAGTCCGGCGGCTACGGCGCTGAGCTGCCGGACCTTTCGGATAAAGAACGACCCCTTCGGATCATCCGAAGGGGTCGTTTCGTTGCCCAGGAAACGCCGCCGGGATTCAGGCCACCAGGTCCCGCAGCTTGTCGCCGGTTTCACCCTCACGCAGGCGCAGCAGCGCGCGATCGCGCAGCTGACGGATCCGCTCGCGGGTGACACCCATCATGCGGCCGATCTCCTCCAGGGTCCTGCTGTTCCCGTCCTCCAGCCCGAAGTAGAGCCGCAGCACCTTGGCATCCCTTGGCGGCAGTGTGGCGAGCGCCGCTTCGATGTCCGAGGTCTGGCTGTTCTGCAGCGTGCTGGTGTCGGTGCTCTCCTGCTCGGTGGCCGCGAACCGCTCCATGCGCTCGTTGCCGTCGCCATCCCGCGTCGGGTGGTCGAGCCGGACCGCCTCCGCATTCAGGGCGCTCAGACTCCGCACCGCTTCCACCGTGAGGCCCGTGGCGCGAGCCAGTTCCTCGGTGGTGGGCATGCGGCCCATCCGGTCCTTCAGCAGGGTCGTGGTGCGACCCAGGCGGCTCAGATCCGCGGTACGGTTGAGCGGCACCCGTACCGGGCGGCCGTGACGCGCAATGGCCGCCTGCACCGCCTGGCGAATCCACCAGACCGCGTAGGAAATGAACTTGACGCCGCGATCCGGATCGAACTTCCGGGCGGCGGTCATCAGGCCCAGGTTCCCTTCACCGATCAGGTCCACCAGGGGAACGCCACGGTTCTGGAACTTCTTGGCCACCGACACGACAAATCGGACATTGTGGCGGGCCAGTTTTTCCTGCGCCGCCACGCTCCCGCGGAAAGCCTTCCGCGCGAGTTCCATCTCCTGATCCCGCGTCAGCAGCGGGACCCGGCTGATTTCATCAAGGTACAGATCGAGACTCTCCCGCCCCTCGTCCACCGCGCGCGCGATCTGAGCCGGCCGAACGGGACGACGCTTGGTACGCCCTCTCATTGTCACGCTGAACGCCTCCTCGGGGCCTTCGCCCCCCATTCAAGCGCCAAAGCCGATACTCATGTGACCCATGGTACAACTTGGCAATATACGAGCTAAAACGCACAAAATCAACAGCTTAGCTAACTCCATCACAAGACGCGAGTTGCATCGTTTCCGGACACCATCCGGCACGGCGCGCCAAGTTGGGCCCAACCGCTGTCAAATTTGCAGTCCGGAACCCAGACAAGTTGTGCCGGGCGTCACGCAACCCTGTCTCAGGATGAGCCAGTAGAACCCCGTTTGCACCGGTCTGGTTCCCCACCAACGGACTGTCCACCAAAAAGGGCGAATCCCGCCGGATCCGCCCTGTCCAAGTCTCAGGTCCCTGGCGATCAGGGTCCTGGCCGGGCGGCCGATTGCGGGCTTCCACTGAACGAGGACTTGGCGTCCGACCCCATCCCGGTCAGTTCCATGGCGCTCTTGTCGGCGCCATCCGTCATTTTGACGATGCCGAACGGCACCGTGCTGCTCACCCAGATGTCCGAACCCCGCAAAGCGTTGCGATAGTGCCGGGCCTCCAGGCGCCCAGCGCCGACCCGGACGGTTTCGGTACCCACCAGCGAGGCACTCCGGCAGACCTCCTCGATGGCGCGCAGCAGCCCGGGAAGCTGCCGCCGGGCGCGCCCCAGCTGCGATGCGGTCAGGTGGATGGGACGGCCCTTACCGGCCTGCAGCGACGCATCCAGCAGTGAGGACGCCTGATAGGGAAAGCCTGGCACCAGCACCTGCGAAACGACCATCGGCGCCCCTTGGCGCTGCACCCGGTTTTCGAACCAGACGGGACGGCCCTTGCGGCTCGTGTCCACCCCGACAACGGCAAAGCGGACCTGCTCCACCCTTCCGTTCCCAAGCGTCATCCGGTACTCGGCATAACCGCCTTCGGCTGGCCCCGTGAGGGCGCCGCCGCAGAGCCCCTGCGCCGACACGGCCGAGGGCGCGGACAGCAGCATGGCCGACAGGAATACAAAACTCGCGCTCCGTCTCATTATGCAACTCCTGGTCAAGCTGATCAGGCGACATTCTTGATTTCGGAAACCAGTGTCGTCAGCGACGCCTTGGCATCGCCGAACAGCATGGCCGTCCGGGGATTGTAGAACAACTCATTCTCGATCCCCGCAAAACCTGAGCCCATGCCACGCTTGAGCACGATCACGTTCTGGGCGTGGTCGGCGTTGAGGATCGGCATGCCGTAGATCGGGCTGGAAGGGTCGTTGCGTGCGGCCGGGTTGACCACATCGTTGGCCCCGATCACCAGGGCCACGTCGGCCCGCTCGAACTCGCCGTTGATCTGGTCCATGTCAAACAGCCGGTCGTAGGGCACGTTGGCCTCGGCCAGCAGCACGTTCATGTGGCCCGGCATCCGGCCGGCGACGGGGTGGATGGCGTACTTGACCTCTCCGCCCCGCTTCTCGATGAGATCAGCCAGCTCGCGGACCAGGTGCTGGGCCTGCGCTACCGCCAGCCCATAGCCCGGGACCACGATGACCAGCCGGGCATAGGCCAGCTGCACCGCCGCGTCCTCGGCCGACACCTGGCGCACCGACAGCCCTTCAGCCGACCGTGCCGTGACCACCCCACCGGCGCTGCCAAATGCGCCGAAGAGCACGTTGGCAAGCGAGCGATTCATGGCCTTGCACATGATCTGGCTGAGGATGATGCCGGACGAACCCACCAGCGCACCGGCGATGATGAGCACGTCGTTGCGGATGACGAATCCGGTCATCGCCGCCGCCAGCCCCGAGTAGGAATTGAGCAGCGAAATCACCACCGGCATGTCGGCGCCGCCAATGGGCATGACCACAAGCACACCCAGCACCAGCGCCAGGCCGCAGAGGGCGTAGAAGGGCCAGAGAACGGAAGCAGGTTGCGCCACCTGCCACCCGGCCAGCAGGAGAATGGCCAGCAGCAGCAGGGCGTTGACGACCTTGAGCCCAGGGAAGACGATCGGGCGCCCTGAGATGAGCTCCTGCAGCTTGGCGAACGCCACCAGGCTGCCCGTGAAGGTGACCGCCCCGATCAGGACGCTCAGCTGCACGGTCACGGACGTGTCGACCGGAAGCACCGAGTGTCGCAGCTCGGACTTCAGGAACTCCGCCCCGCCAACCAGCAGCGACGCGCCACCACCAAGACCGTTGAGCAGCGCCACCATCTGGGGCATGGCGGTCATCTTGACGGTGCGCGCCACCCAGAGCCCGACCGCCGATCCGACTACCAGTCCCGCAGCGATGACCTGATAGCTCACGATGCTGCGATCGACCAGCGTGACTGCGATGGCGACCAGCATGCCGAGCGCCGAAATACGATTGCCGCTTACGGCGGTTGCCGGACTGCCAAGCCGCCTCAGCCCGATGATGAAGCAGACGGCGGCGGCCAGATAAAGCAGTTCCTCCAGGGCATGCGGCATCAGCGCGCCTCCGGCTTGCGCTTGAACATCTGGAGCATCCGGTCCGTCACGGCGTACCCGCCAACCACGTTCATCATGGCAAAGACCACGGCCAGAAACCCAAGGACGACGGCGATCCAGCCGTGGCCCTCGCCGGCGACAATGATGGCGCCGACCGCGGTGATGCCGCTGACCGCGTTGGCCCCCGACATCAGCGGCGTGTGCAAGGTCGGCGGCACCCGATTGATAAGGGCGACGCCGAGGAACGTGGCCAGCGTAAAGACCACGATCCCCAGAATCAGCGCATCAAGCATCCGGCCTCCCCTCGCGCGGTGCACCGTCCCGGACGATGCACATGGCGCCCGTGATAGGATCATCCAGCTTGATGGCCAGGCCGTCTTCGCCGGCCACGTACTCCAGGAACGTCTGCACGTTGCGGCTGTACATCTGGCTCGCGTGATAGGGCAGCGTGGCGGCCAGGTTGACGGGCCCGAGCACCGTGACGCCCTTCTCCACCACGGTCTCTCCGGCCCGGGCCAGTTCGCAGTTGCCACCCGACTCGGCCGCCAGGTCCACAATGACGCTGCCGGGACGCATGGCATGGACCATCGCGGCGGTGACGATCCGCGGTGCAGGCTTTCCGGGGATCTGCGCCGTCGTGATGACCAAGTCCATGTCCTTGATGTGCGCCGCGATTGCGGCGGCGACCCGCTGCTGCTGCTCGGCGCCGAGCTCGCGTGCGTATCCGCCGGCGCCTTCGGCCTCGACGCTCGCGACCTCGACGAACGTGGCCCCCAGACTCTCCACCTGCTCCTTCACGACCGGCCGCACGTCGAATGCGGAGACCACAGCGCCAAGGCGTCGCGCCGTGGCAATCGCCTGCAAGCCAGCCACGCCCGCACCGATGACGAAGACGCGTGCTGGCGTGACGGTGCCCGCTGCAGTCGTGAGCATCGGGAGGAAGCGCGGCAGGGTGTTGGCGCCGATCAGCACGGCCTTGTAGCCGGCGACGGTCGCCTGGGAGGAGAGCGCGTCCATGCTCTGGGCCCTGGTGCTGCGGGGCACCAGCTCCATGGCAAAGGCGGTGAGACCGGCGCCCGCGAGCGCCGAGACCGACTCGGGATTTGACGGCTCGAGGAAGCCGACGATCGCGGCGCCCGATGGCAGCTCCCGCAGCGTCGCGCCGTCGGGACGCGCAACCACCGCGATCGCCTGGGCGTCAGCAGCCGCCTCGGCGGCGCTTCCGGCCACCTGGCCGCCCTGGGCCACATAGGCGTCGTCCGGGAAACCGGCGCTGGTGCCCGCCTCCCGCTGGACGCGGACCTGGTGTCCGGCACGCACCAGCCGCCCGACGCCGTCCGGGACGAGTGCCACGCGACGTTCGGTCGCACCGGTCTCCTTGAGCACCGCAATGCGCATCGAAAGCTCCTTGCCGATCGAGATGATGGAGCAATCTACGGATGCCGGGTCTTCATGGCCAATCAGGACTCGCGGTTCACCTTCCAGATGCGTCCGGCGCGGTCGTCGGCAATGAAGAGAGCTCCGCCCGGCCCGACGGCCACTCCGCTCGCCCGGAGCGCGGTGGTGCCCGCAGTGCCGGTGGCAAACGTCTGGTACTCGCCTGTGGGACGGCCATTCGCGAATGGAATGAAGACCACGCGGTAGCCCGCCTGCGGCAACGGTGCCCGGTTCCAGGAGCCATGAAAGGCCAGGAAGGCACCGTCCGTGTAGGGGCGACCGAAGGCATCCGCCGAGTAAAAGGCGAGTGCCAGCGGCGCGAAGTGGCCGGGAAATGCGATCAGCGGCATGTCGCGAGTGCGGCACCGGTCCGTGCGGGCGCCATCGCCACCGTATTCCGGCGCCAGCACCTTGGCGTGCGCCACGTTGCTGTAGTAGCAATAGGGCCAGCCATAGTCGGCGCCACGCGTAATGACGCCGAACTCCTCGGCCGGATCGTCGGCATTCACGTCGTTGCTGTAGCCCCAGCTCTGGCTCAACTGATCCCTTCCCATGACGGCCGCGTACAACGTCCCGGTGCCCGGCTGGATGGCGAGCGCCATGGCATTACGAAGCCCGGTGGCGTATCGCGTTCCATCGGCGAGCGTCTGCCCGGCCCGGTCAGCGTTGAACACCCAGATGCCGGCGCGCTGCTCGAGTTCGGCGCAGGGGTTGGCACCTGGCGAACGGGCAGCGCGATCCTTCAGCTGGCAGCTGTTGCTCCGCGAGCCGAAGTTGACGAACAGCGAGTCACCCTTGAATGCCATGCTCTTGGCACGGTGGCCGCGAGCGCCCGGCAAGCCACGCAGGAACGCCTCGCCCTCACCTGCCGGCAGCGGCTGCGAGTCGCTCACAACCCACCGCTGGATATGGCTCGGGTACGCGGCGTACAGGAAGCCGCCATGCAGTTCCACATCATTGACACCTGACGGGCCAAAGCTCCCGAGGCGATCCAGGTCGCCGTCGCCATCGGCATCGGCAAATGCGAGCACGCCGTGCCCGTCACCTCCCGACTGGATGGCGGCGTACAGCACGCCGCCTCGACTGACGGTCAGCTGGCGCACGGCCCCCAGCGAGTCACCGAGCAGTTGGGCGCAGAAGCCGTCGGGCAGGGTGAGTCCGACGCTGGAACATGGTGCCGGTGGGCCGGCGAAGAGCGACGCTGCGATCGCCAGCGTGAGGGGAAAAGTCATGAATACACTCCTGAGACGCTCCGTGGCGGAGCAGTCGAATCGTCGAGAAAGCCTTGCTTCCGGAGTGTAGAATGGCCGGGGAATCCATGCCACCCGCCCCTGGCCAGCAGACGTGCAGGGGAGAAAGTCGGGGTTTCCCTATTGCAACATGGGGGTACAGTTTCTTACCTTGTCTCCCGGTGGTGCCGGTGGTCTGGCGCAGTATCGCGTTCACCTCCACAGGGAGAACCCCGATGGCAGCAAAGAAGAAGGCTGCGAAGAAGTCCGCCAAGAAGTCGGCGCGCAGGCCCGTGAAGAAGCGTGTGGCGAAGAAGACGGCCCGCAAGGCAACCAAGCGGAAGCCCAACGCGGCATTCATGAAGCCCATGACGCCGAGCGCCACGCTCGCCGAAGTGGTCGGCAGCAAGCCCCTGCCCCGCACGGAAGTCACCAAGAAGCTCTGGGGCTATATCAAGCGGCACGGGCTGCAGGACAAGAAGAACCGCCGCATGATCAACGCTGATGCCAAGCTGCGGCCCATCTTCAAGAAGGATCAGGTCTCGATGTTCGAGATGACCAAGCTGGTGAGCCGGCACCTGAGCTGAAGCGGAGTTGTACGCGAGTTGAAAGGGCGTCCCCGCTGGGGCGCCCTTTGCGTTGTTCGCCCCGCCTGCTGGTACCCCGTTATCTTCTGCGCCATGGCTGGCGAATACATCTACACGATGCGCGACCTCCGGAAGGTCGTGCCCCCTGGGCGGGAGATCCTCAAGGGGATCCATCTCGCCTTTTATCCTGGCGCCAAGATCGGCGTCCTGGGAGCGAACGGCGCCGGCAAGTCGACACTGCTGCGGATCATGGCCGGCGTGGACCATGATTTTCAGGGCGACGCCCGGCCGCTGCCGGGCACCCGCATCGGCTACCTGCCGCAGGAGCCGGTGCTGGATGCAGCGCGGGACGTGCGGGGCAATGTGGAGCTCGGCCTGGCCGAGGTGCGCGGATTATTGGACGAGTTCAACACGATCACCGCACGCTTCGCCGAGCCCATGGACGACGACGAGATGCAGCGGCTGCTGGATCGCCAGGCGCGGGTGCAGGACCGGATTGATGCCGCGGGCGCGTGGGAGATCGATCACAAGGTGGACATGGCCATGGACGCACTGCGGCTCCCGCCCGGAGACGCGGACGTCGCCACCCTTTCCGGCGGGGAACGCCGCCGGGTGGCGCTTTGCCGCATCCTGCTCGAGGAACCCGACCTCCTGCTGCTGGACGAACCCACCAATCACCTGGATGCCGAATCCGTCGCCTGGCTGGAGAAGCACCTCGAACTGTTTCCCGGCACCGTGGTCGCGATCACCCACGACCGCTATTTCCTCGACAACGTCGCCCGATGGATTCTGGAGTTGCATCGCGGTGAGGGCATCCCCTGGGAAGGCAACTACTCCAGCTGGCTCGAGCAGAAGGAGAAGCGGCTGGCCA
Source organism: uncultured Gemmatimonadales bacterium (assembly GCA_963798915.1). Lineage (GTDB taxonomy): Bacteria > Gemmatimonadota > Gemmatimonadetes > Gemmatimonadales > GWC2-71-9 > CAMLHP01. Next base: position 41,384 of record CAWCVB010000004.1, on the reverse strand, counting down.
CGGAGGAGCGGCAGGCCTCGGCCCGCCAGAAGACGCTGGAGCGCGAGCTGGAGTGGATCCGGATGGCGCCCAAGGCGCGACACGCCAAGGGCAAGGCGCGCATCACCCGCTATGAAGAACTGCGCGAGTCGGCGCAGCGCCAGTCCGACGGCAGCACCGAAATCCAGATCCCGGTGCCCGAGCGGCTGGGCGACGAGGTGGTCATCGCGCAGGGCGTCGCCAAGAGCTACGGAGAGCGGCTGCTGTTCGAGCAGCTCGACTTCTCGCTGCCCAGGGGCGGCATCGTGGGTGTAATTGGGGCCAACGGTGCTGGCAAGACGACGCTCTTCCGCATGATCATGGGCCAGGAATCACCCGACGCCGGCACGTTGACGGTGGGCCGCACCGTGAAGCTGGCCTACGTGGACCAGAGCCGGGATGCCCTGCGCGGCGACCACACCGTCTACGAGGAAATCTCCGGCGGACAGGACGAACTGGATTTCGACACAAGGCGTGTCAATGCCCGGGCGTACTGCGCCGGATTCAACTTTCGCGGGCCTGACCAGCAGAAGCTGGTCAAGGACCTCTCGGGCGGTGAGCGAAACCGGGTGCACCTCGCCAAGCTGCTCAAGAGCGGTGGCAACGTCCTGCTGCTCGACGAGCCGACCAATGACCTCGATGTCGATACCCTGCGCGCGCTCGAGGATGCGCTCACCGCGTTCCCGGGCTGCGCAGTCGTCATCAGCCACGATCGCTGGTTCCTGGACCGGATCGCCACCCACATGCTGGCGTTCGAAGGGGATTCGGAGGTGGTCTGGTTCGAGGGCAACTACCAGGAATACGCCGCTGACCTCCGGCGCCGGAAGGGCGCCACTGCCGACCAGCCGCACCGGATCCGGTACAAGAAGCTGGTGCATTGAGTCACGGGTCACGGGTCGTGGGTCACGCGCCCAGGCCAGTCTTGCGCGATTGCTTCGTCCGAGGCGAAATGACCCACGACTCACGACTCATGACCCACGACTCATGACCCACTCACCTGATTTCCCGAATCTTCCCGACCGTCTTTCCGGCCTCGCCGACCTTGCGATGAATCTCGCGTGGAGCTGGAGCCGGGACGCGCGAACCCTCTTCTGCCGGATCGATGAACCGCTCTGGCACCGCGTGCGACACAACCCGCATGCGCTGCTCCGGCAGGCCGATCCGCTGGCCCTGCGCAGCTGCGCAAACGATCCCGAGTATCTCGCACTCTATGACGCCGTGATGGACCGCTTTCGGCGCAAGCTCGAGAACGGCGACAGCTGGTTCCGGGAGGAATATGCCGACGCACCGCCGGGGCCGGTGGCGTACTTCTGTGCCGAATTCGGCCTGCACAACTCGGTGCCGATCTACTCCGGCGGGCTGGGCGTGCTGGCGGGCGATCACTGCAAGGCCGCCTCCGATCTCGGTGTGCCACTGATCGGGGTGGGACTGTTCTATCGGCTCGGCTACTTCGACCAGCATCTGCGCCTCGATGGCTGGCAGGAGAGCAGCCATGTCCAGTTCGATATTGCCACCACGCCGCTGGAGCCGCTCCCAGGCGCCGACGGCAAGCCCTGGCTGGCGACGGTCGAGGCCGAGGGACGCAAGATTCACGTGGGTGCATGGCGGATCATGGTCGGGCGCGTGCCGGTGTACCTGCTCGATACCGACTATGAGGACAATCACCCCGACGACCGGGCGCTCGTCAGCCAGCTGTACGGCGGTGGTCCCCGCCGTCGCCTCCGGCAGGAATGGGTGCTGGGCGTCGGCGGTGTCAGGGTGCTGGAGGCCCTCGGTATCACGCCCGGTGCGTGGCACGCCAATGAGGGACACGCCGCCTTCATGATGATCGAGCGAGTGCGCCAGCAGCTGCTCGGCGGGATGGCGCTGGACGACGCCATCGCGGCGGTCCGGCGCACGAGCGTCTTCACGACCCACACGCCCGTGCCGGCCGGCCATGACTTCTTCTCGTTCGATGAGGTCAGTGGGTGTGCCGGGAGCGGTTGGGATGGACTGTCGGTGCCGCGCGATGCCATCCTGCGCCTGGGCGAGCGCCCAGCCGAGCCGGGAGTCTTTCACATGACGGTCGCGGCGATCCGGCTGTCGGCCCGCGTCAATGGCGTCTCGCGCCAGCATGGCCGCGTGTCACGCGAGCTGTGGCGCGACCTGTGGCCGGATCACTCCGTTGATACGGTGCCGATCACCCATATCACCAACGGTGTCCATCTCCCCACCTGGATGGCCGCGCCGATCATGGGGTTGCTGGATGAAATTCTTGGCCCGGGCTGGCATCGGGCCGCCAACCATCCGCGCATGTGGAGTCAGGTGCTCCAGGTGGACCCCGGGCGCCTGTGGCAAGCCCATTCGGACCTCAAGCAGATTCTCTTCCGGCTCATCCGTGAGGACGCGCGCTGGCGCTTCAAGGACCGCTGGCGCGAGGCCGCCCATGTGGTCGGCGCGGGCACGCTGCTGGCGCCCGAGGCACTTACCATCGGGTTTGCCCGCCGATTCGCGACGTATAAACGGGCCGACCTGCTCTTCCGCGATGTCGAGCGGCTGCGCCGGCTGGTCACCAGCAGCGACCGTCCGATGCAGATCGTCTTCGCGGGCAAGGCCCACCCGGCCGACGAGCCTGGCAAGGAGGTGTTGCAGCGCGTCTACCAGTTCACCCGCGACCCCGCCTTCGAGGGTCGGGTGGCATTCCTGGAAGACTACGACATGCATCTGGCGCACTTGCTGGTGCAGGGCGTGGACCTCTGGGTGAACCTTCCGCGAGCACCGCTGGAAGCCAGCGGCACGTCGGGAATGAAAGCGGGGCTGAACGGCGTGCCGCAGCTCGGCACGCTCGACGGATGGTGGCACGAGGGCTATGACGCCCGGGCCGGCTGGGCCATTCCGGCGGCGAGCGGCGACGACGAGTCGGCCGATGCCGAGGACGCCGAGCACCTCTATCAGCTTCTGGAGGAGCAGGTGGTCCCGTTGTACTACACCCGCGACGCCAGCGGCATCCCCGCGGCCTGGGTGGAACGCATGCGCTTCGCGATGTGCCTCACTGGGTCCCGGTTCACCGCGAGACGGATGGTACAGGATTACACCACCTCCTGCTACGTTCCAGCCATGAAGGGTGATTCCGCAGGCAACGACCCACCGACGGCATAGCTGATGTCGCCCGCAGACACGCGGCCGCCGCGCACCGAGTCGCCGCTGCTTTCGCCGGATTTTCGGCCCGTGTCTGTGGTGCACCTGACGGCGGAGTACATTCCCTACGCGCGGACCGGCGGGCTCGGTGAAGCTGTCCGCGGCCTCGCCGAATTCCAGCACGCTGCCGGCCTCGACGTCGTGGTCGTCATGCCGCTCCACCGCACTGTCCGGGATGAAGCACCTGACCTCCACCCCATCGGCTCGGCCTTCGCGGTCACGCTCGGCGACCGGACGGAGGAAGTCCGGCTGTTCCGCCCCGCCGACCGCGGCACGGGTCCCCGAATCGTGTTCATCGAACATCGTGAGTTTTTCAACCGGCCTGGCGTCTACGGCGAGCACGGTCAGGACTATCCCGACAACGCCCTCCGATTCGCCTTCTTTGCCCGCGCGGCGGTCGCAGCGCTTTCCCGCATTGCGCGGCCGCCGTGCCTGTTGCACGCGCACGATTGGCACACCGCACTGGCTCCTGTCTACCTGCGAGGGGTGCCTGGCGTGGAGCTGCCGCTCGACCGGGTGAGCATCGTACTCTCCGTTCACAACCCCGGATACCAGGGCCACGTCCCCGCCGAGCTGCTGCCGGCACTGGGTCTCCCATGGTCGCTCTACAATCTCGACCAGCTAGAGTGGTACGGTCAGCTCAACCTGCTCAAGGGGGGATTGGTCTTTGCTGACCGGATCGTCACGGTGAGCCCGACGCAGGCGCGCGAGCTGCGCACGCCCGGCGGCGGCTTCGGGCTGCATGGAGTGTTTACTGCGCTGGGTGACCGGCTGAGCGGCGTGCTGAACGGAATTGACCAGCGCACCTGGTCGCCCGATCGCGACACCCAGATTACGCGCCATTACTCGGCGACACGCCTAGAGGGCAAGCGCCGGTGCAAGGCCGCGCTGCAGCGCTCCTTCGGCCTGGCCCAGCGACGTCGCGTGCCCCTCTTCGGCATGACTGGCCGCATGGTGACCCAGAAGGGCCTGGACCTCATCCTCGATTCCGGGAACCTGTTCGACACCGATGCGCAGTTTGTGTTCCTGGGCGGCGGCGAACGTGCTTACGAGGCGGCGCTGGTCGACCTGGCCACCCGCAATCCCGGCCGCGTTGGTGTGCAACTCGACTTCACCGACCGACTGGAGCACCGCCTGATGGCCGGCGCCGACCTCTTCCTGATGCCGTCCCTGTACGAGCCCTGCGGCCTCACGCAGATGCGAGCCCAGCGCTATGGCGCGCTGCCGGTTGCGCGGCGGGTGGGGGGATTGGCGGATACGATTAGCGACGAGCAGACCGGCTTTCTTTTCGACTCGTATACGACCGAGGCCTTCGAGGCGGCGGCCTTCAGGGCGCTGGCCCGATTCGCTGATCCGGTCCGCTGGACGCGCATGATGCAGCACGCCATGGCGCGTGACTTCAGCTGGGAGCGCTCGGTCCAGAATTATCTCGCGGTCTACCGCAAGGCGCTGAGCGACGGGAGCGTGGCCTGATGGCGGTGGATTTTGTGCTGGCGCTGCACAGTCACCTGCCCTGGGTGCTCAACCACGGACGCTGGCCGCACGGCTCGGACTGGCTCACCGAGGCCGCGCTAGAGACCTACCTTCCGCTGCTCAAGCAGCTGCGTCAGCTCGAGTCGGACGGAATCGCGTCGCCTGTGACCATCGGGTTCACGCCCGTGCTCGCGAACCAGCTCGTATCGCCCACTTTTCAGGCCGAGATGGAAGTGTATCTCGAGGAGCGCCGGACGGCGGCGCAGGAGGATGCGGCGCCGGGGCAGGCCGCCGCGCCACATCTCCGGCAAGCCGTCGAATTCTGGGGCGAGCGTTTCGAGCAGATGCGTACGCTCTGGCGCGCGATCGACGGCGATGTCGTGGGAGCGTTCCGCGCTCTCGAAGCGGCGGGCCGGATTGAAATCATGGGCTCCGCCGCCACCCACGGATTTCTCCCCCTGCTTGGCCGGGACGAGAGCATCCGGCTGCAACTGGCCGTGGGCATCCGTGAACACGAGCGGCTGTTCGGGCGCGCGCCGCGAGGCTGCTGGCTGCCGGAGTGTGCCTACCGGCCGCGCGGACCGTGGGCGCCGTGGCCCGGCGGATGGCGTGCGCCGTTGAGACGCGGTATCGATGAGCATCTCGCGGATGCCGGTTACGCGTATTTCTTCGTGGATGCGCATCTGGTCACCGGCGGCGACCCGCTCGAGGTGTCGAGCGATGGGGAGCTCTTGGGCCTGGCGGCGGACTCGCCCCGCAGCGAGGGCACCTCTGGCCGATCGCCGTACAGTGCATACGGAGTCCTGTCCTCCGGCCGGGCGCGCATCAGCGCCTTTGTGCGGGACCCGGTCGCCAGTCGCCAGGTCTGGAGCCGGCATGGCGGATATCCAGGGGACAGCGCGTACCTCGAATTCCACAAGCAGCGCTGGCCAGGCGGCCTTCGGCTGTGGCGTGTCAGTGCCCCTGGAAGCGACCTGGGGCAGAAGGAAGCCTACGAACCGGCGGCCGCGCAGGAGCAGGCCGAGGAACATGCGACCCATTTTGCCGGCCTTCTGGCGGAGATTGCGAGCAGCCTGAGCCGTCGCCGGCACCCTGTGCTTGCTGTTCCCTTTGACACCGAGCTCTTCGGCCACTGGTGGTCCGAGGGACCGGAATTCCTGGCCCAGGCCTACCGCCAGCTCAGCCATCAATCGCGTATCGCGCCGGTGACCGCGTCGGCGCACCTGGCCGAGCACCCGCCCCGCTCCGGTCTCCGCCTGCCGGAGGGATCGTGGGGCGGGAAGGGCGATTTCAGCATGTGGCTGAACCCCGAGGTCGTCTGGACCTGGGAGCGTCTCTGGCCACTGGAGGATGAGTTCTGGAATGCGGCGCCAGACGCACTGGCGGATGCCGCCTGGCACCCGGTGCTGGAGCAGGCCGCCCGGGAGCTCCTGCTGGCCCAGGCCTCGGATTGGCAGTTCATCATCTCGACGGGCGCGGCGGCGGATTACGGCGAGCGACGCTTCCGTGAGCACTGTGCGCGTGCCGAGCGGCTCGTCGCCGCGCTGCGTCAGCTTCAACCGGACGACCTTGCGCGGGCGCGCCTCGAGGCTGAGGAGGGCCGCCAGCGCGATGACTGCTTTCCAGTACTGATTCCCTCGATCCGTGCCGCGCTTGATGGCACGCGCTCCCTCTCCTGACGCCGAGCTGATCCTTGCCTCCGGTCCGCTTTCTACTTGGCTTCCACCTGCACCAGCCCATCGGCAACTTCGATCACGTCTTCGCGGAACACATGGAGCGGGTCTATGTACCGCTACTCGATGCCCTGGAAGAGCGGGACTGCTTCCCGCTCACGTTCCATATTTCGGGACCCCTCATCGAATGGATGGAGCAGCACGCGGGCGGCTACCTCGAGCGCATCGGCCGCCTGGTGGCCGATCGCCGGATCGAATTGCTGGCCGCCGGCTGGACCGAGCCCGTGCTCGCCGCCCTGCTTCGACAGGATCGGATTGAGCAGGTGGAGCGGATGCGCAGCGAGCTGCGCCGCCGCTTTGGCGTTGAGGCACACGGCCTCTGGTTGACCGAGCGGGTCTGGACGCCCGAGTTGCCGGGCGACCTGGTGGACGCCGGGATCTCATACGCGATTGTCGACGATCGCCATTTCCTCGCCTCCGGTGTCCCCCGCGACCGCCTGTACCGTCCGCTGGTCACCGAGAATGAGCAGCGGCGCCTGACGCTGTTCGCGATTGACGAGCAACTTCGCTACCTCATCCCCTTTCAGCCCCCCGAAGCCACCGGACAGTACCTCCGGGCGCTGCACGCCGCCGGGCAGCCGCTGGCGGTGCTGGCGGACGACGGCGAAAAGTTTGGCGGATGGCCCGGCACGCATGACTGGGTCTATGAGCGTGGCTGGCTGCGGAGCTTCTTCGATGAACTGGATCGGCTGCGGCACGACGGCGTGATGGAGCTCGACACGTTCGACGCGGCGCGTCATGCCACGCCGACAGGCGGGCTGGCCTACCTGCCCACCGCTTCCTATCGCGAGATGGAGGGGTGGGCGCTGCCTCCGTCCACCGCTGGCCGGCTGGCGGCGCTGGAACACGACCTCGGCAAAGAGTGGCTCAGCAGCGAATGGGGCGCCCTGCTCCGAGGCTCGCACTGGCGGAACTTTCTGGTCAAGTACCCTGAATCGAACCGGATGCACAAGAAGGCCCAGCAGCTCTCCGTGCTGGCCCGGCAGCGGGGCAACCCGGCGGCGGTGCGGCGCGCGATCTCACGCGCGCAATGCAACGACGCTTACTGGCATGGGGTGTTCGGCGGCCTGTACTTGCCGCATCTGCGCCATGCCGTCTGGGCCGAGCTGGCCCAGGCCGAAGCTGAGATGCGGCACGAGGAGCCCGTCGCGGCGGAATGCCTGGATTTTGATTTTGACGGCCACGATGAACTGTGGGTGCACAGCGCCAGCTTCTCGGCACTCGTAAGCCCAGACCGTGGCGGCGCCGTCGAAGAATTCACGCGCTTTGCCATCGGCCAAAACCTCTGTGACACGTTGACGCGCCGGCTCGAAGCCTACCACGCGGATATCTCGCCAGGCCATGGCGATTCCGCCACGAACGGCGTCCCGAGCATTCATGACATGGAACACCGGTTACAACTGGACGAACGCCCGGTGGTTGACCTGGACGAGCGCACCCTCCTGCGTGAGCGCGTGCTCGATGATGCCGTCACGCGCGAACAGTATGCCGCGGCCGACTACCAGCCGAGGGTGTCCTGGACCAACGAGCGCTTCGAATGGGCCACCGAACTGATGCCGGAGGGCCTGGTGATCGGGCTGCATGGCGACGCGACGCCGCTGGGGCTGGTCAAGCGCCTGACGTTCACGCCCGACGGCCGCCTCCATGCCGAATACGAGTGGTGCCCGCCTCCCGAAGCCGAGGGCCAGGTGTTCACGGTCGAGCTGACGTTGTCGGCGGCAGTGCCCCTGGAGCACGACGGGTTCGATGAGTGGCGGGCGCCAGTCTCGACCGTCTCCAAGAGCGAACGGGGATTCGAGCGCACCGAGCAGGGCATCGGCGTGCTGCTGCGCTGGCCGCTGGCACGGGGGAAGGCGTGGGTAAGGGTGGAGTGAATGCGGAGCGTGGGCTCAACCATGATCGTGATCTCGAGCTAGTGGACGGTACCAAAGAAGTGTTTAGGCTGGTCGGCTACGGTTCTCATATGCAGACAACCTGACTGAATGGTCCGACTGCGTAGCTTCCGCTCTCATTCCGCCGACATACTCCCATCGGCGGAGCACTGTCTCAATGAACCACTCCCATCCCGCGTACGCGAGAGCCGATCGCAATGAAAGCCCGGTCAGCTCGCTGACATGGGTACGCAGCGAGCGGACATCGAGCCCACAATCCGCCGCAGCTCGCACGAGAGAAAGTGAGGGATTTGCCCTCGCATGCATGACCGCGCGTAGTGTGCCCGGAATCCATCTCCACTGGTGGGGGCGAAGCAGGCCGAAGCCACCGATATGACGACGTAGTGTGTCCCGTGATGGCCCTTTCCCGGCTCTGAAGGCGTTAGTGAGGCAGGCCTCAAGCCACGGTTGTATCTCACGCTGAGACAGCCTACTCGCAACAGCACCGGCCAGCCCGCTTGCATCCGGCATCTGTCGGCCATCGACCAGTTTGACGACCGCCGCGGCGGGCATACGTGCTACTGCACCGTTCATAAACGCAAGCTTCGGAGACCCCAGGGTCATGAGCAACTGCAAGTCAAAAGCGCTGACGGGCGCGTTGTCGGGCAGTAGCACGCACGTTGGGCACCAGGGATGGCTGCTACAGAGTTCAATCACTTCGCGACTCAGGGACAGGCCGCCCCCAATATTGACGATGAGGATGGTCCCGATCGGCAGGGGTGGCTCTGGAGCTGCATACTCCGAATATGGCAAGGGTAGCGCCACCAGATTGTTCCAAAGTGAGCGCATGGTACCTCCGCCTGGACTCTTTCCAGCGCGAGACAGTTCTTGATGTTACCTCGGCATCGGCTGGTGGGAAAGAGCCCAAGGGTGTGCAGTCACGCGAAGCAAATAATCGGCATTTTTGCGCAGAATTTGTATGGCGGATCACGCCTTAAGACATTAATGATCTCATGGCGAGGATCCGATAGCATCGCATCCTGGCAGCAGCCTTCATAAGAAGCGCATGACCACCCCACTTGACAGAGGAGAGCGACTGGGAAGAGCGATCCGAGCACTGGACCACCGTTACAGCGATGAATGAAAGAATGGAGGTCATCCATGCGGCCACACGATTCCGATCATAAACGCTGGACTCTACGCCTGTTGGTAATCATGCTCGTGACCACGATTGGCTTAGCTGCTGGGCCCGCTCCTGCGCGGTCGGAGGATACTCTTGGGTGCCAGCAGGATTGGGACGCCCACTGCTACTGCACGTGGATTCACGCATGCAACTGGGCTGCCACTTGCGGTGGGAAGGTCGGCGCACGCTGTCAAGAGTGATTGGCGTACGCACTAGCAACGCCGGTGCCGAGCTTCAATGAATCAGCTTGGCGCCGGCAATTGTCAACGCCATGGTCGGAGTATCCCTCCGATCGGGTCATCAGCAGGAACGCGGATGCTGCGATGCAACCACTCCATCAGATTTTCAATGGGTGGGCACTACGCTCACTGACGATCATCCTCGTGACCACGATTGGCTTATTAATAGCTGCTGGGCCCGCTCCTGCATGGTCGGAGGATGGTGGGCTCGTGTGCCTGCAAAGCTGGGACAACCAATGCTACTGTACTTGGATCCTCTCATGCACTCCGGCTTTCACTTGCAAGGGCAACCCCGGCTCAACCTGCTGGGAAAATGATTGACATTGCCTGTGCCAGACCCCGGCGGATCGGCTTGGCACCGGCAATCGTCAGCGCCGTGATCGGGGTATCTCTCTGGTCGTGTCATCAGGATGAGCCGTCATCACAATCCCCAGTACTGCACCTGATTGATACTGTCAGATTGGCCGAGAGCGACACCTCGTTCGTTGGCTTGCCGACGGGACTGCGCATCGGCCGCGACGGCGTCATCTGGATACCTGATGGACGAAACAGCACCATCCACGAATATGCTCCTGATGGTGAACACCTCCGGGATATTGGGCGCCGAGGATCGGGACCTGGCGAGTTCGAGGCCGGGCCAGCTGAGCTACTCTTGGCGAACGACACGCTTGGCATTGTGGAGGATGGCTCCGAGGCTAAGCTCCTGGACCTTCAGTCGGGCGACGAGCTCTGGGCACGGCTAATACCCAGTACGTCAATCCCTCCGGCCGTGCCGCTCGCCTACCAGCGTGGACGAGCTATCTTTCGCCTGATTGATACCGTGTCGCGGACGACGCTCATGGGGGTTGGCACCGCAGTGGATAGTCCCCTACGCGGTGGCCCCTTTCCTGAGCCTCTCGGGCCGAGCCGTATCATCAACGATAACTTCTCGTATCTTCAGGTCGTTCCGCTTGGCGACGATAGCATCGGACTGGCGATAGAGCTGTCGAACTTTCTCTTTGTCGGCCCGTACCAAGGCCCATTTGACAGCATCCGCGTCGCCCACTCCTCGCGTCGAGGAGCGCTGCCGAAATTGTTGAGCAGCATTTCGGACGACCAGCCTCAAAGTGCCGCCGCTGCCGTCTTCCGGCCTTCCATACCGATGCTGCTTGCGCGCCTAGCTGATGGAAAGATTGCGTATGTAACGGCAGACTTTGAACGATTGTCCAGCAGGCTCGCCGGTACCCTTTACCTATCTGTCATTGACCTGCAGCGGCGCAGAACTTGCCCGGACGCGCTGGTTCCAGTTCCCAGCGACCCGTTTGCGCGTGTGGCGTTCGCAGGAGACACGCTGTTTGTGCTCGCCCAAGTCTTGCCGGAAGGGGGAGCACCGTACACCGTACTCCGCCGTTATCAGGTAGATACAGAATCATGCACTTGGGCGGCCGGGACATGAGATGCAGCTCAGGCTCTCCGTCAATTGCCTTACACGGTCGAACATGGCACATGCATTGGCTGCAGCGCACGCTCGGATCAGGAATGGCTCTCGGCCTTGTGGTATGCTTGGGCTCGTGTCGAGACAGCCCACCCAACATTCTCCGTCAGGAGCTTGATGATGGGCGCGAGATCGCAGCACTTATTCCAGCTTCTGGTCCGCCCAGCGCAGTCCTAGTCTATAGCGCAGACGTCTGCCTCTTCTGCGGGACACCCCTTCCTGACTGGGAAAAGCTCCAGCACGAAGGCCGAGTTCAACTGACACTCATACTCGTGGGTCATGTATCTGATGCGGATATGCGGCAACTCAAGATCGAGCGCATACCTGTCAGTGGTCGAGCGTCCGATCTTCAAACGCCGGTGCCGAGCGAATACTTAGTTGATAATGGCAGGATTGTCGCTAGCGCAGAGGGGATGTCGCAGATGCGCCAGCAACGCCTGTGGATGCACTTGCCCAATGAGCCCGTGGCCACATCCCCGCGTCCATAGATTTCGATATTCCCTTCAGTATAGCGACCAATTCCTCCGTTGCATCTGTTCAGAGAAAGGGAAGGTCCAGCGGGCTCCACGTAAGTGCGGAACAGCTCAGCGGTGCGCCAACCTCAGACAAAGTTCCGCCGACGATTGCGGTCGGTTGCTTCGACGCCCTGCGGGCGTCTCGCAATGACAGCGCGTGGCGACCTCCGTGACCCGTGACTCGTGACTCGCGACCCGCTAAGTTCCCCGCATGCCTACCTCCCCTGCCGCGGTCCGCCTCGGCCTGGTGCAGATGGCCTGCACCCGCGATCCCGATGAGAACCTGGCGCAGGCGATTGCGGGCATCGAGCAGGCCGCCGAGCTCGGTGCGCAGATCATCTGCCTGCAGGAGCTCTTCCGCAGCCAGTATTTCTGCCAGACCGAGGACCACGCCCACTTTGCACTGGCTGAATCGGTGCCGGGCCCCAGCAGCGAACGGCTTGGCCAGGTGGCGGAAAAGCATGGTGTCGTCGTCGTGGCCTCGCTCTTCGAAAAGCGCACGGCGGGACTCTACCACAACACCGCCGCAGTGCTCGACGCGGATGGATCGTTCCTGGGCAAGTATCGCAAGATGCACATTCCCGACGATCCCCAGTATTACGAGAAGTTCTACTTTACCCCGGGCGATCTCGGCTTCCGCGCATGGGACACAAGGTTCGGCCGGATCGGCGTGCTGATCTGCTGGGATCAATGGTACCCTGAGGCCGCCCGGCTCACTGCCATGCATGGCGCGCAGATTCTCTTCTACCCCACCGCCATCGGGTGGTTGCCGCCCGAACGCGAGGAACACGGCGAGCAGCAACAGAACGCCTGGGAGACGATTCAGCGCAGCCACGCCATCGCCAATGGCGTCTACGTCTGTGCCGTGAATCGGGTCGGGCACGAAGGGGCGCCGCCGCCGGACGGAATCGATTTCTGGGGTGGGAGCTTCGTGGCCGACCCGGGCGGTCGCGTCCTGGTGCGCGGGGGCACCGGCGAAGAGGTGCTCACGGCCGACGTGGACCTCGCCAAGGTCCATGAGAGCCGGACCCACTGGCCCTTCCTGCGCGATCGGCGCATCGACGCCTACGCCGACCTCGCGCAACGCTATCTCCACGAGTGATCCGGCGGCGCGCATGGGCGGCGTGAGCATCGATCCTCACGGCCTGTTGCCCGCCCAGCTCGGCTTCCGCATGCCCGCCGAGTGGGAGCCCCATCGTGGCACCTGGCTGAGCTGGCCGCACAAGGAGGCCTCCTGGCCCGGCAAGTTTGCGCCGGTGCCGGAGATCTTCTGCGAAATCGTGCGCCACCTTGCCCGCAGTGAAGAGGTGCACATCAACGTGGCGGGACTGGCCATGGAAGACGATGTCCGACGCCAGCTGTTGTCCCGCACCATCCCACTGAACGACGTCTATTTCCATCATAATCCAACCAACGATGCCTGGTGCCGGGATCACGGACCGGTGTTCATCCAGCGCGAGACGGACCGTGGGAGGGAGCAGGCCATCATTGACTGGGGATTCAACGCCTGGGGTGGCAAGTATCCCCCGTTCGACCTTGATGATGTGGTGCCCATGCGAATCGGTGAGGAGTACCGTATTCCGGTGTTCCATCCCGGCATTGTCATGGAGGGGGGTTCGCTGGACGTCAACGGGCGTGGCACGCTGCTCACCACCGAATCATGCCTGCTCAACCCGAACCGGAATCCAGCGCTGACGCGCGACGATATCGAGCGGTACCTGCGCGACTATCTCGGCGTCACCAGGATTCTCTGGCTGGGCAATGGCATCGAGGGCGACGACACCGACGGACACGTGGACGACCTGACACGCTTCACGGACGCGCACACCGTGGTCACGGTGGTGGAAGATGACCCTGCCGACGCCAATTATCAGCCGCTGCAGGAGAACCTCGCCCGGCTGCGTGAGATGCGCGACCAGGACGGCGAACCGCTGCGCGTCGTCAGCTTGCCCATGCCGCGGCGCCTGGAGCACGATGGCCAGCGCCTCCCTGCAAGCTATGCCAACTTCTATATCGCCAACACGTGCGTGCTGCTGCCGACGTATGATCGCGAGCGCGACCAGCAGGCCCGCGAGACACTGGAGAACCTGTTCCCGAACCGGAAGGTGATCGGCATCGACTGCACCGACCTGGTCTGGGGACTCGGTGCCTTTCACTGCGTCACCCAACAATGGCCAGCCCTATGAATCGACTCATCGAGTGCGTCCCCAACTTCAGCGAGGGCCGCAACCGCGAGATCATCGACCGGATTGTCCAGCGCCTGGATTCAGTGCCGGGAGCATCCGTGCTTCACGTCGATCCAGGCAAGACCACCAACCGGACCGTCGTCACCCTGGCCGGCGAACCTGACGCCGTGCTGGAAGCTGCGTTCCGCGGCATCGCGGCCGCCGCCGAACTTCTCGACATGCGGCGGCACCAGGGGGAGCACCCCCGGATGGGAGCCACCGATGTCTGCCCCTTCGTACCGATCAACGGCGTCACGATGGAGGAGGCGGCGGCACTGGCCCGGAAACTTGGCGAGCGGGTTGGAGGCGAACTCGGTGTTCCGGTATACCTCTACGAGGCAGCGCAGCCCGAACCGTCACGTCGGCGCCTCCCTGACATTCGCGAAGGCGAGTATGAAGGGTTGGCGGCCAAGCTCGCGGATCCGGACTGGAAGCCCGATTATGGTCCGGCCCGCTTCAACCCGACCGCAGGCGCCACCGTCATCGGTGCGCGTGATTTTCTCGTGGCCTACAACGTGAACCTCAATACCACCTCGACCCGGCGCGCCAACGCGGTGGCCTTTGACGTGCGCGAGGCCGGCCGACCCAGGCGGGAGGGTGGCTCGCTCACCGGCAAGGTGCTGACCGATCCTTCGGGCGCTCCGCTCATCGACCCGGGCGCACTCACGGCCGTCAAGGCAATCGGATGGTTCATTGACGAATATGGCGTGGCGCAGGTCTCCATGAACCTGACCGACCTCGCCGTCACGCCCATCCACGCGGCCTTTGATCAGGTGGAACGAGCAGCCCGCGACCGAGGCATGCGAGTGACCGGCTCCGAGCTGGTGGGCCTGGTTCCGCTCGCCGCGATGCTCGATGCGGGCCGCCATTACCTCCGGAAGCAGAAACGCTCCCTCGGCGTCAGCGAGGCGGATCTCATTCACATCGCGGTCCGTACGCTGGGTCTGGATGAGTTTACGCGCTTTGTGCCGGAAGAGCGGATTATTGAGTACAAGCTGCGCGATCCTGCCGACCAGCGGCTGGTGCGCATGACGGTCGAGGGCTTTATCAACGAGACAGCGTCCGAATCCCCCGCCCCTGGTGGCGGTTCGGTGGCCGCTGCCGTCGGCGCCATGGCGGCATCGCTCGCGACGATGGTGGCCAACCTCTCATCGCACAAGCGCGGCTGGGATGAACGCTGGGAGGAGTTCTCGGTGTGGGCAGAACGGGGTCAGGCGATCACGGCCGAACTGCTCCGCCTGGTGGATGCAGACACCCGCGCGTTCGATGCCGTCCTCGCCGCCATGCAGCTGCCGAAAGACACGCGGGCTGAACAGGACGCGCGCCGCGCGACCCTGGATGCGGCCACGCTCGCGGCGGCCAGCGTCCCCTTCAGCGTCATGCAGCGTGCCATGGAGGTCTTCGATATCGCCCGCGCGATGGCGGAGACGGGCCTGCCGGCCTCCGTCTCCGACGCCGGCGTGGCGGCCTGCTGCGCCCGCACCGCCGTCCGCGGTGCCTGGCTCAACGTGCGAATCAATGCGGGCACACTCAAGGATCGCTCGCTCATCCAGCCGATGCTGGACGAGGGCGCTGGATTGGTGACGGAAGCAGACCGGCGAGAAGCGGAGATCCTGGCGATCGTGGACGGGAAGATCGGCGGCTAGACGGCTCTGCAGGACGGGAAGGATGGGCGGGATGGGCGGGATGGGCGGGATGGGCGGGATGGGCGGGCCGAAGCTCGCACAATCGTCACCCCCGCGAACTTCCCGCTTTCGCGGGAATGACGGGGGGTCCATGAGGGCGTCGGGCATGGTGATTCAGACCGGGCGAGCCCCTCATCGATTCCCGCTATCGCACGGAGTGACGATCCGACGAGAACCTGGCCGCCTTGCCCGTCCTGCCCGTCCTGCCTTGCCCGTCCTGTCATTTCGCCTTCCAGGCCGTCCTCCCGCCGATCACCGTCCACCGGCAGGCATTGGCCCGCAGGTGGTACAACCATTGATTCACGTCGTCCGCATCAACCAGCACGAAATCGGCAAGCTTGCCGGCTTCCAGCGACCCGACCTCCGCCTCCATTCCTACCGCTCGTGCCGCGTAGATCGTGGCGCCCTTGAGCGCTTCCGCCGGTGTCATCATCTGCATGGTGCAGGCGAGCGTCATGGCAAAGGGCAGATGGAAGCTGGGCGCCGAGCCCGGATTGAAATCGGTGGCCACAGCCACCGGCACCCCGGCCGCGATCAGGCGGCGGGCCGGCATCGGCGGCTGCCGGAGGTAGAGTGACGCAAGCGGCAGGCTGACCGCGACGACGCCGCCCGCGCGGAGCGCCGCAATGCCGTCATCCGAGACGTGCTCGAGGTGGTCGGCCGATACCGCTCCGAGCTGGCCGGCGAGCCCGGCTGCCCCGTCATCGGCGAGCTGGTCGGCATGCAGCTTGGGGCGAAGTCCCGCGGCGGCGCCTGCCATGAGCACCCTGCGTGCCTCATCCACCGTGAATGCGGTCCGATCCACGAAGGCGTCGCAGAACCGGGCGAGCTTTTCGGCCGCCACGGCCGGAATCAGTTCGTTGACCAGCATGCCGAGATATCCGGCGCGGTTGGCCACTGATTCGGCCGGCAGCGTATGGGCGCCGAGCAGGGTCGGCACGACATGACACGGACCGGTCTCGGCCAGCGCTCGATAGATCCGCAGCAGCCGCAATTCCTCGTGCAATGTCAGCCCGTAGCCGCTCTTGCACTCCACGGTGCAGACCCCCAGGCGCACCATTTCGTCGAGGAAGCCACGGGCCCGGTTGAGCAGCATCGTATCATCGGCCGCGCGCGTTGCCCGCACGGTCGCCGCGATGCCGCCACCGCCGGCGGCGATCTCCTGGTACGAGGTCCCGAGGCAGCGCTGGGCGAATTCGCCAGCGCGCCAGCCGGCAAATGCCAGGTGGGTATGGGCGTCCACCAGCCCGGGAATCACCAGACCACCGCGCGCATCGAACATCATCGCGGTGCCGAGATTTGCCGGCATCTCTTCCACCGGCCCCGCCCACACGATCCGGTCGCCATTCCAGATCAGTGACGCGTTGTGGACCAGCTGAACGTCCGACTGGCCGCCCTTGGCGGCACAGATGGCGAGCGTGCCGATATTCCGGAGGATCTGCATGTCAGCCCGTGATCATGGGAAGGTCCACACCGCGCTCTCTGGCCGTTTCGATCGCCAGCTCGTAGCCGGCATCGGCGTGGCGCATCACGCCGGTGCCTGGGTCGGCGCTGAGCACGCGTTGGAGGCGCCGAGCGGCAGACTCGGTGCCGTCGGCCACACACACCATCCCCGCGTGCAGCGAATAGCCGATGCCGACGCCGCCGCCATGGTGAAGCGACACCCAGCTCGCCCCACACGCTGTATTCAGCATCGCATTGAGCAGCGGCCAGTCGGCGATGGCGTCCGACCCGTCGAGCATCCCTTCGGTTTCCCGATTCGGGGACGCCACCGAGCCAGTATCCAGATGGTCGCGACCGATGACCAGCGGTGCCGACACCCGGCCGGACTGCACCAGCCAGTTGAACCGTTCGCCCAGCTCGGCGCGCTCGCCATATTCGAGCCAGCAGATCCGGGCGGGGAGCCCCTGGAACCGGACCTTTTCGCGCGCCTGACGGATCCAGCGCGCCAGCGCCGCCTTTTCCGGGAAGGTCGTCAGCACGGCGTCGTCCGTGGCCGCAATGTCGGCTGGATCGCCCGAGAGCGCTGCCCAGCGGAACGGCCCCGCCCCACGGCAGAAGAGCGGGCGAATGAATTCGGGCACGAATCCTGGGATCTCAAAGGCCTCGGTCATGCCCCGAAGATCCGCCACCTGTCCCCGCAGGTTGTTGCCGTAATCGAAGACGACCGCCCCGCGCCGCTGCAGCTCCAGCATGGCGCTGACGTGTGCCTGCATCGAGTCGAGGACTCGCGCCTCGTAGGCCTCGGGTGAGCGCTCCCGAAGCTCGCCCGCATCCTCCAGCGTCATTGCGGCCGGAATGTATCCCAGCCGGAGGTCGTGGGCCGAGGTCTGGTCGGTGACGACGTCCGGCGCAACGCCCCGCCGGACCAGCTCGGGCAGGACTTCGGCGATGTTCCCCACCAGGCCAACCGAGAGCGGCCGCTGCTCCTCCCGGGCCTGTTCCACCAGCCGCAGCGCAGCATCGAGGTCGCGCTCGAGGCGATCACAGTATCCGCTGTCCACCCGCCGCTGGATCCGTCGCTCGTCCACATCAACACCCAGCAGCACCCCACCATTCATGGTGGCAGCGAGAGGCTGTGCCCCGCCCATGCCGCCCAGCCCCGCCGTGACCACGAGCCGGCCCGCGAGCGAGCCGCCAAAGCGCTGGCGGGCGCATTCTGCAAAGGTTTCGTACGTGCCCTGGAGAATGCCCTGCGTCCCGATATAGATCCAGGAGCCGGCGGTCATCTGTCCGTACATGGTGAGGCCCAGGGCGTCGAGCCGGCGAAACTCCTCCCAGGTGGCCCATCGCGGCACCAGGTTGGCGTTGGCGATCAGCACCCTGGGCGCCTCCTCGTGGGTGCGAAAGACGCCGACGGGCTTTCCGCTCTGCACCAGCAAAGTTTCGTCGTTCTCCAGCCGGCGCAGGGTGGAAACGATCTTTTCAAAGCAGTCCCAGTTCCGAGCCGCCTTGCCGCCGCCCCCGTACACGATCAACTCGTCTGGGCGCTCCGCCACGGCCGGATCCAGATTGTTCATGAGCATGCGCATCGCGGCCTCCTGGTGCCAGCCCTTGCAGGAGCGCTGGGTACCGGTCGGCGCGTGGATGACACGGCTCGCGGTGGAAGTCATGGGCCTCGATTCTCCGTCCAAGTGCACATCTGACACCGTATTATGACCCGAAATGAGGCTGCTGGCCAGCACCGGCCCCTGGCTGGCTGGCCGTCCTGACAACCTTCGGACACATTTCCCAGTCCAATCTCCTGCATGATCACTCCGACTCGTGGGGCGCGCGCGCTGAAACCGAACCATGCCCGGCAACGCTCAGACGGCGATGCTGTGGAGGTGGCCCTGGCTGCCTCGGGGGATACCCACGCCTTCGAGCGCCTCTATCGGAAGCACGCGGGCCGGATTCATGCCCTTGCGCGCCGGATGCTGTCGCCAGACGAAGCGGACGACGCGACCCAGGATGCCTTCATCCGCGCATGGCAGAAGCTGTCGAGCTTTCGCGGCGAATCGGCCTTCAGTACCTGGCTCCACAAGATTGCCGTCAACGTCTGCCTGGCTCGCCGCAGCCAGCTTGGCCTGGCTCGCGAGCGGTATCACGCTGATGACGCGCCGCTGGCCACGGTGGCACACCCGCACACCGGCGGTGCGCTCGACCGGGTGGACTTCGAAGCGGCGCTCGGCGAGCTGCCCGATGGCGCCCGGCAGGTGTTCGTGCTGCACGACGTGGAAGGGTATCGCCATGAGGAAATCGCGGAAATGATGGGCACGGTCACGGGCACGTCAAAATCACAGCTGCACCGGGCGCGGATGGCACTCCGGCGCCACCTGGAGCGATAGTCATGAATGCCGAACACTGGACCGACCGGCTGTCGGAATACCTCGATGGCGAACTCGCCCCGGCCGAACGAGCTGCATGCGAAGCGCACCTCGCCACCTGCGCGAGCTGCCAACGTGTCCTGGCCGGATTGGCGAGCGTGGTGCGGGCGGCCGCCTCGCTGCCGCCGGAGGATAAGCTCCGAGACCTCTGGCCGGGAATCCGCGCCGCGATCGAGCCCGGCACCCCGGTGCTGTCGCTTCGCCCGGCCCGGCCGTGGCTCTCAACCTTGCCCCGCCTGGCGGCGGCGGCGGCACTGATCGCGACGCTGAGCGGCGGTTCGGTGTGGCTGGCCATGCGGCACGGCCCCTCGCCCGCCGGGCCCAGCATGAGCGTCAACGGCGCCACGCCGCCGGCCACCGTGCGTACGGCCGCCAGCCGGGCCGAACAGACCTATGACGCCGCCGTGTCGGACCTGCGCAAGGTGCTGGACGCCGGCCGCGGACACCTCGACACCGCGACGGTCCGGGTGCTGGAGCGCAATCTTGCCACCGTCGACTCCGCCGTGGCCGATGCGCAGCGCGCCGTCGCCTCCGATCCCAACAATGCCTATCTCAATGCGTACCTCGCGCGCACCATGCGTCGCAAGGTGGACCTGCTCCGCCAGGCGGCGACGCTTGCCCGTGCGGAAACCTGAACCGAGGACCTCCACCGTGTTTCTCGCATCGTTTCTACTGCTCGCGGCTGTCGCAGCCCAAGGCCAGGATACCACGTTCGCGGCCAGCCGGCAGGACCGACTCCGTCTCAGCGTGCATGAAGGCGACATCACGGTTCGCGCCTGGAATCGGAACAGCGTCCGGGTGCAGGCAGACCTCGAGGACGCGGACGAAGACGGGCGGATCGAGGTCTCGCGTTCGGGCGACGGCATCAGCGTCTCGGTGCGAAGCCGGTTCGGCCGGCCGCCGGAGGGCTCCTTCACCCTCACGGTGCCCACGTGGATGCCCTTGAACCTCCACTCGGTGGAGGGCGACATCACCATCGAAGGCGTCACGGCGCCACTCTCCGCAGAGACGGTCAATGGGGATGTGCTCGTCAGCGGCGGCTCAGGCAATGTGAGCCTCTCCTCGGTCGATGGCAGTGTCGAGCTGAGCCAGGCCAGCGGCAACATCAGCGCCGCGAGCATCAATGACGACGTCACGGTGCGACGGTCCAGGGGCTCCATCAACGCATCCACGGTCAACGGATCGGTGCGCCTTGAGGACATCACCTCGGACGCCGTCTCCGCCGAGTCCATGAATGGAGATATCCGCTTTGGTGGACCGATCCGCAACGGCGGGCAATACCAGTTCACTACCCACAACGGAGACATCGTCGTGGGCGTGCAGGCCGGCGCCAATGCCACGGTCAACGTGAACACCTTCAATGGGGATTTTTCTTCGGCGATTCCCGCGGAAGTTCGTTCCGGCAAGCGGCAGCATGGCAGCTTCAGCTTCGTGCTGGGCGACGGCAGTGCCCGCCTTGAACTCGAATCGTTCCAGGGTTCGATCGAACTGACCCGGCCGCAGCAGGCCCGGGACCGTTAACCCACTCAGGAGACCAGACTCATGCTCGGATTCACTGTGCTCGCCGTGGTGGCCGCCCTCCAGGGCGGCCAGCAAGCTCCCGATTTTCACTGGACCGGTACGCTCGCAGCTGGCAAGACGCTGAGCATCAGGAATATCAACGGCAATGTCGACGCCACAGCCGCGCGGGGAAATCAGATTGAAGTGACCGGGGTCAAGCATGCTCGACGAGGCAATCCGGAACATGTCCAGGTCAAGGTCGAGCAAACGTCGGATGGCGTGGTGATCTGCACGATCTATCCCAACCAGCGGGGCGACGGATGTGAAGATCGGCGCTCATCCGGCCACTCCGATGACGACAACGACGTGTCGGTCGACTTTACCGTGCGACTCCCCGCCTCGATCCTGTTCGCAGCGCACACGGTAAACGGCAACGTGCGAGCGAAGGGCCTGAAGGCCGATGTCGAGATCCAGACGGTGAACGGGGATGTTGACGTCCAGACCGATGGCTTCGCTGAAGCCAGCAGCGTGAATGGCGAAGTCAACGTGGTGATGGGACAGGCCAACTGGAATGGCTCGGCTCACTATCACAGCGTCAATGGCGGCGTCTCTGTCACGCTGCCAGCCAGTGCCAGCACCGACGTCCGGGCCAGCACCGTGAACGGGGACATCGAGAGTGAATTTCCGCTGACCGTCCAGGGCAAGTTCGGGCCCCGTTCAGTACGCGGCACGATCGGCAGCGGCGGACGCAGTCTCGCCATCGAAACCGTCAATGGCAGCATTCACATCAGGAAAGGCAGCTGATCATCAGGGGCGCGAGGCCAGCCGCACCACCAGGTGCGGCACCTCGCTTGCTCCGGCGGGCACCGTAAAGACGAGCGGATCGGCCGTGACATCCAGGAGCTGGAGCGCGGCCGGAGCAATTCGAATCTCCCACTCGCCTGCGGTAATGCCCATCGCGTAGAAGGTCCCATCCGAAAACGTCGAGATCGTTCGCGTGCGCCCGGTGCGCCGGTCCGTCAACACCAGCGGAACGGCCGCCACGGCTTCGTGTGCCGGCCCTCGCTCCACCGAGCCCTCTATGACGGCGCCCAGCTGGAGGGGAACATCCACCCGGGTGACAGCATTGGGCGCCGGATACGCCACGGCCGCCTCGAACGCCGGCACCCATAGCGGCGACTGGAAGCTCAGGGAGTCCACGGTCACCAGCACTGGTTCGAACGGCACGAGATCCCAGACCCGGTAACTCCCGAGCGAGTCGCTGAAGCCGCTCGCCGTCCCCACCTGCACGCGCACACGCCCAAGTCCTGGCTCGCC
The DNA here is from genome assembly GCA_963798915.1 of uncultured Gemmatimonadales bacterium. GTDB lineage: Bacteria > Gemmatimonadota > Gemmatimonadetes > Gemmatimonadales > GWC2-71-9 > CAMLHP01. The sequence goes on along the minus strand of CAWCVB010000004.1, from coordinate 19,108 downwards.
CTCGTCCAGCTTGCCGTTGCTGTTCTGGTCCAGGAAGACCCGGCCGGCGAGGCCGGCGCGCTGCAGCGACGGCCCGGCCTCGAGGGCCAGCGCGCGCCGGCTGTTGTCATAGAGCACTGAGCCCTGCACATACTGCGTGGCCCCGACCGAACCGGAGGGCGGGGCTGTCACCTGGGTAAAGGCGCGCAATTGCGGCAGGGCGGTCGAGAGCGCAAGCGTCCACGTGACACCACCTCCCCCGCGCGTCCAGCTGACGCCGGACTCGAGTCGCAATGACGGCGACAGGGTACGGGCAATGGACAGCGCGGCGTACGCACTGGAGCCGTCGCCCTGGGCCTCGTAGGAGCCACGAAACCATAAGTGGCGGAAGGTGGATCCCCAGTGCGCGTTGGGCACCGCAAAAGCGTCCACGCCCGCGAACTTATCAGTCTGGGCCGCCCCCCCAGTCACGGCATTGCGCTGAAATCGCACGTAAGGCACAGCCCGCACGCCAGCCAGATCGACTGACACACCAAGTCTGGAGCGGGCGGTCGAGCCACCCTCCGTAGTGGCGTACTCGAACCGCCCGTCGAGATAGAGATAGTTCCGACGCGGGTCGGGTCGCCAGAAGCCGTTGAGCTGGAACTGGGAGCGTCGCTGGAGGGGATTGAGGATCGGCTCGTCAGTCACCGGCGAATAGAAGGTCGCTTCGGTGCCGAGCCGCAGGTCGAGCGTCGGCTCGTAGGAGAGCCGGAGTCGCTCAAAGCCGTGCCACGCAACACTGGCTTCGGTGGTCCAGGCATCGGCCATGGTGCCGATTGCATTGAGGTACGGATGAGAGCGATCGGCAAGACTGTCACGCCAGAACTGGTCGAAACCGCCGCCCACGGTCCACTGCCTGGTCAGCCCGGCGCGCAGATCGACGTTGGCCGCGGCATCGCACTGGTCGATGCGGCATTGGCCGGCGGAGACACCATACTCGAACCGGCCCACGGGCAGGAGCGCGCTCGGCACCAGGTACTTCCGGCTGAATTCCCGCCGTTCGCCGTAAGGACCATAGGCCACGAAGTCGACCGGGTTCTCGCCATACAGCACCGGCAGCTCGACTGAGTAGCTGCCGTCGGTCCGCACGCTGTCCACTCCGACCAGCACACCATTGCGATAGGCTTCGAGCTGCCAGCCGGGTGGCAGCCTGCCGGCGTAGGCGATGTCGCTCACCAGCGACGGACGGAGAAAGGGCGCATTGGTCAGGTACAGGCCGCGGACCGCGCGGGGGTTCTCGCCCGAGCCGAGACCGTCGCCGACGCGCAGCTGCCTGAGCCACGCCTGGTTCCGCCACACCCCAAGCCAACTGCCGTCGAATCGCACATCACCGCTCGATGCCGGCCCCTGGCTGCGGATGCCCATTTCCAGCGACCCGCCGCCGACACCGGCGCCGGCGGCCACGCTGTACGTGGCGCCGCCGAACACGTCGCTGCTGGGCGAGAAGATCGAGTAATCCAGCACGAACCCGTCCACCGGCCGGCGACCTGGTCCAACGACCAGGTCAGGCGAAAGCTCGGGCAACTCGCGCAGCAGGGATGCCCGGGCGGCCTCCCGCTGGAGCCGGAGCCCCACCGGCAGCCGGGCCGGATTTCGTACGACGACTTCCAGCGCGGTCCAGTCCACTGCCAGGTCAAGCCCCAGCAGTTCAGCGATCCGTGCCGCCGAGACAAAGGTCTCCGCGGGCTGACGGACGAATTCTGTTGAAGTCAGATGGATGGTGCGTCGACCCAGCGAAGCCGTGCGAGCGTGCGCATCAACAATCAGGGGAACGTGCAGCGGCTCCATGATGGCGCGGACCGAGCCGCTGGTGTCGAACTCGCCACGGATCTCGGCCAGCTCGAGAAACTGCGAGAGCGGAATGAGGGCGTCGTCCCCGACGCGGTACGCCTGCACCGTCCGGGCTACCACTCGACCGAGGCGCAGCTCGACGATGCCGAGTTCCGGGACCGTGTCCGTCTGCCGCTGCGCCTCAAGCCGTACCGGCAGCGCGGCGAGCAACAGCGGAACCACGGTACGCAGCACTCCGGTCCGGCGACGCATCAATCAGGGAATGACAATGGATAGCGAGTCGCGCGCGGCGCGAAACGGCAGCAGCACTTCGGAGGGCAGGTCCTGCCGGCCGGGTGCCACCTCGATCCGGAGCAGATAGCGACCCGCAGGCAGTGAGTCCAGCGGGAAGGAGAATCGCGGCTGAATCGGGGCGTAGACCGACACCGGCTGGGCAAAGTGCCCCCGCAGCGTGCCGGCAGAATCGGTGAGCGTGCCGCGGACCGTGGCCAGAAGTGCGGCGTTACCCAGATGCGAGATGCGCGCCTGCACGACGAGCGAATCGCCCTCGTTGCGCGCCCGCAGGCTGTCGACGGCGGCGCCGGTTTCCACCTTGCCATTGCGGTAGAGCACCGGCAGCACCGTGCGCACCTGCATCGGGAGCCCGATCGTGACGCTGGTGGAATCGCTCGGCTCCGACATGGCCATCTGGCCGCCGCGTGCAAGGACCACCAGGCGCGCCCAGTACTCGCCGGTAGCCAGGCCGGGCGGCGGCGTAATGAGCAGCCGAATGACCTGCTGCGCCCGGGGCGCCAGGCTGGCTCGCCGGGGAAAGATCCGGATCCAGGGCGAGGCATTCGGCGCAGTACTGTCCGGCGTATCGGTGAGCCAGGCGGCAAAGTGGCCCGAGGAGTCGGTGATGGCGTAACCGTACGTGGTCGAAAGCGTGACCTCGACGGCCTGATCGTTCGGGTTCACCAGCAGCACGGTGGCAGTACGGCTCCGGCCATCGAGAAAGACCGATGTCGGTGCCACCAGGACGCCCTGGGACCTTACCACTGCCGGTGCCAGCATGGTCAGGAGCAGGACTGCGGCGGCTCGCTTCATGGATACATGACCGTGAGGGTGATGGTTGCGGTGTAGGCACCGGCGCGCTGGTTGAAGCCAGGCGAGACAGCGCCGCCGAGAAAGACCGAGCCCCGCCCCTGTTGCGACATGGTGGCGACGTACGACTGGCGCGGATCGAACGCCACCTGATCACCGATGCTCTGTGCCGAGGAGAACCCGGCATCCGAGCCGCCGAAGGACAGCGGCATGGACGCGCCCGCGGGCCCACTCATGGATGAGGGAAGGGAAAAGCTGAGGATCACTGTGTCGTTGTTCTGTGCCGTCAGGTCGAACTGGCCCGAGCGAGCAGGATCAGTCCGCAGTACCGTTGCCGGTGTGCCGGCCAGCAATGCGCCGAAGGCCAGCGGCCGGATGCCGTCCACACGGATCTTCCGGTTCTGGGCTGCGGCCGGGAGGGTGATGAACGCGGCAAGGCCGAGTACGAGCGCGAAACGACGCATGCGTCTCCGGGACAATTGCTGGGATGAGAGCGGAATGCGCACAATCTAGTACGGTGGGCGCCCTAGTTGTAGACGACCGTGATGATGACCGGCACGCTGTAGGTCCCACTGGCAGCATTGGAGGCGGTCAGGGTGGCGCCCAGCCAGAGATAATAGCGGCCGGTGCCGGCCAGGGTTGCACTGAGCGAACCACCGGGCACTGGCGTCATGACGGTGGCGCTTCCACTGCCGGGTACCGTGTTCCGAAGCCCGGTCCAGCCGGTGAGAGCCAGGTTGGGTCCCAACGATGCGGGCAGCGATGTGAACTGGATGACGACGGGGGTGCTGGCCGTTCCCTGCACGGAGAAGCGGCCGCCATTCTTGGCCTGAACCGTGGACACCTGTGTTGGCGCGATGTTTCCAAAATCAAGATCCTGCGTGCCGGTCACCGTGATCGCCGGCAACAGCCGCAGCGTGACCAGGGCGTTGCCCGTGAATTGCGCCCGCAGGGTCGAGGGCGCGGCACATGCAAGCAGCAGCAGGACCAGGGAGCGGCGCATGGGCGGAGCCCGGCGCGGCGGAGGCGCCGGCCGCCGCCGTCGCCTCCAAAGCCGCGGGGGTGGGTCCGTTATTGATAGACGACTTCGAGGGTAATCGGCGTCGTGCTGGTGTAGTTGCCCGGGGCTGCCGCGGCCGCCGCGCTCACCGTCGCGCCGACCCAGACGAAATAGCCGCCGGTGGCGTTCAGCGTGCCAGTGAAGGTGTTGCCCACGACGATCGGCGAGGCCGAGAGACTGGCCGTGGAATTCACGTCAGCCGCCATGAACTGCCAGGCGGACAGCGGCAGATCAACGCTGTTGACGTCGGCGGGCAGGGAGCTGAACGAGAGCACCACGGGCGTGTTGACCGTGCCAGCAACCGTAAAGGTGCCGGCGCCGGTTCCGTTCGGCGCGACCGTCTTGACCTGGCTCTGGGCGACGTTGCCGAAGGCAAGGTCACTTCCGGTGACGGCGATGGCGTTCAGGACGGAGGCGGTGGCGTTGATGCTGCCGCTGTTCTGGGCGCGCGCCGGCACGGTCAACACCGCCGCTGCCGCAAGCGCAAACGCGAGAGAGGTACGCATGGTCTGTCAGATCCCGTGATGAGGTGGCAAGCTGCGCTCGGGCCTCGATGCCGCGAGCGTCCGGGATGCTACGGGCAACGGAGGTGCCACAGGCCCGGCACCACGCCGCTTCGTCAATTAATACGACAGTAATTCCGATCTCCATTGTCCCGAACCACTTGCGAATACGTGACTTGTATTGATACATGGGACGTCAAATAATCATACGATTTGCACGCGCTTAAGAGCCACGCGCAGCTGCCGGCCTAACCCGCTACTGTCCAGCACGTTGCGTCCTCACTGACCGGCGCCATAATCCGTGGGTCGGGTCTTGCCTTGATGGGAGGCAGGGCGCCAGCGAGGAGTGCAACGGATGCGGCCAGGGCGATGCGGAAGGATGCTGACAATTGCACTGGTGCTCGGCGCGAGCCCAGTGCTGGCCGCACGCCTGAGTGCCCAACAGAGTGGCAGATTGCAAGTGCATGCCACGGTCGTAGATGTGTCCAGCTCGCTCGACGCCCGGGCGGTGCTGCGGCGCCAAGTCGGGTTCAAGACTGGGCAGGTGTTGCCCGTCGTGCAGCAGCGTCCATGGCTCATGATCACCACGCGCGGGACCCCGAGCGTGGCCACTGGTCGCGAGACGCGGCCACAACCGAGAGCTCACCCCGTGACCATCTTCTACTTCTGACCAGACCCGTTCTGCCGTACACCGAGAGACAAGGGACCCCGGGAAGACTTCCCCGGGGTCTCTTGTTTGGATGCCGGCGCTTCGCACTTGCTCGCCCGCGCCTCCGTCCAGCTGCGCGGCCATGAAAGAAACCGCCCCGGAGCTTCCGGGGCGGTCGGGACCACGTCAGACCTGCTCGCTTCGCTTACCGCAAGGACATCTGGTCGGTCTGCGCCGTCGAATCAGTCGAGGCATAATCGATTACCAGCGCCACGCGCCGATTCTTGAGCCCGGCATCTCCGGGTCCCTGCTCACCTGGCGCGACCTGACGGTCACGCGTCTCGCCATAACTCACCGTACGGAAGCTCGCACCGGTCATGGTACCGTTGCCGCTCAGGTAATCGCGCACCGCCTCGGCCCGGCGCATGCCGAGCTGGCGGTTGTAGGACTGCGAGCCGGCGGGATCGGCGAATCCTTCGATGGTGATGACCGCATCGGGGTAGTACTGCTGGACCACATTGGCAAAACGGTCAAGCACCGGCCGGTCGGTATCGCGGATCATGGCTTCATCGAAATCGAAGTGCACCGGCACATCGAACTTCAAGGCGCCTTTCATCTTCTCGATGCTGACGTTGTACTCACTGCGGAACGCCGCCAGTTCCTGCTCCAGCGCGTTGACCCGCCCGTCGAGCGAATCCACCCGCGTGCCGAGCTGCTGATCGCCGCTCTGCATCTCCTCACGCAGCTTGGCAACTTCGCTGTTGAAGTCTTCCTGCGTCACTTTTGGCGTGCAGGCACCAGTCAGCGCCATCGCGGCGACCATGCTCACGGCGAAAGTGGTGCGAGACGTCCAGTGTCGAGTCATGTCTCCTCCTGGATCCGGCGGGTACGGGAAGAACACCGCCTGATCTCGTCGGGGCCGGTGTCCGCTCACATGCGCTGAATTTCAGGAACTGCCCTCGTCAACGCTGTGACGGTGCTCACCCGCACTCGCCGTTTCCAACCGCAACACGCTGGCGGCCTGCCGGCTACTCGATGCCCAGCAGCTCCACATCGAAGACCAGGATCGAATTGGGCGGGATGGCGCCGACGGCCTGCGGCCCGTAACCCAGCTCGGGCGGAATCACCAGCTTGCGCTTGCCTCCCACCCGCATGCCCGCCAGACCCTGATCCCATCCGTCGATGACCTGGTGCTCACCCAGCGCGAAGGAGTAGACGCCGGAGTCGAATGGGGTGCCATTCGTCAGCCAGCCGCTGTAGCGGACTTTCAGCAACTGGCCGGGCTGCGCCATGGCACCATGCCCCACCTCAAGGTCACGGTACCGGAGGCCGGTGGGCGTAGCCGTCAGCGCGTCAGGTTCGACATCCAGCTTGGCCGCGAAGGAATCGGGATCGGTCACGGGACGGCTCCGGAGGTCGTTGAGATGGCAGGACGCCAGCAACAGGAGCGGCGCCAGCGCGAACGGACGGAGTGACATCACGGGCACCTTTCGATGGCGGAATCGGACAAGACGAAAGCCGGCCCGAGAGCCGGCTTCCGATCACGATCGGGACGGCGGGATTTGAACCCGCGACCCCTGCAACCCCATTGCAGTGCGCTACCGGACTGCGCTACGTCCCGTGAGTGGGCGGGAAAGGTAGTGGGAAGGCGGGAAGACGGGAAGGCGGGGGGGATGCTCCCCTTCCAGCTCATCCCGTCATCCCGTCTTCCCGTCCTCCCGTCATCTGTCCCAGCCGCCGCAATGCCGGTGCCCGCCAGGCGGTGAGGCCCACCACGCCAAGTGTCATGGCGCCCCCGAGCAGAACGGATCCCACGGCGCCCAGCAAGCGCGCCGTCACGCCCGATTCAAACGCCCCGATTTCATTGCTCGAGCCGATGAAGACCGCATTGACGGCCGCCACGCGACCGAGTAGCGCGTCAGGCGTGAAGATCTGGAGCAACGTGGAGCGCACCACGACGCTGACCGTGTCCACCATGCCGCTGGCCGCGAGCAGGACCAGCGAGAGAACAAAGTGACGCGAGAACGCAAAGCCGATCATGGCGGCGCCATAGAGGCCCACGTTTATCAGCAGGGAACGCCCGGCTCGGCGCAGTGGCGGCCGGTGCGCCAGCCAGAGGGACATCACCACCGCGCCGGCCGCCGGCGCGGCCCGGAGCGCCCCCAGTCCCGCCGGACCCACGTGCAGGATGTCGGACGCGAAGATCGGGAGCAGGGCGACCGCTCCGCCGAAGAGCACCGAAAACAGATCGAGGGACATGGCCCCGAGCAGTACCGCCTGACCTCGGAGGAAAGCCACGCCTTCCTTGAGTCCGCGAATGATCGAGCCGGTGGAGGGTGTACGTCGTACCGCCGGGGCCTTCACGCCGCGCATGGCAATGAGCGCCACCAGCATGAGCGCGACGTCCGCCGAATAGGCAGTGAGCGGGCCACCAACCGCGTACAGCACACCGCCGAGTGCCGGACCGGTCACGGCCGCAAATTGCCACGAAGACGTCCGCCATGCCGTGGCATTGGCATAGAGCTCACGTGGCACCAGCTCTGCTGCGAGGGCGGTGCGGGCGGGCATCAGGAAGCTGCGGCCGATGCCACTCACGAAGATGACGGCGTAGAACGGGACCGCGGAATGCCACGGGTGCTGGCGCCCCCGGAAAGTGATGACGAGAAATGCCACGGCACAGGCGAGGGTGAGCACCAGCGCGGCGAGGACGATCCGCCGGCGGTCGAGCCGATCGGCCACGTGGCCCGCGAACAGGGCGACACCGATGAATGGCAGCGCCTCAGCCAGGCCGATGAGTCCCAGTGACAAGGGATCTCGCGTGATGGCGTAGACCTGCCACGCCACAACGACGCCGCGCAGCTGCGTCGCCACCGTCATGCACATGATGCTGGCCACGAGCCACCGGAACGAGGGGATCCGGAGCGAGGCGTACGAATCGTGAAGCGGCGCGGCCATGAGGCCGCAATATAGCGACGGCTATTCGGGCCGGAGTGCGGCTCGTCCGAGCGCCACCTCGGGATGCGCAGTCTCTTCCAGCACATGCGCACCACGCAGCGATTCGAGATCCTGCTGATACTCGGCGTTGGTCGTGTCGACCGCCGGCCAGTCTCTCATATGGGCGGGCGCAAACATCATGGCCAGCTGGGCCATGGCATCGCGCAGCGTATCTGGAGAGGTGTTGTTGTAGGTCGCCACGAGCCGGTACGGATGATCCGCGCGAAGGCGGATGCCACGCCCTCGAATTGCCAGGAGGCGCCTGCCCACTCCAGTGACCGTGCCGTCGGGTCGGCGCTGCGCCTTGACGCGAAACAGCATCCGCTGCGTAACGCCGTCCTGCAGCCCTACCCACTCGCCGTAGTCGTGCAGGTGGCCCCCAATGGCCAGGACCCGGCCTCCGGCGGGAATTGTGAAGTCGTACCCGCGCTGGCTCCGCCCGGGGGGGACATCATACCCCGGCAGGGCGCCGATCGCCGGTGATGCCTCGAAGACCACCGGCAGGACCGACGTGGGCCGCGGCATTTCATTCGATGGCGTGTAGATGAGGGTGAGGCGGTAGTAGGCGCGGATCGGACGTCCGTTCATGTTGTGCCACATGATGTGGATGGCCATCGGCTCCCCCGCGATGACCGGCACGCCCACTGACATCGGAAGCGACGCATCGGACGTTTCCTCGCCGATTCCAAGCACGCGCTCCGCGATGGGTCGCCACAGCTGACGTCGGCCCAGATCGACCAGCACCATGTGGTGCACCACTTCCTCGGGGAACGGGTGCCCCGCCGCATCACAGACATCCAGGCGAAAGCCGCGAAGCCAGCCCTTCACGGGCCAGGCAAATCGCTGAACGATCGTATCCGCCATGCCCGGCATCTCCATACCGGCCATCATCGGCTCTTCGGCACCCGGCATGACCACATCCGGCGAAAACGGGCCTTGGGTGGCGGTCACTTCATGGCGCCCGGCATCCAGCTCGATACCCGGACTGGGGTGATAGCCCGGCTCCGCCCGACATGGTGACGGATTGGAATGCAGGCGCTGCGGAGCCGCTAACGGTGCCGCGAGCAGCAACAGGATGGAAAGACGCACGACGTTCCTCAGATGGGCCGGCGGGGGAGCCAGGTGGCATGGCACCTACGCAAGATGCGCGACGCCGATGTCAGTCCGGTGACAAGGGGGGACGCCTGACACCAAACAGGACGCACCGCAACCCCGAAGGGTCGCGGTGCGCGGGAGGAAACCCAGAGCCAGTGGTGGGACTTGAACCCACGACCGCTCGATTACGAATCGAGTGCTCTACCGCTGAGCTACACTGGCTGGAACTGAAAAGGGGGCGAGCCACGCAGGCCGCCCCCAGTGCCCTGGCGCGGATTCGAACCGCGACGCCTTTCGGCACTACCCCCTCAAGATAGCGTGTCTACCAGTTTCACCACCAGGGCGCGGGGACCAAAGCTAGCCGTCGCCCTGAGGGGGGTCAAGCCAATTCCTTCACTTCACGTGGCTCACGTACGGACTGCCTTTGATCGCCACGCCTGCCAGCGTAATGCTCACCAGGTCGTCGCCCTTGAAGAAGGGCGTGTAACTCAGGTGGTACGTGCCATCGTGCTTGTCCTCGACGGTCAGCAGTCCCACCGACGCGTTCGCCCCGGCCACGCTGCCCTTCACGTTCGACCCGCCAATGGTGAGACGGTTGTCATAACGATCACGGACCTCGACCGTGATGTTCGTCGTCCGGAAGGTGCGCCCGTCGGGAACTTTGGCCGTAGTGTGTTCGGGATCCCCTGCCCCGGGTATCACCTGCAGGGGAACCGGTCCGAGCGTGAACTCGCCGGCATGCGCCGTCAGCGACTTGGTCTCGGCGCGGGTGGATGAGAAGCTGAACAACGCGACGCCGTTCGCATCGGTCGTGGCAGTTGATGGCGAGATGGTATTTTCTGCGCCCGTGGCACTCAGCGTCACGCTCGCGCCAGTCACCGCGAAGCCGTTGGCGTCATGCACGGTCACCTTCACGGATACGGCCTCACCTGCCCCGGCCGACTCCGGCGCCTCAAGGGTTGAATGGCCCTTGTCCGGCGTACTCACCACCTGCACCGTGGATGAGGCGATGCTCTGAAGCCCGCTGCCCGAGAAGAGCAGCGTGTGCGGGCCACTGCTGCCCGTGATGCTGAGCCCCGGAAAGCTTGCCTGGCCGCTGGCGTCGGTGCTGGCAGTGAGCGTTCCACCCAGCGTTCCCTCCGGCGTCAAGCTGACCGCGATGAGCACGCCCGCACTCGCCACCGCATTCCCGGTCCCGTCCTCAAGCCGAACCACCGGTGCCGGCAGCAGTTCGGCGCCTGGCGCGACGGAGCCGGGCGGCTGGGTGACCATGGCCAGCTTGACCGCTTCGCCGGCCGAGACCTGGATCGGTTCTGAAGTCACCCCGGAGGCTTCGGGTCCCGAAAAATTCAGCGCATACGTCCCGCCTGGCCCGCTGATGCCCAGATTGGTGAAGACGGCCAGTCCCTGGCTGTTGGTGGACGCGGTAGCTGAGCCGATCAGCGAAGCACCGGCAGGGCCCGAGCCCACCTGGGCGGTCACGGCGAGGCCACCTTGCAGCACCGGATTGCCATTGGCGTCGATCAATTGGAGCTGTGGCTGACGAGTGAAGGCCGACCCGCTCTTGGCCGTGCTGGCCGGCTGCACTTCGATGCGAAGCGCCCCCGCCGATCCCACCGTGGCCGTGGAAGCGAAGGTCACATCTGACACGGAAACACCCGCAAGACTGGCAATGGTGCTCTGCGCCCCGGCCGCGGGACCGAGTGTCCGGCGGACACCAGTCCGGCCGTCCGTCCGGGTCACCGTCGTCGATGTGCTGACGCTCCCGCCCCCGACGACGCTCCAGTTGACGGTGACACCGCCCACCGGTTGGCTGGATGCATCGAGGGCTCGAACGATCAGCGAATCCGGAAGTGGCGAACCGGCCACCGCGGACTGATTGTCGCCAGAAATCTTCTCCAGACTGGCAGCCACGCCCGCACCAGCCATGGCGGAAAACGCTGCGGAGATTGCATTGCTGCCCACGACCTGCGCGATCAGCGTCTGCCCGCCTGCGCTGGTGCCGAGGGCCCAGCGGACCGATGCGCGCCCATCCCCGTCGGTTTCGGCGGTGTCGGGTTGGACCGTGCTGCCGCTGGCGCCGGTGCCGGGCATGAACGCCACCCGAACGCCGGAAACCGGATGGTGCTCGGAGTCCAGCACCCTCACCACCAACGGCTCGGCCAGCAATGTCCCGATCGAGCCGGCCTGGCCAGAACCGGAAATCACTTCGAGTTGAGCGGGCTCTGTCAGATCCGGCAGCGACAGGTTATCGCCACCACACGCAGCAAGCGCAATGCAGAAGCTTGCACCGGTTACGAAGCGGAAATGGAAAGGGGCTGAAGGCATGATGGTAACACTCTAGGGTCGGCAGGTGCCGCCCGATATGGCCTACGTCACAAATCGGGACTACAGCTGGACGACGATGCTCGCCGTCTGGCTCAGGAGAACCCCGTCGGCGGTCGCCGTCACCGCGAACGAGCCCGTCACCGCGGAACTGAAGCTGCCGGTAGCCAAGCCGGTCGCATCCGTGGTAGTAGCGGGCTGCATAACGATACCTCCGCCACCGGTTTCCGCTAGCGTCACCGTGACGCCTTCAATTGGATTGCCACCGGCATCCCGAACGAAAACGGTCAGCACACTCGACATCAGCGGCGCAACCGGCGAGTCTGACATCAGCGTACTCTGGTCCGGATCGGGTTCGCCGGGGATACCGTCAGGACCTGGGTCTGCGTTATCGCCATGCCGTCGAGCGTCGCCGACACCGTCTTCGCTTCGGCCACCGTGGAGCTCACGGTGAAGGCCGCCTCACCGGATACGTCGGTCAGCATCGGGCCGCCATTGAACGTATTCCCGCTCCCGCTGACCGAGAGCAAGGCGCTCGCCCCCGCCACCAGATTGTCGTAGGCGTCACGTGCCATGACCGTCACCGCGCTGCTGCCGGATCCGGCTTCGATCGAACTCGGCGCCGGCAGCAAGGAGTCAGCGGCCACCCGCTGCGGCGCGAGATCGTCGCGACCCATGTGGTCAACAGCATGGTCAACCGGGTCGGCCCGACCTTCGTGCACCAGATGTGCGAGTTGACCGGCAGCACGGCGCCGCAGGTGGTGAAGGCCTATCTGCTGGCGCGCGAGGTGTTCGGCAGCGTCGACCTGTGGCAGCGGATCGAATCGCTCGACAACGAGGTGGCCGACGGCGTGCAGCGCGACATGATCGTCACGTGGCGCGGCCTGGTGCATCGCGCCACGGCCTGGTTCCTGCGGTCGCGGCACCTGGACGAGGCTGCCGGCAGCGCCGCCGAGCGGCTCGCGCCAGCCGTCGGCGTGCTGCGCCGGCAGATGGAGCCGCAGCTGGGACTGGAGGCGCTGGTGGCCACCTGGATTGCCGCCGGGGTGCCGGCGGACCTGGCGCGGGAAGTCGCGGCGGCCGACCGGCTGTTCAGCGCACTCGACATCGCGGAAATCGCGGGGGCGGGGCACGCCGACCTGGAAGTGACCGGCGCGGTGCATGCGGCGGCCGGCGAGCGGCTCGGACTGCAGCAGCTGCGCCGGCAGATCGAGTCACTGCAGGCGTCGAGCCATTGGCAGCACCTGGCGAAGGTGGCGCTCGCCGACGACCTGGCCGACCTGCAGCGGGCGATCGCACTCGACGTGGTCAGCGGCAGCGCAGGCGACGCTGCGCAGCGCCTGGAGGCATGGGAGCAGCGCAGTGCCGCAGGCATCGCGAGGGCGCGGCGGCTGCTCGCCGAACTGGGCGATGCCGCAGGCGTCGACCTCGCGATGCTGCAGGTGGCGCTGCGCGAACTGCGGCAGCTGGCCTGAGCCCGCGCAGGCGGGCGGCTGGCGAAGGCAGTTTTCCTACAGAAGTTACGCGCCGAAACCTACAGCTGCCTGCTGAGGTACGTCCTACAGTCGACGTGTATTGGCAGGCGAGGCGAGGTGCAGATGAACATGTCAGGCAGATGCGAACGGCCGGACCGCCGGCAGTGCGAGGCGAAGCCGCGCGACGCCGGCAACGGCGAAGGCGCGGCCAGCGCCCTTGCCACGCTGCGCGACATCGAATGCAGCCGCATGGCCTGTGCACCCGTCGACGAAGTCCAGCCGCCGCCTGCCCAGCGGCGCCGCGGCCGCGCCAAGGCCGCCCCCTGACATGACGAAAGCCCCGGGTCAACGACCAGGGGCTTTGTTCAATGGAGGCGGCGCGAGGCGCCGCAGTTGGCGGAGAGTGCGAGATTCGAACTCGCGGACGCCTTTCAGCGTCGCCGGTTTTGGTGATCACTCACATCGCAAGCGATATGAGTGCTCCCCGAACCTGCGGTTGACCAAGACCGGCAGCGACCCTTGGCGGAGAGTGTGAGATTCGAACTCACGGACGCCTTTCAGCGCCGCCGGTTTTGGTGATCACTCACATCGCAAGCGATATGAGTGCTCCCCCAACCTGCGGTTGACCAAGACCGGCAGCGACCCTTGGCGGAGAGTGCGAGATTCGAACTCGCGGACGCCTTTCAGCGTCGCCGGTTTTCAAGACCGGTGCATTCAACCGCTCTGCCAACTCTCCGGAGGCCGAGAGTTTACTCGCCGCCGTCAAGCCGCCGACGCGCGCTTCTCCGCCGCTGCGGCAGCGGAGGCGGGCAGCCCGGTCGACATGGCCGGCTGCGCGGCACCCGCCAGGTGCGGCACCGCCTCGTGGCTGGTCGGCGAGTTGGCGGCGCTTTGCGGCGCGGCCACCTTGGCCGACAGGACGTTCGCCCGGTCCGCGGCCGCGATCAGCTCGCCCATCTCGCGTGCCGTTGCATCCCACGAGGTGCGTGCGACGATGTCGGCGAGCGCCTGTGCGTGCCCGGCCTGCTCCTGCGGACTGCGGCGCAGGATGGCTTCGCAGGCGGCCGTGTAGTCATCGGCGGTGTCGGCGATGGACACCAGGTGGCCGTACGGCTCGACCACGTCCCTGATGGACGTGCTCACCGAAGGCCGGCTGCATGCCATGTATTCGAGCGTCTTGGTCGGGCTGATGTAGCGGGTCGCGTCGTTGAGCGCGAACGGCATCAGGCAGACGTCCCAGCCGGCGACCAGCTGCGGCAGGATGTCGTAGGGCTGCTGGCCGAGCCAGTGGATGTTCGGGCGCTGCGGCAGCCGCTCGCGACCGATCTTCACGACCGGGCCCACCATCACGATCTGCCAGTCGGGCTGCGCATCGGCCACCCCGGCGACGAGGTCGAGGTCGAGGCGCTCGTCGATGACGCCGAAGAAGCCGAGGCGCGGCCTGCGGATGCCGCGCTGCAGCTCGGCGGCGCGGCGCATCGGCGCCTCCTGCGCGAGCGCGTTGGCCGCCGCGTAGTGATCGGCGTCGACGGCGCTCGGCAGGCACAGCACGTGCGGATGCAGCGCACGCTTGGCCTCGTACAGGCTCGGGCCTCCGGTCAGCACCACCTGCGCGGTCTTCAGCAGCGCGGTTTCGCGCTGGCGCATCTGCCGCGGCGCGTGCTTGAACGCGGCGAGCTCGTCCATGCAGTCGTAGACCACCGTGCGCGGCTGCATGTCGGCGAGCAGCGGCAGCGCCATCGGCGTGTAGAACCAGGCCACGCAGTCGTCGATGCGCTGCTCGGCGAGGTAGGCGGCGAGCAGCGCCTCGAGCGCCGGCAGCTGGTCGTCGTGGAAGCCGCCGGCGTCGACCGGGGTGTGCGGGCACAGCACCTCGACCCCCGGCGCAGGACGGCTGCGCTCGAGTCGCGCCGGGCCCTCGCCGCGCACCGGCTCTTCGAAGAAGACCACCGGGTAGTGGCGGGCGAGCCGTGTGAGCAGGTGCTGCGGGCGCTGGAACACGAAGTTCCAGCGCAGGTGCGAGAAGACGACGAGTGTTTTCATGGGTACTGCTTCCTTGTTGGACGGTGTGGAAACCGAAGATGCCGGCGACGATGCTTGGCCGCAGCCATGGCGCCGGCACGCGGCGCAGTGAGCTGCTCGGAAAACTGGCGTGGTTGCAGGCGAGCGGCATGGCCATCGCCGGCCGGACACACCGGCCGAGCGTTCGCCGCTGCAAGCCGCGTCGCGGGTCACGGTCACCGCCGCCAAGGCCGCACCTCAGTGGGGGCCGGCGGAAGGCTCTGTGCTGGTGGCGCTGCGGACCGGCCCTCGCCCCGAACCCGACAGCAGGTATCCGGCGGCCAGGACGGCGCCGGCGCCGAGCACCAGCCCGCCGGCCCCCATCGAACGGGCCATGCTGCCGGCCAGTTCGCCGCCGCGCGATGCAGTCAGCTGCAGGCGCCGCTTGGCCATCTCGGCGCCGAGCTCGCCGAGCTGGTCGGCCAGCACGCGTTCGGCGACGGGCAGCAGCAGCGTCTCCTCGTCGGCAACGTGGTGCATCACGGCGTTCATCAACTGGTAGAAAACTTCGTCGAACGCCGCTTCGTCGGGCCGCAGGTTGCGCAGCTGCGTGATCAGCCGGCGCACCTGGTCATGTTCGGGGACGCTCTTGCGCATGAAGTCGGTGTCGGCCACCGCGCGCATCGCCGGATAGAAGATCTCCTCTTCCAGCTGCGCGTGGATCTCCAGCGCCACGCAGATGGTGTCGGCCAGCCTTTTCTTGAACTCGAGGCGAGGTCGCCGGGTGGTACTGGTGGAAGGTCGTGAGGACATGCGTGTGATCCATGCGGATCATGTTCGTCACGCTGGGGCTCATCCGGCTGAACATCTGGTTCATGGCGGCCTCGGTGGAAAAATCGTCAGCTGCCTATTGAAGCGCCTCGCGCGCAAGGCGTGTGTCGGACACAGGCTCGTCATTGCATGCGACGACGCGCGCGTGCGCGGCGGCCACGCGCAAGGCAGTTGCGACTGTAGGTACCTGCCTACCGCTGCGCGACGGGGCTTACCGCCAGCACGGCCGTTGCCTACCGGAACGCGCGTCGGCGTCGTGCAGGCGCGCCCGCGGCGCGCCCCTATCGTGGCTGCATCAACAACCAAACGTGGAGATGAAAATGCCTGTCATCCTCGGCTCTCGGCGTCCCGCTGGCGGTCATCGTGTTGCGGATGCTGTTCGGCGGCGCCCGATCGCCAGCCGCTTGCGTCGGGGCGCCGCATGCGCCCGTGGCTCGCAGCGGCCCACGGCTTCCCGCTCACGGCTCTCTCCGTGACCTCGCGTGGTTGCTCCAGGTTGCGGCCGGGAACGCATCGCCCCGGCCGCCTTTGGGCACGGCGTGCGCGGCCAGGGCCGCTGCGCGGCCCGGCCCGCTTTCCGGCGCGGATCCCGGTTCTCGTACCGGCTGCGACCATCGCCGCCGTCCGATTCACTTCGCTGCGCGCACCGTGCGCCGCCTTGAGGTCCTCCGGTTCCGGCGGTCCGCGCCGCCGTCCGTGTCTGTTCATGCCGTATCTCCACGTGCCGGACCGGGCGGCGCCGCCGGCGGCAGACGGCCGCAGGCGGCCGCAGGTCCGAGGGCGGCGGGCGGCACGTACCGACGCCGGCGCGCCGCTGGAACGTGTCGCAGCGGGCTGCCGGTAGAACTCGCGCGCACAGGCACGAGCGCGCATGTGCACGACCATCTGGTGGGATGCCGCACCGCCACCGGGCCCCGCCGGTGCCACGCCGGAGGGACCGCCAGCAGCGACAGCGTGTCCGCGCCGTTGGCCCACACGATCGCGCCGCGCGCGCCGAGCGCCTGGTGTCCGCCACGAAGCGGCCGGGCCGGTGCGCCGCTGTCGTTGCCCACCGGGGCTGCGCAGGATCGGGCCGCCCGCGAGCCTGGCCGTCGGCCATCGAAGGCGAAGAGCGGCCCCGGGCGCTGGTCGATGACCAGGAGGGCAGGCCGGCATGCCCGTTTTCCGGGATCGCCCAGGCGGCGATGCGGCGGACCTCGAAAGACCATCCTTCGCGGGCGAGGTCGCGGTCGAGGAATTGGAGGGCGGCTGCGGGTGGTGGCCCCGCCTGGGCGGTCGGTATACCAAGCCGAAGCCGAGCAATGAGGCGAGAGCGAGCCGGCAAAAGAGGCCGGCAGGTGCGGCAAGGGAACGTCGTTTGGTCATGGGCCTACAGCCTTGCTGGCGGCGGGCACGCCGGTCTCGTAGGACTGCGCCGCGTTCCACAGCGTGTTGCACCGGCCGGCCACAAAAAAGGTGGGCGCAGGGCCCGGCCGTGGAAGGGGCCGCTTGAGCCGGCCCGGCTCAGTTTCATGGCGCGAAGGCGACATCGCCGAGGTGGTCGCAGCGCCCAGCTCGTCACGTTGGCGCCTGACCGTTCCGCTGCGGCCGGGCGCCTCGCCGTGCAGGGTGCACTGCCGCGGCTGTCGCATCCGGCGTCAGCGAGGATGGTCGCGCGGCCGCCGGCGAACGTTCCCTTCAGCGGGGAGCAAGCGGGAAGCCGCAGCGCGTAGTCTGCCGTCGGCGTCCACTGCGTGCGTCGCCACTTCGATGGTTGCTCCGCCGGTGAGCGCCGCAGCGGGCGCACGTCGGCGTCGGCCATGGCGGCGCCGACGAAGTGGCGCTTCCCGAGACGGCGATCGCCGTCACCGTTCCGGCCACCTCCGCCATTGCCGATGCTGGGCGGTGCGAACGCCGTGCCGGTGCCGTTGACGACTGTCGCGGCCGTGCCGGCCGGAACGCCGGGAGCACGGCGGTGGCGCGACCGTCGGACGTGATCACCATCGTGTAGGTGCCAGCCGGCAGGAAGGGGATGGTGAACTTGCCGCTGGCGTCGGGCACCGTCGAGCGCACGGTGGCGCCGTCCCGCTGCATGGAGACAGTCGTGCTGCTCAGCGCCAGCGTCGTGGTGACGTAGCCCATCACGCCGCTGGCGACCCGCGGCACGACCGAGATCACCGGCTTGAGGTTGTAGCGGCCCGAGTTGCCGGCCTTCACCACCGACTTGCAGGCGTCGAAGTCGAGCACGAGATCGGCGGCCTGCCCTGCGGCCACGTCGACGTTGGCCTTCAGCTTCAGGCCGCTTTGCATCGCGCTCGGCGTCTCCAGTGCGGTTTCCTGGCCGCCGATCGGTTTCACGGCATTGGCCAGCGCCCCGCTGCCGGAGCCGGCGTTGTCGGCGAGGACCAGCCGCACCTGCGAATAGCGTCCTGCGGGCAGCGGCATGCTGCCGAGTTCTTCGAGCACGCCGTTGGTGAGGGTGACCAGATCGATCCGCCGGGCCGGGAGACGACGAGCTCTTGCCAGCCGCCTTCGGACTCGCCGGCGGCGGCGCTCTGGTGGACCCGCACCTTGGCGACGGTGACGAAAACGTTCTCGTAGCAGCTCGGCGCGTCGGTCAGCGCCACCCGCAGGCTGCCCTGGCTGCCGACAATCTCCTCCCGTCGCCGCCCCCTCCGCCGCAGGCGGCCAGCAATGCGGCAGCGCCAAGCACCGCAGGCCGTGCATCGCAGGGCGGCGGCCGGGCAGCATCGTGATCAGGCTCATCTCGTCTCTCGTTCGTTGCGGAGTCCCGATCCTGAGTGCACGGTCCGGCAGCGCGTGTGAAGAAGTGACGGAAAACACGGATTCGCTCGCGTTTCACCGTGAATTCGTTACACCGGACAACCCGACGGTAACAAGCGGCGTGGGTGTGCAGCCACATAAAAAGAGCGGGCCCGCAGCCCGCCCGTTCCTTGCGCATCGCTCTTAGCGGGCCGAGGGCACCAGCACCACCGGCTCGTCGGTCTTCGGTTCGATGGTCACCGACGAGGCGCCCGGCGGCAGCACGACGGTCTCCACCTCGCGCAGCACGCCGCCGCCGGCGACGCTGCCGCTGGTCTCGCCGTAACCCATCATGCGGGCCTGGCAGGCGGCCTTCTCCTCGCCGGCGAGCGGATCGCATCGGGCCATCTTGTTCGCCTCGAACTGCGCTCCGGCCTTCTCGAGCGCGCCGCGCTGCTTCTCGGCCCGGGCGTTGCGGGCTTCGCGCAGGCAGGTCTCGCGGTCCTGCTGCGTGCTGCCGCTCATGCAGGCCTGGACC
>CAWCVB010000003.1:0-184281 GCA_963798915.1 uncultured Gemmatimonadales bacterium | reverse complement strand
CGCCCGGGCCGCCGCGGTCCAAAATAACCAGCTCGTGACCGCCCAATTCAGCGGAACCAGCGGCGTAGTGCTGAGCGCGACCAACGACACCCTGGCGTCCGTCGCACTCGGCGCGGAGTACGGTGTGACGATGTCGCCGTCGAATTGGTCCGTAGGCTATGACCCACGAGGCTTGGGTACTAACGGGAGCACAACGGTCAATGTCACGTTCGCAAGGTCAGGTAAGACTGCCAGTCTCACGGTAGCGCCGTACGGGAGGGTCAATCAGTGAAGAATAGGTCCGGTTTCACCCTGATCGAAGTGATGGTCGCGATCGTGATTCTGGGTGTGGGGGTCCTGGCTCTGCTCAGCACCTCGGCCCTGGTCACCCGGATGATCGGCCGCGGCAACATGACCACTAAAGCGACGCAATTGGCCCTGACCCGACTTGAGATCCTGCGCCAGCAGGCACTCAGCGTCACGCCCTCCTGCAGCACGCTGGGGGCGAGCGGATCGGCGACGGGGCCGAACGGAATGACCGAGGCGTGGAGAGTGACCACGCCGGCCATCGCTGCGGACTTGCGCGAACTCAGCGTGACGGTCACCTACCCGATCACCTCCGGCACGCGCACCGCCACCATGACCACTCAGATCCGGTGCCCATGACCATGACACGCAACCAGCGCGGATTCACGCTCGTCGAGCTTCTCATCGTGATGGTCCTGCTCGGTATCGTGGGCTGCCACCCTTGTCCGCAGCCTGACCAGCGCGTCGCGCGTCAGCCAGGCCCAGGCCGAGAAGACCAGCCTGCAATCCAATCTTCGCGCCGGCGGCGGCCTTCTGCCGGCTGAGTTGCGGGAAATCAACATTGATGGGAGCGGATCGGACCTGATCAGTCTCTCGGCCACCAGCATCACGTATCGGGCGATGCGGCGGCTGGCCTTGGCCTGCTACGCCTCGGGCACCCAGGTCAAGCTCCGGAGCACCCACAACTTCGGCATGAGCGATATCAGCACCAATGATGGCCTGCTGCTCTTTGTCGAAGTGGATCCAACCATCACCACCGACGATCGCTGGGACGACTTCATTGTGGGCTCGGTGACTACTGGCACCTGCCCGGATGGTACCGCCGCGACGGTGGTGAACCTGCCGTCAGCCGCCATTGTCCCGAGTGACAT
The DNA here is from genome assembly GCA_963798915.1 of uncultured Gemmatimonadales bacterium. GTDB lineage: Bacteria > Gemmatimonadota > Gemmatimonadetes > Gemmatimonadales > GWC2-71-9 > CAMLHP01. Next base: position 183,124 of record CAWCVB010000003.1, on the reverse strand, counting down.
CCAGCTCGATGCGCCAGTGCGCAATTATGAGCTGATGACCATGAGCATCTACACGTCGGGCGGGCGGTCCTGGCTGGGCATGTCAGCCAATGGGTCAACCCTGCAGCCGGTGCTCGGACCGTCTGTCGGCGGCCGACAGTACCTTCGGCTTTCGCAATGCCTCGGGCGCAGCGACGACCACACCCTCATCGGTGCGCGTGATCGAAGCGACACTGCACGGAGAGACGGCCAATGCCATCTCCAAGTCGGGCTATGACAGCCGCCAGCTGAACCAGGACAGTCTCAAGATCCGCATTCGGCTGCGGAACGCTCCCTGAACCGAGGCAATGACGATGCGATACGCACCTGATGTGAAGAATGAGCGCGGCATTGCCCTGGCGCTGGCCGTCTTTGCGCTGGTTGTCATTGGCGCAATTGTGGCCGGGACGGTGTTCGCCGGCCGCCTCGAGCAGCGCGGGGGCCAGAATACGATTTACGCTGGACAGGCCTTCGAAGCGGCCGATGCCGGTCTCGGCATCCACGGTGGCGGCTTGGCCTAAGTCCAACAATCTGCTTCCCGTTGGGGACAGTGCAGCCATCCTCGAGACCGAACTCGGTACCGGCTCAGGGGTATACACCGGCGGCGAAGTGCTACGGGTGAGCGACATGTCTTTTCTCATTCGGGCCTCTGGTGAACGGCGCTTGCCAAGCGGTGAGGTCCTTGCCTACCGCATGCTGGGCCAGCTGGTCAAGCAGAACCCGGCCTCGGTGGACATCAAGGCCGCCGTGACCGCGCGAGGCACGGTTACCGTGGGAGGCAACGCCGAGATCGACGGCCACGATGGCGACCCGGCGGGGTGGAGCGGCTGTGATGCTGGCTCGGACCTGGCGGGCGTCCGCACCAATGACACGGTGCAGGTCGGCCATGCGGCCGTGCTGGACGGCGTGCCGCAACAGCAGTCGCACGATTCCACCATCACCGACTCGCTCTTCAACCAGCCGTTCAACGCGCTCAAGGACAATGCCGACCTGACGCTCGGCAGCGGCAGCTACAACGGCATGGCGCCAGTCACCATTGGCACACCGGCCCGCTGCGACCAGACCAACATCCTCAACTGGGGCGAACCGGGGGTCGGAGGGGTCATGCTGGTGCCGCAATGCAGCCGACTACTTCCCCATTGTCTACCGCCAAGGCAGCCTGCAGCTGCAGAATGGGCGCGGGCAGGGCGTGCTTCTGGTGAGCGGCGACCTGGACATCCGGGGCAACTTCGAGTTCAACGGCATCATCATTGTCCTGGGCCAGGTCCAGAGCCGCGGTACCGGCAACAAGGTCACCGGCGCCCTGCTGGCCAGCAACGCCCAGCTCGGCGACCTGACCAGCTTCATCGGCGATCCGGAGGTGAGCTACTCCTCCTGCGCCGTGAGCCGGGCGCTCCGAGCCTCGGCCAAGGTGGTCCCATTCGCCAGCAGGGGTTGGGCGCAGTTGTACTGAGTCGTGGGTCGTGGGTCGTGGGCTTTGAGTCGTGGGTCGCGGGTTCTGATGCGGGAGAATGCGAATGTTCCGCGTTCTCTTGATGCCATTCGGGAAGTCACCAGGGCTTATGCTGGTGAATGGGGAACTACCTCGACCTGGACGCGTGGAAGTCCAGCCAGGGACTGGCCGTAGCAGTTTACAAGTTCACAGACCGGTTTCCGGTCGCCGAACGGTTTGGCCTCACAGCGCAGATGCGGCGGGCGGCAGTCTCCGTCATGTCGAACATCGCCGAGGGCGCGGGCAGAGGCACCGATGCTCAGTTCGCCTCCTTCCTCCGAATCTCACGAGGATCGTTGCACGAGCTTGAAAGTCAGTGCCACCTCGCAGCTGAACTCGGGTTGTGCTCAGCTGATACTGCGGACGCGGTCCTGCAAGTGAGTGACCGAACCGGTCGTCTGATATATCGACTGCTGGAGTCGGTTCTCGCACGGTAGCGCACGACCCACGGCCCACGACCCACGGCCCACGACCCACGACCCACGACCCCCATCCTGCGACCCGCAACAAACCGCGCAAAAGGGGGTGCCGGAGCTCAGCCGGTACCCTCTTTCTGCGCCAAGCGCCAAGCGCTAAGCGCACAACCCACAACCACTTAGCCAACCAGTATGCCTACTGGCATACCCGTTGCACTTCCGCCGGTGCAATCTCTTTCGCTCTACTCCGGTTTGCGGCAGTCGTTTGCACGCGTTTCCGAGGCCAATGAAGCCGGATTTCGATGCGGCATCCCGGCCAGGCTGGTGATACGGTAGCGGGTCATCCACCCACACAAGCGCAGGCATCGTATGGCACTGTTCGGCCGAAAGAAGACCACCGTCGCGCTCGACATCGGCAGCGGGCTGATCAAGCTCGTGCAGATCTCGCATGGCAGCGGCGAGCCGGTCATCACCAAGGTGGCCACGACTCAGGTGGTGGATGACGCCATCGTCGAGGGCGAGGTGATGGACAAGGGCATCGTCGCCGATGCCATCCGCGGCCTGATGGCATCGGCCGGGATCAAGACCAAGCACGTGGTGACCGCGGTGGGCGGCCGGGACGTGATCATCAAGAAGATCACCATGGACCGGATGAAGCAGGCGGAGGCGCGCGAGGTGATCCGCTGGGAAGCGGAGCAGCACGTGCCGTTCGACATGGACAATGTCGAACTGGACTTCCAGATCCTGGATCCCGAGGGTGACGGCCTGCAGATGACCGTGCTGCTGGTAGCGGCCAAGCGCGAACTGATCGAGACCAAGCTGGCGCTGCTGGCGGACGTGGGCCTCGAGGCACAGGTCATCGACATCGACGCCTTTGCGCTCCACAACGCCTTCGAGCTCAACCATCCCCAGGCCATGCACGGCATGGTCGGATTGGTCAATATCGGTCATGAGATGACCAACGTGAACATCCTGGACGATGGCGTCCCGGTGCTCACCCGCGACATCGCGATCGGCACGCGGCGCTTCCGGGAAGACCTGCAGCGCGAGCGCGGGTTGAGCGCGGAGGAAGCCGAGGCAGTGCTGCAGTCGGTGGAAACCGACCCCATGCTGCTGCCATTCCTCGAGAGCCGGGGCGAAGAGCTGGCCGTGGGAATCGAGCGTGCCGCAGCGTTCCTGCAGTCGTCCAGCCGGTCCGGCGCTGGTGTCTCCCGGATCTTCACGACAGGCGGCGGTTCGCGCATTCCCGGACTCAACAAGGTCGTGGCGGACCGGCTGCGCCTGCCGGTGCAGCAGGCCAACCCGGTTGAGCGCGTCCAGGTTGCCGACGGTGTCTTTGATGCACTGCACGTCGATGAAATTGCGCCCTTGCTGATGTTGCCAATCGGCCTTGCCTTGCGGCAGGCCGCCTGAACCCGCTGACAGGACCCGGTATCTGATGATCAACGTCAATCTACGGCCCGGCCGCAAGCACAAGAGCGCCGGCGCCAATCCGCTCAAGGGACTGGGCGAACGGTTCGCGGGCCTGGGTGGCAAGGTGAAGGATCCCCTGCTCCTCGCGGCCGTGGCTGCCTGGGTGGTCGCGATCGGCTTCCTGGGGGTCACCTGGTTCATGACCCAGCGTCAGCTCCACGCCATCGAGCCGAAGCTGGAGCAGGCGCGCAGCGAGCACCAGCGGTTCAAGACGTTCCTGGCGCAGAAGCACAAGCAGGAACTGATTCGCGACTCGCTCCTTGCGCAGATCAGCACCATCCGCTCGGTGGATGGCGACCGCTATGTCTGGCCCCATGTGCTGGATGAAGTCTCCCGCGCGCTGCCGGCCTATACCTGGCTCACCACCGTGACGCTGGACCAGTCTGCTCTCGCAGCCGCCGTACCGGCGCCGGCAGCCAAGCCAGGCGCCAAGCCGACCAAGGCCGATTCTGCCGGCTGCTGCTGCTGATTCAGCTGCCCAGCAGTCGCTTGGGTTCCGGGTCGAGGGGCGCACGGTGGACATCCAGGCCTATACCCGCTTCCTGCGCCAGCTGGAGGCGTCGCCCTGGATCCAGAATGTGACGCCGGTGTCGGCCCAGACGGTGGTCGAGCAGGAGCGGCCGGTGACCGCCTTTGTGATTCGTGCCGAATTCCGCCGGGCGGACTCCGCCTACATCCGCACGGTGCCCCTCAGCGAGTCGGTGAGGTAAGTCATGGCGAGCACACAGCAGAAGTCCACGCCAATCCTGATCGGCCTGCTGGCCGTGATCGTGGGTTACATGGGCTACACCGGCAGCGTCGTCTCGAGCCTGGGTTTCCCGGGCGTGAGCGCCGAGCGGAGCGCCGCCGTCGCGATGCAGGATACGCTGGCCACACTGCAGGCGCAGATCGACAGCGCCAAGCGGGAGCTGGCCCGCGGAACCGCCGAGGACGTGCGGAAGAAGCTGGAGGCTCACCGGGCCAGTCTGGCGCTCCTCCGCCGGCTGGTGCCGGAGCGCAATGAAGTGCCCAATCTGCTCGATGACATGTCCACCCGCGCCAAGATTCGCGGGGTGAACCTGGCGCAGGTGGTGCCACTGCCGGTCGAAGGTGGTCCGGTGCCGTTCAATACCTACAAGTACCAGATCTCGGTGGTCGGCCACTACGACCAGATCGGCGAATTTCTGAGCGATGTGGCCAGCCTGCAGCGAATCATCGTGCCGCAGGACGTCCAGATCGCCGTGGCCAACGCGGCCTCTGCCAAGGCGCTGGGCGATTCAACTGGCGCGCTGCTCGAGGCCAAGTTCCAGATCCGGACCTTCGTGAAGTCCGGCAGCATGGAGGGAGAGACCAGTGGGACATAAGCATCTCATGCGGAGTCTGCTGGCGGTCTCACTGCTGGCGGCCTGTGGTGGCGCCGCGCAGACCGACAAGCCGGACACCGTCAACGTGAGCGCCGTTCGCGACAGCATCCAGAAGGCGCGCGGTCCCAAGCCGGCCCCGGTGGCATCGGCCGCAGGCGCCCAGACCGCCACCGCGGGTGCCATTGCGGCGCCGCTGGTCGAGAACGCCGTGCAGCGCGAAAGCTTTGCCTATGCCGGCGGCACGCGCGACCCGTTTGCGTCCCTGATCTCGCTCAAGGCCACCGGGCCCACGATCGAGAATCTGCAGCTGGTCGCAATCTACGAAAACCGCAACGGCGGCGTGACCAGCAGCGTGGCAGTCATGCGCGAGAAGGATTCCGGCAAGCGCTACATGCTCCGCGAAGGTGAGCGCCTGGGTCGGATGCAGGTCGTCAGGATCCAGACCAAGGATGTGACGTTCCAGATCGAGGATTTCGGATTCGAACGGCAGGAGACTCTCTCGCTGCGCAAGCAGGAGGATATGACGCCATGAAGGCCCTGATTCGATCCCTGCTCGCGCTTGCGCTGGCGCTTTCCATTTCGCCGCTGGCCCGGGCTGCCGAGGCACAGAGCGGTGAAGTGACCGCCGTGACGCTGCAACCCGCTGCCGGCCACGCGGAAGTGGTCATCGGCGTTCGTGGCTCGGTGGACGTGAAGGATTTCGTGCTGCGGAATCCGGACCGCCTGGTGCTTGACCTCGTCGGCGCGTCGCTGTCGGCGGCCGGCAGCACCTACGACGGCGTGGTCCGTGCCGGCGTGCGCAACATCCGTTACAGCCAGTATGCGCCCGATGTCGTGCGTGTCGTGCTCGACATGGACGCCCTCAAGGACTATACCGTGCAGCGCGAGGACGGCGCCGTTCGCATTGTCTTCGATGCGTCCCGCACCTTCCTCAGCTGGTCGTCCATGACGCCGGCCGCCCTGGCGACGCCGGAGCCGATGGTGGACCGCCCGGTGCGGGTCGTGCCTGTCTCCAGCGACGTCTCGCTGCAGACGCCGCGGGTCGCGGTGCAGTCGGCGTATCAGTCGGGTCCCGAGCCCCGGATCACCGTGAGCTGGGATCGCGCCAGCATCGCCGACGTGGTGGCGGGCTTTGCCGCCTTCAGCGGCCGCAACATCGTCCTCGGCAAGGACATCAAGGGCGAGGTCACCGCGGAAATCCGCAACCAGCCCTGGCCCGAGGCCTTCGCGGCCGTGCTGGCCACGCAGGGACTGACCGCGCAGGAAATGCCCGGCGGCATCATTCGGGTTGACCAGCCGGCCACGCTTGCGGCGCTCGATTCGCTCGAGCCGCTGGAGACGCGCCTGGTGCAGCTGGACTACAAGCAGGCCGACTCGCTGGTCAAGGTGGTGGAAAGCGTCCTGACCAAGGGTCGCGGCCGGGTCGTGGCGGCCACCAGCGCCAACGCACTTGTCATCACTGACACCAAGAGCCGGATCGGCAGCATCTCCGATTTCGTGCGCGGCATGGACACCCGGACGGCACAGGTATCGATCCAGGCCAAGATCATTGTCGTGGATCGTCGCAGCCTGGAGGAGCTGGGGCTCAAGTATGACCTGGGCAGCCGCAGCCAGTTCTTCAACAAGCTGGTCCAGCGCCAGGACCCGAATGGCGAGGCCGGTGCGACCTTTGACAAGGACGTGAACTTCATCGACCTCGGCGGCAACTCGCTTTCCGCGATCGCCAACGCCGACGCCAACATCAGCGGCTCTGCGCTCGACCTGGTCTTCTCCACCGCCATTGGCGGGTTCAGCCTGACCAGCTTCCTGAGTGCGCTGGAGCGGGTCGAAATGTCGGACGTGCAGGCGGAGCCGTTGATCACCACGCTGGATAACCAGCAGGCCGACATTCTGGTTGGCGACGAGATCCCGCTGCGGGTCGTGGACGCCGAGTCGGCCAGCCGGGAGCCAACGGTGCGGCACGCGCGACGGTCCAGTTCAAGGAGACCGGTATCCGGTTGACCGTCACGCCGCACGTGACCGTCGAACCGGCAGATTCTCATGAACCTGCAGACCGAGCGGTCACAGGTGGTGCCGCTTGCGGCCGCCGACCTGGGCTTCTCGATCCAGAAGCAGGCCACCAAGAACCAGCTGCTGGTCAACGATGGCGAGACCAGCGTGATTGGCGGACTGACCGTGACCACGGTCCAGAAGACCCGGTCCGGGATCCCGCTGCTGTCCGGCCTGCCGCTGGTCGGCAAGCTGTTCAGCTTCAGTTCAACCGACGAGAACCGCCGCGACCTCATTATCTTGGTCACGCCGCGGATCGTGGATGACGGTATCGCGACGCCCTGAGCGTCCGATGCCTCCAGCAGTCCCACCAGCCCGGTTCACGCCGGGCTTGTGGTTTTTTGGAAGGGAGTGGTCATGGGGCTTCGGTTCACCACGGCGGGAGAGAGCCACGGACGGGGGCTGGTTGCCATCGTCGAGGGCCTGCCGGCCGGTCTGGCCATCAGCGCCGAGCAGGTGAACCGGGAGCTCTCCCGCCGGATGCAGGGCTACGGGCGCGGCGCCCGGATGAAGATCGAGCAGGACAGAATCGAGTGGATTTCGGGCATTCGCGCCGGAGAGACGCTCGGCTCGCCTGTCGCCGTGCTGGTTCCCAATCGCGACTGGGCCAACTGGGAAGACGTGATGGCTCACGAGCCGGCGGCCGATACCGGCGAGGTGCGCCGCCGCCGGGTGGCCCGGCCCCGGCCCGGCCACGCCGATCTCTCCGGCATCCTCAAGTATGACCGGCTCGATGCCCGCGACATCCTCGAGCGTGCGAGCGCCCGCGAGACCGCCGCGCGGGTGGCGGCGGGCGCCCTGGCGCGGCGGCTCCTTGAGGAGTTCGGCATCGAAATCGGAAGTCACGTCGTCTCGCTTGGCGGCATTGCCGCGTCGGTGCCGGCTGACCTTCCGTTTCCCCTCAATCCGACGGCCGATCAGTCACCGGTTCGATGCCTGGATGCCGCCGCCTCCGCTCTCATGGTAGAGCGGATTGACGAGGCCAAGGCGGCTGGCGACACCCTGGGCGGCGAAGTCGAGGTCGTGGCGACCGGGGCTCCGGTCGGGCTTGGCAGCCATGTGAGCTGGGACCGGAAGCTGGATGGCCGACTGGCAGGAATGCTGATGGCCATTCCCGCCATCAAGGCGGTCGAAATTGGACTGGGCGTCTCGGCGGCTCGGCGACTCGGCTCAGAGGTTCATGATCCGATCACGAAGGATGGAACGGCGCCGGCTGGCGACCGCCGCGGCGGCTATCGGCGCACCAGCAATCGGGCGGGCGGCCTAGAGGGCGGGATCACGACCGGCGAGCCGATCGTCGTCCGGCTCGCCATGAAGCCGATCGCCACGCTGATGCAACCGCTTCGGACCGTCGACCTTCGTACCGGTGAGCCGGCCAACGCCCAGAGCGAGCGCTCCGATGTGACGGCCGTCCCGGCTGCCGGTGTGATCGGTGAGGCGGTCGTGGCGCTGGTGCTGGCGGATGCGATGCTGGAGAAATTCGGCGGTGACTCGTTAGGTGAGATGCGGCGCAACTACGACGGCTACCTCACTTCGCTCGGCCGACGCTGGACGGAGGAATCCGGGTCGGGCGGATGAAGCGCCACGTCGTGCTGGTCGGGTTGCCGGGTTCCGGCAAGACCACCGTCGGCCGACTGGCCGCAGACCAGCTGGGGGCGCCTTTTGTCGATCTGGATGACGAGATCGAGCGGGTGACCGGTCAGGCGGTGCGGGAGTTGTTCAGCAGCCGGGGCGAATCCCGTTTCCGTGAGCTGGAGCGGGACGTCATGCGCTCAGCGCTCAGCGCAAGGCCGGCAGTCCTGGCTCCGGGTGGCGGCTGGGCCGCCCAGACCGGCGAAATGGCAAATGCGCTGCAGAGTGCTTTCATTATCTATCTGGCGGTCCCGGTGGACGTTGTCGCACAGCGGATAGCCCATAGCGCACAGCGCACAGCGCCTGCTCGTCCGTTGCTCTCCCACGGCTCCCTCCGGGAACGCCTGAGTGTTTTATTGACAGAACGGGAGCCATTCTATCGACTGGCCGATGTAGTCATTTCCAACGCCGCCGACGAACCGGGACCCGTCGCCCGCCTCGTGGCGGAGCTGGCCAGACGACACGCAGGCTGGTAACATATTGGTATATATGGGTTTATCGTGTTCGTCCTTGCCAAGTGAGCGCCGGGCGGGCTTTCTTGCTACCCCGAATTGTTGTACTTCAGACGGCCCCGAGGGGCCAGATTGGTTTCATGACAAAGAAAAAGGCGACGAGCCGGGAAGACGGGAAGACGGGAGGGAAGGGCGAAGCCCGTAGGGGGCGGTCTAAGACCGCCCCCGCCTCCGGCGCGCGTCCCGATGCGGGCACGACAGGGCGGAGGAAGAGCGCCTCCGGCGGTAGCGGTAAGGCCGGGTCTCAGACCCGCCCTAAGGCCAGCCGTGCGGGCCGGTCTCAGACCGCGGCGATCCGCCCGGGTGACGCGCTGGTCATCGTCGAGTCTCCCACCAAGGCGCGTACCATCGGCAAGTATCTGGGCCGGGGCTACTCGGTCAAGGCCACGGTGGGTCACCTGCGCGACCTCCCGACCCGGAAGCTGGGCGTGGAGATTGACGAGCAGGGCCGCACCTTCCAGCCCGAGTACGTCACGATCAAGGGCAAGACCCAGACACTCAGCGATATCAAGAAGGCAGCCAAGGCGGCCAGCCAGGTGCTCCTCGCCACCGACCCCGATCGCGAGGGCGAGGCGATCGCGTGGCATGTGGCCACCCAGCTTGACCGCGCCGTGCCGACGCAGCGCATTCTCTTTCACGAAATCACCCGGGACGCCATCAAGGAAGCGCTGCGTTCGCCCAGCGACATCGACCAGCGCAAGGTGGATGCGCAGCAGGCTAGGCGGGTGCTGGACCGGCTGGTGGGCTACAAGGCGAGTCCGATCCTCTGGAAAACCATCAAGACCGGTCTCTCAGCCGGACGGGTCCAGACGGTGGCGCTCCGGCTGATCGTCGAACGTGAACGCGAGATTCGCGCCTTCAAGCCCCAGGAGTACTGGACCATCGAGGCCGACTGCGAGAAAGGCGGCCAGCAGTTCCAGGCGTCCCTGCACAAAATCAAGGGGCACAAGCCGGTCCTGCCGACCGAGAGGGCGGCCAAGGCGGTCGTGACGGCAGTGACGGGCAAGCCGTTCACAGTCTCCAGCGTCGAGAAGAAGCAGCGGCGGAAGCGGCCGGGCGCGCCTTTTACGACCAGCACGCTGCAGCAGGAAGCCGCCAAGAAGCTGGGCTTCTCCAGCCGTCGCACCATGCGAGCCGCGCAAGGCCTCTACGAAGGCGTGGACATCGGCGAGGACGGCCCCACGGGCCTCATCACCTACATGCGCACCGACTCCGTCCGGGTGTCCGATCAAGCCATCGCGGCGGTCCGCGGCTTCATCGAGTCGGAATACGACAAGCGATACCTGCCGGACAGCCCCAACGCCTATTCCGCGAAGAAGCAGCAGCGGGTGCAGGACGCGCATGAAGCGGTGCGGCCCACCGACGTCACCCGCCGGCCCGAATCTTTGCAGCGTCACTTGGAGGCGGACCAGTTCCGGCTCTACCAGCTCATCTGGCAGCGCTTTGTTGCGTCGCAGATGATGCCCGCGGTCTACGACATGACCATCGTGGACTTTGCCATCGGCGACTATCTGTTCCGTGCCACCGGTTCCGTCCTCGTCTTTGATGGGTACCACCGGGTCTATCTCGAGGGGCGTGAGGTGGAAGAGGGCAAGACCATGGACGACCTGCCGCCGATTCCGCCCCTGGCGGAGGGCGACACGGTCAAGGTCCTGGCGATCACGCCGTCACAGCATTTTACCGAGCCGCCACCGCGGTTCTCGGAGGCGAGTCTGGTCAAGGAGCTGGAGCGACTTGGCATTGGGCGGCCATCGACCTACAGCGCCATTGTCTCGACGCTCACGGCGCGCGAATACGCCAAGCTCGAGCAGCGGCGTTTTTTCCCGACCGACCTGGGCGAGACGGTCGAGAAGATGATGATCGCCGAGTTTCCCGACATCTTCAACGTGGAGTTCACGTCGCGGATGGAGGAGGAGCTGGACCAGATCGAGGAGGAGGGCAAGGACTGGCAGGCCGTGCTTCGGGAATTTTATGGTCCGTTCACCAAGTCGCTCGCCAAGGTGGACCTGAACGCACTGGTGGCGGAGGCGCACGGCCTGGATTCGGCCAAGCTGGAGCAGGAGCGATGCCCCAAGTGCGGCTCCAGGATCGAGCTGCGCACCGGACGCTTCGGTCCGTACCTGGCGTGCGTCAAGTACAAGGACTCGTGCGACTACGTGAAGTCGCTCAAGAAGGACCGTGCACCGGATCGGCCGAGCGACGAAAAGTGTCATCTCTGCGGCGCGCCGATGGTCATCAAGACCGGGCGCTTCGGTGAGTTCCTTGCCTGCACCCGCTACCCGGAGTGCAAGGGAACACGATCCATTCCCATCGGGGTCAAGTGTCCCAAGTGCGGCGGTGACATCGCCGAGCGGCGCACCAAGCGGGGCAAGTCATTCTGGGGATGCATGCGATATCCCGAGTGCGATTTCTCCACCTGGAACAAGCCGGTGAAGGAAACCTGCGCGGAGTGCGGCTGGGAGGGCATGGAGCGCAGGAAGACCAAGGCCGATGGGGAGACGCTGACCTGCATGAAGTGCGGCAACAAGGTCATCGTGACTGAGCCTGAGGAGTCGGCCCTGGCGTGAGCGTCATCGTTGTGGGAGGCGGCCTCGCGGGAACCGAGGCCGCGTGGGCACTCGCGGAGCGGGGCCTTGACGTGACGCTCTGCGAGATGCGGCCCGCCGTGCCCACGCCGGCCCACCAGAGTGGACGGCTCGCGGAACTGGTCTGCAGCAATACCTTCAAGTCGGTGGACGTGAGCAATGCGCACGGCCTGCTCAAGGCCGAGCTTCGGCAGTTGGGTAGCGTGCTGCTTCCGCTCGCCGACGCCGCGCGCGTACCCGGTGGAAGCGCCCTCGCGGTGGATCGGGAGATTTTCTCCCGCCTGGCCGATGAAAAGATCAGGGCTCACCCGCGCATTGCCGTTCACGCCGGGGAAGTCACCGCGATGCCGTCGCCCGGCATCGTCGCCACCGGTCCGCTGACATCCGATGCAATGGCCCGTGCGATTTCGTCCCGGCTGGGCACCGACGCGCTCGCATTCCATGACGCCATCGCCCCGATCGTGAGCGATGACTCGCTTGACCGCAGCCGCCTCTTTGCTGCCTCGCGCTATGGGAAGGGTGGCGACGACTACCTCAATGCCCCGATGACGCACGAACAGTATGACGCGTTCATCGATGCGCTCACGGCGGCAGACCAATTCAGCGGCCATGCGTTCGATGAGGTGCCATACTTCGAGGGCTGCATGCCGGTTGAGGAAATGGCGCGTCGCGGGCGCGACACCCCGCGCTTTGGCCCCATGAAGCCGGTGGGGCTCACGGATCCGGCCACCGGCAGGGAAGCCCATGCGGTGATGCAGCTTCGACGCGAGGACGTCGCCGGCCAGATGTGGAACCTGGTGGGCTGCCAGACCCGGCTTCGCATTCCGGAGCAACGGCGGGTCTTTGCGATGGTGCCGGGGCTGGAGCAGGCAGAATTCCTCCGGTACGGCAGCATCCATCGCAACTCCTACGTGAACAGTCCCGCTGCCCTCGATGCGGGGCTCACCGTGCGCGGGGATCCGCGCCTCTTCCTGGCCGGCCAGCTCACGGGCGTGGAAGGCTACACCGAGTCGCTGGGCACCGGGCTGCTGGCCGGCATCAACCTGGCGCGCGCGCTGCGGGACGAGGCGCCGGTGGTGCCACCTCCCACGACCATGCTGGGCGGCCTCTACCGCTACCTGCGAGAGGCTGATCCGCGCCATTTCCAGCCGATGAACGCCAACTTCGGGCTGGTGGACCCGCTGCCTGGCAAGGTAAGAAAGGACCGGAAGCGCCAGCTGCTCGCCGAGCGCGCGCTGGGCGACTTCCGTGCGTGGATGAGGACATGGTGAAGGCACCAACGCTACGGCCGGAGGCCACGCAGTTCCTGCTGCATCTCGAAAAAGAGCGGCAGCGGAGCCCGAACACCGTCGCGGCCTACGGCCGTGACCTGGCGCAGTTCGAGGAGTTCTGCGGGCGGCACTATGGCGACTGGTCATGGACCAGCATCGACCGCCTCGGCATCCGCGGCTTCCTGGCCGACATGCAGCGGCGCGGCCTCTCCAGGCGGTCGGCGGCCCGGGCCCTCAGCGCCGTCCGCAGTCTCTTCCGCTACCTTGCCGATCACGAAGGCGTCGTGAATCCGGCACCCCGGGCAGCACGGATGCCCAAGCTGGAGAAGCGCCTGCCGGGCTACCTGGATCGCGGGCAGGCGGCTCGTCTCTTCGAGTACGCCGAGTCGCGAAGCGAAGGCGACGACTTCGAGGCGGTGCGGGACCTGGCCATGCTGGAGCTGTTCTATTCCACCGGCATGCGACTGTCAGAACTCGCGGGCCTCGACCTTCGGGCGCTCGACCTGCTCTCGGATCAGGCCCGGGTACTTGGCAAGGGTCGCAAGGAACGGATCGTGCCGGTCGGTTCGCGTGCCGTTCTTGCCTTGCGGCGCTACCTTGCCTTGCGCGAGCCGCCGGCGGGGAAGCGCGATGCCGATCGCCAGGCCGTGTTCCTGAGCCGGCGGGGCCGGCGACTCTCGACCCGGAGCATCCAGCGAGCCATGCACCGCCTTCTGGACGGCGTCGGCGGCGATGCGCTGAGCGTGCATTCGTTGCGACACAGCTTCGCAACCCATATGCTCGATGCCGGTGCGGACCTGCGCGCGGTGCAGGAGCTGCTGGGTCACGCCTCGCTGAGCACGACCCAGATCTACACGCACACAAGTGTCGAACGGCTGAAGCAGGTTTACCAGCAGGCCCACCCGCGCGGCGGGTGAGCGGAGTCGCCATGCAGGAATTTCACGGGACGACGATCATCGCCGTGCGCCGGGATGGGCGGGTTGCTGTCGGCGGGGACGGCCAGGTGACCATCGGTGAAACGGTCATGAAGGCGCGCTCGGTCAAGGTTCGGACGCTCAAGGGCGGCCGGGTGCTGGCCGGCTTTGCCGGCTCGGTGGCCGATGCACTCACGCTGTTCGAGAAATTCGAGGAGAAGATCGAGCGCTATTCCGGCAACCTTCCACGGGCTGCGGTGGAGCTGGCCAAGGACTGGCGCAGCGACCGGGTGCTTCGGCGCCTGGATGCACTGCTGGTGCTGGCCGATCCTGAGCACACCTTCGTGGTGAGCGGCGGCGGTGAGCTCATCGAGCCGGATGATGGCATCGCCGCCATCGGCTCGGGTGGCAACTTTGCGCTGGCGGCTGCGCGTGCCCTGCTGGCGATGGACTCGCTGCCGGTCGGCGAGATCGTCCGCCGCTCCCTGGAGATCGCCGCGGACATCTGTGTGTTCACGAACCGGAATATCACGATATTGGAGCTGAAGGCTGAAGGCTGAAGGCTGAAGGCTGAAGGCTGAAGGCTGAAGGCTGAAGGCTGAAAGCGCGTCATTGCGAGGAGGCGGCATTGCCGCCGACGAAGCAATCGGGTAGCCCCGGACACGTCATTGCTTCGGGCCGTTGGCCCTCGCAATGACGCACCCTCGACGCTCGACGCTCGACGCTCGACGCTCGACCCTCGACCCTCGACCCTCGACCCTCGACTTTAGGCGATGACTGATACATCTCTCGAACCCTCCTCCCCGCCCGAGCCCACCCCGTGGCTCGAGGAGCTGCCGCCCCGCCAGATCGTGGCGGAGCTGGATCGGTATATCGTGGGCCAGGACGCGGCCAAGCGGGCGGTGGCCATCGCCGTACGCAACCGGTGGCGCCGCGCCCAGACGCCCGAGGATATCCGGGACGAAATCACGCCCTACAACATCATCATGATCGGCCCGACGGGGGTGGGCAAGACCGAAGTGGCGCGCCGGCTGGCGCGGCTCTCGGGAGCGCCATTCCTCAAGGTCGAGGCGTCGAAGTTTACCGAAGTCGGCTACGTCGGCCGGGATGCCGAGTCGATGATCCGCGACCTGGTCGACTCGGCCATCAACATGGTGCGAAGCGAGCGGGAGGACGAGGTCTATCCCCAGGCGGAGGGCAGTGCCGAGGAACGGCTGCTCGACTTGCTGCTCCCGGCGCCACCCGAGGCGCCGTCGGAGCGCAGCACCCCGGCCGCCTTCGTGGTGAGCCCCAGCGGAGAGGCGCAACGTCCCGCGCCTGGCGAGGAGAGCCGCGACCGCACCAGGGAGAAGCTCCGCAAGCTCCTCCTCGACGGCGCGCTCGACGAACGCAAGGTGGACATCGAGGTCGTGCCCCAGAACTATCCCATGTTCGAGATGATGCCACCGCAGGGCATGGAAGGCATGGACATCAACTTCACCGAGATGCTGCAGGACATGATGCCGCGGCGCAGCAAGCGCCGCACCCTTGGTGTCCCTGAAGCGCGCCGAGTCTTGGTGGACGAGGAGCTGAAGAAGCTGGTGGACATGGACGACGTGGTGAACGAGGCGCTCGACCGGGTGGAGAACCACGGCATCATCTTCATTGACGAGATTGACAAGATCGCGGGCGAGCGGTCCCAGGCGGGACCCGACGTCTCACGCGAAGGCGTCCAGCGCGACCTCCTGCCGATCGTGGAAGGCTCCACGGTGCAGACCCGCTATGGCTACGTGCGGAGCGACCATATCCTCTTCATTGCCGCCGGCGCGTTCCACGTCTCCAAGCCCTCCGACCTGATTCCCGAATTACAGGGCCGCTTTCCCATCCGGGTCGAACTCACGCCGCTGACCGAGGGCGACTTCGTCAGGATCATGACCGAACCGGAAAATTCCCTCACCCGGCAGTATCAGGCGCTGGTCGCGGCCGAAGGCGCCGAACTCTCCTTCACGGACGACGCCATCGTGGAAGTGGCCCGGCTGGCCTGCCAGGCCAACGACCGGATGGAGAACATTGGCGCGCGCCGGTTGCACACCGTCCTCGCCACCCTGATGGAGGACACGTTGTTTGACCTGCCGGAACTCGCCAGCAAGAAGCATCGTCTTTGACGCCCAGCGAGTCCGCGGATCGCCTGGCAGCCGTCATCGGGGACGACGACTTGCGACGGTATATTTTGTGACCCGCAGCAGGGGCCCCGGCTTGCCGGGCCCGGCAAGCCGGGCCCCTATTACCTGTACAACACCCCGTACATCACCAGCCCCTTCCGGACTGCGGTCGCAATCATCACCGCCTCATAGTAGGGCATCGACGCCAGTCGGCCCTTGAGCGGCGCCACCGCCTTGGCCGGGTTGTCGTCCGGCGTGAGCCCCTTCAGCTGGTCCAGGAAGCCGGTCTCGATGGCCTCCTCCACCCACGGCTTGGTCTCCACCGTGGCCCGCGTCACCGTGACCTTCCCGATTCGGCCGTCCGGCGTCATGGCGAGAGCGACTTCCACCGGCCCGTGGGGGGAGTTGGCCTGCGGGAAGAGCACGGCCCCGACGTTGTCGCCATCGGCCTGCTTGCCGATGTAGAACCGCACTTCCGGGCTGTCGGGGGTGTACTTCACGGCCTTGCGGATCGTGGCCAGGTCGCTCCGGCCAATGGTGACCGTGTGCACAAAGTACCGCTCCGCACCAGGCAGACTCTGGCGAATGGCGTCCGCATGTTCCACCAGCTTCACGACCGGGGTGGGATGTGCGGCAGCGGCGAGCGGCAGAATGAGCGCCGCCGCCGTGATCCAGCGTGTCTTCATGAGAAACTCCTTGTATCGAGGCGCGAGGCGGGCCGAGTCACGGCGCGCAGCGTGCCGATGAGAATGATCAGGTAGGTGGCTGCCATGCCCCAGCCGGACGCGATGGTGAGCCAGGCAAAACCGCTGATGCCCGCCTTCATGAGCCATTGGCCCGCGAAATCGAGCGCACCAAATCCGAAGGCTGACAGAATGACCAGGTTACGGAACAGCGGTCCCCACTCCAGGCCGAAGATGACCAGCGTCTCGAGCGCCGCCACCAGCGAAAAGATCATGATGTGAATGTGGCTGTCCTGGATCAGCAACGGCGTATCCACCGTATGCTTCATCTCAGGAACTGCGCTCAGGTCGAGCGGCTGGTTGCTGGACGAGCTCTCCATTGGCATGGCGCCTTCCGAGACGGTCGCGGCCGGCACGTAGGTCGCCTTGACGTCGGCCGGCGTGAGCCCCGCCCAGGTCTTTACCATGAAGAAGGCAAAGATGTAGGCGTAACCCAGCATCAGCAGGAAGAGCACGGCGGCCAGTTTGACGGAGCGATCGCAATCGCGAAGACGATAGAGTCCCATGGCGCCCTCAGAAGGTGGTGACGGCTGCCAGGCGGAACTCGGTGCCCCACTGGCTCAGGCCATCCGACGTCTCGAAGACTGGCAGGGTCGAGTGGTTAAGCCGGGCCTCGGCACGGAGCTGGAGACGGGGAATGCGGAACGTGGTGTGCTGCACATTGGCGAACATGCCATCCTGGCCGACCCCCATCGAGAAGAGGGGGGCCAGACTGTAGGACGAAAGCGTCTGCATCAGCCCGGTGCGCGCGCCATCCCTGTCGCGAAAGACCTCGGCGCGGGCCGCGACGGCAAGGTGAGTGGTGAACTGGTGCAGCAGGGTAAGCATGGCACCCGACCAGGTGGCATCGCTGCCGTCCTCCATGATCTGGCGGTCGCCACCGTAATTCGCTTCGCCTGCCAGGATCCAGTCCCAGGTCGGCTGCCAGGCATAGTCCGCGTTCAGCAGGAAGCGATTGTGGGTCGCGCCTGCTTCGCCTTCCGGGCCATAGAGGCCGCTCACGCCAAGGGTCACACCCGTCGCGGGCAGGGTGCCAATCCGGGCACCGACCGTCTTGCCATGATTCTGGTCGGGCCCGTCGTCCCACCCATTGAACAGGAATCCCTCAAGCGAGAGGGATGCTGCGGCGTTCCAGGAGCCCATCACGCCGACCAGCTTCACCGGGCGGGCCAGCTCGAAGTTGTAGCTCGGACTCGCGAGGAATTGCAGCGGCTCGTCGTCGCGCTCGAAGCCGATGGGCAGGTCCACCTTGCCCAGCGTGAGCGAGACGGCCGTCGCGCCAGGGATGCTGGTGGACACCAGCAGATTGTCGATTTCAGTTTCGGTGGCTCCCTCGCCACCTTCCTCGGTCACGGCCGTCGTGAGCTGGCCGTAGACGTAGGTGTAGTCGCCCAGCTCCCGGAACAGTCCCACGGCGAACTTGCCGGCGCCAAAGCTGTTCTCGCTGGTGCGGGCATCAACATGGTAGTCGGCCACACCGAAGGCGGTGACACTGAGGCCCGTTTCGGCGAGGTTGTCGGGTCCGCCGCCGCCGCCAAGCGAGATGGGAGTGTCGGTTGTGGTGGTGCTGTCCTGCGCCTGCGCTGGAATAGGGTGGCTGAGCATGAGCGCCAACCAAAGCGCGCTCAGACCGGCCATGCCGGCTTTCGCCTTCATGTCTCCTGCCTCCGTTGAACAGAAATCGTGAGCCGGCGCCAGGTGCGGCAGCCGGCATGTCAGCGATACGTTCTCAGGACAGGCGCGGAGGCGGAGGCTCGGGCAGGAGCCGAGGTGCGAGTGGTGGGATTCCCTGCGGCAATGTGTCGGTGCGCCGCCCGACAGCACCGATGATCTGGGGTGCCAGCGTCGGGGGCAGCATGGTCGTGGCGGCGAGGCTGGTGACCACCGAGGCCAGCGGGGCCGGGAGGTGTTCTCCGTTGCACGGCATCGAGGCCTGATCCGGGGCCGCCATGCCATGGCCGTGCATGTGCTGCATCTGGGCTTGATGGGCCTTGCTGGCGCACATCAGCATGCACGGCAGCGACGGCGCCAGGGCGACGATCGCTGCCAGCAGGCAGCAGAGGGCGGAGAGCCGGCCGGACCGGATCGACCGAGACATACGGTAGAAAGTAACCGGCAGCATACCCGCGGGTAAGGCAGGGGACGCGAAGCCTCGCCGCGCCCGGAACCGCACCGCCGGCTCCCGGCGGACCCATCTGGCTTTCGGGCTGACGGGCGAGGCGGTATTCTAGAGCACCGCAAGCCACAGGACGGCCGGATGACCCGGTCACCCAGTCTGCTGGACACCGTTGTAGCGGATCGTTATCAGGTTGAGCGCGAGCTGGGTCGCGGCGGCATGGCCATCGTCTACCTGGCCCGCGATTCCCGGCACCATCGGGCCGTTGCCCTCAAGGTGCTGCAGCCCGAGCTGGCCCTGTCCATCGGCGTCGGCCGTTTCCTGCGTGAAATCGACATCGCAGCCCAGCTGACCCATCCGCATATCCTGCCGCTGTTCGACTCGGGGACGCTGTTGGTCGACGATCATCCGTCCGCTGTCAACAGTCGACCGTCCACCCTGTTGTTCTTCACCATGCCGTACATCGCGGGTGGCACGGTACGTGACCGGATTCGTCGCGAGGGCCAGCTGCCGGTGGCGGATGCAGTGCGGATTGCGCATCGGGTAAGCGAGGCGCTCGCCTATGCCCATGCTCATGGCGTCGTGCATCGCGACATCAAGCCCGAAAATATCCTGCTGGCTGAAGGTGAGCCCGTGGTGGCCGACTTCGGCATTGCGCGCGCGCTCAATGTGGCCAGCGACGACCTCAGTCTGCCAGGGCTCACCATCGGCACGCCCACGTACATGAGTCCGGAGCAGCTGGCCGGCTCCGATGTTGACGGTCGCAGCGACATCTACTCGCTCGGCTGCGTGCTCTATGAAATGCTGCTCGGCGAGCCGCCCTTTACCGGGCCGTCGGCCCAGGTCATGACAGCTCGCCACCGGCTGGAGACGCCGCGTTCGGTCCGACTGGTTCGTCCCACGGTGCCGCTCCGGCTGCAGCAGCTGCTCGACCGCTCGCTCGCCAAGCTCCCGGCGGACCGCTTCCAATCGGCTGACGACTTGGCAGACGAACTGGATCAGATCGCGGGTGATTCGCGCGTGCCGATCCTGGACGGAGGCCGGCATACACCGCAGCCGATGCGCTCCCGATATCGCCTGCTCGGCGGGGGCGTGCTGATCCTGGCCGTGCTCGCCGTGATTGCCCTGCTCGTGTGGCCCGAGCCCGTGCTGGACCGCAACCGGGTGGTGGTGTTTCCGCTGTCGGAGACCGGCGGGCCCGCGGCGGGCGACCTGGGTCAGTCGGTAGCGCTGCTCCTGGGCCATGCGTTGCAGCATACCGATCCGCTCAGCTGGATCGACGGCTGGACACTCCTGAACACCAGCCAGCGTGCCGCGCCGACCGGCGTGCCCGCCAGCACCGAACGGGCACTGGCGCGACGCGCACACGCCCGGTATTACATGGACGGGGCCGTTGTGAGTGGCTCGGACTCTGTGACGGTGGTGCTCCGTCTCTATGACAGCCAGGGTGACACGCTGGTGCGCCAGGTGAGTCGCGCTGCTGCCTCCAGCCAGGCTTCGCTCTCCTGGCCGGCGCTCGGCGTGCTGACCCAGCTGCTACCGTCGCTGCTCGCCCCGGGCCGCCAGCTCGATTCCCAGGTACTGCTTTCGCTGGCCGACCGCGATCCGGGCGCGCTGGCCAACTGGCTTCAGGGTGATCGGGCCTACCGCGAAGGTCACTTCGATTTGGCTCTCGAATACTACCAGCACGCACTTGCCCGCGACTCCACGCTCGCGTTGGCGGCGCTGAGTGCGGCACAGGCTGCCGGGTGGGAGGCCAGGCAGGAGGATGCCGTCGCCTTGGCCGAGCTGGCGCAGCGCCACGCTGGCTTTCCTGCCGGCTCGGTTCAGCGATTTTGCCGCAGCGTTTGCGGCCTTCGGCAGCGGCAAGGCGGAGTCGGCGCTGGCGAGCATCGAGCGCGCCCTGGCGGCGGATTCACTGTGGGCGGACGCGTGGGTGGTGCGAGGCGAGATCTACTACCATCTGTTGCCCGGTGACGGAAATCTCGACTCCCTGGCGGAGGTGGCATTCACCCGCGCGGCCGAACTCGATCCGGGCTTCTCGCCTCCGCTCACGCATCTGGCTGACCTCATGTTCCGCCGCGGTGATCTGAGCCACGCGACCCTGATCATCAAACGCCTCGAGCGAATCGGAGCTGACAGTGCACTGGTCGTGCCGTTGCTGCTCATGCGCGACTGCATCCAGACCGGCCCCGGTTCAGCCATCTGGGATCGGGCCGCCGGGAGTACTCCGGACGCCGTGTTGATGGCGGCGCAGGGGCTGGCCGCCGGCGGCAGCCATTTGCAGTGCGCCGAGAGCGGCTTCCGCTCGGTGCTGGATCATGCCGATGCCTCACCCGCGTATCAGTGGGGAGCGCTGATCGGGTTGACTGCCATCCTGGCCGCCTCCGGCCGCGACGCCGAGCTGGTCCGGATGGTGGACTCGGCGCAATCGTCGATTCCGGCCGCGCGCATGTTCTATCTCGTCGACGATGTTGCGGGCGGCAGTCTCATGGCGCCGGCCGAGAGCGCGGCGGCAACCATGCTCTCTGCGCCTGCTCGCCTGGGTGCGTCGCGTCTCTGGTACCTGGGCCAGTGGTCGGCCCATCGAGGAGATACGCTCCGGTTACGGTGGGTCCTCGACAGCGCCAAGGCGATTGCCGCCCGAAGCCGAGCCCCGAGCGACTCTCTGCTGGTGCGTGCACTCACGGCACATCTGGTCCTGCTCGGCGGTGACTCGGCGGCGGCGCTGAAGCTGTTTGCAAATCTGCGGAGCGTCGTGCCACTCGACACGCTGGTGTGGGGAGCGTGGGACGCCCTGGCGCCGGAGCGTGTGCAACTGGCCGAACTGCTCCTGGCCAGCGGCCATCCGGCTCGGGCGGCCGAGGTCGCGGCGGTTCTGGACGGCTCACAATCGCTCTCCTTTCTGACTTTTCTGCCCCGCGCCATCGAGGTTCGGCGGCGTGCGGCAGAGCAATTGGGTAACGCTGCCAGAGCGGCAGCCTTACGCAGACGCCTTGCAGGCTTCGGAACGGCGGATGCGCGCCGGATACCGAATGGCACGGCGACGCACTAGACCCCGATGAGGAGGAACACATGGGCGCGAAACGGCGAGTGGCGCGGCGGCCGGCCGGCATGGCCGCAATCAGCCAGCGACAGTGGGAGGCATTGAATGCACGAGTGGACGCGTTGTCCCTTTGGGCCTGGAGCCAGGGTCAGGTCGAGCAGGCGGTTGCGGTGGCGCTCAGTACCACGAAGCCCCCGCCGCCGCCGCCGCCATTGCGCAGGAGGGGGCGCACTCGCACCATACGTCTCGTGGTGCCGATTCTGACTCGCTGAGCGCTGTCAGGATGCCTCGTGACCTGCTCCCCCGCGTTCGTGACGCGCTGGGCAACCTCTACACTGTCCAGCGTGAGATCGGGCGCGGTGGGGCAGCCCGGGTATTTCTCGCCATCGATCCCCAGGGTTGTGAGGTGGCGCTGAAGGTCCTGCACCCCGAGTTGCGCGCCGGGATCCAGGCGGAACGCTTCCTTCGCGAAATCCGTATTGCGTCCGCCATCAGGCACCCGCGCATTGCGGGCATCCTCGATTGGGGCGAGCGCGACTGGGTCATCTACTTTGTCATGCCCTTCATCCAGGGCGCCAGCTTGCGAACGTGCCTCCAGAGCGTGCGGCACCTCGCCATCGCGGACACCATTCGGGTCGGGCGAGAAATCCTGGAGGCACTCGCGGCCGCCCACGCGCATGGCGTGGTGCATCGCGACGTCAAGCCGGACAATCTCATCATCTCGCCGACGGGTGTGGTGCTGGTGGACTTCGGCATTGCGCGGGCGGTCGAGGCCTCCGCCGCCGACCGGGTCACGCGCTCGGGGATGGCGGTGGGGACCGCCGCGTACATGAGTCCGGAGCAGGCCAACGGCGAGGAGGAGATGGATCCGCGGTCGGATCTCTACGCGACTGCCTGCGTGCTCTTCGAGTGCCTTGCCGGTCGGCCGCCGTTCTCCAACCCCAATGAGGCGCTCCTGGTGCAGGAGCAGCTCAACCGGCCGGCGCCCGACGTTCGCATCTTTCGGTCGGACGCGCCGGTTGGCCTTGGGGACGTCATTGCCCGTGGGTTGGCCAAGGCGCCGGCCGACCGATGGCAGACGGCCGCGGAGATGCGGGAGGCGCTGAGCGCTGAGCGCTGAGCGCTCCGGTCGATCCGGGTTATCTTTGACGCCGTCCCGAGGTCCCGGCCCCGACTCCCGAGTCCCCATGCCGAAGCGCGATTTCCTCGCCATTCCCGATTTGTCCCGCACCGAACTGACGCAGCTGCTTGACCTCGCCCTGCAGATGAAGCGTGGCCAGTCCGCCGAGCAGCCGCTGGCCGGCCGCACCCTGGGCATGATCTTCACCAAGAGTTCCACGCGCACGCGCGTGTCGTTCGAAGTGGGCGCGGCGCAGCTGGGCGGGCGGGCCATTTTTCTCAGCAGCCGGGACATCCAGCTCGGCCGTGGCGAGCCGATCAAGGACACGGCGCGGGTGCTCTCGCGCTATCTCGACCTGATCATGATCCGAACTTTTGCCCACGCCGACGTCGAAGAGCTGGCGCGCTATGCCACCATTCCGATCATCAACGGCCTCACCGACCTGCTGCACCCCTGCCAGGTGCTGGCAGACCTGCTGACACTGTGCGAAAACTTCGGCACCTGGGAGGGCCGGGTGGTCGCGTGGGTCGGTGATGGCAATAACATGGCACACAGCTGGATCAATGCGGCCGGTGTGCTCGGTTTCGAGTTGCGGCTGGCCTGCCCGGAAGGGTACGATCCGGATGCCGGCATCCTGGAACGGAACCAGGCGCTCGCACCCGTCTCGCTGCACCGCGACCCGCGTGCGGCCGTCTCCGGTGCCCATGTCGTGAATACCGACGTCTGGGCCTCGATGGGGCAGGAGGAGGAGCAGCAGGCGCGCGAGCGAGCCTTCACCGGCTTCACGGTGGACGAGGCGCTCATGGCCCAGGCGGCCAAGGATGCCATCTTCCTGCACTGCCTCCCCGCCCACCGGGGTGAGGAAGTGACCGACGCAGTGATCGAAGGACCCCGCTCCCGCGTATTTGACGAAGCGGAGAATCGGCTGCATGCACAGAAGGCCCTGATGGCTATGCTGGTCGTCGGTCATCAGTCTTCAGTCGTCAGTTGACGACCAAGGACTGACGACCGAAGGCCACTCGTTCACAACCAACGACAGATGACTGACGACCGATGACCTCTCTCAGACATACCCCTCTCCATTCCGCCCACCTTGCCCTCGGCGCCAGGATGGTGCCCTTTGCCGGCTACGAGATGCCGGTCCAGTATCCCACCGGCATCACCGCCGAGCACCAGGCGGTGCGCGCCGACGTGGGCATCTTTGATGTCTCTCACATGGGCGAGTTCGAAGTCACGGGGCCGGACCGGAATGCGTTCGTCAACCGGGTCACCTGTAATGACGTCGGCGCACTGGCATCCGGCCAGGTGCAGTACTCCGCCATCCTCACGAGGGAGGGCACCTTCGTGGACGACTGCACGGTCTACCGCTTCGACGACAAGATCATGATCGTGGTGAACGCATCGAACCGGGAAAAGGCGTGGAAGCACATCGTGGACCTCAAGGTCGGCGCCAACGTGCGGCTGCGGGACATCTCCGACGACACCGGGCTGCTGGCATTGCAAGGGCCCAGGGCCGAAGCCGTACTGCAGCCACTGACCGACGTCAGACTGCGCGACGTGGCGTACTATCACTTCACCAGCGGTCGCGTGGCGGGCGCGGGCTGCTTTGTCTCGCGCACCGGCTACACCGGGGAGGATGGGTTCGAGCTTTATTGTCGTGCGGCGGACACGCCAGCACTCTGGACGGCGCTCACCGCGGCGGGGGCGGTGCCGATCGGCCTCGGCGCGCGCGATTCGCTGCGGCTGGAAATGGCTTACGCCCTTTACGGAAATGAAATCGATGATACCGTCACGCCTCTCGAGGCCGGTCTCGGCTGGATCGTGAAGCTCGACAAGGGTGCCCCGTTCACTGGCGCCGGGGCGTTGAAGGCCCAGAAGGAGCGGGGCGTGACCCGGCGAATGGTTGGCTTCAGGACCGAAGGGAAGACCTTTCCCCGCCACGGATACCCGGTCTGGTTTGACGGGCGCCAGGTGGATGTCGTGCGCAGTGGGACGGTGAGTCCCTCGCTGGGCTACGGCATTGGCACCACCTACCTGCCGGCCGGCAACACCAAGCCTGGCACAACGTTCGAGATCGAAATCCGGGGACAAAACGTGCCGGCGGAAGTGGTGACCCGGCCATTTTACACCAGCGGTTCGGTCCACAAGGCGAAGTAAGCGTCATGCGTATCGCCGTGCTCACCATTTCGGACGCCGGGAGCAGAGGCGAGCGGGAAGATCTCTCCGGCCCCGCCATTGCTCAGTGGGCCATGGCGCAGGGCTACGACGTGGTAGCGCGGGAGATGGTGCCTGACGAGCGCCAGCGCATCAGCGAGTGGCTCTTGCGTTGGTCGGATAACGACTCCGCTGATCTGGTGCTCACCACTGGCGGCACCGGCCTCGCAGCCCGCGATGTCACGCCAGAGGCAACCCAACCGGTTCTGACCCGCGAAGCGCCCGGCATCGCCGAGGCGATTCGTCTTAGCGAATTATCCGAAAGTGCCGTATGCCGTGCTGTCACGCGGCGTGGCCGGCGTGCGGGGCCGGACGCTGATCGTGAACCTGCCCGGCAGCCCCAGCGGTGTGCGCGACGGGCTCGACGTGCTGGCGCCACTGATCGGGCATGCGGTGGGGCTGATCCGCGGGGAGGGTGCGGGAGGGGGGCATGGGCGCTGAGAGTGGAGCGCGGTGAGTGTGCGCGTGTCATGCAGAGGTCGCGCAGCGACTGAAGGATCTTCCTGCCTGCTTCGGGAAGTTGGGCAGTGTGCGGGATGGCCTCGCGGCGCTGAGAACTGGCCGTACCGTGGCGCGCGCGGGGGCAGGACGTGGGCGGGGATCCGGGTTAGCGCCATCTTCAAGGTGCCTTCGTCTGCGCATCGGCGAAAGCAAAGACATCCGCCAATTCCAGCGCCGCAACGTTGGCGTTGGTCGCGAAGTGGCCAAACTGGTCGTCAGTGCGGAACCAGACCGGTGTGGCCGGTGACACCGCCATCACCCTCGCACCGAACTTTCCGCTGTTCCTACGGCGCCACCCGCTGATCAACCGCCCCCGTGACCAATAGCAGCGGCGGATACGTTGTCCCGTCACGGACGTGCTGGTATGGATCCATCGCCAACAGACTGCTTCATCCCTTCCGCGGTGCGCGGATCGCCCATCTCGGCGATCTGATTGGCGCCGTTCTTGGCCGCCAGCAGCCGCACCGAATTGAAGATGCCCGATTGCACCATCATCGCGCCCCACGCCGCCGGCGCGGTCGTGTAGGCGCCACCAGTCAGGATGCCACCCATGCTTCCGCCGAAGCCCGCCGTGCGCGGCGGACTGCTGTAGCCGCGTCTGGTCAGTTCCTTAGCACAGGCGATAAAATCT
This sequence comes from uncultured Gemmatimonadales bacterium, assembly GCA_963798915.1. GTDB lineage: Bacteria > Gemmatimonadota > Gemmatimonadetes > Gemmatimonadales > GWC2-71-9 > CAMLHP01. The sequence continues at coordinate 156,907 of CAWCVB010000003.1, read as the reverse complement.
TCGATGCCGCGCTGCTTGTTGGGGCCGGTGCCGGCGGTGCGCCAGGCGTCGCCGTTTTCACCGCCGCCGCGCACATGGCAGATGGCCATCACATTGCCCGCCTTGGGCCATTCCTGGAAGAGCGGAGCGAAGAACGGTTGCATGCTCATGCCGTAGCCACCGTAACCGAAGACGATGGCGCGCGCGGTGCTGTCCCTGGCGAGCGCCCGTGGGTGAATCACACTCAGTGGCACCCTGGTGCCATCGGCGCTGGTAGCTTCGATCTCCTCAGCGGTCCCTCTGCATACACCGGCGCACCGAGCGTGCCGAGGCCGGTGTCGGTAAGCTTGCCGCTGGCCGGGTTGTACCGATAGACCTTGCGGGGCGTGATCCAGCCTTCCAGCGACAGCAAGGCGCCATCCTGCCGCGGATCGGTCCGCATGAGCGCGACGGTGCCGTCGCCCGGCATGGCGACTGGATGGAGCGCATCGCTCGCATAATCCATCCGTTCGATGTGGTCCAGGCCATGGCGCATCAATTTGAGATACAACCCGTCGCACGCGGCAGCCAGATCGGTCAGCACGGCATCGGTGCGTTCGGGTACGACGACCCGCGCATCAGTCAGCGTGCTTTCGGATCGCTGAGATCGAGCGCCAGAATACGCCGGTTCGGCGCATCCTTCGCCGACAGCATGTACAGCGTGTTCCCATGCAGCGCGCCGCTCTGCACGTTGTCGGCCACGTCGATCAGGCAGCGCCACTTCGGGTTGCCGGCCAAGACTTCCGCGCGTGGCGCCAAGCAGGTGCCCTGCGACGCGCGGGCACCGCCGATGACCAGTCCGATCCAGTCGCTGTTCGGCTGGAGCCACATGATGGGGAAGTCGTGCGCCGGAATCTTGAGCGCATCATCGGCGCCGGCGCGAGCGATCAGGCGGTCGTTCGCCTGGGGCTGGCCGAGCCGGTGCAGGTAGGCGGCCGTCCCCTGCGCGGGTCCGCATCGCCCGGCTGGATGTCACGCATGCGGGTATAGAAGAATCCGCTGCCGTCCGGCAGCCAGTTCGCGTCGAACTCGCTCCATACCGGCTTGAGGGTGTCCGGCAACCGTGTGCCGGTGACGATGTCGAACAGCGCGAGCTCGCTGATTTCGTTGCCGCCGTGGCCGATATTAACGGCGACCTTGGCGCCGTCCGGCGACACGCTGTACTTTCTCAGGCTGCTGCCTGGGTCTTTGGCGGGATCGACAATGACGTGCTCGCGGCCGTCGGGCTCGCGGACCATCAGCATCGCTTCCTTGCCGGCGGGCGCGCGCAGGAAGAACAGCCGCCCGCCCACTTGCCGGTGGCTGCTATGCCTCGTGGTAGCCCCCGCGGCCCCGGTCAGCCGCTCGCGCCAACTGGCCAGTGTGGGCAGCGAATCGAGCTTGCGGCGCGAGGCCGCTCCTTGCGCTGTGAGCCAAGCGCTGAACTCGGCGTTGTTCTCGCCCTCCATCCAGCGGTACGGATCAGGCATGGTCAGGCCAAACACGTGGTCGACGGTGTCCACTTGGCGGGCGACCGGCGGTTCTTGGGACTGGGCGACGGCAGTGGCCGTCAAGATCAGCATGAGCAAAGCGAAATATCCCGGCACTTTCAGCGCATTACCCGGATATTGGAGTGATGCGATGGCAGCCGGAGTGCGGAGCTGGAGATACATGGGGATTACCTCCATGGGCGGTGTTACTGCGAGCACCGCAGCGGCGAAGGCAGCTGCATGCCCGCCGCTAGATCTGGTTCGGAAAGCCGTACCTCGCAAGGCCCCCCGGGCTGCTGGTCTCGCTCTGGGCCTGCGCCCAGGACCTGCCCACCGCCCCCCCCCGCGTTATTGAGGGGCTGAACTTCCATTTGCTGGTGTGCCACGTCACGGGCCTTTCCAATTTCACAGCGTCGTGGCCCCGCAATGCGCAGATATCAAGCGGGGCCTAGAATTCGGCCGACAGCGGTGCGATGGCCGGTGCCATCAACCAGTGGCGGGCCGCCGCTCACTGGGATGCGCTGTCCGAGGTGCCCGAGTTCTATTGCCGAAGTAGCAATCCCAGCATCCTGGTGTGGCCGGCACCCGAGCCAGGACCCTCATCATCAACCTGCCCGGCAGTCGCTCCGGCGTGCGCGACGGATTGAACGTCCTCGCGGGACTGCTGAATCATGCGGTGGAGCAATTGCGCGGGACCGCAGGAGGGGGCCACGGGGGCGGCTGAGGAATTGTCACTCCGAGCCCGCGCAGCGGCCGAAGAGCAGAGACTTGGAAATGTCAGGAGAGCTCGGCGTCACCCCGTCGTCCTGGGCGCATCGGCATGAGCTTCCTGAAAATCATGAACCTCGCGCCATCTGGCGGCGAAGCGTGTTTCTCGGATTGCGTATCGGGCTCTAGCCAGGACCGGATGGTCCATGCGCTGGCAGTGCGTACAAGACGTGCTCGCAGTTTCGGTCTCCGGCCTCTTCGCTTCGCTCAGAGTGACGCGCTGCTGTGGATTCTGCCCGTCTTCCCGTCTTCCCGTCTTCCCGTCTTCCCGCCTAAGTTCCCCCATGGCCAGCCAGATCCTCATCACGATGGACGATCTCGAAACCGCCGTCCGCGCCAACGCGGCGCTGGAGGCGGCCGGGTTCAGCACGGCAATGGTCAGTTCGCTCGATGATGCACCAGGCGCGCTCCGGCGGGAGCACCCTGAGCTGATCATCCTTACCGGCGCGCTCTACGAGCCGCCTGCCCGTCACCTCATGGCACTGGCGCGCGAGGCCGAGGCGTCCACGCTGGCGCTGCTGGAGTCGACGGATTCCGATCGGGCTGACCGGGTCAGTCGCCTGGGGGCCACCGACGTCCTGCTCAAGCCCGCGTCAGCCGATGAGCTGACCGGCCTGGCCCGCCGACTGATCGAGCGGCGGCAGCTTCAGGAACGCACCGGCATTGCCGGCGAGAGCGAAGCCATCCAGGAAGTGCTGGTCAAGATCGAGCAGATGGCGCCGGTCACCAGCACGGTGCTCATCCAGGGCGAGAGTGGCACCGGGAAGGAACTGGTGGCCAAGGCGCTGCATGACCTGTCGCCTCGGCGAGGCAAGATCTTCATCGCGGTCAATTGCGCAGCGCTGCCGGAGTCGTTGCTCGAAAGCGAACTCTTTGGCCACGAGAAGGGCGCCTTTACCGGCGCGGCCGAACGACGGCTCGGGCGGTTCGAGCTGGCGGATGGCGGCACGATCTTTCTGGACGAGATCGGCGATTTGCCGCTCAACGTGCAGGTGAAGCTGCTCCGCGTGCTGGAGAGCCGCAGCTTCTTCCGGGTGGGAGGCACCCAGCCGATCCGGGTCAATGTCCGGGTCGTCACGGCCACGAATCGGGCGCTCAAGGACCTGGTGGCGCTGGGCGAATTCCGTGACGACCTGTATTACCGGCTCAACGTGCTCAACATCTATCTGCCGCCGCTGCGCGAGCGGCGGGGCGATATCCCGCTGCTGGTTCGCCGCTTTACGCGGGAATTTGCCCGCCTGCATGACCGTACCTTCCGTGGCATTGCGCCGGAAGCCATGGAGCGGCTGGTCAACGCTCCCTGGCCCGGCAACGTCCGCCAGCTTCGCAACCTGATCGAGAGCATGGTGGTTTTGGCGCCGGGCACCGAGATCCGGGCCAGCGACATCCCGCCCGACATCTTCGAGGGGCCGGCACTGCTGCCGGTGCGCGTGCCCCAGATGATCCGGGAGAATGGCATGGGGAGTCAGGAACTGGAGTTCATCCTCCGGAACCTGGTGGACCTGCGCCTGCAGGTAGAGGAACTGCGCCGCCGGCTGGACGATGGGCCCCCACGGGTCCGAGTCATCGAGCTGTCCGATAACCCGATCGTCGGCGAGCTGTCCCAGATTGCCGAGCAGGACACCGATGAGGACGTCGTCTACCGCTCCGGCATGACCATGGAAGAGGTGGAAAAGGCGGCGATCGGGGCGGCGCTCCGGGAGGCGCGGGGAAACCGGCGCCGGGCCGCAGAGCAGCTGGGGATCGGGGAGCGAACATTGTACCGGAAGATCAAAGCCTATTCGCTGGAATGATTTAGACCGGTGCCGCGTGGTTTCATGATGCAGCGCCTCAACGGCTAAGTTGCGATCTTGCCACGCTTTGCGACCGCTCACCTCTTGACATTGTTGAACGTGAACGCGCATATTGCGAGCCACCCATCCAATTGACCAGGGCGGCCATTTTTGCACTTCGTGATCGACGCGGAATCGTGTGTCGCATGCTTGGCATGCGTCCGTGACTGCCCCACCGATGCGATCGCGGTGGCCGGCGAGGCTCCGCTGTTGCAGGTGGTTGACGAACTGTGCATCCGTTGCGGCCAGTGCTACTCCGTGTGCCCGCACGACGCGGTCCGGGTCAACGGCGAGGTCGGGCGTGCCCTGGCCATTGCCGCGCAGGGCGACGGTATCCTGATCCTCAGCCCCGAGATGGTGGCCCATTTCTACCCCGCCACGCCGGAACAGGTGGTCAACGGCTGTTATGAGGCGGGGTTCCGGACCGTCACGCGGGGCGTCATCGGCGACGAGCTGGTTGCCGCCGAATACCTCAAGTTGTGGCGGGATGAACCCTGGGGCACTCTCATTCGTTCCACCGACCCGGTCGTGGTGGACACCATTCGCGCCCAGTACCCAGAACTGATTCCCTATCTCGCTCCTGTCACGACACCGTCGGTGGCCGAGGCCCGCCACCTTCGGGTTCGGTTCGGGCCGGGGTTGCAGATCGTTCATGCCGGGGTCAATGCCGCCGAGGGCGCGCCTGACCTGGATGCCGCGATCACCTTTGGTGACCTGGAAGAGGTGCTGCGGGCGCGGGGGGTGAACATCCTGGCCCAGCCTACCTGGTTCAATCGGGTGCCCGAGGAGCGGCGCCGGCACCTGAGCGCGGCCGGCGGCATGCCGCTCGAACTGCTGGAAGAGTTCAAGCAGGCGAGCGGGCGCTTCCGCATGGTGCGCGGGCTGGACCAGCTCCCGGCCATTGCCCGGGCGGTGAGCGTGGACCGGATGGACCTGGGGTTCGTGGATATCCTCTCCTACGAGGGGCTGCTGGACCACCCGCTCGCCGGGCCCAAGGACCAGCTTTTCTGGCGCCGGGCGCTCATCGCCAGCACCGAGCCCCCGCGGGCGCCGACGCCGGTGCTCGATCGCACCGTGGTGGCGAGCGTCGGCGCGGTCTTTGACATCCGGCCTGAGCGAATGCAACCGGACAGCGAGACAGTGACCGCCATCCTGGGTGCCATCGGGCTGGGGCCCAACGGTCGGCCGTGGGACTGCGGTGCATGCGGATTTGACACCTGTCAAAAATTTGCCGAAGTGGCCGCCGCCGGCCGGGCCACGCTCCGGCAGTGCCTGCCGTACCAGGAGCGCCGGGCTGAGGAGGCCCAGAAGGCCGCCGCGGTGGATCTCCTGACCGGATTGTCCACCTACCGGGTGCTCCGGGACCGGCTGTCCTTCGAAATCGAGCGATCCCGCCGGAATGGCGAGACCTTTGCTGTACTTTTCCTGGATCTCGATCGATTCAAGCAGGTCAACGACACCTACGGGCACGAGGCCGGCAACGAAATCCTGCGGGCTGCCGCGGGGGAGGTCCGGAATGCGGTGCGTGCCTCGGACGTGGCGGCCCGGTACGGCGGCGACGAGTTTGTGGTAATCCTGACCCGGACCGACCTGGCCGGTGCCACCCGGGTGGCCGAGGCGCTGCGGGCCGGCATCGAAGGGGTGGGCCGGCGGCTGGGCTACGAGTCGGGACTCATCACGGTGAGCTGCGGCATTGCCGAGTTCGATCCCAAGCAGCCGGGCGAGGGTGACCTGCTGGTCACGGCCGACCGGGCGTTGTACCGTGCAAAGGCGGCCGGGCGAAACGTGGTGGCATGATGGCCGTCAGTCTTCGGTCGTCGGGTGCGTTTGACGACTGAAGACCGATGACCGACGACAAGTGGCGCGAATTACCCGAATACGGAGCACCAGTGACGGGACCATACTCAGCCAGGCATCAGGGCGCGACCACCAATCCGGGCAAGACTCCGAACGAGTCCATTCCGGATCCATGGGGGGTACGCCGGGCCGAGAACCTGCTCACCAGTCTCGAGGGCATTCTCTCGGCGCGGGTGGTGACCACCCCGTTGGGTGAGGTGAGCGAGGTGCACATCCTGGCGCAGTCGGGATTGCAGCCCAAGCAACTGGTGCGGAACATCGAGTCGGCGCTGCTGGCGCAACTCGGACTTCGGGTGGATCATAGGAAGATCAGCGTGGCGCAGACGGCGGAGGTGAGGCCGCTGGAGGCGCTGGAGCAGACGGCGGTGCGGGAGCAGGTGCTGCGCCGTGCGGTCCTGTTCGAGAACCTGACGGTGGCCCCTGGACAGCGGCCCCACCGGATCGGCATCCAGGTGACGCTCAGCTATCGGAGCCAGACCGAAATGGCCTCGGAGGAATCGAGTGACACGCCGAGGAGCCGGGTCGAGGCTGCGGCCAAGGCGGCGGTCACCGTCCTCGATCGCCTGCTGGCGGACGTGAGTGCCACGGTGGCGCTGGGGTTGGAAGGCGCGCGCATCGTGGAGGCGTTCGAGCGGCAGTTTGCGTTCGTGGGCGTGCAGGGGCTGGGGGGGCGGGATTCCCTGCTCCTCACCGGCTCGGCGGAGATCAAGGAAAGCGCCGAGCGGGCGGCGGTTTTTGCGGTGCTGGATGCCACCAACCGGTGGACGGAGATGCGCCGGCCGGAGTAGCGCGGCAGGCACTGGTGCGGGCGGCAGGTTCACTCGCTGGTTGACGAAAGGAACTCACGGGTCGGGGGCCCAGGTCGAAAGACCAAAAGCGGAATCGAGCGGACGGACCAAAAAGCGGAGCGTCTGGAGGGCCATAGCGAGGCTCGCCACTTCCCGAAGTATCGGATAGTACCCGAAGGGGGGTGACGCTCATGTTGCTTATCGACGTCGTTTCGGCGATGGTCAATTTTGTCGCCAAGCTGTTAATGGCTGACGGCCAAGACTGGGTCTAAGCTAAAAGGGTCCCCACCCTATACCTTCTATGCCACGCGACTCGAAGGTTGACCTGCTGATAGTCGCTGCCGTCGCGGCGGCGGCGGGAGCAATGGTCTTATCCTTTCAGGTCGCGCCGATCTTCCCGGGCTATTGGGAAATCGGAACCTTCATTGTAATCGCATTTCTGCTTGACAAGACTGGCATTCCACTTCGTGTTTCCGCTCGCGGTTCCGTCTCATTTGTTATGCACATCTCCAGCGCGATGCTCTTCGGAGCATTCTGGGGTGGCGTGACGGCCGGAGTTTCGGTCGGAATAAATCACGCACTAGCAGGGACGGCAAAAAAGAAGACCCTTTTTAACGTTGCTCAGCGAGTTCTGTCAGTCACAGTCTCGCTCTTGGTTTACCGCCTGCTTGGCGGTTCTATTCCGCCGGCCTACTTAGGGGGCGGATTCGCTACGCTGCTGGTCGCTGATGTTCAGCGGGACATCGGGCTCTTCTTTGTATTCGCGGCGCTTTACTTTCTCATAAATTCTGCTCTCGTTAGCGTCGCGGTGGCTTTCAGCTCTGATCGACAATTTCGTGATGTTTGGAGCTTGAACACCCGCGGCATTCTTGGCTACGACATCGGCGCGAGTGTAATGGCCATGGGAGTAGCTTGGGCCTACGCGTACTCGCAACGCACCTGGGGCTTTGGACCGTACGGACTATTCTTCGTTATTCCACCGATCATCATGGTTCGTTACGTGTACGGCCTTTATCACCAACTGCAGCACAGCGGCCAGGAACTGCTGCAGCTGATGGTCAAAGCTATTGAAGCACGAGATCCGTACACCTCTGGCCACTCGGTGCGTGTGAGTGAACTGGCGCGGCTAATCGCTATGGAGCGGGGACTCGCGGTTCGTGAGGCCGAGCAAGTCGAGACTGCTGCATTGCTTCACGACGTCGGAAAGATTCACGAGGAATTCGCTCCTCTGTTACGCAAGGAGGCGCGCCTTACCCCAGAGGAAACAGCATTGATGCAAACGCACTCGACAAGGAGTGCCGAGCTGGTAGGCGTTATCTCGAAGTTCCGTGGCTTTGTTCAGGACTCTGTCCGCCACCATCATGAGCGTTGGGATGGGCAAGGCTATCCGAGCGGACTTGCGGGAAAGTCCATTCCGCTTGGGTCGAGAATCATACTAGTATGTGACACGGTAGACGCAATGACTACTGACAGGCCATACCGCAAAAGACTGGGCCTTGATATCGTGATCTCCGAATTGCAGAAATGTCGTGGTACGCAGTTTGATCCGGAATTGGTCGACTTGGTTATCGGCTCAGTCACGATTCGCCGCATGATCGCCGGTAATACCGCCATTGCGGAAGCGGGCCTGGACCAACCTCAGCGTTCCAGGCGGGTTGCCTGGCCGGCGCCCTCCTTTTGGCGAGGTAATCGAAAGGTTTGAATCTGTAGGGAGTTCAGTCGGATAAGCGCTGAGAGTTATCTGACGCCGCGCTCTTCCTAGCCGATGCAGAGACGCGACTCCGAGGCTGCAGCACAAACTCAAGGCGTGCGAAGAACTGCGTGGCAGCATCGGGCAAACACCGCAGGAGCCCCGTAGCCTCATCGTAAGCGGCGGCGGAATGTGGCAACTCCATCCTCTCCGAAAGGATCCATCGAGCCAAGGCTATTTCAGCTCGATCGATCAAGTCGAACTCATCAGATCGAATATCGAGTTGCGCTAAGTAACGGTGAGCGGACTCTGATGTGTCGGTTACTCGCGCTAGCCACCGCGCGTGTGTTCCTGTGAATCCGGTGGCCAAAGGCAGCGCAAAGTCGCCCGTCACCCCAAGTGCCGCTGCCTTCATCGCCGCCCGGCGTCTGCCTGCCAGCCAGAACGCATCGGCGAGGAACAACAATCGCACCTGTTGCACCCACGCTGGCGCACTCTCCAGAGCCAAGCCCTCCAGCCCTCTCGCTGCCGACAAAGCCTCAGATTGTCGACCACCCATTGCGTTGCCGACTGCCACATGATAGCGCGCCAATATCTGCCGATAGGAGCCGGTGACGTGACGCTCTTGCGCTAAGGCTTCGCTCGCACAAAGCACCTGCTGGACAAAGTCACCAAGCATCCCAAAACAAAGCGCTCGATTCGCATTCGCCGAAGCGATCAGCGAGCTATTACCAAGTTCGATTGCAATCTTCAAGGCGCTGTCGAAGTGATCTAACGCCTCTTGGTAGCGACCAGTAGCGCAGCAGAAACCTCCCCGGCCGATCGCAAGCATTGCTGCGGAGCTGCTCCTTGTCTTTGTTTCCACCATTTCGAGCGAAAGCGACTTGAGTGAATGCTCTAGCTCGTCAGTCTCCCCGACCATCAGCCGAATTCTCAGTTGAGCCAGTAGCCAGTCCTGCCGCCCCGGGCTTTGAAGCATTTTCGAATCGAAGCAAGCTAGAGCTTCGAGTGTATTTGCGGCCAGGACCGGACTTCGCGTCGAGAGGACTAGGCCCGATGTTGCCCTAGCCAATGCGGCGCTGGTGAACGGGTCATCTACCTGCGCAATCGCGCCAACGAGGCGCTCCGCCATCGTGATGGCCTGTGCTTCATCGTATCTGTAGAGCGCTGAGTTAGCTGCACAAATCTGGGCCTCTCTCATCCATTCAAAAGAAGTGATGCTGTGCGTCTCTAGTGTTTCGAGCTCAACCAAAGAGCGATCCCATTCCCCCTGTTCCTGCAGAGACTCGACTACTAGCAACGCGGCAGAGGCCCGGTCGGAAGCTGTGCTGAGCACTGCCGTGGCACTACAGAGCGCCAGCTCAACCGAGTGCGGTGCCCCGCGTTGCAGCGCCTGTCGGGCGCCGCGCAGCAGGTAGGGCACTGCCTCCTCCACCCGCCCGCCACGAATGCAATGCCAGGCAATCTCGAGCCCCATCACCTCGGTGCCCTCCTGCTCACTGTCGATGAGGCGCTGGGCGATGCTCGCATGCAGGACCCGCCGCATGGCGCTGGGCACGCCCATGTAGGCGTGGGTCCGGATCAGTTCGTTGACAAACTCCAGCCCGTCGCCGCCGTCCCGGAGCACCCGAAGCTCGGTCAGCCGGGAGATGCCGCCCATCGTCTGGCCCAGCGACAGGTCGGCGAGAGAATACATGCTGATGTCGTTGACCCGATGACCCAGGATGGCCGCGAGATTGAGCACATTGCGCGCACCTGGATCGAGCGACTGCGCAATCCGCTCGTACAGCTGGCGGAAGGTTTCGGCGGGCGCGGCCGCCGAGTCGGGCTGGATGGTCATCGCATCCAGTGCCAGCGCCAACGAGCGCTCCCCCCGCTCCTCCCAGTCCTGGCAGAGCAGTTCGAGCACCATCGGATAGCCGCGCGCGGACCGAATCAGCGCCCGTCGCGTGGCCGCATTGGGCTGGCGATCGGGCTCCGGACACAACGCCGTAACCAGCCGGTCGCATTCCGCCGGCGTCATGGGGGTCAGTTCGAGGGTGATCGCGCCGAACTGGGAAAAGTTGTCGCGGAGCCGCACCGCGTGGGGTGACTGGCCCAGCTCGCTGGCGCGTCCGATGAAGACCATCATCACCTTCTGGCCCTTTACCCGCCGGAGCAGGTGATGCAACAGGGCCAGGCTCGCGTCGTCGGCCAGATGATGGTCGTCGATGACCAGCACCAGCGGATGCTCGTCGGCCACGGCACTGACCAGTTCATGCAGGGCCTCGGCGATCCGAAGGCGGGCAGTTTCGCCGATGCTGTCGGAGGCGGCGGGAATGTTGGGGAAGCGGCGCCGAATCTCCGGCACCGCCTGTGCCAGGTCGGCCAGTGCCTCGGGCGACGCGGCGCTGGCGCCGGGCCGCTCGAGCAGGCTCCGCACCAAGCCACCGATGGCCGCGTAGGGTATCTCCCGCTCCATGTCGTAGCACTGAACCCGAGCGGCTGAGGCACCTTCCAGCCCCGCGGCCGTGGAGAGGCGCTCCACCAGGGTCGTCTTGCCGATGCCTGACTCGCCCAGGACGTGGGCATGACCTGCGTCACCGCGCTGCATGCGCTCCCACGCCTCATACAACTGCTGGTGCTCGCGTCCCCGGCCGATGAAGGGGCGGTCCTTCCACTGGTCAATGCGCACCGGCGAAATGGCGTGCTGGGTCGCACGCTCCCAGCTCCGCTTCCGGAGACGCATGGCCATTCCATCAATCCGCTCCGACGGGACGGCGCCGAGTTCTTCCTGCAACCGCTCGCGCCACGCTTCGAAGATCTTGAGGGCGTTGACCCGGTCGCCGGCAAAGGCACGGGCCTCCATCTTGGCCCGCACTGCCTCCTCACTGAGCTCGTCAAGTGCCAGCATGCGATCGGCCAGCTGCTCGATCTGCTGGCTGTCGCCGGTGCGCCGGCACCGGTCCATGAGGAGGACCAGGCCGTCCCGAATGCAAGGATGCCAGCGGGCGCGCTGCTGCTCGCGCCACAGCATGAAGCCAGCGGCGTCGGGCACCTCGAAACCATCCAGGAAGGCTGCCACATCCAGCGGTGGTGTGACCTCATCGCCCAGAATCTGGCCGTTCTGCAGCCGGTGCAGGTCCAGGTCCAAGTGGGGAAAGCTCCAGCGCACGCCGTTGCCGTTGCTGTCCAGGACCTCCTGCCCGAAAGCCGCCCGCAGTGACGTCAAGGCGGTGGCGACCGAGTGCCGCCCATCGGCATCCGGCAAGTTGGGCCACAGCAACTCGGCCAGCTTCTCACGCCGGTGGCGGCGGTCGCCTTCCAGCACCAGATAGATGAGCAGCGCGGTGTGCTTCCGCACCTTGATCCGGACGGCCTGGCCGTCAGCCCGCAGCAACGCCGGCTCACCCAGGCACCTGAGCTGAAAACGCGCAGTCATGAGCACCAATATGCAGCGGGATTGTCAACGGGGAGTAAAATGGGTCGTGGGTCGTGGGTCGCGGGTCGTGGGTCGTGGGTCGAGCGTCGAGCGTCGAGCGTCGAGCGTCGAGCGTCGAGCGTCGCGGATCGAGGGCGACGTGCGCGCGGCGCCCGTCCCGCCCGTCCTGCCCGTCCTGCCCGTCCTGTGATGGCCCACCCATTGCCCCTCCTTGGTGGCACTGATCAATCCGCCAAGGTGCAATGCCTGGCACCAATGAGCTAACCATGTGTTATCGCTGAGTCTTGCGGCCCGCGACCCGGGACCCGTGACTCACGACCCAGGAGACCGAGTCATGGCGTTCTGCAAGACCCGCGCGGCCCTCGCCATCCTGTCCGTGGCCCTGATCGCGGCCTGTGGCGATTCCGGCCCCAGCCAATTCGATGCAAGCGCCATGGGCACTGACATCGAGACATTCGGTGGGGTCAGCGACAACAGCATTTTCCAGGCATTCGACGGCGTCTCGGCCTCGCTCGGCGGGACGCCCGCCGTCGTGAGCGTCGGTCGGCTCGCCAGCCGCCCCATCCGGCAGCAGGACGCCCGCACCGTCGCGGCAACACTGCGTTCCAGCATCAGCACGCCGGCCATCAGCGCGTCGCTGGCGATTCCCCCCGAAGCCGCCGGCAAAGTCTGGGTCTACGATGATGCTACTGGCGAGTATGTGGCCTCGGACCGTACCGGTGCACCGGCCAACGGCATCCGGGTGATCCTCTATGAGCAGGATGCTGAAGGCCAGTTCGTCACTCCGCTGGTGGAAACCGGCTATGTCGACCTCACCGACCTGTCGAGCGGCAGCACCTCGAAAGCGCGCCTGGTGGCAGTGGTCGGAAGCGCGACGATCATGGATTACACGGTGCAGGTGACCGGCGATGAAACCTCGGGCGAGCTGGCCGTGGCCGGCTACCTCGTCTTCCCAGCCGGGCGCCTCAATGTGGACTTTGCGGCCAACGCGTCCACCAACGACACGGGGACGTCCACCTTTGACATGACCTCATCGCTGGACATGCCCAGCCGCGACTTCTCGTTCGACCTGCATTTCAACGGGAATTACAACGATGACGCTGCCACCGGAACCTTCGTGCTGTCGGAGACGATTACGAGTCCCAATGGGCGGCTGGACCTTACCGCATCGGCCGGCTACAGCGATGCGTTCACCTTCACGATCAAGGTCAACGGCGACACCTGGGCGACCTATGACGGCGAGACGCTGACGGCGACCGACGGCCGGACCTTGAGCAGCGACGAGTCTGACGTGCTCGAGTCGGCGGCCGGGGTGAGTTTCCTCGGGCTGTTCATTCCGCTGCGGATGTTCGATCCGATCATCGCGCTGGCCGGCGGAGGGCCGCCATTGCCCTTGTGAGCCTGAAGGCTTCAGCCTTCAGCCTTCAGCAGCTCCTCCACCAGATCCTCACTCGTCCGCCCTGCCGCTTCGGCCGCAAAGTTGGTCACGATCCGGTGGCGCAGCACCGAAGGCGCCACGATGGCGACATCATCGAGATCGGCCATGGGGCGGCCGTCCATTGCGGCCCGGGCCTTGGCGGCCAGGACCAGGTACTGCGACGCCCGCGGCCCCGCGCCCCATTCGACAAATTCCCTGACCGCCGAGGGAGCATCGGGCTCCGAGGGCCGGGTGCGGCGGGTGAGCGACACGGCCGCGGTCACCAGGCCCTTCGAGACCGGAATCCGTCGCACCAGTGCCTGCATGGCACGCACCGATTCCGCATCCAGCGCTGGCGTGATGGCGGCCTCCGGCTCGCCGGTGGTCCGCTCGACGATGCGCTCTTCTTCTTCCTTTGACGGATAACGCACCCGCAATTCCAGCATGAAGCGGTCGAGCTGTGCTTCGGGCAGCGGGTAGGTGCCCTCCTGCTCGATCGGATTCTGGGTCGCCAGCACAAAGAATGGATCCGGCAGCGGAAAGGTTGTCCCGCCCGCAGTCACCCGGTGCTCCTGCATGGCCTGCAGTAGCGCGGCCTGGGTCTTGGGTGGCGTCCGGTTGATTTCATCCGCGAGCAGGACATTGGCAAAGACCGGCCCGTGAACAAACCGGAAGGCCCGCTTGCCAGTGGTAAGATCTTCCTCGATGATCTCGGTCCCGGTGATGTCGCTGGGCATGAGATCGGGCGTGAACTGCACCCGGTTGAAGGTCAGCCGCAGCGCCTCGGCCACGCTCTGGACCATCAAGGTCTTGGCGAGGCCGGGCACGCCAATCAGGAGGGCATGCCCCCCAGCCAGGATGGCGGTGAGGATCCCATCCACGATCTCCGTCTGACCCACGATGCGCCGGGCGACCTGGCGGCGGAGGTCAGCCACGGCGCGCGGTCAGCCGTTGGAGCTGCTGGACGTCGTCGGCGATGGCAGTTGGGGCTGAAGGCATGTGGTAGACGGTTAGACGGTTAGACGGCTAGACGGCTGGACGGTCGACGGTCTACGGTCAACGGTCGACGTTCCACCAGACGGCTCTGCGCACCGGGGGTTTCGCTGCATGCCGGAAGATGGGCTTGTCCGAGTGAAAACCGGAAGGGTAGCCGTACCTCGGTATGGGCGCCGATGGCCGGGGTTGGTCCTCATGGATTCCCCGCTTTCGCGGGGAATGACGCTCGAAACAGCACCTGCCCGTCTCGCCGCCCTGCCCGCCTCGCCCGCCCTGTAATGTGCTTGCGAAAAATTTCACAAGCGGGTAATTTTGCCCCGTGCCAGAGACCCCCAAGGGCGGCCAAGGTCCGTCGCCCATGCGCTTTGCCGGTCTGGGCATCCAACTGGCCGTCATGATGTTGATCGGGTTGTACGCAGGGCAGTGGGCCGACCGGAAGCTGGGAACCGGCTCGCTGCTGACCATTGTGGGCGCCTTTCTGGGCTTCGGAGGCACCATGTGGTCGCTGATTCGACAAGTCGGGCAGGACGGGCAAGGGGCGGGCAGGATGGCGGGGGTGAGTCATGAGGACACGCTACCTCTACCCTGCGCTGGTCCTGATGGTGGTGGCGTTCGGCGCGGCCTTGGCGTTCCGCATGGTGCCGGAGGCCGACCACCCCGCGGTCTGGATTGCTCTCCTGGCGTCGGTCCTGGTGCAGGGGCCGCTAGGCTGGTGGGTGATCCGGTCAGTCGGTACCCAGCGATTCCTGCTGGTCTGGGGCCTCGGAGTCCTGGGCCGGCTGATGTTGATCGGACTGCTGGCGGCGGTGGTCGGCCCAGCGTATGGACTGGCAGCGACCCCGCTCCTGGTGACACTGGCCGGTCTGCTGACGGCGCTCCTCCTGGTCGAGGGCGTCGTGGCACTGGCGGCACTTCCTCGCACCTGACGGCCATGATGCGATTCACGCGCTGGTTCTCCCTCATTCTCGTTCTCGGCCTGGCGGGCCTCTCGTCCGCCTCGCCCTTGGCCGCACAGCAGCATGAGACCGCCGGGCAGCTGGAAGCCGAGCGGGGTCAGCGCGACGAAATCGACATCCTGCACCACATCGGCAACTCCGACGAGATCGAGCTGCCCTTTGGCTGGGTCATCCATCTTCCTCACTGGCAGCCGGTGCACGTCGGCAAGTACGCCGTCGATCTGAGCCTCACCAAGCATACGGTGTTCATGATGTTTGCGGCCGCCCTCGTGGCGCTGGTATTCATCATGAGCGGACGCTCGGTGCGCCGGGCCCAGCAGCAGAACCGGCCGCCGAGAGGATTTGCCAGTGCCATGGAAGCGATGGCGCTCTGGGTGCGCCAGGACGTGGTGCTGCCCAACGCCGGCCCCCATTCGGCCCGCTTCGCACCCTACATCCTCACGCTGTTCTTCTTCATTCTGGTGATGAACCTGCTGGGTGTTCTGCCGTGGGGCGCGACCGCCACCGGTAACATCTCGGTGACGGCGGCGCTGGCGGTGGTGGCGTTCCTGGTGATCGAGCTGTCGGGCATGAAGGCGCTGGGAGTGAAGGGGTATCTCGGTACCATCTTCTTTCTTCCGCACGGGCTACCCGGCGGCGTCGCCGGATGGATCCTCAAGCCGCTGATGCTGATCATCATGACCCCGATCGAAATCATCGGGAAGCTGGCCAAGCCGTTCGCGCTGGCGGTCCGCCTGTTCGCCAACATGACCGCGGGTCACGTGCTGGTGCTCGCCCTGGTGGGGCTGACATTCATCTTCAAGAGCTATTCGGTGGGCGTCGCGTCGGCCGTCATGGCGACCGGCATCATGCTGCTGGAAGTGTTCGTTGCCTTCCTGCAGGCGTACGTTTTTGCCCTGCTCACGTCGGTATTCATCGGGCTGATGCAGGAAGCGCACTGAGGGTCGACAGTCGACGGTCAACGGTCGACTGATGACCGACGACCGACGACTCTTCGGGGCGCCGAGCATCCGCGCCGCCCCGGCATTGTACGCCACCGACCGGTGGCGGAAGCCCGCTGCCCGGTGAGGGCGCTGGCGGGTCACCGCGGGACAGCCGATCCGGAGAGTCGGCCCGTCAGGCGGCGGGTGCACACAACCTGAAATCTCCAGGCAGAGTGGAGTCATCACATGTTGCACGTTCTTGCGTTGCTTCAGGAGCCGGCGGCCGCCGCCGTCTCGGCGGCGGCTGGCAAGGGTTACGGCCTGATCGGCGCTGGCCTGGCCGGCGGTCTCGCCGTGGTGGGTGCCGGCATCGGCATCGGGATGGCCGGTGGCAAGGCAGTCGAGGGCATGGCGCGCCAGCCGGAGAACAGCGCCCGCATCCAGACCGCCATGATCATCGCCGCCGCGCTGGTTGAAGGCGTGGCGCTGTTTGTCGCGGTCATCGCATTCCTGATCCAGGGTAAGGTGACGTTCTAGTTGGCGAGTTGGCGAGACGGCGAGACGGCGAGTGTGTTCCAGCCGTCTGGCCGTCTAGCCGTCTAGCCTTCTACAGGAGATTTGCATGACGACGTTCTTGCTAGCTGCCCTCCCAGCCCAGGAAGCGCCCGCGGCCGGTCCCTTGACGGTCGAGGGCGGGCTGATGTTCTGGACCATCGTCATCTTCGCCCTGCTGGTGGGCGTGCTGTGGAAGTTTGCCTGGCCCCAGATCCTGGGCGCGGTGGAAGCCCGCGAAAAGGCACTGGAGAAGCAGATCGCCGACGCTGCCCAGAACCGGGCAGAATCGGCGCGGGTGCTGGAGGAGCAGAAGAAGCTCCTGGCAGATGCCCGGAGCCAGGCGCACCAGCTGATGAGCGAGGCCCAGGTGGCCGCCGAGAAGGAGCGCGCCCTGGTGCTGGAGAAGGCACGGCACGAGCAGGAAGAGCTGTTGGCGCGGGCCCGGCGGGAGCTCGACGACGAGCGCCAGCGCGCTGTCGCCGACCTCAGGCGCGAAGCCGTCGATCTTTCGCTGGCGGCCGCGGGACGCTTGATTCGCCAGCGACTGGACAGTGATGCCGACCGGAAGTTGGTGACCGACTACCTCTCCACGCTGGAGTCGCAGAATTGAGGGCGCCAGCGGTGGCGCGGAATTACGCCGAGGTGCTCTTCACGCTGGGCGAGCAGAGTGGGCGCACCGAGGAGTACGCAGGACTGATCCGGGCAGTAGCGGACGCCATCATGTCGTCGCCTGAGGTCGAGGCGGTGCTGGTATCGCCCCGCGTTACCAAGGCTGCCAAGGCCGACCTGCTGGGCCGCGCGCTGCCGGATGCCCCGAAGGAATTCGTCCGTTTCCTGCAGGTGGTGGTGCGCCGCGGACGGCAAGCGCTCTTTGGCGAGATGGCGGATGCCTATCTGGCCATGCTGGACGTCAAGCTCAACCGGGTGCGGGCCAGCGTCGTGGTAGCCAGGGATCCGGACGGGGGAGCCCGGGAGGCGATTCGCGCTGCGCTGGCGCGGGCGCTGGGCAAGGAAGTCGTGCCTGTCTTCACGGTGGATCCCGACATCCTGGGTGGCACCATCGTGCGGGTGGGCGAGCGGGTGTACGATGGCTCGGTGCGCCGGCGAATGGTGAGACTTCGGCGGCAATTGGTGAGATAGCTGTGCCGTCGAGGGTCAAGAGTCGAGAGTCAAGGGCTTCGGTACAGGACCGGAGCCCTTTGTTCTTGGGGTTATCTTTGGCCTCGACCCTCGACCCTCGACCCTCGACCCTCGACCCTCGACCCTCGACCCATGCTTCCATTCCTTCTCGCCATCTCGCTCGTCCAGCAGCATGCCGGCCCGAGGACTCCCTACTGGCAGCAGCATGTAGCGTACGACATCTCGGCCCGGCTTGACGAGTCAGCGGGAGTGTTGGGGGGTACTGAGCGGATCACCTACACCAATCATTCGCCCGACAGTCTCGCGTCGTTTGCGCTTCATCTCTATCTGAATGCCTTCCGCCCGGGTTCCCGCTGGTCCGATGCGGACTCCGCGGAAGGGCGTCGCCGCTTCAACGATCTCCAGGACCCCGACTACGCCTTCAACCATGTGCGGAACGTCCGCATCATGGGCCAGCCAGTGGTGGCGACCTATCCGTTCGCACCCGACAGCACCATTGTCCGCTTCCAACTGCCTCGGCCGCTGGCACCGGGGGCGTCGATGGATATCGAGATGGAGTGGGATGCCCGTCCCTCGACCGTGCCGAGGCGGCAGGGCCGGCGCGGCCGGCACTTCGACTTTGCGCAGTGGTATCCCAAGGTGGTGGTCTACGATCGGTTTGGCTGGGAAGAGCATCCGCTCTATCCCGCCGGCGAATTCTACGGCGAATTCGGGTCGTTCACGGTGCGACTCGATGTACCCGAGGACCAGGTCGTGGGCGCCACTGGCGTGCCGGTCTGCGGCGACCCAGGCTGGGAGCGCGCCAACCAGCTGAAGGACGCGCCGGTCGAGTACCAGCGAGACTTCTACGGGGCGGCCACGGCATCGCTCAGTGACGCCTGCCGGCCCGTGTCGGACGGCCGCAAGCACCTCGTCTGGTTCGCGGATGACGTCCACCACTTTGCCATGTCCATGTCGCCGGACTATCGCTACGAAGGTGGGCGGTACAAGGACGTCGCGGTGCATGTGCTCTATCAGCCGGGTGACGAGAAGAGCTGGGGCAGTGCCACGGCGGTCAAGCGCACTGAGATCGCGCTCGGCTGGCTCGATTCGCTGTATGGAAAGTTTGCCTGGCCCCAGATCACCAACGTGCACCGGATTGAAGGCGGCGGCACCGAATTCCCCATGATGATCCACAACGGCTCCGCGGGGCAGGGACTCATCGTCCACGAGCTGGGGCACAACTACACCATGGGCATCCTCGCCAACAACGAGTGGCGCGAAGGATTTCTCGACGAGGGGTTCACCAGCTTCCAGTCGGCCTGGTTCGCGGAGGCAACCACGGGGCGCGATCAGTGGCCTGGCACCGAGCAGTTCATTCTGAATCTGGACCTCGATGGGATGAGCGAGCCCACCAGTCTTGTGAGCGAGGAGTATCGCGATTTCACCAGCTACAACATTGCCATCTACACCCGTGGCCAGATGTTCTATGAGTTTCTGCGCTATATCGTGGGCGACGACACCATGCGCCGGATACTACGGACCTTCTACCAGCGCTGGCAGCTGCACCACGTGGACGAGGCAGCGTTCCGCGACGTGGCGGAAGAAGTGTCAGGGATGGATCTCTCGACCTTCTTTGGCCAGTGGCTGCATGGCACGCCGCTCTACGATTATGGCATCGGGCGGGTACGCCGCAGGCGGCAGGCGGATGGTACGTGGCGCACGCGGGTCGAGGTGGTGCGGCATGAGGAAGGACGATTGCCGGTGGAGGTCGCCGTCATGGCCGGCCACGACACCGTGACGACGCGCGTGGATGGTCTCGCCGAGAAGGAGTGGGTGGAGCTTGCGACGCCGGGCAAGCCGAACCGCGTCCGCCTGGATCCCCGAGTACGCACCCACGACTGGAACATGCTCAACAACGAACGGCACTACGGCGTTACGCTGAAGAGTCTGATTGCGGGCCCGGGCCCGGCGAAACTGGGGGTAGATAAGTTCTTCTCGCAACCGGTCTATCGTGACAAGCTGGCCATGAGCTTTGCTCCCACCATCTGGTACAACTCGACTGGTGGCATTACGATCGGCCTGCGTGAACGCAGCGATTATCTCGGCCGCTTCCTGCAGAATGAGACGCAATTTTCAATGGGCACCGGCTGGGCCAACGAAGACAACCTGGACCAGACCGACCCCGACATCGCAATGCGGTTCCGCAATCCGACCTGGCTCCGCGCTCCCGGCCTCTCACTCGAGGCCGAAGGGATGCACGTCGAAGGACGAGGCGCTGCGAAGATCGGCGCCGACTGGAACCTGAATCGCTCGCTGCAGAGCCATACCAGTCCAACTGTCGGCCTGCAGGCGCAATGGGTGGGCGTCACTGATCCTGCCTACCTCGAGCCCGGATCGTGGAGTGACGGCGGTTCGGCGGAACTGGAAGTGCATGCCGGCGTCACCACGCGCACGGGCGCGTGGATGCTGGGACTCCATACCAGTGTCGCCGGTGGCGGCGCCTACCAGCATCCGGCCCTCGGTGCGCCTGGCGGAACCGGTAGCCAGCTGGGCGCCTACTTCCGCGGTTCCATCGAAGCCACCGCCCGTCGTGAATTTGCTGGACGCTTGACGCTCGACTCTCGACTCTTTGCCGGCACCTTTGCCACGAAGGGCCCGGAAATTCGCCAGCGCCAGATGTTCCTCGCCGGTGCCGGGCCGTACGCGCAACTCTGGAACCCGTTCACCCGGTCGCGCGGCTCGCTCTTCCGTCAGGAAGACATCCACTATCAGGTGCCGGGCGATGGCAACGTGCGCGGGCTGGACCACACGCTCGCGGCGCCGGACTTGGTCGCGCTCAACCTGGAACTCGCCGCGCGCCTCTACGGACGCCGTGGCGGCGGCCTCTTCCGGAACGTTTCGCTCGCGCTGTTCGGTGATGGCGCCCTGGCCAACGGTGACCTCGCCAACCCTGCCACCGGCAACGCCCGGCTCACCGGTGATGCGGGTGTGGGCCTGAGGGCAAACCACCGGATCGGTCAGACCGACTTTCAAACCCGGATGGACTTCCCCTTGTGGGTGGATCGGGAGGACCTTGCCGAGGACCGCGATACGCTCAAGCCGGTGGCGTTCCGCTGGACCTTCAGTTTTGAGCCGGCATTTTGACTCGGCGGCTCGGCGGCTCGGCGGCTCGGCGGCTCGACGAAGCGATCGGCTGGCCTCGCAATGACCCGTGACTCGCGACCTGTGACCCGCGACCCATGATCCCATGATCAACTCCGAACGCCGGGGACTCTTCCGGTCGGCCATCGAGAAGTGGCTGGGCAGTATCATCGAGCAGACCCAGGAACGGGTGGTTGCCGCCCACTATCTGCGTCCGCCAGGCGCCTTGCCGGAGATCGGCTTCCTCGCGGCCTGCACCCGCTGCGGCGCCTGCACCGACGTCTGCCCGCCACATGCCATTCGTTCGGTGAAGGCCGGCGGAGGGTTGGCGACCGGGACCCCTTACATTGATGCGATGGTGCAGCCGTGCGTGGTCTGCACCGACATGCCCTGCGCCGCCGCGTGTCCTACCGGCGCACTCACGCTGCCGGAGCATGGGTGGCAGGGATACCGGCTGGCGGAACTCTCGTTCCGGCCCGACCGATGCATCACCTTCCAGGGCACGGAATGCCGGGTGTGCGCCGATGCCTGCCCCGTGGGCGAGGCCGCACTGGTGATCGATGCGCAGGGGCATCCCAGCCTGCACCAGGAGGGATGCGTCGGGTGCGGCGTTTGCGTGCGGGCGTGCGTCAGCACGCCGTCGTCCTTTGAACTCACGCTGGCGGAGGGCTGATGCCTGAGGTGCCGTACCGGGTGGAGAAGCCCTGGGGCTACGAATTGATCTGGGCCCTGGCTGGGAGCTATGTGGGGAAGCTCTTGCACGTGAAGGCGGGTCACGTCCTGTCGCTGCAGTACCACAACAGGAAAGATGAAACGATGCACGTGCTCTCCGGCGAACTCATCCTCCGCACCATGGAGGGTGATGCCCTCGTCGCCCGCCCGTTTCGCGCCGGTGAAAGCGTGCATATTCCGCCGACGCTGGTCCACCAGATCGAGGCGGTTGTGGACAGCGACGTCCTTGAGGCGTCCACCCCCGAGCTGGATGACCTGGTCCGTCTGGAAGACCGCTACGGAAGGAGCTGAACGAGATGCAGGTCGTCATTCCCCTGGCGGGCAAGGGCACCCGGCTCCGGCCGCACACCCATCTCGTGCCCAAGCCGATGCTGCGGGTCGCGGGACGGCCAGTCATGGACTGGGTGATGGACCGGCTCGACGGGCTCGACGTCGAGGAGCTGATCTTCATCACGGGGCATCTGAAGGAGCAGGTCGAGCAGTATGCCCGGAGCCGCTATCGCTGGCCCTCGCGGTTCATCGAGCAGACGGTGCAGGACGGCACGGCCGGTGCCGTCAACCTGGCGAGGCCCCATGTCCACGGCCCGATTCTCATTGTCTTCGTGGATACCGTCTTTGAGGCGGATCTCACCATCATCAACCGGGCGGATGCCGACGGGATCATCTGGGCCAAGGAAGTCGAGGACTACCAGCGCTTCGGCGTCGTGGTGACGGACGACAAGGGCTTCATGACCCGAATCGTGGAAAAGCCCTCCGAGCCGATTTCGCGCCTGGCCAACATCGGCCTCTACTACATCCGTGATGTGGCGGCGCTCTGGGCCGGCGTGGACCACGTGCTCGAGTCGCCGGCCAACAAGGGCGAGTACTACCTGACGGACGCCTTCCAGTACATGATTGAGCAGGGACGCCGCATCCTGACGGCCGAAGTTGGCGGGTGGTACGATTGCGGCAAGCTCGACACGCTGCTCGAAACCAACGAAATTCTGCTGCGAAAAGGTCGGGCCCGGCATCGCGACTATCCGGGTGTCACCATTCACGATCCCGTGCTCATCGAGGATGACGTGCAGATCGAGGCGAGCACCATCGGGCCCAACGTGACCATCGAGGCGGGTTCCCGCGTCACCGGCAGCCATCTGAGCCACGTCATCACGGGCGAGGGCTGTGCGCTCTCTGGTGTCCGCCTCGATCATTCCCTGCTCGGCGGCCACGTCACGGTGGAGGGTCTCACCGGTTCACTCTCGGTCGGCGATCACTCGGAAGTCCGGGCCCGCTAGACATGAGCACAGTCAACGAACTGTGCCGGTCCTACCTGGACCTGAAATGGCATTTTGATCCCGCTGATGCCAGCGGCGATGGCGTCGCTTCGTTCGACAGCCGGCTCGGAAGCTTTGATCCCGAATCGATGCGGGCCCATCTCGCTGCCTTCCGCTCCCTGGAAGGCGCCATCGAGGAACTGGAACCGCCCGGACTCGATGATGAGATCGATCGCACGGCGCTGCTCAGCGACCTCCGCACGCTCGTGTTCCGGTTCGAACACGAGCGGCCTCATATTCGGAATCCCGGATTCTGGCTGACTCATCTCTTCGAAGGCCTCTTCACGCTGCTGGTCCGACAGGGGCCGCTTGCGACGCGCGCCCCTGCGGCGCTCGAGCGCCTCAAGGCTGCTCCCGCGTTTCTCGCCCAGGCCCACGCGACCCTGGACCAGCCGCCCCTCATCTTCGTAGACGCTGCGCTGGCCTCGCTCGGCGGCGGTGGCGAGCTGATCGCCCGCGCCGTCGCGGCGCTGGCCGCCGCAACGCCGGCGCTTGCCGGCCAGCTCGAGGAAGCTGGACGCGAGGCGCTGGAGGCGCTGACCGCGTTTGGGCGTGCCATGGGGAGCGGGATTCTACCTTCTGATGACCCGCGTGCGTACGCGGTGGGCGAGGACCAGTTTGAACGGCGCCTTCACCACCAGCACGCCATTCGCGGCGGTGCACCCGAGCTCTGGCGCTACGGCATGCACCTTATTGAGGAGACGGAAGCGCGGCTGAAGGCGGTGGCCCGGAAACTGGACGGCACCGAGGATTGGCGAGCGGCGGTCGCCCGGTTGCGGGCGGAGAGCACCGTCACCGATGTCCTGGCAACCTACCGGCAGGAGGTGGACCGGGCTCGGCACTTCATGCTGGAGCAGGCACTCGTTCCGGAGACGCCGGTCCCGCTCGATCTCGTCCCCACACCGGCCTTCCTTGAATCGGTGGTGCCATTCGCTGCCTATCAGCCGCCGCCGGTCGAGCTCGGCGGACCAGGCCTGTTCTTCGTGACCCAGCCGGAGAGCCCCGCAGACGGGATGCAGTGCATTCACGAGATTCCCTCCATCGTGGTGCACGAGGCCTTTCCCGGGCACCATGTCCAGGTCACGGCCGCCCAGTCGCTGAAATCGGAAGTACGCCGGCACGTGCGCACGCCCGTGAATGTGGAAGGGTGGGCGCTGTACGCCGAGACGCTGATGTTCGAGGCTGGCTACCACAGCGACCCGGAATCCGAACTGTTCCATCTCACCGATCTGCTGTGGCGGGCCGTGCGGATCGTCCTCGATGTGGGGCTGCACACGCGAGACATGACGCCGACCGATGCGGTAAACCGCCTGACCGATGCGCTGCCGATGGAGCGGCGCAATGCGGAGGCCGAGGTACGCCGCTACTGCGCCATGCCGACCTATCAGCTCTCCTATGCTGTGGGCCGGCGCGAACTCCTGGGGCTGCGCGAGGCGTGGCGGGCGCGGGTGGGCCAGTCGGCGCCGCTGGCCGACTTTCATCGCGCGATTTTCGGCTACGGAGGCCTCCCCATCGCACTCGCGCGCTGGGGCATGGGGTTCGACGAATGAAGATCACCGTGCTCACCTCGGTCGAGACGGTCCGCCCCACGCAGGAGGATCTCGACGTCGTGGTGGCGCAGGTGGTGCGTGCGCTGCGCAAGCTGGGACACAGCGTCTCGGTGCTCCCCCTGTTCAGCGATGTCCCGGAATTCATCAAGGGCCTCTCGCGCCGCAAACCGGAACTTGTCTTCAACATGGCGGAGATGTTTGCCGACAGCGTGATGGGCGACATGCTGGTGGCGGCGCTGCTGGAGACCCAGGGCGTCCGCTACACCGGCGGCGGGCCAGGCGACCTCTACCTGAGCCAGGACAAGGGGCTGAGCAAGAAGCTGCTGGACTACGACGGCATTCTCTATCCCCGTTTTGCAGTCTTCTCGCAATCGGAGGGGTTCGAAACCGGCGGCAACCTCCGGATGCCGCTGTTCGTCAAGCCGCTCCGGGCCGACGCCTCGATCGGCATCGCCGCCAACTCGCTGGTGCATGACACGGGCGCCCTCATGAAGCGGGTCGCCGCCATTCACCGCGACCTCAACGACTCCGCGCTGGCCGAGGAATACATTGACGGCCGGGAGTTCTACGTCGGCATCCTGGGAAACAGCAAGCCGGTGGCGATGCCGCCGGTGGAGGTGGACTTCACCGGCTTTCCCGAAGACCAGCCCAAGATCCTCGACAGCCGCGCCAAGTGGAACATTCGCAGCCGGGAGTACAAGGGCACCCGCAGCGTGATCGCCGAATTGCCGGATGAACTGCGCGCCAAGCTGATCAAGGTGTCCATTGATGCCTACCGCGCGCTCCGGGTCCGGGATTACGGCCGGGTGGACCTCCGGCTGACCGGCACTGGCGAGATCTACGTGCTGGAGGTCAACGCCAGCTGCTACCTCGAGGAGACCGCCGAGTTCGCGATGGCCGCGGGCGCGGCGGGGCTGAGCTATGACCAGATGATCGGGAAGATCGTGGACGCGGCGATGGAGCGTTACGGCAAGTAGGCGCCCCGGTGGATGAAGTTCATGGCAAGTGCCGTGACAAAGGTCGTCACCGCCACGCGCGCCTGATCCTCACGGGCGGCATCGTACCCGAGGCCGAGCGTGGTGGCGCGCTCGGCCAGGTGACGCACCAGGAGGCCTGGTCCGCTCCGGAAAGTGGCCGGTCCAGCGGAAGATGCTGCCCATCAGGTCGCGCTCGAGACGGCGCAGCAGTGTCGCCGCCGGCATGAGGGGCCGCAGCGGATCGGCCTCGCGCCGGGTGAAATCGCGAAAGATGGCCCGGAGCGCGCCGTCAATGCCGGGCGGCAGCTCATCGCGCAAGTCTTCCGCGTCGTCGTAGAAGTCCTCCAGCGTGTAGCCGATTTCGCCCACGTCCTCATCGAGGGCGTCATCGGTCACGACCGGCGCGGTATCGCGCACCCGCGCAATGACACGGTCACAATACTTGAGCTTGGCGAGCGCCACGGGCCAGGCGGCATAGTCCGCGTGCCAGTCGAGCCCTGGCGTCATCCACACGGCAAAGGTCTCGGACCAGTCTTCGTCCGGATGCTTCTGGGCGTACCAGCCCGGCAAGTGCCGCACATGGCGCCGGCTGAACGGCTGCGGGGTGTAATCATCCTCATACGGCTGGCTGATCGAGCCGAACAGCTTGACCCAGTCCTCGGTGTCGTACAGCCGGTAGGCGTAGTTCATGACGTGTCCCATCTCGTGCCGGAGATACCGGAGCACGTCCTCCCGGTCGAGCCCCTCGATGACACCGACCCGCTCGCGATGCAGCTTCATGAGCTCGGGGTCGGCGAGGTAGAAGGGTATGGCGATCGAGATCGTCTCGAAGGGTACGCCCCATTCGGACGAGAGATAGAATCGAGGGCGGAGCCGGATGCCGCGCGCATCCAGTTCGCGCAGGAAATCGGCGACGATCGGCTCGAGCCTGGTCCCCTCGATGGTGAGGCCGAGGTCCCTGATCGGGGTGTCCCAGAGGTTGGTTTCCTGGAACGTCAACTGGGTCTGATCCATGGCGGAAAATAGCCGCGACGGCCGAGATGGGCGGGATGAGTCGGTCGTGCCACCGCAAGTTCGCGGTCTGGGACTTGTTTCATTATTTAACGATTTTGCCAGCGAGATGGTTTACCCGGTCCTCCCGGCCTTTGTCCTCAGTCTGGGCGGGGGGGCGGTGGCCCTGGGCGCCCTGGATGGGGCGGCGGACCTCACCTCGGCGGCCCTCAAGTGGGTGAGCGGCCGGCTCTCGGACCGCCCCGGCTGGCGCAAGCCGCTGATCCTGGCTGGCTACCTCAGCGCCGTGCTGATCCGGCCCCTCATCGCGGTCGCCAGCGCCGCCTGGCAGGTCGTCGGATTCCGGGTCGTGGACCGGGTAGGGAAGGGGCTCCGCACCCCGCCGCGGGATGCCCTCATCGCCGACCTGACCCAGCCGGCGGCCAGGGGACGGGCATTCGGATTCCACCGCGCGGCCGACCACTTCGGTGCCGTGCTCGGGTCGCTCGCCGCCTGGGCGCTGCTTTCGCGCGGCACCGATGTCCACCGTGTCATTGAGCTCAGCCTGATGCCAGGTCTGGTGGCGTTTGGGGTGCTGGCGATCGTCTTGCGCGGCGTACACAGGCAGGACGCGCCCCGCGCCGAACGGTCGGAGGCGACCGGGCGGGTCTTCTGGGTCCCGGTGCTGGCGCTGGCCTTCATGGTACTGGCGCGGATGCCGGAAGCGCTGCTCCTCCTGCGGATCCAGGAGGCCGGCGTGCCGGTGGCAGTGGTCCCGCTGGCGTGGGCCGGGCTGCACGTGATCCGCACGGCGGCCAGCTACCCCGGCGGGGCCTTCACCGACCGGGTCGGTGGGCGCTGGAGCGTGGCTGTGGGCGGCGTACTCGCGGCGCTGGTCATGAGCGGATTTGCGTTCAATCTCAGCGAGCTGCTGGCGATTGCCGTCATGCTGGGTTTCGGGCTGGTCGCCGGCTTTTCGGAGCCGGCCGAACGGGCGCTGGTCGCGCGCCTCTCACCCAACAGCCTGGGTCGGGGCTTCGGCGCGTATCACGCCGTGGTCGGAGTCGCGGCGCTGCCTGCGGCGCTGGTCTTCGGGTTGCTGATGCAGCGGGCAGGGAATGCGGTAGCATTTGGCGCTTCGGCGGCCGCGCTGGTGCTGGCAACGGGGGTGTGGCTGGGTGTAGGGGCTGAAGGCTGAAAGCTGAGGGCTGAGGGTGAGTCGACGGTCGACGGTCGACGGTCGACGGTCAACCGTCAACGGAAGCCAGCCACGCGCTGTCATTGCGAGGAGGCGCCGTAGGGGCGACGCTTGCGTCGCCCGCAGGCGCCGACGAAGCAATCTTGCAGCCTTTCGGTGATCCTCAGGCCCATGCCGGACCAGCTCCGCCGACGATCGCGACCGGGCGACCCGATTGCTTCGCATCCCATCGGGATGCTCGCAATGACGCATGGGCGAGTTTCGGCAGCCGCCTCGCCGCCTAGCCGTCTAGCCGTCTAGCCGTCTAGCCGTCTAGCCACGACCTTCCATCCGGAGTTCACATGCGCTGTCTCGCCGCTGCTTTTCTCCTGCTGACGTCAGCCAGCACTCTTCGAGCGCAGAAGCAGGGCGATGCCGGCCGCTGGCAGGGCTTCACCACCGAGCTTGACTCGCTTGCCCGTGCGGATGGCGTTGTGGGGTGGAGCGCCGTGCTGGTGGAGAATGGGAAGATCACCGCGCGGGATGATCAGGGCCTGGCGGATCGCGAATCGGGGCTGCGGGTGGAACCGGGCGTCGTCTTCCACTATGGCTCCATCACCAAGACGCTCACCGCGATTGCCATCATGCAGCTCGTCGGTCAGCATCTGATCGGGCTGGATGACCCGATCGTCACGTACGTGCCGGAGCTGCGACAGGTGCACGATCCCTTCGGCGCGATGGACAGCGTCACCATCCGGATGCTGCTCTCGCACGCCAGCGGGTTCCAGAATCCCACCTTCCCATGGCGCCGTTACGAAAACTGGGAGCCGTTCGAGCCCACGGAGTGGTCGCAGCTGGCTGGCATGATGCCCTACATGTCGCTGCGGTTCCGGCCAGGCTCCCGTTACGGCTATTCGAACCCCGGCTATGTCTTCCTCGCCAAGGTGATTGAACGCGTCACCGGCGATCCCTGGGAAGCGTATGTGCACAAGAACATCTTCCAGCCGCTGGGTCTCACCGAGAGTTTCTTCCGGCATTCGCCCTGGCACCTGGCGGATCGCCGCTCCGGCAACTACACCGTCCAGCACGACAGCGCCTCGGGCCGGGACTCGGCGGTCGCCAACCCGCGCGAGTTCGATCCCGGCATTACGGTGCCCAACAGTGGCTGGAATGCGCCGCTTCATGATCTCGCCACATATATCGGGGTGCTCTCGGCCATCGCGAAGGGTGACACGGCGTGGTCACGCAAGCTGCTCCCCGCCTCAGCGCTCCGCGCGATGTGGCAACCGACGTTCCGTATCTCGGGCGATGAGTACAATGCTGGCCGGGACAACTGGATGGGAATGGGGTTCTTCGTCTATCACCGCGACGGCAGCACGATCGTGGGGCACACTGGCTATCAGGCGGGATTTCGTTCGCTGCTCTTTCTCAATCCGGCCACCGGTCGTGCGGTCATTGCCGTCCTGAATACCGATAACAGCGCCGACCCGGCGGCATCGGCCGACCGGCTGCATCGGATCGAGGAGGCGGCGTTGGGGCTGATTGAATAAGCTATGCGAACAACTCCGCGATATTGATGTCGCATGGCGAGCCGCCGGGCTCGAGCATCCAGGTAATTCGGTCCGCCAGCACTTCCGGGCGATCATCATCCGGCCGCCAGCGCTCGATGAGCCGGGCATCGAGATCCACAATCCAGTATTCGGGCACCTTTGCGCGCTGGTAACGCCGCCGCTTGAGCTGGCGGTCGTAGCGGGCGGTGGCGGGAGAGAGTACTTCGACCACCAGGAGCAGCGCTTCGATATCGTGCCACTCCCGGAGCGGCTTGCCAGCGGCCGTACGATAGACGAACAGATCCGGCTGGAGGATTTCGTCCTCGCCCAGGGAAATGTCGGCGGGCGACCACAGGACCTCCACGCCGCCGATGGCACGGGCGCACCCGTCCAGCAGGCGAAAGAGTTCCCGCACCATCACCTGGTGCGCACCGCGTGGCGCGGGCGTCACGACCAGCTCGCCATCAATGAGTTCGTAGCGATTGCCGTCATCCGGCAAGGCCAGCACCGCCTTCCGGCTCCAGCGTCTCGCGTCCCGCGTTTCCTGTCCCGCAGTCTCTGGCATACCCATAACGCTCGGCTCGGCGCGAGAGAAAGGCAAGAGGGCATGGGGTAGAGTATGGCAACCGGCTGAGACGACCGGCATCGCATCAACGGGGTCCGGTACGGAATACTGCATTCACGCTGATGCTCGGTGCACTCGTGGCATGCGGCACGCCGGACGGGGTGGAGCATGCGGGGGCGCCAGGTAACCCGCTCGACAGCGTCGCCGCCGTGATCCTGGCCGAGCCCGATTCGGCGGCGATCGAACGGGTTATCCGGCTGCTGCACGCCCGCGATGGTTCGTGGTACGTCGCGGACAATGGGAGTGATCGGATAGTGCATTTCGACCCCGATGGCCGGTTCCTGGCAACCGTGGGACGACACGGGCGAGGACCTGGCGAGTTTGAAGCCCCGGTAGACATTGTCCAGCTTCCTGGCGATACGATCGCTGTCGCCGACATGATGGCGCAGCGCATTACGCTGTTCCTGAACGGCAGGCCGGATACCGCGATCACCGTACCTTCAGCACCGCAGAGTCTGGTCATGGAAGGCGACACCGGATGGATTCCCGGAGTCAATGTCAGCCGTGCGACATCGCTGCTCCGCTGGGACCGGCATGGCAATACGTTCACGCCAATGGCGCCTGTGCCGGCGGACTTCACCGAGGGTAGTTCGCTCACCGGGGTCTTCTCCAGCGGCCGTGCCGTGGCCTGGGCTGATTCGGTGCTCCTGCTGCTCGATGGCTACGCCTGGGCGCGTGTGCTTCACACCGGCGGCAGAGTGGTGGATTCATTCACGGTACCGGCGCGCGTGCGGCGGGGGACACCACTGGACTTGGCCGAGCGGCTGCGACAGGCGCAGGATTTCCCGGCCATGTTCTCGGCGGCTTCCGGAATGTTTGGCGCCGCCGATGTCGGCAAGGGGTGGGTGGCGCTCGTGCATGGGGATCAGGATTTCGACATGTCGACACGGACCATCGTGAATCCGCGCAGCTACCTCACCCTTCTCAATCGTGCGACCCACCAGGCCTGCGTCGATCTTCCGCTGCCGGCCTCGGGCGACGTCCTTCCGGTTCCTGCCTTCGGGCATGATACGCTCTACCTGCTCGACCGGTACGTCACCGATGCGGGTGGCCTCACCACGACGGTCACATCCTACCAGCTCCATCCGGATCGGTGTCCTGACGAGGCTGTGATGGCGTTCTGAGCTAAGAGCGTCGACGGTCGACGGTCAACCAAACTCGCCTCGCGGCGTCATTGCGAGCGCCGTGTAGGTGCGGCCTGCGGCCGCACGAAGGGCGACGCAATGACGTGGGGCCCGAGTCCCGAGTCCCGAGTCTCGAGTCTCGCGTCCTTCACTGTCCGCCCGCCCGTCCTGCCCGCCCTGCCCGCCTTGCCCGGCCTGCCGAGCCGCCGTACGTTCAGCCCATGCACCGACCCAAATTCGGCTTCGGCCAGCAGCCCGATTGGGAGGGTGACGCACCCGAGAGCAGGGGCACGGCCGTGGCTGAGCCGCAGGCTCAGGCGCAGCCGACCATGCCCAAGGGGTTCCGCGGCAAGACCGCCATCATCACCGGAGGCGCCACCGGCCTGGGCCGGGCGGTCTCGCATGAGTTTGCCCGGCTCGGCTGCAACGTGGCCTTCTGCTATGTGAACCTGCCGGGCCGGGACGTGACCGAGCAGGCCCTCCTCACCGAAACTTCCCTCAGCAGCTTTGGCGTCGGCATCTTTGCCGCCAAATGCGACGTGCGAGACAGGCAGGCAGTCGAGGCGTTCGTCGCGGCCGTCAGGGAGAGGCACGGAACCGTCCATTTTCTGGTCAACAATGCCGGTATCGCGAATGATGGCGCGCTCTGGCGACTGTCCGAGCAGGCCTGGCGTGAGGTGGTGGACACCAACCTCACCGGCACGTTCAACTGCATCCGGTCGGTGGCGCCGGTGTTCCGCGAACAGCGCTGGGGCAAGATCGTGAACGTCAGCGCCCATCAGACCTCCCGGCCCGGCTTCGGCGTGGCCAACTACGCCGCCAGCAAGGCGGCCGTCGAAGGCCTGACTCGGGCAGCCGCCGTCGAGCTGGGACCGGCCAATGTCAACGTCAATGCGGTTGCGCCGGGCTTCATCCGGACCGAACGGATGAGCATGCTGCCCGATGAGGTGGTGGACAAGGCCCGGAAATACAGCGTCCTGGGCCGGCTCGCGGAACCGGAAGACGTGGCCCGGGTGGTGAGTTTTCTCTGCTCGGATTCCGCCCGCCACATCACAGGCCAGACGCTGGTCGTGGATGGGGGGATCTCGCTGGAGTAGAGCGACCGTCGACGGTCATGACTTGAAAGTCGACCGTCGTCGGTCGTCGGTCGTCGGTCGTCGGTCCTCGGTCGTCCGACGACCGGTTAGATTCCCTCCCATGCGCCTCCCTTATTTCTTGCTCCTGGCCCCGTTCACGCTCGCGGTCACTTCGCCCGCCTCGGCCCAGCACAGCAAGTTCGAGAATCACCAGCTCGACGTGACGCCGCTGCTCGGGCAAAAGGTTGCCATGCTGCCAATCACGTATGTGGTAGCTGACCCGGCTGTGACCGCGGACAGCGCCTGGCAGCCGTGGGCCGATCGAGTGGCGGCGCTTCGGCGTGCCGACTCGCTGGTGGATGCTGAACTGGTCTCGCGTTCGCCCGAGGTCAACTGGGTGCTGCCGCCCGAGCTGAGAAAGATCTCCCGTCGCGCCGGTGGCATGCTGGCCGACCCGGACGAAATGGGCCAGGCGATGCTACGGAATGAGCGCGTCAAGGATGTGCCGGACCAGCTCGCCTCGCCGCTCCGCAAGTTCGTCGCGCTGGCCGGTGGGCGGATGGTGCTGGTGCCGGCTGCGATCGGTTTCTCCCGCGAACCCGATAGCAGTTGGCGCGCCGATCTTTCGCTGGCGCTGGTGGATGTCCGGCGTGCCACGGTCGTGTGGCGCTCTCTTGCCGTAGGCCGTGGTGCCTCTCCTGACCTGGCGGTACAGCGTGCCGCTGCCACCGTATTCCCCTGAGATTGCCGCATGGCTTTTGAAGTCACCCTGATCCCCGGCGACGGGATCGGCCCTGAAATCTCTGATGCCACGGTCAAGGTGCTTGAGGCAACCGGGGCAGGCTTCAAGTGGGACCGCCAGCTTGGCGGCATGGCGGCGGTGGCGGCGGAGGGAACTCCCCTGCCGGAAGCGACGGTCGCGAGCCTCCGGCGCACCGGGCTGGCCCTGAAGGGCCCGCTCACGACGCCGGTAGGCGAGGGCTATCGCTCGGTCAACGTGGAGCTTCGGCGGGAGTTCCAGCTATATGCCAACGTCCGGCCGACCCGCACGATTGTTCCGGGCGGAAGATTCGACCACGTCGATATCGTGCTGGTGCGGGAGAACCTCGAGGGACTCTACGTTGGCGTGGAACATTACGTTCCGGTCGGCGACGACCCCCGGGCTGTGGCGGAGTCGCTTGCCATCGTGACCCGGATCGGGTGCGAGCGGATCGTCCGCTATGCCTTCGACTACGCCCTGGCCCATGGGCGGAAGAAGGTGACCTTCGTGCACAAGGCCAACATTCTCAAGGCGGTGAGCGGCCTGTTCCTCGACTCGGCGCGCAAGATCGGCCAGGAATACCGGGGCCGGATCGACTCCAACGACCTGATCATCGACAATGCCGCCATGCAGCTGGTGATGCGGCCCGAGCAGTTCGATGTGATCGTGACGACGAACATGTTCGGTGACATCCTGAGCGATCTGATCTCCGGGCTGGCTGGCGGGTTGGGGCTGGCACCGGGCGCCAATATCGGCCCGGATGCTGCCATCTTCGAGGCGGTGCACGGCAGCGCACCCGACATCGCCGGCAAGGGCGTGGCCAATCCATCGGCGCTCATCCTCGCGGGCGCGATGATGCTGGATCATCTCGGCGAGGCGGATCGGTCCCGGCGCCTCAGGGCGGCGGTGGAGACGGTGATCGTCGCCGACAACGTCCGCACCCGTGATCTCGGTGGATCTGCATCCACCCGGGAGTTCGGCGATGCAGTTGCCCAGCGGCTTCGCTGAGGTTCCCTGCGCCCGCTGTGGGACGTTCGTCAAGGGTATCGGGTTCGGTGACCTCTGCCCCGATTGTCTGCGCCAACGCTCCCTGCGTGCAAGTCGGTACGCCCGGTTCATCTCCCTCGCGGTCACCGCGGGTGTGGCCTTCTATACGGTCAGCCGCGGCCCGCTCTCGCAGACCGGCCGGCTCTGGCTCGCGGCCGGCGTCATCGTCATCTATTTTGTCACGCGCAAGGTCGCGTTCGGTGTCCTGATGCGGCACCTGCCCGACTGAGGCGATCCGAGGTTTCCATGCCGCACGTGCGCTGGTCTCTTGCCGCACTCCTGCTGACCGCTGTAGCTCCGCTCCCGGCCCAGCAGAGTCTCACGATCTACAACGATGGCCGAGTGCTGATGCGACAGGCATTCAACGTCAAAGTACCAGCTGGCGCGTCGCATGCTGCCGTGACCATCGGCGCGGCCGATGCGGCCTCCGTCTTTCCGCTCGACCCTGATGTCACGATCACCCGCGCCATGTTCGACGGGCTGCTCTCGGAGGAGAGCGTTATTCGGCGCTCGGTGGGACGCGAGCTCCGGTTCGTGACGGTCCGGCCCGGTGCGGACGGTGCCGTCAGCGACACGGTCCGCGCCACCGTGCTGAGCGTGGACCCGCTTCGGCTCAAGCTGGCCGATGGGTCCATCACTTTCTCCATGCCCGGTCGGGCGCTCTACCCCGCCGAGCTGGCCGGTGGCGAGCCGACCCTGTCGCTCGACCTCAGCAGCGTGGCTGCCCGGGACCAGCTCCGGCTGGGTTACTTCACGCAGGGCGCGCAGTGGAGCGCGAGCTATGCGGTCGTTCTCGACAAGACCTCCGCCCGGGTCTCCGGCACCGCCGCGCTCAATTCCAATGCACTCATGGTGAACGATGCGGACGTGCAGCTCCTCGCGGGCGATGTGGGGCGGGCCAATCCGGCCGCGCCTCCGCGCCCGCTCTACGCCGCGCGCGACATGGCCGTGGCCAAGAGCCAGGAGTCGGTCGGAGCCGCCGAGCAACGGGTCGGCGAGTTTCACCTGTACACGCTGCAGGGCAAGGTGTCGCTCAAGCCCGGGCAGACCACGCTGGTCTCGATCTTCCAGCCGGCGACGCCGGGATACCAGAAGATGTTCCTGGTCCGGGGATCGGTACCGTATTGGGGATACCTGCCCCAGACCGGCGATGAAGGCGACGTGCCGGTCGAGATCAGCTATACCCTTGAGCGCAAGCGGAAGACGCCCTTCGGCGACGTCCCGCTCCCGGCGGGAACGGGCCGGATCTACCAGGCCGACGATGCGGGCCGGCTCCAGCTGGTGGGGGAGGCCTCGGTCGATCACACGCCGGCGGGCGAAAACCTTCGCCTCAATGCCGGTACCGCCTTTGACCTTACCGCCAAGCGGGTGCAGACCTCCTACACCTCGCGACGCGACAGCACCCGCG
The DNA here is from genome assembly GCA_963798915.1 of uncultured Gemmatimonadales bacterium. Lineage (GTDB taxonomy): Bacteria > Gemmatimonadota > Gemmatimonadetes > Gemmatimonadales > GWC2-71-9 > CAMLHP01. Next base: position 121,625 of record CAWCVB010000003.1, on the reverse strand, counting down.
GCACCTGGCGGACCTCGGCAACGGCCGACTACCGGGTGACGCTCACCAACGCCACTGATTCCGCGGTGACGGTGGTGGTGGAGGAGCGACGGGCTGGCGAGTGGTCCATCGTGTCGAGCTCGGTGCCGGCGGAGAAAATCTCATCAACCGTCACCCGCTTCACCGTCAAGGTGCCGGCCGCCGGCGAGGCGAGCCTGACCTACCGTGTCCGGGCGGTCTGGTGACGCTCACCCTGCTGCATATCTCGGACGTCCACTATGGCGTGGACGCCCAGCTCGACCAGCTCGAGGCCATCGAGGCCGAGGCGGCGACGGTGCGGCCTGCCGCAATTGTGCTGTCCGGCGATCTGTCCCAACGTGCCCGCCATGGCGAATTCCAGGCGGCGCACGGGCTGCTCAGGCGACTGAACACCGTCGCGCCAACGATGGTGGTCCCAGGCAATCACGATGTGCAGTGGTGGAAAAGCCCCATGCATCTCCTCGGCACCGAGCGGCTCTATACCAAGTATCGTCGCTGGTTCGGGGCAGATCTCACTCCCGTGCTGGAAATTCCCGGCGCGGTGCTCGCAGGCGCCCTCACGGCATGGGGTGTGGCGCCGGGGTCGCTGACGTGGAACCTGCGAGACCTGGCGGTCAAGGGGCATCTGCCGCGCTCCGAGACCGTGCGGGTCCAGGCCATCTTTGCGCAGGCGCCTGCGGCCGCGGCGCGGGTGCTGGTGATGCACCATAACGTCCTGCGGGGCGGCATCTCGGAGCGGATGGGCCTGGCCCACTACGCCGACGCCCAGCATCGGATCGCCGAAACCGGAGCTGATGTGGTGCTGTGCGGCCACGATCACCAGGAAGGTGCCGGGCAGGTGGGCAATGTCGTCGCCATCAGTACGGCCGGTACCCATACCTCGCGCACCAGGGGCGGGCGCCCCAGCGTCTTCAACGTAGTGCGCATCAAGCCCACGAGTGTGGAGATCCAGCACTACCGGTGGGAATCGGAGGAACGGCGCTTCGTGCCGTCCGACAAGCACAGCTTCGCAAGGCGGCGGGGCGAGGCGGCGGTCTCGGTGGCGGGCGGCGGCGGGGCGCTGTGACAGGACGGGCGAGACGGGCGAGACGGGCAGGGCGGGCAGGTGTCGCGTGTGGCGACTGGTAAGGGTCGAGCTGCGAGCCGCGATCCATGATCTCAGAGTTTCATCAACGCCTCCATCGCCTGGGCCTCCGGTCCGTCCTGCGCATTGAGCTGCACCGGAACCGGGTTGTGCTGCTGACTTTCCGTGACGGTGTCCTTCGCCTTCACCAGGGTTATGCAGAGGCGCCCGACGAGGTCGTTCGGGCTATCGCTCGGTTTCTCTCACGATCAGCGCGTCGGAGTGACCGGCTGGCAGCGCGGAAGGTCTTCCTCTCTTTTCCGGTGGAGCAGTTTGCGCCAAGCCCTCGAGGCGAGCCGTCGAGCCGCCGAGTCGCCGAGGCCGACTGGCCCTGGATCGAACGACTGCGCGAGGCACATGGCCAGCTCAACACCCGGCATTTTGGTGGTGCCTTGAGCACGTTGCCCTTCCGGATCAGCGGCCGGATGCGGCGTCGACTGGGGCAGGTGACCCTCAGCCGGGAGACGGGCGCGGCATTGGAGATCGCCATGAGTCGACATCATCTCCAGCGCGATCCCTGGGCCGAAGTCGAGGATACCCTGCTGCATGAGATGGTGCATCAGTGGCAGGCCGAGACCGGGCGGCCGGTCAATCATGGTGGCGGATTCCGACAGAAGGCACGGGAGTTGGGCATCCACGCCCGGGCATGTCGGCGAGACGGCGAGACGGCGAGTCGGCTAGACGCCTCGGCTGTTTGACTTTGGTGAAGCCCCCATGTACTTTGTAGCGTCAAGTTCTTTGTGAGCATCAGACGACGGGGAGAGGATGTTCTTGCGCCTCAAGCGACGCTGGCTGGTCGTGCTCGTGGCCACGGCAACCACTCTGGTCGTGGTGCTTGGTATGCTCTGGCACTCCGCCATCAGGAAGAACCGCTCGATACCCGATGAACCATTCCGGATTGCGGGCAATCTCTACTACGTCGGCGCCACCGGTGTCACCGCCTTCCTCCTCACCGGGCCCGAGGGTCATGTACTGATCGACGGCGGCTACCCCGAAACGGCTCCCCTGATCATTGCGAGCATCGCCAAGCTTGGTTTCGACATCCGTGATGTCAAAGTCTTGCTCAACACGCACGCACACTCCGATCATGCAGGTGGACTTCGCGAACTCCAGCAGGCCTCCGGCGCTCAACTGTGGGTGAGCGAGGGCGATGCGGATGTCATGATGGCCGGCAGCAACGGCGCTGATCCCGCCCTTGGCCGGCTCCGCATTCTCGGTACACTGTTCGGTGGATTCCCCACGCCGCGGATCGATCACCGATTCAGGGATGGTGCGACCGTCCGGCTTGGGCCACTCGTGCTCACCGCCCACGTCACGGCTGGGCACACGCGCGGCTGCACATCGTGGTCGTTCCCGGTCCGCGACGGCGACCGTGAGCTGCTTGCCGTCGACGTCTGCAGTCTCACGTTGTTTCCCTTCGTTTCACTGGTCGAGCCCGAGGCGTATCCTGGAATCCGAGCCGACTTTGAGCGGAGCTTCCGGACGTTACGGAGCTTGCCAGCGGATATCTTCCTGGCCTCGCATTCGGACATGTTCAGCATGCAGCGCAAGCTGCGCGAACGAAGCGGCGCTACCGACCCGGCGGCCCCGTTCATCGACCGGGCCGGGTATCTCAGCTACATCGACCGGGCCGAGAAGCGGTTTCGGGAAGCACTGGCGAACCAACAGCGCTGACCGTCGCGCCTGATCTGCTCACCCAGCCCAGCAGACCCTCGCCTCAGTGCCGTGCGCCATACCCGATGATTGCATGCGCCGGTTACCTGGGCGGCTCGAAGTCTGCAATCCGCAACGTCCCCGCAGCCACCATGTGATGCTCGACAACCTCCGGGTGCTCCAGGAGAAATCGCGCATCCTCAGGATAGTAGCGCGCGATCTCCGGCTGGGGACCCGCGAAGCCGCGGATGGCGTCCATGGAGTCCCACCAACTCAGCGTGGTGATCTCGGTGGATCCATCGTCCAGGTCCCGGAACAGGACCTGGTAACCGAGATTGCCGGGCACCGCCGTGTAATCGGCGGCTCCGGTTTCCAGGACATACGCCAGATATGTCTTCCGATCCTCAGTCTTGATCTTGCCCGCCCACTTCCGCAGGATTATTGGTGATTTCGTCATGACGAAGACTCCCATGTTTGTGGATCGTGCAGCAGAGTGGATGAGCCGCGGAAGCGGCGGCTACGCTGCCACCTTCTGATCTCTGCCCAGCCTGATTCGCGTGGAGCTGACCAATGAACCGCAATGCCATCAACTTTCGCCAGAAGTTCTCGCTCTTCACGGAACAATGGGCGCCCAAGGTTGTCGCCGAGATGAATGACTATCAATTCAAGATTGTGCGGCTGGAGGGCGACTTCATCTGGCACGACCACAAGGCTACCGACGAGACCTTCATTGTCCTCGATGGCACGCTGCGCATTGACTTTCGCGACGGCGCGGTCAGCGTCTCGGCTGGAGAAATGTTCGTCGTTCCGAAGGGCGTCGAACACAAGCCCTTCGCGGAGGGCGAAGTCAAGCTGCTGCTCATCGAGCCACGCGGTGTTGTCAACACGGGGCACGAGGCCAGCGACAGGACGGCGCAGAACGACGTCTGGATCTAGCGATGAAAGCACCCGCGACCCGCGACCGACCCCTCGACCCCTCGACCCCTCGACCCCTCGACCGTCGACCCTCTATATTCCCCACCTGACCATTAACCCGGAACCTCGCATGGCCACGGCAGCACCCGTTTCCCAGTTCACCGGCGTGGATTTTCTCGATTTCGACTCCCTCCTGTCGGAGGAAGAGCGGGCGGTACGCGACACCGTCCGTGCCTGGGTCGACGAGCACCTGATTCCGGTGATCGGCGAGGCCTATATCCAGGGCAAGTTTCCCCGCCAACTGGTGCCCGGCATGGCCGAGCTGGGCTTCTTGGGCGCCAACCTGCCTGAGGAATACGGCTGCGCCGGGCTCAACAATGTGGCCTACGGGCTGATCATGCAGGAGCTGGAGCGGGGTGACTCGGGTATCCGCTCCTTCGCGTCGGTGCAGGGCGCCCTGGTGATGTATCCCATCTTTGCCTTTGGCAGCGACGAGCAGAAGGCGCAATGGCTGCCCCGGCTGGCCGCCGGCCAGGAAATTGGCTGCTTCGGATTGACCGAGCCCGACTTCGGATCCAATCCCGGCGGAATGATCACCACGGCGAAGAAGACGGGTGACGGCTGGGTGCTCAATGGCACCAAGATGTGGATCACCAACGGATCCCAGGCAACCGTGGCCATCATCTGGGCCAAGACGGGTGCGGTGGATGACGTGGCCTCCATCCGCGGATTCATCGTGCCGGCCAGTACGCCGGGCTACGCCGGCAAGGACCAGAAGGGCAAGCTCTCGCTCCGCGCCTCGGACACCAGCGAGATCCACCTGCAGGACGTGCACGTTCCCGACTCGGCGTTGCTGCCGAAGAGCGGCGGGCTCAAGAGCCCGCTCATGTGCCTCACCCAGGCGCGTTACGGCATTGCCTGGGGCGGCATCGGCGCGGCGATGGCGTGCTACGACGAGGCGCTGCGCTACGCCAAGAACCGCATCATGTTCGACAAGCCCATTGCCCAGACCCAGATCCAGCAGGTCCGGCTGGTGGACATGCTCACCGAGATCACCAAGGCGCAGTTCATGACCCTGCAGCTGGGCCGGCTCAAGGACGCCGGCACCATGACCTTTGACCAGGTCTCCATCTGCAAGCGCAACAACGTCAGCATGGCCTGCGATGTCGCCCGTGAAGCTCGGCGATTGCTGGGCGCCAACGGCATCCTGGCCGAGTATCACTCCATGCGCCACATGGCCAACCTGGAGTCGGTGTATACCTATGAAGGCACTCACGACATGCACTCGCTGATTGTGGGGCAGGCGGTGACGGGCTTGAGTGCGATTTGACAGAGCGTCGAGCGTCGAGCGTCAAGCGCTGAGTGACCGGATGAGCCCGTTCAGCATCCGGCTGATGGTCACCAGCTGTTCACAAAGTTTGCGCACGGTATCTGAAGGCAGCAGCTCCAGATCTCCGGCAGTCAAGACTTGGAATTCAAGCTCGTTCGCCGAACCTCGGGCGATGCGAAGGAATCGGGCTAGTTCGCGATCACCCTTTCGACCGGTGCCCTCGGCGATATTCGAGCCGATGGATATTGCGGCTCGACGCATCTGCTGGGCGAGGCCGAAGCGCTCTTCTAATGGAAAAGTCCGGGTTGCACTGTAGATCGCGATAACGGTCTGCCGCGCCAATATTGTAACCCGCAATGTCTTGAAGTCTGCCATGGTTTCCCCCCGCGTACTCTACTCTCGGCTGGCTGGGCGGTGGGTACCATTCCTCGCCGGTTCGGTGCATTTTCTGGCGTCGACGCTCGACCTCGACGCGCGCCTCTGCTCGACGCTCGACGCTCGACGCTCGACGCCACCCCAACCTCGGCCTCCAATGCGAATCGCCGCCTGCATCAAACGCGTTCCCGACACCGAGACCCGGTTCACCATCGCGGCCGATGGGAAGTCGGTGGATCCGACCGGGCTCAAGTATGACATGAGCGACTTCGATGGCTACGCGGTGGAGGTGGCGCTGCAGCTTGCCGAAAAGCATGAGGGCAGCGAGGTGACGATCATCTCAGTCGGCCCGGACGTCGTACAGGAGACGATCCGCAAGGCGCTGAGCATGGGGGCGTCGCGCGGGATTCAGCTCAAGGCGGCGGAGGTGCCGTTTGATGGTTTCGCCATCGCACAAGCGCTCGCCGCGGAACTCAAGGAGTCCAGCTACGATCTTGTGCTGTTCGGCCGCAATGCCACTGACTCCGCCAACGGGACCGTCGGCACCATGACGGCGGAGCTGCTCGACCTCCCCTGCGTCACCGCCATTTCCGAGCTGCAGGTGGATGGCAACTCCGGCACGGCCCGCCGTGAGCTCGAGGGTGCCGCGGAGCTGGTGGAATTTCCGCTGCCGGCGGTGCTGACGATCGACGAAGGCATCGCGCGGCCCCGTCTGCCGGGCCTCAAGGGGATCATGGCCGCCAAGAAGAAGCCGATCGACGTGCGCGATGCAGCACTGGGCCAGCCCAGTCTTGTGGTGGAGAAGATGGCGCTGCCGCCCGAGCGTTCCGCTGGGCGGATCGTGGGTGAGGGCGCTGATGCGGTGCCGGAACTGGTCCGGCTGCTCCAGACCGAAGCGAAGGTGCTCTGATGGCCGACATGTTTGCCTTTGCCGAAGCGCGTGCAGGAGAATTGCGGAAAGTGGCGCTCGAGGCGGTCACCGCCGCACGGCAGGCGGCGGACGCGAGCGGCGGCGGCGCGGTGACTGCCCTCTTGATCGGTGCTCCCGGCATCGCTGCGCATGCGCCGGAGCTGGGCCGTGTCGGCGCGGACAAGGTGCTGGTGGTGGAGCACGATGCCCTGAACGTCTGCCTGCCCGAGGTGTACGCGGCGACCGCCGCCAGTGCCATCGCTGCCGGTCCCTACCGTGCGGCCTTCTTTTCGGCGTCGGCCCAGGGCCGCGACCTGGCGCCGCGCGTCGCGGCCAGACTCAAGGTCAGCCTCGCCGCGGATGTGACCAGCTTTTCGATCGATGGGGATGTCGCCACGGCTACCCATCCGGTCTATATCGGCAAGGCCATCGTGACGGAGCGGCTCGCCGGAACGCCGGCCATCGTGACCTTACGGCCCGGCGCGGTGGACGTGGTGGACGCGGCGCGCCCGGGCGCCGTCGAGTCACTGGCGCCAGCGATGGATCCCGCCGCGGCCCGGGTGCGGGTGACGCAGATGCTGGAACAGAAGGGTGGTGCGCTCGATCTCGGTGAGGCGCCGGTGATCGTGGCAGGGGGACGCGGCCTTCGAGCCGCCGAGAATTTCACGCTGGTGGAAGACCTGGCGGCGGCCTTCGGCAACGCGGCCGTTGGCGCCACGCGCGCCGTGACCGATGACGGCTGGCGTGCGCCCACGGATCAGATTGGCCAGACCGGCCGGGTAGTGAGCCCCGATCTCTATATCGCCGTGGGCATTTCCGGCGCGGTGCAGCACCTGGCCGGCATGCGGACCTCGCGCGTCATCGTGGCGATCAACAAGGACAAGGATGCGCCCATCTTCAAGCTCGCCGACTATGGCATTGTGGGCGATCTGTTCGAGGTGGTGCCGAGGTTGACGGAAGAAGTGAAGAAGCTGAAGGCTCAGCGGTAGGAGGTGAGAAGCGGGAAGCTGGAAGCAGAACGCTGAACGCTGAACGCTGAGCGCTGAAAGCAGCATCTTCGCTCAGCCTTCAGCCTTCAGCCTTCAGCCTTCAGCCTTCAGCCTTCAGCCTTCAGCCCACTTCAGTCTTCAGCCTTCAGCCTTCATTGTTCACCCCACACCCGACGGAACAACTCCGGCAAATCGATCCTCAGCCCAGGCAACGACGGATCGGGTCGCCACTCGACCGCGAGATCGAGTACCGCCGGTGACGCGACGTCCGGCCGCCACTCCTCCACCAGCCGAGCATCCAGATCCACGATCCAATAGGTGCCGACGCCGGCGCGCTGGTACAGGCGGCGTTTGGTGACCCGGTCGTAGCGGGCCGTGGCGGGCGACAATACTTCGGCCACGAGGACCGGAACGGCGTAGTCATCCCACTCCAGAGGCTCCCGTCCATCAACCATCGCACCGATGAAGAGGTCCGGCTGAAGCAACTGCCCGGCATGGAAGTCGAGATCGGCCGGCGCCATGCAGACGCGGCCGAGCCGGTAGCGGCGAACGTAGGCATCGAGGAAGTGAAAGAGTTCAGCCACGGCGGCCTGATGAGGCCCGCGGGGGCTCGGGCTCACCAGCAGCTCCCCATCCACCAGTTCGTAGCGCTTCCCGTCGTCGGGGAGGGCGAGGACCTCGCCCCGGGTCCAGGAGCTAGCGCGGGTTGGCATGCCCATACGGTACGCTCGGCGGCAGGAGGGTGGCAAGGGCGCATCGGCCATTATGGCGCTGCGCGGATCAGTGCCTGTCATCGAACGAACGCAGTGTGGCTCCAGGTGCCGCGCTGCGTTCAGCCCTCAGCTCCCTCCCGGAACACTTCCTGGAAAAATCCCGGCAGGTCCACCCGCAGCGGATCCAGCGCCATGTCCGGCTGCCAGAGCAGTTCGCCATCCACGATGCTCGGCTGAGCGGATTGCGGCGTCCACACCTCCGCCAGGCGAGCGTCCAGATCCAGTATCCAGCAGGTTTCGACCCCGGCGCGCTGGTAAAGCCGCCGCTTGACCACCCGGTCGTAGCGGGCCGTGGAGGGTGAGAGAATTTCTGCCAGCAGGATCGGGATGCCGAACTCAGCCCACTCGACTGGTTCGCGGCCGTTCACCGTGCGCCCCACGAACATGTCAGGCTGGACCAGCTGGCCGGAGTGCAGGTCAAGGTCCGCCGGTGCGACGCAGGTCGCGCCAAGGCGGTGGGTTCGGACGTAGGGGTCCACGTGGCGGAAGAGTTCCAGCAGCGCTCGCTGATGAATGCCGCTTGGGCTGGGGCTCACCAGCAACTCGCCATCCACCAGCTCGTAGCGCTTCCCGTCGTCGGGGAGGGCGAGGACCTCGGCCCGTGTCCAGGAGGCGGCGGGGGTTGGCATGCCCATACGGTACGCTCGGCGGCGGGAGGGTGGCAAGGGCGCATCGGCACCACGATAGCGAGCCCGGCTCCGCATCGGTCACCCGATCAGCGCAGCCCGGTACCATTCGCCGCCGGTGCGTGGTGACGCCTGGGGCGCGGGTCGCGCAGCAAGCACTGTCGCGCTTGACCATCGACCCTTCTCGTTCAGCCTTCAGCGTTCAGCGGGCGGCCGCAAGCCGCCCTTACAGCGTTCAGTTTAGCTCTCAGCTCTCAGCTCCCTGACCATCCCTGCCACATCCAGTTCCATCACCGGGCCGTCGCTGGCTGGCTGCCAGGTCAGGCGGCTGGTGATCACCTCCGGCTCTTCGTCGTTCGGGCGCCACCGTTCGATTGTTCGGGCGTCGAGGTCCACGACCCAGTACTCGGGCACGCCGGCGCGCTGATACCGGCGTCTCTTGAGCTGGCGGTCATGTCGGGCCGTGCTCGGCGAGGACACTTCGATGACGAGCAGCAGCGCGCTGATATCGCTCCACTCAGTGAGCGGTGCGCCGGCCGGCGTCTGGTACGCGAACAGGTCGGGCTGGAGGATCTCGTCTTCGCCGAGGGAGATATCGGCGGGCGAGAACAGGAGATGCGCCACAGGGTGGGCAGTGAGCCATGCGCTCAGGCGCAGAAAGAGCGCCGCCACCGCGCGCTGGTGCAGGCCTCTTGGCGCCGGCGTCACGACCAAGGTGCCGGAGACGAGTTCGTAGCGGTTCCCGTCGTCGGGAAAGGCGCGGACCGCGTCGGCGGTCCAGCGGGGGGCAGAACTTGGCATACCCATAAGGCTCGGCTCGGCGGTGGGGGGACGCAAGGGGGCATGCCGCACAATGGGTGGGCCGGGAGCCGGGCCGGTAACCGCAATGGCGCGGGCCGGCGCGGATACACGCAGCCTGGGGCTCAATCGTCGATGGGAGGGATTGTCACACCCCGGGCATAGATTGGTTCCATCCGGGCGATATCCGAGTAATCGAGACGGAATTGGGATTTTCCCAGTAGCGCAGTTGGAGTTACTGATTCAACTTGGACTTACGTCGCTGTCCAGGATGTCGCGACTGCTCTACCCGGGCGACCACGCCTGTGGGAATAGGCCGGCCGGTCGAAGACTCGGCGGCGCTGTGGCGGTCCTGGGCCTTGGACTGTGAGCGTGCCATCTGACCGTCTCGACCGCCTTTGGTGCCTCGCCGTCCTCATCCTTCTGCCCGGGCTCCTCTGTGGCGCGTTACTCGCGTGGTGAGTGATGCTCAGCTGACCCCGTACGGACAGAGGAGGAGCGATGGGCGTCATTGGCGGGCCGCCGGCAGATGGATTTCTGCGGCGCTACGGCCAACGGCTCCAAGCCGGGAAGATGGACGGCGCTACCTACCGGGGCCACTCGAAACTCGAAATGCTGCTGGGACCGGATATCTGGACGCGCTGCCAAGGGAAAACGGTGTTGGACTTCGGCTGCGGCGACGGGCAGGAAGCCGTCGAACTGGCCCAGCACGGGGCGACCCATGTAATCGGCGTGGACATTCTCGAGACCAGGTTGGAGCGCGCGCGGCAATTGGCCCGTGATTCCGGTGAGAAGGAGCGCTGCACCTTCACCAGTCAGCCCACCAAGCAGGCCGACGTAATTGTTGCGCTCGATTCCTTCGAGCACTTCGACAGGCCAGCCGACATTCTCCGCACCATGCGCCGGTATTTGAAGCCCCAGGGCCAGGTGTTCGTCAGCTTCGGGCCGACCTGGTACCACCCTTTGGGCGGGCACCTGTTCAGCGTCTTCCCCTGGGCGCATTTGGTGTTCACCGAATCCGCGCTGATCCGCTGGCGAAGCCGTTTCAAGACGGACGGGGCGACGCGATTCAGTGAGGTGGCGGGCGGGCTCAATCAGATGACTATCCGGCGTTTTATCCGGCTGGTGGAGCAGAGCCCGTTACGGTTCGAGCGGTTCGAATGCCGGCCGATTGGCCGGTTGGCGTTACTGCACAATCGGCTCACGCGGGAATTCACGACGGCGAGTGTCCGGTGTACACTGGTAGCGCGGGAATCGTGATCAGATCACCGGATTATCAGCATTGCGATCTATCTGCCTGTTCGTTGACTGGGTTCCGTCAGGAGGGGATGGCGACGCTGAATCGGGCCCCGATGCCCCGTGGGTCGAGCCGGGTCTCCATCCTAGCGTAGAGAAGCGCCGCGACCAGAGAAAGCCGAGCGGTGCTCTCTACCCCGAGGCGGGCCCCTTCCGCTCGTCCGCCTCGACATTCCGTGTTCGCCGCGACCGCGGGGATGAACCGGGCGGCGCATCTTCGCCTCAACATGTCCGCAGCCATTGAGCTACGACCTCAGTCACGCACGCTGCTACGGACTCGATCGAGCGACACTTCCGGGTGGAACTCAGCAATCCCCAGCCGCCGTGCCGCCGTGCCGCCTGCCTCGGGATGACGGACATCCTGCTCCCCGGCAAGGAGAACGTGGTTGCACCGTCACCGAGCATAGGGTTCTGACTGAGGAGTCGAAGGTCCCCCTGCGCCGCACCGGTGTATCTTGCCCGGGACCAGATCCGGAGTCAGACCTGTGCTGCTGGCCCTTTCCCTGCGCCGCTTCACCCCGTTTGCTGCCATCGTCATCGCGCTCGCCTGCGCGCCTGCACCAGGATCGCCGCCAACGCCGGCGCCCGCCGCCGTCGCCAGCGATACCGAGCGCCTGCCCACTGGCCGCTGGCTCGATCCTGCGGTTTCCTCCATCCCACTTGATGCGTCCTTTCCGCTTGGAGCCGCCCTTGCATCCGACGGCCGCTCGCTGGCCGTCCTGCTGAGTGGCTATGGCACCCAGGGCGTCGCCATTGTGGACCGGACCAGCGGCGCGGTGCAACAGCTGCTCGAGCAGCCAAGTGCCTTCGTGGGGATCGCGGTCTCGCCCGATGGCCGCGTGCTGTACGCGTCGGGCGGCAATCAGGACGTGGTCTATCGCTACGACTGGGCGGCTGGGCACGCCTCGCTTCGCGATTCAATCATGCTCGCACCCAGGGCGCCGCGCGCAGCGGGCACGCGCTACCCGGCCGGGATGGCAGTCTCGCCCGATGGACGCATGCTGTACGTCGCGGAGAATCTGGCTGACTCGCTGGCGGTCGTGGATGTCGCTCGCGGCGAAGTTATCGCGCGCTATCCTGCTGGTCCCTATCCCTACGGTGTCGCTGTCGCGCCTGACGGTACCGTCTACGTCTCGGCGTGGGGTGGGAACGGGGTCTGGGTGTATTCAGTGGGTGCGAAGCAAGGGTCGACGGTCGACGGGCGACAGTCCACGGCCCCGCTCGTGGCACGCGGCCGCATGATCGTAGGCCGCCATCCCTCGGTGCTCCTGCTCAACCGAAGCGGCAGCCGGCTCTTCGTTGCGTCGCCCAGCACCGATCGCGTCATTGTCGTCGACACCAGGAGCAGGCAGACGCTGGTGGAGCTGCTTGATCCACCACCCGACGGACCGGGGGAAGGCAGTACCCCCGACGGCCTCGCGCTTGCGCACAACGGTAAGACGCTCTACGTGGCAGAAGCGGACAACAATGCCGTGGCCGTCTTTGCGCTCTCACCCGGGACAGCGGACGTGGCGTGGGACCGGGTGTCCGGTGAGGGCGATCGGCTGGTGGGGAGGATTCCGACTGACTGGTATCCTACCGTGCTGGTCACGGCGGGCGATTCGCTCGTGGTGCTGAGCGCCAAGGGCTCGGCGCCGCCCGCCAATCCGGGAGGACGGAATCCAGGAGTCCCGGCCAGGTCGGCCGGCCAGTACACCTTGAGCCAGTTGGGCGGTACCCTGGCCCAGTTCGTTCCACCAGCGCCGGGGAGCGACGCGCTGGCGGCGTTCACCGAGCGGGTGGCCATCGCCAACCGGTGGAGCGGCGCACGGACGCCCGCGTTCCGCTACCCGCCCATTTCGCATGTCATCTACATCATCAAGGAAAATCGCACATACGATCAGGTGCTGGGTGATCTGCCGGCGGGCGACGGTGACACGTCGCTGGTGTATTTCCCGCGCTCCGAGTCGCCCAATCACCATGCCCTCGCCGAACGGTTCGGCATCGAGGACCAGTTCTTCGTCAATGCGGAAGTGAGTGCGGACGGCCACAACTGGTCCACGGCGGCATACGCGACCGACTATGTGGAACAGACCACGCAGAGCAACTACTCGGGTCGGGGCCGGTCCTATGACTACGAGGGCACCAACGGCAGCGAACAGGACCTGAGGCGCAATGCCAGCGGCATTCCCGATGACGACGTGGCGTCGCCCGCCAACGGGTACCTCTGGAACCTGGCCCAGCGCGCCGGGATCACCTTCCGCAACTTTGGCGAATTCGTGATCGGCATCGAGGACACCGCCGCGACCGACCTGCCAGCCGGCTACCGCGGCGTCAAGCCGTTTCTCGCAACGCATACCGATTCCACATTTCCCGGCTTCGACTTGTCGATTCCCGACCAGCGCCGTGCCGACATCTGGCTCGATGCGCTGGCCGGCTACGAGCGCGCGGGGACGATGCCGGCGCTCCAGATCATCCGGCTGCCCAATGATCACACCTCCGGTGCCGAGGCAGGCGCACCAACGCCCCGCGCGGCGATGGCGGACAATGACCTGGCTCTGGGGCGAATCATTGAAGGCCTGTCTCGTTCCCGCTTCTGGGACAGCAGCGCGGTCTTCGTACTCGAGGATGACGCGCAGGACGGCCCCGATCATGTGGACTCGCATCGCTCCGTCCTCCTGGTGATTTCGCCATGGGCGGCGGCGGGCGTCCACCATCGCTGGGCCAACACCACCGACGTAATCGCCACCATGGCCGACCTGCTGGGACTCGGCGCCCTGTCGCAGTTCGATTTTTTTGGTGCGCCGCTGCGCCACATCTGGCGGGACGCGCCGGACACCGCTCCGTATTCGGCCCTGATGCCGGCCGTATCGCTGGATGAGACCAACCCGGCCGCGACACGCGGCGCGCGCGAGTCGTCCGCGCTCGATCTCGAGTTTGAGGATCGCAATGACGATGACGCCTTCAACCGGATCCTGTGGCGGGCGATCAAGGGCGACAGCATTCCCTATCCGGAGCCCGGTCGCCAGGCGCCGCCTGATGAGGTCGGGCGTTAGCGGGTGTACGAAACCCGCTCCGTGTTGTTACTGGGGCCGCCCGGACAACGGTTGCACACTGGTACTGCAGTCTTTTTCACGGTTGACAGCCGCTCGTCATGTTCCATCTTGGCTTCATGGTTACGTATGAACCTCTGCATCCCGCCGGCTATGTGCTGGTCCGCAGTTCGCTTGTGGATACGCCCGCCGAGGTTGCCGCCCTCCTGGCTGAGCTGGGAGCGGATCCGGATCTGCAGCGGGGTGCCGGAGTACTCATTGATGTCTGCGCATCCCAGCGCGCGTGGACGTCGGCCCAGGTGGATGCCGTGGTGCCCGCGTTCCGGGCGCTTGCAGGCGCAGGCGTCTCTTCCATCGCAATCGTCGCCGATGTGGATGTGGCCTACGGCATGAGCCGCATGCTGTCCATCCGGCTCGACAGTGTCGGGCTCGATGCAATGGTCTTCCGGACCGTGCCCGAAGCCGAGGCGTGGCTCAGCGGCGCGGGCAGCGATCAGCGGCTGAAGGCGGCGAGCTGACGGCAGTCGGGTCGGCCAGCGGCCGGCCACCGAAGGCTGAAGGCTGAAAGCTGAGAGCAGGTCACGGCAAGTGCCGTCAGCGCGCGCGCCCTCGTCAGACCATCCCACGACTCGCGTCCCGAGTCCCTCTATATTCTCCCCATGACGTCGACGACTCCCTCGCTCATCGCCGGAGCGGGAATTGCCGGATTGTGGGCCGCGTGGCGCCTGGCCAGCGAAGGGCATCCCTCGGTGCTGCTGACCAAGGGCGCCCTGGCTGACAGCGCCAGTGCCTGGGCGCAGGGCGGGATTGCGGTGGCGCTCGCGCCCGGGGACAGCCCCGGCCAGCATGCGGCCGACACGATGGCCGCCGGCCATGGTCTCTCGGAACCCGAGGCCGTGGCCATTCTTACCACTGAGGGCCCCGACCGCGTCCGTGAGCTGCTCTCACTCGGGGCGCGCTTCGACCGGGGATCGGATGGCGAGCTGCGCTTCGGTCTGGAGGCGGCGCACACCCGCCCGCGGATCATCCATGCTGGCGGTGACCGCACCGGCGCCGTGCTCGTGGCCACGTTGGCGGAGATCGTCCGGCGACATCCCGACATTGAAATTCTGGAATTCACGGAAGTAAAGGAACTGCTGGAGGACGACGGTCGCATTGCCGGCTGCCGGCTGGTGCAGGTGGATGGCACCCTCGTTGAGCGATGGGGGACGGCCGTGGTCCTGGCCACCGGCGGCGTGGGACAGCTCTTCGACGTGACCACCAACCCGCTGGTCTCGACGGGCGACGGCTGGGCGCTGGCCTATCATGTGGGCGCCGAGCTGCGCGAGCTGGAGTTCCTGCAATTCCATCCGACGGCGTTGAAGCTTGCAGGGCTCAATCCGGCACCGCTCATCTCCGAAGCGGTTCGCGGGGCCGGCGCCATCCTGGTTGATCGGGCTGGCCGGCGCTTTGCCCTCGACGACGACCCGCGTGGTGAACTGGCGCCGCGGGATGTGGTGGCTCGCGCCGTTGCTCGCGCCGATGCGGCCGGCGGTGCCTGGCTGGATGCGCGGGGCATCGCCGACTTCAGCGAATCCTTCCCCGGCATTCACGCCATGCTGGCAAGCCACGGCCTCGATGCGCGTGCGGACCTGCTTCCAGTGGCGCCGGCGCTGCACTATGCCATGGGCGGCATTGGCACGGACATGGATGGCCGCACCTCTCGCCGCGGCCTCTACGCGTGCGGCGAGGTGGCCAGGACCGGTGTGCACGGCGCCAACCGGCTGGCTTCCAACTCCCTGCTCGAAGCGCTTGTCTTTGCCGACCGCGTGGCCAGGGCGATTGTGGCCCAGACAGGCGAGTCGGATACGATGGGCGAGCTGGGCAGGCTGGACGCGTCGACAGTCGCCGTCGCGTCACGCCAGGCCCGCCCCATGACTCCCGCAATCCCAGCAACGTCGGCGGGCGCGAACCTGCCCGCCATGCCCGCCCCGCCCGTCCCGCCCGTCCTGTCATCCCTGCGCCGCACCATGACCGCGGACGTCGGCCTGACGCGTTCGGAAGAGTCGCTGCTGCACGCCGAGCATGTCCTGGCGCAACTGGCGGGCGGGCTTCCGCGCGAGCACTGGCGAGAGCACAATCAGTTGCTGGTCGCCCGGCTGATTGCGCGGGCAGCGCTGCAGCGCCGGGAAAGCGTGGGGGGGCACGTCCGACTGGATTTCCCGGCCGCGCCCGTCACCACTCCAGTCGCGCCCGGACCAGTGCAATGAGCCTTTCGCTGCCCGTCATCGAGCCCTCGTCCCTCTCTGCCGAGCAGGTGGTCGAGCTGCAGGAGGGCATCAGGCACCTCGCGCGGGAACGCGGTGCGCTGATCATCGCGCACAACTACCAGCGACCGGAGGTGCAGGACGTCGCCGATTTTGTGGGCGACTCGCTTGGGCTCTCGCGCAAGGCGGCCGCCACCGACGCGAAGCTGATCGTCTTCTGCGGCGTGCACTTCATGGCCGAGACCGCCGCCATTCTCTCGCCGGGCAAGCGGGTGCTCCTGCCGGACCTGGCCGCCGGCTGCTCGCTCGCCGCGACCATCACCGCGGACGACGTGCGCCGCTGGCGCGCGGCCTTTCCCGGCTACGCGGCCGTCGGCTACGTGAATACATCGGCCGACGTCAAGGCGGAACTCGACTACTGCTGCACCAGTGGCAACGTGCTGGATGTCATCGACGCAGTGCCGGAGGAGCAGGGCATTCTCTTCCTGCCGGATTTCTTCCTTGGCGCGCACGTGCGTCACCAGCGCCCGGGTCGCCGGATCGAGGTCTGGATGGGCGAATGCCACGTGCACAAGGGCATCAACCCCGACCGGCTGAATGCGGCGCGCGCAGCTCACCCCGATGCGGAAGTGCTGGTGCATCCGGAATGCGGCTGCGCTGGCCAGCTGGTGCACGCCCGGGACCGGGGCGACATTGATCCGGAGGGGCTGCACGTCGCCAGCACCGAGCGCATGGTGCAGCTGGTAGCGGAACGACCGGCTCGCACGTTCATCGTGGCTACGGAGACGGGCATCATCCACCGCATGGCGCAGCTGGCTCCCCAGAAGCACTTCCTGGCGGCCGACGACACGGCGGTGTGTGCCTACATGAAGTCGATCACCCTTCCCTCGGTGAAGCTGGCGCTCGAACGGGACCAGTTTCCCGTGACGCTCGCGCCCGACGTCGCCGAGCGGGCGCGCCGCGCCGTGGATCGCATGGTGGCCCTGGGTGGCGGCACCAAACCAGGTGACTGACCGCGCCTGGTGGTCGGATGCGGCGCGGCTCGCCGACGAGGTCCTCGCCGAGGACGGCGCGCGTGACGTGACCACCGAGGTGACGGTGGCACCAGGAACCGTCGCCCGGGGCAGGATTGAATTCCGTACCGGCGGAATTGCGTCGGGACTGCCGTGGGCAGGCGCGGTAGTGGCGGCCGCGGGCCTGGCGCCACCATCCTGGAATTTCGCTGACGGCGATCGTGTGCCGCCCGGTGCCGAGCTCGGCACATTGCGTGGCGACTTGGCCGTCATGCTGCGTGTCGAGCGGCCGCTGCTCAACATCCTCCAGCGCGCCGCCGGCATCGCCAGTCTGACCCGCGCGTTCGTGGATGCCATTGCCGGCACGGGCTGCATCGTGCTCCACACGCGGAAAACGGCGCCGGGCCTGCGCGCGCTGGACGTCCAGGCGGTTCTGGATGGCGGCGGATCGCTGCATCGCATGGATCTGGAACGGGCGGTCATGGTCAAGGACAACCACTGGCGTGCGCTGCTGCGCGCCGGCCGGTCACTCCACGATGCGCTCGACGCGGCACGCGCGCTCGGGGTCAGCGCACTGCAGGTCGAAGTGGAGCACGAAGAACAGCTGGATCTTGCGTGTGGGTCGGGCGCCAGCCGGCTGCTGATCGACAATCAATCGCCTGATACGGTCCGCCGCTGGGCAGGGCGCGCCCGGATGCTGCGGCCCGGAATCGAAATCGAGGCGACGGGCGGGATCACGCTGGAGAACGTGCGTCACTATGCCGAGGCGGGTGCGGACTTCGTCTCGGTAGGTGCCCTGACTCATAGCGCACTGGCGGCCGACCTCGGCCTGGAAATCGATTTTTGAAAGGGACGCTATCGTGACTTCGATACTGCCGATCGCGCACCAGCCGCCCTTGCCGCTTGACCGGCTTATCCTCAAGGAAGCTCCCGGCCCCGATGCGGTCGAGATGGATGTGCTGATCGTGGGGGCTGGCCCGGCCGGTCTCGCGGCCGCCATCGAACTCGCCCGCCTGTCCGCGACGGCGCGGGAGGCCGGCGAGGGGCCGGGCGAACTGTCCATCGCCGTCCTGGAGAAAGCGGCCGCCCTGGGCGAGCACAACCTGTCAGGTGCGGTGATCAATCCCCGTGCCTTCCGGGAACTCTTTCCCGGACTGAAGGACGACGAGTTTCCCTTTCGCCAGGCGGTACCCGGCGAGGCCGTCTACTTCCTGACCGGAGAACGTTTTTTCCGGATCCCGACGCCGCCAACGATGCGGAACCACGGCAACTTCACCGCCTCCATTTCGGAAGTCGTGCGATGGATGGGCGAGCAGGCCGAAGCGGCCGGCGTCAATGTCTTTGCGGGATTTCCGGTCGATGGAATGCTGGTCGACGGCAATGCCGTGGTCGGCGTGCGCACCACACCGGCCGGCCTGACCCGCACCGGCGAGCCGGGCGCCGACTACACGGCGCCGACTGACCTGACCGGCAAGATCACCATCATTGCCGATGGAACCCGGAGCATGCTGGCGCAGGGATGGCGGGAATGGCAGTCGGTTCGCTCGCCCAATCCGCAGATCTATGCGCTGGGAGTCAAGGAGATCTGGAAGGTGAGCCGGCCGCTTGACCGGGTCGTCCACACCATGGGCTGGCCCCTGCCGACCGATGCGTTTGGCGGGTCATTCATCTATCCGATGGGCCCCGAGCAGGTGGCCATCGGACTGGTCGTCGGGCTCGATTATCACGAAGCTGCGCTGGACATCCACCAGCTGTTGCAGCGGTTGAAGCTCCATCCGCTGATCAAGCCCCTGCTCGAAGGCGGAGAATTGCTCGAGTGGGGTGCCAAGACCATACCGGAAGGTGGATACCATGCACTCCCGGAACGCCGGTCGGGCGATGGCATCCTGCTGTGTGGCGATGCTGCCGGCTTCGTGGATGTTCCGTCGCTCAAGGGGATTCACTACGCCGTACAGTCGGGGATCTACGCCGCGCGGTCGGCCTTCAAGGCCCTCGGCGCCGGCAAGGTGTCGGCCGATGCACTCGCGTCCTACGACACGCTGGTGGATGAGAGCTACATCCTGACGGACCTGTCCCGCACCCGGAACATGCGCCTGGCCTTCAAGGACGGGTTCTGGCTGGGGGGTGCAAAGGCTGGCCTGATGACTCTGACCGGTGGCCACCTGCCGTCCGCCCGGATCCGCATGCCGGCGGACAGCGAGAGTCCCCGACGGGTCGAGGAGGCGGAGGCGTTCGCCCCGGATGGGGTGCTGACATTCGGCAAGCTGGACGCCAACTTCAAGTCCGGTAACTCTACGCGCGACACCATTCCCAACCACTTGATCGTGGGCAGCGACATTACCGGCGATGTCGCGGATTTTTACAGCCATGTCTGTCCCGCAGGGGTCTACGAGCGGGTTGGCGACGAGCTCAGGATCAACGCCCCCAACTGCATTGACTGCAAGGCGACCGATGTGCTCGGGCCGCGCTGGACCCCCCGGGAGGGGGGCAGCGGCCCCCGTTACCGACTCATGTAGTTCCCTCTGACTGTCGAATTATTGTACGGTGACCGAATGGCCCGCCGATTGCTGTTCAGCGGGCTGTCCGGGCTGTGCCGAACCGATTGTCACGTGAGGAATTACGCCCAACCTTCCGCTGTCCCTGCAGGGACGGACCCGCGAGGCCTGGCGCCGGTGGTTTGCCGGCGGCGACCCGCTGTTTTCCCATGCCGGCGCGGCAGGCGAGCTGCTGATCGCCCAGCTGCGCATGGCCATGGTGCTGGTGCTACTGGCCATCCCGGCCGCCAACTATGTCGTGCATCCTGGCGAACTCGAACACCTGATCGGCCTCTCCGTCGCGCTCGCCGCGACCACGCTCGCGTTCCTGATCCTGGTGGCGGTACGGCACCAGATGCTCGGCCCCTGGATCGGGCTCGTCAGCACCATCTTTGACGTGAGTCTGGTGAGTTCGGCGCTGGTCATCTACCTGGTCGCCGGCCTGCCCCATACCGCGGTCAACAGCCGGGTCGTGTTCGAGGCCTACTTCATCGCCATCGGCGCCACCTGCCTGCGCTACGACGTCCGGCTCTGCTGGCTGGCCGGCCTGCTGGCGGTGACCCAGTATTTCGGCATCGTCTGGTACGCCGCCAGTCACTGGGACCTCAACGCTCCCACGTATGCACCATACATCTACGGCATGTTCAGCTGGGCCTCGGAAGGCGCCCGTCTGGTGGTGCTCGGCATTGCGACTGGACTCGCGGTGGCGGTGGTGGACCGCGGTCGCCAGCTGCGGCGGCTGTCCACCATCGACCGGCTGACGGGGGTCCTCAACCGGGGTTCGTTCGACGAGCGCCTGAACGCGGAACTGAGCCGGGCGCGCCGGCAGGGCGAGTCGCTCGCACTGGTCATGCTGGATGTGGATCACTTCAAGCAGTTCAACGATGATCTGGGTCACGCCGCCGGTGACTCGGCCCTCCGGACGCTCACCCGCCGGATGAGCGACGAGCTGCGGCGCAGCGATATCCTGGCGCGCTACGGTGGTGAGGAATTTGTGGTCATCATGCCGGCGACATCGGCAGGGCAGGGGCTGCGGAAAATGGAAGCGCTCCGGGAGAAACTTGCCAACGCCGGCATCCCGTTGCCGAAGACCGAGTCACTCACCGCCAAGCTGACCGTCAGCGCCGGCATCGCGATCTTTCCCGACGATGGGGTCACGGCTGACGAGCTGCTCGACTGCGCCGACGAGCGGCTCTTCGAGGCCAAGAGCCTGGGACGCAACCGGGTGGTGGGCCCAGCCGGGCAGATGCCGCAGTTAAAGGTGGGATGACGTCTCCCCCATCACCTTGATCACTACGCGCTTCTTCCGCTGGCCATCCCACTCGCCGTAGAACACCCGCTGCCAGGGCCCCAGGTCCAGCCGCCCGTCCGTCACCGGCACGATGACTTCATGCCCGATCGTGAGACTGCGCAGGTGGGCCGCCGCGTTGTCCTCGCCGGTCTCGTTGTGCTGATACCGCCCCGGATCCCATGGCGCGATGGTGTGCTCGAGCCAGTGCAGGATGTCGTGCCAGAGGCCTGACTCGTGATCGTTGACGAAGACCGACGCGGAGATGTGCATCGCGCTCACCAGGACAAACCCTTCGTGGATGCCACTGGCGGCCACCTGCTCTTCGACCGTGCTGGTGATGTCGATGATTTCCTGGCGCTGCCTGGTATTGAACCAGAGATAGTGGGTATGGGTGGTCATGGGGGTCGAAGGCTGATGGCTGAGGGCTGAAGGCTGAAGGCTGAGCATTGCGCCACGAAAATACCAACCCCCAACCCCCAATTCCTAATCCCTAAACCCTCAATCGCTCCTCCCGCCGCACCGCATGGTCCGTTTTGGCGTCCCGATACTTCACGATCACGGGAGCGTAGAGCGAGATGCCCTGGCTGGCCGCCGCGGGATCGGACGCCGGCCGGGTGCCCGGCACCACGACAGCGCCGGGCGGGATCTCCAGCGGCCGGTCGCCGTCGCGTCGCCAGGTGCGCTGGTTCACCAGGTCGATCACCGGCGTGCCGCCCGAGAGCTGCACGCCGGGAGCGAGCACCGCGCCCTGACGCACGATGGTTCCCTCGAACACGCCAGCGTTGCCACCCACCAGCACGTCATCCTCGATGATGACTGGCAGCGCGCCCGCCGGTTCCAGAACTCCGCCCAGTTGCACGCCAGCAGCGAGGTGCACACCCTGGCCAACCTGGGCACAGCTTCCGACCAGCACATTGGAGTCAATCATCGTTCCCTCACCAACCCAGGCGCCGATGTTGACATACGACGGTGGCATGCAGATGACGCCGCGTCCGAGCCGCACCCCTGCCCGGACCGTGGTGCCTCCCGGTACCAGTCGCACCCCGTCCTCGACCCGCATCTCGCGAACCGGCAGGGTATCAAAGTCCGTGAACGAGAATGGAACCGCGCTGCGGCATTCGCGCAGTCGTCCCAGGCGGAAGGCGAGGAGGATGCCTTCCTTGACCCAGCGGTTCACCTGCCATTCGCCGCCTGCATCGCGCTCGGCCGCGCGGATCAGGCCATGCTCCAGCGCCCGAAACAGGTGCCCAACGGCGCTTCGCGCCTCCCGCCGGTGCTCGGCGGGAATTTCCGCGGCATAGCGGGCCAGTTCGTCACGCAGGGCATCAGGATCGAAGTGGGTCGCCGCCATGGGCCATCTCCTCGGGTGATACCGGAGATTGCCCCCGTCCGGGCTGTCTGTCCAGCGCGGCTGCCTGACCCCGAAATGAGCAACGCCCCCCGGCCACGTGGAGCGCGAGGAGCGTTAACCCGGTTGTTTAGTTCTTTGTTTTCGCCCGGTGGGGCGCGGCGGGAACAAGTGGCCATAAAGCGACCGCCGTTTGGACGGCGAGATGTTACGGGCGTCCGGCGGAGCTGTCAAGAGGTCTCCGAGAGGAGTTGGCGGCACAGCCGTACGTAGCCATCGACACCCTCCATCAGTTCACCCCGGGTGATGCGCTCATCCAGGGTGTGCGCGACTCGAATATTGCCGGGCCCCAGCTGGAAGCGCCGCCCCCACGAATCATGCAGCGGGAGGTCGCTCGCGAATCGCACAGCCGTCGTTTCCCACCCGGCCAGGCGCTCGCCCATGAAATAGGGCAGTTCCGCCGGAAAGCTGATCGAGATGCCTCCATCGGCGAGGAGCTGAATCTGCTCCCGCAGCTGATCGGAGGGTCCGACCGTCCGCACCAGCACTTCCGCACTGGCGAACTCGGGAATGACGTTCGGTGCGTTGCCGCCCTCGATCACCCCGATGTTGAGGCTGGCGGCGCCGAGAACCGGGTCAAAGGGCAATCGGAGACGGCGGAACCGGTCCAGCACGTTGAGCAGCCGGAGGATTGCCGAGGTGCCTTCCTCCGGGTAGGCAGAATGGGCCGGCTGCCCCTCGGCTTCCACCCGGACCAGCAGTGATCCCTTCTGGGCGATGCAGAGCAGGCCCTCGGTCGGTTCTCCATTGACCAGGTACGTGCCCTTGGGCTCCAGTGTGGCAGCCGCACGCGCGCCATCCGAGCCCCGCTCCTCTCCCACCACGAACAGTAGCGCGACCCGCCGCTCGCCCTCGGCGGCAAGCTGCTCGGCGGCAAGAAACATGGCCGCGGCCAGCCCTTTCGCGTCACACACGCCGCGGCCGCGCAGCAGGTCGCCATCCTCCTGCCATGGCAGGTACGGGGGCACGCAGTCGAGGTGGGTCGAGAGCACCACCACCGGCGGGTCCCGCAGGGCGTACAGATTCTCCCGACCGTCCGACACCGGCTGCCGGATGACGGTGTAGCCGGCGTCATGCAGCACTCCATGCATGAACTCGACTACCCGCTCTTCTGAGAAGGTGGGCGACTCGATCTCGACCAGCTTCCGGGTCAGTTCTACGACATCCATTACACTCGCACCACCCCTTCATCAGCCAGCCGCGCCGCCCGCTGGCCCTCCGAGACATTGACAAAGAGCAGGAGCAGTGCTCCCACCAGGAAGAACGAAATCACCGACAGAATGGCGTTGCGGCTGGAGCCGGTCGCCGCCACGACCGCCCCGAAGACCAGGGGCCCAAAGATGGCACCAAACCGCTCGAAGACGGCATAGAAGCCGAAGAACTCACCCGACTTGTGCCGGGGAATCATGCTCGCGAAGAGCGACCGGCTGAGGGCCTGGGTGCCGCCCTGGACGGTGCCGACGAGAAAGGCCAGCAGGAAGAAATGGAGCGTCGTGTGCATGAAGTAGCCCAGGACGCTGATGCCGGCATAGACCGCGAGGCCGATGAAAATGGCCCGCTTTGCACCTATCCGCGACGCGATGACCCCAAACAGGAAGGCGAAGGGAATCCCCACGAATTGTACCATGACAATCGCGGCAATCTGCGCCTGCTGCGGAATTCCGATTTCGGTCCCATAGACCGCGGCCATCCGGATGATCGTGTTGATGCCGTCGCTGTAGATGAGCGAGGCAATCAGCAGGAGGAAGGCGTAGCGAAAGCCGCGAAGCTCCCGGAGCGTCTCTGCCAGCCGGCGAGCGCTGGCGCGGATGGCCGCCACTGTGGTGACGCTCTCGTCCTGCTCGCGCGTGAGCGGCGGTTCCGGCACGCGGCGGAACAGCGGAATGGCGAACAGGGCCCACCACACCGCCGTGGCGAGGAATGATAGTCGCGCCGGAAGGGTGCGCGCTCCTTCCGCGCCGGTAATGCCGACGAGCGCCGGCCTCAGGATGATGACCAGGGACAGGAGGAGCAGGATGCCGCCGCCCAGGTATCCCAGCGCGTAGCCCGCGCTCGAGACGCGGTGCATCTCCTCGTCCGACGCAATGTGGGGCAACAGCGAGTCGTAGAACACGTACGAACCATTGATCCCACGTTCGCCACTCCGAACAGGACCAGTCCGGGCAGCCAGTCGCCCGCCTTGATGAAGAAAAGCAGGGCGGTGGTCGTGACCCCGAGCGTGAGGAATGCGAGGAGAAAGCGCTTCTTCGATGCCCGGTAGTCGGCCACGGCGCCCAGGAGAGGGGACATCACCGCGATGCAGGCCAGGGAGATGGTTGTGGCGTTGGCGAAGTAATAGGTCGCCTGTGCCTTGGAGAGTCCTTCCGCCACCACCGCGGCATAGTAGGTCGGAAAGACCGCGGTGACGACGACGGTCATGAATCCGGAGTTGGCCCAATCGTACATGGCCCACGCCCGGAGTTCCGGGCGGTCGAGCCCTACACGCGCGAGGAGGCCGCGCCGGGGTGCTGCGTCGTGTGCGAGGGACATCCGGCCAATATGAAGCCCGGCTGGCCGGGATGGCAATCCCGCCCGGCCGGAGCTTACGGCGCCGGTTTGGGATTCTTCCTGATGGAGAGAAGTATCGAGCCGGCAAGGATCACGACGATGGCGCCCAGCGACACGGCGATGTGAAGGTGGAACCAGTACGACCCCAGCATCTTGAGTCCCACGAAGACCAGGACCAGGGCCACGCCATACTTGAGGTAATCGAATTTGTCGATCATGTCGGAGAGGACGAAGAACAGGGCCCGGAGGCCGATTACGGCAAAGATGTTGGAGCTGTAGACCAGGAACGGATCCCGGGTGACGGCGAAGACGGCGGGAATCGAGTCCACCGCAAAAATCAGGTCCGTCCACTCGATGATGATCAGTACCAGGAGGAGGGGCGTGGCCAGCAGCCCGGTCCGCGTGCGCAGGAAGAACTTCGAGCCCGAGTAGCCTTCACTGATCGGCAGGATCTTTCTCGCCCACCGGACCACGGCGTTGTGCTCCACATCCACCGAGACGCCTCCGGCCCGGAACATCCGCACGCCGGTGTAGACGAGGAACGCGCCGAAGAGGTAGATGATCCATTCGAATCGGCTGATGAGATAGGCCCCGGCGGCGATCATCACCAGCCGCATGGCGATGGCGCCGAGGATGCCCCAGTTCAGTACCTTCGGGCGAAGCTGCCGCGGCACATCGAAGAACTGGAAAATGATCAGGAAGACAAACAGGTTGTCCACGCTGAGGCTCAGCTCGATGACGTAGCCGGTGTAGTACTCCAGCGCCGACACGCCGCCCTCGCGCCAGTAGATGAACCCGCCGAAGGCCAGCGCCAGCCCGATGACGGTCAGGCTCCACTTGAGTGCCTCGGCGCTGGTGGGCTTATGCGAGCGACGGTTGACGACCGCCAGGTCCAGGAAGAGCAGCGCTGCGACCAGCGCCGAGAACCCGATCCAGACGCTGGACCCGTGATGACCCATTCAGCGGCCTCGCGCCTGCGCTTCGAGGCGGGCGATCCGCTCAGCCGTGGGCGGGTGCGTGCTGAACAGGCGGCTGAAGCCTCCGCCTGCGGCCGCGAGCGGATTGACCTGGGCCAGCGGGGCAGCGGCGGGCGCCACCCGCATGGGAATGCGATGGGCGAGGGTGTCGAGCCGGGCGAGCGCGTGCGCCAGCGGCAATGGGTTGCCGGCGATCTCCGCGCCCACACGATCGGCCTCGAACTCGCGCTGGCGGGAGACGGCGAACTGCATCAGCATCGCCGCGATCGGGGCCAGCAGCAGGAATACGAGCTGAAGCGCAGGATGACGGTTGTCGTCGTCGCCACCGCCGAACATGAGCAGGTACGGGAGGTAGGACAACATACCGGCGATGCCGGCCGCAACGGTGGTGGTCAGCATGTCGTGATTCTTGACGTGCGCCAGTTCGTGGGCCAGCACGCCTTCAAGTTCCTCGGGCGGCACCTGCTCGAGGATGCCGCTGGTCACGCATACAACGGCGTGATGCGGGTTGCGTCCGGTGGCAAACGCGTTGGGCTGGTCGTGGGGTGCAATGGCCACCAGCGGCATGGGAAGCCCGGCGCGCTGGCGCAGCCGATTCACCATGCGAAACAAGTCTGGTGCTTCGGACTCCGCGACCACACGGGCACGGTACATCCGGAGCACAATCCGGTCCGAGAAGAAGAACATCACAAAATTCATCACACCGCCGAGCATGGCGGCGAGGAGCAGCCCCTGAGCGCCGCCCAGCAGCTGCCCGGCGATGAGCAGCAGCGTCAGGAGCCCGGCCATCAGGATGAACGTCTTGAAATATCCGCCCATCGGTGTCACTCCAGTTGAAGCGCCAGCACCAAAAAGCGAGACCTTCGTCCCCCGGTGCTGGTCGCGGGGGACGAAGGTCTCGCTCTGAGCGCGGGACTTCCCGCCTCCTGGCCGGACCGTGCCCACAAGGGCAGTCCTGACGATCCGGCCTTCCGCCTGAGGGCGGACGAGCTACTCCCCTTCGAGGTTCAAACGTAGCGGATGGGCGCGTACGTGGTCAAATGGCGGGTCGCCGGAGGTGGGCGATGGTGCGCTGCAGGGCCGCCCGCGCGGGCGCCTCGAAGCGATGGCGAAAGGTGTCCGTCTGGTAGAGACTCGGACGAGCCAGCAGCCGCTCCAGCACAGCCGCCCGTCCGGCCCGGTAGCCGGCTTCGGGGATGTCAGCATACTCGAGGCGGATGTTACGCTCATAGGTGTCAAAAACGCTGGGCTCGGCACCGAGGATTGCCAGGTCTGCATCAGCCACAAGCGCGCCGTCCCGGGAGCTGGCCGGCGCATCGTGCCGGGTGTCGCCAATCAGCGCCGCAATTCGCTGGAGGCGCTCGGCTGGCGCCCCGGCCAGTGCCCGGCGGGCGAGGAGGGCGCTGGCCTCCTCATTGTCCTGGCGTCCGACGTCATGGATGGCGTCGTGATACCAGAGGGCAAGGTCGGCCTCGGCTGGGTGATCCGGAGCGGCGCCGGCATCGCGGAGCGCGTCCAGCGTGGCCAGCACGTGTTGGAGCGTATGATAGTGACGGTGTGGCTCGGCGTAGCGGCCGAGGAGGTCGTCAAAGGCGGCCGCACCATCTCCGGTGGCGCCCACCATCATCCACGCATCCAGAAAGCGCTGGCGGGGCTCCATCAGAACCCGGGAGTGGCCTGGCAGACGGGGTCATCGAACCTGAGGGCGAGCGCCAACGTCCCGCGCGGCGTCTCGTGCTGACCCTCCGGGATGATCAGCAGGGCGTTGGCCTTGATCATCGACGTGAGAATGCCCGATCCCTGCGGACCGGTGAGCCGGGCCTCGAGCGCTCCGTCGCCTTCGCTGACGACCGCCCGCAGGAAATGCTGCAGACGGGGCCGGAGTGTGATCGGTTCCGTGACGGTGACCTCGACCGAGCGTCGAAAGGGAAGCGCATGTCCGCACATGCGGCGGATGGCGGGCCGGGCAAACAGCTCGAAGCCGACCATTGTGCTGACAGGATTGCCGGGGAGGCCCAGCCACGGAATGTCATCCAGCATGCCGAAGCCAACCGGGGCGCCGGGGCGCATTCGCAGGCGCCAGAACTTGAGGTCAGTGCCCAGGGCGTCGAGCACGCCACGTAGGTGGTCGTGCTCGCCGACGCTGATGCCGGCGCTGGTAATCAGGAAATCGCAGTCGAGCGCGGGAGCCAGATGCGCGCGGAGGCTTTCAGGCGTGTCACCCGCAATGCCGAGGTTTACCGGTTCCCCACCAGCTCGCCGAACCAGCGCGACGAGCGTATGGGTATTGCTGCTCGCCACCTTGCGACCGCTGAGGATTCCTTCGGGCTGATCTACGTCGGCCACTTCGTCACCACTGCCCAGGATGCCGACGCGTGGGCGGCGGAAGACCATGGGATGTGCCACCGCCAGTGACGCGAGCACGCCAAGCTCCGCCGGACCCAGGGCATGACCGCGGCGCAGTATCATGTCGCCCGCCTGGATGTCTTCGCCCGCCAGGCGGAAGTTGACACCCGCGTCACGGTCGCTGGTGATCGTCACCAGCTCGGTGCCCATGTCGGTGTCTTCCTGCCGGACCACTCCATCGGCCCCGTCGGGCAGCGGCGCTCCGGTGAAGATCCTGGCGCACTCACCGGGCCCGATGGCGCGCGAGGGAAACCCGCCGGCCGCGATGCTTTCGATGACGCGAAGGCGGACCGGTGCGTCGCGGCTGGCGCCTCGCACGTCGGCCGCGCGGGTGGCGTAGCCGTCCATGGCGGAATTGGTCCAGAACGGCACCGCGATCGGGCTCACCAGGTCCTGCGCCAGTACCGAGTCGAGCGCGTCATCGAGCGGCACCCGCAGCTCCGGCTGCGGTTCAATATGCCGGAGGATCAATACCGCGGCTTCCCGGGCCGAGAGCATGGATTCTGTCACGGGTCGAGCAGCATGGCGCCGGCCCAGGCGAGTTCGGCCGCGCGGTCCGCATGATCAGGCGCGTCCAGCGCCAGCACGGGGCAGGGGGCCTCCAGCACGGCGTCGCTCACCACTCCCAGCCAGAGTGATGGCACGGCATGGCCGGTATACAGGGGTGGTTCCTCCAGGATACTGCGCCAGATCTCAAGCCGCGGGAGGGTGCTCCGGGAAAAGCCCTCGACGATCACGATATCCGCATCCGCCATGTAGCGCCGGGCGAGGCCGACGGGGTCATAGTCATCCGCGGCTCGCTCGAACAGCACCCGGAGCGTGGGCGAAGCAATGAGCGTGCGCGCCGCACCGCCCTCGTTGAAGTGCCGCCACGTGTCGGTGCCTTCCCCATCCACCAGTGCCGGATGATGCCCATGCTTGATGGTCATGGGACGATGGCCCGCGCGCAGGAAGGCGCGGCACAGCGCCACGGTCAGCGTCGTCTTGCCGGCGTTCTTCCGGCCTACGACGGAGACAAGGCGCGCTGCCACCGCGACTCCGCCTGGGCCAGGTCGTCGGCCGTGTTGATGTTGAAGAAGAGCAGCTCGGGATCGCCGGCCTGGGCCACGCGGTCGGTGGGAAGCACGCAGACGGAGACTGCATCGTGAAACGCGATCGCGCGGCGGTCGCCCCGTTCGAGCGCCGAGCGAATGGCGGGCTCGCAGGCTGGACCGTAGGCGGCGCAGAGCGGCTCCACGCCGCGCCTGCCAGCGCTGGCGGGCAGCACGGCGTCGTACGGCTCGCCCAGGGCATCCGCCAGCAGCCGTACCAGCGACGCATTGACAAAGGGCATGTCCCAGGCCACGGCCACGACGGGCGCGGGCGCCGCCGCCACGGCGCTGTAGATGCCTCCCAGTGCCCCATAGCCGGGCAGGATGTCAGGCACGATGCGCAACCCGGTTTCCCAGCTGTCGGCATCCGACGCGTTGGCGATGAGTACCGGCGAGCAGCCGAGGGCTTCCCTGAGGCAACGCGCCAACCGGTCAATCACGCGTTCGCCGCCCACCATTTCAAGTCCCTTGGGCCGGCCGCCGAAGCGCGACGAGGCCCCGCCGGCGAGAATGGCACCGGTGATGGCATGGGGAACGTGAGATGCGGGACCTGACTCGGCGGCTGGCAGCCTCGGCGGCCCGTCCGCCTGACCGTCAGACCGCCTAATATCGTCTCCCATGCCGCCGCTCCAGCACCACGTCGAACCCGATGTTCATCGAAAAGAGGTGCCGCACCCGGCTTTCGACGACCGGGGGATTGCCATCCTGCACGGTTGGGCCAGTGATGCTTGGCATCCGTACCATGTTGTCGCGCACTTCCCAGCGCAATTGGTAACTGGGCGCAATCTGTGCGGTGAACCCGGCGCCGAGACCGCCAGCGAAATAGAGCTGCGAACGGCCTGCGTCGCTGAAGACATTGACCTCGACCAGCTCGTCATTGTCCGCCGCGCTGGTGAAGACGCCATTGGTGAGGATGGCGCTCCGGCTGGCGATGGCGAGGCCCACGCTGGCGCGTACGTACGGGGAGATGGCGCGCTGGCTGGCGATCCGATAGATCGTCCCGCCCGCGACCTGGACCGCGGATGATGCCGTTTCACTTCCATTGATTGAGCTGCACACCTCGGCATTCCTGGACGATGCGGTGGCGTACGTGCGGCCGCAGCTGTCCCGGAAGCCAAGCCCGAGGAGAAATGCTTCGCCGAAAAAGCCGAGGTGGTCACCCCGGAAGTAGATGCCGCGAGCGCCGACCACGACGCTGCTGCGGATCCGGCGGCGAATCGTGAGCGAGTCGATCAGCGGCTCGCCGCCGGACTCATCGTACAGCGGCTGGCGATTGACTTGCCACAGTGACGCGCCACCCATGAACCCGGCGGAGACGTTGATCACGAGTCGCGCCTGGTCGTGCGCCTGTGCGCTGGCGCCTTTCGGCAGCAGCAGCGCGGCTGCCAGGAGTATCAATGCCGGTAATTTCATGGGACTCCCGCCAGCTGATGATGTTCCACGGCCAGGCAGCGATCCTGGATCACCGGAATCCCGGCTGCTTCGATTGCGCGCGCGGCGTCGTCATTTCGTACCCCCACCTGTAGCCAGACGATATGGGGACGAACGGCAACACAGGGCGCCACCAGCGCCGGAATGGCGTCAGGACGCCGGAAGACGTCGACGATATCCACCGGGCCGTCCTCGGCCGCCTGCTCCAGCGAACGATACACTCGCTCGCCCAGCGTCATGTCGTCCCGCGGGTGAATCGGCGCGATCCGGTAGCCCTGCTGCTGAAGGTAGCGTGCCACGCTGTAGGCCGGCCGGCCAGGATTGTCTCCCAGCCCTACCACGGCTATTCGCCGGGCCTCCCGGAATATCGCGCGCAGGTCGAGCGGGGCGGGCATCAGGGACGCGGATGCAATGCCGGCGACGCGCTCACGGCACGGCCGACCAGCGTCATGCCGGATCTCCTGGCGATTTCGACGGCCAGCGTCGACGGCACTGACGGCGTGGCGACCCAGGCCAGACGCGCCCGTGCGGCCTTGAAGGCAAGTTCAGCGGAGATGCGACCGGTAACGAGCAATCCCATTCCTGCAACAGGCTGGCCGGCGAGGAGGGCGAGTCCGATCGACTTGTCCACCGCGTTGTGCCGCCCGATGTCCTCGGCGTGCGCGAGGAGCGAGGCACCGTCAGTGAGCGCGGCGGCGTGAATCCCTCCGGTATCCCGGTACCGTTCACCACGCTGGAACAGCTCCTTGAACCGCTGGCGGAGTGTGGCGCCGTCAGGAGGCGCGCCACGCGGCGGCTCCGGCTGCACGGTGGACGGATCAGCCAGGAAGGTGGACACGGCGCCACAGCCGGACGCCAGTACCGGCCGCCGCTGTTCGCCCCTCACCGCCTCGACGGAGGCGGGGGAGACCCTGGCCCAGAAACCGAGGTCGCTGGCACAGGGCCGCAGTTGCACGTCCGCCGCCACGTGGATGTACCCCTCGCCATGCAGCCAGCCGACGGCCAGTTCTTCGAGCAGGTCGGGCGTGCACATCCAGGTGACGGTGGGGATGCCGTTGACCTCAAGCCAGACCGGGACTTCGTCCACGGCGGCATCCTCCGCCAATCGCCCCCCTCGCTTCTCGGGGCGGAACGGTGCGCCTCCCGGACTCACCGGTTACCAGTGGATCAGGTAACCCACGCCGACACGCAACACCGGCGTGAGCACCCAGTCGCCAAGGTCACCACTGGGCCGCACCGCGTTGGGGTTTTCGCTGGTGCCGGGCTCCTCCACCGGTTCGGTCGCAAAACTACTGGGGTAATTGAGCTTCCAGAACGTTCCCCGGACCTCGGCGCGAAGGAGCAACCGGCTGGTCAGGAAGAAGCGGGTCCCGACCTGCGGCGCGACATAGAACTTGTTGCCGAACTTGTACCCGCTGGTATCTGCCGGTGTCGTCTTCCCGAAGGCAAGTCCCGCGCTGAGCCCGGCGTACGGTGCCAGGCCATTCCAGCTTTTGGCGCCCGTCAGGTTGAGCTGCAGGGTCACATCCGCAAAGGTCACCCGCTGCGAGACAGGCCCGGTGGTGCGATTGGCGACCTTCACGAAGGGATTGACGATCAGTCGCTCGAGGTTGCCACTCGCCACCGACACGCCCATTCCTACGGTGCGATTGGCCCGGACATCGTAACGGCCCCCGAAGATCGTGCCGTTGTGTGGACCCACGCCGAGCGGTCCACCGTCGCCGCGAACAAACCCGATCAGCGGCGTCAGCACATGCCCGGCGGGGATCTCGTGATATGGGCTCTGGTCGGGCGGGTGGCCCACCTGCGCCATGGCCGCCGGGGCGACAACAGTCAGAAGCAGCAGTCCAGCCAAATAAGCGCGCATCAGCCCTCGCGAAGGTCGCGGCCGGTCATTTCCGGCGACGGATCGATCCCCATGCAATGGAGGATCGTGGGAGCCACGTCACCCAGCGCGCCACCGGTCCGCAACCGGCCTGCACAGCCGCGTGCCGAGACGAAGGGTACCGGGTTGGTCGTATGAGCGGTATGCGGCCCGCCGGTGGCCTCATCAATCATGTACTCTGCATTGCCATGGTCGGCGGTGATAAAGAGCGTGGCGCCGGCGTCCTCGGCGCTCTCCAGAACGCGTGCGAGACAGCGGTCGACCGTTTCGACCGCAGTGATGACGGCAGGCAGCACGCCGGTATGTCCGACCATGTCGGCGTTGGCAAAGTTGCAGAGAATGAAGTCATGACTGCGCTGCTCCAGTGCCTGGCACAGCGAGTCGGTGACACCTGCCGCACTCATCTCGGGCTGGAGATCATACGTCGCCACCTTGGGTGAGGGCACCAGGTTCCGTTCCTCGCCCGGATAAGGTGGCTCGAATCCACCATTGAAGAAATAGGTGACGTGCGGATATTTCTCGGTTTCCGCCGTGCGAAGCTGGGTCCGGCCCTGATCGGCCAGCACTTCGGCCATGATCCGTGCCAGACTGAAGGGAGGAAACGCCTGAGGAATCGGGAAGGTCCGGTCATATTGCGTCATGGTGACGGCGGACAGCTTCGGCCGGTCAGGCACCGGAAAGCCCGAAAAGTCCTCGAGCATGAGCGCCGAGACGATCTGGCGCATCCGGTCGCTCCGAAAATTGAAGCAGAGCATCGCATCGCCGTCCCGCATGGGACAGACGGCGCCGCCGTCGTCGCCGCTCATCACGATGGGCCGCACGAACTCGTCAGTGACGCCGGCCGCATGACTGGCTTCGATGGCCCCAACCGGATCATCGGTCAGCTGGCCCTGTCCATGCACCAGCGCCTCATAGGCGAGCCTGGTGCGTTCCCATCGCCGGTCCCGGTCCATGGCGTAATAGCGGCCACACAGCGAAGCGAGCACGGCGCGAGGCCCCGCAATTCCTTCCATGTCCTCGAGGAGCTGGCGAACCACGGAGGCGCCGATGGCCGGCAGCGTGTCCCGTCCGTCGAGAAATCCCTGCACGGCAATGCGCGCCACATCCAGCCGCACACCCAGCTCGATGCACGCGAGCAGGTGGCGATCGATGGCATGCACGCCGCCGGGCCCCAGCAGGCCGACCAGGTGCAGCGTACCGCCGGTGCGCCGCAGGTGTTCGCCGAGCGCCAGGAACGGCTCCAGGCGAAAGAAGCTCCCGTCGGCGATGCTCGCCGAGATCCGGACGATATCCTGCGGCACCACCCGCCCGGCGCCAAGATTGAGGTGTCCGACTTCGCTGTTGCCCATTTGTCCGGCCGGGAGTCCGACCGCCAGGCCGCTCGCATCGAGCAGGGTGCGAGGACAGCTTTCCCAGAGGTGATGCCAGACGGGCGTGTGCGCCAGTTCAATGGCATTCCCAGCGCGTTCGGGGCGATATCCCCACCCGTCAAGCACGATGAGTGCCACTGGAGCACGTGATTTGGACATGATTCTCCGGGGGATTACAATGACGATCAATGATGAACGCGCCGCAATCTAGTTTCGCGCTCTGCCGCCTACCAGCCTGCCTGCTGCTCGTCATGCTCGCGTGCGCCATGCCCGCCCAGGCACAGGAGACCAGCCGGATTGCGGTATCCGACCTGCGGAAGGCACCGGACGGGACCGTGCTCGCGCGGCTCTCAAGTGCGTCCGATCTGCCGGTCACCGGGCATCGCGGCCGCTGGCGCCAGGTTCGGCTGCGCGGCTGGGTCTCGACGTCATTGCTGAAGGCCGACCGGCGCGATGGCTTCGATGTGGTGGTGACGGCGGACAACGTACGCCTCCGCGCATCGCCGTCAGGAAAGGAAGTGGCCCAGCTCGAAGAAGGGATGCTGCTCAACCGGCTCGCGTCGCGCGGCGGCTGGAGCCAGGTCGCGCGCGTCGTGTGGGTGCCGGCTGCCGCCGTAGCAGCGCCCGTGAAGCGAGTGGCCGCCAAGCCGGATTCAGAGCGGACCCAGGCTTACCAGGCACCTGCCGGAGGTCCGGTGTCCACCTCCTCGAGTCCGCCGCAGGACTCGGCCTCCCGTACCGAGGCGCGGATGGCGGCGGCGCGTGGCACTCCGATGCTGAAATCTCCTGACGCCGGGCAGATCGGGACCCTGGGGGCCGGGGCCCCCGTCCGGGTGCTCAGTACCGCGGGAATCTGGTCGCGGGTGCAACTCGAGGCGTGGGTGCGGAGCGATGATCTGATACCATCCGACAGCGCCGCGCAGGGCGTGACGGCGGCGGAGGTGCGCGCCAACCCCGAGCGCTACGTGGGCAAGGAAGTCGAGTGGCGCATCCAGTTCATCTCGATGGCCAGCGCCGACGAGCTGCGTCCGGAGATGCCACCGGGACAGCCGTACATGCTCGCGCGCGGCCCACTGCCCGAGCCGGGATTCGTCTACGTGATGCTCTCGCGTGAAGACTCGTCCAAGGTCGCGACGCTTCCCGCGCTTGCCGGACTCACGATCCGCGCCCGGGTTCGAGCGGCGCGCACCCGGTTTCTCTCCACGCCGGTCGTCGAGCTGCTCTCCATCCTGTCGTCCGACACCTCGAACTGACCATGCTGGTGGCCGCCGTCAGCGACGGCATCGTGTCCGTGCCCGTCATCCTGCTCATGCTGGCGGCCTTGCTGGCTGCCGCCAAGTTACTGGGCGAACTGGCCGAACGCATCGGCCAGCCGGCAGTGCTCGGCGAGCTGGTGGCCGGCGTGCTGCTGGGTCCCTCCGTACTGGGAGTGGTGGACCCGCACCTGCCGATCATCGACGCCATGGCGGAGATCGGCGTTGTCATCCTGCTCTTCGAGATCGGTTTGCAGACCGACCTTCGGCGCTTGCTCTCCGTGGGCGGCACCGCCGCGACGGTGGCGCTCGTCGGAGTGGCGTTGCCGTTCCTGCTGGGACTGGGCGCTGAATCGTTTCTCGCCATGGGCCAGCTCCCGTCGCTGGTGGCTGCCGCCGCGCTCACCGCCACCTCCGTCGGCATCACCGCGCGGGTGCTCAGTGATCTTGGCCGGCTCAAGGACCAGGAGAGCCAGGTCGTGCTGGGCGCCGCTGTGATCGATGACATTGTGGGGCTCATCATCCTTGCCGTCGTGGCCCGGCTGGTCGCCGGCGAGAGCCTCAGCGTCGCCAGCGTCTCGGTCACGACGCTGACCGCATTCGGATTCGTCGCGCTGTCGCTGGTTGCCGGGCGGCTGCTGGTTCCCGGGCTGTTCCGCCTGCTCGCGCGAGTGGGGACCGAACAGACGCTGGGCATGATGGGATTGGTCATCGGCTTTCTGCTCGCGGCCCTCGCCGACGCGGTCGGATCGGCCATGATCATCGGCGCCTTTACGGCCGGGCTCATTTTCGCACCAACGGCGCATGCCCGGACCATCGAACGGGGCGTGGTGCGCCTGGGCCATTTCTTCGTGCCGATCTTCTTCGTCGCCGTCGGCGCCGCGGTGGATGTGCGCAGCTTCCTGCAACCGCGGATTCTCGCGGTCGGCTTCGTGCTCATCGTGGCGGCCATCATCGGCAAGGTGGCGGCGGGCTTCGCTCCATTCTGGTTCCGGGGCCGCAAGCTGGTGGTGGGCGTCGGCATGGTGCCGCGAGGCGAGGTGGGCCTGATCTTTGCACAAACCGGGCTGGCGGCAGGCGTGCTCGATGCGGGGCTCTTCAGCGCTATCACCCTGATGGTCATGGTCACGACGCTGATTGCGCCGCCCGCCCTCAAGGCGCTGCTGGGTCCTGCAGCCGGCGCGCCAGCCGGCCCGGGCGGGCCCGGCCAGCTGGTCAGCGAAGCCTGACGCCGGTAGCGCGACTGCCCGACTTGCACCACATTGAAGACGTCGGAAGGAGCCCACGGTGAACGACCTGCTGAAGCAGCGCATCCTGCGCGCCCTCGAATCTCTGACGGACGAGCGCGCCTACCAGGTGCTCGACTACGTCGAGTTCCTGGAGAGCAAGTACGCGGCGCGGCAGCGGCCGACCGGCATCTTTGCCCGGCTCTCCGATGCGGTCGAGGACACCATGCGGGCCGGCAAGCTGCCGGTCAAGGCCATCAGCGGCACCATGGGCCTTGTGGACGGGGCCGCCAAGGTCATGAAAGGCCTGGCAGCGGCGGGGCAGGCTGTGGTTGATGAAGCGGTGAACGCGGTGGATGGCGGTGGTGCAACACCGACAACGCCATCGCTGCCCGGGAAAGCACAGGATCGTTGAGCTGGGGATTGGGGTATAGGGCATAGGGGTCAGGGGTGAGGGATTCGGGCGGAAAGACTGACGCTCGTCGCACAACCCTGATCCCTCATCCCTCATCCCTCATCCCTCACCCCCAATCCCCAATCCCTAACCCCTAATCCCCAACTCCATGTCCAGCACCGTCGAGGCAACGACCGCCCCGCCGCAGGAGGAGAAGTTCATCCGCGGCATCGGGCCCCTCCAGGCCATCTCCCTGGTGGTGGGCACCATGATCGGCTCGGGGATTTTCATCGTCTCCTCCGACATCGCACGCCAGATGAATGGCTGGGGGCCTGGCGGGCTCATGCTGGTCTGGGTGATCACCGGCATCATGACGCTGGCCGGTGCCCTCTCGTACGCCGAACTGGCAGCGATGATGCCGCGGGCGGGCGGGCAATATGTCTTCCTGCGTGACGGCCTGACGCCCGCCGCCGGTTTCCTCTATGGCTGGACGCTCTTCACGGTGGTGCAGACCGGCACCATTGCTGCCGTTGCGGTCGCCTTTGCCAAGTATCTGGCGGTGCTCGTTCCCTCCCTGACCGACAGTGTCCTGCTGCAATTGGGGACCCTGCACCTGCCGGGCGCATCGTCGGCCATCGAGATCGGTGTCTCGCCCCAGCGCATCCTGGCCATCTTGAGCGTGGTGGTCCTCACCTGGATCAACGTCCGTGGTGTCCGTCTCGGCGCAGGGGTCCAGTCATTCCTCACCATTATCAAGGTGGGCGTGCTGGTCCTGCTCGTGGTCCTTGGTATTGCCATCTTCCGGAATGCCGATGTCATCGCGGCCAACTTCGGCAACTTCTGGGGTACCGGCAGCTGGACTGTTGCCATGGCGCCGGCGGTCGGGGCCGCCATGGTGGGGTCGCTGTTTTCGAGTGACTCCTGGAACAACGTGACGTTTGCAGCCGCGGAAGTCCGTGACCCGACCCGGAATCTGCCGCGCGCGCTGGCCCTCGGCACCATCCTGGTCACGCTGCTCTACATCCTGGCCAACTTCAGCTACCTGAGTGTCCTGCCATTCCATGGCAGTGCCGATGGCGCCACGACCATGGCGCGCGGCATCCAGTACGCCTCGCAGGACCGGGTCGGTTCGGCGGCGGTTGCGGCCATGTTCGGGACCGCTGGCGCTGCCGCGATGGCGATTGCGATTGTCATCTCGACGCTGGGGTGCAACGCAGGGCTGGTGCTGGCCGGGCCGCGGGTCTTCTTCGCCATGGCGGAAGACAAGCTGTTCTTCCGCAGGGCCGGGCTCCTCAACGACCGGTTCCGGACACCGGCCTTCAGCCTGTGGACCCAGGCGGCCTGGGCCTCGGTGCTCTGCCTGAGCGGGACCTACAACCAGCTGCTGGACTACGTGATCTTTGCCCAGCTCATCTTCTACGCGCTCACCATCCTGGCGCTGTTCCGGCTGCGCCGCATCCGGGCTGACCTGGCGAGGCCGGTGCGGGCATTCGGCTACCCGGTGGTGCCGGGCCTGTACCTGGTGGCGCTGCTCTTCCTGGCCGTGGTGCTGCTGATCGAGAAGCCACTCTACACCGGCGCCGGCCTGGCGATTGTGGCCCTGGGGGCGCCGGTCTACCTGGTGTGGCGGCGCAGCACCCGTGCTTGATTTCGCGCCGCCCGGCTTCTAGTGTTGGGGATGGCATCCATGATTTTCGGCCCTCTTGCCGCCCCGCCAGGGCGCCAGGGGGCCGTCGTGCGATCGGTGGCGGGCGGATGAGCCGGGTACGCGCGGCACCCGGGCTGACGTTCGACGACGTCCTGCTGCTGCCCAGGCATTCCAGCGTCCATCCCCGGGACGTGTCCGTCGTCACCCGTCTTACGCGCAAGATTCCCCTCAACATTCCGCTGGTCTCCGCTGCCATGGATACGGTCACCGAGGCCGAGATGGCCATTGCGATGGCGCGAGCCGGCGGCATTGGTGTGATCCACAAGAACATGTCCGTCGAACGGCAAGCCGCCGAGGTGGACCGGGTCAAGCGCAGCGAGAGCGGGATGATCATGAATCCCATCACGCTCGGCCCCGAGCGCCCGGTGCGCGAGGCCGCCGCGCTGATGCGGCGCTTCCGGATCTCCGGCGTCCCGATCGTGGACGGCAGCGGCCGGCTGGTGGGCATCATCACCAACCGTGACCTCCAGTTCGAGCGCAACCTGGATCAGCCAATCAAGGAAGCCATGACCAAGAATCAACTGGTCACGGCGCCGGTGGGCACCAGTCTGGAGGACGCCGAACGGATCCTGGCGCGGCATCGCATCGAGAAACTGCCGGTGGTGGATGAAGCCGGCGTGCTCAAGGGGCTGATCACCGTCAAGGACATCTTCAAGCGCCGCGATTTTCCCGATGCCAATAAGGATCAACACGGCCGGCTCCGGGTCGCGGCGGCTGTCGGTGGTACGCCCCGAGATCAGGCCCGCGCGGCGGCGCTGATCGACGCCGGTGCGGATGTCATCGTCATCGACTCGGCGCACGGCCACAGCGAAGGCGTGCTGCAGACGCTTTCGCTCCTGCGCGAGGCCTTTCCCGATGCCCAGCTGGTCGCCGGAAACGTGGCCACCGAAGAGGGTGCTCGTGAGCTGGTCCGCCGCGGCGCCGACGCGGTCAAGGTGGGCATCGGGCCGGGGAGCATCTGCACCACGCGGGTGGTCACCGGCGTGGGTGTGCCGCAGCTGACGGCGATCATGGATGCGCTGCGCGGGGCCGGCGATGTGCCGGTGATCGCGGACGGCGGTATCAAGTATTCCGGCGATGTTGTGAAAGCGTTGGCATCCGGAGCGTCCTGCGCCATGATGGGCTCGATGCTGGCCGGCACCGAGGAGAGCCCGGGCGAGAGTGTGCTCGCCGAAGGGCGCCGGTTCAAGATGATCCGCGGGATGGGCAGCCTGGCGGCCATGCAGGATGGCTCGGCGGACCGGTACTTCCAGGAGGGCGAGCTCGCGCCGGCCAAGATGGTCCCGGAGGGGATCGAGGGCAGGGTACCCTACAAGGGACCCGTGAACGACGTCCTCTTCCAGATGGTGGGCGGACTGCGGAGTGGCATGGGATATTGCGGTGTGGCAGACATCGCGGCGCTGCAGCGGGATGTCGAATTCGTGCAGATCACCTCGGCTGGCCTGCGCGAGTCGCATCCGCATGACGTGACGATCACGAGGGAAGCACCGAACTATAGCGCGTAGTGGTGAACGCTTGACCGTTGACCGTTGACCAATGACCGTCGACCATTGACCAAACCACCACCCCAACCCGGATCCCAGATGACCGACCCCGCAGCCCCCCGCGAACAGTGGGGATCTCGCATCGGCCTGATTCTGGCCATGGCCGGCAACGCCGTAGGCCTCGGCAATTTCCTGCGCTTTCCCAATCAGCTGACCCAGAATGGCGGCGGGACGTTCATGATCCCGTACTTCATCGCCTTCATTCTGGTGGGCATTCCGCTCATGTGGATCGAGTGGGGTGTTGGACGGCACGGTGGGTTGCATGGCGAAGGATCGGTACCCGGGATGTTTGACCGGCTCTGGAAGAATCCGCTCGCCAAGTACCTGGGCGTCCTGGGCATCTTCATGCCCCTGGTGGTGCTGATCTACTACTGCTACATCGAATCGTGGACCCTGGCGTGGACGCTTTTCTCCGTCACCGGCGCAACCCATGGCCTCGATCAGGCTGGCATGCGCCAGTTTCTGGCCTCGTACCAGGATCTGGGAAATGGGGCGGTGCACAGTCTCTGGACGCCATTCATCTTCTTCTTCATCACGATCCTGATCAACTTCTGGGTCGTGAGCAAGGGCCTGACCGCCGGCATCGAGCGGCTGGCCAAGATCGGCATGCCGATCCTCTTCGCCTTTGCCGCCATCCTGGTCATCCGGGTGCTGACGCTCGGGTCCCATCCCGAAGTGATCAATGGCGTGGCCACCGGCAACATGATCGGCCCGTGGCAGGGCCTCAACTGGATGTACACGCCCAACTGGGCGGCGCTGAACAAGCCGAGCGTCTGGCTGGCGGCGGCGGGACAGATCTTCTTTACGCTGTCCGTGGGGATGGGCTCGCTGCAGGCCTACGCGTCGTACCTGACCAAGAAGGATGACATCGTGTTGTCCGGGCTGGCCACGGCGGCCACCAACGAGACAGCCGAGGTCGTGCTCGGCGGTTCGCTGGCCATCCCGGCCATCGTGGCGTTCTTCGGCATCACGGGCGCGGTGGCGATCGCCAAGGGCGGCACCTTCGACCTGGGCTTCGTGGCCATGCCACTGGTCTTCAACCAGTTGCCTGGCGGCCAGTTCATGGCCACCATCGCGGGCGTGATGTGGTTCGGCCTGCTTTTCTTTGCCGGCATCACGTCATCGGTAGCAATGGCGACGCCCGCGCTCTCGTTCATGGAGGAGCATTTCGGCTGGACCCGGAAGCGCAGCGCGTGGACCATCGGCTTCATTGCCATGGCGCTGGGGTTGTGCCATATCATCTGGTACACCGGTGGCTTCCTGGCCGAGTGGGATTACTGGGCGGGAACCTTCGGCCTGGTGGTGCTGGCGCTGATCGAGACGATCATCTTCATGTGGGTGTTCGGTCCGGAGAATGCTTGGCGCGAACTGCATGAAGGCGCATCGATCCGAATCCCGCGGATCTTCAAGTTTGTCATGACCTACGTGACACCGGTGTTCCTGCTGGTCATGATGGCATGGTGGACGGTGCAGGACGCGGTCCCCACGCTGCTCTACCGGGACATTCCCGAGGGTGAGCACACCACCCGCACGGCGTCGCGACTGGTGATGCTCGGACTGCTCGTCCTGCAACTCATTCTCATCAAGGCCGCCTGGGCCCGGAAGTCACGCCCCAGCCAGGCCCGGGGGGAAATCTCATGAGCGCCGGCGCATTGTTGTTCATGCTGATCGCATGGGGCTGCGTACTGAGTCTCACCGTCTGGTGCTATGCCAAGCTGATGAGTACGCCGCAGGTGGAGAAACTGCCGCCGCCCGGCACGTCGCTGTAGCGGTTGATTGTCGACAGTCGTCGGTCGCATGCGTAGTTGTCGACTGACGACTGACGACTGACGACCGTCGACCGTCCACCCCCTTCCACCCCAGCAGCGAGCGGTGCATGAGTCTCTGGGCCACGAAGTCCATCTCGGTCCTCCGCGCTGAAGCGGAGGAGACTGGCGAACGTTCACTGAGCCGCAGCCTCGGCGCGCTCAACCTGACCACCCTCGGCATCGGCGCCATCATCGGCGCGGGCATCTTTGTCCTCACCGGGGTGGCCGCGGCACTGCACGCGGGCCCCGCGGTCTGGGTCTCTTTCATTGCCGCCGGCATTGCCTGTGGCTTTGCCGGCCTCTGTTACGCCGAAATGGCGAGTGCCGTACCCGTTGCCGGCAGCGCGTACACCTACTCCTATGCCACCATGGGCGAATTTGTCGCCTGGATCATCGGCTGGGATCTGATTCTGGAGTATTCACTGGGCGCCGCGACGGTCGGCGTGGGTTGGTCCGGCTACCTCGTGGGGCTGTTCAATTTTCTGGGCATCCACATCCCGGTGCACTTTTCGACGGCACCGCTGGCCTTCTGCACGCAGACCGAGGTGGTGCAATCGCTCGCCGGGTGCGTGCACACCGGATTCAACCTGACCGGAGCGGTCATTAACGTGCCGGCCATGCTGGTGGTCCTGCTCGCCACCACGGTGCTCACCATCGGGATCGAAGAGAGCGCCAAGGTCAACAATGTCATCGTCCTGCTCAAGCTCGCCGTGGTGGTGCTGTTCATCGCTTTTGGCGTCCGTTATGTGAACCCGGCCAACTGGACGCCCATGATTCCGGCTAATCTCGGAAGCTTCGGAGCCTATGGTGTCTCCGGCATCCTGAGCGGAGCCGGCCTGGTCTTCTTTGCCTATATCGGCTTCGACGCCGTTAGTACGGCCGCCCAGGAGGCCAAGAATCCGCAGCGCGACATGCCCATCGGCATTCTCGCCTCGCTGGGCATCTGCACCCTGCTCTACATCCTGGTCTCCCTGGTTCTCACGGGCATGGTCAAATACACCGCGCTCAACGTGCCAGACCCGGTGGGATACGCGGTCAGGGTGACCCCGGGCCTGACGTGGATGACACCCCTGATTACGCTCGGCGCGGTGCTTGGGCTTGGCTCGGTGGTGCTGGTGATGCTCCTGGGCCAGTCGCGGGTGTTCTACTCGATGTCCCGTGACGGGCTCATGGGGCCGTGGGCCGGCAAGGTCCATCCGCGATTCCGGACCCCATACCTGTCGACCATCTGGGTGGGGCTCATCGTCGCCCTCGTCGCCGGAATCTTCCCCATCCAGATCCTGGGCGAGATGGTGAATATCGGAAC
Source organism: uncultured Gemmatimonadales bacterium (assembly GCA_963798915.1). GTDB lineage: Bacteria > Gemmatimonadota > Gemmatimonadetes > Gemmatimonadales > GWC2-71-9 > CAMLHP01. The sequence goes on along the minus strand of CAWCVB010000003.1, from coordinate 78,349 downwards.
CCTGCTCGCATTCGTACTGGTCTGCGCCGGCGTCTGGATTCTGCGCCACAAGCGGCCGGACCTCGAGCGTCCGTTCCGGACTCCGTGGGTGCCACTGGTGCCGATTCTCGGCATTCTTTCCTGTCTGGGCCTCATGGCGACCCTCCCTGGGGCCACCTGGAAGCGCCTCCTGGTGTGGCTGATCATCGGCTTCCTCATCTACTTTGGCTACAGCCGGAAGCACAGCGTGCTGCAGCGGGAGCGGGAGGCAGCGCGGGGCGCTGAAGGCTGAAAGCAGAAAGCTGAAAGCTGAAGGGTGAAGGCTGAGGACTGTTGGCGAGGAGCCTTCAGCCTTCAGCCTTCAGCTTTTCTCTCCTTCCCATTCCCCGCTTACATTCCTCCCATGCCATGGAACCTCTCCGCGGAGAAATCCGCCGCGGGCCGCGCCCTCGCTGACGCTATCAAGCCCGGCATGCGCGTCTGCCTCACCACGCACGTGAACCCCGATGGCGACGGACTGGGCAGTGAAATCGCCCTCCTGCACATGCTGCGCGCGCGAAACGTCGTCTGCTCCATAACCAACCCCACGCCCACGCCCCCGCGTTTCGATTTCCTGCTGGCGGAAGTCCCCGGGGCGGATCACACCCAGGACGCCATCAAGGAGCTGCGCCGAGCGGACGTCATCGTGGTGCTCGATATCTCTGATCTCGGTCGCCTGGGCATGCTGGCGGATACCGTCCGGACGCGCGGTGTTCCCGTGGCCTGCATCGATCATCACGTGGGAGTCGGGGCGCTGCCGGACGGTCCGCGGTACGTGGACCCCAATGCGTCGGCCACGGGCGAGCTGGTGTTTGAGGTCGCCGCCGCCAATAGCTGGCCCCTGTCGGGACCGATCGCGCGGGCGCTCTATGTTGCCCTGCTGACGGACACAGGCGGTTTCCGCTTCAGCAACACGCGCCCCCGGACCCTCCGGGTCGCGGCCGAACTGCTCGAGACCGGTGTAGACCCGGAACAGATCTATCTGGACGTCTACGCCAGCGCGCCGGCCGGCCGTCCCCGGCTCTTTGCCGAGGCGCTGCAGACGCTCGTGGTGGAGCCGGAGCACCAGCTCTCGTGGATCACGGTTCCACCGGGCGCACTGGAACGGCATGGCGTGTCATCGGATGACCTCGACGGCGTGGTCGAATTTGCCCGCAGCATCGAGGGTATCCGCATGGCGCTGCTGTTCCGCGAGGCGTCGCAGGGGAGGGTCAAGGTCTCGCTGCGCTCGGTGGGCGGCATCGACGTGGCGGCGTTTGCGCGTCGCTACGGCGGCGGCGGCCACACCAAGGCCGCCGGGCTGGCCGTGACCGGCTCACTTGGCGAGGTCCAATCGACGATCCTGGCGGCGGCGCGCGAGTATATTGCAGAGACATGAACGACGACCTGATGGAGCGCATTGAGCGCACGATCGATACCCTGCGGCCGTATATCCAGTCGCACCGGGGCAGCGTCGAAGTGATCGACTTTGACGCCGGCGACGGCGTCCTGCTGGTGCGGATGGGCGGGCATTGCCACGGCTGTTCCGCGAGCACCGTGACCCTCAAGCACGGACTGGAACACCGGCTGCGGCAGATGGTGCCCGAGGTGCGGCACGTGGAGGCGGTGTGACGGAGCCCCTCGAGGCACAGGTCGTGGCGGCGCTCGCCCGCATCCGGAATGAGCGGCTGGAAAATGACGTGCTGTCGGCCGGCATGGTCCGGAATCTTGATGTCAGCGCCGACGGCCGGGTTGCTTTCACCTTCCTGCTTGCCAATGAGGACAAGGGCACCCTGGTTCGCCAGGTGCGCCGTGCCGTCGAGATGATCGAGGGCGTGACGGACGTCAAGATCCAGGTTACCAATCCAGCCCCTGCCCGCTCGGCGCACGGCCCGCCCGGAAGTGAGCCGGCGACGCCAGCGCCGCAGCGCCGGGAAGAGCTCGGCACGGTCATCGCCATCTCCAGCGGCAAGGGCGGGGTGGGCAAGTCCACCGTGGCCGCCAATATCGCCGTCGCACTGGCGCAGGCGGGTCACCGGGTCGGCGTCATGGATGCCGACATCTACGGTCCCAACATGCCGCGCATGTTCGGTCTTCATGAAAAGCCGGTAGTGAATCCCGAGACCCGGAAGATCATTCCGCTGGAAGCGCACGGCGTCCGGCTGATGTCGCTGGGCTTTCTGGTGGAGCGCGATGCGCCCGCCATCTGGCGTGGGCCGATCATCATGAAGGTGATCCAGCAATTCCTGCAGGACGTTGCCTGGGGAGAACTGGACTATTTCATCGTCGACCTCCCGCCTGGCACCGGTGATGCGCAGCTTTCCCTGGTGCAGGCGACGCAGGTGTCGGGCGCGGTCATTATCACCACGCCGCAGGAGATGGCGGTCGGTGACGCGCTCCGCGGCGCCAGGATGTTCGAGCGGGTCGGCGTGCCGGTGCTCGGCGTAGTGGAAAACATGAGTGGCTTCACTGACCCGGAGACCGGGCGGCGTTGGGAACTCTTCTCCTCCGGCGGTGGCCAGCGACTGGCCGAGGAGCTGGGTGTGCCCCTGCTGGGCACCGTGCCGCTGCAGCCGGGTCTCGCCGATGCCGCCGACCATGGCACGCCGGTGCTGGTCGATGCACCGAACTCCGCCGCCGCGGAAGCACTTGCCGCCATTGCCGGTGCAGTGGTGAGCGCCGCGGCCTCCTCCAGCTTCTCACTGCCCATCATCAACTCCTGATCGGCGGGCGCGTGCCCACGATCGTCACCCTGCTCACCGACTTCGGCACGGCCGATTCCTACGTCGCCGAAATGAAAGGCGTCATCCTTTCGGCGGCGCCCCATGCGGTGCTGGTGGATATCTCGCATGCGATTGCGCCGGGCGATGTGCGCGCCGCGGCCTATGTGCTGGACCGGGCCTGGCGAAACTTTCCCGCGGGGTCGATCCATCTGGCCGTGGTGGATCCCGGCGTCGGGACCGCACGCGCGGCGGTTGCGCTCGAGGTGCACGGACACTTTTTCATCGGGCCCGACAACGGGCTCTTTTCGTTCGTCATGCGGAATGCACCGGTGCGCGCGGTCGTGCTGGCGGAGCCAGACTGGGCGGCGCCCACCTTCCATGGACGGGATCTCTTCGCGCCGGCCGCGGCGCGGCTCGCGACGGGAACGGCCCTGGGTGACCTCGGCCCTCCCTTCAGCGGCATTCCCGAACGGCTGGCCACGCGGGAGCCGTATCACGAAGGCAAGGTGCTGATTGGCGAAGTGATCTACGTGGACCGGTTCGGCACGCTGGTCACCAACTTCACGTCCGACAACATGCCGGACTACGCATCCCTCGAGGTCGAAGGTGTCGCAATCGGTCGGCTGCGCCGCACCTTCGCCGATGTGGCGACAGGCGTGCTGCTGGCATACGCAGGGTCAGATGGACACATCGAAATTGCCGTGCGCGATGGCTCTGCGGCACGGCGACTGGGAATCGGAGTTGGCGGACGGGTGAAGGCGAGATTGGACTAGACAGGACGGGCGAGCTTCGGTCCGCCGAGCCGCCGAGCCGCCGAGCCGCCGAGCCGCCGAGCCGCCGAGCCGCCGAGCCGCCGAGCCGCCGAGCCGCCGAGCCGCCGAGCCCTCACCTGTGCACCAGGCGCCGCGCGTCAACGTCACCGAAGTATTCCGCCCAGGACACCCATCATGCGCTCGCTCCACTGGCTGATGATCCCGCTCCTCCTGCCCGCCTCGCCCGCTCTGCTGAGCGCCCAGCAGCCGGCACTGCGCACCCACCTCGTGGCCCTGCGGGACTCCACCAGCACTATCGCATTGTTCGCCGACGCGCAAACTCGTGCCGCTGCGGAGCAAGCGCAGGTGCAGCAACATCAAGCTGACGCAAGCCTCCTGCTCCAGGCCGGACTGGTCCAGCTCCGGGCGGGCGAGCTGTCCCCCGGGCGTGCCGCACTGGACCGGGCCCAGGCACTCTTTGACGAAGCCATCTACCGCGCGCCCGAGGACTGGCCCTGGCCCTGGTATGGGCTGGCTCTGACCGACCTGGCGCTCGACAGCAGTGGGGCGGTGGTCAAGTCCTCGATGCACTCCGGGGCGGGAGTCTACTACCACGATGCCGCTCTTCATGCGCTGGGTCAGGCCTTGGATGCGGATTCCAGCTTTGTGCCGGCCGCGGCCCTGCTGGGCGACATCCTGCTCCCCTTCGGTGAGCGCGGGCTCAATGGCGAGCTGAAACGAGCGGTGCGGCGCGCGGCGGCGACCAATCAAGTCCCGACACCGTGGCTCGCTCTGGGCCGGGTCTATCGCAATCTCCATGAACCCGATTCGGCAGTGGCGGCTTTCCGACAGTATGTGGCCTTGGGTGGGGACTCGGCATTGGGACTCCTGGAGCAGGCCCGCTCACTCTACGACCTGGGCCAGGTGTCGGCGGCGACCACGTCCTACCTCGAGGGCGCCCGGATTGCCGACAGCCTGGCGCGCGAGCAGTACCGGCGCGACCTGGCGTGGGTCGCCACGCCCGACGAGCTGGCCGCCTTTGACGCCGCGCCACTCGACAGCATGGGCGCATTCGTCGCGGCGTTCTGGGCCAAGCGGGATGCGGAGGAATTGCGCGCGCCGGGCGAGCGGCTGGCCGAGCATGTGCGGCGCTGGCGCTATGTGTTCGAGCACTTCCAGGTGAGTGCGAGAGCAGAAGGCACGCCCCAGCGCGGGGGCGCCAATTGCGGACCAGGCATTATCCCGTCGCTGCGCGATGATCCGGAACAGACATCAGCACCCGACCTGCAGCTCCTCGAGCCAGGTGTCTACGCCGCCACCTGGCGCGGCAAGCGCCAAGTGGACGACCGCGGGCTGATCTACATGCGCCACGGCGCGCCCGATGAGCGTGCGGCCGCGGCGCAGGAACGAGCCCTCTCGACGGCTCCCTTGCCCGGGAAGCGAGTGACCGAAGCGACGCCTGCACAGACCGAAACCCGGCCCAACGAAAGCTGGAAGTACGTGACGCCACATGGCACGCTGCTGTTCCATTTCTGCGGCAGCCTGGCGCTCGGCACCAGTGCGGCCACCACGCTGGTTGCGATGCTGCCACTCAATCCGGAGATGATCGGCGCCCGCGCGGGCCTCGATCCGCGGTTCGCGGCCCTCGAAGGCGAGCTCCGCACCACGGATCCGGCTTCTCAAAGAAGCAAGATTCTCTCCGGCACCACTTCCGGCGTGGCCCAGAGTCTGGTGCAGCAGCTGGTGAGAGACGGAAAACGAGATATCGCCGTGGGGCTATCGAGCGACGAGTTCCCGGTCAATTACGCCAAGCGCATTGAGGTGCTGGCCCAGTTCTATGCCGTGGGGCAACCGGCCGACCGCACCGGGCGTGTGTTGGCGGTCTTCGCTCTCGCTGGAGATCAGCTCACCCCCACGCCGCTTCCCCAGGGTGGAGTGGTCTATTCCCTCGCGCTACGCTTTATCGCCACCGACGCTGCGGCGCACATCATTCGTCAGGACACCACGCGCTACTTCCGCGCCGCCGACACGCTGCGGCAGGGTCAGTACCTGTACGGGACTGAGGAGATGCCACTTGGTGCCGGCACGTGGGATGTGCGGCTGCTGGTGACGCAGCCGGATGTCGACGCCGGCGGTGCGCTCGAGCGCCGAGCCGTGATGCTGGCGCCAGGCAGTCAGCTTGGACTCAGTGATCTCGTGTTTGGGCGGGAGGGTTCAGGCCTGGCCTGGCATTCGCCTGCTGGTGACGTGCCCCTGAGTCCGCTCGATGCGTATCCCAGATCCGGCAGCGTCGAGGTGTACTACGAGCTGAGCGGGGCGACGACAGGTCGGGAATACCAGACGCAACTCGAGCTCAAGGGCATCGCCGGCGACGCGAAGGGCGAGGTGCGACTGGGATTCTCGGAAAAGGCGACCGGCCCCATGATGCGCTTGCGCCGGAGCGTGGCACTCGACCCGCTCAAGGGCGGGCAGTATCGGATGACAATGACAGTAACGGAGGAGGGAAGCGGTAAGAGCGTGACGCGGTCGCGGCTGTTGAATGTGATTCGCTAGGCGGGAAGGCGGGGGCAGGGGCACGGCATGCCGTGCTCCTTCCGGTGCCATGCGCGATGTTCGGCCCTGTCTGTCCGTCTGTCCGTCTTACCTCACCCACTCCACTTCCACGTTCCCCAGTGCCGTCTCCAACGCGAGGTCCACGTGGCGGACCGCCGCATCATAGCCAGGGGACAGCAGCGCACCGTCCCGCCTGGTCCAGCCTTTCGACGGGAAACTGGACAGAAATTGCTGCGAGCGCACGCGCACACCGACCGAGGACGGAATGCGCAGCGCCAGCCCGCCTGCGGTCATCTTGACCGCAACGGTGCTGCGCGCGCCCCAGACGCCGCGGAGATCCAGCGTCGTCAGGCCGATACCGCCCGTGATCCGCACTGTCTCGCACCGACTGTTGCCCAGGTGGTCGAGCATGAGCTCGGCGGCGCCCGACTCGACGATCATGCTGGAGCATCGAATGCTGTTGGCGCGACTGAAGGCGAGCGCCGTCCGGCTGGCGCCGGTCTTGAGTCGAAGTTCCTCGAGGCGGAGCCCACCCAGCTCGATGGTCGCGTCAGCGGCGCCAAGCGTGGCATCGAGCGAAAGGGTGACGGCCGGGCTCAGCTGGACGCTCGCGGTCTGGGTGAGCTGTGACCGCGATGCCACGCGCAGCCCGCTCTTTCCGGCATTGGTGATGCCGAGGGCGAGGGAGCCGTCGCCGCCATTGAAGCGGCTGATGGGGCTGAAGCGCTCCGGGTCATACCGAAGCTGCATGGAGTACAGCTGGTCATCCCGGCCGGCCGCGATCTGGATGGTACCGGCCGCGAATTCGAGGCGGGCCTGCAGGCGGCTCTCACCATGGCGCTGGCGCGCGACTGAATAGTCGCGCATTTCCTGGGCGTTGAGCAGGCCAGCGCCGGCCAGCAGTGCGGCCAGCGCGATGCCGGCCGCCCTCATCGCTGCCGCGGTGGTGTCGGTGACCCGGGCCGACGGGCGGCCGCAACGCCAAACCGAGGCGTGGCCCAGAGATATTCGTCCGTCAGCGCTTCGGGGGGAATGATCCGTCCGGCAAAGTTTTCCCTGACACCCGCTCTCGACAGCATTGCCGCTCCGAGACCGGTCGTCGCGAGCAGCCAGGTGAGCAGGACCGCTGCGCCCCGGACGATGCTGCCAGCCACCGGCACCCAGCCGACCAGCGCCCACGCCACCCAGAGCGTCAGCACCACGCCCAGCCCAAGAAAGACGAGCCGGGCGCTTCCTGCGTCGCCCAGCATGACGCCAGCGGCCTGGCGCCGCCGGGTCCAGGTCTCGCCCATCGCGTGCATGACGGCAAGGAAGCCGCCGATGACGCCGACGACAACCAGCAGGGCGTACACGACGACCGCAAAGGGCAGCAGCAGAATCCCGGCCACGCTCAGCACCAGGCCGACGACCAGCATGCCGAACGTGGGCAGCAGCAGGATCTGGCCAATCAGTCCGGTCACAAAGGCGCGACCGAAATTATGCGTCGTAGTATCGGAGACGATCTGCAGGTTGTGGCGGGCAAAGACGGCCAGCGCCCAGCCCAGGCACGCGAGTGCGAGAAAGACACCGAGTACCCCGGTCAGCCGCCGGAAGGTGAGCGACAGGGCCGAGGCCGGCGCTTTCGCGCGAGCGGTCGTCGCTGCTGCCGCCAGCGTGCGGGATTCGCCCTGAATCTCGCCGCCTCCATTCTGCACCCGGCCATGGACCGCGAGGACGTCGCCAGAAACGATGGCGCCCGGGTGCAGGATCACGTCGCCGTCGTACGTCACCAGGTTGCCCTCCAGGCGGCCGAAGACCTCGGCGTTTCCTCGGAGCACCAGCAGATGCCCGGGAAGCGACTGGTCGGAGCCGATGCTGTACGCGCCAAGGCGGGCCGTGCCACCAGTGAGCGTGACGCGAACCGCCGAGTCGGGAAGCGACCCCAGCTCGCTCAGCTGACGCTCCAGTTCCAGGGGATGCGAGAGGTCCGAGAGGTCAATGACCGGCCCGCCCGCGGCTGCAGGAGGAATGGCCGCCGGGTGCTCTGCCTGCTGCCGGTTGCCCAGGGAATCGTCCTGGCCACCACGCATCTGTTGGATCAGACTCCACAGGTCTGGCGCCTTGCGTCCTGAACGGCGCTCAGCGTGCAATGACGCCGCGAGCAGGACCAGCAGCAGCAGCGCGCCGGGTGCCGCCCTAAGCGCTCGCATGTGCCGCCCCCGACGGGAGAGACATGAGCTTGCGCAGCGCCATGAGTCCGCCGGCGTAGAGCATCATTGCCACCGCGGAGGCGGCCGCGAGTCGGGCTGGTGCACCGAGGCCCTGGCGGACACTATCGAACCACGGCTGTTCGGTGACATTGGCGAAGGTACCGCGCAGCAGCACCCAGAACCATTGGGTTGCCTCGCCGCCAATCCACTGGCCGGCTGAGGCCAGCACCTCGCGGTTGAGCGCCGTCCAGATGATGCTGGCGGCCATGGCTCCGACCAGGAGCACCCCGACCGAAGCCGCAACTGCCCGGCTTCGCGCCGTGACCAGCAGCCGGCCCGGCGCCGACGCAATGGAGCGTATTGCGAAGGGATCGGGAACCGCGATCTGGAACATGACCTGATCGGCAAAGTCCTCGGAAGGCGAAAACTCGCGCAATGATTCCAGTGCCCGGATGACCGCGCGCTGCTCGGCAACGGCGCGCGCACACGCATCGCAATCACGGGCATGCTGAAAGAGCGAAGGCGTGGACTCGCCAAAAAGCAGCGCGTCAATTTCGTCGGGCGTCAAGTGCTGCCGGGATCGGGTCATAAGTGAGCCCTCCTACGGAGCCTGGAAAGGGAAGGTTTCATTCGCGCAAGTGCCCCAATGCGTCTCGCAACTCATTGCGAGCGCGATGGATGTATGTCTTGACCGTACCGAGCGGAAGGTCGAGGATCTCGGCGATTTCTTCATAGGGCCGTCCCTCGACGTGGCGGAGCAGGATGCAGGCGCGGTACTCAGGCCGCAGCGCTCCGATGGCGGCTTCGATCTGGCCGCCGAGTTCCTTGGCCTCGACGGTGTCGAGCGGCGTCTCCTGTCGCGCTCCGATCTGCAACGCCGTCGCCTCGATGGCCTCCGGCGTTGACGCATGAGGCGATCCCTCAAGCGAGAGGGTGTCGAGCTCGCGCCGCCGAAGCTGATCGATCGCGGTATTGTTGGCGATCTTGAAAATCCAGGAAGAGAACTTGAACTCGGGCCGGTAGGAATCGAGCGCATTGAGCGCCTTCACGAAGGTCTCCTGCGCCAAGTCCTCGCTCAGTTCGCGGTCGCGGACCATGCGGAAGATCAGCGAGAAGATGGGTCGCTCATAGCGCCGCAGCAGTTCGCGATAGGCGGCCTCGAGACCGGAACGCGCCAGCGCCACGACCTCCTGGTCGGTGCGCCCCTGCAGGCCTTGCGGGGTGCTCACCGGGGGGAGCCCGTGCTTGCGGTGTGGCTTCCGGAAGGGCTACATTCTGCGCCTATGTTCGCCTCAGATCGTGAGTTACCAGTCGCCGGCGGGCCGGCCAAGAGAAAGTATGTCCGGGAGATGTTTAATGCCATCGCCCCGACCTACGACCGGCTCAACCGCGTCATCAGTTTCCGGCTCGACCTGCACTGGCGCCGGGCCGCGCTTCGGATGCTGGACTGGGAGCGCGCACCTGAGGGTCACTATCTCGATCTCTGCGCCGGCACCCTCGATTTCGCGGCGGCGCTCGCGCGCGAGCGGGGATTCCGCGGCCGCGTCACCGGAGCCGACTTCGTCCTTCGCATGCTGCAGTTCGGGCAGGGAAAGACGACCCGGGCGGACGCGGTCAATGCCGACGCCCTGCAGCTCCCTTTTGCTGATGGCACTTTTGACGGGGCGATGGTGGGATGGGGCGTCCGCAACCTGGCTGATCTCGATGCCGGACTGCGGGAAGCTGCGCGCGTGCTCAAAACCGGTGCCCGGCTGGTCGTGCTGGAAATGAGTACGCCACCGTCACAGCCTCTCCGGGGAATGTACCTGGCCTATTTCGAACATGTGCTGCCGCGCATCGGTCGGCTGGTCTCACGACACGGCACGGCATACCAATGGCTGCCGGACTCGACCCGCGCCTTTCCCGATCCTGATGCCCTGGCTCGGCGCATGGAAGCCGCCGGGTTCACGGATGTTCGCTATCGTCGATTCCTGGGCGGCGTGACGGTGGCGCATGCTGGGTCGCGAGACGCGGGTCATGAGTCACGAGTCACGAGTTCCACGACCCACGACCCGCGACCCGCGACCCCATGACCCTCAACTCCCTCGCGGACTTCCTCGCCGCCATCGACCGCATCGGCGAACTGGTGCGCATCGCCCAGCCGGTGAAGGCCCGGCTTGAAATCGCCGAGATCGCCGACCGATGCATGAAGGCGGCGGGCGGTGGACCAGCACTGCTGTTCGAGCATGTCATTCTGGACGACGGCCGTCGCAGCGAGTTTCCCGTAGCCATCAATCTTTACGGGTCCTCACGGCGGATGGCGCTCGCGCTGGGCGTGGAGCGGCTGGACGAGATCGCCGAACGCATCGGCGAGATGCTCGAGCTCAAGGTGCCGGAAGGACTGATGGGCAAGCTCGCCATGCTGCCCCGGCTGGCCGAGATGGCCAAATTCCCGCCCAAGGTGCGGGGCGGGAAGCCCGCCTGCCAGGAGGTCGTGGCGCGCGACGCCGCCGCCGACCTCTCCGCCATTCCATTCCTCACCACGTGGCCGGGTGATGGCGGGCCGTACATTACGCTCCCGATGGTGGTCACCCGTGATCCGGTGCGCGGCACCCGCAATGTTGGCATGTACCGGGTGCAGGTGCTGGGCCGGGACACGCTGGCGATGCATTGGCAGCGGCACAAGGTTGGCGCGGCGCACTGGCGCGAAATGGCGGAGCGCGGCCAGCGCATGCCGGTCGTGATCGCGCTCGGCGGCGACCCCGCCAGCATCTACGCCGCGTCGGCGCCGCTCCCGCCCAGCATCGACGAGTTTCTCTTTGCCGGTTTCATGCGCAAGAGCCCCGTGGAACTGGCGCCGGCGCTCACCTGTGACCTCGAGGTACCCGCAGAGGCTGATTTTGTCATCGAGGGCTACATCGATCCCGCTGAGCCACTCGTGCTGGAAGGTCCCTTCGGCGACCACACCGGATTCTATTCACTGGCCGACTGGTACCCCAAGGTGCATGTCACCGCTGTCACCCGGAAGCGCAACCCGGTGTATCCGGCCACGCTGGTCGGTCGCCCGCCCATGGAAGATTATTACCTGGGCCACGCCACCGAACGGATCTTCCTGCCGCTGCTCAGACTGACCGTGCCGGAGATTGTCGATTACCACATGCCCGCCGCTGGCATCTTCCATAACCTGGTCTTCGTTTCGATCGACAAGCAGTATCCCGGTCAGGCATACAAGGTGATGCACGCGCTCTGGGGCCAGGGCCTGATGGCGCTGGCCAAGGTCATCGTGGTGGTCGACAAGCACGTCAACGTTCAGGATCCGGATGAGGCATGGTGGGTGGCGCTCAACAATATCGATCCCGAGCGGGACGTGATGTTCACCCGCGGGCCCGTGGACGTCCTCGATCATTCCTCCCAGCACTTCACATTCGGCAGCAAGATGGGCATCGACGCCACTCGAAAGTGGGCGGACGAGGGATTCACCCGGACCTGGCCGGATCTCATCATCATGGACGATGCCACCAGGCAGCGGGTCGATGCATTGATGCCGGAGTTGGGCCTGGACGCGTGGATGGAGAATGGGCGACGCTCGACGCTCGACGCTCGACCAATGACTGACGACCGATGACCGGCGACCTGGAGTCCTCGACTCTCGACTCTCGACCCTCGACGCGCGAAGGCCAGACTTTTCACGGCCAATCGCTTCCCATCCGCTTCATCAATTTCGTGAAGCTGCCCCATACGCTCTTCGCCCTGCCGTTCGCGCTGCTCGGGTTGCTCGCCGCCACGGCGGTGGCTCCGGTGACTCTGCGCATCGTGGTGCTTGCGGTTGTGGCATTCAGCAGTGCGCGCTGGGCTGCGATGGGGTTCAATCGCATCGCGGACCGGCACTACGATGCCCGCAACCCGAGGACTCACGCCCGCGAACTCCCGCGCGGCGCGCTCAGCCTTCGCCAGGCGTGGATCTCGGTGGTGGTCGCCGGTCTGGTCTTCCTGCTGGCGGCGGGGCTGCTGAATCCGCTGTGCGCCCTGCTGGCTCCGGCGGCGCTAGTCTGGATCATGGCGTACAGCCTGAGCAAGCGATTTACCTGGTGGCCCCATCTGTGGCTGGGCACGAGCCTCGCCATGGCACCGGTCGGCGGCTATCTGGCCGTGACCGGGGCGTGGAGCCGGCCCGGCTGGCTGCTCCTGGCCATTGCCATGGCCGTGGCCACCTGGGTGGCCGGTTTCGACATCTTTTATGCCTTGCCGGACGCCGAGTTTGATGCGCGTGAGGGGCTGCGCAGTGCGGTGGTGCGGCTGGGCGAGCGGCGTGCCATCGTCCTGGCCAAACTGCTGCACGGGCTCACCATTCCGTTGCTGCTGGTGTTCGGGTGGGGTGCGGGGTTCGGCGTCTGGTATTACGCCGGCGTCCTATTCGGCGCGGCTATCCTGGCCTACGAACACCAACTGGTGCATCCTGGTGACCTCAGCCGCCTCAACGCGGCCTTCTTTACGATGAATGGAGTGATGAGCATTACCGTCTTTGCCTTTGCGCTGCTGGACCGGCTGACATGAGCGGCGCCGACGGGTCGCCGGTGGTGCTCGCCATCACGGGCGCAAGCGGTGCACCCTACGCCGTGCGCCTGCTCGACGCGCTCGTCCGCGGAGGTGTGACGGTCTGGCTGGTGCCGTCGTCGCATGGCATGCGGCTGCTGCGTGACGAGTGCGGCATCAGTTCGCTCGACGAGCTTCGCGAGGCGACCGGCGGCCAGTGGGCGCGCGTCACGACCTTTCCCGACGGGGACCGGGGAGCGTTGCCCGCCTCCGGCAGCCAGCGCACCGCAGGAATGGTGATCTGCCCCTGTTCCATGGGTACCGTATCCGCGATTGCGCATGGGAGCAGCCGCTCGCTGGTGGAGCGGGCGGCCGACGTGACGCTCAAGGAGCGTCGGCGCCTCATCGTCGTCCCCCGGGAGACCCCATTGTCGCTGGTGCACCTGCGCAATCTCACCCTGCTCGCCGAGGCCGGCGCCACGATCATTCCGGCGGCACCGGGATTCTACCACCGGCCGACCAGAGTCTCCGAGCTGGTGGACTTTGTAGTTCAGCGGGTGCTCGATCACCTCGAACTGGACATCCAGGTCGGCCCGCGCTGGCAAGGCGATCAGGACAACCACGCGTGAGGCTGGGCATCATCTCCGACACCCACGGGCTGCTTCGACCTGAGGTGTTCGAAGCCTTCGCTGAAGTGGACCACATTCTCCACGCTGGCGATGTGGGGCCACCGGAACTCCTGACCGAACTGGAAGCGCTGGCGCCGGTGACGGCGGTGTATGGCAACACCGACGGGTGGGACCTGCGCGAGCGCTTGCCACAGGTGGCGTCGATCCGCCTTGATGGGTTCGATATCGTCGTGACGCATGGGGACCAGCTTGGTGCTCCGTCACCTGAGAAACTCAACGCCGCCTTTCCCGATGCCGAGATCATCGTCTACGGGCATACCCATCGCCCGCTGCTCACGACCGTAGATGTGGTGGTGACGGTGATGAACCCGGGCGGCGCCGGACCCCGCCGCTTCGATCTTCCGCCGTCGGTGGGTATCATGGAGCTCGAGCCGGGCATTCCGCCCAGGGCGAGATTGGTTCCGCTCACAGCCGGCTAGACGGCAAGACGGCAGGACGGCCAGGCGGCTAGTGCTCTGCCTTCGAGCTCCAGCCGTCCAGCCGGCTACGACGGATCCCTCTCCGGCGCCTGACTGGCAGGATTCATCCCGAAGCCAGCAATCCGGCCGCCGATAATCACCCAGCGAACCATGACCGGGTCGTCGAATGTGGTGTATCGGCCGGTTCGCCAGTACTGCGTCTCGCCATGCCGCTTCACGAATTCTTCCTTCAGCACCTTTTCCTCGAACCCGGCTCGGCTCACCAGCTCCGCAAGGTTCGACTTCAGTCCTTCCGTAAACTCCGCCTTCGACTTCCATGCAGTCGTGTCGGCCACATGAGCCCACAGGCTGTCAGTCTTCCCGACGAAGAACCACTCCGAGGCCTTGCGGCCAAGCTCGAGCGAATCCATCGGCGGGGCAATCTGGGCGGAAAGCGGCGCGGCGGCCAGGACGGTGATGGCGCCAACGGCGAGAAATCGAAGCATCGGACGCTCCAGGATGATGAGCGATACCTTACGCTCGGGCCGATGCATTGTTTCAGATGGGAACCTGATCGCAGAAACCAAGGCTCGCAATGGCAGCGCGCGCCTACATCCACGACTCCAGCGCCGTCGTGCGCCGAAGCGCGTCGGAGTGGGCCCGGAACCACTTCATGAGCAGCAGGACCTCATCCAGCCCATCGAGCGGCAGAGGAAACGGTGGCGGAAGCGGCTTGGCCAGCTCGGCCTGTACTTCCGCGCGGAAGGCGGCTTCCTCGATGGGAGTGGAGGGCCAGGGCCAGCTCGAACGCACCAGCCCGCCGCGGATGATGAACGCCTGGTCATCGCCGAGCAGACCCGGGTCGCGGTACACGAAACTGAGCAGGTCGACCGCTGACCGGGCCCGGCTGGTGGACGCCAGCAGCCACTCGAGCTGCTCGAACTTCTCACGCCAGCGCGCCGCCAGCTCAAAGTCCGTGGATCCGGCCGCCGCCGACATCATGTCGATGACCCGATCCATCGGCTGGATGGTCCGCCCCTCCAGGAAGGCCGTGGCGGTCTCGACCCGTTGACGGTATTCCCACTCCGCGACAAACCCGGCACACGGACCGGAGCAGAAACCGAACTCGTGCCGCACGCAGGCGGCGCGACGGTCGGCGCCGAACAGGTCGCCCTGGCCCGCATACACGATCGGCATCGCCTCGGCGCAATCGCGAAGGCCCAGCAGGTCGTTCAGGGTGCGTACCGCTTCGGCGGCCCGCGCCAGCGATTGAAACGGGCCGTAGGCCTTCCGGTCATGTGCCGCCAGCGTCCGGCATGCCCGCATCTTCGGTGCGTGGCCTCCGGACAGCGCGATCAGTACCGGTCGGCGGGACTGGTTCAGCTGGTAGTTGAAGTGGGGACGGTGCCGCCGAATCTGCCGGAGTTCCGTGAGCAATGCCGCAAACTCGCTGGGCACGTAACGCCACGTGATGTCGTGGGTGGCGTAGAGAATGCGCGCGGCCTTGTCCTCCGGATAACTCGCCCGGAAATAGGAAAGGAGCCGGGTGCGTACCCGCTTGGCTTTTCCGACGTACAGCACCTTTCCACCGCCATCCACCATCTGGTAGACCCCGGGCCGGTTCTCCGCCAAGGCACGCACGCGCGTACGCAACTGGCCGAGGTCGGTCGCCGGGAGGGGCAGCATCCGGGCGCGCCGGCTGCGTTTCAGGACTGGCATTTGTGGCACAGGACGGTGGTGCGGCCGTCGATCAAGTGAGTCTCGGTAAGCCTGGTGCCGCAGCGCACGCACGGTTCTCCGCCGCGGCCATAGACCAGCAGTGAAAACTGGAAACCGCCAGCATCGCCGGCGCCGGTGCGATAGTCCCGAACCGTGCTTCCGCGCGAGTCGATGGCGGCGCGAAGAATGCGCCGGATTTCCCTGAGAAGAAGGGCCGCTTCGGCGGTGGCAACGCGATTGCCGGCCCGCGACGGATCGACCCCGCTCGCAAAGAGGGCCTCGTTGGCATAGATGTTTCCCACTCCGACCATCACCCGCTGGTCCATGATGAGCTTCTTCACCGCCTGGCGCGAGCGGCCCAGCCGGCGGGCAAACTCCTCGTCGGAGAGACCCGGGTCGAGGGGCTCTGGCCCCAGCGCCCGGTCGTAGCGCTGCCACCCGGCCTCGTCGAGCAGGAGCAGCGTACCCAGACGGCGGACATCGTGATAGACCAGGGTGTGGCCGTCATCGAGCGACGCCTGGAGCACCGCGTAGCGGCGCTCGGCCTCGGGTAGCGGCGGTTGCTGCACGGTGAGTGAGCCAGTCATGCCCGGTTGCACGACGAGTCGGCGGCTGTCCAGCTGCACCACCGCGTGCTTGGCCCGGCGGTCCACCGCCTGGACGGTGGCACCTGCCAGGCGTGTCAGCAGCGTGCGGCGCGAGACACCGCGAAGGACGTCGTCATGAGAAAGCTGAGCGCGCAGGATGGTCCGGCCTACCAGCGACGGCCGCAGATCGCGCACGATAGTTTCGACTTCAGGAAGCTCCGGCATTCATCCGGAAAATATTCGCACGGACTCCCTCACGGGAGTCTTGCGCGGTGATCAGACTGCGAGACGCGCGCTCTCCCGCCAGCCGATATCATCGCGGAAGACCTTCCCGTCGAACTCGATCGCTTCGGCTGCTTCCCGGCTCAACTGGCGGGCATGGTTGAAGCTCGAGGCCACGCCCGTGACGGCCAGGACGCGGCCGCCATTTGCCCGGAGGCTGCCGTGCTGGTCCAGCGCGGTGCCCGCATGGAAGACCATGACACCCTCGGGAAGATCGGCCGGGACTCGGATGGCGGCGCCCTTGCGGGGCGACTCGGGATAGCCCTGAGCCGCGAGCACGGTGGTCACCGCCGACAGGCCTTCGCTGAGCTTGACCGGACGGACGCCATGGCCCAGGGCGATACTCTCCAGCGCATCCACCAATCCGTCGCCAAGCAGCGGCAGCACCGCTTCGGTCTCCGGATCGCCAAATCGGCAATTGAATTCGACGACGCTCGGCTCGCCACCCGTGCTGATCATGAGTCCGGCATACAGGAGTCCGGTAAAGGGAGTGCCGCGCCGGCGCATTTCCTCGAGCGTGGGCGCGATGACGCGATCGGTCGCGGCCTGGAGAAGCGCGTCGGTTGCCAGCGAGACCGGCGCGTAGGCGCCCATGCCGCCGGTGTTGGGTCCGGTATCGCCCGCGCCGAGCCGCTTGTGATCCTGGGATGCCGGCAGCAGGAACGCGTCCCGGCCGTCGGTGAGCGCAAAGACCGACAGCTCCTCACCCTCCAGGAACGCCTCCACCACGATGGCGTGTCCGGCGGCACCAAATTGCCCTTCCTGGAGCATGGCCCGCGCAGTCGCCCGCGCCTCCGCGCGCGTGTCGCACACCACGGCGCCCTTGCCCGCCGCCAGGCCCGAAGCCTTGACGACCAACGGCTCCTGCTGGCTGTCGATGAATGAGAGGGCGGGGGCGAGCTCGGTGAACGTTCCGCTCGCAGCAGTGGGAACACCCGCAGCGCGCATGACATCCTTGGAGAAGGCCTTGCTGGCCTCGAGTTGGGCTGCGGCCGCGGACGGGCCAAAGACCGCTCGCCCCTCCGCACGCAGGCGGTCCGCCAGCCCGAGTGCGAGTGGGGCTTCCGGCCCGATAATGACGAGGTCAATCCCGTACATGTCGGCAGCATCGGACAGCCGGTCGAGGTCGTCCGCCGCGATTGACAGGTTGTCCGCCACCTCGGCTGTGCCGGGGTTTCCCGGGGCGCAGTAGAGGGAGGCATTGGGCAGCTCCCGGCGGACCGCCCAGCAGAGGGCATGCTCTCGCCCACCCCCGCCGACAACCAGAACCCTCACGAACCCGACTTGCCCCTGAATGCATCCGCCGCGGCGCTGGCCACCCGCCGGGCCGCCGTCGCCACGTCGCGCGCCAGCTCGCGCGCCTCGTTGCCGTAATAGCTCCCGGCCGCGGCCATGTCGTCGCGGATCGGACGCTGGCGGGCCTCATCGCCCCGGCGGGTGTACTCCCCGCGCATGATACGGTCGTACTCCCCCGCGGCCACCCAGCGCTGCAACTCTGCGGCACGCACCGTATGCATCGGGTGGGTCAGGGCCAGGGTGTTGAGCAGCTTGTAGACCACATCCAGTCCCTCATGGGTGTAGGCATACTCGTTGGCCTGCGCCATGAAGGCATTCACGTTGAGCTGAGCGACGAACTCTTCGCCTCGTCCGCCAGCCGCCATCTTCATGTCGAGTCGTTGCGCGATCGTCACATCCTGGATGCCCAGCAGGCCCGCGCGGTCGGCGGAGAGTTCCGACTTGCGGGACCATTCGAGAAAAGCCAACCGCACCGGGAAGCACCGCAATTGCCGCGATGACCGGCAGCGCTCCCAGGCTGACCAGCGCCAGGATGGCGGCGATGGTGGTATAAAGCGCATGCCCACTCATCACATGGCCGAGCTCGTGCGCCAGCAGTGTCCGGATTTCATCCTCGTCGAGGATCTCGAGCGCCGCAGTATGAAGGACGATGAATGGATCGTCCACACCGTATGCGCCGGCGTTGAAGAATGGCGTCTGGGAGACGTACAGCTCGGGAACCTTGGGCCAGTCGAAGGTGGTACACATCTCGACGTGCCGCATCCAGAGCTGGGGAAACTGGTCGGCGCCCACCCGGACGGCGTTGCCCTGAAACAGGAGCCGAATGCCGCGTTCGCCACCGAGGATCGCCAGCACCTTGCGGATCACTTCGTCGACGCCAGGCACGGCCCGCAGTGCCTGCAGGGCGGCTCGATCGGCGGCGTGCTCCCAGCTGACGGCGGCAATTTCGGGAAAGGTACGCCGGGAACGGGCGGCGGGGATGGAGGTCATGGTGGCTCCTTCGGAGGGTCGTCAGTCGTCGGTCATCAGTCGTCGGGCGCGCCAGTGACGACCGATGACTGACGACCACTGGCCCAGAATTGTTTCACTCTGCATCTAGCTACGCGGCAAGAGCACGCTCCAGATCCTGGATCAGGTCGGCCGGATCCTCGATCCCGCAGGACAAGCGGATCAGGCTGTCCGTCAGCCCCATGGCTTCGCGCATGGGGCGCGGCACCGACGCATGCGTCATGGAGGCAGGATGCCCGATCAGACTCTCCACGCCGCCCAGCGATTCGGCCAGCGCGAAGATCTTCGTTGCCTCGACAAAGCGGCGCGCCCTGGCGGCATCGCCAAGGTCCAGCGACAGCATCCCGCCGAAACCGCTCATCTGGCGCCGGGCCAGTTCGTGCTGCGGGTGCGAGGGAAGGCCGGGATAGTAGAGCTTGCGCACGCTGGACTGCTGCGAGAGCCAGTCGGCGATGGTGCGGCCGTTCTCGTCGTGGCGCCGCATTCGCAGCGGCAGCGTCTTGACGCCGCGGAGCGCCAGCCAGCAGTCCATCGGCCCCGGCACGGCCCCGGCCGAGTTCTGCAGGAAGCCGATCCGCTCCGCCAGGTCATCGCGTGACGTGACGAGCATGCCACCCACCATGTCGCTATGGCCATTCAGGTACTTGGTGGTGGAATGCAGCACGATGTCGGCGCCGTGGGCAAGCGGCTGCTGGAAGAACGGCGTGGCAAACGTATTGTCCACGACGTACACCAGCCCATGCGCCTTGGCCAGGTCGCCCACCGCCGACAGATCGGCGAGGTTCATCATGGGATTGGTGGGGGTCTCGCAGTAGATCACCCTGGTGGCGGGTCTGAGCGCCTGCTCGACATTGGCAATGTCACGCATGTCCACGAAGGTGAATTCGAGGCCCAGGCGGGTGTAGACCTGCTGCATGAGCCGGTGGGAACCGCCGTAGATGTTCTCGCCGGAAATGACGTGATCGCCCTTGGAGAGCAGTTTCAGGACCGCATCGAGTGACGCGAGCCCCGAGGCGAAGGCAAAGCCATGGGCGGCGCCCTCGAGACTGGCAACGCACCGCTCCCACGCCTCGCGGGTGGGATTCTGGGTGCGCGCGTATTCGTACCCCTTGTGCCTGCCCAAGCCGGCCTGCACGTACGTCGAGGTCTGGTAAATCGGCGTCATCACGGCGCCGGTCGTTGGATCGGGCGCCTGGCCGGCGTGCACGGCCCTGGTGGCGAAGGCAAAACCGGTGTCGGTCGATTCAATATGTGTCATGGCGCCGTGCATGAGGGACAAAGGTTGGTCAAGCGTAAGCCCGGCAACTGCATAGGGCAAGCGCCGTTGCTGCCGGGGCGGTGACTGCCTACCTTGGCATCTGTGATCACTGCCGATTCGTCCGGAATTCCCGCCACGCCCCGCTGCCTGATCGTTGACGATGATCAGCAGGTGCGGCACGCCATGGCGAAGGCGGTGGAGAGCCAGGGTCTGACCTGCGCCCAGGCATCCAACGGCGCCGAAGCGCTCGCGCTGCTGGAGGGCACCGGGGAGTTGCCACTCTGCATCACCGACATCTTCATGCCCGGCATCGACGGCGTGACGTTCCTCCGCCGCGTCCGCGTGCTCTATCCTGACATGGCCGTCATCATGCTGACTGGCGTGTCCGAGGTCGCCACCGCGGTCGAGTGCCTCCAGCTTGGCGCCTTGGACTACATCTCGAAGCCGGTCATGCTGGATGAGGTGCGCGCGCGCGTCACCAACGCGCTGGAGAAGCGGTCGCTGGTGCTGCAGAACCGGATGTACCAGCAGACGCTCGAATCGCGGGTCAAGGAACTCGACCAGCGCAATCGCCAGTCGCTCCTGAACGGTGTTGAAATGCTGGTGTTCGCGCTCGAAGCCAAGGATGCCTATACCAGCGGTCATTCGCTTCGGGTCAAGGAGTTTGCCGTCAAGACCGCCGTGCAGCTCGGCTTCACTGACGATGCGCTGGCCGAGGTGGATCTCGGCAGCCGGCTGCACGACATCGGCAAGATCGGCATCCGGGAGACGGTGCTGCACAAGCCCGGGCCACTCACGCCGGACGAATTCGAGCACGTCAAGCTCCATGCGATGCTGGGTGAGCGGATCCTGCAGCCCTTCCTCGCCGCTCAGCCCCGGGTGCTCCGGATCGTTCGCTCGCATCACGAGCGGATGGATGGCACCGGTTTTCCCGACGGGCTGGTTGGTGACGAGATCCCGCTCGAGGCCCGCATCGTTGCGGTGGCCGATGCCTACGACGCGATGACGACCAATCGTGCGTATCGTCCCTCACGCACCGCCGTGGCCGCGATCGAGGAACTCCGTCACGCCGCCGGCTCCCAGTTCGACCTGCCCGTGGTCGAGGCCTTCGTGCGCGCCCATCCCGAACTCACGCGCCATCCCATTCGCGCCTGACACCTTCCCGGCCATCCCCATGTCTGACACACTGATGATCAGCGTCTCCGGGATGCGGGGACACGTCGGGTCCGACCTGACACCCGAACTGGTGGCGCGCCACGCCGCCGCGCTTGGCGCCTGGGCGGTGGCCGGCGGGCAAGCCGCGCGTGGTGCTTGGGCGTGATTCGCGCACCAGTGGCGCCATGTTCACCCATGCCGCTGCGGCCGGTCTCATGAGCGTAGGCGCCACGGTGGTTGATGTCGGGATGGTGCCGACGCCCACCGTGCAGATGGCGGTCGAGCATCACCGAGCCGGTGCCGGCCTGATTCTCACCGCCAGTCACAATCCCATCGAGTGGAATGCGCTCAAGTTTGTCGGCCCGGACGGGATCTTTCTCGACGCGGAGTCCGGCGAGGCAGTCCGAACGCTCGCCGAGCAAGGTCCGCCTCGCCGGGGCTGGGATGGCATCGGCAGCATCGAGCTTGATCCGGATGCCGTCTCGCGGCACTTCCAGGCCATCCTGGCGCTGCCGCTGGTGGATGTAGATGCCATTCGGGCGCGACGCTTTCGCGTGGCGCTCGACACCGTGCGGGGAGCCGGCGGCGCCTGCATTCCCTCCTTCCTTCGGGAACTTGGATGCGAGGTCTTTGGCATCAACCTGGAGCCTGACGGCCGCTTTCCCCGGGCGCCGGAGCCGGTGCCGGCCAATCTCGGTGATCTGGCTCGCAGCGTCCGTGAGCAGCATGCGGATATTGGCATGGCGGTCGACCCCGACGTGGATCGCCTCGCCCTGGTGGATGAACTTGGCAATCCGGTCGGCGAAGACTACACCCTGGCGCTGGCGGTCCGATCGGTGCTGGGTGGCGCGACAGCTTCGTCAGGTCCGGTCGTCGTGAACCTGTCGACCAGCCTGGTTGTTGAGGATGCGGCCAGGGCCATGGGCGCACGCGTGGTCCGGGCGCCGGTGGGCGAGGCCAACGTGGCGCGCGCCATCAGGGATGAGGGCGCCGTGATCGGCGGTGAGGGCAACGGCGGTGTCATGCTGCCGGCCCTCCACATCGGCCGTGACGCGCCGCTCGGTATGGCCTTGATTTTGCACTACTTAGCCCAATCGGGTACGAGCCTCTCCGCCCTGATCGATGCCGCACCGCGATATGCCATAGTCAAGGCAAAGGCGCCGCGCGGGTCAGACCTTCGGCGGTTGTATGACTCGCTCCGGGCGAGGTGGCCGAAGGCAGAGGCGGATGAGCGTGACGGTCTTCGGCTGTCGTGGGCCGACCGATGGCTCCATGTCCGCCCTTCCGGCACCGAACCGATCGTCCGGCTGATCGCCGAGGCACCGACCGCGACCGACGCCGAGGCACTGATCGACACGGCGCGAACCCTGCTGACCTGAGGAACACCTGAGCGATGTGCGGTATCGTCGGCTACATCGGACCCCGCGAGGCTGGTCCGCTCATCATCGAAGGACTGCGGCGCCTGGAGTATCGCGGCTACGACTCGGCCGGCATCGCGATTGTCAACGGGCACGGCCTCGAGGTGCACAAGTCTTCGGGCAAGCTCTCGGTGCTCGAGGCCCAGCTGAATGGTGCGATGCCCGCAGGCACTCTTGGCATCGGACACACCCGCTGGGCCACCCACGGCGCCCCGACCACACCCAACGCCCACCCGCACACCGACCAGCATGGCCAGATCGCCTGCATTCACAACGGCATCATCGAGAATGCCTCGGCCATCCGCACCATGCTGGAGACGCGGGGGCACAGCTTCTCCTCGGAAACGGACACGGAAGTCCTCGCCCACCTGGTGGGCGAGTTCTACGACGGGAACCTCGAAGAGGCGGTCGCCACCGCTCTGCGCGAGGTAGACGGGGCCTACGGGCTGGCATTCATCTGCGAGCAGGAGCCGGACGTCCTGGTCGCGGCGCGCAAGGGCTCGCCCCTGCTCGTGGGCGTGGGCGAAGGCGAGTACTTCATTGCGTCGGACGCGTCGCCGCTGCTGGAATACACCCGCTCGGTGGTCTACCTGGACGATGGTGAGATGGCCGTGCTGACCCGCGGCGGGTATCGGATCCGCAACCTGGATGCCCGCAAGATCGAGAAGCCAGTCAATCAGATCGAATGGGACCTCGCCAAGATCGAACGCGGCGGCTTTGCGCATTTCATGCTGAAGGAAATCTTCGAGCAGCCCGAGTCGCTCATGAATACGCTTCGCGGGCACCTGCTGGAGGAAGAAGGAACCTCGCGCGTGACCGGCCTCAATCTCTCGGATGACGACATCCAGGGCATTGACCGGATTGTCATCACGGCCTGCGGCACGTCCTGGCACTCGGCCCTGATCGGCGAGTACATGCTCGAGGAACTGGCGCGGATCCCGACGGAGGTCGAGTACGCGTCCGAGTTTCGCTACCGCAACCCGGTCGTGGACGGCCGGACGCTGGTGATCGGCATTTCCCAGAGCGGCGAAACCGCCGACACCCTGGCGGCCATCCGGGAGGCCAAGCTTCGCGGCGCCCGTACCATCGGGCTGGTCAATGTGGTGGGCTCGACCATCGCGCGCGAAGTGGACGGCGGCATCTATCTGCACGCGGGCCCCGAAGTGGGTGTGGCCAGCACCAAGGCCTTCACCAGCCAGGTGGCCGCGTTGGCGCTGGTGGCGCTGCGGTTTGCCAGGCTCCGCAACCTGTCCATCCTGCAGGGCCGCGAGTTCATCCAGCAGCTGCGCCGGCTGCCGAAGCAGATCCAGGCCATTCTGGACCGGGAGAAGGAACGCCACGAAATCGAAAAGTTGGCTGAGCGGTACGTGCGCGCGCCCAACGCGCTCTTTCTCGGGCGTGGTGTCAACTTCCCAGCCGCCCTGGAAGGTGCCCTCAAGCTCAAGGAGATTTCCTACATCCACGCCGAGGGCTATCCCGCGGCGGAAATGAAGCACGGGCCCATCGCCTTGATTGACGAGATGATGCCGGTGGTCTTCATCGCGCCGCGGGACGCCGTCTACGGCAAGATCGTGTCGAACATGGAAGAGGTGAAGGCGCGCGGCGGCAAGGTCATCGCGGTCGTCAATCAGTGCGACGCCGAGTCCCTGCGCCTTTCCGAAGCCTGCCTGGAGATTCCCGAAACCCACGAACTGCTCTCGCCCATCCTGACGATCATCCCGCTGCAGCTCTTTGCCTACTTTGTGGCGGTGCGACGCGGCTGCAACGTGGACCAGCCCAGGAACCTGGCCAAGAGCGTGACGGTGGAGTGAGGCTGTAGGGGCTGGGGATCAGGGGGTGGGGGTCAGGGTTCGCTAGAAGGGGGCCGGGACTCGTCACGAGTTTCGTCCCCTTGTGCGCTACGTGCTCCGTCGCCCCTATTCCCCAATCCCTATTCCCTGTTCCCGAACCCCTACCCCCTCGGAGCCGTCTCGCGGTCCTCACCCATCAGCGTGTGCCAGAAGCCACGACGGGCGTGCAGTTCGTTGTGGACATCGCGGACACCCAGGATCTGCTCCGCGCAGTCCTCGGCCCGCCTCTTGGCCCGGCGGTCTTCGACTTCACCCTTGAGCGTGACCGCCGGCAGCTGTGACCAGCCTTACATTCCGGTCGGCGTGGCGCCGTGCCCCTCAGGAACTGCCGCCGACGGCGTCTCCCGTTTGCGGGCCGATGATCGTATCGAAGCGGGCAATACGGTCCGCCGGGAAGCCGCCGGTAATGGCATGCGTCCGGATGAGTTCCTCGCTGGGCGAGCGATAGATGCAGTAGAGCTTGTCCTCCGTTACGTAGCTTTGCATCCACTGGATGGTGCGTGGAAGCTGGTCGAGTACGGCGTTGGACTTGGCCGAGACCTTGGCCAGCTCCTCGGCGGAGAGCGTGTGCACGCCGGGCACGTGACGCTCGATGATGAACAGGGGCACCGGAACCTCCTCTGGGTAGATGAATCAGCTGGACGCTAGGGCCGGGCCTGTTCCTGTCAAGTGCAGCCCAGTGTAACGTGAAAAGCCGAATGAGCTGCTGAAGCGGCTCATTCGGTCCCTCTCAGGCCGGCTGGCGTCACTGTGCCCAGCCTCAGACTCCATGGGGGAGCTTGCCATGCGTGTCGTCCTGCAGCGTGTATCGCGCGCCAGCGTCCGGGTGGATTCCGCGACGGTGGGAGCGATCGGTGTGGGCTATTGCCTGCTGGTCGGCCTGTCTCACGCGGACAGCCCGGCCGACGTGGCGTGGATGGCCGAAAAGGTGGCCGGGCTGCGGCTCTTTCCTGACCGGGATGGCAAGATGAATCTCGGCCTCCTCGACGTGGGCGGATCGGTGCTCGCTATTTCCCAGTTCACGCTCTATGGCAACGCCGCGAAGGGGCGCCGCCCGTCGTTCGTGGACGCCGCCAGGCCGGAAATGGCGGAGCCGCTCTACGAACAGTTCGTTGCCGCATTGCGCGCGCAGGGGCTCACGGTGGAAACTGGCCGATTCGGCGCCATGATGGAGGTGGATATCTGCAACGACGGTCCTGTCACCATGATCCTGGAGCGCAACGGGTGAATCGCTTCCTGACGCTCGCATCCGCCTCCCCCCGTCGCCGCCAACTGCTGGAAATGCTGGGCATTCCGATGCACGTGGTTCCATCCTCGGTCGAGGAAGTCCGCCGGCCCGGCGAAACGCCGGCCGGCTATGCCGAGCGGCTGGCGCGGGAAAAGGCCGGGAGCGTGCCGGGTGCCTACGTGCTGGGTGCCGACACGATAGTCATCCTCGGTGACGAAGTGCTGGAGAAGCCGGCCGATGCCCAGGATGCCGTGCGCATGCTGGAACGGCTCCAGGGCCAGGTGCATGAGGTGTGCACGGCCGTGGCGCTCGCCTCGGCCGGGGTGACGCGGGTTCGCGCCGACGTCACCCGCGTCACCTTCCGGCCGGTATCCACCGAGTTCCTTCGAGCCTACGTGGCCACGGGCGAACCGATGGACAAGGCTGGCGCCTACGGGATTCAGGGCTACGGGGCGGCGTTGGTGGACCGGGTGGAAGGCGATTTCTTCAGCGTCATGGGTTTGCCAGTGCGGCTGGTGCTCGAGCTGATGCAGGAGGCCGGCTGGGACTACCTGTTCACCCGGTAGACCTGGACCGGCGCGGTCCGGCCCCGAAGTTCCATCTCGGGCGCCGCCGCAAAACGAGCAGGATCGCCGATGGCGTTTCGGAAGGCCTCGCCCACCAGGATGTCGCCGGCGCCGGCCTGGGCGCAGAGTCGCGAGGCAATATTCACCGCGTCACCCAGCACCGTGTACTCGAGGCGCCTGGGGCTGCCGATGTTGCCGGCAAAGACGTCGCCGTGATTGATCCCGATGCCGATCCCGATCTCCGGCCGGCCGCTGGCACTCCAGCGCCGGTTGAGCGCCTCCACCGCCTCCTGCATGTCGACCGCAGCAGCAAGAGCGCGGGCCGCATCGTCGTCGTGGCGAGCGGGTGCGCCCCACAACGCCATGATGGCGTCGCCGATGAACTTGTCCAGTGTGCCGCCGTGCTCAAAGATGATGTCCACCATCTCCGCGAAATAGTCGCTGAGCAGTTGCGCGACCGCTTCCGGCGGCATGCTCTCGGCGAGCCGGGTGAAGCCGCGGATGTCGCTGAACAGCACGGTGAGGTGGCGTCGCTCGCCGCCGGGCGCCAGGCTCGCGGTGGAACTGCTGATTTCCGCCGCAATGTTCGGCGCGAAGTATCGCTCGAAGTTGGAGCGCACCAGTGCTTCGCGGCGCAGCTGGGCAGCGGAGCGGCTGCTCGCGATGGCGAGCGCGGCAATGCCGCTGAAGGCCACCAGGAACTGCAGGTCCTCGTCCGAAAACAGGTTGGTCGCGGTCATGTTGTCGACGTAGATCAGACCGAGGAACGCGTCCGACGCTGCCATGAGGGGCGAACAGATGGCGCTGCGGACCTGCTGCGCGACGATGGAGTGGCCCTGGAACCTGGCGTCGGCTCCGGCATCCTGCGTCAGCACGGCGACCCGCTCCTCGCGGACCTTGTTCGCGATCGAGCGCGGCACCGCCTGGGTCGAGTTCTCACCCAGCCGATTTCGTGAAACCTGCGGGACCAGTCCCTCGTCGCCGTCGGCCAGCAGGATGGCGACTCGGTCCACGTTCATGAGTTCGAACGTGATCTCGGCGATCCGATTGAGGAGCCGGTCAAGGTCGAATTCGCTCGCAAGCTTCTGCGACACTTCGAGCAGCAGCCCGAGCTTTCGGGCCAGCCGTTCTTCCCGCCGCGTGCCGGAGACCCGGAGCTGGCTGGTGCCCGCGTTGCCGGCGACGTCAATGACCCCTGGTGCGACCGGTATCTCCCGCAGGATGGTAGTATCCGGCTGGGCGGCCGGCGTGGGGCGGGGCGCCACCGTGGCCTCGCTCACGGCCTCGAGACGAAACCCCACGCGACCGAATGCCACCGCATCACCCGGCTTCAGGAGCCCGATGGCGATCCGCTCGCCGTTGATCATAGTGCCATTGGAACTGCTGAGGTCGCGGACCTGGACGCCATCGGGTCCTGCCGACAATTCCGCGTGCCGGCGGCTGATGGTCGGGTCGTAGACCGGAACGTCGCTGGCGGCGCTCCGGCCCAGCACCAGTGCGCGACCCTGTGGAAGATCATACGTGCGGGTGCCCTCTTGGGCAGTCAGGCGATAGGCGGGCATGGGCCCCGAATATAGGGAGACGCGCCTCAGGCTGCGCCGGCAAGTCCCAGCGCGGCCAGCACGGCCCGGGCCTTGGCCTCGGTTTCAGCAAGTTCGGCTGCCGGATCCGAATCCGCCACGATGCCCGCTCCGGCCTGAACCCAGGCCACCCCGTCCTGGATTATGGCAGTTCGTATGGCGATGGCCGTGTCGAGCGTCCGGCCGCCCCAGCCGACGTATCCCACCGCACCGGCATACGGGCCGCGTCGAGTCGGCTCCAGCTCGTCAATGATCTGCATCGCGCGGATCTTGGGTGCGCCGGAGACCGTGCCGGCCGGAAAGCAGGCGGCCAGGGCCGCCAGCGCGTCGATGTCTTCCCAGAGGGTGCCGCGCACCTCGCTCACGAGGTGCATGACGTGGGAATAGCGTTCTACCGACAACAGCGAGCGCACTTCCACCGTGCCGTAGCGGCTCACGCGGCCGACGTCGTTCCGCCCCAGATCCACCAGCATCATGTGTTCCGCCCGCTCCTTCGGATCTGCCACCAGTTCGGCTTCGAGCGCCGCGTCCTCGGCGGCATCGCGTCCGCGCGGGCGAGTGCCGGCAATCGGACGAACCGTGATCTCCCCGTGCTCGACGCGGACCAGGACCTCCGGCGAACTCCCGACCAACGACAATGGACCCAGCCGCAACAGGAACAGGTAGGGCGCAGGATTGAGCGCGCGCAGGTGGCGATAGGCCAGCAGGGGATCGGGCGCAGGCAGGTCGAGCCGGCGCGAGAGCACCGCCTGGAAGACGTCGCCGGCGCGAATGTATTCGCGGATCCGCTCCACATCCTGCCGGAATTTTTCCGGCGGATACGGGGAGGTGACCGGTGGAAGGGCGCCCGCACTGCCCAGATGGAGTGGCGCCAGCAGAACCGGCTCCCGCAGCCGTTCGATCCAGGACTCAATACGGGCGGACGCCTCGCCAAACAGCGTCTTCAATGCTTGGACGCCCGCATCCCGCTCAACCCGGACATTGGCAATCACGATGGCGGTGTGGAATGCATTGTCCAGCGCGAGCACCGTGTCCGCGATCATCATGACCGCATCTGGCAGGTTGCGGTCATCGGGAGGCGGCGTCCCGATGCGCTCCAGCGAGCGCACCACATCGTAACCCAGGAATCCGACAGCCCCGCCGGTGAACCGTGGGAGGCCCGGCTGGCTCACGGCCTCCGTCTCCCGCATGAGTGCGGCGAGGTGCGCCATCGGGTCGGCATCGGGCTGCGCGGTCCAGCCGCCGTCGGGAGTCCAGCGGCGGACGGCCCGGCCACGATACTCGTAAACAGCTGACGGCTCGGTGGCCAGAAAGGTGTAGCGCGCCCATCGTTCGCCGCCCTCGAGCGATTCCAGCAGGAACCCGTATTCGCCCCGATGCAGCTTGGCAAAGGCGGTAATGGCCGTTTCGGTGTCCAGCACCACTTCGCGCGCCACCGGCACCACCCCGCCACCGGCGGCCGCGGCGGAAAACTGCTCCAGGGTGGTCCGGATCACCTGGGGACTGCCACGAGATAGGTACCGGGCCCCGGAATGATGGTGCTGATATGGTCGGTGGATGGCCGCACCGAAGCGAGGAAGGTGACCGCGAGACCATCCAGCTGGGCAATGGCGAGCGCGCGTTCCACTTGGAGGTCGCTGCCATACTGTTCCCGCGCACCACGCGGGGCAAAGAAGTGCACTGGATAGGCAAAGGTGAGCCGGGCCGCGCTGAACGGCGCACTGCTCCGCACCGTCAGGCCATAGGCACCCGGGCGAGGGGTGACCTGCACTTCCACCTGGCGGCCGGCCGAGGTCTGGAAGGCCGACGAATCGAAGGCGATGGAGGCGAAGACCACATTATCCGGGGGGGCGTGGCGCAGCACGATGGTGCGCGCCACGCCAGCCGGGGTCAGCACCGTCGTGTCAGGCGGTGGCGCACCGGTGCTCTCGAGCTGATACACGGCCGCGAGTGGCATCGTGCCGAAACCGGATCCCGTCGTATCCATGACCGGCCCGGTGCCGGTGGCCGGGGGTGGCCCGCCGCAGGAAGCTGCTGAAGCGGCGAGCGCCAGAACTGCGGCGCTTGCTCGTGCCCACTCGACCCGGAATATTCCGCTCAATGCGACCTCTCTCTGTAGGGCTGGTATTCGTCGTGTGGCTCCTGCCCAGGGCGGTCGAAGCCCAGGCATGGAATGCTCCCGACGCGCTCCGGCTCGCGCGCGCGGGCACGGCGCAGCGGCAAGCGCTGGCGGCCGATTCATCGCTGCGCAGCTATCGCACCAGCGCGCATGGCTTTGTCTTCTTTCTGGCCCAGGTCGGGGAGGAAGGCTTGCGCGAGCCCCCTCGCCTGGTCAAGGCAGACGAACTGCAGGTGGAAGTGTATTGGCGGGCCCCGAACATCAGCAAGCAGGTCATACGCGGCTGGCGGGACGGGCGGTTCCTGCCGACCGACATCGATTACCATCGCGACCACCTTGGCATTGTCACCAACAATTTCGGCGATCGCATTCGGGTCGGCGAAGGGGACGAGGTGCGGGATGTGCCGCATCCGCTCTCCGCTGCCGGCCTGGCGATGTACGATTTTGCGCTGACCGACAGTGTCACAGTGCAGGGAGCGGGCGGCTCGATCCGCCTGCTGGCGCTCGCCGTGCGGCCGCGGGATTTCAGCCAGCCGAGGGTGGTCGGAACGCTGTTTCTCGATGCGGCCACAGCACAACTGGTGCGCTTCAGGTTCAGTTTCACCCCGGCCGCGTACCTCGACTCCCAGCTCGAGGATATCTCCATCACGCTGGAGGGGGCGCTCTGGGAGGGGCGGTACTGGCTGCCCCATCGCCAGGAAATCGAGATACGGCGGCGGTTCAGCTGGCTCGAGTTTCCGGCGCGCGGCATCATCCGTGGGCGATGGGAGATCGAGAATTACGACCTGAACGCCCCGTTCCCGGCCGATTTGCTCAATCGGGTTGCCATCAGTGGTCTCCGGCGTCCTGACAACAGCGACTCGACCCTCTGGACGACGCCGTTGCTGGATGCCATTCACCAGCTGGAGCAACCATTCAGCCAGGAGGAGATGGCCGCCATCCGGGCTGATGTCGAACGGGTGGCCGGCAACCATCTCCTGTCAGGCCTTCCCGCCGCAAGAATCGGTGGGCAGAGTGTAAGCGACCTTGTCAGGGTGAATCGGGTGCAGGGGCTGGCACTGGCTGGTGCGGCTGTGCTCGGGCTGGGCCGGAATCGCATTCAACTGCGACCAGAGCTGGGCATCGGCACCTCGGATGGCCGCGCCACGGGTGGTCTCAGCGCGCTCATCGGCCAGGGCGCGACACGACTCAGCCTGGGCGCACGCCGGAGCGTAGAGGACGTGGCGGACGGGGCGGTGATTGCACCATTGCTCAATTCGGTCGTGGCCCAGGAGTTTGGCAAGGACTACGGCGACTACTACCGACGGGACCGCGCCGAACTCGCCATCCGCGAGCGGCTCGGCTCCCGGCACGCCGCCACGCTTGGTGTCGGCATCGAACATGCGTACTCGCTGCCGGTGCGCCATGACCCCGCGTCCGGGCAGTATCGCCCGAATCCGCCGCTGGGCGCCGGGGAGTTTCGCACCGCACGACTCGTCGTCGAGCGAGGACCGCTTTCCTCGGTGGCCACCGGTGGTGACCTGGACGGCAAGGCCACCCTCGAGGCGGGTGAAGGGGAAGAGGATTTTCTTCGCGCCAGCGGCGTGGTGCGCATCCGGCGGCGCGTCGGTGACAGCGAACTGCTCTTCACGGGCGAGGGCGGATGGGGCAGCGCCGCCATGCCGCCATATCGCAGTTTCGTCATGGGCGGCCGCGGAACGCTGGTGGGCGAGCCCTTTCGAGCATTTGGCGGGCGGGAGATGGCCCTGGCGCGGTTGGAGTGGCGTTTCCAGGTGCCTGCTCCGGCCATCCCGCTGGGCTCATTCGCCTCCACTGGTCGCTCCATCACGCTCGCCCCGTTTGTGGCCGCGGGATGGACCGGAGGCAGCGAAGCCGGCGTGCCCTGGCGTGCCTCCGACGGCATTCGGCCCGTGGCGGGTCTGGCGGTCGACGTGTTCATGCGATTGCTGCGGGTCGAGGGCGGGATCGCACTTCGAACGGGCAACCTCGGGCTCACCGTGGATATCAACCGTGACTGGTGGGGAGTCCTCTAGCTCGATTACACTTGGATGCCGGTAGGGCACTTTCTCCGCATTACTACGGACTGCAAATGCAATTCACCGACGAGTGGCTTGTGACGACGCTCGAGCCACTTCTGGCCGCGGGCGCCATTGCGGATCTGCGGCAGCACGCTGGCGAGGCGGTTTCGCTCTGGGACCGCGTGGTTCAGCGGCGCCTGCTGACCGATCAGCAGGTTCTGGATGCCGTGGCACAGCGTTTCCGCATGCCGGTCATGCCGGAGGGCGAGCCCTCCCCGGAGGCGGTCGGCGTGGTGCCGGCCCAGGTGGTCCGCAACTTTCGCGTGCTCCCCTTCCGGGTGTCGGATTCTCGTCTTGATGTCGCCACTGCCAATCCGTTCGACATCGATGCCGAAAAGGGGCTGGCCTTTGCCAGTGGCCGGGAGGTACGGCTGTACCTGGCATCTCCGATTCGCATTCGAGCCGGACTCGAGTCGGCCTTTCCCAGCGAGGATCCGGTGGCCCGGCTGCTGGGAGGTTTCGATCAGCGGGCCGAAGTGCAGGCCCTCGATGACGAGGAAGAGGCCGGTGCCTCGGCGGAGGAGGCAAGCCATGCTCCCATCATCCGGCTGGTGGACATGATGCTGGCCGACGGAATTGTCAGCCGGGCCAGCGACATCCATGTGGAGCCGATCGAGGGCGGGGTAGCGGTGCGCTATCGTATCGACGGCGTACTTCGCCAGGTCATGAAGATTCCCCGCAACGCCGGCCTGCCCCTCATCTCGCGGCTCAAGATCATGTCCGGGCTCGACATCGCCGACCGGCGGCGGCCGCAGGACGGACGCGCGCGGGTGCTGGTGAACGGCGATCCCGTGGACCTCCGGGTTTCGTCGCTGCCTTCGGCCTCCGGTGAGAAGGTCGTCATCCGCATTCTCAACACCAAGGCCGTCATCCTGGAGCTCGAGGCCCTCGGGCTGTATGACGACGAGCGAGCCACCATTCAGCAGATGCTGGACCACCGGGAGGGCATTCTGCTGGTGACCGGCCCAACCGGCTCGGGGAAGACGACCACGCTGTACTCGGCGCTGCGGCTGGTGCAGGGCGAGGGAGTCAATATCGTCACCGTGGAAGATCCGGTGGAGTACAAGCTGGGCGAGAATGTGGTGCAGGTGCAGGTGCA
Source organism: uncultured Gemmatimonadales bacterium (assembly GCA_963798915.1). Taxonomy (GTDB): domain Bacteria; phylum Gemmatimonadota; class Gemmatimonadetes; order Gemmatimonadales; family GWC2-71-9; genus CAMLHP01. The sequence goes on along the minus strand of CAWCVB010000003.1, from coordinate 45,293 downwards.
GGAAAAGGCCGGCCTCACCTTCGCGTCCGCACTCCGGTCCATCCTCCGCCAGGATCCCGATGTGGTGCTGGTTGGCGAGATTCGCGACAGCGAGACCGCTCAGATTGCGGTGCAGGCGTCGCTGACGGGACACCTGGTGCTGTCCACCCTGCACACCAATGATGCGCCCAATTCGATCACGCGCCTGGTGGACATGGGGGTCGAGGCGTACAAGCTCGGCTCCGCCCTCCGTGGTGTCGTGGCGCAGCGGCTCATGCGCCGGCTCTGCCTCGAATGTCGCGCCCCTGACACCGATGGAGTCCCGGCCCGGTTGGGCCAGTGGATTCCGCCCGGCGCCTCATTGTACAAGGCGGTGGGCTGCCCCGAATGCGCCTCCACTGGGTACCGCGGACGTTTCGCGATCCTGGAGGCGCTGGTGCTGACGCCGGAACTCGAGCGGCTCATCGGCGAGGGCGCGACCGCAGCCATGCTGGCCGAGGAGGGCCGGCGCAATGGCATGCGCTCGTTGTTCGAGAGTGGTCTCCGGCACGTGCTTGCGGGGCACTCGTCGGTAGAGGAGCTTCTGCGAGTCACTGACGTTCCGGCCGAGCGCTCCGCGCCGGCACGACAGCGCCCTGGCCCGGGTCAGTCGGCGGCAGTGACACGGGCACAGACCTCCGCGCCTGCCGTCCTGGATGAATCACTGAGCTTTGAACTGCTGCCTGACACCGAGCTGCCGCCAACGGTTGCTACGCCCACAGCCCGCAAGGGCACCGTCCTGCTGGTGGAGGACGAAGAGGGACTGCGGAAGGTCATGCGCGACCTCCTCGAACGCGAAGGATTCCGGGTGGCAGAGGCGGCGGATGGGGTGCAGGCGCTGGACCAGGTGGACCGGGTCGCGCCCGACATCATGGTGCTTGACCTCAACCTGCCGCGGCTCGATGGCTACAGCGTCCTGCAGCAGCTCCGTTCGCGTCCCGCCACCGCCCGCCTGCCGGTACTGGTGCTCACGGCCAAGGGCGACGAGGACAATGAGGTCCGGGTCTTCGAACTGGGCGCGGACGATTTCCTCACCAAGCCATTCCGCCCGCGCGCACTGGCGGCCCGCCTGGATGCCATGCTGAGCCGGCGCCGGACCTAGCATGACGGCTGTCCGCGTCTCGCTGGTCGACGTCTATCCGGTGCGGCAGCAGCGGGACCAGTTGCAGCTGCTGGTCCTCCGACGTGCCCCAGGCGGGCCTCGCCCCGGCACGTTCGAGGCAGTGCATGGGCACATCGATCCTGGCGAAACGCCCGCAATCGCCGCCCGTCGCGAGCTGCTCGAGGAGACCGGCCTGCGTCCCGAACGCCTCTACAACCTCAGCCGGGTGGAACTCTTCTTTCAGGCGCAGGCAGACGAGGTTTCGCTGGTGCCAGTGTTCGTCGCCATGACGGAACATGCCGGCCAGATCGCGCTCAGTGCGGAACATGACGAGGCGCGCTGGTTGCCGTTTGAGGAGGCCCGTGCCATGCTGACCTGGCCGCGCAGCGTCCGGGCCCTAGGCGACATCGAGCGCCTGCTGCCCCACGGACATGCCGGCATCCTGAGCGATGTCCTCCTGATGCCCGACATTCCCGCCTGATGCGCATCACCAATCCTCGGCTGCTGTTCGCGTTGTTGCTGGGTGTCGCGCCCGCGAGCGATGCCGCCCCGTGCGTGCGTCCGACCAAGGCGGGCACGGTGGTGCAGGGAACCGTGATCATCTGCCGCGGCCGCTACCGGATCCCCGATCCGAACGGCGAGGGGGTGATCATCATCGGCAGCGCCGGAAGCAGCGTGGACCTCAACGGCGTGACGCTCGAGAGTGGCGACAGCGTGCCGTCCCGCTTTCAGGGCGCTGGTGTCGTGGCAAGCGGTGTTGATCGGGTCACCATAACCGGCGGGACCATCCGGGGGTACCAGTTCGGCGTGAGCATCAATGGGGGCAGCGGCCACCTGATCTCGTCGACCGATGTCTCCGGCTCCCGGGCACAAGCGCTGCGCTCCACACCGGACGTTTTCGACGAGGGCGACTGGCTGGACATCTTCCATGCCGACTCGGCCGACCACTACGGCGCCGGCATCTACCTGCGCGGCACCGACCGGGCGGCCGTACGCGGGGTCCGCGCGGTCTCGGCCCAGAATGGCATCATGCTGCGGGATGCGACCGGCACGCTGCTCGCCGATAACGACGTCTCCAGCAACAGTGGCTGGGGCATCAGCCTCTGGCACTCGTCGCACAATACAATCCTCCGAAATCAGGCCCATCACGTGGTCCGATGCGAGAGCGAGCGCTATCGCCGCGGCTGCGACTCGGCCGGCATCCTGCTGCGTGATGCGAGCGACTCGAACGTTGTCGCGGACAACGATCTTTCCCACTCCGGCGATGGCTTCTTCCTGAGTGGCCAGCCGCCACTCGTCCGTCCCTCGATCGGCAATCTGGTGCTCCGCAACGACGCGACCGGCGCGTTCCATAACGCGTTCGAGTCCACGTTCAGCTTCGGGAATCACTTTGCGGGCAATCGGGCGGACAGTGCGGACTATGGCTTCTGGCTGGGATACTCCACGGCGAACGTCGTCGAGGATAACCTGATCATCGGCACCCGGAGTGGCGGCATCGCCATTGAGCACGGCCAACAGAACGTGCTCTCGCGAAACACCATCGTCGGCGGGCTGCTGGGCATCCACCTGTTCGCGCGGGACAGCGCCGCGCGTGCCAGCCGGGACTCGCGGGTGGACGACAACTATCTGGCCCGGCTGGATCGCGGCATCGTGCTCGAACTGAGCGCCCGGACCCAGTTGCGCGGTAATATCTTCGATGGAGTGGGTGACGGCCTCGTCGCCGATTCTGCATCCGGGACCGCTACCTTGGCCGACAACATCTTCCTGCGAGCGTCGCGAGTCTTCATCACGGCGGACCATCTTGATGCCGGCGGGAATTATTGGGCCACGTCGAGTGCCGCGGCGGCGCGCCAGCGAGTGCGCGGAAATGTCATCGTCGATCCCTGGAGGCCGGCCCGCCAGGCGGGGTACTAGCCCGGCAGGTTGCCCTGCTCGAAGATCTGCTCGGCCAGTTGGCGCAGCAGCCGGACATCGAGCGGCTTGGCGAGGCAGCGCGCCGGGTTCGCATCGGCCCGACCCGGGCTGCCGCCGATCACGACCGTGCGGCCAGCCCATGTCGGCCGGACGCGCTGGAGCAGCGTGACCATCGGCATGTCCTGATCCGCCAGCGACTCGCCATCGGCAACCACCAGGTCATACTCCCGGACATCCAGAAGCGCGCGCAGGTGTCGCAGCTCGGGCGCTGCATCCACCACATGGCCGTCGGGGGCGAAAAGCGCGCTCACCAGACGCTGAATGGCTGGATCCTGACCCGCGACCAGGATGTGACGCGTCGTCGAGCCCGGCATGTCACTCACTTGAGCCTCAGCCAGCGGCAGCGCCAGCACGAAATTGGCGCCGCCATTGGGAGCGCGCTCATAACTCAGGCTGCCGCCGTGTGCCTTGGCAATCCCGTAACTGAGGGAAAGCCCCAGGCCGGTGCCCTGACCGGCGGGCTTGGTCGTGAAGAAGGGCGTGAAGAGCCTGACCCGATGCTCATCTCGCACGCCGTCGCCGGAATCGCAGACTTCCAGCACGGCGTTGCCGTCGCGTCGGGAGGTGCGAAGCGTGATGCAGCGCCGCCGGCCCGGCGGCAGCGCCGCCAACGCTTGGATGGCATTCGTGAGAAGGTTGAGCAGTACCTGCTGCAATTCGTGCGGGTCGCCATGAATCACGACTGGTTCACCCGAGAGCTGGTTGTCCAGCTCGACCTCGCGCAGCCGGAGATCGTACGCTACCAGCGACGACGTGCGGCCGATCACGTCGTTGAGGTCCACCAGCGCCTTCTGGGTGGTTTCCTTGCGCGCAAAGGTGAGCAGGTTGCGCACGATGCGGCCGGCTCGCTCTGCCTGATCGTGAATGATGCGCACATGCTGGCGTGGCGAATCGGCCAGCGGCTCGCGTTCCAGCAGCAGTTCCGCGAGGCCGGCGATGGAAGTCAGCGGGTTGTTCAGCTCGTGCGCGACGCCTGAGACCAGCTGGCCGATGGCGGCCATCTTTTCACTCTGGATCAGCTGCGCTTCCATGGCGCGCTGCACCGTGACGTCCTCGACCAGCGCCACCATCGCCCCGTGCCCGAACGCGCCGCCCAGTGGCGCCAGCGTCAGGCGCAGTAGTCCGCCCTGGCGGCCCGCTGTCGCTCCCGGAGTCTTGGCGCTGCCCGCCGACTGCACCTGGCGCATGTAGGCCAGGGCCGGCGCGGGATCGTCGAACAGCAGCGGTGCAAACGGCTTGCCCTGCAGCTGTGCCGGCTCCGCCCGTGCCATGGACGCGAGCGCCCGGTTGGAGCGCTGGATGGTGCCGTCTGGATTGAGCACCGCAATGCCTTCGCGCATGGCATCGAACGCGGTTTCCCACTGGAGCCGGCCGTGCTCGACCTTGGCAAAGAGCTGGCTGTTGGCGAGCACCACCGACGCGCTCGTGGCCACGGTGGACAGCAGCCAGAGGTCCTCGGTGCTGAAGGGCCCGCCGGGATGATCGGTGACCGCGATGGCGCCGAGCGTCTCGTCCCGGGATCGCAGCGGCACGACGGCGGCTGAGTGCGCCTTCAGGTCATAGAGCACCCGGACCTCGGGCGCATCAAGCCGGTGCTCCACCTCGATGCGGCCTCGATCGAGGGCGGCGGTGACCAGCGAAACATCGCTCCGCGGAATGCGGCGGCCTTTCGCCGCGGCCAGGCTTCCCTGCGCGGCCACCACGCGCAGCCACCGCGGGTCCTCAACCAGCACCACCATGACGCCCTCGGCCTGCACGAAGCGATCCAGGTAGCGCACCACCTGCTCCACGATCCGTTCGGCCTGAAAGGAATCGGAGAGGACGTAGCCCAGCTCGCGAAGCGTGAACAGCTCGCTGATGCGGTGCTCCAACTGACCAGCCAGTTCCTCGCGCTGCCGCTCGAGGCGCTTCATGCGTGCTTCGGTGCGGCGGACCCGCACTCCCAGCACGACCAAGGCAGCCGACATTGGCACCACCACCACCGACCACCAGGAAATGCCGGTCTCGTGAATGAAGACGAGCTCGGTCAGGGCAAGCAGCACGCTCGCCAGGATCGCCAGCACGGCCGCCGGCAGCCGGATCCGCCGCCGGCGCTTCAGCTGCCCGACTCCCCGTGCCGCGCGACGCGCTCGGTCACGTATGCCTCTGGCGGCGCATTGGGCTTGACCCGGACCGACTTTGCCGGAATGCCCACGTTCACGTGCCAGGCCCGCACGTCCTTGGTGGCGACTGCCATCGCGCCCACCATGCCATTGGCTCCCACGTGCACGCCGGCCAGCACGGTCGCGTGATAGGTGACGCGGACATCATCCTCGAGCCGCGTGCCGACGCTGGTCACATCCTTCTGGTCCACGATGCTGTGGGTATGGCTGTAGATGTTCGCATAATCGGAGATGCTGACCCGGTTGCCGAGCCGGATGCCGCCCCGATCATCCAGCAGCACGTGGCGGTGAATCACACAGTCGTCGCCGACCTCCAGGTTGTACCCGAACGAGAACTCCACGTGCTGGAAACACTTGAAATTGCGCCCGCAGCGCGCGAACACATGGGGCGCGAGCACCCGGCGGAACTGCACGCCCAGGTCCACGTTCTGGCCACCGAGCGGGGAGCGGTCGAACGAATACCAGAGCCAGAGTAATGGCTTGACGCGGGCGAATCGCACCGGATCGACATCGGCGTAGTACTCGGGCTCGAGCGTGACGGCGTGGGGATCGAGCGCGCGGAGGGCCAGCCGCGCGGCGGGCGGCAGGGACGGGTCGGCGATGCGCTCCTCGTAGTCGCTGACGCCAGGATAATAGATCTGCAGCAGCGTGTCCCGGGCAATGCGGCCCCAGTCGGCATCCTCGGCGCTCAGCTGATCGTCCAGCTGGGCGAGCCAGTCGGACATGGCGCGGCGATCCGCCTCGGGCAGGCTCAGGTTACGCAGGGGTTGCTGCGTCATGGATCCTCCAGGGGAATGGCGGAAACTAGCCCGGGGCGGGTACGGCGGGGCAGAGGGCGTGGCGAGCAGGTCATCGCAAGGTCGGGGAAGCCAGCCGGCTCGCCGGCCGTCCGGCGGCGGCATGTCACCTCAGGGCGTCTGCCCCTGAAGCCGCTGGCGTTCACGCTGGAGCAGCGGCAGGCGCTGGTCCCAGTCGGCCGAGGTCAGGGCGCCATACATGAGCTGGAAGGGATCCCACACCGGTAGCGATTCCTCGTAGAGGTAGATCGCCATCACCGACTCGCGGGCGGCGAGTTGCCCGCTGCCGAAGCGGGGACTCATGCCCACGATGGCCATGGGCCGCAGCAACCGTCCACGCACGAAGATGGTGAGCAGCTGCGGGTCGAACCGCACGCCATCCTTCAGCCCAAAGAAATTGACCAGCGCCAGACCCGGTTCGGAGACGCCGGCGTCGCGGCCGGCGGAGTCGATCGCCGGACGCCGGCTCGACACCAGCCGTTCGAGCGCCTTCGCCCCGTCCTCGGCGAGGAGCCCCATCAGCCTCGGGTCGAGCGGCACGAACCGCAATTCCAGTTCGTCGTTCCGCAAGCGGATCGCAATGTCGCTTTGATTGAGACGGCCATAGAGCCGCGGCGCAGTACTGTCGGCCGCCGCGGAATGGGGCGGATTCTGGGCGTGGGCGCCGCTGGCGCATAGCACCAGGAGGCCCGCCAGGTAGACCTGCCTCATGACCGTCCTCCTGCCATCAGGATACTCTCGCCCAGCTCGGCAATTCCAAGCCCTGAGCGGCTGCTCACGACCTGCACCTGGTCATCCTGCAAGCCCAAGGCCGCTGCCAGTTCGCGCTCCCGGCTGAGCCGCTGCGCATGGGGAAATTTGTCTGCCTTGGTGAAGACGGCGAGGGTGGCCCGCCCTGCACCGATCAGGAGCTGCTGCATGGCGAGGTCCTCGCTGGAAGGTGGGTGGCGCAGGTCGAGCAGCCAGACGACCCCCGCCAGGCGGCTGCGGCCCTCCAGATAGCCCGACAGGAGCGTCCGATAGCGTTGCCGCTCCGAGTGGCTGGCACGCGCGTAGCCGTAGCCGGGCAAGTCAACCAGGTAGAACTCCGGCAGGCGAAAGACGTTCACCAAGGTGGTCTTGCCAGGCGTGCCACTGACACGGGCCAGGCCGGCCTGGCCGGTAAGCGCGTTCAGCAGGCTGGACTTGCCGACGTTGGAACGACCGACAAAGGCGATTTCGGGCAGCGGTGGATCGAGCGGGACGTCCGGGTCAGGAAAGGAGCCGACGAACGCGACCGGCAGTCCGCCAAGGGCTGAGCTCACGCCTCGCGCTTGGCGCGCGGACGCTCGGTCACGATCAGCGGTTGGGTGCCTTCGGTGACGGACTCGCGGGTGATGACCACCTCGCGCACATCGTCCCGGGTGGGCAGGTCGAACATGATGTCCGTCATGAGGGTTTCGAGAATGCTTCGGAGCCCGCGCGCGCCAGTGCCGCGCTTGAGCGCCTTCGTCGCCACGGCGCGCAGCGCCTCGGGATCAAAGGTCAGCCCGACATTCTCGAGTTCGAACAATTTCTTGTATTGCTTGGTGAGCGCATTCTTCGGCTCGAGCAGGATGCGCACCAGCGCCTCTTCATCGAGCGACTGCAGCGGCACCGAGACGGGAAGGCGGCCAACCAGTTCGGGAATGAGCCCGAAGCGCAGGAGGTCATCCGGCTCGACATCGGCGAAGGGGTCCTTCTCGTTGACCCCGGCGCGGGGGCCACGCGTCGCGTTGGCGAAACCGATCTGCTGGCGGCCGGTCCGGGTCTCGATGATCTTTTCGAGGCCGTCAAAGGCGCCGCCGCAGATGAACAGGATGTCGCGCGTATTGATCTGGATGTATTCCTGCTGGGGATGCTTCCGGCCGCCCTGTGGCGGCACGCTCGCGATGGTGCCCTCCAGGATCTTGAGCAGCGCCTGCTGGACTCCCTCGCCCGAGACGTCACGCGTGATGCTGGGGTTCTCGCTCTTCCGCGCGATCTTGTCGATTTCGTCGATATAGACAATGCCGCGCTCGCACTCGGCCACGTTGAACTCGCCCGCCTGCAGCAGCCGGACCAGGATATTCTCCACATCCTCGCCGACATAGCCGGCTTCGGTCAGGGTGGTGGCGTCGGCGATGGTGAACGGGACATCGAGGATGCGGGCGAGGGTCTGGGCCAGCAGCGTCTTGCCGGTGCCGGTGGGCCCGATGAGCAGGATATTGGACTTGTCCAGCTCGACGTCGGAATCCCGGCCGCTCTGGGCATTGATCCGCTTGTAATGGTTGTACACGGCAACGGCCAGGGCCCGCTTGGCGGTGTCCTGGCCGATCACGTACTGGTCCAGGACGTCCTTCAGCTCCTGCGGCGTCGGGACCTGGGTGATGTTATCGGCAACTTCGCGTTCTTCGTCCTCGGCAAGGATCTCATTGCAGAGGGTGATGCATTCGTTGCAGATGTAAACGGACGGACCGGAAATGAACTTCCGGACCGAGTCCTTGCTCTTGCCACAGAAGGAGCAACGAAGGTGCTTATCGTTCGACATGGGCCCGCTTGTGAAAACTGGAAAATCCTGACACTGCAAAAGGGGAGCCACCCATAAGGTGGCCACCCGCATGGTCCGGCGTCAAGCCTTGGGGACCAGCTCCCGCCGGGGCGTAAAGACACTGTCGATAAGGCCGTAGGCCTTGGCCTCATCGGCGCTCATGAACCGGTCGCGATCCATGTCCCGCTCGATGGTCTCGATCGGCTGGCCGGTGTGGCGGGCATACAGGTCGTTGAGCTTGGACCGCAGGTACAGGATCTCCCGGGCCTGGATCTCGATGTCGGCAGCGGTGCCCTGGGCCCCGCCCGACGGCTGGTGGATCATGATGCGGGAATGGGGCAGGGCGCTGCGCTTGCCCGCGGTGCCGGCGGCCAGCAGGAAGGACGCCATGGACGCGGCCAGGCCCATGCAGATCGTGTTGACCGGGGCCCGCAGGTGCTGCATCGTGTCGTAGATCGCCATCCCCGACGAGACCACCCCGCCCGGCGAGTTGATGTACAGGTAAATGTCCTTCTCGGGATTGTCGGCCTCGAGAAAGAGCAGCTGCGCGATGATGATGTTGGACACATCATCGTTGATGGGCGCGCCGAGGAAGACGATGCGGTCCATCAGCAGGCGTGAGAAGATGTCGTAAGTCCGCTCGCCGCGGCTCGACCGTTCGATGATGTACGGCGGGTAGATCGTGGCCATCAGGTCAGTCCGTCTTTTCGTCAACGGTGGATTGCGCGAGGAGATGAGCAAAGACCTTCTCCTCGGTGAGCGCCCGCTCGATCTCGGGCAGGCGATTGGCCTTCTGCAGGCCGGCGTAGAGCTGTCCCGTTTCCACGCCCCGCGCTTTGGCCATCTCCGCCACGCGGGCGTCCATTTCCTCCTCGGTGGCTCGCAGCTGACCCTGTTCCAACACCGCGCTCAGGATGAGGTCGCGGCGCACGGTGGCCTCGGCGATGGGCCGGAACTGCGCCTCAAAGGACGCGAACTCGGTCTCGGGAATGTTGTAGCCGTGGGCGTAGGCATGCATCACCCGGTGCACCAGCGACTCGGGGGCAGGGACGTTGTTGGCCTCGGCAATCTGGCGGATGAGGTCATCACGCAGCCGGGCGTCAGCCTCGCGGCTGGCTTCGCGCGTCAGGTCTTCGGTGATGGCGCTCCGGAGCTGCTCCAGCGACTCGAACTCCCCGACTTCCCGCGCCAGCTCGTCACTGAGGTCCGGCAGCTCCTTCCGCTTCACGTCGAGCAGGGTGACCCGCACCTTGCGTGACTGTCCCCGCCGCGCCTCATCCGGGTGATCGTCGGGGAAGCGGATTTCACCCTCGCGCGTCTCACCCGGCAGGAGCTGCATCACCAGCTCCTCGAGGTCCGGAACCGCGCGCTGCTCGCCCAGGACCAGCGAATGGGGCTGGGCCTCGGCCGCGCCCTCCCCGTCGAGCGCCGTGACCTCCAGCTGGACCATCTGGCCTGGGGTGGGCTTGTGGCCTTCCACCGGCAGCCAGGTTGCCTTCTGCTCGCGGATGTTCTCGAGCTGGTCGGCGACGGCCTCCTCCCCAACCGTCGGGACCGTACGCACGAGCTTGAAGCCGCCGGTCCGCTCGAGACTGATGGATGGCCGCACTTCCACGAACAGCTCGAACTCGACCGGGCTTCCTTCCTCGAACTTGAGGTTCCGGACGCTGGGCTCCGTCACCGGCTCCAGCGCCTCGCTGGACTTGGCCATTTCCCAGCCATCCCGCACCACTTCCTCGAGTGCCGACTGCCGGATGGCGTCGCCAAAGCGGCGCCGAACCACGGCCTCCGGCGCCTTGCCCTGCCGGAAGCCAGGAAGGCGAGCCCGCTTGGCGTAGTACTTCAGCGCCTTGTCTTCGGCGGCCTGCACCCGTTCCAGCGGCACCGTCACCTTGAGCGAACGCGAGGCCACGTCTTCAGCGGTCTTTTCGACCAGTATTTCCGTCGTCATGGCGGGAAAGGTAGCCGACTTCGGGAGCAGGGGTCAAACGGCACCCGCCTTGACTCCTGGGCAGGGTGCACCGGTATTTGGCGGATGCCTACCGTGCTTGTCGTGGACGACGAAGCCACGGTCCGCCGGGCCCTGCGCAAGCTGCTCGAGAGGGCCGGCATGATGGTGCTCGAAGCCGCGAGCGGACCCGAAGCGATCAATATCGTGGCGGATGGCGAGTCGGTCGACGCCGTGGTGTGCGACGTGCTGATGCCCGAATTGAACGGTCTGGCACTTTACGATGCCATGGTGACTCGGGCGCCGCGCCTGCGCAGTCGCGTCGTGTTCCTCACGGGCCTGGCCCACGAGCCATCAGTGCACGGACCCATCGAGGCGCGGGGCGTGCCACTCGTCAGCAAGATGGACGACCTGCAGATCGTCGTGGACGCCGTGCGGCTGGCCTTGCTCAGCCGAAAGTGATGCTGGAGGCTGGGCCGTGACGAACGGTCGGGCCCGCCGCCGTTGCCATCAGCGGCAACCCCCTCTACCGCTCCTTCGTTTCGCTTGTCGCCTCCCGCCCAGGCACTGCCGATTTGCCGGCCGAGCCGTCTGGCGGGAGGAGTCCGGTGGCACCCATCAGGCCCATCATCGACGGGACGTTCAGCGAATCAGCCAGCCCGGATGGCACGACCATGAGCGACCCTCGCTTTGCGATGCTCTCGTAGAGCATGTTCATGGCCCGCAGGGTCATGGCCGCGGGGTGATCGCGATAGGCGTCCGCGGCTTCCACGAACTTGTGGGCGATTTCGGTTTCGGCTGTGCCGAGGATGATACGCGCCTGCCGCTCCCGCTCCGCTTGCGCCTGGCGTGACATGGCATCCTCGAGCGCCTCGGGAATGATGATGTCACGGATCTCCACCGACTGCACGTGAATTCCCCACGTCGCCATCTTCTGCTCCAGCGCGACCTTGAGTCCCTGACCCAGCTCCACCCGTGCCTGGATCATCTCGGCGAGGTCATGCTTGCCGATGGCATCCCGCAAGGCGGTCTGCGCCGAGAGGATGACCGCTTCGTCGTAGTCCTGCACCTCCAGCGCGGCCCGCTCGGCATCACGCACGATCCAGAATGCGATGGCGTCCACGTTGACCGGCACGGTGTCACGGGTCAGGCACGACTCGGCCCCGAAGGCGGTGGTCCGGATCCGTTGATCGATGGTGTAGGCCAGCCGGTCGACAATCGGGACGATGGTGAAGTAGCCAGGCCCTCGCAGGCCCCGGTAGCGGCCGAGGCGAAGGACCACGGCCTTCTCCCACTGGTCGGTGTACTTGATGGCGGTGGCGAGCAACACCCAGACACCTACTCCCACCAGGCCGGCCAGTGCGGGGACCACGCCGGCGAGAAACAGTGCGCCAGCCACGCCAGCGCCCCCAATGAACCCTGCGGCAAGAGCGGCGAGCGACAATCGAGTATCGTTTGGCCTGAGTTGCGTCATGTCCATACCCTCGCAAGAGAAACCTCGACTAACAGTGTGCCAGCTCGCGGATCACCGGGTCCGAACCGGCGGGACCTCCTCCTGCCTCGCACGAGCGGTGCGCGGCCGGATGGCAGCGACCGAACGCGTCTGCGACGCTCCGTGGCGAACCTGCTGGAATGGGCTTCGCACCTCACCCAGCTCGATCGGAAGCGCCACCCGGACCAGGACCGTGAGCACGAAGAGACCCAGGGCCCAGATGCCGGCTGTCACGCGCAGCTCCACCCACGTTGGGATGTATTCGACTATCTCACCCAGCGGGGAGGGGATGAAACCGGGAATCACGAGTCCCAGGCCCTTTTCGATCCAGATGGCGACGAACAGCGTGCTACAGGCGAGCATCAGCAATCGTGAGTTGCGCCGCACCGGGTGAATCATGAGCGCCAATGTCGCCAGGATATTGAGGGCGACCGCCGTCCGGATCCACGGGACAAGCGCGTGGTGCCCATCGAGACCGAAGAAGAGATAGTAGGCGCTGAGGCCATGATGGGTGGGCCAGTAGAACTCATAGAAGAGCTCCGAGAGCAGCATCACGAGGTTGATCTGCGCCGCGACAGTGGTGATCAGCGCCAGCTTCGAGAAGGCGCCCTCTGCGATGGGATACGTGGTCGTCTTGCGGATGAAGTAGAGCAGCAGGATCATGAATGCCGGACCCGCGGTGAACGCCGAGGCGAGAAACCGGGGGCCCAGCAGCGCGCTGCTCCAGAACGGGCGGGCCGGCAGGCCCGCGAGCAGGAACGCCGTGACCAGATGGATGCTCACCGCCCACATCACTGAGACGTACATCCAGGGGAGATACTTGCTCTTGGGCGGCGAGCGCCCGGCGAAGTGGCTGTACAGGATGTAGAACGGGATCGCCAGGTTCAGGGCCAGGTAGCCATTCAGGACGATCACGTCCCATGCGAGGAGCGACCGGGGCCAGTTCAGGTAGCCGATGCGGGGAATCAGGTGCCAGGAGGCGAACGGATTGCCCAGGTCGACCACGACGAACGAGAGTGACATCACCAGCGCGGCCACGGCCACCCCCTCGGCCAGGAGCACCGCGCGGCTGAAGTCGACGTTTTCCAGGATATAGGCCGGCAGCACCAGCATCATGGCCGCCGCCGCCATGCCGACCAGGAAGGTGAAGTTGGAGATGTACAGACCCCAGCTCACATGGTCGCTCATGCCGGTGACTCCGAGGCCATACCGTACCTGCTCGTAGTAGGCATGGCCGCCGAGAAGCATGACGCCCGTCAGCGCGGCCATCCACAGGTGGTAACGCCGGCTGCCCGAGGTGGCCGATTGCAGCGCGGTGAGCAGGAACGGCCTCAGATGCACAGTTGCCTCAGTCGCTGAAGTACCAGAAGCGCGGTTCCGTCTTGAGATCTTCTTTCAGGCGGAAGACGCGCTTGTTCGCGAGCACCCAGCGGATCTCCGAGTCGGGATCCAGCAGGTTGCCGAAGACCCGCGCTCCGGTGGGGCAGGCCTCGGCGCACGCCGGCAGCCGACCCTGCCGGGTACGGTGGATGCAGAATGTGCACTTTTCCACCACGCCCTTCTTGCGCGCGCGATTGCCCAGGTAGTGCTGGTCGAGATTCACCTCGGCGGCTGGAACCTCCGGCGCGCTCCAGTTGAAGCGGCGGGCCCAGTACGGACACGCGGCCATGCAGTAGCGACATCCGATGCACCAGTCATAGTCGATGACGGTGATCCCGTCCGGCTCCTGCCAGGTCGCACCAACTGGACAGACCCTCACGCAGGGCGGATTGGCGCACTGAAAGCACTGGGTTCCGAGGTAGAAATGGCCCTCTGCCGGCACCTCATGCTGGAAGGTCGCATCAGCCTCGTCGAGGTCGACCACCCCGTCCTCCATCTCGAAGATGCGGATGTACTGAGTGTCCCCGCGCCGGTCGAGATTGTTCTCGTTGATGCATGCCTCGACACAGCGCCGAAATCCCTTGCATTTCGAGATGTTGAACGCGTAACCGAACATGACGCCGGGCTGCGCGCCGGTGGACCGGATATCCACCTCGATCCCTTGCCGCAGCTTGGCCAGTCGCTCCAGCCGGGTGATGGTCTCCGCCCGCTCCGTGTCGGTCATCAGGCGGTAATTCCCCTTGATGTACTCCTTCCAGGCCAGCTGCCTGGTTTCACGCTCTTCGCTGGTGGCGACACTGAGGGGAGAGCACGCACTCACCGCCCCCGTGCCGGCGGCGACGCCCCCCGCGAGGATCTTCAGTGCGTGCCGGCGCCCGACCTGCTTCTGCAGCAGCCGGCTGTGGTCGCCACCGCTTGCCGTACCTGGTGCACGCTCATCAGTCATTGGCCAGCCTCCCGGATTCGTTCAACCGTGGGGGCGCGAAATGGAATGCGCTTCACGAGGCCCGGCTGGTGCGGGTCGTGGCAGTCGGGACACGCCATGACCACACGGCGCCCCTGCCAGCCATCCAGACGTTTGCCGTGGGCGCCATGGGCCCATGCGTTGACCTGGGCGTAATGACAGTCGGCGCAGAGCCGGTAGCTCTGGTCCAAGGTCACGCGCTCGCCGTTCTCCAACGCCAGCAGCTGCACGTCCTCCGAGGCATGACACGTCGAGCAGCGCGCACCGGTCTGCCTGGGATGCGCCGGCTGTACGTCATGGTGAACATCGCCGGCTCGCCGGTCGGTCATCGTGACCCTTCGGCCGAGGTGGCAAGAGGTGCACGGGTACTGGCCCAGCGGCCGCGTGCGCAGCGACGTCTGCAGCGTCTGGGTCCCGAACCTGCGCGCGTGCCCGGCGTCCTCGGAAGTGCGTGTCGCGACCTCGAATGTTCGGTTTCCCGATCCGGCCCAGCCCAGGACACGGGCGGCTGGGACCATTGCCAGGCTGCCTGGCTCCCGTGTCGCCGTGAACGCCTTCCAGGTAGACTCCGCCCGCGACCGGAGCGTATCCGGCCCGGCCTCGGAACGGCGCGTCGCGACCGCGTCGCGCCGGTGGCTGCAGGCTGACGGCGCCATGGCGACTCCCATCAGGAGCGCGACGGCCGGAATCCCGAGGCGACTCATCGGGCATCTCCGGCATCCGCCTGGCCGGCGCTCACGGCGCGCACAAACGGCTTCGCCTCCGGATCGCGTGCGACATGGCACCCGCGGCAGTCCGCGCGGTCCGGGTGAGTCGTCCGGATCTCCGCCACGGCGGCGGGTCCCGCGTGGCACGCCAGACAGTTCTCTCTGAATTGCGGGTCGTGCGGAATCGGGGGCGGGTTCTGATCGTGCGTGACCGGAGCCAGAAGCGGCCACGCATTCGTGCGCCAGTCGAGCAAGGCATCGGAAGTGGCCTGGGGCTTGCCGCCCCCGCCATGGCATTGATGACAGCGCCGATTCGGATCCGGACTGATCAGCGGGACTCCCATGAGCTGATCAACACCGACGTGACACTGGAGACAGGGCCCCCGGTCGGGATGCGGTGTGACCGGCACGTACGCGACGAACCGCCGTGAATAGCCACCGCGTTCGTGGCACGCCTTGCAGGCGCTGGTACGGAACTCGTCGGGGGTCAGTTCATGGGGGATGCGTGGCGGCGCTCCTGGATAGGCGCGGAGGTAGTGATACGTCGTGAGCGTGCGGGGGTGAGCCTGCCGCTCCCGGCGGATGGAGAATGCGAAGGCCATCATCCCGGCGCGGAGTTCGAACACCTGCGCCTCGGCGGCAATGGAGTCCGTCGGTGGCGTGAGCATGGCGACCGCAACCGGTTCTGGCCGAGGAGTCGGAGGGGAAGGCTGCCGCCGGATCGCGACGATTGCCGAGGCGATTGCCGTAATGGCGGACACCAGCAGGAATACCGCCAGAACCCGGCCGACGAATCCCGAACCGCCGGCGCTCACCCGCCGCTCCCTGGGCGCACGCGTTCCACTCTCACGGCACACTTGCTGGCATCCGGCTGTCCCGACAGCGGACAGGCGGCATCGAGCGCGAGCCGGTTGACCGGCACGGCCTCGTCAAACCACGGAACGAACAGCTGACCGCGTGATGGCTGCGAGCGATAGTCGAGCCGGGCTTCGACTTCGAGAGCGCCCCGCCGGCTCACCACCCGCACGCGGTCGTGGTTGCGGATGCCGAGCTGCTTCGCATCGTCGCGATGCATCTCCACATACGCATGCGGGAGGGCTTGATGGAGGATGGGGATGCGCTGCGTCATGGAGCCCCTCCCCCAGTGCTCGAGCACAGCGCCGCTGCTCAGCCAGAAGGGATACTCCCGATCAGGCACTTCGGCCGGCGCCTCGTGGGGCCGCAGCCAGATCCAGGCGCGGCGATCCGGATGACCGTAGAAGTCGAAGTCACCCCGGGTCCGGTCGGCGGCCGGGTCGTGCGCCGTGTTGTAGCGCCATCGTGTCGCGCGCCCATCCACATAGGGCCACATCACGCCTGGCTGCGCGCGCAACTCGGCGAGAGGGGGG
Organism: uncultured Gemmatimonadales bacterium; assembly: GCA_963798915.1. GTDB lineage: Bacteria > Gemmatimonadota > Gemmatimonadetes > Gemmatimonadales > GWC2-71-9 > CAMLHP01. Next base: position 28,813 of record CAWCVB010000003.1, on the reverse strand, counting down.
AGCGCGCTCTGCGGGTCCTGGTGGAAGCGGCTGTACTCCGTCCAGATCTGGTCGACGTGATGCGGCTGGTCCCAGGGAAAGAGTTTGGCGAAGCCCAGCCGGCGCGCGACCTCGATCATCAGCCATGCGTCGCTGGTCGCATCTCCTGGCGGGGCGATCATGCGATCGAAGTGCTGCAGGCGGCGCTCGACGTTGGCAAAAACGCCCTCCCGCTCGATCCACATCGCGGCGGGCAGCACCACGTCCGCGATATCCGTGGTCGGCGTAGGGAAAACCTCCGACACCACGATGAAGCGTCCCTCCCGAGCTGCGGCCTGCCGGTAGCGAGTCAGGTTGGGAAGGCTGAGCATCGGATCCGTGGCTTGGATCCACAGAAAGCGGATATCGCCCTGTTCGAGGGCGCGGAACATCGGAAGCGCGCTGTGGGTCGGCCGGGGGTCGATCTGGCCGGCCGGTACTCCCCAGATTTCGGCGGCGCGGCGACGATCCTGTTCGTTGTGCACGACACCGCGCGGCAGCGTGTGGGTCAAGGTCCCCGCGTCGTGGACCGCGCATCCGCCACTGGGCTGGCCCGTGGTGCAGAACGGGCTGTTGCCAGGAGTCCCAACCTTCCCCACCAGCAGATGGATATTGTACAGGAGGTTGTTGATCCAGGTGCCGCGCACGTCCTGGTTCACATCGGTTCCCCAGACCGACATGACCTTGCGCGCCCGGTCGCCATAGACGGATGCGAGCCATCGGATGTCCTCGGCCGGGACGCCCGTGAGCACCTGGAGACGGCGCGGCTCGTACCGGTCGAGGAACGCGACGTAGCTGTCCCAGGTGGCGTCGGTGGCAGTATCCGGAATGGGCACGTCGCCCGCGAGGCCGATACCGATGTCGGTCCTGCCCCGCTTGAACGCGACGTACCGGCTCACGAACTCGCGATCCACCAGCTTCTGCGCCACGAGCTCATGGCAGAGGGCGTTGGCGATCGCCAGTTCGGCGTGCGGCACGTGCAGCAACGTGTGGTCAGCCGCATAACTGGTTCGCGTAGTCCGGGTGGAGACATGGATAATGCGAGCTGCCGGGTTGTGCTGGCGCCGGTCGAGCATCCGGGAGAACAGGACCGGATCGGTTTCGGCCAGGTTGTCGTCCCACAGCACGAACACATCGGCGTGGTCGATATCCTCGTAGCAGCCGATCGCGCCATCGAGGCCGAAACTGCTCTCGAGACCGGCCATGGCGCTGGCCGCGTACAGCCGGGTGCTGGTCTCGATGTTGTTGGTGCCCAAGGCCCCCTTGAAGAGCTTTGACGCCACGTAGGCATCGGGAATGGTCCACTGGGCCGATCCATAAAGCGCCACGCTGTCCTTGCCATGCTGCCGGACCGTCTCGCCGAGCTGGCGGGCCACCAGATCCAGGGCCTCCGCGAGCGGCACAGGCACCAGCGCGCCCCCACGCCGAATCAGGGCTTGCGTGACGCGATCGCGGCCATAGAGCGCCTGCACCGAGTAGTACCCCTTCACGCACGCCGACCCCTTGCCAACGGGCGAATCGCGGTCGCCCTTCACGGCCACCGCCCGACCCTGCTCGATGCCGACCAGCAGCCCGCAGCCCACTCCGCAGAGGCGACAGGGTGCCTTCTTCCAGGCGAGCGCTGTCCGGGTGGCCTGCAGGAGATTGGTGCCGGCAGGCACGGCGATAGCCGGCACCAGCGCGGAGGCGGCAGTGGCCGCCGAGACGACGGCTGACTTCTTGAGGAAGGTTCTGCGGTCGACGCGCCTCATGGCGCGACGCGACCGAGAGGGGTGGCGCACAGTCTCATAGCGGGTAGCGGGTGCCTCCGCCGCAACAGGTGCGAACACCATCGGATGGGCAGTGCCAGGAACGGCGCAGTGCGCCGAGGCGTCGTGTACAACACACCTATAGGCGACGGGAGTGAAGGTGATCGGAAGGCGGAATGAAGTCTTCCTTATTCTCGCACTGGCCGAGGTGCTTCCGTCTTCATGAAGAAATGCCCAACACTGCAGGAAGATTCCCTCACTGTGGCTCATACCGCCTTGCGGAATGGCGTGCTTTCCCAGATATCAATTCAACAGCGCTCTCGGTAATCCCACGGATCCACCCTCAAGGGGGGTGCCATGTCGCCCCGGTCCCGAGTCGTCTCACCTCGCATGGTGCTGTATCTCACGGTCGTTACGGCGCTCGTGGGCGCGGCATGCACCAACACCGTGTTCAGGGACCGGGAGCCTTTCAATCCCCCGGCCGATCCCGCGAACGGCTTTCTCGGCTTCTTCACGGTGAGTACCAAGCAGACCACCTGCGGGAACTGCCATGTCGGGCACCAGGCCGACTGGGCAAAGACTGCCCATGCTTCGGCATTCGAGAATCTCATTGCGCAGGTGCCCAACGCGGCGCCGGAGTGCTTCAGCTGCCATGACGTGACGGCGCGCGGAAACATGGTCGGTCTCCTGGGCAAGGAGGCTGGCTGGGACCTGACCAGCGATAGCGTGTACCGGGATGTGCAGTGCGAAAGCTGCCACGGCCCGGGGATCGACCATGTCGTCACGCCTGACGACCCGACCAAGTGGCCGCTGGCGCGTGCCAACGTCTTCGATCCGACCGACACCAGCGTGACGCATGCTCCGGCCGGGGCCACCTGTGGTGCATGTCACAACAACGAGGGGCACACGCCGTACGTGGAGCAGTGGAGACAGTCGGGCCACGGCGACAGCGTGGTGAACTCGCACGGCGGCGCCAGCTGCGGACCCCAGTGTCATAGCGGGAAGCAGGTCCTCGTCGACTTGAACGTGCAGCGGACCAACTTCGTGGAGCTCGATGCGGGACTGACCTACGAGTTCCCGCAGACCTGCGCCGTCTGTCACGATCCGCATGGCTCCGTTCAGGGGCCGGACGGCAAGCCCATCAAGGGCCAGCTGCGCCTGCCGGTGACCACCAGCGACATCAACCAGAATCTCTGCGCCCACTGTCACAACAACAGTGCGAAACCGAGCCTGGCATTTACCCCCTTCACGTCGCTGAACGTCGCGGACCCGAACCTGCCGCAGGGGCAGCGGGGTGCGCATGGCGCGCAGGGGCCGGTCGTGTTCGGCGATGCAGGGTGGGAACCTCCCGGGCTCACCTTCCAGGGGCCGAGCTCCCACGGGAACGCCAGCCGAAATCCGGAGACCTGCGCCGGCTGCCATGTCGTCCGGTATACCGTCAACGATGCCAGCCTGCCTGGCGGGACGTTCACCTCGGTCGGCCACTTGTTCCAGCCGATTCCGTGCGTGCAACCCAGCGGCATTCCGGTCGATCCATACGATGACGCGTGCGCCTTCACGGCCAGCGCCCGGAACTGGAGCGCCTGCGCGGCAAGTGGCTGCCACGCCGACGCCAGCACGGCAGCGCAGCTCCTGAATTCGGAGCGCACGGCCATCGGCACGCTGGCGGCTCAGCTGTGGTCCGACGTCAACAACAACGGATACCTCGATCCCGCACCGACGGATCAGGGATATCTCGCGCAGGTCCTGGCAAACAATCCCGGGGAGTTCACCAACAGCTCGATCTCGAGCACGGCGGAGAAGGCGTTCTACAACACGATTTTGTTCAGCGAGATTCCGTACCTGAACGCAACTGGTTCGAGCCAGCGACACCTTGAGGGCTCGCACGGGGTGCACAACCCATTCTACTACGAGGCGATGCTGGCGGCCTCGATTGACGCGGTGAAGACGGAGTACGGCCTCGCAAACCCCAACGTGAGTGTCCGCGCCGTGATGGACCGGGCCCTCACGCGGCCGGGCGTACTCTACCAGCCGCCCACACGCTGATTCGGGGGAGCCGAGGGTGCAACTCGGCCTCCTCCTTGCCGTCCTCTACCTGTGGCCGCCCCACGGCGGCCACAGTATTCTGGCGGCACGCCACCAGGCGTCCGACGCCGCTGTCAGCGACTCTTTCCCGCACGCACGCCACCGGCGCCTCGCCTGTCTCACCTGTCACGATCTTCGATCGGAGACACAGCCACTGACATTCGAGCCACCTCGTGGCTGCCAGATCTGCCATCACCAGCGTCCCGCCAAGGCGGATTGCAGAGCATGCCACGAGGCCAACCAGCTTGCGGCGGCAGTGGCGGTGGAGGTGACCGTGGCCGTGCCCCGGCACGAGCCGCAGCGTCGACCAGTGCAGTTTCCTCACGCGAAGCACGACAGTCTCGCCTGCACTCGCTGCCACGTCACACCCGTCACCATGGCTCCGGCGGACTCGGCCCGGACCTGTATTGGCTGCCACGACCAGCACCACGCTCAGGCCCGGGATTGCGCCGTATGCCATCGACCTGAGACGGCGGCAGTGAAGCACCCGGCGATGACCCACGTGGCCTGTGATCGGTGCCACACTCCCGCCACCATCGCGCGGCTGGTTCCGACCCGTTCGTTCTGCCTGGCCTGCCACTCGCCCGAGCAGGACCATCATGCGGAAAAGGAGTGCAGTGTCTGCCATTTCCAGCGCTCGCCAGCGGAACTTCGGCAACAGCTCAGTCGAGGGAGGGCGGCATCGTAAGTCGCCCGCGCCAGCCGGCTGCCCTGGGCATTGCCCTGACCTGCCTGGTCTCGAGCGTCCTCTCTGCCCAGGATTACCAGCTGCGCGTGGACACCCGCTTTCAGGCGGTGGCATTCCGCGGCGTGGCAGAGGATAGCATCCTCTCCAGCGCCGCGGTTGTCGGCCCAAGCGGGGGTCCCGAGTCGGCGGACGGATTTGCGGTCGTCTGCCCGGGCTCCAGTACCTACTGCACCTACTTTCGGCCCGGCCCGCGACAGGCCAGCTATCCCCTGGTGAGCAGCGTTGACCTGACAGCGTGGGGCGTGGGCGTCAGCGGGCTCAGGCTTCGGGGGAATGCGCGGTGGGGCGTCGATCTCGGGAAGGACAACATCTGGCCTGGTACCCAGCCGGCGGTTCAGTTGCTCGAGGGGTACGCGGAGTACGAGACGCCCGGCCTCAGGGCACGCCTGGGACGACAGCACATCACCGGGCGGTTCGGTTGGACGGGAATTGATGGAGCCGCCGTAACGGTGCGCGTGCTGCGGCTCGGACTCGAGCTGACCGGCTATGGCGGCTGGGGCATGGCGCGAAGCACCGACATCCCCGTCAACAGCCCGTCGCTCAACCCGCTGGACGAGTTTCAGGTGCCGCAACGGAGTCTCACGGCAGGCGCAGCGCTGGACTGGCGCAGTCACTGGGCCGACCTCCGAGCCGAGTACCTGCGCGAGGTGGACCGATCAACCCACTTCTTCAGCTCCGAGCGCGCCGCCCTCAGTGCCGGGCTTCGTCCCATGGGGCATGTGAGCCTCACGGGTGCGACGGAGTACGACCTGGCCCAGGGATGGTGGGGCAGTTCCGAAGTGTTTCTCCGGTTCGTGGATCGCCGCTTCACTGCTGATGCGGGCGTGAGGCGATACCGGCCGCATTTCGACCTGTGGACCATCTGGGGCGCCTTCGCCGCCGTTCCCTATACCGCCATCGACGGGTCCATCTCGTTCGCGCCGGCCCGGCGCGTCCGCTTGCGCGCCAGCGGGGAGCGCTACTGGTACACCGAGTCATTCGCCGAGACCGGACTCGTGACGGTCGAAGACCGGGGATGGCGATCCTCAATTTCTGCGACTGTATCGGCGAGCCCGACCCTCACGCTGGACGCTGGCTACCGCGCCGAGTTCGGAGCGGGGGCGTCGTCGCGCACCTGGGATGCCCAGGTGACCTGGCGTCCAGTTTCGCGCTTCTCGCTCTCAGCCTTCGGCTCCACGCTGGCCCGGCCGCTCGAGCTCCGCTTCGATGAAGCGCAGGTGGACGCGATTGGCCTCGATGCCAGCTTCGGCGCGTCCGATCGATTGCAGATGAGCCTGTCGGCGGCGCAGTACTTCGAGGCCCGTCGTCGGGCCGACGCAGGGGCCTTCGACTGGAATCAGTTCCGGCTGCAGGGCCGGATCTCGTGGATATTTGGCACGGACGCCGACCGTCTTCGTCTCCCACCAGCAATCCGGGGCGCCCGGAGGCGCGCGGGCCGATGAGGCCAGTACACTACCTCCTCGTCGTGGCGGGTGCCGTGGCCGTGATCGGGTCGCGAGGGCAACTCGCCGCGCGAGCTGCGAAGGATCACTTCGATCACTGGCAGCACCGCGAGGTCTTTCCCGTGTGCCAGGGGTGCCACGCCGGTGCACAGGATTCCACCCGGTCGATCTGGCCCTCGCCGGCCATCTGCGCGAATTGCCACGACGGCACCATCGAGAAGAAGGTCGATTGGAGCCCGCCCGACGCATCGCGGCCATCCAATCTTCGCTTCAAGCATCTGGTGCATGCCGCCAGAGCCGGCGCACGCTTCCCTCTCGATTCGCTCATGTGCGCGTCATGTCACCTTGGCCCGGATGCACCCTGGATGAGGGTTCAGCGTACCGAGCGGCAACGCTGTCTGAACTGCCATGGTATTCAGGCTGAGCACCTCACAGCGCCCGACACCGCCTGCGCTACCTGCCACCTGACGCTGGCCCAGGCAACGACACTCTCGCGAGGACGCATTGCAGCGTTTCCCGAACCCCCGTCCCACCAGGATACGTCATTCATCCAGAACCATGGAAAGCTCGCCCAGCCGACCCCGGTGGCTGGTCGGCCGCCAATCGGGGTCTCGCCGAGCTGCGCGACCTGCCACGCCCGCGACTTCTGCATCAGGTGCCACGTGAATGCCCCGGAAGTTCCGCCAATCCAGGCACTCGCGCCCGATGCCCGCTCGCTCGCGATCGAAGTGAAGCTCGAGGCACCCGCCAGTCACGGCGCTGGAGATTTTGTGCAGCGCCATGGGCGGCTGGAACAGCGCGCACCGCAGCGCTGTGCCGTCTGTCATACCCGCGAAAGCTGCCTCACCTGTCACGTCGGAAAGCCGGAGGCGACGGTCGCGATCCATGCAGGCGGGCCGGGGCGGGGTGCCGGTGCCCTGGTTGTGCGGCGCCGACCCGCGTCCCACGGGGACGATTTTTCCGATCGGCATGCGCTGCCTGCCGCCGCTGTTCCCAGGAGCTGCGCCGTCTGTCATGCGCGAGCGGACTGTCTCGACTGCCATCGGCCCAGCGCCGCCTCGGCGCCCGGCTACCACCCAACCGGGTTCCTCGCCCGCCATCCTGCCTCGGCATATGGGCGCGACGTGTCGTGCGCCGAGTGCCACAACACCCGGCAATTCTGTACCGAATGCCACCAGCAGGCTGGGCTCGTTGCTCGGGGACAGTTGCGCGGGGGATTTCATGACGCGAAGCAGAACTTTCTTCTCGGACACGGTCCCGCCGCACGGCAGAACCTCGAGAGCTGTGTCTCCTGCCATGCCGAGCGGGACTGCCTGACCTGCCATTCGGCGCTGGGCGGGCGGCACTTCAGTCCGCACGGGCCGGGGTTCGATGCCAAGCGGTTGAGAAAGCGGAATCCGCAGATGTGCAGCGCCTGTCACGGTGCCGCGGTCCCGGAGTCGCCTTGAGGCCGTTTCTGGAGGGAGATGCGAACGCCGGGAGTCGAACCCGGACCCCTTGCGGGACAGGATCCTAAGTCCTGCGCGTCCGCCACGTTCGCGCGACTACATGATGATGCCTCCGGGGGAACCCGTCGAAGCTGAGCAACCCTCCGCGTCATTGCATCGCCCGTCCGGCCTGCCACAACCATCCCGCACCACTTCCTCGAGCGCCGACTGCCGGATGGCGTCGCCAAGGCGGCGCCGAACCACCGCCTCCGGCGCCTTCCCCTGCCGGAAGCCAGGAAGGCGAGCCCGCTTGGGATAGTACTTCAGCGCCTTGTCTTCGGCGGCCTGCCCCCGTTCCAGCGGCACCGTCACCTTGAGCGAACGTGAGGCCACGTCTTCAGCGGTCTTTTCGACCACTATTTCCGTCGTCATGGCGGGAAAGGCAGCCGACTGGCGACGGATGGGTCAAACCAGGAGGTCGCTTGACGTGGGAGATGGAAACGGAAGTATTAAGCCTGTGCCCACGGTACTGGTGGTAGACGATGAAGCCTCGGTGCGACGCGCGGTGCGTCGGCACTTCGAACGGGCAGGGATGCGCGTCCTGGAGGCGGGCAGCGGCGCCGAGGGACTGGCCGTCCTGCGGGGTGGCGGTGACATCGATGCCGTCGTCTGCGATGTGATCATGCCTGAACTGAACGGACTGGCCCTCTACGACGCGATCGTGACCCAAGCGCCCCATCTGAAAGAGCGCGTGGTCTTCCTGAGCGGGCTGGCGCACGAGCCGGCGGTGCATGAGCTCATCGAAGCGCGGGGCGTGCCACTCGTGAGCAAGCTCCACGACCTCTCTATCGTGGTTGATGCTGTCCGTCTGGCGTTGCTCCGTCCCTCGCCGCCGCCGTCTCAATAGCGTCGCCGGCGCCGGGCGGACCGCCGTTCCGGCTCCGCGGGACCTGGTCGAGCAACCGGCGGACCCGCGACGCCAGGGCGTCCGGGGCAAAGGGCTTGGACTGGAAGGCAACACCGTGCGGCAGCAGTCCCCGTTCCACGACTTCCTCTCCGGTATACCCGGACGTAAACAGCACCGGCAGATCCGGGGCGAATTCCTCCAGCCGGGCAGCCAGTTCACTCCCGCCCATTTCCGGCATTGCCACGTCCGTCAGGACCAGCGCGATTTCCTGTGACCGCTGCTTGAAGATCTCCAGGGCCGCCTTCCCGTTCTCTGCCTCGATGATCGAGTAACCGAATTCGCGCAGCGCTCGCGCGGCGAGCTGCCGGACCACCGCCTCGTCCTCCACCACCAGAATCGTCTCCGAGCCGCCCCGCGGCGGCATCCGGCGCGGTCCCGAAGGACGCTCGGCGCTCTCGGGAGAGCGCGGCAGGTAGGCCTTGAAGACGGTGCCGTCGCCCGGTTCGCTGTAGGCAAAGATGAAACCGTTGCTCTGCTTGATGATGCCGTACGCGGTGGAGAGCCCCAGCCCGGTGCCCTGACCGACGGGCTTGGTGGTGAAGAACGGCTCGAAGATGCGGTGCATGGTTGCCCGGTCCATCCCGGCGCCGGTGTCACTCACCGCAATCATGATGAAGTCGCCGGTCGGTAGCCGGAGGTCGGGGTGACGGGCGGCATAGATGTCGTCGAACGTCTGCTGCGCCGTCTGGATGGTGATGCGTCCACCTGACGGCATTGCATCCCGGGCATTCAGCACCAGGTTCAGGATCACCTGCTCGATCTGCCCGGGATCGGCGTGGCAGCAGCACGGCTCCGGCGCCAGTTGCATCACCAGCGCGTGTTCCTCGGCTACTGACCGCTGGAGCATGGGCAGCACGTCCTGGAGCACGATGTTCAGGTCGATCGTGCGGGGGTGCAGCACCTGCTGCCGGCTGAAGGCCAGCAACTGGCGCGTGACGTCCGCGGCCCGGTGGGCCGCCTTCAGGATTTCCTGCACATCTCCGGTCCGGACATCGTCCGGCGCGAGGCTCTTGAGGACAAAGTCGCCGAAGCCGAGGATGGCCGTCATCATGTTGTTCACTTCGTGAGCCACGCCGCCGGCCAGCCTGCCCGTGGCCTGCATCCGTTCGGCGCGCCGCAGGTGCTCATCCATGCGCCGGCGCTCGGTAATGTCCACGGCCGTGATGCAGACCCCGATCACCGCGTCGCGATCATCCCGGACCGGCGCATAGGTGATGTCAAACCGCAGGCTTCCGTCTCCGGGCGCTGCCTCGATGGTGACTCGCTCGCCGGCGAGCGCCTGCCGCAGGTGCTCTTCGCTCACGAGACTCAGCCTGGCGGCGGGCACACCGATGCCGATCGAGCCACCGCAGTGCTCCTCGGCCTCGGCGGCCGCGGCATTGAACAGGCGCACCCGGCTTTCCGGCCCGAGCAGCACCAGGGCCTGCGCCGTTGAGTCAAAGATGGCGCGCAGGTCCGCCTCGGATCGGCGCAGCGCGATCTGGGTACGCTCCCGCTCGCCTCGTTCGCGCTCCCGCTCGAGCGCCGTCCGTACGGCGGGACCGATGCGGCTCAGGTTGCTCTTGAGCACATAGTCGGTGGCGCCGGCCTTCATGCACTTGACGGCCGTCTCCTCATTGATGGAACCGGTGACGACGATGAACGGCACGGTCACGGCCCAGGCCCGCGCCAGCTCCAGCGCGTGCATGCCGTCAAACTGGGGAAGGGAAAAGTCGGAAAGAATGACGTCCGGCCGGAAGTCACGCAGGGCCTCGACGTAGGCCTCACGCGAGTCCACCCGCCGGATTTCGCAGGCGAGGCCGGAATGCTTCAACTCGAATTCCAGCAGCTCGGCGTCCATCGCGACGTCTTCGAGCAGCAGGACCAGCAGCGGTGCAGGAGTCATCTGCTATCTGTCCAGCCGGCGGCCGGCTGCCGGCGGTCGAGCCTGGGGAAGGGTAGCCGAACAACGTTCGCCTGCCCGGGGCCTGCTGTCAAACGGGCTGGCCTTGACCCTGGCGCCATCAGAGTCCATGCTCATAACCAGGCGACCCGACTGCCGGGGCCTTTACTCAGAATCATATCTTCCGCGCGCTGGTTCGCGCGTCTTGCCTGAGGACCACTTCATGTCCGACGACACTTCTTCCTCCAGGCCCCGCACCAGCCGGCGCGCGGGTGCCAAGGCCGTCCGCACGGTGACCGCACTGAATGGCGATGGAAGCCCTGACGGGATCGATGCGGCCGAACTGCTCGAGGTGCTCACTGCCGTGAAGCGGGGCGACTTCAGCGTACGGCTTCCCCGGGACCGGATCGGGGTGCGCGGCAAGGTGGCGGACACCCTCAACGACATCATCCAGATGAACCAGGACCTCGTCACCGAGATCGACCGGGTGAGCCAGGTGGTCGGCAAGGAGGGCCGGATCAGCCAGCGGGCCTCGCTCCGCGGCGCCGGTGGGTCCTGGGCTGCGCCGGTCAACTCGATGAACGCCCTGATCGGCGACCTGGTGCAGCCGACCAGCGAGGTGGCGCGCGTGCTGGGCGCGGTGGCCAAGGGCGACCTCTCCCAGAGCATGGCGCTCGACATCGACGGCCGGCCCCTGATGGGCGAGTTCCTGCGGATCGGGCGCACGGTCAACGGCATGGTGGACCAGCTGGGCCTCTTTGCCTCGGAAGTGACGCGCGTGGCCCGCGAAGTGGGCACCGAGGGCAAGCTGGGCGGGCAGGCCCAGGTCAAGGGCGTGGCCGGGACTTGGAAGGACCTGACCGACAACGTCAATTCCATGGCGGCCAACCTGACAACCCAGGTCCGCAACATTGCCGAGGTGACCACTGCCGTCGCCCGCGGCGAGCTGAACCGCAAGATCACGGTGGACGTGAAGGGCGAAATCGCAGAGCTCAAGGACACCATCAACACGATGGTGGACCAGCTCAACTCCTTTGCCTCGGAAGTCACCCGCGTCGCCCGCGAAGTCGGAACCGAAGGAAAGCTCGGTGGCCAGGCCCAGGTCCGCGGCGTGGGCGGAACCTGGAAGGACCTCACCGACAACGTCAACTCGATGGCCGCGAACCTCACCACCCAGGTCCGCAACATCGCACAGGTGACGACCGCAGTCGCCAACGGCGACCTCTCCAAGAAGATCACCGTGGATGTCCGCGGCGAAATCCTGGAACTCAAGAACACCATCAACACGATGGTGGACCAGCTCAACTCCTTTGCCTCGGAAGTCACCCGCGTCGCCCGCGAGGTGGGCACCGAAGGCAAGCTCGGCGGCCAGGCCTACGTGAAGGGCGTGGGCGGGGTCTGGAAGGACCTCACCGACAACGTGAATTCGATGGCCGGCAACCTGACCTCGCAGGTGCGGAACATTGCTGAAGTGACCACGGCGGTGGCCCGCGGCGAACTGGACAAGAAGATCACGGTGGACGTGAAAGGAGAAATCGCCGAGCTCAAGGATACGGTCAACACCATGGTGGACCAGCTGAATTCCTTTGCGTCGGAAGTGACCCGTGTGGCCCGTGAGGTGGGCACCGAAGGCAAGCTGGGCGGCCAGGCCTACGTGAAGGGCGTCGGTGGCGTCTGGAAGGACCTGACCGACAACGTCAACTCGATGGCGGGCAACCTCACCTCCCAGGTCCGCAATATTGCCGACGTCACGACCGCCGTGGCCCGCGGCGAACTCGACAAGAAGATCACGGTGGATGTGCGGGGCGAGATCCTGGAGCTCAAGAACACCGTCAATACCATGGTGGACCAGCTCAACTCCTTCGCCTCGGAAGTGACGCGCGTGGCCCGCGAGGTGGGCACCGAAGGCAAGCTGGGCGGCCAGGCGGAAGTGAAGGGCGTGGGCGGGGTCTGGAAGGACCTCACCGACAACGTGAACTCCATGGCCGGCAACCTCACCGCGCAGGTGCGCGGCATTGCTCGCGTGGTGACGGCCGTGGCCAACGGCGACCTGAAGCAGCAGCTGGTGGTGGAGGTCAAGGGCGAGATTGCGACGCTCGCCGAGACCATCAATGCAATGATCGGCACCCTGGCGACCTTTGCCGACCAGGTGACCAACGTGGCGCGCGAAGTCGGGATTGATGGCAAGCTGGGCGGCCAGGCCCGGGTGCCCGGCGCGGCCGGCATCTGGCGCGACCTCACTGCCAACGTCAATCAGCTCGCGGCCAACCTCACCACGCAGGTCCGCGCCATCGCGGAAGTGGCCACCGCGGTCACCAAGGGCGACCTGACCCGGTCCATCACGGTGGAGGCGCAGGGCGAGGTGGCGCAGCTGAAGGACAATATCAACGAGATGATCCGCAACCTGCGCGACACCACGCGCAAGAACACCGAGCAGGACTGGCTCAAGACCAACCTCGCCAAGTTCAGCCGGATGCTCCAGGGACAGCGCGACCTCACTGCGGTCTCGGAATTGATTCTCTCTGACCTGGCCCCGCTGGTGGCGGCCCATCATGGGGTGTTCTATCTGGTGGATGGCACCGGCAGCGAGGTACGGCTGGAACTGCTGGCCAGTTACGCCAACGAGGGACGCCAGGACAGTCCCCGCTCCTTCCGGCTGGGCGAGGGACTGGTAGGCCAGTGCGCCGTGGACCGGCGCGTCCTGATGCTGAACGAGGTGCCTGGCGAGTACATCCGCATCAATTCGGGCCTGGGCGCGGCCGCGCCGCGGAACATCGTGGTCATTCCAGTGCTCTTCGAAGGCAACGTCAAGGCGGTGCTGGAACTGGCCACGTTCGAGCCGGTCGACGAGATCCGGCTCAACTTCCTGGAGCAGCTGGCCGAGAGCATCGGCATCGTGTTGAATACGATCATCGCCAACATGCGCACCGAGGAACTGCTGAAGCAGTCCCAGGCGCTGACCGAGAGCCTGCAGTCGCAGCGTGAGGCGCTCACCGAGACCAACCAGCGGCTGGAGCAGCAGACCCGCTCGCTCCAGCAGTCCGAGGAGCTGCTCAAGAAGCAGCAGGACGAGCTGCAGCAGACCAACCTCGAACTGGAGGACAAGGCCCGGCTGCTTTCGATGCAGAAGACCGAGGTTGAGCAGAAGAACCGCGAGGTGGAACAGGCCAAGGTGGCGCTGGAAGAGAAGGCCGAACAGCTCGCCCTCACGTCCAAGTACAAGTCCGAGTTCCTGGCGAACATGTCGCACGAACTCCGGACCCCGCTCAACAGCCTGCTGATCCTCTCCCAGATCCTGTCGGAGAATGCCGAGGCCAATCTGACCGGCAAGCAAGTCGGCTATGCCCAGACGATTCACTCGTCGGGCTCCGACCTCCTCGACCTGATCAATGATATCCTGGACCTCTCCAAGATCGAGTCCGGGACGATGGCCGTGGACGTCGGCAATATTCCCTTTGCCGACCTGCGGCGGTTCGTGGAAGGCACCTTCCGCCAGATGGCCGACCTCAAGCACCTCGATTTCGACGTGCGGCTGGGCCAGAACCTGCCCGCGGTGGTGCAGACCGATGCCAAGCGGCTGCAGCAGGTGCTCAAGAACCTCCTGTCCAACGCATTCAAGTTTACCGAACGGGGCCGGGTGTCACTGGATGCGCGGGTAGCCACGAATGGCTGGAGCCCGGGCCAGGTGCATCTCGACTCGGCCGAGGCGGTCATCGCGTTCAGCGTCACCGACACCGGCATCGGCATCTCGCACGACAAGCACGCCGTCATCTTCGAGGCATTCCAGCAGGGCGACGGCACCACCAGTCGCAAGTACGGTGGGACCGGCCTCGGCCTTTCCATCAGCCGCCAGATTGCCCGACTCCTCGGCGGCGAGATCTGCCTGGAGAGCCAGCCCGGCGAGGGCAGCACCTTCACCCTCTATCTTCCTGCCGCGTTTCCGCTCGAGAGCCCCGACGAAGCCGAGGAGGCCGTCCGCGTCGCGACGATCGAATCTCCCAAGGCGCCGCTGGGCTCCCGGCTCACCATCCTGCCAACGGTGGAGCGCACCATCGGCGACGATCGCGGCTCGATTGCGGCCGGTGAGCGGGTGCTGCTGATCGCGGAAGATGACCCGGCGTTCGCGCAGATCCTGCTGGACCTTGCCCGGGAGCACGGCTTCAAGGGAATCGTGGCCCAGCGCGCGGACCAGGCGCTCGCCCTGGCGCGCGAATTCCTTCCCACCGCCGTGACCCTCGATCTTCGTCTGCCGGATGCCGACGGCTGGACCATCCTCGACCGTCTCAAGCACGACCCGGCGACCCGCCACATTCCGGTCCACGTCATCTCGGTCGAGGAAAACTGGCAGCGGGGTCTGCGCCTTGGCGCCATCGACTTCCTCACCAAGCCCGCCAGCCGGGACAGTATTGCCGAGTCACTCCGCGCGCTTACGGACTTTGTGGACCGGCCGGTGAAGCGGCTGCTCATTGTCGAGGACGACCTGGCCCAGCGGAACAGCATCATGACGCTGCTCGCGGGTGAGGACGTCGAGACCACCGCCGTCGGCAGTGGCGCCGAGGCACTCGACCAGCTTCAGGCCCGCCGGTTCGACTGCATGGTGCTGGATCTGGGCCTGCCGGACATGACCGGCTTTCAGCTGGTCAAGCGGGTCAAGAGTGAAGTGGGCCTCCGCAAGCTGCCGACCGTGGTCTACACCGGAAAGTCGCTCTCGCGAACGGAAGAGCTGGAGCTTGGGCGCCTGGCGGAGTCCGTGGTGATCAAGGACGCGCGTTCACCGGAGCGGCTGCTCGACGATACTTCGCTCTACCTTCACCGGGTCACCGAGCAGCTTCCCGAGTCGGGGCAACAGATGCTCGACCGGGTGCGCCAGCAGGATCCGGCGCTGCTCGGTCGCACCGTGCTGATTGTGGATGACGACGTCAGGAACATCTTTGCCCTGACGACGCTGCTCGAGCGCAGCGGCATGAATGTCGTCCATGCCGAAAGCGGACGGGAAGGGCTTGCCCGGCTCCAGGAGGTGCCAGGCATTGATATCGTCCTGATGGATGTGATGATGCCGGAAATGGATGGATACGAAACCACCCGGGCCATCCGGGAACAGCCAAGATTCCGGAAGTTGCCTGTGATTGCCGTGACGGCCAAGGCGATGAAGGGTGACCGCGAGAAATGCATCGAGGCCGGCGCCGTGGACTATATCGCCAAGCCGGTGGATACCGACCAGCTCTTGTCGCTGCTCAGGGTATGGCTGCACCGCTAGTGGAGCCCGAGGCGGTCGAGGGCCAGCCGGGGGTCCGGATCCTGCTGGTCGATGACCAGCCCGCCAACCTGGTGGCGCTCAAGGCGATGCTCGAGGGCATCAGCCGGGAGATCGTCACTGCCACATCCGGTCGCGAGGCGCTCAAGCAGCTGCTGCTGGCGGATGTCGCGGTCATCCTGCTGGACGTGAAGATGCCGGACATGGACGGATTCGAAACCGCCGAGCTGATCCGGCAGCGCGAGCGTTCACGTGATACGCCGATCATCTTCCTCACCGCAGCCGACCGGGATGCCCAGATGGCGGTGCGCGGCTACGCTGTCGGCGCCGTCGATTACCTGATCAAGCCGGTGGTGCCGGAATTTGTCCGGTCCAAGGTGGCGGTGTTCGTGGAGCTGGCCCGCCGGAACGCCGAGCTTACCCGCCAGGCCGAACGGTTGCGCGCCAGCGAGGAAGCAGCCCTTACGCTCACGGTGACGCAGAAGGCCCTCATCCGGGACCTGGAGCACAAGAACCGCGAGCTGGAGAGCTTCAGCTACGCGGTGTCCCATGATCTCCGGGCCCCGCTGCGGCGCATTGACGGGTTTGCGCGGGCGCTGGAGGAGAGTGGCGAGGTCACGTCCCCGGCTGGCACCCGATTTCTTGGCAACATCCGCACCAGCGTGACGCACATGGGACAGTTGATTGACGATGTCATTCATCTGGCTCGCGTCACCAGCGCCGAGCTGCGGGAACATGAGGTGGACCTGAGCGAACTGGCCCGGCTGACCTTCCAGCACATGCGCCATGCCGATCCGAGCCGCAACGTCGTCACCAAAATCCGGCCCGGTATCATCGTAAGCGGGGACGGGCGCCTGCTCCGGATCGCGCTGGACAACCTGCTGCAGAACGCCTGGAAATTCACCGCCAGGCGGCCCGATGCCGTGATCGAGTTCGGCCTCCAGCAGCGCAATGGTGAGCGGACCTACTTTGTGCAGGACAACGGTGTGGGTTTCGACATGGCGTTTGCAGACCGGCTCTTCGGGCCGTTCCAGCGGTTGCATCGCGCCGACGAATTTCCGGGCACGGGCATCGGCCTCGCCACGGTGCGGCGGGTCATTCACCGGCATGGCGGGCGGGTCTGGGCCGAGGCCAGGCCGGGGGAGGGCGCGAGGTTCAGTTTTACGTTGGGCGCCTGAACGCTGAACGTTGAGCGCTGAGCGCTGAGCGCTGAGCGCTGAGCGCTGAACGCTGAGCGCTGAATGCTGAGTGCTGGGCTGTCGCACTTCGAATGTGCCTCCATCTTCCCGCTTCCGAGGGAATGACGAGCGGCCCTGGTCCCTGGCCCCCAATCCCCACTCCCCACTCCCTCACTCCAACGCCTCTACCAGATCCCGCTCCAGGTCCGTCCCGTCTTCGATGCCGACTGAAATCCGCAGCAGCGAGTCTGAAATACCCGCCACCTTTCGGGCCTCGGCATCCATGGACGCGTGCGTCATGGTGGCCGGATGGGCAATGAGACTTTCCACTCCGCCCAGTGATTCCGCGAGCGAGAAATATTGGAGCCGCGGCAGGAAGCACTCCACCGCGGCGATCCCTCCCCCCAGCTCGAAGCTGATCATTGCCCCGAAACCCGATTGCTGGGTCCGGGCCAGGAGGTGCTGCGGGTGCGCCGGCAAGCCCGGATAGTGCACGCTCGAAACGGCGGGCTGCCGCTCCAGCGCGACGGCGAGCCGAGCGGCATTCTCCTGGTGCACTCGCATCCTCGCATCCAGCGTTCGCAACCCGCGCAGCGTCAGGAAGCTGTCGAACGGAGCCCCGGCGAGCCCCAGACAGTTGGCCCACCAGGCCAGTTGCTCGTGGATCGCTGCGTCGCGGGCGATCACCGCCCCTCCTACCACGTCGCTGTGCCCATTCAGGTATTTGGTGGTGGAATGGACCACGATGTCCGCGCCCAGTTCAAGGGGACGCTGCAGCGCCGGCGACAGGAACGTGTTGTCCACCACGACCAGCGCCCCGGCGTCGTGCGCGGCGTCTGCCACCTTCCGGATGTCGGTCAGTCGCAGCAGTGGATTGCTTGGCGTCTCGATCCAGACCAGCTTGGCGCCGCTGGACCTGACCTGCTCCACGGCGTCAGGGGCAGTGAGGTCGGCCCGGCGCAGCACGAAATGCTGCTTCCCCGCCAGTCCCACCAGCGCGCGGTGAGTCCCGCCGTAGCAGTCATGCGCGGCAAGCACGATCTCTCCTGGCCGAAGCAGCTGCAGCACCAGCGCCACCGCTGACATCCCGGAACTCGTGACCACCGCGCCGGTGCCAAGCTCCAGGTCGGCGAGCGCATGGGCCAAATGATCCCGAGTGGGATTGCCGGATCTGGTGTAGTCGTAGGTGCCTTTCCGGCCCAGGCCATCAAACGCAAACGTCGACGAGAGGTGGATCGGTGGCACCACCGCCCGATGGTGGCGGTCACTGCCGATGCCGGCTCGCACCGCGCTGGTCGCCGGCCCGGGATTGACGGGCCGGCACGGATCCTCGGCACGCGAGATCGTTCTTGACTGCGCCGGGCTCCGCGCGGCCACAGGGAGGTTGAGCGCCTCCTGGACAAACCGGGAGACTGCTGCCTCCTCCTTGAGAAAGGCATCATGCCCGTAGCGCGAGGGAATGATCGTCAGCGTCGAGGGACCGGCCAGCGCGCGCTGCAGTGCCCCCATTTGTGCGGGTGGGGCGATGGTGTCGCCCTCGACGGCCAGCAGAAACGTGGGCGTCCGGATTCGCGCCGGATCCACCCGGTGAAGATCCAGTGACTCCGACAGGGCGCGGTACCGCTCGGCGGTCCAGCTGCACGCGAACCGATCGCCGCAGTGCTCGAGATAGTCCTCCACCGGAAAGCGCGCGCCGCTCGGGGCGCTGGTCGGTTCAACGGTGAATCGGGCGGAAAATTCCTCGGCTGTCCGATAGGTAGTTATCGCAAGCGCCCGGGCCAGCGCCAGTGCTTCCTGTCGCCGGGCCCCGCGGCCACCAAGATCGAGGATGCGGCGCTGAATGACGCGGTGAGCGGTCGCCATCGGATGCGCAGCGTGCGCGGCGCTCAGCACCAGAAGGCGCCCGACCCGACCGGGATACTCCTCGGCGAACGCCAGCGCCACCATGCCACCGTACGAGGCGCCGATGATAGCGTCCAGTGCGGCGATGCCAAGCTGGTCGAGGACCTGGGCGAGCCGAGCCGCCTGATCGTGGGTCCGTGTGGGCCTGCCGGACATCACCTCCCAGTCCAGACCGAGCACCCGGTACGTTCCGGTGTCCACCGCCCGCCCCGGTCCCACTTGGCGTTCAAACCAGCCGGGGCTCACTTCATGATTGGCAGAGATGCCGCCCAGTACGGCGACGACGGCGCCCCCGTCACAGCCGATGAGTGAATGCGCCGGCACGCTCGGCAAAGGATTACGAGACACTGGTGAGATTTCTCCCGTTGCGTGCGGCCTGGATTTCGGCAGCGGCCTCCGGGGCGATCGAATAGCACTGGTCGGGACCGGGAAAGCTCCCGCTGCGTACATCGGCGGCGAAGGCCTCCAGCGCCGCCGTGATGGTTACATCCAGATCGGCGTAGCGTCGGATGAAACTGGGACGAATGTCTCCGACGAAGCTGCCGAGAATATCGTGCACGATGACGAGCTGGCCGTCCAATCCGGGGCCGGCGCCGATGCCGTAGACCGGGATGTCGAGCTGGTCACGCACATACGCGGCGGCCTCGGCGGGCAGCGCTTCGAGCAGCAGTGCAAAGACTCCGGCCTCCTGCAGCGCGAGGGCGTCCTGCAGGACCACGTCCGCCGCCGCCAGGGTTCGGCCCTGCACCTTGTATCCGCCAAGTTGGCCAAGGCTCTGCGGCGTGAGGCCCAGGTGGCCCATGACGGCGATGCCGGCGTCGGTCATGGCACGAACCCGCGGCGTGATGCGCCGGCCACCCTCGCACTTGACCGCATCGCAGCCGGCGGCGATGAAGGCGCCCGCGTTGCGCACCGCCTCCGCATCGGACACCTGGTAGGAGAGGAAGGGAAGGTCTCCCACCACGAAGGCGCGTCTGGCGGCGCGCGTGACGGCGCGGGTGAAGACCAGCATTTCCTGCATGGTCACCGCGACGGTAGACGCATGGCCCAGCATGGTCATGGCCGCGCTGTCGCCCACCAGCAGCATGTCGACGCCGGCGCGTTCGGCAAAGATTGCGGTGGGGTAGTCGTAGGCCGTGACGAAGACAGCACGTTCGCCCCGGGTACGGAGCCCGTTGAGGGTCGCGGTAGTGATCTTGCGGGATGCCATGGCAGTCAGCGTTGAGGGTTGAGGAAGTGGCGAATCCGCGACACACCATCCCGCAGGGCGGAGGGCGACGCGGCGAATGACAGGCGCAGATGCTCGGCGCCTCGAGCGCCAAAGGCGGAGCCGGGAACCGCGGCCACTCCGGCCTGCTCGAGCAGATGGTCGGCCAGGGCGACGTCGTCGCAACCGAGGCGCGCCAGCAGCGCCGAGCAGTCGGGGAAGGCGTAGAAGGCGCCAGGCGGCACGATGCAGTGCACGCCCGGAATGGAGTTCAAGCCGTTGACCAGCTCGTCGCGCCGGCGGCGGAGCTCGCCGACGTACGACCGGACCACTTCGTCTCCCGCCTCGAGCGCAGCGATGCCGGCGCACTGGATGAACCCGGGAACACAGGAGTGCGCGCTCACGGCGAGCCGATGGAAAACCTCCCGGCAGTGCGGCGGCACGATGGCGTAGCCCAGCCGCCAGCCGGTCATGCGCCAGGCCTTCGAGAACCCGTCCACGACAATGGTCCGGCCGCGAAGTCCCGGCAGGCCGGCGAGGCTCGGCGCGCGGCCACCGTCGCCGTACCAGATGCGGGCGTAGATCTCGTCGGAGATGATCGTCAGGTCATGACGGACGGCGAGCTCGGCGACGAACTCGAGATCAGAGCGAGAGAGGGCAGCGCCCGAGGGGTTGCCAGGCGAGTTGATGAGGATGGCGCGGGTGCGCGGGGTGACGCGTGTGGCGATGTCATCCGCGGACGCACCGAGCGGATAGCCGATGCAGCGGGCTCCGGCGAGCGCCACCTGGGAGCGGCAGGGCGGAAAGCCGGGGTCGGGGACAAGCATGTGGTCGCCCGCGTTGACCGTCGCGAGAATGGCGTACAGCAGTGCACACTTGGCACCGGGAGTAACGAAAACATCCTCCGGCGGGGTTGGTGCGCACCAGCGGGAGAAATCCGAGGCGATGGCTTGACGGAGCGAGGCCAGACCAGCCGGGGCGGTGTAGCGGATGCCGCCGTCGCGGAGCGCACGGGCGCCCGCGTCCAGGACAACGTCTGGTGTCGGAAGATCCGGCTCGCCAATCGAGAGATCGGCAATGTCCCGGCCCGCCGAGCGCAGCGCGCCAACTCGGGCGGCGATGGCAAAGGCGGCTTCAGCGACCAGGTCGGAATGGCGGCGGGCGAGCCGGACTCGAGACGGAGCGGTCTGGGTGCCTGAAGCAGGAGGCATGGGATACCGACACAGAAACGCCCGGACGACAATTGCCGCCGGGCTGGTTGCGTTTTAGCACTTTGTTTAACGTGGCGGCAATAGGCAGCAAATGACCACGAGTCGTCGATTGTGCCAACAGACTACCAGTTCGCTTAAAGTTTGTCAACCACGAGCACAACCATGCGAACGCCGGGAGTCGAACCCGGACCCCTTGCGGGACAGGAGCCTAAGTCCTTATGGCGGCGTACACGCCAGACTAGACCGGACCAGCTGGGTGATGTCATTGTTGGAGTTACGCGGCAGCGAACTTGTCGCCTCTTGTCCACAGTAGTCCCCTCTTCCGGCACAGTTGTGGCACAGGTGGTCGGCTACGGGATACCCCCCCCTGAATTATTCGACCCGGCGTCTGTGGAAATGGGCCTGTCCCTATCGCGCGAGCTCACATTCCGAAAGAAAATTTTCACATTGCTCAGCGAACGAATCGAGCCCATGGGCAGGAACGTCCATGCCTGTCGAACCACCGTAGTCCGAGAATACGCTCGGCGGTGTCCTCGCGGCTGGCCCCGCTGCCCTGGTACATCGGCGGGCGTCAGCCCGCCTGGACTATGATGTCGGGGTGCCGGCCTACTCTTCCTCTACCTCACACGACTCCGCGAGCTCGTCCAGGAAATCCGGCTTGAGATAGCGGACGACGGGCGCGACCTGTTCGACTCGCTCCCCCAGTGTCGAGAACGCGATGAAGCGGCACAGCTCGCTCATCGGGTGCGCCAGGTTCGCGAACGTCGGCCGATTGACCTCCTGGATCACCTTGTTCTGTCTCTCGTCGGGCGCGACGATGTAGAGGGGGATATTGATGTTGGGCTGCATGGTGATGAGGTCGCCCATGCGGAGCAGTCCAGAGTACACGGACGTGGTGCTCTCAACCTCGAACGCGGCGACGATCGAGTTTCCCCGCAGCCAGAGTACGTCGATCAGCTCGATGGTACGGTTGGTCGCGTCATCGAACTGCAGCGGCAGCTCATCCTTGAGCTGGGGGATCTCGGCGATCGCGTGGCCGTTCACGGCCTTCTTCCGGTCGTTCCGGGCGACCCACACGTCGAGGCCCATGTCGCTGCCCAGCTTCGCAGCATGTACTGCACCTCGGTGTGGGCGGTGGGCTCTCGTCCTGCGTCCGCCGCCGGCTCGAGCTCAGCCTCCTCGTCCTCTGGAACCGTCACTGGTCCGATCTTCGCCTTCAGCGCTCGCGGCCGGCGGCCGAGCTTGGCTGGGTTCACGGGCCGGACGACCGGGCTCTCCTTCGCGGCGAGCACAGCGCTGACGACGGCCTGACCGTCAAACTCGGACGACCGCGTGGGTGATCCCCGGACATGGCCGGTCCAGCCGGTGCCAGTGTCGTCCGTCTTCAGGAAGCTGAGTTGGCCCCGGAGTTGATGGATCGGGACCGCCGTCTCCGGCGTCAGCGTCACGACGGGCTTGACCCGAACGCGACAGGGGAGTCTTCATCGCTCCAGATCGGCGTCCGGTCCCGGAGCGGGGGTGAGACAACCTCGAACACCGCGATGAAGCGGGAGATCCCCGTGAGGTAGCACAGGAGGTAGTCGCCGGGCTTCATCCGTTGCATCGTCTTCCATCGGCTCTCGCGGAAGCCCGAGACTTCTCCGCCGGCGGCCAGGAACTCCTGCCACGTCGCGCCGGTGAAGAGATCCAGCCAGTATGAACGCCCTGGCCCATGGTCCTGCAGTGCCATCAGTCCTCCCGGAACGTCGGTGCCTGGCTCATGCGGGCTGCAGCACCTCGTGATATCGCCCGTCTTCAGACCGCTGCAGCTCTCCCAATATCTCGGTCTCGAAGTGATGGGCGATGACTCGAACTTGGCCCTGGTGAACCGGAGGCTCGCCTCCTCAACCGTCAGCGGGCCGGCGGCAACGAGCTCCCGGAGCGCGCTCATCTGCCCGATCGCGTCCCTCGGCCAGGGCTTCGGGCCCTCGGGCTCGGCCGGCGCAGCCGCACCCGGCGTGAGCGCCAGCGGCGCGGCCCGGTCATCGGCCGTGCCGAAGTGCGGCCGCTGGTAGTCGGGGCGAAGCCAGCGGATGTGCCCGCGTTGCTCTTCGGCCACGCGCTCATCATGCAGTACGACGAGCCACTCCAGGATCACGGCCGGGTCTTCCGGCCATGTCCAGCCGTACGCCTCTGCCACCAGCACGTCCAGCTCGTCGTGGAGTCGCGCAGGACTCCGCATGCGGCGAGGTCGTGAACCTTCCGCTCCTTGGGGCTGATCGAGTTCTCCCCATGCGTAGCTTCTCGACGACGTTGTACATCCCATTCATCGTCACTTCCTTCCCGCGCTCCAGGGCCTCCTTCCGATGCCGGTCCAGCCGCTCGGCCACCGCCCGGATGTTCTTCGCTGCCCTGGCGCGACATCAGGAAACGGGAAGGAGTCGAAGCACAGGCTCTTGTTGTACGTCGGATCGTTCCCGACCCCGTGGCGCGCTCCCGCCTTGCGCGCCCACTGGACATGGATCGCCGACGAGAGGATGCCTAGGTGGGCGGCGCGTCCGTTGCGATGCAGATCATCTTCTTGTCCGGCGCGACCTCAGCGTCCAGGAATGTGAAGAAGCGATGCTTCGCCGTTTCGACTGTGACCATGTAGCGCGGCAGCCCTTCGAGCGCCGGACGGAGCCCTCCCGTTTCGCCGAAACGCCACCAGTTCTCGCGGGTGCTCCGGTCATTGTTGGCGTCGCGTTGCGGCTTCACACGCGATCGGACGTATGTCGTAGAGCACCGGGTACGCTCGAGCCTCCTCCTTCGTTACGCACCGAAGTCGATCACGTAGACCCCGCGCGGCCGGGCTCAGGTCTCGGCCGTTCAGGTACGGCCGGATGATGATGCGCATGCTCAGGATCGGCTGCGTCAGCACCTCAGCTTGCGCCTCGTCCGTCAGGACGAACCCGCGGCCCACCAAGGTAAAGCCGCGCGACGACAAGCCCTCGGTTCGCGTGCAGCAGGCTCGCCTTAGCGCTCGTCGCCACGTCGGCGTGCGCTGTAAGTCCGCGTTGAGACGCGGTACCTCGATCTCCTCGACGATCTCCGGCCTCGCTCGTCGACCCGCATCCAGCGTCGCCCGTGCCGGATCCTTCGCGATCACCGTCATCGCGACACGCACGGCGGCCGCGCCGGCCTCATCCACCCACGGGTGGTCGGCGACCGCCCAGACCACCGTCAGCCCCCTTCGCGCCGCCTTCTCGATCGACGTGCGGTTTAGCGCTGCGTGATCGAGTTCGTCGTGATCAGCCCGGCCCGGATCGTCCGCCCCGCAGCGACCTCCTCGCGCCGCCGTCACCACCAGTACATCACGTAGTCGGCCGTCTCGGGAACGTCCGGGTAGACGCTGCGCAGCGCGTCGACGTATCCGTCCCCAAACGCGTCGCGCTGTCGCCGCGCCCCCATGTACGGCGGGTTGCCGATGATGAAGTCCGCCTCCGGCCAGCTGGCCGGCCGCGCGCCGCACGTGCTCCTCGTACGGGCAGCCGCGCCTCCGGGTCGGGCACCAGCTCGCCGGTCACCGGGTGCTTGATGCGCGGCGTCGGGTCGGGCGCGCTCTCTCCGGGTCCTCCTCGATCCGCTCCCACTGAAGCACCGCGTCGCGGAGCTCGAGCGTGCCCGTGTCGCGCAGGATCGGCTCGGGCGGCTGCACGTCGTGGTGCGCCTCCAGAACTGGTGGAAGCCGATCCAGAGCGTGAGCTCCGCGATCTCGCGCGGCCACGCGTCCACCTCGATCCCGTGGAACTGCCAGGGCCCGACCTCCTCGAAGGCGGATCTCGTGCTTCCCCGGTGAGCTCCTCGATCGCGCGGATCACCTCCAGCTCGATGCGCTTCACCAGGTGCATCGTCACGTAGAGGAAGTTGCCCGAGCCACAGGCCGGGATCGAGGAAGCGCAGGCCGCGGAGCCACGTCGTGGAAGTCCCGCAGCGCGCTCTCGGCCGTCGTTCAGGTCCTGGGTCGCCCGCGGTCCCGCAGCTGGAGCACCTCGGCCTGCACCGCGGTCCATCGCTCCCGGATCGGCTGCTCCGACCGTCGGCCGCACCACGCGCTCGACGAACTCCCGCGGCGTGTACTCCGCGCCGAGCCGGTGGCGCTTCTTCGGATCCAGCGCCCGCGTCAGCAGGGTGCCGAAGATCGTCGGCTCCACGTCCGACCAGTCCGCCTCGGCCGCCTGGAGCAGGAGCGCCAGGTCCTCGCGCTTCCAGCGGAAGCGCCTCGGCGTCCTTGAAGAAGTGGCCGTTGAAGCGGAGCAGCTTCTTGCAGCAGGAAGCGCTCGCCCCGGTCCATCGCCGCCAGAGCTCCTTCGCCAGCGGGACGAACTCCGCCGGGCTCTCGAGCGCCGCCTCGTCCAGGATGCCGCGGAAGGGCTCGCCCTTCAGCAGCCCCACGTCCTCGGCGAACATCGTGAAGACGCACCGCATCAGGAAGCGCGCGACCCGCTCGTGCGCATGCCCCTTCGCCTCCAGCTCGGTGGCGAGCTGCGGCCAGCTTCGCCGCGATCTCCTTGGTCACGGCCTCGGCCCGCGCTCGCGGGTCCAGGCTCGCCGGATCGGACCAGATCGCGCGCAGCAGGTCCACGTCCTGCGGCCGATCCGCGAGCGTCCGCAGGTCGATGCGCCGCCCCTGGTTGAACCCGCCGTAGTCGCCGCTCCAGTGGTCCCACACCAGCAGGGTCGTCCGACGTCCAGGACGAGGAGGTACGGCGGGCGCTCGTGCAGGGACGTGCGCCGCGTAGTTCCTCACCTGGCCGAACGCCTTTCGGAGCAGCAGGTCGGTCGCCCGCCCGTCCTCCTGGTCCTTCGCCTCCAGCGCGAAGTGGCCCGCCTTGTAGAGGTCGACGAAGTTGGTCGCCTCCTCACCCTTGCGGCTCACCACCTTCACCGGGTACTCGAACTCATAGCCCGTACCCGCCGGCCGCGGCGGTTCCACGCCGAGCGCGTGGCAGAGCTCGATCAGGTAGCACTGCGCGTTCGCACGCTCGGCCGCCTTCGCCGTTGCCCAGCGTTCAGCGAGCGCGTTGAGCTTCACCGGGACGGCAGCGGCGATCAGCCTCGCTTCAGGCGGCATCGTCATCGAATGGAAAGTCGGCCTGGCGTGTACGCTGGATATGCTTCACCACTTCAATCACTTCGTACGAGTCATTAATGAACACGCCGATGTCCGGCGCCCGAACCTGACGAATTCGAAGTCTCACCAGCAGCGCGTCTCCCGGTGCGATGGCGATCTTATGTGCGAAGAAGTCGTCCCAGAACTGTGGTCGGTGACCGGCGCTGAGATCTTCATGCCGTTCCAAACGAACTCCCATTTGCGCCGGGAGCGTTCGAGGATCGCACGGAGGATCTCGACCTCGGTGAGCTTGACCAGCTCTCGGTCGCCAGAGTCGTCGTCCGGGAAGCTATTAGGAATGGCGGCGAACCGTTCGCGCGGAATCTCGATGGGTGGGCGCGATTCCCGGTCATCTTTGCAGATGCTGAAAGGTGGTAATCACGACGTCCTGCTCAACCGCGCGAAGTACCTGGCCGATTCCCTTCCTGAACTGCGGATCGCGTTCGGCTTGCTGAGCCGCCTCATGGACGGCGCGGGGGACGATGATCCTGTCGTCGCCGTGTTGAATTACAACTTCGGTTGAATCGACTTGCACCGTAATGCGCGCGTCCGGAGCGAGGGTGTGCTCATAGATGAACGTCGCAATGATGCCAAGTGCGATGTTGCGAAGGCTGTCGCGCGAGAAGAGGTTGTCCGCCGCGCGGTAGACGGCGCGGATCTTCGTCCGAAAGCTGCCGTCACCGAGCGCCTCGACGACGACTTCAATCTCGTGGCCGGGTCAACGAGCGTATTGGCCGCTCTTGCCGCATCAGCGATGCCGATCAGGGTGGAGGCGAGCGTGTAGGCGTTGATGCGGGCGAAGTCGCCGCCGAAGTGGATTACAAAGGAGTCTTCGAAGTCCGCAACGCGGATAGTGCCCATTCCTCGCCCTTTAGACGTGTTGAACCACAAATGGTTCTGGCGCCCGCCTCCAGTACGCCCCCACGGGACAGGACGGCACCCAGCGCCTCGCTACTACAAGGGGTGCGGCGATTGTGGCGTACGGGGGCTCGTTCAATGTGCTACGGGACGGGCTACCCTGCCACCCCCTGATCCTGGAGCAGGGCCCGTTACCGGCTGCAGGCCCTCTGCGTCTAGCTCTGCTGCTACTAGTCGTCGAGCAGCCCCTGCCGGATCGGTGGCGCCACCAGTCCGCCCAGGAAACCTCCGATCCAGTCACCGCCGGCGGCGTCGCCGATCGCCCGTACAGCCTCCGCTCGAGCGGATTCGTGCCATCTTGCGAAGCAGCTGCTGGACGGCCCCTCTGCCCTGGATGGTGACGTGCTGCGCCAGGGCGTCAGCGGCGACTTGGGGCTTCACGACCAGGCGGTGGATCGCATCCCCGATCCTGAGGTTGGCGACATTGCGGATCACGCTCGCTTCCGGGTGTTGGCCCAGGCGTCGTGCGATCTGCGATCCATGGATGAATCCACCGTTCGCCAGGTTCGCTTCCAATGCTTCGTCGACTCCTTCGGGTCGCGAGCGGCATCCCGCCGGCCTGCCGGCGTTCCTGGCTTGCGCGTCGCCAGGCCTGTGGTTCCGGGTTGGCAGTCGGAGACGCCGCCAGTCCGCACCCGACCGGTATTTTTTCCGCCTTGCCGAAACCGATCGGCAAAGGTCAGGCAAAGTCGTGCCGCAAAATCCTGGCAGGCACTGAGCGCACGAGGGCGTTAATTATTGAGAATGAACGAGATGCGAACGCCGGGAGTCGAACCCGGACCCCTTGCGGGACAGGATCCTTAAGTCCTGCGCGTCTGCCAGTTCCGCCACGTTCGCGCGACTGCATGATAATGCCCTCCGGAGGAACTCGTTCAAGCTGAGCATCCCTCCGCGCTATTGCTTCGCCCCGTGCCGCCTGAAATAGTCGCCATGCCCATCCCTGACCATCCTGCCCGTCCTGTTAATATCCTTCCGTCGGATCGACCACCCGCGCCGGCCTTCGCCCCGGCTTCCAGTGCCTGGAGCGCCTGCAGGAATCCGCTCGCCGCACCTTCGATCGTCGTAACGCCCGCGACGTGGGGCGAAGATCAGGACCTTGGGATGCGCCCAGAGGGGCGAGTCCGACGACAGCGGTCTCGGCACTGAAGACGTCGAGTGCCGCGCCGGCCAGCCGCCCCGTCGTCGAGTGCGCGCAGCATGGCCGCCTCATCCACCAGCGGCGCCCCCGCGCCACGTTGATTGAGCCAGCAGTTGTGCGCACGGGCCAGCACCGCGTCGTTGTATCATGCCCCGCGTTTCGTCGGTGAGTGGCGCGGCAAGCACCAGCCAAAGCTGCTCCCCTGGCAGCGCCTCTGCCTATTCCTGAATGGACCCCGCACTACGCTCAACGAACGAGGGCGCCCAAGATTCCCCGGAGCGCGATATCCCCTCGACGTTGATGCCCACCGCCTCGAGCGTTTTCCGCAATGCCCTGTCCCAGGTCGCCGGTGCCCACTACCACGGCGCCTCGATCCCGCCTGAACCAGGGTCGGCACAAAGGCCCGCCAGCGACGGGCCTGTGGTCTTCAACCAGCCCTGTGGCAACTGCTGCGCCGCGGCGAGCACGCGCGCCAGCACATACTCCCCGATCGGCGCCGCGAACGATTCCGTGGCTGCGCGTAAGGAGCACATCGGGCTGCGCGGCAATGTCGCGCG